>CAVYNA010000003.1:0-611770 GCA_963769765.1 uncultured Acidimicrobiaceae bacterium | reverse complement strand
TCTCGTCGGCGGGGAGCCGCTCGGCGTTGCAGTGCTTGGTGCCATAACACTAGCACGTCCCGCACGTGTAGTAGCGGTACCGGTAGCGGTTCCCGACAGCGGAGTTCCCGACGAATCGCTTCCCGCAGCGCTCGCAGATGATCAACCCGGCCAAGAGGTAGTCCGACGTCGCTGAAGCACGTTTGGAGTAGTCCTCCCCGCGTTCGAGTCAGCATGGCCTGGACCCGTTCGAACAGCTTTGCGCCTCCACCAGGTGCTGGTGTGGGGTGCAGGGTCGCCGCTCCACACGGAAGTAGACCTGGCCGACGTAGACCGGATTGCGCAGCAGGGTCAGCACCGAAGTGTGGCTCCAGGGCTGGCCCGCTCTTGGTGCGGTGCCCGGCCTCGTTCAGCCAGTTGGCCACCGAGCGACGCCCCTCGCGGCTATGTGCGTAACGGTCGAAGATGAGCGGCACCAGGGGCGCCTCGCTCCTCCAGAGGGTACCAAGAACCCGGTGGCCGGATCAGGGACCGTAGCCGAAGGGCCGCGACCCGCCGAGCCACTCGCCGCGCGCGGCCTTGCGCTCCATGCCCGCGATCAACGCGGTCGACCATCGTGGCGCGCTCGAACTCGGCGAAGACCCCGAGCATCTGGACCATCATTCGCCCGCCGGCGTGGTGTGTCGAAAGGTTCTGTCGCCGAGCGGAAGCCGACCCCGGCCGGGTCAGCTCTTCCAGTAGTTGGGCCAGCCCGCACCGAACCGGCATAGCGGTCCACTCGATAGACGAGCAACATGTCGAACCGATGGGCCTTGGCCTCGGACAGCGCCCGCTGAAGGCCCGGCCGTTCGGTCGTCGCGCCCGAGGCCTGGTCGGTGAACTTCCGCACCAGTTCCCAACCGTCCTGGCTGGCCACGTAGTTGCCCAGCCGTTCGGCCTGAGCTTCGAGGGAGTAGGGCTGATGGTCCTCGTCAGTCGAGATGCGGGTGTAGGTGGCCATTCTCATAGGCACGTTCCTTTCGCTGGGAAGGAGGTCATCTGGCGGAGCAGACCTCCGCTGCGCGTGGAGAATCAAGCGCAGTCCTCCTCGCTTGTTGTGGGACGCTCCAGGTATGGGGCCAACAGGTCGGCCAATGCCGCGAGGGCAGCCTGCTCGTGGGCGTTGTCCAGCTCGACATGACGAGGGGACAACAGCACGACCGGTCGTTTGCGACACGTTTGTTGGCGCGACGAGGACGCGGCCGGGTGGCCGGTGTGACGGTGAATCGGGTGGTTGGTAGCCATGGGTAGCCCACGACCGGAGCGCGCCGCCCGACATTGACGCTCCATCGCGTCATGAAGTCAAGGGGTCTGGCGAAGATTTCTGAGAAATCTTGGGACATGGCCATTGCGCCCACTTCAAGCTGCCCACATCGACCGAGCCGGGGGCGGCTACCCCGGTCGCGGGGGACCTGTGGAGTAGGCAATAATACGTCACGTGACAAGTGATTCGCGAACGTGTGAGTGGTGCGGCCGAGCGCTTCCACAGCGAGGGAGTCGGGGACCTGTAGCTCGCTACTGCAAACCATCGTGCCGCCAGCGGGCGTATGAGGCTCGGCTCATGGCGAGGGCCATCGGTGATCCCCAGCGCTCACGAGGCCACCATGTCGCCGACGCATCCGAGGCATTCACCGAAGTCGTCGGCAGACTGGAGGCTCTGGCGGTGGTGAACGCAGAGACTCGCTCTATGGTCTTTGACGCCCTTGAGTCCGGTGACGTACCGACTACGCCTCCGCATACGAGGCGCTCTTCGCCGCTGCTCCGCGATGCTCAGCCCAGCGCAGGCGGCTCGCGTCATCAATGCCGGGTTGGGGCCAAAGAGCTGACCTGCTGCGGCTCGTGCTCGCGAAATATGCCTGCACCAGCCAGACATCAGGTCAGGGGGCAAGCGACTCAGAGTACGATCGTCGCATGTCAGCAAAAACGGTGGAGCTGCAGATGACGACGGAGGAGGCTTGGGCCAAACTGCGTTCGGTGGCTTCGACGATTGGAAAGGTTGAGGAGGCGAGCGACGCGGCTCGCTATCTGATTTTCAAGACCCGCTACGGACTCAATCCCGTTCGGCTCAGGGTATCGGTTCTCTCGGGACCAACCGACAGTACCGCTCGTCTTGATATCCAGGGCAGAGGACAAGATGTCGGGGGGTTGCTAGTCGCAAGGTCATCGATAAGCTCTGTGCCGCATTCTGAGATCTCACCGGTTTCGACCTGACCAACCGCAAAGCCCCATCCGACTGGCGTTGTGTAACCAGACCTCCGAGTGACAACGAGCCAACGACGCGTCGAGTGCGCCCAGGGAGATACGGAGACCTACGATTTGTTCACCAGGTTCCCACGTTGTGGTCTTCACCTGCTCTCCGGGCGGCATCTTCACTTTCGTAAGTAGGGCCTTCTTCTGTGTTGCCGCTGAGATCACTGAGATGGTATGTCCATCCGCCGTCCTTCTCGATAATCGTCAACTTTCGCATATAGGTCACACTCTTTCTATGGAGCTGAATGGGAACAGCACCCCAGCTTACCGGCAGTGCGTTCTCATTTTGAAGGCGATCCAATTTGGAACATCCGATAACTCGTCATTGTAAAAGCGTCTTGGTTGCGGAGATGCACCACGGTCAGGTGGACAGCAACCGCCGCTTGGCCGAAGCAAACTCCTCGTCGCTGATGGCACCGCTCTGATGTAACGATGCCAAATGAGCAAGTTCAGTGCCGATTCCGACTCCATTGTCGTGAGCGGTGGCATCATCGGCAGCCTCTGGAATGGATGGCAGGGACTCTCGTACCCTGTCGAGCACCTTGACGGCAAGCTTCTTCTTCTCACCCCAAGAGGCGAGTTGAGAGCCGCCGAAAGCTTGGGTTCGAGCGATGGTGCCGCCAATCACAATTCGGCTTTGTCCTTCACCAGTTGAGAGGACGGTTGCATTGAGATCCTGACCCGCCCAGCTCTTCATTGAACGGCCGGTGTTGAATGAAAGTAGCCCCGACGTCTTGTCAGACGACAGTGTGGTAAAACCAAGTTCGCCGATCGCCGTCACCAGGGCAACCCACACCCGTCCAGCGCTCGCCTGAAATTCAGCTTCTTGGGTCTTGCCTGCCATGGTTCACTTCCCTCTCTGCGTAGCCCTGTATGGGATGTCGCCCACAGGCACGGCATTGGATAGGCGCCTCCTCCTTGAGCATGCGCACGTCCGGCAGCCCTCTGATCGAGAATCACGCCTCATTGTACCGGCCGAGGTGATCTCGACGCCTCTGATCGTCAGTACGGCGCCGATGCTCCTGGGTCTCCTCGATCCGCCGGTAGGACTCTGGCGGATGCGGCACGCCGGCCAGTTCGGCCAGACGCATCCGGCATCCGTCGCAGCCGATGGGCGCCCAGATCGCCCCGTTCGGCCGCTGTGTTGGCCCCAGGGCCGCCGTGGCCACCGGGACGGTGGCTTCTGCCAGGGCCCTTCGGGCACCGGCTTCTCGGCGGGGGTGCCCGAAGCCGAACAGATCCAGTAGGCGTAGCCACTGGCGATCTGGAGTTCCTCGTAACTCTTGAGCTTCTTCTCCAGGCGCTCGAGGGTCTCGGTTGACCGGTCGTATTCGAGGCAGAAGGTGAGCTGGGCGCCGCCTTCTTCCCAGACCCCGAGCCCGTCGGGCCGGGCAATCTCGTTGAAGTTGGAAGCGCAGTAGCGCTCCGACCACCACAGTGACAGGGCGCAGTTGTCCCGCCGTCGGCCTTCGGCCAACAGGGCGCTGAAGAAGCCGTTGGTGCCGACCACGTGGGCGAGGCGCTGGCTGCGCCCGATGGCGAGGGTCTTCTCCTGCTGCCAGTTCGTCTTGTCGGGGTCCCGGTCGGCTTCGGCTGCGGCCACCATGGCGCCGAGCTGGTCAAGCACGTAGTGGTACGGCTGGGACACATAGCGCCGGTCGATGGCTGGAACCGCTCCACCAAGCGGAGTTGGTAGAGCGTGGTCAACCGATGCTGTGCGGTGTTGATGTTGTCGAAGAACATCTCGGCCAGCTGGTCCGTGGTGAAGACGCGATGGCGATAAATCATGGTGAGGATGGATCGATCCCGCTCGGTCAGACGATGGGCCACCGCCATGACCATCCGGCCGTCGACCTTTGGTCGAGAAGCAGTTTTCATACCAACCACCCCAATGAGTCGGGGTTCGCGACTGGCGGAGTGAGACCGGCCGCACGCTGGAAGTACTGGTCCCCCGACCCGGTCCTTTCAGGACTGGCGACCCTGCTGGCGGGCGTAGTGGCAACCCCGACGCCGGGGTGAACGACGGCACTCACTTGGCGTACCCCTCACGACGGACCTTCGCATGGCGTGGGGCCAGCGAGATCGCCGGTCCTTCAACAACCGGCTCGTAGTTCGCATTGTGGGAGGCCGGGGACGCGAAATTGATGGGGCGCTATTCCTGGTGATCAGAGGCTGTCGCACGAACAGTTCCGAACACCGTGGACCTGAGATTTCGCCAGCTGATCAGTCCTGGAGCGAGCGCGTTTCCGGTCGAGCGGCTCAGCCGACCGCCAGTCGCCGGTTTCAAACGGATCCGGCACCCGTGAAGTCCATTGTCGGCCTGTGACCGAGGCCTCCTACCCGGTGACGTCCACCAAACGAAGGATCAGGTGGAGCGGATCTGTGGGCGATGGTTCGAAGTCGAAGTGAAGATAGAAGTTCCGCGCGTCGTCGTCTTTGGCGTGGACGAGGAGACAGGCGATGCCAATGGTCTCAGCGGCGGCAAGGGTGGTTGCTATTGCCGATTGGAGCAAAGCCGCACCGAGGCCTCGGCCCCGGTGCTTTTCGTCCACCGCCATACGGGCCAGGATCACGATTGGGATCGGGTCCGGCATGTTGCGTCGGGCCTTCCTCCGGACATCACTGTGCGCCACCGCCCCGGTGGCCAGCGAGTAGAAGCCGATCACTTGACCGTCCTCGATGACAACGTGGGTTTTCGTAGCCCCGGAAAGCTGATTCGGGATGGCTCGGTTTGCCAGCCATTGGTCGAGCTCCGGCTTGCCACACGAGAAGCCTGTGACGACGTGAGCCGGTGTCAGCGGCTCCGGCCGCCGCCACCCCCCGTCCGGCACTCAGTCGGTCCAGGGCGCACGCTGGGAAAGCAGCTTTTCGAGCCTTGGCTTGTGGGCTGGCGGGCGTTCCAACAGGGCGTTGAACTCCACCCAGGCGGCGTCACCGACAGCGAAGTACCGTCGGTCGGCCAGGTCCTCCTTGGCAGCGCTCACGGCATGACGGACCACGTAGTCGGTGATCGTCTCATGCTGGGATTCGGCCGCCGATTCGATCACCTCCCGTTGCTGAGGGGTGACCCTGAGCTGGAGACGGTCGGAGCGAGTCTCAGTCATGCGACGAGTGTACTCCCATTGGCAGTACAAGCACAATGTGGAGCGTCTCCATGTGCGTCCTCCCAGGTCGGGATCGTGGAGCGCCAGTCCAGCCCGCATCCCGGCAACGTAGACGCACAGCTCATACGGTGTGCCATGGGCTCAGGAGGAGGTCGCGTCGTGGGTGGACACCGAAGGAAGAAGGGCAGCCGGGTTACCCCGAAGGGGGGTGCTCGTGTCGGGAGGTTGACACCTCCTGAGCAGGCGGGGCTCGAGGGGATCTTCGAGAGGATCCTCCGCGGGGCTGCGCACGACCTGGTCGCCGACCTGCCTCCGGTCGCCGTCGAGATTTGGGCGTCACAGATGTGGTCGATCTGGGCCAAGTCCGAGCTCGTCGGCATGGACGCGCTCGAGGTGTTCGCCGGGGGGCTGATTACCTACGCCGAAAGACGGGCAACCCCCGGGGCGCTCATGGTCCTTCGTGCGCTCGGTGGCGTCGCCCCTGCTCCCTACGGGCCGGCGGCTCGACGCGCGGCCGACCGTCTGGTCGCCCAAGGCGTACCCGAGCGGCCATGGGCTGGAGTCTTTGGGGTGTGGGAGCCAAGCGCAGCTTGGCTCTCCTTCGACCCCATCGACGACGACGGCGTGTCGGTGATGGTCGGGTTCGAAGGCCCCGGGGCACCGAGCACCGTCGGTCTCTACGTCGACCACAATCTGGGAGCGATGGCAAAGGACGCCTTCGTGGTGCCGGCCGGCATCGACCAAGTGCTGGCCGAGCTGCAGAAGAACCATGCCTGCGACGTCGAACTGTCATACCGCGAGATCAAACTCGAGGAGGCAGCCGCTCGCTGGCGGGAGGCGTTGGCGATGACAGACAGGTACGTGGATCCGCCCTCGAGTGAGGACGTCAACCGTTTCCAAGCCCTCGTTATGGCTCGCCTCGCCATGCTGCCCAAGAACGGGAAGGTGCCGACTCCACCGGAGGTAAGCGAACACGAGAGGGACAAGCTCCTTTCGGAGTTCTTCGACTCCGACGAGACCATCGGGCTCGTCGGGCGCAATGGTGACGGCGACGAGCAAGAAACGATCGAACACCTATCGCATCAGATACTGACGTTCTCGCTCGACTACGTCGTCGGCACGCCGCTTCGATTCAGCCCGATAATGGTGGAGATGTTCTGCCTCGACTGGGCGCCCCGCAAGATCGCCATGGACGGCGACGCCTTCACCCTGCTTCCCGACGTCCTGGCGGCGTGGATTCGGTTCGTGGGTCGGCAACGCAACCTTCCAGCAGCTGCAATTCGCGAAGCGACGGAAGCGGCCTACGAATGCGCACCGGAGATGATCGAGCTCTCCCAACAGCCCGAGGTGTGGGGACCCGCGAAGACCATGGCCCTCGCCATGCAGCAACGAGGCGTCGATCTGACCGATCAGATAGCGCTCGACAGGTTCGTCGCCGAGATCAATCGCGAGGGCGGCATCGATGTACTGGCGGATTCACTTGCCGGATCCGTCGCGCCGAAGCGCTGACACTCCAGCAGGGGTGGAGCGATGCTCGCACCCGTCGTCAGACTGAGAAACCCGAACGCCGCAACGAAGGCGTGGTCCTCACCGCGGAGCCGAAGTCGAGAGGCGAACTCGCCCCAGAACAGCCGACCGGCAGGGCCGGTGTGGCCCTCCGAACGGCCCTCGTTTGGGCAGGGAGAGCCAAAGCTGACGGACGAACTGTCCTGCTGGGTGGTGGTCGGGTGTGAATGTCGCACGTTCGGGGTGAGACTGCCGAGCGAATGGCACCCCGACGTGCGTCAGGTCTCGGCGATGCGCTTGAGGTTGGAGAGCGTCGCGGCGATGCCCTCGCGGGCCATCTGTGCCATCCCGTCGATCCTTGCCGAGACGTCGATGCTTTCATCGCCGGCGCTGACGAAGCCAGGATAGGCGGGTAGCAGCTGCCAGGTTTCGGTCACGGCCGTGCCCCCGGCCTGCTCCTCGAAGACGTAGCTCCAGCGCACGAGTTCCACATCGCCGTCCGGCCCGAAGTTGACGAAGGTGAACTCTCGACCGGGCTCGGCGACGACGACTTTGCAACGGGTGTCCCAGCCGAAGTCGCCGATGGCGTTGTGCCCGGTGAACCAGGCACCTTCCTCGCCTGCCTCGGCCGCATCGTCCCAGGTCCCGTGCTGACACACCGGGCTGAGTTCGCCGACTCGGCCCACCTCGGAGACGATCCCGTAGACCTCGACGGGGGGTCGGTCGATGTCGATGCTCTCGGAGTAGCGGTAGTTCGAGACGTCCATGCACCGAACCCTATGCCACGGTGATCGCCGAATCGCTCGTCCGCAGGTTCGGCAGTGCGCTCAGTGGCGCCGGCGGTGCTGCACTCTCGCCCGGAGTCGCTCGTTGCGCTGGTGATGACCGAGCCCGATCGGGCTCGGTCTCGACGGTGCCTCTCCGACCGAAACAACGTGAGCTTGCTTGCAACGTACGACCGCCTTTGGGCAAGGCAACTGTCACATGTTGCGGCGTCAATTCGGATTCTCACGTTTCCGAACTTCCCAACCTTGACGTCGCCCCGAAGCGCCGTGCACGGATCATCCGGAGGTAGATGTCCGGTCCGGCTGCCGGAGGAACGGCGACCTGAGCCGTGCCACAGCTCGCGCGCTTGACTGGTGGCGCGGCGGGAATCGGGGCCGTGACGCGGGTGAACTCCCTGGTCACGGGGCTGGCCATCGTGGGTGCAAGTGGGCCCTTCGGTTCGCTCCTGCGGATGCCGATTATTCACTGGTGGGCTGCCATCTTGCGCTTGAGAGCGACGTCGAACGGCGAACGGCCCCGAAGTGGCAGTTGACCCGACCGTGCTCCGTCCACCGCGAGGGACTCTGAGGTGAGCGTGCCAGCGGAGGTTCGACGGACGCAGGGCGACCGAGACAAGCGAGTCGACCGAGTCGACCAAGTCGACCGAGACAACGATGTCGAGCAACGGGCCGGACCGGCGAGCGATCACGCTGAACTCTACTGGCGCACCCACATCCAGATCGGATTCGGCGTCTTCCTCGGCGAAGCGGTCGCCATCCTCGTGTATCTGGGCCTCACGCCGCATGGCCGGCATCGGCCGATCCTGTACGGCATGGCGATCGCGTGGCTGCTCTTCGCGCTCGGAAATCTCCTCTTCGTGACGAGACTCGCAGCCAGCCACTGGCGAGTCCGGTTCTCGGTCACCTGGACGGTCCTCGCCTCGTTCGCGATCGCCGGGTTCGCCGTGCTCGACGGTGGGATGAACAGTCCAGTCGTCATCTTGCTGTTCCTCCCCATCAGCTTTGCCGCGCTCGCGTTCACGCCGAGCCAGGCACTCCTCTGTGGGGCGTCGACGCTTGCTTCCGCCGCAATTCTCACGAACGACTCCACAGGCTCCAAGATGTCGGAGGGGGCCGTTGCGATGTTGCTCGCGGCATTGGCAGGCGCCTCCGTGTTGTGCGTGACCGCTGCTGTGAATCGACTGCGGCGCGAGCGCCACGAGCAGCACTTGCTTGCGGAGATCGTCACGCTGGGATCGACCGACGGGCTCACCGGGTGCGTTGTCCACCGGGTACTTCACGAGCACCTACAAGTGGAGATCGCTCGAGCGCAGCGTCACCTCGGACCATTGAGTCTCATGCTCGTCGACGTGGACAACTTCAAGCGCATCAACGACACCTATGGCCACCTCGTCGGGGACAACACGCTGGCGGCCGTCGGATCTGCCATTCGTTCTCGCGTGCGGGCCATCGATCTCGTCGGTCGGATCGGGGGAGATGAGTTCGCCGTGCTCCTACCGGAGACCGAGCCGGAAGATGCCGTGCTCCTCGCCGAGAGCATCCGGAGCGAGCTCCCGGCGTTGGTCGAGGTTCCCGTCACCTTGAGTATCGGGGTGAGCGGCATCGACCGAACCACGCCGACGTCTGAGCGGATGTTGGACGACGCCGACTTCGCGCTCTACAAGGTGAAGCGCGCCGGGCGCGATGCCGTCGCCCTCCAGCAACCCCAGTCGGCCCCTCCGGTCACGTAGTGCCGATCTTGCAGTTGACGTCGGGGGCGGGCAGCGGGTGCCACCGGGCCCTCTGGCGCTGGCGTGGCGCTGGCGTCCGCTTCACTCCCCGAACTCGGCGAGGTCCACCGGCGCATGTCGTTCGGAGCTCCGGTACGCGGCCTCGACCAGCTGGTGCGCACGGAGTGCGTCGGTGATGCCGGGGTCAGGTGCCTCGCCGGTCCGCAGTGCATGCGCGAAGGCGCGGTGCGCGAGGTACTGGTAGACGAAGACCTGCCGGTCGGGATCGAGCCCCTGATCCACCCAGGCTTCCCGTCGGAGTTGGTCGACATCCATCCGTTCGGCCTCGGGTTCATCGGAACGATGGATGAGCAGCGAGTCCTCGGGGGCGCCGACGACGAAGTCGCTCGTCAGCTCCATCGTGGCCTGTTCGAGGAAGACCTCGAGCCGCCGCTCCTCGCGATGGCGGACGCCGTTGAACACGGTGAGCAGCGTGCCGACGACCCCGCTCTCGTGCTCGATCACCAGGGCCGCCACGTCCTCGACGTCGTAGCCGAACACCGCCCGGGTGACGGCATGCACGCTCCGTACCGGTCCGAACAGCCAGTTGAGCAGATCGCAGGAGTGGATCGAGTGCTCGAGCAGCGCCCCGCCACCGGCCTCTTCCCGCTGTGAGCGCCAGTCGCTGTGACCGGGGACCACGCTCCCGGTCGGCCAGAACTGGTCGTCGCGAAGCAGATAGGCCATGGGGTTGCCGTGCTCCCCACCGGAGATCGCGGCGCGGGCCCGGGCGAAGAGGGGGTGGAAGCGGGACTGGAACCCCACCTGGGTCGGGATGCCGGAGGCGCGGACGAGGTCGACGACTTCCCGGACGATCTCGAAGGTCGGTGCGAGCGGCTTCTCGGTGAAGAGCGGCTTTCCGGCGGCAGCGACGGCGGCCACGTACTCGCGGTGGAAGCGGGTCGGTGCGATCAGTACGACCGCGTCGACCTCGGGGTCGTCGATGACCGCCTGGCCGTTCCGGTAGGTCCGCACGATGCCACCGACGATCTGGTCGACCTGTTCCACCGCAGCCGGATCGGGATCGGCGGCAGCCTGCACCTGGACGAGCCCATCCTCAGCCAGGAAGTGGAATGCGGCAGCGTGGGCGCGGGCGATCGAGCCACAACCGATGATGCCCACTCGAAGCGCCGTGCTCCGTCCGTGCGATCGTTCCCCACTTTCGTCCCGCTCCACGCGCCGACCCTAGATCGGAGGTTCGGCGGGATGCGATCCTTTCGATGACCGTCCGGCTGATGCGGCGACCTCGTCGTGCGGAGCAGGCCCGGGGCGGAGCGCACCGTCCGGCGTCCGTTCGTGTCGCTCCGCCGCGGGCGGTCCCCGCCGGAGCAGGTCGCGGGCTTCCTCCGGCGAATGCGTGTGGCGTCCGGTCGTCGTGACGAAGTCGCGCACGATCTCTGCCAGCGCCGCAGGCTGTTCGACCTGCGGAAAGTGGCCGACACCGGGGAGGATCTCGAGGCGGCTGTGCGGGATGGCCCGTTTGGCCTCGTAGGCGTGGGAGGCCGGGATGATCCTGTCGCGTTCGCCCCACACGATGAGCACGGGAATCCGCTCCGCCAGATACAGCCGGTCGCCGGCGCCCACCGTCTGGCCTCCGGGGTCGATGACCGAGCGAATCGTGCGGACGAATGCGCGCCGGGTCTCCGTGTCGGTGAGCGACCGGTACGACTCCCACAGCTCAGTTGCCGTGGCGTTGTCCACGCCGAATCGGGTCGCGAGCCTGGCCACCTGGTCGCCGAGTCGTGCGACGAACGGTGGAAAGAGCACTGGCATGACGACCTCGGAGCCGGGAAGGGTGACCAGCCTGAGCACCCAGTTCACGTCGCGGCCCAATCCTCCCGAATCGATGAGGACGAGGCGCTCGCATCGCTCGGGGAACTGGTAGGCGAACTGGAGGGCCACCCCCCCTCCGAAGGACTGGCCCACGATCGTGGCCTGCCCGATGTTCATCACGTCCAGGAGGTCGCGGGTCCAGTTGGCGAAGCTGCCGAGCGAGTAGTCCCCGACCGGCTTGGCCGAGAGACCATGGCCGATGAGGTCCGGGGCGATCACGGTGAAGTCCTCGTCGAGGAGCTCCATGACGGGCACCCAGCTTCGCGAGCTCCCGGCGATCCCGTGAAGCAGGACGAGCACGGGGCCCTGACCGCCGCGGCGGAACCCGATGTCATGACCGTGGATGGTCACCCGGTCGAGCGGGAAGGCCTGGTGCATGCGACCTCTTGCGTCGGCGCCTGATCGAGGGACCACCTCGACCGCTAGGGCCGTGCAGGAGCGCGAGAAGCGGCTGCCTTCCGGGTCGTCGTCTTGTTGGCCGTCGGCTTCTTCGCCGCGGTCTTGGTAGGTCCACGGTTGGCCGCACGCAGCGGGGCGCGTCGCCCCGACCCGACCGGCCGCTTCGTCTGCTCGTTGATGTTCTGCAGCACATCGTGGACCATCTGGCGTTGGCCCTTGATGACCTGCTCGGCGAAGTCGAAGACGCTGTCCATCAGGCGCCCGACGTCGCTCGTCACCGGCGGCACGAACCGTTGTGCCTCGCGGTTGACGCCGTCTGCCAATTGCCGACTGGCGTCGAGCAGATCTTGTTCAGCGCGCAGGACCAACTTCTCGACCTGCGTCTTCGGTTCCGTGGACTGAGCCATGGTGCGTCCTTTCCACTCTGGGTCTTCCCGCCCCCTCCATGGTCTGCTTCCCACCGGCTGGTGACGAGGGAAGAAAGTCACTTCCTGGAGCTTCGTCGTCCTCTTCGCCCCGGTCCTCGGGTCCAGTGCCCCGACCCTCGGCTGCAGCGATCACCTCGTCGAACCCCCGAGCGACGCACATCGTCATGACGGCCGGGTCAGGTATGGCGGCCGGATCGATGTTGAGACCCACACACGGGCGACCGGCCATCGTCACGAGGGCCGCATTCAACGCCGCCCCTGCCGGTGGTCCGAAGGCGTGCAGGGACTCGATCTTGGCTCCGGCGAAGTAGGCGTCCATCGGAGGTCCGGGGACGTTCGTGGCCGTGAGGTCGGAGCCCCTCAGCATCAGGGCGAAGATGCGGACGACCGCAGGTGCCGGTAGACGTTGGAGCGTGGATGTCATGAGGTCGCTGACACCGACGGCCCCGGTGTGCTTCCACCGCGCGAGCAGTTCGGGCACCTGGTCGAGGTAGGTCTCCGCGTGCCTGAGGTCGTCCGGCATCGTCACACGGGCAGGAATGAACCGGTTGGTCTCCGTGGGATCCCCCGGTCGGCGCGTGCTGACCGGCATCATCACACGCAGTCGAGCTGCAGGGCGATGGTGGCGACGATGGTAGAGGGACAGGCCCCGCAGCAGCCCGGAGATGAAGACATCGTTGAGGGTCAGCCCAGTGCCCTTCGCTGCGCAGCGGAAGGCCTCGGCCGGAAGGTCCACGATCTCGAAGTGCCGGTTGAGGCCCCGCTTCCGCATGATCGGGGAGAGTGGCGCAGGGGATGGGGCCACCAGGGCCGCCGAGTCGGCGACCGTGCCGACCCACCGGTTGACCGACGCTGCCGGGTCGCCCGCGACCCGACGTGCGGAGGAGAGCAGATGGCCTGGTAGTGCTGCGATGCAGCGTGGGGCCGAGGCGAGGAACCCGGATGCGCGGTCCTCGGGCGCTTGTCGCTGACTCGCCGGTTCCGCGCCGGGACTGCCCAGCATCGGCGTGCCTTCACGATCGAGGTCCATGATGCCGGCGAGGACCTGGAGCCCACCGATGCCGTCGACGACGGCGTGATGGACTTTGATGATCAACGCGGCCCGTCCCTGGGCCATGCCGTCGATCAGCACGGCCTCCCAGAGGGGTCGTTCCGGATCGAAGGCGGCTCCGGCCATCGACTGAGCCAGGTCGAGGATCCCTCGCAGGTCGCCGGGCACCGGGGCGCGCACATGGCGGAGGTGGGAGGAGATCGAGAATCGAGGGTCGCTTTGCCAACGCGGCATGCCCCACGGCACGTGGGACGGCACCACGACGGAGCGGAAGTGGTGCGTCCCTCGGCACAGCGCGTCCACCCGTTCGACGACCTGGTCGAAGGGCGGCTCACGGTCCAACATGACCACGGCGACGATGGTCGACCGCAACAGCGGATCGCGGTCGAGCGTCCAGAGCAGGGCATCGGCATCGCTCATCTGCTCCGAACGCGGACGGGCGAACGGTGTCCGGACCGGCATGGGAAGCCCGCCGAAGCAGGGCGCTACCCTCATGGCCCAAGGGTGCACCGACCCGCTCACCGTTACCAGGGTCGAACGTCCGAACCTGGTGCGCCTGCGACCCCCTCTCAGACGCGGCCCTTCCGGAGACGCTCGGCGCAGGACGAGGTCCTGCACCGTGCACAGATCCTCGAATGGAGGGATCGGCGACCGCTGCGATCCGACCACGGGCATACTCTCGGCATGAGCACGCTCGTCACCTATGAGCTCGAGGGCCACGTTGCCACGATCACCTACAACCGGCCCGAGTCCCTGAACGCGATCAACGCCGAGATGCGCCGAGCGCTCAACCAGGCGTTCGCGAGGTTCCGCGACGACGATTCGGCGTGGGTGGCCATCGTGACCGGCGCGGGCACGGCGTTCTGCGCAGGAGGAGACATCCGTGACGGACAGGGTTCGGCGGGCGAGTTTGCCGGAACGTTCTGGGAGAAGCCCACGGTCAACTCGTTCGAAAGTGGATGGGAGATCTTCAAGCCGGTGATCGCGGCAGTCAACGGGTACTGCCTCGGCTATGGGCTCACGCTGGTTTCGTGGTGCGACTTCGTGATCGCCAGCGATCGGGCGGAGTTCGGCTTCCCCGAGGTTCGGATCGGCGTCCCGACCATCGTGGGTGCGATCCGCCTTCCCCAGAGGGTCCACTGGCAGTATGCGATGGAGCTCCTCCTCACAGGCGAGCGGATCGGCGCCGAGCGTGCGAAGGAGATCGGTCTGGCGGGCTGGGTCGTGCCGCACGAGCAGTTGATGGGCGAGGCGAGGGCACTGGCCGATCGGCTGCTCGCAGCCGCCCCGCTGGCGGCTCGTGCGACCAAGGAAGTCGCAGTCCGCTCCCAGAGCCTCCCGCCGGTCGAGGCCGTCCGCTTCGGTGAGACCATGCGCATCGTGGCGCTCGCCACCGAGGATGCGAAGGAGGGCCTCCGGGCCGCCGCGGAAGGCCGACCGCCCCGGTGGCAGGCCCGCTGAGCATCCCACGTCACCGCCGGTGTCTCAGGCGGACCGAGCGACCTCTTCCCCCGGCCGGACGGTGTCGACCCGCCGGAGTCGGAGCGCACGGTCGACCCGGAACTGGTCGAAGTGCCGTCGGTCCTTGGGTGGGAACCACTCCGCGACGTCGTACATGGGGACGACCTCGGGACGGTCGACGAGGTAGGTGGTGCCTTGGTCGACGATGGTCGCCGTCCCTGACGCGAGGACGTTCTTGACCCAGTCCGATTGCGTGTCGTACGGCATCGCGATCACGAATCCGTCGTCGGTCGGCTCGGCCTTCACCGGTGTCTCATACGTGGAGCCGGTTTGCCGGCCGCGGTGTCGTACCACGGACGCGTACGCACCGGGCGTTCCCGCCGACTTCATCTGGAGCGGATTGGTGAGGCAGCGGTTGAGGCGCCGGACGACGCCGAGCACCGGCGGAGACTTCTTCCGCATCCCGACGATGAAGACGACCCCGATCGCAAGCAGCACGAGCACCAGCCCACCGACGGATCTTCCGACTGCTCTTCGCATCTTCCTTCCTCCTTCGGACGCACGCCGTTTCACTGTGATCCTGGGAGCACCTGGGCGGTAGAGCCGAACGACCATTCCGGGTCGTTCGTCCGGTCCGGTCAGCCGGGCTCGCCGGCCCCGGAGGGCATCCCGTGGGAACGAAATGCCGAATCCGGGCTCAAGTCGGCGGTACCTTGAGCCGATAGGGAGCCGAATGGCGAAGCCGCGCCCGACTGCCGGCCGAGGGGGCTCGTGATGCGATCGAACAAGGGTGCGATGGCTGCCGTGGCGAGAGTGGCGGTCGCCGCCGTGGCGGTGGCGGGGCTCTCGCTCGTCACCGTGGCCTCGGGTGCCGGCCCGGCGGTCGCCGCCTCGAGAGGTCGGTCCGTCCCGGCGATCAGCCAGGAGAACGCGATCGTCGCCGCGGCCGCATCGCAGGCCGGCGTGCCCTACTGCGGAAGCGGTGGCGGCATCAACGGGCCGAGCAACGGCGGGGGCTGTTCTGCACCGGGGTTCAACTGCATGAGCTTCGCCCAGTACGCGGTCTACCAGGGGACCGGCGACCTGGTGCCGAGCGGCGGCGGTCAGGCCTTTCCGAGCGTCGGCGAGCAGTTCATCACCAACGAGGCGAATCTGCTGCCCGGCGATGCGGTGTTCTTCGGGTCGGGCACGGACGTCACCCAGTACGTCCACTCGGGCATCTATGCGGGCAACGGCATGGTGTGGGACGCCCGCTGGACCGGGGACGTCGTGGCACTCCACTCGATCGTCTACAACGCGCCGGGAGGCAACGGTGAGGGCTATCCCCTCATCGCGGGTGTGCGGTTCTGGAAGGCCGCACCTCCTCCACCGACCACGACGGTCGCCAGCAACTACGACCTGGTCGGAGCCGACGGCGGCGTGTTCTCGTTCGGCGGTGCCTTCTACGGTTCGCTGCCCGGAGTCGGGGTCCACGTGAGCGACATCACGGGCATCGTGCCCTCGGCCACGAAGTCCGGCTACTACCTCGTGGGCGCTGACGGCGGGGTCTTCGCCTTCGACGCCCCGTTCGTGAACTCGCTGCCCGGAGTCGGGGTTTCGGTCTCGGACATCGTCGGCATCGTGCCGACCTCCACCGACAGCGGGTACTTCCTGGTCGGCCGTGACGGCGGCGTGTTCAGCTTCAATGCGCCCTTCGAAGGCTCACTGCCCGGTCTCGGGATCCACGTCAACGACGTCACCGGCATCGCAGCCACCGCCGACAATCAGGGCTACCTCCTGGTCGGAGCCGACGGGAGCGTCTTCGCCTTCGGCGACGCACACCAGCTGGGCAGCGCAGCTCCCGGTGCGGTGGCGATCCGGGCCACCGCGGACGGCGGGGGCTACTGGGTGGTCGGCGCGAACGGGTCGGTCTCGAACTTCGGTGACGCCGCGAACTACGGCGACCTGCCGACCCTCGGCGTGCCGGTCTCCGACATCGTGGGAATCGTCCCTTCGTCCGACGGGCTCGGTTACCTGTTGATCGGTCGCGACGGTGGCGTCTTCGGCTTCGGCGACGCGGGCTTCACCGGCTCGCTGCCGGGGCTCGGCGTCCACGTGGCTGACATCGTCGGTGCCGTGCCGGCCTGACCGCGTCCGTCAGACCGCTGCCACCACGTTTCGAGCCAGTGGGGCGACCTCCGTCTTCGACCACACGACGCTGCCGGCGGTGAGCCGCATGTCGAACTCGAGGTAGGCACCGCCGAGGAGCGTGTCGACCTCGAGGTGGTGGACCGGGTCGACCTCGGTCTGCGACGGGTACCGCAACGAGGTCGGTCCGGTGAAGCGCAGCCCGTCGCCGAACGCGTCGTCGCGGACCGCGAGGTCGCTGTTCCACCTGATGAGCTCGTGGACCTGGGTCGCACCCGACGGACCCGGCAGGTAGCGGAGCGAGTAGAGCGGTGTGCCGGGCGGAAGGAGTGCATCGAGCACGTCTCCGTCGACCCGTTCGGACGGTGCGACGACGACTTCGGCGAGTGCGCACGATGATGGCCGGGCGAGCCGGCCGACGACCGCTGCGGCGTCGACGTCGACAGAGATGTCGGCGAGCTTCTTCGGGGCCCCGAGCAGCTCACGCCCGGCGGCAAGGGCCGCATCATTGGTCACGTAGATGTAGGGGATGTACATCCCGGGGATCCCGTCGTCGTCGGTGACCTGGAGCAGAGAGACGAACTCGCAGTAGGGGCCGAGGGTGCTCGCCCCGTAGTCGGCGACGAGCACGGCGCCGACCGACGGGTCGCCGAGGTGGAGGCCCTCGGGGACCAACGCGGCCGCATGCCCGGTGACCGTGAACGTGGCCAGCACCGCTCGACACCCCCAGTATTCGATCCCCCGCTCCGCGTTCATCTGGTAGAGCGGCGCGTCGAGCGGTGTGCTCTTCAACTGGGCCATGGTGATCTCCTCACGGTCGGCTCAACATCTCCTCGAGGTCGTAGGTGTCGTGCTCGTAGTTGGCGACGATGTCGCGTGCGGCGTCGAGAGCGAGCACCTCGAGCGTCCCGTCCTCGATGATGAGGCAGCGGGCGTCGCGGAAGAGCTTCTCGATGAGCGAGTCGCGGTGGAGCCCCTGGGCACCGAAGACCTGCAGGGCGTCGTGGGCGACCTCGTAGGCCACCCGCTTGCAGAGCACCTGGGCGGTCCTCGCGTGCCGTGGCGACGCGCCCAGCGCGTCATCACTGCGACCGGGCAGGTTGACGTTGGTGTGGGCGAGGACCGCCCGGGCGTAGGTGCGGGCCGATTCGACCTTCTCGAACATCGAGTAGAGCGTGAGCTGGATGTTCTTGTGTTGGGTCAGCGGTCGTCCGCCCTGGAGCCGCGTCCGGGAGTGACGCAGCGCCTCTTCGAACGCGGCCCGCGCGACCCCGACCGCGACGTTGGCGATGACCGAGCTCGTGAGACAGAGCAGCTGGTCCGCAAAGGTCGTGTAGAGCGGTCCGGGTGGGACGAGCACATTGCGGTCGGGGACGAAGACCTCGTCGAAGAAGATCTCGCCCTGCGGGTCGTCGCGCACGCCGAGCATGTCGGCAGGCGGTCCCTTGCGGACCCCGGGCATGCGGAGGTCGATGACGCAGAAAAGGGAGTGGGAGAGATCGCCGTCCCGCCCGGCTTGCGCGTGGACGGCGGCGTGGGTGGCGACCGGACCGGAGCTGACCCACGCCGACTTCTGTCCCCGCAGGACCCATCCGCCGTCGACGGGCTCGGCGACCAGTTGGGCGCGGCCGAAGGTGCCCGAGTCGTCGTCGCGGAAGCCGAGATAGTCGCTGCCGTGGTCGGGCTCGGTGATCGCCCAACACCCGTGGTACGCACCCGTTCGGTCCTCGACCCAGGGCACCATCACGTCGAGCTTGAGCTCGTCGGAGCCGAAGCCGGCGATGCCCATCACCGGCAGCATGTCGACGAGGAAGGCGGTGGTGAGCCCGAGGCTGCCCCAGCCCAGCTCTTCGAGCACGACCGACTGGGCGAGGGCTCCGAGCTCCTCCGCGGACCCACCGGACTCGACGCTGAGGAAGATCCGGTGGTAGCCGAGCTCCTTGAGCGTGGCCATCGCCTCGAAGAACGGTGAGCCCGGGGCGATGCGTGCCGCGGGGTCCATGCGATCGAGCGCGCGGCTGGCAGGGCGGAGGACCTCGACGGCCACCCGGTGCACTTCTTGTCGCAGCGTCTGCTCAGCGTCCCCCAGACCCCCGAGGTCGAGGAACGACACGTCCCCGCGCGGTCCCATGGGGCCAAACGTACGCCGGCCCCCCGCGACCCCCTAGGGCCGAAAGTCCCACGCCCAGGCCGGAGGCCGTGCCGAGGCCGGCGCGAGCCCTGAGGTGTCGCCTGGTTCGATCGACGGCGGTTCGGGCACGCGGGGGCGGCTCCTCAGCCCGCGCTGGCGCATTCGGTGAGCCCGGCCGCGAGCGCTCCGCTGTTGCCGGCGCTGCCGTCGGTCTGCAGCTTCTTGACTGCCTGCTCGAAGCCGGCGAGGTCACCCCGGGACGCTGCCTGTTCAGCGGCCTGTGCGTCGGCGACCTGGGCCTGGTCACCCTTGACGAGCGCGGCGAGATGACCTTGCTGGCCTGCCGGTGGCGTCAGGGCCTGGAGGTCTGCAGTCCCCTTCTCGGCGATTGGGATCGTCTCTTGGAAGTACCTGGCGAATGCCGGAAGGTTCGATGCCGTCAAGGCGCTGCTGTTCGGGACGCTGACGGCGCTGATCCGGGTGTTGATGGATTTGCAGATCGCATTCGCCTGGGACTTGAAGGACGTCGTCCCGGTGGTGGTCCCCGCCGGCTGGCTCGAGCCCCCGCAAGCGGCCAGGACGATCGCCGCAGCCCCGATCGTCAAGCTGAGCGTTCCGCGACGTCGCATCGATCTGGGCCTCCTGCTCGCCAGCGGCCAGTCTGCGGTCGGTCGTGCACCGGGTCAAGCATCCGAGCTCCAGAGCTCGCCGGTGTCGACGAATCGATGGGTGCACGGTGGTCCCTCCGCGACCGCCAGCTGCGGGAGCGCCTGCTCATTCGCGCTCACCCGCACCAGGGAGGACGACCGGGTGCCGTAGCCGTCGGCGTGCACGCACGGGGCGAGTGTGGCGGCCAGGCGCTCGCGTCCGTCCGCGAACATCGGGATCTCGCCGGGCGGGATGGCATCGGTGTGGAGCCTGAGCAAAGAGTGAAGTGCGTCCCAGCGCGCAGTGCCGTGCGCCTCGGCGTCGGCGAGCATCGCCCGGACGTGGTCGACCTTCACCGAGCGTTCGTCGAGCGGAGCGTTCTCGAGCACGTGGAGACCCGGTTCGAGCCGTCTCGAGTCGGCCGTCCCATCGGGTTCGACGGCCACGTAGTGGAGCGAGCGCCGGTCCCCGACGAGGAGCCAGGCCGCGTTGTAGGCGTTGGCGCCCACCTCCGCAACCAAGGTCTCGGCCGCCTCCTCGGCGGTGCGGCACCGTGCCGCGACGAGTGGCAGCCGCCCACGTGAGCGCTTGGTCGGGTCGGGGCCGTCGGGCATCGGGCGGTTGGTCAGTCCGCAGACGACCCCGTGTTCGCTGACCGCCAGCCAGGTGCCCCCGGCCCGTTCGTCACGGCCGCCGAGGATCCGTGGGTCGACGTCGCAGAGGACGGTGATCGAGGTCGCCGGGCGGTCGAGCCACTCGTCGCGATTCGCACCGACGACGAGTGGCCAGTCACCGATGGTCTGCCAGGCGACGACGAGGAGGCACACGCCGTGCACGGTAGCGGGGCCTCGCTCCGATCCGGGCATCTGTGGTAGGCGGGTGGGCGCCGAAGCCGACCTCACTGGTGATGAAAGCGAGCACTGCATGGAATCCACCGACGAACCGGTCGTACCCACCTCCTTCTCCACGGACGTCCTGACCGGCCAGGTGGCGCTCGTCACCGGAGGTGCGACAGGCATCGGCAAGGAGATCTGCCGGGTCCTCGGCGCGCACGGCGCACGCATCGTGATGGCCAGTCGCAAACAGGAGAACCTCGAAGCAGCCGTCGACGAGCTCCGTCGCGAGGGGATCGAGACGAGCTTCGGGGTCTGCGATGTGCGTGACGCGGCAGCGGTCGCCCGGGTCGTCGAGGAGGCGGTCGCGACGTGCGGTCGGCTGGACATCGTGGTCAACGACGCTGCCGGCAACTTTCCGGCTCCGATGTCGAGGATCTCACCGAACGGGTTCAAGGCGATCGTCGACATCGACCTGCTCGGCACCTATCACGTGACCCGCGCCGCGTTCGACGCGTGGATGAAGGACCACGGCGGCAGCATCGTCAACATCACCGCGCCGTTCGACCAGCGCGGCGTCACGTTCCAGGCCCACGTCGCCGCGGCCAAGTCCGGAGTCGACTCGCTGACCAGGACCTGCGCGGTCGAGTGGGGTCCCTACGGCATCCGGGCCAATGCCATCGCGCCCGGCTCGATCAGCAACACCGAGGGCGTCCGGCGCTTCGCCGAGGCGGTGCCTGGTAGCAGCGACCGGCCGACCAACCCGCTCGGCAGGCACGGCCACGGCTCGGACATCGCCTTCCTCGCGCTCTTCCTCTGCACGCCGATGGCACGATTCATCTCGGGACAGGTGATCGCCGTCGACGGCGCGGGCTCGACCGACATGCTGAGGCTGCAGGCCGGGCAGATCTGAGCCGATCGTGACGCTCCTTCAGGGGAGGATGCCACCCGGTCTGGGGCCCCGAGGCGACGAGAGTCGGCCCTCGGCGAGGCTCAACCCCGCAAGCAACGCGTTGCGGAGCTCGCGGGGGTCGATGACGTCGTCGTAGGAGAGCCGGGCGGCCGAGGTCACCGACGCCCGCGACTGCTCGGCGGCGAGCCGGGCCCGCTCGCCCTCGTCGGCGATCGCACTGGCCTCCGAGGAGGCGGGCATTGCACCGAGGGTGATCGAAGGGAACGCCAGGGTGATCGTCTGATTGTCGAACGGATTCATGGCCATCACCGAAGAGCCGAACCCGAATGCCTTGCGGACGGTGACGTGGAGCTTGGGGACCTGCAGCCGGTGCTGCACGGCGAAGAGGCGTGCGGCGTGCCGGAGGATGCCACTCCGTTCGGCGGCGGTACCGGCCAGTACGCCGGGGTTGTCGGCGAGAAAGATGCAGGGCAGCCCGAAGGCGTCCGCCACGTCGAGGAAGTGGGCCGCCTTGTCCGCCGCGGCCGCGTCGATGGTGCCGGCCAGCACGCTCGGGTCGTTTGCCACGATGGCGACGCTCCGACCGCCGAGATGGGCCAGCGCGGTCACGATCGACGGCCCGAAGCCGGCCTGGACATCGAGCAGGAGGGCGTCATCGACGAGCTCGGCGAGCACCGGTCGGATCGGATACGGCTGACGCGGGTCCGGCGGGATCAGATCGAGCACGTCGAGGGCGCGGCGACCTGCGTCCGCGCCCTCTCGCCGGGGAGGGGTCTCCCACGCGTTGATCGGGAAGTAGGAGAGGTAGCGCCGTGCGAGGTCGATCGCTGCCTCGTCGTCGGTCACCACGTTGTGCACGACGCCGCCGGCGTCGACCGCCACCGGCGGTCCGCCGAGGGTCTCCTTCGAGACCTCTTCGCCGGTCGCGGACCGCACGAGCGGAGGACCCGCGGCGAAGATCGACGCGGTCTCGGTCATGACCACGAAGTCGCAGAGCGGCGCGGTGAGCGCTCCGTGTCCGGCCGACGCGCCGAGGACCAGGCAGACCGTCGGCACGACGCCGGACAGCTCGGCGAGACCCATCAGGTCACCCGGCCTGCGACCGGTCGAGGTCTCGCTCACCCGGTGGCCCGCCCCCTCGAGCAGCATCACGAGTGGGACCCGCTCCTGCCTGGCGACCTGGCAGAGCCGGTATCTCTTGTCCGCGGCGCCGCTCCCGATCGAGCCCCCGAGAACGGTCACGTCCTCTGCACCCGCGACCGCAGGCCGTCCGTTGATGCGACCGGCGCCTGCGACGAGGGCGTCGCCGGGGACGGGTGGTTCCTCGGTCGTGCCGACCAGTGCACCGATCTCGAAGAACGTGCCCGGATCGAAGAGGAGCTCGAGTCGCTCGCGGGCGTTGAGGCGGCCCCTCGACCGCTGTCGCTCCAGCCGTGCCCCACCGCCCATGGCCCGGGCGTCGGCCTTGCGACGGGAGATCTCCTCGAGCGCGGCGCCCCATCCGTGCAACTCGTCATCCATGTTCGCTCCCCTCGCCCTTTGGTGAGTCCGTCGTCAGGTCCTGATGGAGCGGAGGAACCCGGAGAGGGCACCCCACCATGCGTCAGGGTGCTCGAACTGCGGGCTGTGGCCGGCATCAGGGATGATCTCGAGCGCGCCGCCGGTTGCGGCGGCCATCCGTATCGACGGATCGATGAAAGGCCGGTCCTCCTCGCCCACCAGCACGAGCACCGGAAGCGCCATCGGCAGGGTCGCCAGTTCGTCGAGCCGGTCGTCGGTGGTCGCCATCGACATCGACATCGCCGCGTAGAGCTCGGGCGAGGTCGAACGGAGCTTGAGGTCCCCGAACTCCGCGTAGCCGGGCTGTCGGGAGCGGAGCCGTCTGTTCGAGGGCGTGTCGAGCGGACTGTCCCGGTCGGCGAGGAGGTCGGCCAGCGCGTCGATGCCGCGGCTCCGCGCGATGGAGCCGGCGACTGCAACCAGATCAGGATCGAGGCCGTCGACTGGCCCGTGTCCGGTGTCCATCAGGATCAGCCCGCTGAGTCGCACACCGGACTCGAGCGCGGCGAACTGGGCGACCATGCCGCCCATCGAGTGACCGAGGAGGGCGAACCTGTCCCAGCCGAGGGCGTCGGCGAGCGCGAGTGCGTCTGCGGCGAGGATCTCGAAGGAGTAAGCGGCTTCGTCGTCGGGCTTCGAGCTCGAACCGTGTCCCCGTTGGTCCGGGGCGACCGCGTGCCAGCCCGCCTCGGCCAACGGGTCGAGCCAGTCGGTGAAGTCTTCCTTTGCCCCGGTGAACCCGTGGAGGATCAGGAGCGGCTGCTGCCCGGCGCCGGCTTCGGCGATCGCGAGCTGTACCGCACCGAGGTCGACGGTCCGCTGGTCCATCGCCGGAATCCTTGCACAGCAGCTTCGGATTCGACGTCGAGGTCGGTCGCCCCGGGGCACGGGTCGCCCTGCTCTGATCGGGCGGAGAGTCCGCGCCGTCTTCGGGTCCCACCCGTGACATTCGGCCCTGGTCAGAGGCGGACGGTCCGCTCATCATCAGTGGAGAGGCGCCGACAACCACGAGGGGACCTGAGAGCGCAGTGAGCGTCACGGGTCGAGCACATCGGAGGTGATGGCATGGCCGATCTCCCGACCGACGTCGACCGACCACCGCGCCATGGAGCGCCCGGTGTCGTGGCGCCGACCAACCGGGTGACGGTCGCCTTCCCCTTCTCCAAGATCACCATCGAGGAGACCGGCGACCAACTGCCCGAGCTGACCGCCATCGTGCTCGAACTGATCAGGCTCATCGAGACCGTCGCCCCCGGCGAGGCGGTGGAGGAGCTGCGCCGACAGGCCGAGGCACTGGAGGCCGACGGAGGAGCGTGAGCGCTCCGGCCACCGCGAGTGCGGTGAAGCCGGGGATGGCGAAGGGCGCGAGGCGTGGTCCGAACCAGAGTTCGAACATCGGGGCGTCGTCGCCGAGCCGACGTTGGACGACGCCGAGCGGGCAGCCGCGGGCCGCGACCAGGGCGACCCCCTCGGTGAGCAGCACCCCGACCGAGAGGCCCAGCCATCGGCCGCGGCGGCGTGCGATCGCGCAGTACCAGAGCTCGCCGAGGCACGCGAGCTCACCCGCTCCCACCGCGTTGTGGACCGCCCGGAGCCTCCGGGCCGCGACCTCCAGCTCCTGAGAACCGCTCATGGCGAGCGCTCCAACGCCGGACGGTTCGGTGCGCCGGTGTCGTCTCCGAGTGAGAGGTAGTTCTCGTCCTCTTGGATCGTATGCAGGCGCAAGATCGCGTGGAGCCCGTAGAGGAGTCGGCGGAGCTCGACGAGATCGACCTGGTCGGGACCTTCGGGACCGATGTCGTCGAGGAGCTGGTCGAGCCGGCGGATCTGGTGGGTGATCTCGACGTGGGCCCGGCTCATCGCTCCGGTCGGGTCCTCGCCCCCGATGACCCGGTTGAGTGCGGGGTAGAGCAGCGCCTCCTCGGCGCGCTCGTGGGGCTCGACCTCCTCGACGAGCATGCGGTGGATGGAGCGGACCGCCGCGAGCGCCTCCGGCGGTTCGAGGGTGTCGAGTCCGTCGGCTGCCGCCCTGAGCTGGTCGAGGTCGAACCGGATCGCGAGGTGTTCGTCGCGGAACCGTCGGGCGAGCGCCGAGTCGCCCTCGCTCAGGTGCGTCGCGACCGTCGGGGCCCGGAGCGCGCGGAGCGCGTTCAGGATGACCACTGCGTCGATGGCTTCTTGGAGGAGCGCGCCCCAGAGCGCGGGGAGGAGCCCCGCGGCCGCGAATCCCATCGCGGCGAGCGAGAGCGCCATGCCCGCGAGCACGCTCTGCAGCGCGATCCGTCTGGTGCGCTTCGCGATCAGGACCGCGTCGCCGATCCGGTCGATGCGGTCCACGGTCAAGACGACGTCGGCGGCTTCTGACGACGCGGTCGCCCCACGGGCACCCATCGCGACCCCGACGTCCGCGAGTGCGAGCGCCGGCGCGTCATTGACCCCGTCGCCGACCATGATCGTGGCGGCGTGCTGGCTCTCCAGCCGCACCGCGTCGAGCTTCTCGGCCGGCGTGCGCTCGGCGAGGACCTCGTCGACCCCGATGACCGCTCCGACGGACTCGGCGACCTCGGCGCGGTCGCCGGTCACGAGCACGATGCGGCGGATGTCGGCACGACGGAGGGCACGGACGGTCCGGCCGGCGTCGGGGCGCAGCGGGTCGTCGAGGATGAGCACGCCGGCCGGCTCGCCGTCGACCGCGACGAACACGGTCAGCGCGCCGTCGAGACGCGCCGTGCGCCGTGCGGCTTTGGCCCAGGGCGGGTTCGCCGCGACGCCCACCCACGACGCTTTGCCGACCGCCACCAGTTGGTCGCCGACCCGGCCGCGGATGCCCTGTCCGGGCACCTCCTCGACGTCCGTCGGAAGTGTCAGTGAACATTCCCGGTCGGTCGCTCCGCGCACCACGGCCGATGCGAGCACGTGCGGGGAGACCTGGTCGAGCGACGCCGCCAACCGGAGCATGGTGGTGACGTCACCACCGTCTGCCACCACCGAGCGGGTGAGGGTCGGACACCCGCCGGTGATCGTCCCCGTCTTGTCGACGAGAAGAGTGGTGCAGCGAGCGAGCCGTTCGAGGACGCCGCCACCCTTCACGATGATCCCGCGGCGCGCCGCACAGGCGACGCCCGAGACGAGGGCGATCGGTGCCCCGAGGATGAGCGGACACGGAGTCGCGACGACCAGGACGGCCACTGCACGTGTCGCTCCTGCCGTCGCCCACGAGACTCCGGCGAGGACGAGGGTGGCGAGGAGGAACCAGAGTGCGAATTCGTCGGCGAGCCGGACGAAGGGTGCCTCGGACGCCTCTGCCTCGGCCACCAGACGGACGATGCCCGCATAGGAGCTCGACGCCGCGGTCGTGGTTGCGAGCAGGTCGAATGGTCCCCCTGCGTTGACCGTGCCGCTCCGCACGGGGTCGCCGGTGCTGTGCTCGACGGGCAGGGGTTCACCGGTGAGTGTCGACTCGTCGAGGACCGCGCCTTCCGAGATGACCGTGCCGTCGACCGGAACGAGCTCGCCCGGTCCGACCATGAGCCGGTCGCCGGGCTGCACCGAGCCGAGCTCGACGGTGACGAGCGTCGGTCCGTCGTAACGATGTGCCCGGCTGGGCGCACGCTCGAGCAGGACCTCGAGGCTTCGCCTCGCCCGGCCCGCCGCCCACGCCTCGAGGGCGCGGCCGGTCGTGATCATGACGCCGATGACGGCTGCTGCGAGGTCTTCGCCGACAGCGAGCGCGCCGCACACGGCCAAGAGGGCGATCACGTCGACGCCCAGGCGGTGGTGCCAAAGGCTCCCGATGGTCGACACGAGCGAGAAGAGGGCCCCGCAGACGGCGACCGCGATCCACACGCCGTCGCCGGTGTTTCCCGCCCCGACCAGGTGGAGGACGGCGCCGAGCCCGAGGCCGACGACAGAGAGACCGAGCGCGGCCAGCGCCCCGTTGCGACGGAGCCAGGACGGCACGGGGCGGGCGCGTTCGTCGGCGCTCATGGGCCCATCCTTTGCGCAGCCCCGACCGGCCGGTAGGGCCGAACGGTCCATCTCGGCACCCGGGCCCTTCGGCCCTGGTCGGTGCACCCTCTCCGCGGGGGAGAATTGCGCCATGGGATCGGGTGCGGGCAGCAGTGCGGTCGCCCCGCCACCGGGGTCGGTCGTGCCGCAGGCCCCGACGGGTCCGCTCGGGACGGCCGAGGTCGCCGAGCGGGTCAGAGCCGGCAAGGTCAATGTGGCTCCACCTTCGCCCGGTCGGTCCGTCCGTCAGATCCTCCGGGCCAATGTCTTGACCCGCTTCAACGCGATCCTCGGGACGCTGTTCGTCCTCGTGCTCATCGTCGGACCCGTACAGGACGGCCTCTTCGGCATCGTGCTCGTGGCAAATACGACGATCGGCGTCGTCCAGGAACTGCGCGCCAAGTGGACACTCGATCGACTCGCGATCCTCACTGCGCCTCGGGCGCACGTGGTCCGTCAGACCGGCGGCGTCATCGGCGTGTCCGACACCGCGGTCGAAGAGATCGTGCTCGATGACGTTCTCGAGCTCAGGCCCGGCGACCAGGTGCCCGTCGACGGGACAGTGCTCACCTGTGCTGGCCTCGCCATCGACGAGTCGCTCCTCACCGGAGAGGCCGAAGCGGTCGCGAAGGAGGTCGGCGATGAGGTCCTGTCAGGCAGCTTCGTCGCGGTGGGCAGTGGCAAGGTGCGGGCCACGGCGGTCGGCGCGGCGTCCTACGCGGCCCGCCTTCAGGCCCGTGCCACCCGGTTCAGCCTCGTCCGCTCCGAGCTGCAACAGGGCACGAACACGATCTTGCGGCTTGTGACCTGGGTGATGGTGCCAGCTGGCGCTGCGTTGGTCGCGAGTCAGCTCCTCCGGACGAACCAGTCGCTCGCAGACGCGATCCGGGGGTCGGTCGCCGGCGTCGGGGCAATGGTGCCGGAGGGCCTCGTCCTCCTGACCTCGATTGCGTTCGCGCTGGGCGCGATCCGCCTTGCGCGACGGCGCGTCCTCGTCCAGGAGCTTGCTTCGATCGAGGGCCTCGCCCGTACTGACGTCCTCTGCATCGACAAGACCGGGACTCTGACGAGTCCCGAGGCGGGTGTCGAGTCGGTCGTCGTCGCTCGCGGTCGCGACCGGACGACGGTCGAGGCCGCGCTCGGCGCGATGGCCGCCGCCGATCCCGCACCGAACGCGACCATGCGGGCGATCGTCAGGTCCTTCGACGTGGCAGGGGGTTGGGAGCTCACCGACTCGGTCGCCTTCTCGTCGGACCGGAAGTGGAGTGCGGCGACATTCGAGACGCAGGGGACCTGGCTGCTCGGTGCGCCGTCCATCCTCGCTCCCGAGTTGCCCATCGAGCTTGCCACGGCTCTCCGAGCCCAGGAGGCGGCCGGCCACCGGGTCGTGCTGGCCGCGACCGCGGCCGGGCCGGTCGATCCCGACCGCGGGCTCGGGGCGGTGGTGCCCGTTGCACTCGTCGTCCTCGTCGAGGCACTTCGCGATGAGGCGGTTCCCACCATCGCGTACCTGAGAGGCCAGGGCGTGTCGGTCGTCGTCCTCTCCGGCGATGCTCCCGGCACAGTGGCCGCGGTGGCTGCGTCCGCAGGCGTGCCCGTCCACGGTCAGCCGCAGGACGCCTCCGGACTGGGCTCGGACGACGAACCGTGGGAGGCAGCCGTCGCAGGCGCGAACGTGTTCGGACGGGTGCGCCCCGAGCAGAAGGTGGCGGCAGTCCGGGCACTCCAGGGTGCGGGACATGTGGTCGCGATGATCGGCGACGGGGTCAACGACGTCCAGGCGCTCAAGCAGGCCGACCTCGGCATCGCGATGGGCTCGGGAAGCCAGTCGAGCCGGTCGGTGGCGAGGATGGTGCTCCTCGACGACTCGTTCGCGGCCGTCCCTGAGGTGCTCGCCGAGGGCCGCCGGGTCGTCGCCAACATCGAGCGGGTGGCAAGACTCTTCGTGACGAAGACCGTCTACGCGGCGATCCTCGCCATCGTGATCGCGGCGAGTGGTTTGCCGTACCTCTTCTTCCCGCGCCATCTCACGATCGTGAGCACTTTTACCATCGGGATCCCGGGGTTCTTCCTCGCGCTTGCGGCCGGTGCACCGCGGGCGGTTCCCGGGTTCGTCGCCAGGGTGCTGGCGTTCACCGTGCCCGCGGGCGTCATCGCCGCAGCGGGGACATTCGTCGTCTACCTGCTCGCGAGGATCCCGCCGAGCTCGTCGGCCGTCCAGCAGCGGACGGCCGCGGTCCTCGAGCTTTGCGCCCTCGCACTCGGCGTGTTGGTGCTGGTCTCCCGGCCGCTCAACCGGTCGCGGCTCCTGCTCGTCGTCGCGATGGCTCTCTGCATGGCGGTGGTCTTCGTCGTACCCGTCTCCCGGCGGATCTTCGCCATTTCGTTCCCGGCGACTTCGGTCGTGCTCGGTGGGATCGTGGTCTTCGCAGTGGCGATGATCCTTCTCGTCGCGGCGGAGCGCTGGTCCACTACGTGGGTGGACCGGTACACAGCGGACGCGACCGGAAAGGGCGCGAGCACCCGATCGAGCTGAGCGATCAGGCCCGGTGGGCTTCGTCGCGACGGTGGGGCTCCGAGTGCTCCCAGTCGCCGAGCAGGGTGCGGATCGCGGTGAGAAGGATGAGTGGCTGGTCGAGCATCGCGTGGTGGCCGGCCTCGGGGATCTCGATCACCGGCGTGACCCGGCCGAGCTCCTCGAACATCGACTGCCCGAGGTCCGCAGTCACGAGACCGTGCTCGGAACGCAACAGCGCGAACCGACAGCGGACCTTGGACAGATAGGGCAATGCGATCCCGCGGATGCCGCCGCCGAATTGGGCGAAGATCTCGCGGTCGAACTTCCACTGCCAGCCGCCTTCGACTGGTCGCACGGACCGGCGGGCCACGTGGTCGATCACGAAGTCGAGGTAGTGCTGCTGGGTGGGAACCGTGCGGAAGTGCTCCACTGCCTCTTCGACGCTCGGGTAGACGCGCGGGCGCCCGAAGGCCTCGCGGAGCCGGTAGGCCCCGATCTCCGGGTCGGGCTCGGTCACCGGTGAGTCGCAGACGATCGCCCCGCTGACGAGGTCGCCGTGACGCGCCGCCGTGCCGATGGTGACGAACCCACCCATCGAGTGCCCGATCACGACCGGTGGTCCGGCGATCCGACCGGACTCGGCGACCGCCATGACCTCGTCGGTCCACTGCTCGAGCGAGTAGCTCGGCCGGTGTCCGCTGTCGCCGTGGCCGGAGAGGTCGACTGCCACCACCCGGAAGTCCCGGTGGAAGGTGGCGGCGACGTGGGTCCACCAGTGGGCGTGCGCCCCACCGCCATGGACGAAGACGAGTCCCCGCGTGTCAGGCGCACCACAGGTCAGCGCGTGGATCCGACACCCGTCGACCTCGACCTCGAGGTCGCCCTGGGCAACGGCGAGCGCTCGGACGAACCAGTCGGGCGCCCCGGGAAGCGGTTCGTACGTCATGCCCCGATCAGAGCACATGGGCTGTCGGCAATCGGCCGGCGAAACGCGGTCAGATGGCCCTGAATCTCGACGACCGTGAATGGATCGGCCGCGCGGCCCTCCACCACTTCGGGCATCCAGCGACCCGAGGCGCGACCAGGCGGTTTTGCTAGCTTGCGGAGCACAGTCCGTCGCGCTGGGCGGGCGCTTCCGGACAGGAGCTGGGCATGGAGACCCGACAGCTGGACTCGGTCATCTACGAGAAGGACGGCCCGGTCGCACGGATCATCCTCGACTACGAGGAGAAGGCCAACATCCAGTCGTCGACCCTCGTCTTCGATGTCGACGCCTGCCTCGACGACGCCGACGGCGACTACGACATCAAGGTCGTGGTCCTCAAGGCCAACGGCCCGGGCTTCAGCGCCGGCCACGTGGTCCGGGGCTCACCCGGCACCGAGATGCGCGAGATCGACGAGTCGACCGAGCGACTGGGCAGCCCATGGAAGGGCCAGTGGGACATCTACGGCGCACCTGTCCTCAAGCTGTGGGACTGCCCGAAGGTCACCATCTCCCAGGTCCACGGCTACTGCCTCGGTGGTGGCACGGTCTGGGGTCTGCTCACCGACATGACCGTCGCGTCGGAGGATGCCTACTTTCAGTTTCCGGTGCTGCAGGGCATGGCCATGCCGACGATGGAGACGGGCATCGAGCCGTGGCTCTTCATGAACTTCAAGCGTGCGTCCGAGTACATGTACACCGGTCAGGAGCTCACCGCCGAACAGGCCAAGGAGATGGGCCTCGTGAATCGGGTCGTCCCGAGAGACCGACTCGATGACGAGGTCAACGAGCTTGCCTTCCTCGTCGCGCAGGCACCGCTGTCCACGCTGATGGCGGCCAAGGCCAACATCCGGCGGGCCTGGGACATGATGGGGCTGCGCAACCACCTCCAGCAGAGCAACGACCTGCTCACGGTCGCGACGCAGGCGTCCGACGTGAAGGAGTACATCCGCGAGGCGTTCACCGCGGGGCTCCGCCCCCGTGACGCGACCAAGCGAAACCTCGAGCGTGCGAAGCAGATGGCGGCCGAGTCGAAGGCGCGCTCACAGGAAAAGGGCTGAACGACCGGTCAGCCGGCTGAGCCGGCTTCGTCCCGGAGCTGCTGGCGGAGCACGACCTTCTTGATCTTTCCCGACGGGGTCCGCGGAAAGTCCTCGACGGTGCGCAGCTGCTCGGGCCATTTCTGGCGGGCGAGACCGGCGTCGGCCAGCGCGGCCTGCACGGCACCGAGGTCGACGGTCGCCGCGCCGGGAAGGAGGCGGACGAACGCGCAGACCTGTTCGCCGAGGCGCGGGTGGGGCGCGGCGACGGCGGCCGCCTCTGCGACTTCCGGCATCTCGGTGAGCACTCCTTCGACTTCGACCGCGCTCACGTTCTCGCCACCTCGGATGATCACGTCCTTCTTGCGGTCGGTGATGGTGAGCCAGCCCGCCTCGTCGAGGACGCCGACATCTTCGGTCCGGTACCACCCGTGCTCGTCGAACGACGCCGCAGTGAGCACGGGGTCGGTGTATCCGATGAAGCAGTCCGGTCCGCGCGACCAGATCTCCCCGGGCTCACCGGTCCCGACCGGGTGGCCGTCGTCGTCGACGAGGCGGATCTCGACACCTTCGAGCGGATGGCCGTCGGTGGTGAGGCGCTCGCGCTCGGGGTCATCGTGCCTCGCTCCGGTGATGGACGGGTGCTCCGTCGAGCCGTACATGCGGACGATCGAGATGCCCTCTGCGGTCGCGCGTTCGGCGACTGCGAGCGGAACGGTCGCCCCGCCGAGTCCGACGAAGTGCATGAGCTCGGTGTGCCGACCGGTCCGATCGGGGTGGTCGAGCAGGCTGGTGAGGAAGTAGGTCGCACCGGACCCGCACCCGAGCGAGTGCTCGTCCATGATCGCGAGCAGGCGCGGCGGGTCCCAGACGTCGACGAGATGGACCGGGTCGCCGTTGAGGACCGGGATGAGCAGGGCGCCGAGCATCCCCATGGCGTGTCCGACGGGGGCGCCGGTGAGGCCGGGACGTCCTCCGTTCGCCTTCATCGCGCCGAGCTGGCGGACCTCCGAACCGATCGTGCGATGCGAATGGACGACCCCTTTCGGGTCGGCCGTCGTCCCCGAGGTGTAGGCGACGAGGGCCGGTGCATCCGCGGGGACTATCACCGGTCCGTCGACGGCACGCACCCCGTTCTCCAGCACGCTGAAGGGCACCGTGCCCTCGGGGAGGCCCTCGTCGCGACCGACGACGGCGACCGTGTGGATGCTCGCCGTCGCGTCGCCCATGCGCTCGAGACCGGCAAGGAAGTCGGTGTGGCCGAAGGCCGCGGCGGTCACGAGTACTTTGACGTCGGTACGCCGAAGGATGTATCCGACCTCTTTCGGACCGTAGAAGTGCACGATCGGAACGACGACCGCACCGAGGAACGAGGCCGCGTAGAACGTGACCGCCGCCTCGACCCAGTTGGGGAGTTGGAACGCGACGGCGTCTCCGGTGCGTACCCCGCGGTCGGCGAGCGCCCACGCGACCCGTTGCGCACGCTCCCGCAGTTCGCCGAACGTGCCCGACCACGGGCGCTCGAGTGAGTGGATCACGAAGGACTGTCCTGCATGTTCGAAGAGCGCGCGATCGAGTCGGGTTCCGAGCGTCTCGTCGTCCCAGTACCCGGCTTCCACCCACTGCTGCTCGAGCGCTGCCGGCACCTGACGGGATGCCCAACGCCCGACCCCGGTCGCCGGCTGGTCGGTCAGGTCCATGGTGGCGTGACCGGGGTCGCGTCGTAGAGCTCGGCTTTCGTCGAGCGCACCTCCACGTTGGGAGTCGACGACGGAGGTGCACTGCGGAGCGCGGCCAGGTGGGCCTCGAGGTCGGCCATCGACTCCCACTGCTCGAGCAGCCGGACCTTCCCCGGGTCGTCGGCGTCCGCGGCGTAGGCGTACTCGAGGCAGCCGGTCTCGTCGCGGGTGGCCGTCACCTGAGCGCGCTTGGAATCGAGGTAGCGGTCGCGGTCCTCGGGTGCGACGTGCATGGTGGCGACCACGATGATCATGGGCGTTCCCCTCCTCGTCGGCGACCGGCAGCGGGGCGGCCGGACGCTCAGGCCGCCAACACTACGATGCTCGTGCAACGTCGACCGGAGGAACGGGGAGGGATCATGGAGGAGTCGGGCTACGTGGAGCGTCCCGACTACCGGGTCGACCTCCTCGCCCGACGCAACCGGGTGACCGCGACCTTCGGTGGCATGGTGCTTGCGGAGAGCACCGGGTGCCTCCTCGTCGACGAGCAGGACCACGGCCTCGTGTTCTACTTCCCACCCGTGGACGTCCGCCTCGACCTCTTCGAACCGGACGGTCGCACGAGTCGGTGCCCATTCAAGGGGACTGCCACGTACCGGAAGCTCTCGCACGCGGACCGGGAGGTGCTCGCGTGGAGCTACGAGGAGCCATATCAGCAGGTCGCGCGCATCGCCGGCTACGTGGCCTTCTACCAGGACGTCGTCGACGTGGCCGTGGGTGCCGCCGACCCCCCGGTGTCCGGGCGATGAGCCCACCGGACGGCACGGGGTCGAACGTTGGACGAATGCTCGCGATCTTCGACGTCGAACGTGGCGACGACGGGCGCTTCGTCGGCGACAGCGATGGCGGTGAGCGCCGGGTGGTCGACGGGAGCCAGCTGCTCGGCCAGGCGATCGTTGCGACGTCGAAGACCTTCCCCGACTACTCCGTGCGCTCTGCACATGCGCTTTTCACCCGGGCCGTCGACGACCTCCGCCCGCTCTGGTTCGACGTCGAGGAAGTCCACCGGGGCCGCTCGATCACCAGTGCGATCGTCTCGGCGGGCCAGGGCGACCGCCGATGCGCGACGATCACCGTGCTCGCGGACGTCATCCAGGACGACGTGGTCCGGCACGGTGCGGCCATGCCCGACGTCGGGAGTCCGGCCGACGCGATCCACGTCGAGATGCCGATGCTCGGCCGCGAGCTCCGGATCGTCGGCGTCGCCGATCCGAACGACCCCGACGAGGTCGGACCGCCGGTCCTCGACGTGTGGTTGCACTACGAACCGGTTCCGACGCGACCGGACCTGGCCAAGGCGTTGCTCAGCCATTTCACCGGCCACCTCTCGATCTCCGCGACCATGCGCGGGCATGCCGGGCTCGGGACCTCGATGGCGCACGAGACGGTGTCGACCGCGGTGATGGGCATCACGATCGATTTCCACGAGCCGGTGGAATGGGAGGGATGGCTCCTCTACCACCACGAGAGCACCTATCGTCGGTGCCGGCATGTCGTATGTCCGCGGGCAGATCTTCACCGAGCAGGGCGCGCTGCTCGCGTCGTTCGGACAAGAGGGGATGATCCGCGCGTTCGCCCCTGGGGGGACGGCCGAGTCGATGTCGGTGGACGCGCGGCTCTGATGTCCGTTCCGACACCGTCCCCGTCGGACGTGGTGAGTTTCAGCGCCTTCGAGAACGCCGCGAGCTCGGCGAGCTCATCTCCGGGCTGACGTCCCGAGGGACCGCCCGCTCCCTCAACCGTCCGTCGCGGCCACGCTGATCGCCCGGGTAGGGCACCCCTCGGCTGCCAGCCGGATCTCCTCTGCGTGCCCGTCGGTCTCGCCGACCAGCACCGCGATGCCGTCGTCGTCGAGGTCGAAGACGCCGGGTGCCCAGTAGGAGCAGTTTCCCGAGCCCATGCAACGCTCGCGGTCGATCGTGACCCGGAGCTCCGATCCGGATGCGCTCACCCGGCGTCGAAGACGATCGGCAGATGGTCGGCCTGGCGGATCCCCGGCGAGAAGTGCACCTCCGCGCCGTCTGCGATCCGGTAGTCGGGGATGCGCCGGTGGAACTCTTCGAGCGCGACGCGCAGCTCGAGCCGCGCAAGGTGGGCGCCGAGGCAGAGGTGGTTTCCCGCCCCGAAGGCGACGTGCCGGTTCGGCGTGCGTGCGAGATCGACTTCGGAGCCGAACTCGTCGTCCCCGTTGGCGGCACCGAGCACGAGCAGGACCCGGTCGCCGGCGGCGAGCGCAACCCCGCCGAGCTCGGTCTCTTCGATGACGATCCGTGGGACCACCATCACCGGTGTCAGCCACCGGAGGAGCTCCTCGACCGCACCCGGGATGTTCGCCGGGTCCGCGACGAGGCGCTGGCGCTCGTCGGGACGTTCGGCGAGATGGGCGATCATGCAGTCGAGGGTCGCCGTCACGGTGTCGAGTCCGCCGAGTAGCAGGAGGTGCGACATGCCGAGGAGCTCGACCTCGGTGAGGGGCTCATCGTCGATGCATGCATGGACGATCGAGGAGAGCAGGGTGTCGTCGGGGTTGCGGCGACGCTCCTCGATCGCCGAGCGGAAGTACTCGCTGATCGACGCCGCGGTGGCAGCCCGGATGCGCTCGGCGCCTTCGAAGTCGCCAGGCTCCACCGCCGGTCGGATGCTGTCATCCCGCCACTGGAGGAACATCGGGAGGTCCGAGCTGGGCAACCCCATGAGCGCGAGGAAGATCCCCGACGGCAAGGGCGTCGAGAATTCGTCGTGGAAGTCGCACGATCCGCGTTCGACGAAGGCGTCGATCAGATCGCCGACCAACGCGCGGATGGCGGGTTCGAGGCGCTCGATCTCGCGCGGGACGAACTGGGGGTTGAGGAGACGGCGGTAGGCGGTGTGTCGCGGGGGATCGACCTCCACCGGGATGAGCGGCTGCTCGCCGATGCCCACGGTCCCCCCGGACGAGCTGAAGATCTCGGGATGGCGGAGCGCGAAGACGACGTCTTCGTAGCGTGAGATGAACACCTGGGGCACGTCCGCGAGCGATGTCTTCGCGACGGGGCAGGTGGTGCGCAGGTGGGCGTAGGCCGCGTGCGGCTGGTCGGCCGCCGCCTGGGAGAAGAGCAGATCGCTCAGGTCGACCTCGGCGGTGTCGGACATCCGTCCCCCTCGTGCTGGACCGGCGTCGCCGGACGAACAAACGCTCGTTTGAATCGTAGCCCGCCCGAGCCGTGAGATCCGGCGACAGGACAGGTCGCCGTCGGCCGGAAGTGGAGCCGGTCCGGTCTCAGTCGACACTGCGGTCCGGGTCGCCCGGTTGGTCGTCGGAGACATAGGACTCGACGACCGAAGGTGGCGCCCCGGTGGACCAGCCGGCGTCGGGCCAGTTGTACCAACCCGAGGAGGCCCAGGCGCCACCGTCGGGGTGGAGCGTGGTGCCCGTCACGAAACGCGAGAGGTCCGAGGCGAGGAAGAGTGCGCACCCGCCGACGTCCGGGTACTCACCCCGCCGTCCCATCGGGATCGAGATGCGGTCCGCGAGCGCCGCGCGCGGATCGTCGCCGTCCATGACCAGCGTGGTCTCCATCGCCGCCAGTCCCTCGGTCGGGACGAAGTCGGGGGCGATCGTGTTGATCCGGATCCGATCGGGGCCGAGCTCGACCGCGAGGGTCCGACTCAGGTTGGTGACGGCCGACTTCATCGCCGAGTAGACCGCGTGGCCCGGGGCGGCCCGGTGTCCTTCGATGGAGGTGAGCTGGATGACGCTCCCGCCGCCCCGTGCCTTCATCCTCGGGACGGCGAACTGGATGGAACTGAGCAACCAGGTGAAGTTGGTGCGGATGAGCGCGTCCCATCCCCGCGGGGTGGAGTCGACGAAGGCCTGCGGGAAGGTCCCGCCGATGACATTGATGAGGATGTCGAGCCCGCCGAACACCTCGTCGACCTCCTCGAAGAACCGCTGTTGCGCGTCGGGGTCGCGCCCGTCGAACGCGGAGGTGGTGACTCCGACCCCGTCGCGGCGGAGCCAGCCTGCGGTCTCCTCCAGAAGATCCTCGTTGCGGTCGTTGAGCGCGAGCTTGACGCCGGCGCCCCCGAGGTCGACTGCGCACGCGCGGCCGAGTCCTCCGCCGCCACCGAAGATGACCGCGACCTTTCCCTCGAGCCCGGCTCGTTCTTCGAGGTAGCCCATGGCCGTCTCCCGTGCCACCGCGGTCCGGAATGGACCGCGCCCTTCCTCCGCACCGCCCGCTGCGCGGCGACGGCCTCACGATACCCAGCCCGTTCGCCGCCGTTAGGATCAGCCGGGCCGCGCCGCCGGCGATCCGCTCCGTGCTCGGCGCCATGTCGGGCTGACAGACAGGTGGACGATGAAGTACGCGATCTCCCTCGGCACGCTCAACCCGACGGCATGGGTCGCGGTGACCGAGGAGGCCGACCGGCTCGGCTTCGACTCGGTCTGGATCCCCGAGCACCTTGTCCTCCCCGTCGACATGGGCGGGAGCCCCTTCGCCGGCGCCGACCATCCGCCGATCCCACCGGAGACCCCCGTCTTCGACGCCCTCGTGTACCTGGCGTTCCTCGCGGCGCGCACCGACCGCATCCGCTTCGGCACCCAGGTCTACAACATCGGCCTCCGTCACCCCTTCGTGACCGCCCGCGCGGCCGCCACCCTCGACATCTTGTCGGGCGGTCGGCTCGACCTCGGCATCGGTGCGAGCTGGCTGCGCGCCGAGTGGGATGCGGTCGGTCTCGACTTCGACACCCGAGGCGCGCGAGTCGACGAGTGCATCGAGGTCTGCCGGCGCCTCTGGTCCGAAGAGGTCATCGAGCACCACGGGAAGTACTTCGATTTCGCCGCGGTCAAGTTCGAGCCCAAGCCGGTCCAACGGCCCGGTCCTCGCCTGCACATCGGCGGAGACGGCGCGGCCGCGCTCCGCCGCGCCGCGACCGTCGGCGACGGGTGGGTGCCGATGAACCACACGCTCCTGGACATCCCGGCGGCGGTCGCCCGCCTCGCCGAGCTCCGTGCCGCCGCGGGCCGAGACGGCCGCACGGAGGTGACCATCGGTGGAGAGGTCACGTCTTCCGCCGACGTCGAGCGCTACGCGGCAGCTGGGGTCGACCGGGTCTTCGTGCGCCCGTGGCGCCGGACCGCAGAAGCGCTCGACGCGATCCGCGCCTTCGCCTCGTCGTTCATCTCGGCCTGATCGGCGACGACGTCGCGAGCGCTTCGTCGACGAGCGCCGCGACGAGGGCGACTCCGTCCTCGTGTCGCGGACTCACCACTCCGCATCCGTGGATGCCGGCTTCGAGATTGCGCTGGACCGCCTCGCAGATGACCCGGTCCTCCTCGAGCACCGCGACCGAGCTGTTGACCGCCGCACGCGCCTCGCTCTCGGTCGTTCCGGGTGCGAAGAAGAAGGTGTACTCGACACGGGTCCGGGCGGGTCCGGTCGGCCAGTAGCTCTCGAGGCACATCCCCGTCTCGTAGAGGTTGAGCGCGAACCCCGGGAAACGCCACAGCCAGGCACCGGTCGTGACCGATCCGTCGCGGGTCGGCGCCGAGTGCACGGCGGCCGGACCCCTTACCTCGACCCGGTAGCGCCCGGCGTCGACCTGGCGGTTGAGACCGGGATGGACGAGGGGGATGTGGTAGCCCTCCTGGTAGTTCTCCGCGTAGACCTTCCAGTTCACTGCGAGGTCGTGGCCCGAGCGGTGGGAGGGCGTGAAGGACTCCATCTCGTAGGCCTCGCAGAGCTCGGCGACGGCGCCGAGCCACACGGCGAGCGGCGTCGGAGCCGGACCGAGGTGCACGAAGAGCAGGCCGCGCCATGTCTCGACGGCGACGGGGTGCAGCGAGAACTGTGCCGGATCGGGGTCAGCGCCGAAGTCCCGGGCCGAGCGCAGGGAGCCGTCGAGGTCGTACGCCCACCCGTGGTAGCGGCAGACGAAGGAACGGCACCGTCCTTCCCCGTCCCAGACGAGCGGCCCTGCACGGTGCCGGCAGACGTTGTGGTAGCCGCGCAGGTGACCATCGTCGTTGACCACCACGATCGGGAAGCCCGCCACTGCGACGGCGAGGTACGCCCCGGGCTCGGCGAGGCGGGCCGCGTCTCCGAGCGCGATCCACTCACGGTCGAAGATCGCCCGACGTTCCGCCTCGTACCGTTCGGGGTCGACGTACGCACGGGCGTCCGGGGTCGAACCGAATCCGTCGGAGGTCTTGGGCTGCTCGGTCAACTCGCTCCTCTCCGGCGGTCGCCCTCCGGTGACCCACGGCGCATTGTGCCAGGTTGCCGGACAGTCACTCCGTGGTGCCCACCCGACGACGGTCGGCCCGTGCGACCCGCTGCGGGTGCTGAGTCCTCGTATGCTCACGTGCCGTGCACCGGCCGATCAGGGAGCGACGACGCGCACCTCTCGGCGGGTGCCAGGCTCTCGGCGCCGGAGCGGTGGCCGTGGCGGCCTGCCTGTTCCTCGCCGGATGCGCATCGGGCTCGGCCGCGACGGGTGCGAGCTCGGCGCCGCCGAGGCCGACGACGACCACCGTGCCGCCGACCACCACCACGACCGAGCAACCGGGGTGGACGGTCGACTCGTCGGCCAACGGCAAGATCGCGGTCGACCAGCAGACGGTGACCGGTCCCGACGGCCACTCGGTCACGCTCTTCCGGTTCCGGGCCGGTGTGACCCGCTTCGGCCTCCACGTCGGGAGCTCGGACCCCCCGACCGGCGCGGCCACCGTCGCTGCGGACGCTGGATCGACGATCGGGCCCGACGAGACGCCGGCATTGCTCGCGGTATTCAACGGCGGGTTCGAGTCGTCGACCGGCGTGGGCGGGTTCGAGCTCAACGGCCAGGTTCTCGTCCCGCTGCAGACCGGGGTGGCCAGCCTGGTGGTCGATGCCAACGGCACGGGGCACGTCGGGATCTGGGGCCGGGGCACCCCTGCCGCCGGCGAGCAGGTCGCAAGCGTGCGGCAGAACCTCGCCCCCCTCGTGGCGGGCGGCCAGCCGAGCCCGCAGGTCAACGACATCGCCGCCTGGGGTGCGACGCTCGGGGGCGGCAGCGTCGTCGCAAGGAGTGCCCTCGGGCAGGACACCGCGGGCAACCTCGTCTACGCGGGCAGCATGAACGCCTTGCCGGGCGATGTCGCCGGCGCACTGGTGGGTGCGGGTGTCACGACCGCAATGGAGCTCGACATCAATCCCGAGTGGGTCCAGCTCGCCTTCGCCGCATCTCCCGGCGGACCGCTGTCGGCCGGGGTGCCCGGACAGTATCGACCGGCCACTCAGTATGTGTCGGGGTGGACACGTGACTTCGTCACGGTGCTGGCACCGGCCTGACCGATCGGTGCGGCCCGGGCACTTCCCGATACCGAGCAGATCGACGACGAGGAGGTTCGATGGACGCCAGTGCCAACAAAGAGGTCGCGCGGTCGTTCTGGGACGCGCTGTACGAACGCGACTGGGAGCGGATCGGGACGTTCTTCACCGAGGACAGCGAGTACACCGACGTCCCTTCGCCTGAGGACGACGTCGCGCACGGACCCACCCAGATCGTCGCCCGACTCCGTCTCGGGCTCGAGCGCATCTCGGGGTACGAACACGAGCTGTCGACGATGGTGGGCGAGGGCGACGTCGTCGTGACCGAGCACGCCGAGACCTGGCACTGGCAGACCGGCGAGCAGGTCCGGTTGCCCTTCGTCTCGGTGATGGAGCTCCGAGGCGGCTCCATCGTGCGGTGGTGGGACTACTGGGACCTCCAGACCCTGATGAACGCCGCGCCCGTGTGGTGGATCGAGCACATCATGCAGGGGTACACCTGAGCCGACCCTGCGACGCGTGACTCACGCCATCGTCGAGACGATCTCCTCGACGATGGCGACCGTGGTGTCCGGATGCAAGAGCGCGAGGCGCGCGACCGACCGGCCCTCCCAGGCCGTCGGCACCACGAAGCCGATCTGGTCGGCGAGGAGGCGGGCGGACCACGCCTCGTACTCGGCCCTTCCCCACCCGGTCCGCTCGAAGAGGATGATCGAGAGCTCGGGCCGGCGGACGAGCTCGAGGAAGGGGATCCCGTCGATGAGGTCCGCACACGCCTGTGTGGTCGCGAGGACGGTCTCGACGGCGTCGCGGTAGGCGTCGGTGCCGTTGACCGCGAGCGAGAACCACAGCGGCAATCCGCGGGCGCGCCGGGTCAGATGGTATGCGTAGTCGCTCGGGTTCCACTCCTCCGGTGCGTCGCGGTGGAGCACGTCGAGGTAGGACGCATCCTGGGTGTGCACAGCCTTCGCAAGTTGTGGTTCGCGGTAGAGGAGCGCGGCGCAGTCGAAGGGGGCGAAGAGCCACTTGTGCGGATCGACGACGAACGAGTCGACGGTTTCGATGCCGACGAAGCGCTCCCGCGTGGAAGGCGCGAACAGGGCCGCACACCCGTACGCGCCGTCCACGTGGTACCAGAGGGACCGCTCTTCGGCCACCTGGCCCACACCGGCGAGGTCGTCGACGATGCCGGCGTTGGTGGTCCCGCCGGTTGCGACCACCGCGATCACGTCGTCGCGGCGCGGGTGGCCGTCGAGCGCCGCACGCAGGACGCTCGCGGTGAGGCGGTGGTCCTCGCAGGGTACGAGCAGCGGTTCGACCGCGAGGACGGCGAGCGCCTTGCCGACTGAGGAGTGCGCCTCCTCGCTGATCGCGACGAGGGGCCTCGTCGGAGTGCGGTCGCCGCGGCGGTATGCGGCAGTGTCCCTGGCGACCATGAGTGCGGAGAGGTTCCCCGCCGAACCACCCGAGACGAAGCAGCCACCAGCATGTGTCGGGAGGCCGGCCAGATCGGCGAGGACGCCGAGCGCCTGGTTCTCCGCAGCGACTGCTCCGGCCGCCTCCATCCACGAGGTCCCCTGCAGGGACGAGCAGGCGACGACCATGTCGAACAGGAGTGCAGCCTTGGTCGGCGCGGCAGGGATGAAGGAGAGGAAACGGGGGCTGTCGCACGAGACCACAGCGGTCGCGAGCTCGTGATCGAACACGTCCATGATCCGTCGGGGATCGGTTCCCGCGGCTCCGATCAGCCCCTCGAGACTCGCCGCGAGGGAGGTCGCGTGCGCACCGCCGAAGTCGAGAGGCACGGGATCGAGGGCGAGCCGCCACCTGCAGTAGTCGAGGACGAGATCGGCGAGGGCCTCGTCGTAGACGAACATCGGATTGCGTTCGCTGGTCGTGTTGTCGGGCACGAGCCATGATCGCAGAGTTGGTCGTCGGTCGACCCGGACGCCCCGATGTGCTCAGCCGACCGCCCGGTGAACCGAGACCGCGTAGGCGTCGTCGTCACCGAATGGGGCGCGCGACCAGGTCGAGAAGCGCTCGACGAGCTCGAGTCCGACCCTTTCGCAGTCCCGGTCGTAGGTGTCGACCGCGTAGCCCCGGTCGAGCTGGAAACCGGCAACCAATCGACCACCCGGTGCCAGGTGGCGCGCGCAGCCGGCGACGAGGGCGGGTTGGGTGCCTGGCGGAGTGAAGACCGGGACGTTGCCGGCCATCACCACCACGTCGAAGCGACGTCCGAGGTCGCAGTCGGGATCTGTGAGGTCACCGACCAGCCAGACGAGGTCCGGCGCTCGGCGGGCCGCCGCGGCGACCATCGACGCGTCGCGGTCGATCCCGACGACGCCGATGCCTCGACGGGCGAGCTCGATCGCGACCCGCCCGGTGCCGCACCCCGCGTCGAGCACCGAGCCTGGGCGGAGGGAGTCCACGAAGTCGGCTTCGCCGTGGACGTCGACGCCGGACGCGGCGAGGTCGTCGAACCGTCGCTGGTAGCGCTCGCCGTCCCACTCCGCCGGTCCACCGCCTTCGGGTTGGTCCGCCAGGTCGTTCACTCGGCGGCCGGCCAGAGCGCGAGCTGGGGTCCGCCTTCGTCCGTCAACGGGTGGTAGCCGGGCAGCCGCGCCATCGGCGTGTCGAGGTAGACCTTGGCCTCCGGAGGCTGCACGAATCGCCCGTGGCTCCAGCGGATCTCGACATGGCCCTCGACGGGCACGATCGTGCCGGTGTCGCTGTCGAGGCAGGCGAACCGCCAATCGACCCTCGGCTGACCGACCGAGGCCGGGGCGACCTCGAAGTCCTCGACCGAGAAGCGCTCGCGCCAGTCCCACGGGCTCGACACGCGCATCCGAGCCGGTGAGCCGGACTTCCGGTCGCGCCCGAGGACGAAGTACGGCGCGCTGCCGATTCGCAGGAGGCGCCAGAGCATGTGCTGGGCGGCGATGCCGCTCGTCGCGAGCCCCGCCCGCCAGCGCGTCGCCGAGGCGGCGCTCACCGCGCGGCAAAGTGCGGCGTAGGCCTGCTGGGATCTTGCATCGGGGTAGTTCCTGCGCCCGAGCGAAGTCTGCAGCTGCTCCAACTGCTCACGGGTGCATTCGCCGGGACGGGAGGGGAGGCCCTCGAGGCCGACCGCCGCGAGGCAGGCCCGGTAGAGGTCGGTGAGCTCCGTGGGTGCGACCGACTCGTACCAGTCGCTCCGCTCCCACGTCCCCGAGGTGGCGAGCAGACCGTCGAAGAGTCGGGCCGGGGACGCGTTCGCGACGATGTCCGACTCGTACTTGCAGCTCACGAGGAAGACGTGGTCGATGCGGAGGTCGATGGGGGCGACCTCGTCGCCGGGGGGTCGGCGGCCCCCGGTCCACTCGATCGTGCGCGGCGACCGTCCACGCAAGCCGTCGTCCACCTCGAGAAAGGAGCGTCCGTTGGCGAATGCAACCGCCAGCTCGCCGGCGAACCGGCCCGACCGCACGATCGAGCCGAGTGCGTCCCAGGTCGGCGCCTCGATGTGCAGCTCGGCGGGGCGTGCGGCGAGCGCTTCGGCCGGTCCGTCGAAAGGCAGCGTGCCGAGTGCGGTCCCCAGCTCGGTGATCGTGGTCCGGTCGTCAGGCATCCATGGCCGCCTGGCCCGGATCGGTCATGTCGTAGGCATCCCACCCGCCGCATGGGTTGCGAGGCGGGCAGCGGCCCCGGCATCGAGCAGCTCGACGACATCGCGGACAGGCCCGCTGCCTCCCGTGGCGGCGGCGAGCGCCCGGTCGCCTGCGCTCCGCGGGGCCGGCCGGTCGGTGGTGAGGAGGATGACGGGACCGAGGTCGGCCCGCCCGTCCTGGCGTGCGGCCGCCAACACGGCGGCAGCGCCGAGTGCCCGCCACATGACCTCCGCCCGCCGCAGCCCGGGCCGAGTCGCGGAGAAGGCGCCGGCGAGTAGGAACAGCCACGTCGCACCGGCCGAGTCGGTCGCCCGGACGTCGACGGTCACCCCGAGGTCTCGGAATGCGACGTCTCGTTCGATCGAGGTGAACCCGGCGGCGGTGAGCGCTCCCAGCGCGACCTCGCTCGCCTTGCGACCCTCGGCGACTGCCCGCTCCTCGGTGGCGACGCCCGCCACGAACCGGACGGGAGTGCGGCCCGGACCGACGGTGATACGACGCATCCGCTCGTCCGGTGCCTCCCGCGCTTTCCGCTCGTCGGTGACCCGCCGCTCGGCGAGCGCGACGTACTCGGGGTCGGTGTCGAATCCGACGTAGTAACGCTCGGTCCGCACTGCGGCGACCGCCGTCGATCCCGAGCCCATGAAGGGATCGAGCACGAGGTCGCCGCGGTAGGTGTAGAGCTCGATGAGGCGTCGTGGGAGCTCGACGGGGAACGGCGCGGGGTGGCCGACCTGGGTGGCCGACTCGGAGGGGAGGTCCCAGAGGTCGATGGTCGCGTCGATGAACTCGTCCATGCTGATGGTGCCCTCGCACGGCAGGCCACGTCCGGCCCGCTCGGCCGGGGTGAGGGCGCGGTCGAAGCGACCCTTTCCCGCGACGACAACCCGCTCGGTGACGTCGCGGAGGACCGGGTTGCCGGGTCGTTGGTAGGTACCCCATGCGCACGAGCCGCCGGCGGCCTGGCTCTTCTGCCAGACGATCTCGCCGCGCAGCAGGAAGCCGAGCCGTTCGAGGACGTCGATCACGTCGCGCGACAGCGAGCGGTAGGGCTTGCGACCGAGATTGGCGACATTGACCGCGATGCGTCCGCCGGGCTCGAGCTTCGCATAGCACTCGCCGAACACGTCCCCGAGCATGCGGAGGTAGTCGTCGTAGTCTGCCGGAACGTGTCCGACCCCGAGCGATGCCTCGTACTCCTTGCCTGCGAAGTAGGGGGGTGAGGTCACGACGAGCGCCACCGAGTCGTCCGCCACCTCGCCGAACCGGTCCATCTCGCGTGCGTCGCCCACCCAGATCCGGTCGCGCGTCGAGTGCGGGGCCACGGCATCGTCGTCGGAGAGCCGCGGTGGGGTGAAGCGCGCGTAGAACTGCGAGGCGTCGTGGGCTTCGCGCCGTCCGACACCGAAGGCCGACGTCGCGGTCGCACGCCGGCGGAGCGGGGGGCCGATCGCCTCGACCCTGCTCACGGGTGATCCCCCCGGGTGGCGTTGCGGTCGGCGCGCCGCCGGGCCCCGAGACTCGTCATGGGGGCGATCATAGGGAACGGGTGTGACGAGTTGGCGCTCTCACCCACCGGTCAGGCGCTGGCTCACCGCCTGGCCGACCGCCACGCAGGCGCTCAGCGCGACACAGTCCACTGCGGCAAGGGAGAGCGGCACCCGGACGACCGACGCGTGCCTCCACGGACTCGAGGACGGGTCGGTGAAGAGCGCGAGGCCGGCTTCGGGCTCGGACGCGACGGTGGCACCGACGGCCACGCACGACCCGGGGGCGAGACAGGAGAGCCCCGTCCAGGCCGCCGCGAGGCCACTCGTGGGCTGGCTCGTCCACGACGCGCCGCCGTCGGCGGTGGTCAACACGAGCCCGCGCCCGGTTCGTGCGTTGTCGAGCCCGGTCTCGGTCGTCCCCGCCACGGCGCACCAGGCCGCAACCGGCGCGGCCTCGCCGGCGGTCGTCGACGCTGTCGGCGCCGGCGACGTGTCGAAACAGGAGAGCGCGTCGAGTGTGCCGACCCCCGACGGGACGGCCACCGCCGTCCACGTCGCACCCCCGTCCGCGGTCGTCGCGACTGCTCCGGCCCGATGGTCGACGTCGATCGCGGTATGGGCGGTCGCCCAGCAGTGGAGCGCGTCCGCGCAGGACACCGCGGTCACACCGAGCAGGCCGGAGGGGAGGGTGCCTGCCTGGTGCCACGCCGCCCCGGGACCATTCGTCGCGAGCGCCCAGGACGAGGCGCCCGCCTCCGCCATGGCGATGCAGTGGCGGTTGGGGAGGCAGGTGACCGCGGTGACGTCGGTCGTTCCCGCGGGCAGCGACTGGAGGCTCCACGTCCCGCCACCGTCGACCGTCCCGACCACTGCGCCGAGCCCGTTGGTCGACTGGTCGACCTGGCCGACCGCGAGGCAGTGGCGGGTGTCGGTACAGGCCACGTCGGAGAGGTAGCCGACGGTCGCTGGGACGGACTCGGGAGTCCAGGTCGCGCCGCCGTCGCGGGTCGCAACGAGCGCGGCTCCGTTCGGTACGCCACCGATGCCGGCGGTCGAGCCGACGGCCCAGCACGAGGTCGCGTTCGCGCACGAGACCGCGCGGAGCGAGTTGACCGGGACGGGCAGCTCACTTGCAGAGAACGCACCGACCCACGGCGAGCCCGACGCGATCGTGGAGGGTGCCGAAGGACCGCCCGGGGCGGCCGGTGTCGAGCAGGCCGTCGCGAGGAGCACGAACACGGCGCATGCGAGCACGCGACGACGACCGTGGGAGGTCCGCGTCAGGTGCCTGTCGCCCGGGGATCGTCTCTCAGCACGCATGACCTCGGGCCTCTCTGCGACGCGGCGGCGCGGGTCGGACCGCACCCGCCCCGGCGGTGACGATCTTGGCACGGCGGCCGACCGCTATGACGTTTCGGTCGGTGTGGGTGCCGTCTACCGTACGTGGCGGTGACCGTCCCATCCCGTCCCATCCCTTCCCGCCGGCCATTCGGCCGCGACCGCCGCGGGTAGACCGCGGTGAATCTCGTCGACGTCATCGTGGTGATCCTGATCGTCTTCGCGGCGATCCAGGGCATTCGCCTCGGCGCAGTCGTCCAGGTCCTCACCTTCGGCGGGTTCTGGATCGGGCTCTACTTGGGCGCGATGCTCGCTTCGGTCACCGTCGGGCACGTGCGGACCGCCTCGTTGCGGACCGCCCTCGCGCTTGTGACGGTCGTCGGGGTCGCGGTCTTCTGTGGCGTCGCCGGTCGACTGCTCGGCAACGTCGTCTTCGTCCGTGTCCATCATGGGATCTTCGGTTCGATCGACGCGGGACTCGGGGTGGTCGTCGCTGTCGGGGCCACCTTGCTCGCCGCGTGGCTGTTGGCGAGCACCCTGGCCAACAGCTCGTCGATGGCGCTCAACTCTTCGATCGCCCAGTCGAGGATCATTCGCGGGCTCGACGGGATGCTGCCGGCGCCGCCGTCGGTCTTCTCGCGGGTCCAGAGCTTCCTCTCCGCCGAGGGCTTCCCGCAGGCGTTCGCGCAGCTTGCCCCTTCGTCCGCGGGACCTGTGGCGTTGCCGGGAGACGCGCAGCTCCAGCAAGCCGTCTCGCACGCAGGTGCCTCCACGGTCAAGGTCGTCGGCGACGGCTGCGGGCAGATCCAAGAAGGTTCGGGTTTCGTCGTCGCACCCGGACTGGTCGCGACCAACGCGCACGTGGTGGCAGGCATCGCCCACCCGCTCGTCGAGGATGGCAGTGGGACCCACGGGACGACCGTGGTGCTCTTCGATCCGAGCTACGACCTCGCGGTCATGCGGGTCGACGGTCTCGGCGAGCAGCCGCTGACGCTGGATCCCCAGACGGTGCCGCGTGGTACCCAGGCGGCCGTCCTCGGCTACCCGGGCGGCGGTCCCTTCACCGTGGACGCTGCCGGGGTGATGGCAGAGTTCCAGGCGGTCGGACGCGACATCTACGGCCAGGGCCTCACCCTCCGGGATGTCTACGAGATCCAGGCGGTCGTGCGTCCGGGCAACTCGGGAGGACCGCTCGTCCAACCCAACGGCGAGGTCGTCGGCGTGGTGTTCTCGCGGTCGACGACCAACGGTGACATCGGCTACGCCCTCACCTCTCCAGGCGTGGTCGGCCGGGTCGCAAGAGCGGAGGGGTCGACCGCCGCGGTGAGCACCGGCGGATGCTCGCCCGCGTAGCCGCGAGAACCGGTTGACGGCGGGTCCTCGCGGCTAGACAGGAGAGATGGCGCTCCCCATCGAGGACTACGGGATCATCGGCGACCTGCACACCGTCGCGCTGGTCGGTCGTGACGGGTCCATCGACTGGCTCTGCCTCCCGCGCTTCGACTCTTCCGCCTGCTTCTCGAAGCTGCTCGGTGACGACTCCCACGGGTCGTGGCGGATCGCCCCCCGCGGCGTCGCGGCCGCGACCCACCGCCACTACCGCGAGGACACCCTCGTCCTCGAGTCGGAGTTCGTGACGGCCGAGGGCACAGTGCGGATCACCGACTGCATGCCGATCCGCGAGCGCCATCCCGAGGTCGTGCGTCTCGTCGAAGGGGTCCGTGGGCGGGTCACGATGGAGATGAAGCTCACCATCCGGTTCGACTACGGGCAGGTCATCCCCTGGGTGCGCCGGACAGACGGCACCCTGACGGCGATCGCCGGGTCGGACGGGCTCTCCCTCTGGACGACGGCACCGACGTCGGGTCTCGACTACTCGACCGTGTCGGAGTTCACCGTCACGGAGGGCCAGCAGGTGCCGTTCACGCTCTCGTGGTACCCGGCGACGGAGCCGCCACCGCGACCGGTCGACGCGGTCTATGCCATCCAGGACACCGAGCTCTGGTGGAACGAGTGGGCCTCGCGGTGCACCTACGAGGGCGAGTACCGCGAGGCGGTCATGCGGTCGCTCATCACACTGAAGGCCCTCACCTACGAGCCGACCGGCGGAATCGTCGCGGCGCCGACGACCTCACTCCCCGAGACCCTGGGCGGCAACCGCAACTGGGACTACCGCTATTGCTGGCTCCGGGATGCCACCTTGACGCTCGAATCACTGATGCGCGGCGGCTACTACGAGGAGGCGATGGCCTGGCGGACGTGGTTGTTGCGCGCCGCCGCCGGCGACCCGTCGCAGATCCAGATCATGTACGGCGCGGGCGGGGAGCGGCGCCTCGACGAGTGGGAGGTCGACTGGCTACCCGGGTACGAGGGGTCCGCTCCGGTCCGTATCGGGAACGCGGCCGCAGGGCAGTTCCAGCTCGACGTCTACGGCGAGGTCATGTCCGCGCTCTTCGAATCGGCCCAACAAGAGCGTCCCGACGACAGCCCCGCCTGGGACCTGCAGCTCGCGCTCATGGACTTTCTCGAATCCGGCTGGAGAGAACCCGATGACGGGATCTGGGAGGTGCGCGGGCCCCGCCGCCACTTCACCCACTCGAAGGTCATGGCGTGGGTCGCCATCGACCGGGCCATCAAGACGATCGAGAAGTACCGGATGAACGGTCCGCTCGACAAGTGGAAGGCCATGCGTCGAGAGATCCACGATCAGGTCTGCGACGAAGGGTTCAACGTCGCAAAGGGCTCGTTCACCCAGTACTACGGCTCCGACAAGCTCGACGCAAGCCTGCTCATGATCCCGCTGATGGGCTTCCTTCCCGCCCACGACCCGCGGGTCAAAGGGACGATCGAGGCCATCGAGCGCGAGCTCGTCGAGGGCGACTTCGTCCTGCGCTACCGCACGGACGACGGTGGGGAGGTCGACGGCCTCAGTGGCCGCGAGGGCGCGTTTCTCGCGTGTTCGTTCTGGCTGGTGGACTGCCTCTCGATGCTCGGGCGGACCCACGACGCACGGGAGCTCTTCGACCGCCTGCTCGGGCTCCGCAACGACCTCGGCCTCCTTTCGGAGGAGTACGACCCGATTGCCGGCCGGCTCGTCGGCAACTACCCGCAGGCCTTCTCGCACGTCTCGCTCGTCAACACCGCCTCGCGCCTCACCGGCAAGGAGAAGCCGACCTCCGAGCACGTCAACCTCGGCATCGCGCGCCAGCTTGTCGGCCGGCGGTCGGGAAGCCTCAAGCGGACACGACACATGGAGGGCTTCCTCGCGCGAAAGGTCATCTCCAACCTCGCGGGCGGGCCGGAAGGCTCGACGAGAGACGAGGCCGGTCGCATGATCAGCGACGCGGTCGGTAGGGCCGGACGCGACGACGCAAGGTCGGCGACCCGCCGCTCTGCGCCGAAGGCCGGTCGCGTGGTCACGACGGCTTCCTCGACGGCGGATGCCGGATCGACCAAAGCCCGACCGCGGACCATGCGGGCCCGCCCGACGGTGGCAGCGGGTGCCGACGGGCGTCGGTCGTCGAAGGCAACGGGGACGTCGAAGTCCGGAACCACCGGGGCCGGCTCGCTGAAAGCGGGAGCGACGAAGACGGACCCCGGTGGGCCTGCGAAGAAGTCCTCGGCGAAGAAGTCCGCGGCGAAGAAGTCCGTGAAGCAGTCGGCGGGGAAGAAGGCATCGGCGAAACAAAGGGCGTCGGCGAAGAAGGCGGCCCCGACCCGCCACCGATCGAAGGCGTAGCCGACGTGAGCGGGGTCCACGCGGGACCGTCGGGACGGCCGCACCGCCACCCCTTCGACCCTTCGGACGCGACGACTCCGACTGCGGGCCGGGTGGTCGCAGACGGTGTGATCGAGCTCGACACGCTCCTCGGAGGTTGGCATCGGGTGACCGCCGGCTACGTCATCGAGGGTGACGCGCCGGTGCTCATCGAGACCGGCAGCCAGAGTTCGGTGCCTGTACTGCTCGCACAGCTCGACGGCCTCGGTCTCTCGGCGGACGATCTCGCCGGAGTGGTGGTCACCCACATCCACCTCGACCACGCCGGTGGGGTCGGGGACGTTGCGGCAGCGTTCCCGAAGGCGACCGTCTACGTCCATCCGAAGGGCGCGCGCCACCTGGTCGATCCGACCCGTCTCGTCGACTCGGCGGCGCTCGTGTACGGACCCCTCCTCGACGATCTGTACGGCCGTCTCGAGCCGACCCCGCCAGAGCGCATCCACGTCCTCGAGGACGGCGAGGTCATCGACGTGGGTGGCCGGCGCACGCTGACCGCAGTCGACTCGCCCGGACACGCGAAGCACCACCTCGGTCTCCACGACTCGCTCAGCGGCGTGCTCTTCGTGGGGGACGCGGTCGGGGTCAAGCTCCCTGACGGGGGCGTGCTCCGACCCTCCACCCCGCCACCCGACTTCGACCTCTCGCTCGCACTCGGTTCGCTGCACCGCTTCGCCGAGCGCCGGCCGTCCGCCCTCGCACTCGCGCACTACGGGCTGCTCACGGATCCGTTGGCGGTGCTCGACGAGGCTGACGGGACACTCCGGCGATGGGCGGCGGTCGCCGAGTCCGCATACCGGAGTGGAGAGGACATCGCCGCGGCCCTTTCGGACGCGTTCTCGTCGGACCTCGACGGGGTGCCCGAAGAGCACCGCGAGAAGCTCGAGGTCATGAACGGCGTGCACTCGAATGCGGCAGGACTGCGGCGGTGGCTCTCGCTCCGCGATCTGCCGGGGCACGGATCCGGCGAGCACCACGGCACGCAGCGCCCGAGCGGCGAGCGTCGTCCGGACCGCGACCTCGGCGGCCGTTGACGCTGGCTGGGGTCGCTCGTAGGCTGCGCCCGCGCCCCTAGCTCAACGGTAGAGCAGCGGATCCTTAATCCGCAGGTTGGGTGGTTCGAGTCCCCCGGGGCGCACGCCGGATCGCGGAGGGGCCGCCGCCGGGTGCCTGCCTAAGATGACGCATCACCCCGCAGAAGAGCGCGGGGATGCGACCACCCGAGCAGAAGGACAGACGCGTGACAACCGAGTCCGACCCGGAGGTGGTGCACGCTTCCGAGGCGAACGCCGAGGAGGATGCCTCCACCACGCTCGAGGCACTCGCAGCCGTCCGACGCTCGAAGCGCGACGCGCTGCGCGACCGGGGCATCGACCCCTACCCCTCCCGGTTCGACCGCACCGCGACGACAGCGGAGGTCCGCGCCCGCCACGGTGCCCTCGAGCCGGACATGCGCACGGGGGAGACGGTCAGGCTGGCCGGCCGGCTCACGAGCATCCGCGGGCAGGGCAAGCTCACCTTCGCCACCCTCCAGGACGTCAGCGGGCAGATCCAGCTCATGGCGCGTCCCGCAGATCTCGGCGAGGACGCGACCGCAGCGCTCGGCGCATTCGACCTGGGCGATTGGATCGGCGCGACCGGTGAGGTCGTCACCTCGAGACGGGGCGAGCTCTCGGTCGACGTCGCCGACCTGGTGCTGCTCGCGAAGGCCATCCGGCCGCTCCCCGACAAGTGGCACGGCCTCACCGAGACCGACACCCGTTACCGCCAGCGCGAGGTCGACCTGCTGGCGAACCCGGACACGCGGCGGGTCTTCGACGTCCGGTTCAAGGCCATCGCCGCGATGCGCGCACTGATGACCTCCGAGGAGTTCGTCGAGGTCGAGACGCCCATCCTCCAATCCCAGGCAGGTGGGGCCCTCGCCAGGCCGTTCGTCACCCATGCCAACGCACTCGACATCGACCTGAGCCTCCGCATCGCGCCTGAGCTCTTCCTCAAGCGTCTGGTGGTCGGCGGGTACGAACGGGTCTTCGAGATCGCCCGCAACTTCCGCAACGAGGGGATCAGTACCCGGCACAGCCCGGAGTTCACGACCCTCGAGGCCTACCGGGCATTCGGCGACTTCACGGACGGGATGGACCTCGTCGAGCGGCTGGTGGCCACGGCCGCAGAGCAGGCGGCCGGGCGGCTGACGTTCGCAGCGGGCGACGGCGAGGTCGACCTCACCCCGCCGTGGCCGAGGCGTTCCTTGCTCGACTGGCTCGATGAGGTCGTGGGTCGGCGCGTCCATCCGACCGACCCGGTCGACGACGTCCGCGCCGTGCTCGTGTCGCACGGCATCGACTTCCTCGACGGATGGGGATCGGGGAAGCTCATCTTCGAGCTCTACGACCACCTCTTGTTGCCCACGGTCGCCGACCCGGTGCTGATCACCGGCTTCCCGGTCGAGGTCTCGCCCCTCGCCCGCCACACCGCAGGCGATCCGACGATGGCGGACCGGTTCGAGCTGTGCATCGACGGCAAGGAATTCGCCAACGGCTACAGCGAGCTCAACGTCCCCGAAGAGCAACTCGAGCGGTTCCGGCACGAAGCCGCCGCCGCCGCCCTCGGCGACCTCGAGGCGCACCCGGCGGACCTCGCCTTCCTCCGGGCACTCGAGTACGGGCTCCCGCCCACCGCGGGCATCGGGCTCGGGATCGACCGACTGGTCATGGTGCTGGCGGAGGTCGAGTCGATCCGGGACGTGATCCTCTTCCCGACGATGCGTCCCGAGGCGATGGGCTGACCGACCCGGCGAAGCTCGCCCGACGAGCTCGGCTCCGCCGTAGATTGCGCGCGATTCCAAAGAGTTGGCGGAGGAGGCGGGAAGTGGTCGATCGACAGGTCTCGTTGGAGTGGGTCCATGCCGAGCTGGTCCGCATCGAGCAGCACTGGACCGACCAGGTGCAGAACCAGCAGCGCCGGATCGCGGCCGTGCTCGCGGTCAACGGATTCCTGCTCGGCTTCCTCTCTGCCGCCGCGTTCTTGGCACCAGAGCCGATCGGTGGGTCACCGAGACCTCTTTTCGTCACGAGCCTCGCGCTCCTTGCGGTCGCACTCGGCGTCGGCGTGCTGGAGCTCTTTCCGCAGATCAAGATCGGACAGAACCAGGATGAGCTGCCGCAAGCGGATTCAGGTCAGAGATGGTTGCGAACGAGGTTCTTCTCGCTCGCGGATCCAGATGTGGTCGGATTACCCCTCTGGCTCGATGCCGGTCGCGTCTGGGAGTCCTATAGGCAGGTCTCCTCACACTCGGCCGCCCACTCGTTCCTCTGGCCACTGTGTGCTTCTGTCGCGGCAAATGCGCACGGCAACCGCGACCACTGGTTCGCGATGGCGCGTCGGAGAAGGCTCCTCCACCTGCAGATCGCGATCGTGCTGATTGCCCTCGGCCTGCTCATCTCGGCGCTTGCCATCTGGGCGACCCATGCGAGCTGACGCGTGGCGCCTCGCTCGTCGTCTTCGCTCTCATGACAGGGGCGGATGCACGCGCGCCGACGATCGACCCTGAAAGGGAGCGCTATGAAAAAGACGAGCAAGCTCCGTATCGCGACCGTGGACCGGTCGGATGCGCTCGATTTCGTTCGCCTTGCAGTCGAGGGGGCGACCGGCTTCGCCGTCGAACCGGAATTCCAGGAGGCCGATCGCGACGAGTTGGTCGTCGAGGTACGCCTCACCGGCGACCATGTCGTGGACCCGCGACTGGCGGCACGAGCGGTCAGGGACGATCTGCCGACGGCGTTGTGGGCGGCCGGCGACAGCGAAACCCGGAAGGGAGCCGAGCGGGTCTGGCGCCTCGCCGTCCCGCTGTCCTGTGGGGACGGGACCACTGCGGTGGCGGTCCGGCAACGGCGTGGCTACTCCGATCGGTTCAATGTTCACGACGCGACGGTCCCCCGCTCGGCCCTCGCGTCCTGACTACGGTAGGGGCCGTCTGACACGCCGCAACCGTCCAGAGTGCGATCCGGAATCCGAAGAGGGGGATGACCGTGATGCTCGGCATACGCCATCGTCAGGTGAACCCAGGTCGCTCCGCAGTCCGTCTCGCCGCGGTGCAGGCCGTCGTGGAGCTTGCGGCATGCGAGGAGGATCTCGACGTGGCGTTCGCCGCGCTCAGGGCCCTCGGTGTGTCCGAGGCCGAGCTGGCCTGCGTGCGGGTGAGCGTCGCCGTCTGAAGGCGGGCGCTCCCCTCGGTTGCGGCGCGCGCGGCACGACCCCGCTGTCGTCGTCCGTCAGATGTCGTAGTAGAGCATGAACTCCCACGGGTGCGGCCGGAGCCGCACCTCGTCGATCTCCCGGAGCCGCTTGTAGCTCACCCATGCGTCGACCAGGTCGTCGGTGAACACGTCGCCCTTCATGAGGTAGGCGTGGTCCTCCTCGAGGGCATCGAGCGCCTCGTCGAGGGAGGAGGGAACCTGGGCGATCTTCGCCAGCTCCTCCGGTGCGAGCTCGAAGAGGTCCTCGTCGACCGGGTCCGGTGGCTCGATCCTGTTGGCCACGCCGTCGAGGCCGGCCATGAGCATCGCCGAGAAGGCGAGGTAGGGATTCGACGACGGATCGGGGCACCGGAACTCGATCCGCTTGGCCTTCGGGCTCTTCGAGTAGAGCGGGATGCGGCAGGCGGCCGAGCGGTTGCGCTGCGAGTAGACGAGGTTGACGGGAGCCTCGTAGCCGGGCACCAATCGTTTGTAGGAGTTGGTGGTCGGCGCAGCGAACGCGAGGATCGAGCGTGCGTGGGCGAGGATGCCCCCGACGTACCAGCGTCCGATGTCGGAGAGTCCGCCGTAGGTCCCTTCAGCGTAGAAGAGCGGCTCCCCGCCGTTCCAGAGCGACTGGTGCACGTGCATGCCCGAGCCGTTGTCTTGAAAGAGTGGCTTCGGCATGAACGTCGCGGTGTACCCGGCCTCGAGGGCCACGCTCTTCACGACGTACTTGTAGAGCATGAGCTTGTCCGCCATCTGGAGCAGCGTGTCGAAGCGCATGTCGATCTCGGCCTGGCCTGCGGTGCCCACCTCGTGGTGCTGGACCTCGATTTCGATGCCGACCTTCTCCATCGTGAGGATCATCTCGGAGCGCAGGTCCTGGAAGTGATCCATGGGCGGGACCGGGAAGTACCCTTCCTTGTGCCGGGGCTTGTGGCCGAGGTTCGGCTCCTCGGGGCGCGCGGAGTTCCAGATGCCCTCGATCGAATCGACCATGTAGAACGCCGAGTGCTGGTCCTGGGAGAACCGGACGTCGTCGAAGATGAAGAACTCGGCTTCCGGACCGAAGTAGGAGGTGTCCGCGATGCCTGTGGTCTTGAGATACTCCTCGGCCTTCTTCGCAACGTGACGCGGATCACGCGTGTAGGGCTCGAGGGTGATCGGATCGTGCACGAAGCAGTTGAGGTTGAGCGTCTTGTGCTGGCGGAAGGGATCGATGACTGCAGTCGACGGATCCGGAAAGAGGATCATGTCGGACTCGTGGATCTCCTGGAACCCGCGGATCGACGATCCGTCGAACCCGTAGCCCTCCGCCATCGACGCCTCGGTCAGTTCGTGGGCCGGCACCGAGAAGTGCTGCATGAGTCCCGGGAGGTCGCAGAACCTCAAGTCGACGATCTCGACCCCTTCGTCCGTCGCCAGCTGGACGACCTCTTCCGCAGTGCGCCCTTTCACGATGCCTCCCCTCCGTGACCGTGGTCATCGGGAGATTGATTGGCCCGCCCGCGGGCGAAATTCTAGGGGAGGGACGTGAGCGGAGGCCGGCCAAAGTCGAAGGAAGGTCCCGTGTTCATCGACTGTTCACAATGGTCGCTCGCCGTCGGGCCGTCACGAGGCGACGAGAGCGTCGGTCAGGGCGTCGATGCCATGGAGCGCCTCAGTGAGGTCCGGCGCGATGCCATAGCGCGCGCTGAGCTCGTCGGGCGCCAAGTAGGAGATCCGCGTCGTGCCGCGATCCGCCCAGATCACCACCTTCAGCGGGAGGTCGAGCGCGGCCAGCGGCGAAGACGCCATGATCGGGGTGCCGGCGGCCGGACTGCCGAAGAGCACGAGCACCGTCTCCCGCAGGTCGAGCCCGATCGACGCGGCCGCTGCCGCCTGGTCGATCACCGCAAAGCAGGTGAGGTCCTGTGCGGCGAGCAGGTCGGTGAAACGGTCGACCGTGTCCGCCACCGATCGCCGGCTCGCTTTCGTGACGACATCGGGTCGACCCGTGGGGTACATGGTCATCGAGTCCTCCAGTTCCGGCCGAATGGCGCGCCTCGAGGGAGTCGGATCGATGACCGGGCCCGCCGAAAGACCGGTTGCGTGATGGTGCTGCAGCCGGACGCTACGGCCGGTCGCACCCCGGGTCAAGCACCGCGCGCCCCGTCACCTGCCAGGCGGTCGCCGACGCGTCCCGTTGATGCGATCGCGCGCCATCGCCGGAGCGGCCCGCACGTCGACCTCGGTGACCGCGAGGTACCAGACCAGCGACAGGATCGTGAGGCCGAACGCGAGCGCGACGACCCCGTTGCCGATGCCGAGCCCGCCGACCGCCGTCGGCTTGCCGAGGGCGTCCGCGATCGATGCACCGAGCGGACGGGTGACGACATAGGCGAACCAGAACGAGAAGATCGCGTTCCAGCGGAACCGGCGGAAGCCGATCGCCGGGATCGCGATCACGAACGCGAAGAGCAACGTCGAGGTGAAGTACCCCAGGTGCAGCGTGAACGCGGTGAAGTCGCCGAGTGCGGTGCCCATGGCGAACGTGGCGACCACCGCCGCCCAGTAGAAGGCCTCACGGCGCGGCGTGTCGACGCTGTGGATCGAGAGCGTCCGCTCGACCCGTCGCCACGAGATGAAGACCGTCGCGAGGACGACGGCGTAGAACGTGGCCGAGACCGTGTACGAGACCCCGAACCTCACGTGCAGCACGTCGGCGGCCATCGTGCCGAAGATCCCGACCATGACGACGGCGAGCCAGTAGGTCCACGCGACGTACCTGGCCATCCGGAACTGGAGGATCAGCGCCACCACCAGCCCGACGAAGCCCAACGCAACTGCGCTCGCCGGCGAGATGGCGTGGACCAGGTAGTCGGAGGTCGACTCCCCCATTGCGGTCGACAGCCCCTTGATGATCCAGAACCACGCCGTGATCTCCGGGACGCGGAGCTCGCCTGCCGTCGTCGCCCAGCGGTGGGTCGCTGCGATCCTGGAGGAGGGCATGGGGCACGATACGCGACGGCCGGTCCGGAGCGATCTCGGGAAGGAGTGGTCAGGTCCCTTCGGAACCGCCGCGCCGTGACGGAGGTCCGGATCGGTCCGCTGTCACGGCGAGCTCCTTCGCCCAGCGGTAGTCGGCCTTGCCGGAAGGGGAGCGCACGATGGTCGGCACGACCACGACCTGACGCGGGAGCTTGTAGCCGGCCAGCCGGTCGCGGCACTGATCCCGGACGCGCTCGGTGTCGATGACGGAACCCGGTCGGACGGAGACGACGGCGACGACCCGCTCGCCGTAGTGGTCGTCGGAGACCCCGACGACCAGGGCGTCCTCGATCTCCGGGCAGGCTTTGATCGCGGCCTCGACCTCGTCCGGGAAGACCTTCTCGCCGCCGGTGTTGATCGACAGCGACCCACGACCGAGCACGCTGATCGTGCCGTCCGAGGCCACTGTGGCGACGTCTCCCGGCAGCGACCACCGCCGCCCACCAGTGGTCACGAAGGTCGCCGCCGTCTTCTCGGGGTCGCCCAGGTAGCCGAGCGGGATGTGGCCACTTCGGGCGAGCCGTCCGAGGCGACCCGAGCCCGGGACGATCGGCTGGAGCTCGTCGTCGAAGACCTGGGTGTCCTCGTCCACCTGGAGCGTCGGCCCCCCCGATGGGCTGGTCGCGGCCGAGCGCGCGCCGAGGTGTCCTGTCTCCGAGGAGCCGAACGCGTCCGCGACCATCCTCCCCGGGAGGAGCTCTGCCAGGCGGGCCTTCGTGGAAGGGGAGAGCACCGCTCCTCCTGAACCGACTGCCACGAGTGATCCGGTCTCGTAGCGCCCGGGAGATGCAGCCAGCTCGTCGAGGAGCGGTCGGACCATCGCATCGCCGACGACCACCAGGATGTTGACCCCCTCTTCGCCGACGAGTCGCCAGGTCGCCGCCGGGTCGAAGCGGCCGCTCGGCAAGGTCACCACGGTGCCGCCCCCGAAGAGCATCGAGAACGCCAGCCAGTGCGCACTCGAGTGCATGAAGGGTGGGCACGGGAGCGCGACCATTCCAGGGCGCAGCACTCGTGTCGTGAGCTGTTCGGGTGCGGAGATGTGGTCGCCGAGTTGATAGGGGTCGCCGCCGCCCATCGCAGCGAAGAAGATGTCCTCCTGGCGCCAGAGGACGCCCTTGGGCATGCCGGTCGTGCCTCCGGTGTAGACGCAGTAGAGGTCGTCCGCCGAACGCTCTGCGAAGTCCCGGACCGGCGACGCGGCCGCGAGCGCGCCGTCATAGTCGTCCCCGATCCCATTGGCACCACCACCGCCGCGGACCTCGAGCACCACCCGTCGTTCGGGGATGGCCGTGATCGCGTCGCGGACGGCCGGCGCGAAATCCGGATGGAAGAGGAGGCCGACCAGTCCGGCGTCCTCGTAGAGGTACCGCAGCTCGGTCGTGACGTAGCGGTAGTTGACATTGACGGGGACGGCCCGCACCTTGAAGCATGCGAGCATGCCCTCGAGGTATTCGCTGCCGTTGAGGAGCTGGAGGCCCACGCGGTCACCCGGCCCGACGCCGGCCCGTGCAAGGTGGTGCGCGAGCCGGTTGGAACGGTCTTCGAGGTCCGCGTAGGTGAGGCGGCGGTCGCCCGCGACCACCGCCAGCTGCCCTCCGACGGAGTCGGCGACGGATTCGAAGAGATCGGCCAGGTTGAACTGCATCGCCGGTCGCTCCTTCCTCGCCTGACGTAGTATGGCGCTACAAGGGACGATGCGCCGGGTGACCCGATCGGCGTTGGTCGGACCGGGGAGGCACATGATGACGAGCCCGTGCTCCGCTGGGGCTGCGGACGCACCGGGCGCGGACACGGCTGCTCCCGAACCTTGCGTCCCGTCGGAGATCGCCGCGCCGGGCGACGCCCAGTCGGGCGGCTCGGCGCCGAGCCTGGTCGACCGGATCGTCGGTCCGTTCCGGTCGGTCAACCGGTTCTTGGCGAAGCGGGCGCTTGCCCGCGCGACGCTCGCGCTGCCCCGGACGGTGCGCTTCATGGGCACGACTGCGCTCCGGGGTGAGGTCACCGCGGGTGTTCCCGCTCCCAACCTCTCACTCGGGTTCGCGGCGGGGGTCGCGATGGACGAGACCCTGCTCGCCGTCGCCATGACGCCCAACCGTCTGCCCCGCGAGTCCGACTTCGTGCGGGTGTCCGAGGAGCTCGACGAGGCGCGCCGTCTCTACTCTCGGCGTGGCTGGCTCGCCAACCCCGCCACCTACCACCGGATCCCCCCGCCGCTCACCGCGAAGGAGATCACGAAGCGCCAGGGCTGGGCGCTCGGCCTCGGCTACGAACGCATCTCCTACGAAAGCGGCTTCGCGGTGCGCAAGAGCGAACCGGGTTCCGAGCGGTGGGCCTCGTTCGAACCGAACCGCACGGCGACGGCCGCCGTCGTGCGACACGAGGATCCGACGCGCCCGTGGCTGGTGTGCGTGCACGGCTTCTGCATGGGTTACCCCTTCATGGACTTCATGGGCCTCCACGTCATGAAGCTCCACCGCGAGCTCGGTCTCAACATCGCGATGCCGGTGCTTCCCCTGCACGGCGCGCGCAAGATCACGCGGGTGAGCGGCGAGCCCTTCCTCTCCTTCGACATGATGAACACCATCCACGGTCTCTCCCAGGCCGTCTGGGACATCCGACGGTTGCTCACGTGGTTGCGTGAGCAGGGGGCGACCTCGATCGGGCTCTACGGAGTCTCGCTCGGTGCCTACGTCGCCTCCCTCCTTGCCGGCCTCACGACCGAGGAATTCGACGCGGTCGTGGCCGGCATCCCCGTCGTCGACCTCCCGACCCTCTTCCACGAGCACAGCCCCGTGCACATCCGGGTGCGGTCGATCGAGCACCGGATCCTGGGCGGTGTCGCCGAAGACGTCTACCGGGTCGTCTCACCGCTCCGCTTCGAGCCGAACGTCTCTCGCGAGAACCGGTACGTCTACGCGGGCTACGGCGACCGGCTGGCCTTCCCCGAACAGGCCCGGATGCTCTGGGAGCACTGGGAGGAGCCGTCGATCAGCTGGTACCCGGGCAACCATGTGGGCTACCTCTGGTCCGGACAGGTCGGAACGTACCTGCGCGAATCGCTCGTCGCCTCCGGGCTCGGCCGCACCCACTCGACCGGGGACTGAACCGTGGAGCCGATGCTCGGGCTCGACGCAAAGTTCCTCTACTCCGAGACGCATGCCACGCACATGCACACGCTCAAGGTCGCCGTCTTCGACATGTCGGGACTTGTCGACCGTGCCTCCTTCGACCAGATCGTCGAGCGCTTCGGGCGGCGGCTCGACCGGTTGCCGCCGTTCCGTCGGCGCGCGGTACCGGTCCCGTTCGGGTTCGGCCATCCGGTGTGGGTCGAGGATCCCGATTTCGAGCTCGCACGCCACGTGCGGCACCGACGGGCAGCCCCGCCGGGTGGCGACCGCGAGCTCGCAGCCGTCGTCGCCGAGGTGGCCGGCACTCCCTTGCCGCGGGACCGACCGCTCTGGGAGCTGACCGTCGTGGAGGGCCTGGCGGGCGACCGGGTGGCGGTCGTCGCGAAGGTGCACCATGCGGTCGCGGACGGTGCGGCCACGGTCGCATTGCTCCGCCAGGCGCTGGCAGAGCGCGACGGAGGTGCGCACGAGGCCTGGCGGCCCGATCCGCTGCCGACCCGCCGGACGCTGCTGGCACTGTCCGCCCGCGCCCACCTGGACCGCGCTCGCGAGCTGCCGGGCCTGGCCGCGAGCTCGCTCCGCGGGATGCGCGAGTCGGAACGGCTTCGTCGGAGCGCGACGATCCGCCCGCCCCTGCCCTTCGACGCGCCGAAGACCCCGTTCAACGTCTCACTCGTGCCCGAGCGGACCTTCGCCATGACGACTCTCGAGCTCGACGAGGTGAAGGCCGTCCGGCGGGCGACCGGAGCGACGCTCAACCACGTCTACCTCGCGATCTGCAGTGGGGCCGTGCGGACCTATCTTGCCCACCGGGGTGCGCTGCCGCTGCGTTCACTCATCGCGAGCGTCCCCGTCGCGACCGACCGCAGCGAGTCGCGTCTCGGCGGCAACCGGGTCGACAATCTCTACGTCTCCATCGGCACCGATCTCGCCGATCCACTCGAACGGCTGCACCACATCCGTGAAGTCGCGACCGCGGCGAAGGACGTGCGCGCGGTGCTCGGCAACGACCTCCTCGAACGGCGCGCCGACCTCGTCCCACCTCAGCTCTACGCACTGGTCGTCCGGGCGTGGGGACGGTCCGGACTGGCCGACCACCTCCGGCCGCCGGTCAATCTGGTGCTCTCGAGCGTCCCCGGACCGCCCGAACCGCTCCGCTACGGCGAGGCGACGCTGTCCGCCCTGTACTCGGTCGGTCCGATCCTCGAGGGGATCGGGCTGAACATCACCGCCTGGAGCTACGCCGGCGCCCTGCAGGTCTCGGTCCTGGGCTGCCCTGTGAGCGTCCCCGACCCCTGGGCCCTCGCCGACGCGCTGCACGGCTCACTGGCCGAGCTCCGCGAGGCCGTGGCCAGGTCGGTGCCGACCGCGCCCCGCGTCGGATGACATCCGGCGACGACAGGGCCCCGGTGGTCGAGGCGGGCGCCCTGCGCGACCCCGATTTCCTCCGTGCGGTCCGGCCCATCCTCGAGATCTACGCGTCCTACTTCCGGCCATCGGTCACCGGCTTCGAGCGGCTCCCCGAGCGGGGCCCGTTCCTCGTCGTGGGCAACCACTCAGGCGGCCAGACTCCTCCGGATCTTCCGGTTCTCCTCACCGCCTGGTGGCGCGAGCGCGGCGAAGAGGAGCCGCTCTACGCGCTCTTCCACTCCTTCCTCCTCGGGATCCCCGGTATCGGTGCCGTGCTCCGCCGGGCGGGTGCCATCGAAGCCGGCCAGCAGGATGCGGAGGCGATCCTCACGTCGGGGGGGATCCTCTGCGTCTTCCCCGGCGGTGACTACGAGGTGTTCCGGCCATTCTCCGAGCGGAACCGGATCGCGTTCGGTGACCGCTGCGGCTTCGTCCGCCTCGCGTTGCGGACCCGTGTCCCGGTGGTGCCGGCGGTCTCCATCGGAGCGCACGAGACGGTCATCGTGCTGGCCCGCGGTGAGCGGTTCGCCAGATTGTCCGGCATCGACCGACTGTTCCGGATCAAGACCTGGCCGCTCGTGCTCGGACCACCCCTCGGTCTCGTCCCGGGCGGCATCCCGACGTGGCCGCTCCCGTCGAAGATCACCGTCGAGCTCGGCGAGCCGATCGACTGGACCCGCCAGTACGGACCCGAGGACGCGGACGACGACGCCGTCGTGCGCCACTGCTACGACGAGGTGGTCGACGTCATGCAGGCCACGCTCGACCGGCTGGCGGCCGAGCGCAGGTTCCCGGTCATCGGGTAGGGCTCTCGAGCACGCCCACACTCCCCGGCCACCGTCCGGAGCACCGTCGAAGATGGCATTGCATCATGCAACTCACTACGATCGCAGAGGTGGAGCGCAAGAGTTTCGGGGAGATGCACTGTTCGGTCGCGCAGTGCCTGGAGATCGTCGGGGAGTGGTGGACGATGCTCATCGTCCGTGACGCGTTCCTCGGTGTCCGCCGCTTCGACCAGTTCCGCTCCCGACTCGGGATCTCGAGCAACATCCTCACCGAGCGGCTCCGGCGGCTCGTCGACGCGGGCATCTTCGTGCGGGTCGGGTACACCACCCGCCCGCCGCGCTTCGAGTACCGGCTCACCGACAAGGGTCGCGATCTCTGGCCGGTCATCACCACCATGCGCCAGTGGGGCGACCGGTACGCCGCGCCACGCGGTGCACCGATCGAGGTCGTGCACACGGCGTGCGGGCACGCGACCCAAGCGGTCCTCGTCTGCGCTGCCTGCGGGGGACCACTCGCCGCCCGGGACGTGCGCGCCGTGGCGGGGCCGGGTGCGGTCGAGCCGTTGGTCGACGCGGTGCGCGGGGAGCCGGCGTGACTATCGGGGCCGACGGTCTGACCGTCGCCTCCTTCGCGGACGTCAGCGGAATCGCGCCCGTCGGGACCGGCAGCTACGAGGCCCTCGTCGACGAACGGTGGACCATCGCCGGCAAGCCGAACGGCGGCTACCTCCTCGCGATGCTGGGACGGGCGGCGATCGCGGAGGGCGCCCATGCCCATCCGATCGCGGCGAGCGCGACCTACGTGAGCTCCCCTGATCCCGGCCCGGTGACGATCCAGACCGAAGTGCTGCGTGCCGGGAGATCGGCCAGCCAGGTGCGGACACGGCTCCTCCAGGGCGACCGGACCTGCGTCGAAGCGGTCATCACCACCGCGACGCTCGGGCCGACGGAGCCCTTCTGGTCACAGGGCCTGCCGGCGGCGGGCGGCGTCCCGTGGGAGGAGTGCGTGCGCCTCGTCCCGACGACGGAGTCCGGAGTGTCGGTGTCCATCATGGAGCACGTCGAGGTCCGGCTCGAACCCGACTCGTACGAGCGGGCGGTCGTGCGGCCCGCGGGTCGTGGTGAGCTCCGGGGCTGGCTCGGGCTTCCCCGCGGGGAGCCATTCGATCCCGTCTCGCTCCTCTACGCGGTCGACGGCTACCCTCCGGCCACGTTCGACATCGAACGGGCCGGGTGGGTCCCGACCCTCGAGCTCTCGGTCTATGTGCGTGCGTTGCCCGCGCCGGGGCCGGTGCGGGTGCTCCAGCGAGCGCAGCTCGTCGACGCGCAGCGAGTCGACGAGGCCTGCTTCGTCTGGGACCGGACCGGTCGCCTGGTGGCCCAGGGCACGCAGCTCGCCCTCATCAGGCTCGGATGAGACCCGCCCGGGCCTGACCCCGGCGGTCGGCCCCCCTGGTCAGGAGCCCCCGGGGGAGGAGCCGACCTCGAACGCGGCGTCGAGCCCTTCGAGCATCCAGCGATGGTCGTCGTCGATGACCGGTGGCGGACCGCGGAAGCTCAGGCCCTCGATGAGCTCGACCGCGCTCCCTTCGATCCGTGCGGGCGACCGCTCCGTGCCGCCCTGGCGCACCTCGACGACCGCGCCGACGTCGATGGAGAGCCGGACGTCGGGGCGGCGCGCCTCCACGTCGAGCGTGCCGGATTCCGTCGCGCCGATCGTCGCCCGGAAGGCGGGACCGATCGCCGCGGCGTAGGCGAGCGCGAGCGTCACCTCGTCGGGCTCGACTGACGGCTCGCGCGAGAGGGGGAGGAGGATGTCGCGCTCGTGGATCCAGGAGTCCCACAACGCGTGGGCCACGGCCGCCCGGAGCGCAAGGTGCCCGGGCGGTGCCTCGGCGAGGGTCGACCATTCGGCGGTCGTGCGGGCACCGAGGAGCTCCGCGAGCTCCATGTTGGCGGCGTCGAGGCGCCCGAGGGTCGCGGTCGGCGGGTCTCCCCGGGCCGCGTCGACCATCGCGGCGGGGACGGCGACCGGATCGAAGGACGCGAGGATGCGGGTCGGCGCACCCCCGAGTCCCGCTCCGAAGGAGAAGAGCCAGAAGCGGCTGACACCCGCGAGGTGCTCGACCACGTCCTGGGTGGTCCATCCGGCACACCGGCTCGGTGCACGCCACTCGTCCGTGGTCAACCCCCCGAGCACCTCGACGAGGCGCGTGCGCTGGCGGAGGAAGGGACCGCTCGGGTCGTCCACCACGGCATCGAGATCGATGACCGGCGGGCCCTCGTAGCGCGGGGTGATCTGCACGATGGGATCCTCGCAGAGTTCGCAGGCGCTCGACCGCACGACCCTCCGGATACCCGACTCGGGTGGGGGAGCCCGCCCCCCTGCGGTCAGCCGCGCAATATTCCCAGCGCGACGATGCGCCGGGCGGCCTCCCGCCCCTGTGCCATGGCCTCGACCACCGTGGCGGGACCGGTCAGCGCGTCCCCGACCGTCCAGAGCCGGTGTGCCCGTGGGGTGCCAGCGGCCCGCCTGGCGGTCTCGCGGCCGAGCGCGAGTGTGCCGACCGGCTGGTTGCGTGCGAACCTCGGGGCCGGGTTGGCCATCAGCCCGCTCGCCAGCCACGCGCGATCCGGGAGGCTCGGCGCCTCCTTCTTCACGGGAACGCCCGGGCTGCACGCGGAGAGCGCACGGTCGAGCCGGTACCCCATGGCCATGACGACGAGGTCGACCTCTAGCCGCGTCGCACATTCCTCCTCGACGACCGGAGACACCTCCGCGCTGCGCTGTCGCGTCCGGGAGAGCACGGCCGTGTCCACGCGTCCCCCGCGTCCTTCCAGGTGGTCGACAGTGATGCTGAAGCGGATGTCGACGCCCTCCTCCTCGGCCTCGACCAGCTCGTCGGGTCGCACCGGGGCGAAGCGACGATCCATCCAGTCCACACAGACCGCCCGGGCACCGAGCCTGCGCGCGGTCCGGGCGACGTCCATGGCCGTGTTGCCCGCACCGACCACGAGCACCAACGGCTCGCGGTCGGCGCTCCTTGCGTCGAGGGCGGGGAGGGACCCGCCGCCCGCCAGCGCCTCCCCGCCCTCGACGAGGAACCGGGTCGCGTCCCATACCCCGTCGAGGTCTGCACCATCGACGGGCAGGCGGAGCGGCTCGCCGGCACCGACCGCGAGCACCACCGCGTGGTGGGTGGCGAGCAGCTCCTCGAGGCCCTCCGGTGTGACCGCGCTGTTGAACCGGAACTCGACGCCGGCCTCCGCGAGGGCTGCGACCGGGCGCCTGACGATCGAGGCCGGGAGCGTGAACTCGGGGATCCCCCACCCGAGCAGGCCGCCCGCCACCTGGTCCTTTTCGTGGACGGTGACCCTGGCCCCGGCCTCGACGAGCTCCCAGGCGGCGGCCAGTCCGGCAGGGCCCGATCCGACCACGGCGACGTCGAGGTCGAGCGGGGGCCCGGTCGGTGCCGCAGGCGGGGGCACCGGTGCGTGGTCGGCCACGAAGCGCTCGAGGGCGCCGATCGCCACGGGCTCGAACCCGGCCAGCGACCAGCTGCACGCGCCTTCGCACTGGACTGCTTGGTCGCAGACGCGTGAGCAGACATCCGGCAGCACACTGGTCCGCCGGAGGACCGTGTGCGCTCGGCCGAGGTCTCCTTCCCGGAGGGCGGCGATGAACCCGGGAATGTCGTTGTGGGCCGGGCAGCCGCGGACGCAGGTCGGATCGGGACAGGCCAGGCACCGCTCCGCTTCGGCAAGGGCGTCCGTCGCATCCACGATGCCCCGACGCGTCTCGGTCCGGTCGGACAAGAGGTGGACCGGGTGCTCCGGGGCGAGTTCGACCCGGAGTCCTGAGAGTGCCGGACCTTCGACTTCGATGGCGGCGAACGGACACGTGCGCTCGCACTGCCGACATCCCACGCAGGCCTTGTCGTCGGCGATGATCACCCAGGGATCTGCGTCGAGCGCGAGGGCTCCGGTGGGGCAGCGCACCAGACACTCCTCGCACCCGGCGCACCGGTCGACGAGCACGGTGACGTGGGGAGCGGCAAGCAGTTCACGTCGGACATCAGTGAGGGTCATCCGAATCGTCTCCTACGTCGCGGCGTGCATGATCACGTACAAGAATCCGGCAACTGCTGCGCAGAGCACGACGATCCCGACCGCCGACAGCCGGACGCCGAGTGTGCGCGTCGCGATGGGCACGAGCTCCCGGCCCGAAATGCGCCATGTCGCGTAGATCGCGGCGGCGGCGCCCATGCCGATCACGACGAGCTGCACGACGACCACGCCGTTGCCCTGCAGCAGCGAGGCGTTGTAGAGCCTCGAATGCACCGATCCGAGCCCGAAGGGATGGCCGATCGCGGGGATCAGGCGCGGGACGAACTCGAGGAATTTCGGGAGCTGCCGGGCGAAGTAGTCCGCACCGACCAGCGGAATGAGGCCGTACGCGAGCGGGAGGAAGAAGGCGCGGAACCTGCTGGTCCGCTCGAGGAAGCCGCCCTGGCCGGTCACCGGGAGGTCGGGGCGGGCGAATGCCTTCGAGAGCAGCCATCCGAGCCCCGCGGTCGCGCCGGCGATGAGCACGATGATGCCCAGGTAGCCGACGGGGTTCGGGTAGTGCGGCACGTGCAGGCGGGCATTGAGCCAGGTGTCGACGGCCGCATAGGCGCTCGTCGCGTTGATCTGCTGGTACAGGACGAGGCCCCACAGCAGTGCGATCGCCCAGGCCACATCGGCCCGACGACGGCGTGGGGCGATGACCGAAGTGAGGGGCCGCTGGACGAACAGACCGACATTGCCCGACGGGCAGGACTTGTAGCACTCCGTACAGAGCCCGCAGGAGAGGTTCGTCTCGGCACTGCCGGGCCACGTGTACCACGGGCAGGCGTAGCCGTTCTCACCGCCGCGCATGCAGTCCTTGGTGGCGCAGTTGATGCACTGGTTGCGATCACGGGTCCGGAAGCCGGCGGCGGTGCCCATCGCACCGACCGAGCCGATCAATGCGGTGAGCGGACAGAAGTACCTGCAGAAGCTGCGCCGCTCGAACACGAGGAAGAAGATCACCGCGGTGGCGACGATGCCGACCACCATCCACGACGTCGCGGCCGGAGTGCCCGGGCCCGCGATGTTGAAGTACTCCTCGATGAAGGTGAGCCCCAGGAACATCCCCACCGACCAGAGGAACCCGTAGCGGGCAATCGACGGGGGCACTTTGAGGCCGAGTCCGATCGGGCCCTGCTTCCGACCCCAGAAGGTGCGCCGCTGGATCCACTCCGCGAACCCGCCGAACGGGCACATCGCGCACCAGGCTCGACCGATCACCACCATCATCACGAAGACGAGGCAGAACCACAGGTACCAGGTGATCGCGGTGCCGAAGTTGAGACCGGGCACAACGGTGCCGGCAAGCCCCGAGAGGATCACGAGCCAGAAGACGATCTGGTTGGGGAGGATGAGGGCGAACTGGAACCGGCGATGGTGGAGGAGCCGACCGACCGCGGGCACCCTGGCGACGTCCCATCCGCTCGGGGGGTCGGTGGCGGCAAACCGCTCGGCCATGCCCTCGGTGTCCCGTGGCCGGAGGTGGACCGCCGTCGCGACCGGATCCGACACGCTCACGTCGGGTTCTGCGATGACCACCATGGAGCGCCTCCTTCCTCGTGCTCCGGGGAGCGTTCCTGCGAGCAAGGATCACAATAATCAGTCAGTGACTAAACATCAAGTACTTGACTTTACGTATTGTTCCGCTACCCTGATTGCCGTGGACCTGACCCTCTCCAAGCGTGGCGACTACGTGGTCCGCTCGGCGCTCTGTCTCGCGCGGGCCCACGGATCCGGGGAGTTCCGCAAGGTCCGTGAGGTCGTCGCCGACATGGACGTGCCCCTCACCTACGCCTCGCAGATCCTCGGGAGCCTTGTCCACGCGGGCCTTGCGGCCTCGAGAGCCGGCAAGGACGGCGGTTACCGCCTGGCCCGGGCGCCGGAGGAGATCTCGGTGCTCGAGGTGGTCGAGGCCGGTGAAGGGGCCCTCACCCCGCAGCACTGCTCACTCGGGGACGGTCCCTGCCGGTGGGAGCACCGGTGCCCACTGCACGAGATCTGGAGCGCGGCGACCGGGGCGATCCGCACGGAGCTCGCGACGACCACACTTGCGGCACTGCTCGAACGGGACCGCGAGCTCGAGCGCGGCACGATCACCGAGGCAGCCGAGCACCGGCATGCGCCTGCGAGCCTCGTCGTCGAGGACTCGGTGCAGATCGAACGCTCGATCGATGCCGTGGCGCTCGCGCTCGGACAGGACTCATGGATCGCCGGGCGTGCACTCGAAGCGTTCGGCGACGTGGACGCGTTCGGTACAGGTCTGGACCCGCAGAGCCCCGATTGGACCGACGGATGCGTGTTGGCGATGCACCCGGTGTCGGGCGACGGTGACGGCGCCGGAGACGGGTCCGTCACACTCGACCTTGCGTGGGAGCAGTTCCTCCCCGGCGGCGACGCCTCGCGCCTCGAGGCCACGTTCAGCCTGTCGGCGCTCGATCCCGAGCGCACGGAGTTGCACCTCTTCGGCCGGTTCCGGCTCCCGCCCGCGACCGCCGGCTGGAAGGACGAACCCGACTTCGCCCGGCGACTGGCGGACACCACGGTCCGTCGGTTCCTGCGTCGGATCGCCGCGGCGGCCGAGAGGTCCGATGAACCGGCGGCGGTGAGCAACAGCGGGTAAAGGCACCCGGAGCACCCGGAGCACCCGGAGCACCCGGCGATCCGGATCGGACCGATGTCCCGGTCATCCGGCTCGGCCGGGGTGCCTGTCGGCCTACTCGACCTTCAGCATCCCCCGGATCTGGTCGCGGAGTTCGGGCCCGTCGACGTGGCCGTGGACGTCGGCAGCGTGCATGGCTGCGGCCCGAACCACTTCCTCTTCTTCTCCGGAGATGGTGAGCGTGCACCCGCTTTCGCTCGGCATCTCTCGGCAGTCGGCAGTCTTGCGTGTCATCTGGACCTCCTGTGCTTCGAGACGAGCGGATGTGCCTGTGCGGCATGCTGGCTGCCGAGCACCAGACACTCCCCGGACTGATGCGGGACGCGGTCGTGGACTTCCTCGACCTCAACGAAGTCTGGCTCGCTCGGGTGCTCGAGCTTGGACGGAGCGAGGGGACACTGCAGTTCGACGGATCCGCGGGTCAGCGTGCGCGGATCATCGTCGGAAGTCTGGAAGGCGCCATGCTCGTCGCTCGTCCGTATCACGACGCCTCTCGATTCGAGGCGGCGGCATCGCACCTGCTCGGTGAGCTCCTCTCGGGTGCTCCGATCGTCGGGACCAGTGGGTAGCCACGACTGCATCGGACCGTCGCGGGCAATGAGGTCGGCGCGCACCTCGCCTCGAGCATCCGGAGCGTGGGAGCTCGGCTCGGCGGACCGAAGACCGCAGATTGCGCGGTGCTAGCTTCGCCCCGGTCGAACTGACCGCCCGAAGGAGGGAACGTGGCCGTACAGGGCGACAGCGGGAAGCCGGCGGCGCAGGACCCGCGCACTGATCTGCCGATCCGGATGGGGATCACGACGCCGGTCCTCACCCTCCTCCCCGGTGGGCATGCGGCCTGGGAGGTCGACGGGGACATCGACGACGTCGTCGCCATCGCACGGGCCGCGGAATCGCTCGGCTACTTCCACCTGACCTGCAGCGAGCACGTCGTCATTCCGTCCAACGTCGCCGACGCACGCGGCAGTCGTTACTGGGATCCCCTCGCGACATTCGGATACCTGGCCGCGGTGACCTCCCGCATCCGTCTCGCCACCAACGTGCTCGTCCTCGGATACCACCATCCGCTCGAGATCGCGAAACGCTACGGAACGCTCGATCAGGTGGCGAGAGGGCGCCTGATCCTCGGTCTGGGTGTCGGTTCGCTCGAGGAGGAGTTCGAACTCCTCGGAGCTCCCTTCGTCGACCGTGGGGCCCGCGCTGACGACGCGATCTCCGCGCTGCGCGTCTCCCTCTCGACCGAGCGACCGACCTACGAGGGGACGTACTTCAACTATGGGGACGTGGTACTCGATCCCTGCGCACGGCAGTCCGCAGTTCCGATCTGGATCGGCGGTCGGACGGCCCGGTCGCTCCGGCGAGCGGTGGAGCTCGGCGACGGCTGGGTGCCCTTCTCGATCAGAGCTGTCGACGTGGCCGCGATGATCGAACGCGCCCGGGACACGGCGGCCTGGGCGGAGCGCACGGGCTCACTCGAAGTGATCCTGCAGAACGGTCGGCCCCTCGATCCACTCGGAGATCCCGACGGTACGAGGAAGGTGGTGCACCGACTGACCGAGGCCGGGGCGACCGGCCTCCAGCTGGGGTTCGTGCACCACTCCCTCGCCCACTATCTCGAGCAGCTGGCGGCGATGGCCGAGCTCGTCCGAGGGATGGAGCCGACGACCCGCACGGAGGTCCGATGAACCGGGTCAAGGTCGGGTTCTTCTCGCTCTCCCATCCCTCGACGACCGGAGACGACCGTCCGTACCTCGAGTGGCACCAGTTGGACCACCTGCCGGAGCAGTACCAGCTGCCGGGAATGATCCACGGACAGCGGTGGGCCTCGACGTCGGCGTGCCGCGCCGCGCGGGCGGGCGGCGCCGACGGGTGGTCGCTCGTCGACCACGTCGTGTTGTACCTGATGGGCGATCCCGTCGATCGGACCGTCGACGAATTCATCCGGCTGGGGGACCACCTGGCCGAGCTCGGGCGTTTCCCGGAGTCGCTGCCCTCCCAGTACAAGGGTGCGCTGACCCTTCTCGAGGCCCACGTCGCGCCACGTGTCCTCGTCTCACCAGAGGTCGTCCCTTTCCGGCCCCACCGGGGCCTCTACCTGCTCGTCGAAGAACTCACACGCGGCGCCGACCAGGACGACTTCCTTCAAAAGATGCACGTCGACATCGTGCCGGAGCTTGTGTCGGTGCCGGGCGTTGCAGGCGTCTGGATTTTTGCCACGTCCGGCCTGATGAGGCGCACCATGTTCACCGAAGGCAGGTTCCGGATGACCGTCTGCTACCTCGACGATGAACCCTCCGTCGTCGGCCGGCACGTTGCGCCACTCGTCGACGGGCACTGGTCCGACGCGCCGTCGCGTGTCGTGCTGGCCGCTCCGTTCGAGTCGATGATGAACTGGGACTGGGACCGCTTCGGTCCCAACTCGTGAACAAGTGCGACACCGTGGGGTCAGCCTCTTGTGGCGTACCACGTTCCGCTGGCGCCGACTGAGTTCGAGACCGAGCCCGGTGCACTCGCGCTGTTGAGTCCGGTCGATGTCACGAGCCCTGTGTACGTGGCGGACGGGAGTGCGGGATTGCTCAAGGTCATGTCGAATGACGCCTTTGTCCCCACTGTCCATACGCAGGAATTGTGGTGGCTCAGCACCCATGGCGTCAGCGAGCAGTGACCACTCCTGTGAAGCTTGAGCGTCAGGTTGGTCGGCGGTAGGCCGGACCATGTGACGACGAGTGCATAGGTGCCGGTCACGGGAGTGGTGCGCGCACTGGCCGGAGTTGGCAGGGCCACGAGCGCGACGACGATGAAGGGGAGAGACAGAGCGAAGGGGAAACGAGCTCTTCTCACGGTCAGGTCTTCCCCCGTTCGCGTCGAAGAATTCTTGCCACAGCAGTCTACGTCCGGCAGGCAGCGATCGATCGATCCTCCTGGTCCGGTTTCGGCTGATCCGACCAAGGTCGATCAACCACAGCCGCGGCACCGACCACTGTCCACGATGTCTCGCGACAGCAGTTGCCCATGTCGTGGGACATCACAGAGCGGAGGGAGTGGGATTCGAACCCACGGTACCCATGAGGCACAACGGTTTTCGAGACCGCCCGATTCGGCCACTCTCGCATCCCTCCGGCCGAAAGGCTACTCGCGGCGACGGTGGGCGAAGAACGCCGAGAGCAGCGCGGACGCCTCGTCCGCCCGCACCCCGGCGGTCATCGGCACCTCGTGGTTGAGCCTCGGATCGGCACACAGGTTGTACAGCGATCCGCAGGCGCCCGCCTTCGAGTCTGCAGCCCCGTAGACGAGCCGACCCAACCGACTCGCGACGAGACCCCCTGCACACATCGGGCACGGTTCGAGCGTCACGACCAGGGTGACACCGGTGAGCCGCCACGAACCGACGACGGTCGCGGCGTCGGACAGGGCCAACAGCTCGGCGTGGGCGAACGGATCGCTCCGCAGCTCGCGCTCGTTGTGGCGGGTCGCGATCACCGCACCGTCGTAGAGCGCGACGGCCCCGACCGGTACGTCGCCGTGCGCCGGAGCGCGACCGGCCTCCGCGAGGGCCAGCCCCATCGCCTCGGCATCGTCGATGGATGCCTCGGCCGCGCCTCCGGAGGACTCAACGTCCACGATCAATCCTCATGGCGGAGGCGGTGGGATTTGAACCCACGGTGGGTTGCCCCACACACGATTTCCAGTCGTGCCGATTCGGCCGCTCTCGCACACCTCCCGACACCCGAGCCGACCCGCGGTGGCCAGGTCTTCGAGCTTCGACAGGCTACTCCGCCCCCCACGGGGTCCCTCCCCCTTTGCCCCTCCCTCAGCCCTCGGCCCCGTCCGCATCACCGGAGGCCGCCGACCGCCATCCGCCGACCTCCGATCACGGCGGTACGATCGCGGAGCGCCCGGTGTCGGGTGCGACGGCTGGGTCCTGCGCAACGAGCTCCTGTGAATCGAGTCAGGGTCGGAAGGCAGCAGCTCTCAGCGGGTTGGCTCGTGTGCCGCAGTCAATCTGGCCGTCGCACCGGACACCCGGAGCACAGGCAGCGGTGACCGTCGTCGAGGAATGACCACGGTCGTCGTCCGGTCCGGGGAGGGGCCGACGTGTGCCCGATTAGGCTCACCGCACATGGCCGAGCCGACCGACGACCCGCCGTACCAGGCGCTCTACCGGCGCTTCCGGCCGTCGAGCTTCGCCGAGGTCCGCGGACAGGACCACGTCGTTCTCGCACTCCGCAACTCGGTCCGCGACGGTCGCGTCGCGCACGCCTACCTCTTCAGCGGACCACGCGGGACTGGCAAGACATCGACCGCCCGAATCCTGGCAAAGGCGCTCAATTGCACGGACCTTCACGACGGCGAGCCGTGCGGGGTCTGCGTCTCCTGCATCGAGATCACGAAGGGGACGTCCTTGGACGTCCACGAGCTCGACGCAGCGTCCAATAACGGGGTCGAAGCGATGCGCGACCTCGTCTCGCACGCGGCGCTCGGCACACCGGGACGGCAGAAGGTCTACATCGTCGACGAGGTCCACATGCTCTCGACCGCGGCGTCCAACGCCCTGCTCAAAACCTTGGAGGAGCCGCCGTCGCACGTGGTCTTCGTGCTCGCGACGACCGACCCGCAGAAGGTGCTCCCCACGATCCGCAGCCGGACCCAGCACTTCGAGTTCCGACTGCTCGGGCAAGACACGCTCGGCGACCTGCTCGACCAGGTCCGCGAGGACGCCGGGCTCGAGCTCACCGACGCGGCGATCGACCTGGCTGTGCGCCGAGGTCGTGGCTCCGCCAGAGACGCACTCTCCGTTCTCGACCAGGTCCTCGCCTCCGACGAGGTCGAAGACGACCTACCCGAGGTCGACGAGATCGTCGAGGCACTGGCCGAGCGCGACGTCAGTCGTGCGATGGTCGCCGTCGCCCATCTGACAGCTGCAGGCTTCAGCCCCCAGCAGCTCGCGGTCGACCTGGTGGACCGGCTCCGGCAGGGGTTCTTGTCCCTCGTGGCACCGGAGCTCGTCGCCGACACAGGCTCCCCGGGCGATCCGATCACGGGACTGGCCGACCGCGTCGGGTTGGCTGCACTCGTCCGTGCGACCGAGACGCTCGGGCGCGCGCAGGTCGCCATGCGCGACTCGCCGGATCCGAGGGTCAACCTCGAGGTGGCACTGGTGCGGCTCGCCCACCCCGAGGCCGACGACTCGCCCGAAGCGCTTCTCACGCGCATCGAACGGCTCGAGGCCGCTGCGGGACCACGCGGCGCGGACCGTCCAGCGTCCCGTCAGCCACCTCCCTTGCAGGCTCCCGAACCTGCCGTCGGGGCGGTCGACGAAGGGCCCGTTGCGGAGCCAGTTGCCGCACCGACCGAGGTCGCGACCGGCCGTCCGACGACGCCCACCATGACGCTCGGCGCGGTCCGCAGGCGATCGTTGCCGAATTCGGCTCCCCGTGAAGAACTGCCACCGGAGCCCGCTGTCGCGAGCGCGGCTTCTCGCCTGCTGGAAGAGCCAGCGCCCACGCCGGCGGGTGGTCCGGTGTCCCTCCCGAGCCGCGACGAGCTCGTCCAGGCATGGGGCGACCACGTGATCGGTCGGCTCCGCCCGAAGGCGAAGGCGCTCTATCAGGCCGGCCGTTTCGTCGGTGTCGACGGCGACCGGGCGCTCTTCGGACTCCCGAACGAGATCCACCGCGAGCGCTGCGAGGAGCTCCGCGGCGAGATCGAGACGGCGCTCTCCTCCCACTTCGGCTCGCCGATCGGGCTCACGCTGGTGGTCGACGCCGGTGCGACGGCCGATCCCGTCGCACCGCCGGTCCGGAGCGGCGGGCGGGCCCGGCCACCGTCGGGTGAGCCGGTACCCGGCGAGTCGCCGACCGGCGCCGACGACGAGGCCGAGCCGATCGAAGAGCTGCTCGACGTCGACAATCTCGAGATCGCCGACGTCGACACTTCGGCGGAAGCACGGCTCCGCGAGGCGTTTCCGGGGGCGGAGGAGGTGGGCTAGGTGGCGGTCTTCACCGGACCACTCCAGTCGCTCGTCGACGAGCTCGGACGGCTGCCGGGCATCGGCCCGAAGTCGGCCCAGCGCATCGCCTTCCATCTCCTCAAGGTCGCACCCGAGGATGCGATGCGCCTCGCGGAGGCGATCGTCGCGGTCAAAGAGCGGATCACCCTCTGCACACGGTGCTTCAACGTGGCCGAAGGCGGGCTGTGCGCGATCTGTTCCGACGCACGACGTGACCACGCCTCGGTCTGCGTCGTCGAGGATCCCCGCGACATCGTCTCCGTCGAGAGGACCGGCGAATTCTCCGGCACCTACCACGTGCTGCAAGGTGCACTGAATCCCATCGAAGGCATCGGACCCGATCAGCTCCGTATCCGTGAACTGCTTGCGCGGATCGACGAGGAGGGCATCAAGGAGGCCATCCTCTGCACCAATCCGAACCTCGAAGGCGAGACGACTGCCATGTACCTCGCGCGTCTGCTCAATCCGCTCGGTCTTGTGGTGACGCGGATCGCAAGTGGGCTCCCGGTCGGTGGAGACCTCGAGTATGCGGACGAGCTGACCTTGGGTCGTGCCCTCGAGGGTCGTCGCGTGGTGGAGGCCTGAGCACCGCTCGGATCGGGTGAGGCACGATGGGGATATGCCGCAGCGCATCGGGGAGCAGGTCAGGCACCTCTGGCTGCTCCGCCACGGGAAGGCCGCCTCAGATGCGCCGAGGGGCGGGAGCGACAGCGAACGCCCACTGACAGCACGCGGTCGCCGTGATGCAAGCGCGCTCGGGGCGCGCCTCGCCGAAAAGCCGCGTCCGCTCGGTCTCCGTGGAGTCCACGCACCCGAGCTCGCGCTGTGCTCGGCCGCGGTGCGGACCCGTCAGACGGCCGATCTGGTGAGCAAGGGGATGGGGGGTCGACTGCCGGTCGAATCTTTCCGCTCGCTCTACGACGCGACGACCGACGTCGTCCTACGTGTGGTGTGCGAGATCGATGACGCGGTCACCAGCGCGCTCGTGGTCGGGCACAATCCGACCATCGTGCGCCTCGCCTGGGAGCTGCTCGCCGAGGGCGATGGTGACGCCGACAACGTCGGCGCCTCAGCCGGACGTGCTGCACTCGAGGGTCGCGAGTATCCGACTTGTTCGGTCGCGGTGATCGCGCTGCCGATCGGCTCGTGGGCAGAGGCCATGCCCGCCACCGGCACGCTCGTCGGGCTGTTCAGACCGCCCTACTGAGCCGAGGTCCGCGTCTACTCAATCAGATGGCCTCCGGTCGGGCTACAGCGTCCGCAGGACGGCCGCGTCGCCCTGGCCGCCTCCGCCGCACAGGCTGACCGCCGCGGTCCCGCCGCCGCGCCGCTTGAGCTCGAGCAGTGCGGTGAGCGCGACGCGGGTTCCGGACATCCCGACGGGGTGGCCGAGCGCGATCGCGCCACCGTTGACATTGGTCACGTCCTCGCCGATGCCGAGGTCATCCGCAGAGGCCAGCCCGACCGCGGCGAACGCTTCGTTGATCTCGAAGAGGTCGATGTCCGAAACCGCGAGTCGGCCCTTCTCGAGGGCGACCTTGATGGCGTGGCTCGGCTGGTGCAGGAGCGACGGCGAGGGACCTGCGACCTGGCCGTAGCTGACCAGCTCGCCGAGCGGCGTGACTCCGAGGGCGTCGGCCTTTGCCTTCGACATGACGATGACCGCCGCCGAACCATCGGAGATCTGCGAGGCGTTGCCAGCCGTGATGGTTCCCTCCTTGTCGAAGGCGGGACGGAGCTTGCCCAGGGACTCGGCGGTCGTCTCTGGCCGGACCCCTTCGTCGGTGTCGACGACCAGTGGATCGCCCTTCCGCTGCGGCACGCTCACCGGGACGATTTCCTCGGCGAACTTCCCGCTCTTGATCGCAGCCGCGGCGCGCTCGTGGCTGAGCGCAGAGAACGCGTCCTGTCGCTCCCGTGAGACACCGTCCGCTCCGTTGTAGCGCTCGGTGCCGAGACCCATCGCGCATTGGTCGAACGCGCAGAACAGCCCGTCGTACATCATCGAATCGACGATCGTCCCGTCACCGAGCCGATAACCGGCGCGCGCGCCCGGAAGCAGGTAGGGCGCCTGGGTCATCGACTCCATGCCGCCCGCCACCACGATTTCCGCTTCGCCCGCATTGATCATGAGGTCGGCGAGATAGATCGCGTTGAGACCCGAGAGACAGACCTTGTTGATGGTGGTCGCGCACACCGTCATCGGGATGCCGGCATTCGCAGCCGCCTGGCGTGCGGTGATCTGTCCGGCGCCTGCCTGCAGCACCTGGCCCATGAAGACGTAGTCGACCTGCTCCGGCTTGATCCCCGCCCGCTCGAGCGCGCCCGCGATTGCAAACCCGCCGAGCTCGGTGGCCGCGAACCCGCCGAGCGCTCCCGAGAGCTTGCCGATCGGGGTGCGGGCTCCTGCGACGATGACGGTTCCGGACATGACGACCTCCGTGGCCTGCTGGCCGATCCAAGCGACGATCCCCCCATGGGTCCGCCTCGACGGATCACCATGATACGGCGTCGACGGCAAGAGCGATCAACGCCGGAACACCACCCTGGACGACCAGGCAGCGGCGGCTATCCTCCGAAACCATGGAGGAGATCTTCGAAGCCGTCCTGTCCGGCGCATCCGGCGATGCCATCGCGTCGAGCGAACTGCCCGCGTCGTACAAGGCCGCATTCGTGAGGCGCGGCGACGTCTCGATGTTCGAGGGCCTCGACACGGCCGACAAGGATCCGCGAAAGTCATTGCAGGTCGGCGAGGTCGCGGTGCCGGAGCTCGCGCCCGACGAGGTCTACCTCGCGGTGATGGCGAGCGCCATCAACTTCAACACGGTGTGGACTTCGATCTTCGAACCGCTCCCGACCTTCGGGTTCCTCGACCGGCTCGGCAAGGAAAGCAGCTGGGGTGCGCGTCACGCGCTCGACGTCCACGTTGTCGGCTCTGACGCCGCGGGGGTCGTACTGCGGACCGGTTCGGCGGTCCGCAATTGGAAGCCCGGCGACAAGGTGACCGTCCACTGCAACTACGTCGACGACCAGAGCCCGAGCTCGCACGACGATTCGATTCTCGCCGACAACCAGCGCATTTGGGGCTTCGAGACCAACTTCGGTGGCCTCGCCGAGCTCGCCGTCGTCAAAGCCAACCAGCTGATGCCCAAGCCCGCGCACCTGAGCTGGGAGGAGGCGGCTTGCAACGCACTGTGCAACTCGACCTCGTACCGCATGCTCGTCTCGAAGAACGGTGCGCACATGGGTCAGGGCGACAAGGTGCTGGTGTGGGGCGCGTCCGGCGGGCTCGGCGCCTACGCAGTGCAGTACGTCCTCAACGGGGGAGGCACTCCGGTCGGGGTCGTCTCCTCTCCCGAGAAGGTCGAGCTCCTCCACGAGCTCGGCGTCGAGGCGGTTATCGACCGGAAGGTGGCTGGCTACCGCTTCTGGAAGGACGAGCACACCCAGGACGAGTCGGAGTGGCGCCGCTTGGGCAAGGACATCCGTGCCCTGGTCGGTGAGGATGTCGACATCGTCTTCGAACACCCGGGGCGCCAGACCATGGGTGCATCGGTCTTCGCCGCCAAACGGGGTGGCACGATCGTGACGTGCGCTGCCACTTCGGGTTACATGATCGAGTACGACAACCGCCACCTCTGGATGAAGCTGAAGACCATTCGGGGCTCCCACTTCGCCAACTACCGCGAGGCCTGGGATGCCAATCAGCTCGTGTGCGAGGGCAGGATCATCCCGCCGCTCTCCGCGGTCCACCCGCTCGACGAGGTCGGCGACGCCGCCTACCAGGTCCACCAGAACCTGCACGAGGGGAAGATCGGGGTGCTGTGCCTTGCCCCCGAAGAAGGGATGGGCATCGACGACCCCGAATTCCGTGCGCGGGTGGGCGAGGACCGAATCACGCTGTTCCGAAGGCGGGGGGCGTGACAGCGCCGATGTTCACCGAGCTCGACCACGTCGCAATCGCCGTTCGCGATCTCGACGCCGCCGTCGCCTACTACGCGGGAACGTTCGGAGCCACGGTCGCACACCGCGAGCGCGTCGACTCCGACGGCGTCGAAGAGGCGCTCCTCAAGGTGGCCGACAGCTACATCCAGTTGCTCACTCCGACGTCCGCGGACTCACCGGTCGCGAAGTACCTCGAAAAGAAGGGCGAAGGGATCCATCACGTCGGGTACCGCGTCGCGGACTGCGGTGCAGCACTCCAGTCGGTGAAGGACCACGGCGGCCAGGTGATCGACCAGGCGCCGCGTCCCGGCTCGCGTGGCACGACTGTGGCATTCGTCCACCCGAAGGGTGCGTTCGGCACGCTCATCGAGCTCGTCGAGGAGTAGGCGAGGGCAACGACTCCGGCCGCGCCTCTTGGAAGGGTGCGGCCCGGCGTCCTCTCCGGGCACGTCCGCCGCGATCCCGATGATCGATCGCATCCGCGAACTCGAGGCAACCGGACGACCGGTGCGCTGATCCTGTCGGTGGTCCCGAAGGCAGGCTGGCGGCGATGCTTGGTCGAACAGTTGTCGTCGCGCCTGGCGAAGCGCGCCAATCTGCCAATTTGAGGTGGGCCGACCAGGTGGTCCTCCTCCAGGTCGGCACGACCGGAACTGACCAATCGGACGAGCTCGCCGCGCTGGACGGTGGCGCCGGCCTGCGAATTCGCGCTTGGCGACTACCGGATCGATCCCTGGGAACCGAGTGAGCAGGCCGACCGACCTCCGTCTGAGGACACTCCGAGACCATCCCGGGGTCCAGCGTGGACGCCCGTGACAAGCGTTTGGAGTACATACATCTAGTGATGTATAGCGATGTATGTGCACAGAACAAAGTCCTCCGTGGACGATGAACCTGGACGATGAACCTGGACGATGAACCTGGACGATGAACCTGGACGTTCGTGAGTGAGCGGTCCCGTCGTTCGTCAGCACCATCACAGGAAATGTCGCCGAGCAGGCTGATCCGGCGGTGGTGAATTGGCTGGTCAGGAACCATTCCCCGTTCATCCCACGGAGGGTGGTCGCCGACCAGGACAGATGGACCTACTCGGAACGACTGACCCCGACCAGGCGACCGCTCCGATCACGGTGTCATCGAGGGTTCCGTCAGACGGCCTCGAGGAACTGCTTCCATCGGATGTCGAGTAGATCCCGGTCCGGACGAGCGCGCCGCTGCTTCGGCAGCTCGATCGTCGTTCCATCGATCGCCTGCAGGGTGTATCTGAGAGTCGGACCGTCGATCTCGGACATGACGTCCTGACGCACGCCGACCGCATACTCGGGTGAGATCCCGAAGATGTCCGCGTCGTAGGCGGCGTGGTGGATCTTGCACATGGCGATGCCGTTGGTCACTACGGGCTGACCGCCGGCTGCATCTGGGAGGACGTGTGCGGCGTCGAGCAGGCGAGTGTGTCGCAGGCTGCACAACGCACAACGGTTGTCATAGGCGACGAGCACCCGCTGGCGGAAGAGCGGCTGGTGCAACCGGGCGAGAACTGTCCGCTCCGCGTAGGAGCGGAGCAGCTCCGGATCCCGATCCGAGAGCTCGGTCCATGCCTGGAGCGACTCCATATCGAGAGACAGGACGAACTGGCAGGCAGAAGGCTCCTCGGCGGCGAGCCACACCGGGTAGATGGGGAGATAGACGGCGCGGGCCACCCCGTGAAACCAGATGACGGGGAGCTGTTCGACCATCGCCACCCTCAAAGCGCGATTGTCAGGATGTCCGCTCTCCGTCCCGCGCCATTTGTAGCGGAGGTACCCGTCGGTTCCGGGGACGTCGTCGTAGGGACGTCGGGCCGGATCGGGGGCGTACACGGTGCGGATGCTCAGCGCAGCATGCAGTCCTTTGGGCTTCCAAATGCCCTGTTGGGTCGCCATGAGCCTGCGAGCGGCTCCATCGAAGACGAAACCGACGAGGTCGGCTTGGCGGACGAGCGGGGCATCGACGTCCGCCAGTCGATCCAGAAAGTCGAATGCCGCAGCCCGCAATCGATGCTCGAGCTCCCGGTCGAACGTCGACATCCGACCGAATCTAGGTCCGCACTTCCGATCTCGCGCAGAATCGAGGCGCCGATGCCAGAGCTGTAGCCTTCCGCCCATGGATCACCCGATGACCCAACGCCTCGCCGAGCTCGCCGAACGGCGGGAACTCGCCCGCAACGCGGGCTCGCCGCGTGCGGTCGAGAAGCACCACGCCAAGGGGAAGATGACTGCCCGCGAGCGGATCGACTACCTGCTCGACGACGGCTCCTTCCAAGAGCTCGACATGCTCGCTCGGCACCGAGCGCATGGAATGGGGCTCGAGGAGAACCGGCCCTACACCGATGGGGTCATCACGGGATTCGGGACGGTCGACGGTCGCCGGGTGTGCGTCTTCAGCCAAGACTTCACCGTCTTCGGAGGCGCGCTCGGCGAGGTGTTCGCCGAGAAGATCCACAAGGTGATGGATCTCGCTGCGTCGATCGGTGTCCCGATGATCGGCCTCAACGACGGCGCGGGCGCCCGCATCCAAGAAGGTGTTGTCTCTCTCCACTCCTACGGTGGCATCTTCCATCGAAATGCGCAGTCCTCGGGGGTCATCCCTCAGATCAGTGTCATCCTCGGCCCCTGCGCTGGTGGAGCGGTCTACAGCCCCGCGATGACGGACTTCATCTTCATGGTGCAGGGCACGAGCCACATGTTCATCACCGGTCCCGACGTGGTGAAGACGGTGACCGGCGAAGACGTGACCCTGGAGGAGCTCGGTGGCGCGATGAGTCACGCGACGAAGTCGGGTGTCGCGGCGTTCGTCGCCCCCGACGAGAAGGCCTGCCTCGACGACGTTCGCTACCTGCTCGGATTCCTCCCCTCGAACAACTTGGAGGAGGCTCCACTCATCGCCTCGGGTGACGATCCTGAGCGGCTCACCCCCGAGCTGTCCGACCTCATGCCCACTTCGCCGAACCAGCCCTACGACATGAAGCAGGTCATCGAAGCAGTCGTCGACGATGGCGAATTCTTCGAGGTCAACCATCACTGGGCGATGAATCTGGTGTGCGGCTTTGCCCGCATCGACGGGCGTTCGGTCGGCATCGTCGGCAATCAGCCCCAGATGCTGGCCGGCGTGCTCAACATCGACGCCTCCGAGAAGGGCGCCCGGTTCGTGCGCACCTGCGATGCCTTCAACATTCCGCTCGTCACATTCGTCGACGTCCCGGGCTTCATGCCCGGCACCGACCAGGAGTACGGCGGCATCATCCGGCACGGCGCGAAGTTGCTCTACGCATACTGCGAGTCGACGGTACCCCGTGTGCAGATCATCACCCGAAAGGCCTATGGCGGCGCGTACGTGGTCATGAACTCGAAGTCGATCGGCGCCGACCTGGCCTACGCCTGGCCGTCGGCCGAACTCGCGGTCATGGGACCAGAGGGCGCTGTCGAGATCGTCTACCGGCGCGATCTCGCAGAGGCGCCCGATCCGGTCGCACGCCGTAAGGAGCTCGTCGAGGAGTACACAGAGCGGTACGCCAACCCCTATGCGGCAGCCGAGCGCGGCTACGTCGACGACGTGATCGACCCGGCCGACACGCGCCGGATCCTCGTGCGCAGCCTCGCCCTCCTCGTGTCCAAACGCGAGGAACTGCCGAAGCGCAAGCACGGGAACATGCCGCTGTGAGCCAGTTGCTGCCCACACGTGACGAGATCGACCCCGTGGTGCTCGCGGTCATCGCCGCCGCGGTCGACCAGGTGTGGCCGCGGCAGGCATCGGCCGTGCCGCTCGTCGAACGCACGCCCGCCTGGCGGTTCTCCGGGCGGTGGTGGTCCGCTCCGGCGACCGCCCGACGTGACCGCCCGCTGACCGCCCGCTGACGACCGAGTGCTGCGGCCGCCCGCTGACGACCGAGTGCTGCGGCCGGCTCAGCTGGCCCGCGCGGTGCGGTGCTCCTCGGCGAGGCCGACGATGTCGCCCATGATGTCGCCGAGCTTGAAGTCCTTCGGGGTATAGACCCGCGCGACACCCTTGCCGGTGAGCACCTCGATGTCTTCGCTCGGGATGATCCCGCCTACCACGATCGGGGCGTCGACCCCGGCCGCACGGACGCGGTCGACGACCTCGGGCACCAGCTCGAGGTGACTACCTGACAGGATCGAGATGCCGACCACGTCGACGTCCTCGTCCCGGGCCGCGGCGGCGATCTCTGCCGGAGTGAGCCGGATGCCTTGGTAGATGACTTCGAAGCCGGCATCACGAGCCGCCACCGCGATCTGCTCGGCCCCGTTGGAGTGGCCGTCGAGCCCGGGCTTCGCGACGAGCAGGCGGGGAGGTCCGCCTGAACGCTCGGCGAGCTCCTTCGAACGCACGATCACCGAGTGAAAGGCTTCACCGCGGTGTCCGACCCCCCCGCGGATTCCCGTCGGCGCCCGGTACTCCCCAAAGACCTCGCGCAGTGCGCCGGCCCACTCACCGGTCGTCCCGCCGGCATGGGCGAGCGCGATGGTGGCGGGCATGAGGTTGCCAGTGCCCTCGGCGGTCCGCCGCAGCTCGTCGAGGGCCCGGCCGACCGCGGCTCCATCGCCGCGCGCTGCGCCACGCTGCGACGTCGGCACGCAGCTCGGTCTCGACGGCAGGGTCGACCCGGAGGAACGTGCCCTCGCCGTGCTCGCCCGAGCCGGTCGTGAGCGGGGACTCAGCGGTCTCGGTGAAGCAGTTGACCCCGACCACCTGCAGCTCGCCGTTCTCGATGCGACGGACCCGGTCCGACTGGCTACCGACGAGGCGCGACTTGATCTCGTCGATGGCCTCGAAGGCTCCGCCGAGCCCGAGGACGTCCTCGAGCTCGACCCAGGACGCCTCGGCGATCTCGTCCGTCTTCGCCTCGATCACCTTCGATCCCGAGAAGAGGTCCTCGTACTCGAGGAGGTCCGACTCGAACGCGAGGATCTGCTGGATGCGGAGGGACCACTGCTGATCCCACGGCCGCGGGAGTCCGAGCGCCTCGTTCCACGCCGGCAGCTGGAGCGCACGGGCCCTCGCGTCCTTCGAGAGCAGGACGCCGAGCGCCTCGAGGACGATGCGGGGAACGTTGTTCTCGGGCTGTTCCTCGGTGAGTCCGAGCGAGTTGACCTGGACGCCGTAGCGGAACCTGCGCAGCTTCTCGTCGCCGACTCCGTATCGCTCCGAGCAGATCCGGTCCCAGAGCCGGGTGAATGCCCGCATCTTGCAGGTCTCCTCGACGAAGCGCACCCCGGCGTTGCAGAAGAAGGAGATGCGCCCGACGACAGACGGCAGCTCGTCCTCGGTGACTTGTCCCGAGGCGCGCACCGCGTCGAGCACCCCGATTGCCGTGGCGAGCGCGTATGCGACTTCCTGATTCGGGGTGGCGCCCGCCTCCTGGAGGTGGTAGCTGCAGACGTTGATCGGGTTCCACTTCGGGACGTGGCGGACCGTGTAGGCGATGGTGTCAACGGTGAGCCGTCGACTCGGCATCGGCGGGTAGATGAACGTACCCCGCGAGAGGTACTCCTTCACGATGTCGTTCTGGGTGGTGCCGGCAAGAACCGCCGGATCGACGCCGCGGTCTTCGGCGTTCGCAAGGTAGAGGCCGAGCAGCCAGCCGGCCGTCGCATTGATCGTCATCGACGTGTTCATCGACTCGACCGGGATGCCGTCGAGCAGCTCGGCCATGTGTCCGAGGTGCGCAACCGGGACGCCGACCTTGCCGACCTCCCCGACCGCCTCAGGTGCGTCGGGGTCGTAGCCGATCTGGGTCGGCAGGTCGAAGGCGATCGAGAGCCCGGTCTGACCCTTGGCCAGGTTGGTCCGGTAGAGCCGGTTGGATGCCTTGGCGGTGGAGTGACCGGAGTAGGTCCGCATCACCCATGGCTTGTCCCGTGTGCGGCTGGTTCCCGGGTCGGCGTCGGTCATCCCACCATTGTGGCCGGTCCCGGGCCCGGGGTCTGCGCTCGGTATTGGGGGTTACTTCTTGTGGTAGTCGAAGAAGCCCTGACCGGACTTGCGGCCGAGCTGCTCCGCAGTGACCATCCGCCTGAGGAGGGGGACCGCCGCGTAGTTCGGATCGCGGAATTCGGCGTAGAGAGCGTCGAGGATCGCGAGCGAGGTGTCGAGCCCGACCAGGTCGAGGAGGGCGAACGGGCCCATCGGGAAACCGCACCCGCCCTTCATCGCCACATCGATGTCCTCGACTGAGGCCACTCCTTGCTCGTAGAGGCGGACGGCGTTGTTGAGGTAGGGGAAGAGCAGGGCGTTGACGATGAAGCCGGCCTGGTCCTTGACCTCGACCGGGGTCTTGCCGCAGGCCTCCGCGAAGCCTCGGGCCGTGGCGATGGTCTCGTCGGAGGCGGTGAGCGGCCGGACCACCTCGACGAGCGACATGACCGGTGCCGGATTGAAGAAGTGCACCCCACACACCTTGTCGGGGCGACCGGTCTGCATGGCGAGCTCGATCACCGGCAGCGTCGAGGTGTTGGTGGCGAGGATCGCGTCGTCGCCAGTGATCCGATCGAGCTCGTTGAAGAGCTCCTTCTTGACGGCGAGGTCCTCGACGACCGATTCGATGACCAGGTCGGTGCCCTTCAGGGCTCCGAGGTCGGAGGTGCCCGAGACCAGCGAGAGTGCCTTGTCGCGCTCGTCCGCGGTCCGCTTGCCCTTCTCCACCTGGCGGTTGAGCGACTTCTCGAGGGCGGCGACCGTGGCGTCCGCGGTCGCCTGGCTGCGAGAACGCAGCACGACCTCGAAGCCGCTGGTGGCGGCTGTCTCGGCGATGCCCGACCCCATGATCCCCGAACCGACAATTCCCACACGTGCGATCGACATGGGGAACGATGCTAGTGGTGGGGTCGCCGTGTCGCCCAGCCCACCTGGGCGTCAGGCAGGGACGTCCGTCGTGTCCGTCGCCGGCAGCGCTCGCCCGCCGTGCTCGGTGAGGAGCGACGGGGAGATCCGGGCGACCGCCCACACCAGCCGGGCCCGGCGGGGCGTCACGATCATCGCCCGGTTCCGTGCCACCCCGATCAGGACGTCGCGTGCGAGCGCGCCGGGGGGGTAGGGCGCTCCCATCAGTTGGGTGAGCATCGCCCTGATGTCAGGGGCCGAGGTCACCTGGGGCAGGTCGTCAGGGTTTGCACGGTCGAGGAGTGGCGTCTCGACGAGCCCGGGGCAGACCACCGACACCCGCACCCCGTGGGGCGCAGCCTCCATGCGCAGGCCCGTGCTGAGCCCGACCACGGCGTGCTTGGTGGTGGAGTAGGGCACCAGAAGCGGGCTCGGGACGAGCCCCGCCAGTGACGCGGTGTTGACGATGTGCCCGGAGCCTGCGGCGACCATGCGCGGGTAGGCGGCGGCGATCCCGTGGATCACTCCCATCAGATTGACCTCGACAGCGCGCCGCCAGTGGTCGACGCCGAGCTCGCGGGCCTCCCCGCCGATCGGGATCCCTGCGTTGTTGAAGAGGAAGTCGAGCCCGCCCTGCTCCTCGGCGAATGCGTCGATCGTCGTCGCGACCGCCCCGGGGTCGCGTACGTCGACAGCCCGCGCCGTCGCGACGGAGCGCCCGCCGGTTCCGTGGCGTGCCGAGAGGTCCTCTGCGACTGCGTCGACCCGGTCCCCGTCGATGTCGCACAGGGCGACCCTCGCACCTCGAGCGACGAGCTCGGTCGCGAGCGCCTTGCCGATGCCAGATGCCGCACCGGTGACGAGGGCGGACCGTCCGCGGTAGTGGTCGAGCGGATCTCCCCGCCCACGTCGTCTGCCCATGGCTCCTGTCGCTCCCGGTGTCGCTTGCCTTTCGCCGACCCTACCGACACGATGGTGGCGATGAGCGAGCCGGTGGCCGACGACGGAGGGGACAGGGGCGGGAAGGCCCGAGGCCCGGCCAGGGCATCGGGGGCAAGGAAGCGTGCCGCCCCGAAGGCGGCCGCGGGGACTGCGAAGGCCGGTCGACGCACGACGGCGGTGCGTGCCCGGACCGACGGTGCATCCGTGCCGATCGGTGATCCGCCGGCAGGGCCTCCGTGGATGCGGCGCGGAAGCGCTCGGCGGCGTGTGCTCTACGACCGCAGTGTCCAGCGCCGGCACGAGCGGTGGCCGCTCGCCGGGCGGATCCTCGCCGCTGCGTTCTCGCACCCCGAGGCGGTCCTCTCCCTTTTCGGATCGCCACCGCCGATCGAGCGAGACGGGCGGATCCTGAGCCGCGGCGTGCAGGCTCTTCTCGAGGTCGTCACCCGTTTCGACCCGCAGTCCGGGTCCGGTCGTCAAGAGCTCGACTCGATCGAGCCCGAGGTACTGCGCGCCGGATTCGAACGCATGGTGAGCGCCGTGATGCCGATCCGCACCGACGTCCACGTGACGGGTCGGGTGATCCGCGGTGTGGGGGACGAACCGGCGATCGCCCTGCGCATCTACCGGCAGTTCGGGACCGCATTGCCCGCTCCCGACGGCCGACGGCCACCGGTCATCGTCTACTACCACGGCGGGGGCTGGGTCATCGGCAGTCTCGCGTCCCACGACGCGTCGTGCCGGTTGCTGGCGGTCGCCAGCGGCTGCATCGTGGTCTCGGTCGACTACCGGCTCGCTCCCGAGTCCCCCTTCCCGGCGGCCGTCGACGACGCGCTGCGCGCCTACCGGTGGGTGCACGGGCACCTCGACGAGCTCGGTGCCGGCAGTGGCCGGGTCGGCGTGATGGGCGACAGTGCGGGGGGCAATCTCGCGGCGGTGGTCGCGCTGGCGACTCGGGACAGCTCGGACGGGACCCCGCCGCCGGTTGCCCAGGGCCTGGTCTACCCTGCGGTCGACTTCCGACTGGAGACGGCCTCGGTCGAGACGTTCCGCGACGGTTTCTTCCTCACCCGTGCGCAGATGGACTTCTTCCGCGCGTGCTATCTGCCCGACAGCGACCGCTGGCTGGACCCGTTGGCGTCGCCACTCCTCGCGGCCGACCATGCCGATCTCGCTCCCGCACTCGTGGCGACAGCCGGCTTCGACCCGTTGCGCGATGAGGGGATGGCCTACGCGGCGACACTGCGTGCAGCAGGCGTCGAGGTCGTGGAGCGATGCTACGACGACCAGGTCCACGGCTTCATGGGGATGGGGATCCTCCCGGACGCACTGGCCGTCGCGACCGAGGTGGGCGACGCGATGGGTCGGCTGATGCGTCGCGCCGACGCCGACGCGTCCTGGGGCTGACGCCCGCTGTCTTGCGGCCGGTCACCGGCGGCGACCTCTAAGGTCTGGCACATGACACCCCTGCCCGGAGTCCTTGCCCTGGTCGGTGGCGGCGAATGGCAGGAGGGCTGCTCCTTCGACCGGGAGCTCCTCGAGCGGTCGGGCTCGACCGACGTCCTCGTGCTCCCGACGGCCGCCGCCTACGAGCATCCCGAGCGGCTCGTGCTCCGTGCGGGCGAATGGTTCACCCCGATGGGTGCGAGCGTCGAGGGGCTGATGGTGCTCGCGCGACGCGATGCCGACGACGATGGTGCGGCCGAGGCGCTCCGCAGGGCTCGATTCATCTACCTCGCCGGCAGCTCGCCGATGCACGTGCGAAGTGTGCTCAAGGACTCGAAGGTGTGGCAGGCCCTGGTCGAGGCGTGGGAGTCGGGGGCGGTGGTGGCCGGGTCATCGGGAGCGGCGATGGTGCTCACCGACCCGATGGTGGACGCCCGGGGCGGTGGCCTGACCATCGGGCTGGGCCTGCTCTCGGGGGTCGCGGTCGTCCCCCACTTCGGAGACACCCACGAGGACGAGCACGGCGAGAAGCTGCACCGCTCGGTACTCCTCGCCCCGGCCGGTACCCCGGTGGTGGGCATCCCGGAGCGGTCCGCGCTCATCCGTGAGCCCGACGGGACCTGGCGGGCCGACGGCGCGGCTCCGGTCGCCGTCTTCCTCGACGGCGCCCCGGCCGGCGCGGGTCTCGGGGCGCTTCCCGCCTGATCCCGACGGTGCCCGAGGTCGCTCAGTCGGCCTCGGTGACGGTCACCGACTCGATGACCACCGGCTCCGACGGTGCACCCGACCGGCTGCCGACCGACTCGATCTCCTTGACCGCGTCGAGCCCCGCGACCACCTTGCCGAAGAGGGAGTAGTTGGGAGGCAGGCCCACTCCGTCGGCGCCGGTCACGATGAAGAACTGGCTCCCGTTGGTGTCCGGCCCCGCGTTGGCCATGGCGATGGAGCCGATCTCGTAGCGGCCCGGAGCCGGCAGCTCGTCGGCGAACCGGTAGCCCGGACCCCCGCGTCCTGATCCTTCCGGGTCGCCGCCTTGGACCATGAACCCCGGGATGATCCGGTGGAAGACCACGTCGTCGTAGTAGTGCCATCGCGCGAGGAAGACGAAGTTGTTGACCGTCTTCGGGGCGGCGACGGCGTCGAGCGCGATGGTGATCGTGCCCTTGGACGTCGTCATCTCGGCCGTGTAGCGCTTCTCCGGGTCGATGACCAGCGGCGGAGCTTCGGAGAACTGCTGGGTCTTCGGGCTCGAACCGTCGGCCTCGGGGATCGGTGCTGCCATGGTGTCCTCCTTGGGAGCGGGTTGCGCGAAGCGTGCGAGGCGCGCTGCGGCTACGACTCGGTGACCGTGAGGGTCAGGATACGGTGGATCACCTTCGGCGGCGTTCCGTTGTCGGCCGCGTCACCGTCGGCGTTGATCCTCTGGACGACGTTCTGGCCGGAGACGACCTGGCCGAAGAGGGCGTACTGCGGGGGGAGGCTCTCGCCCTGGGATCCGGCCACGATGAAGAACTGGTTGCTCGAGGTACCGTTGGGGGCAGCCGAGGTCTTCGCCATGGCGAGTGATCCGAGCGGGTACTGCGGCGTGGCGGTGGCCGGCACCTCGCCCTGCACGGTGTAGCCGACCCCGCCGGTTCCCGTTCCGGTCGGGTCGCCGGTCTGGTTCATGAACGACGGGATGACCCGGTGGAAGGTCACGCAGTTGTAGTAGTTCTTCGTCACCAGGAAGACGAAGTCGTTGACCGCAACGGGCGCGGCCTTCGCAGCGAGCGTCGCCGTGATCGTCCCGACGTCGGTCTTGATCGCTGCCGTGTACGTCTTCGAGGTGTTGATCGTCATGGGCGGCGGTGACGACCAGCTGGGGTTCGGCAGCTGCGCGGTCGGACTGGTCGGACAACCGGCGGCCTTCCAGGTCTGCTCGAGGGCGGCCTGCGAAGACGCCCCCGGGACCGTCGAGGTGGTTGTCGACGTCGCCGACGAGGATTTCGAGCCCGGGCTGAACAGCCAGATCGAAAGAGCGACCACGACACCGACCGCGATCAGGACCGTGATGCTTCGACGGATGTTCTGTCGGCGCTTCCTCACCTTCTGTTCGGCGGCGAGGCGCGCCTGTCGGCCGGCTTTCTGACGCTGGCGCTTCTCCGTGGGCACGGGGCATCAGGGTAGCCGGTCCGCCGGCGGCCACTGCACGCGACGACGGGCCGGCAATCCAGTGATCCAGCGATCCAGCAATGAGGCGCGCTCTATCCTTCGTCCATGTCCCTCGTGGTCCAGAAGTACGGCGGCACGTCAGTCGCCGACGCCGAGCGGATCCGCGCGGTCGCCGACCATGTGGCGAGGACCCGCAGGGCGGGCTCCGACGTCGTCGTGGTGGTCAGCGCCATGGGGAAGACGACCGACGACCTGATCCGGCTGGCCGCGGACGTGAGCCCGGTCCGGCCGACACGCGAGGTCGACATGCTGCTCAGCGCCGGCGAGCGGATCTCGATGTCGCTCCTGTGCATGGCCCTCGCCGATCTGGGCGTGGACGCCGTCTCCTACACCGGCAGCCAGGCGGGCATCATCACGGACGCCGCTCACACCAGGGCCAAGATCGTCGAGATCCGTGCCGCCCGCCTCGAGGCGTCCCTCCGGGCAGGCAGCGTGCCGGTGGTCGCCGGTTTCCAGGGGGTGTCGGAGGAGCGGGACATCACGACCCTGGGCCGCGGGGGCTCCGATACGACGGCAGTCGCCCTCGCGGCGGCGCTCGGAGCTGACGCCTGCGAGATCTACACCGACGTCTCGGGCGTCTTCAGCACCGATCCGCGCATCGTTCCCGGGGCGCGCAAGCTGCCACGGATCAGTTACGAGGAGATGCTCGAGATCGCGGCGAGTGGGGGGCGGGTGCTGGCGCTGCGCTCGGTGGAGTTCGCCCGCAACCACCACGTGCCGCTGCATGTACGGTCGAGCTTCACCTGGGAGCCTGGCACCTGGGTCGACGACGAGGAGCCAACCATGGAGCAGGCGGTGGTGACCGCGGTCACGCACGACGAGTCGGAGGCGAAGGTCACCGTCATCGGCGTCCCGGACCGCCCGGGCCTCGCCGCACGGCTCTTCCGTGTACTCGCCGACCGCAACGTCAACGTGGACATGATCGTGCAGAACACCTCGCTCCACGGGACCACCGACATCTCCTTCACCGTGCCCGTCGAGGATCTCACCGTGAGCTCGGAGGTCTGCGAGTCCCTCGTCCCCGAGCTCGGCGCCACCGGTGTCGACGGCGACGCGGACGTCGCAAGGGTGTCGATCGTCGGAGCCGGCATGAAGACGCACCCCGGGGTCACCGCACTGACCTTCGAGACGTTGGCGGCAGCAGGGATCAACATCGAGATGATCTCGACCTCGTCGATCCGCATCTCCTGCATGGTCCGCCAGGACGCGGCGGAAACAGCGGTCCGCGCGCTGCACGAGGCGTTCGAGCTGGCCTGACCGGAGGGCTCCTACACTGGGGCGATGCGAGTCGGTGTGGTCGGAGCGACCGGGCAGGTGGGGTCGGTCATGCGCGAGGTGCTCGAGACGCGGGCCTTCCCCCTCGACGAGCTGCGCCTCTTCGCGTCGCACCGATCGGTCGGGCGACGACTCACCTTCCGGGGCTCGGAGCTGGTGGTCGAGGACGCGTCGACCGCAGACGTGGACGGCATCGACATCGCACTCTTCTCGAGCGGTGCGGCCGCCTCGCGGGAGCTCGCCCCACGGTTCGCCGCCGCGGGAGCCGTCGTGGTCGACAACTCGTCCGCCTGGAGGATGGATCCGGATGTCCCCCTCGTGGTCCCCGAGGTCAACGAGGCCGCACTCGGGTCGATCGGCAAAGGCATCGTCGCCAACCCCAACTGCACCACGATGGTCGCCATGCCGGTCATGAAGCCCCTCGACGACGCTGCCGGGCTGACCCGGATGGTCGTCGCGACCTACCAAGCGGTCTCCGGCGCAGGACTCGCCGGCGTCGCGGAACTCGAGGACGAGCTCGCCAAGTCGGTCGACCGGGCCGGCGCCCTCACCTTCGACGGCCGCAGCATCGAATTCCCGGAGCCGTCCGTCTTCCCCGACGTCGTCGCCCACAACGTGATCCCGATCGCGGGCCATCTGGTCGACGACGGATCGGGTGAGACCAATGAAGAGCAGAAGTTCCGTGACGAGAGCCGGAAGATCCTCGGGCTGCCCGACCTGGTGGTCACCTGCACCTGCGTGCGGGTGCCGGTCTTCACCGGCCACTCCCTCGCCATCGTTGCGGAGTTCGCCGAGCCGATCGGCCCGGCCCAGGCCCGATCGATCCTCGAAGGCGCCCGGGGGGTCCGACTGGTCGAGTCACCCACGCCGCTGACGGCGGCGGGCACCGATCCGACACTGGTCGGGCGGGTCCGTGCGGCGGACGCCACCGGTCGGTCTCTGGCCCTCTTCGTGAGCGGTGACAACCTCCGCAAAGGAGCCGCGCTCAACGCCGTGCAGATCGCCGAGTCGTTGCTCTCGCTCGGCATCGTCGCCTGAGCGGACCGCGCACAGCGGCCACACGACGGACTCAGCCCGACTGGATCGTGGCAGGGGCGAGGCCGGTGACCCGCTTCGCCAGGTTCACCGCGTGGTCGCCGAAGCGCTCGTAGAAGCGGGCGACCATCGCGAGCTCCACGGCAACCGGCAACGGCATGGTGCCGGCGACCACCTCCACGGTGAGGCTCACGTGCAGGTCGTCCATCTCGTCGTCGAGGGAGTCGACGACCGACGCGGCCATCGGCAGGCGCTCGGCGTACGCGTCGGTGGTGGCGCGCCACATGTGGATGGCGACCTCCCCCATGCGCTCGACGAGGCCGCGGCTCCGGGCGGAGAGCTCGCCGCCGAGTCCGCGCGCCGCGCGCCGCGCCACGTGCTCGGCAAGATCGCCATTGCGTTCGAGGTCGGGCAGCATCCGGATGACCGTGACGAGGAATCGGAGATCGTTTGGCGAGGTGATCCCGCCGACGGTGAGCTGCTGGAGGGTCAGGCGCTCGATCTCGTGGTAGAGGTTGTCGACGACCTCGTCGCGGTCGGCCAGCGCCTTGGCCGCCTCGCGGTCCCCCGAGAGCAGCGCGTGCGTCGCACCCGAGACCGACTCGCCGACCATGGCAAAGAGCTGGAGGAGCATCCGGTCGATCTGTTCGAGTGGGTTGCCCATCCTCCTCACCGTATCCGCGTCCTCGGGAGGGAGCCCCTCTCCCGGGTCCTGTCAGACCCGGTCGGTACGCTTGGCCGAGAGGCCCGTACCGGTCAGCGCCGGGCCCAGCCGAGGAGGACCCACCATGATCAGCGGACTCATCGTCGGCCTGGCCGCCGGAGCCGTGCTCGGCATGGTCGTCGGCCTGCTGGTGCGCGCCGGGCAGGCCACCGCCGCCCGTGCCGCGGAGGCCAGGCTCGCGGCCGCTCACGACCAGGTGGAACGGCTCACCGGTGACCTCGCGGACCTCCGCGCCGAGTTGGAGGTCGCCAGGCGCGAGCTGCTCGCGCGTGAAGGGGACCTGGCCGGGCTCACGGCCGAGCTCCGGCACGAGCGCGATGCCGCCGCTGAGCGATCCGCGGCCTTCGAGGAGGTCCGGGCCCAACTGACCGGCGAGTTCGCCCGGCTGTCCTCGGCCGCGCTCGCGCAGAACAACGCGCAGTTCATCCAGCTGGCCGACGCCAAGCTCAACGAGACGCGCCAGGCCGCCGATGGCGAGCTCGCCAAGCGCCAGGAGGCGATCGAGCAGCTGCTCAAGCCGATCGGGGTCCAGCTCGGGAAGTACGAGGAGGGGATGCAGCGCCTCGAGGTCGAGCGCCAGCGGGCGTACACCTCGCTGACCGAGCAGATGAAGCAGCTCTCGTCCTCCCACGACCAGCTCCAAAAGGAGACCCGCAACCTGGTGACCGCCTTGCGCTCGCCGCAGACCCGCGGCCGGTGGGGCGAGCTCCAGCTCCGACGGGTCGTCGAGATGGCAGGGATGATCGAACGCTGTGACTTCGACGAGCAGGTCTCGAGCGATGCCGACTCCGGGCGACTCCGCCCCGACCTCGTCGTCCACCTCCCGGGTGGGAAGAACGTCGTCGTCGACGCGAAGGTCCCGCTCCAGGCCTTCCTCGACGCGAACGAGGCCGAGGACGAAGACGTGCGGCGCGCCCACCTCGCCGCTCACGGCCGCCAGGTCAAAGCACATGTCGACGCGCTGTCGAAGAAGGAGTATTGGAATCGCGTCGACTCGTCTCCCGAGTTCGTCGTCGCGTTCATCCCCGGCGACCCACTGCTCAGCACTGCGCTCGAGCACGAACCTGGCCTCATGGAGCACGCGGTCGCCAACCACGTGCTCCTCGCGACGCCGACCTCTCTGATCGCGCTCTTGCGCTCGGTGGCCTACGGGTGGCAGCAAGAGGAGATGGCCGACAGCGCTCGGGAGGTCCAGGCGCTCGGGAAGTTGCTCTACGAGCGCCTCTCGACCTTCGGTGACCACCTCTCGCGGGTGGGCAGAGGGCTCACTGGCGCGGTCGGTGCGTACAACGACGCGGTCGGCTCCCTCGAGGGACGGGTATTGAAGACCGCGCAGAAGTTCGCCGACATGGGGGTCATCGGGGCCGCGGTGAAGGAGCTGCCTCGGCCGCCACTTGTCGAGACGTCGACCCGTCCGGTCCAGGCCGCCGAGCTCGCGCCGGCTCGCGTCGAGCTCCTCCAGCTCGAGGACCCGGCACCGGTCGTCGAGGTTGCACCACCGCGCGTCGAACAAGCCGACCCCGGAGCGCCGATCGCGCTCGTCACCGACGAAGCAGCGGAGTGACGTCCCCGGGCATCCTCCGTGGCGCCATCCGGTCGTCAATTGTTAGCAACCTGTCAATTCTGTGTAAGCGGACGGTCAATTTGCACCTGGCTCTCAGCTCATTCCAAGGTGCGGGGTGATAAATAGTTTCGCCTGACCCGGCCTGCCTGGCACGGGTCAGGCGCCCGCTGATTCGGACCGAGGAGAGTGCGCGTGAACGTCCTGGTGTTGGGAGGCGACGGCTATCTCGGATGGCCGACGGCGCTGTACCTGTCGCGCAAAGGGCACAAGGTCGGCGTCGTCGACAACTTCGCGCGACGCGGGTACGACCTCGAGATGGGCGTCGACAGTCTCGTGCCCATCGCGAGCCTGCAGCAAAGGGTGCGACGGTGGCACGACGTGTCGGACCTCACCGTCGACCTGTTCGTGGGCGACCTGACCGATCCGGTCTTCGTGAGCGAGACCCTCGCGAGCTTCCGCCCCGATGCGGTGGTGCACTTCGCCGAGCAGCGGTCTGCCCCCTACTCGATGATCGACCGCAAGCACGCCGTGTACACGCAGATGAACAACGTGGCGGGCACTCTCAACCTCCTCTATGCGATCGCCGAACAGGATCGGGACATCCATCTGGTCAAGCTCGGCACCATGGGCGAGTACGGCACGCCCAATATCGACATCGAAGAGGGCTACATCGAGATCACCCATCGCGGTCGGACCGATGTCGTTCCCTATCCGAAGCAGCCGGGCTCCTTCTACCACCTGTCCAAAGTCCACGACAGCCACAACATCATGTTCGCCTGCCGGATCTGGGGCCTGCGGGCGACCGATCTGAACCAGGGGATCGTCTACGGCTGCGAGACCGAAGAGACCGCGCTGCACCCGGAGCTCGTGACGCGCTTCGACTATGACGGGGTGTTCGGGACGGTCCTCAACCGGTTCTGCGTCCAAGCGGTGACCGGTCACGCGCTCACCGTCTACGGCGCGGGAGGACAGACGAGGGGCATGCTCAACATCCTCGACACCCTTGCCTGCGTCGAGCTCGCCCTCGAGCATCCGGCCGATCGCGGGGAGTTCCGGGTCTTCAACCAGTTCACCGAGTCCTTCTCGGTCGAGCAGATGGCGGAAATGGTGGCGGCGGAGTACTCGGGCGACGCCGTCATCGAGCACACACCGGATCCGCGGGTCGAGCTGGAGGAGCACTACTACCGGGCGGCGCACACCAAGCTGCTCGATCTCGGGCTCGTGCCGCACCTGTTGACCACGTCGGTCATCCAGTCGATCCTCGGGGTGGCTGACAAGTACAAGACCCAGGTCAACCTTGCGGCGATCCGTCCGACCGTCGACTGGCGAAGCACGGCGAGCGACCTGGTCACGGCGGGCGGTTCCCCGACCCGGCTCGGTCAGGCGCCCGTGCGCAAGGAGTCGCAGCCCGCAATCTGACCGGGCGGGTCCCACCACGCTCGGATCTCGCGTCATGCCTTGCTGAGCGCGCCGTCGAGCGTCGCTCGGTCCTCGAGCTGGCCGACGGGGTGCCTCGACAGGTCGCGGCAGTATCTTCGTCGCGATGCCGAGATCCCGACGAAGACGCCGTCATCCCGGCGGTCGGAGCTGGGGTCCACTCTTGCTCGTCGCGTTGCTCTCGGTCTTCGCCCTGGTCATCGTGATCGGCTCCGTCACGGAGATCCACACGCAGTCCAGTGGGTACCGCCACTCCTCGACGACCGGATTCGGTGCCCTGGCCTCCAAGGTCGCCCGGGCGTCGACGGCGACGGGATCTCGACTGTCCGCACTGATGGCCGGAGCTCCCCAATTGCAGAACGCGGCGTTGGCGCACACCGCTCCGCCCGTTCTCGTGTCAGCCCGCGATCAGCTGCAGCTCGGCCTCGACCAGGCGGTCAGCGACACCGCGTCGCAATCTTCCGAGGCCGCGACGGCATCGGCGACCTTTCCGACGGGTGCGATCGGAACGGACTTCGCGACGGTGATGAACGAGCGGGCGGAAGCTGCTGGCCAGCTTCGTACCGCGGTGGACCAGCTGCTGGGGATGGCACCCCTGGTGGCCGCCGGCTCGCCCGGCGCGTCCGCGACGCCGACGTCCGGTTCCACCTCGCCCCTCATCTCGGTCGACCAGGCCACGCGACTGTTCGCAGCGGCGGGAGACCTCATCGTGCAGGCTGACGCCGAGTACCGGGCGCTCGCTGCGAGTGCCCGCCGTGGGGGGTCGACGCCACTGCAGCTGCCCCGGTCGGTATGGGCGCCGCCGCCGGTCACATCGGCGGCGTTGGGGGCGAACGCACTCGCGGCGACCGCATCCGCGCTCTCGGGTGCTCCTGCCCTGGTCCCCTCCCACCAGCTCGTGCTCACCGCGATCGGGCTCACTCCACCGGCCACGACGAGCGGCGGTGTCGGCGTGGTCGGTGACTCGTGCGCCGACCCGGTCACGACGACACCCGGAACAGCGCCGACCCTGCTCCCGCCGACCTCGACGGTTGCGGTTTCGGCGACCCTGACCAACTGCGGCACGGTGGTCGAGTCGGGGGTCGCGGTCACCGCCACGCTGGCGCTCGCCGACCCCCCGGGCACCGTGGCGCCTCCGGCTTGGGACTCCGGCGGCCGGACCCAGGCCACGGCCGACCTCCGGGCGGGCTCTTCGGTCTCCCTCGACCTGCCGGCGTTGAACGTCGCGGGCGGGCACACCTACGTCCTCACCGTCGCGATCCGCGATTCCTCCGGGACAGCTGAACCCTGCCGGGTCCACGCAGCAGTTCGTGCTGCTCGTCACCGGCTGAAACGGCGGATGGACGCTCCGGCCGGTCGGCGCGTGCCGGCAGTGACCGCAAGTTCTTGTGAGAGAATTGGATGATGCGATGAGGGTCGGATCTAGGATCGTGCGTACCCGCCACCGGGTGGACATGACGACCGACGGAAGGGTTTGAGGCCCGTGGCCGAGAGCATCACGATCACCGACAACCGCAACGGCGAATCCATCGAGATCCCGATCGTCAACGGCGGGGTGGCGGCATCCGAGTGGTCGAAGCTCCTCCCGGGGGTGTGGTTCTACGACCCGGGTCTCGTGTCGACGGCGGCCTGCGAGAGCTCGATCACCTTCCTCGACGGCGATGAGGGGATTCTCCGCTACCGCGGCTACCCCATCGAGCAGCTGGCCGAACGCTCGACGTACCTCGAGGTCGCCTACCTCCTGTTGAACGGCGAGCTCCCGACTGCCGGGCAGTTCGACGACTGGCAGCATGAGGTCACCCACCACACGTTCATCCACGAAAACGTGCGCAAGCGTTTCCTCGAGGGCTTCCACTACGACGCCCACCCGATGGGGATGCTGGTCTCGGCCGTGGCCGCCCTCTCGACCTTCTACCTCGACGCGAAGGACATCTTCGACCCCGAGCTGCGCAACAAGCAGATCGTCCGGCTCATTGCGAAGATGCCGACCCTGGCCGCCGCCGCCCATCGATTCAGCGTCGGAATGCCCTTCGTCTACCCGGACAACTCGCTCCCCTTCACCGCCAACTTCCTCTCGATGATGTGGAAGACCGCGGAACCGCGATTCGACGCGAACCCCGCCCTCGCCCGTGCACTCGACGTCTTGTTCATCCTCCACGCCGATCACGAGCAGAACTGCTCGACGACGGCCATGCGGACCGTCGGCTCGTCGCACGCCGATCCGTACTCCGCGTGTGCGGCTGCGTGTGCGGCACTCTACGGACCTCGTCACGGCGGGGCGAACGAAGCGGTGATCCGGATGCTCACCGACATCGGCTCCCTCGAGAACGTCGAGCCGTTCATTGCCTCGGTCAAGGAGGGATCGGCCGGCCGGCTACAGGGTTTCGGGCACCGCGTGTACAAGAGCTACGACCCGCGGGCGCGCATCATCAAGCGGACGGCTGACGAGGTCTTCGAGATCACCGGGAAGAACCCGCTCCTCGACATCGCGCTCAAGCTCGAGGAGATCGCGCTCTCGGACGAGTACTTCACATCGCGCAAGCTCTACCCGAACGTCGACTTCTACTCGGGACTCATCTACCAGGCGATGGGCTTCCCCCTGGAGATGTTTCCGGTGCTCTTCGCCATCCCTCGGACAGCCGGATGGCTCGCGCACTGGCAGGAGATGCTCGACCAGGACTCGAAGATCGCGCGCCCACGTCAGCTCTACGACGGTCAGGACCTGCGGGAGTACACCCCCATCGAGGCGCGCTGAACCACTGGCGCCGCCGACCTGGGCAGGTCGCGCTCAGGTCGCAGGCGGACGGCCAGGAGTGCGCATGAGGCCCTCTTGGACCATCGAGACCGCGAGGTCGCCGCTCCGCGTGTAGAGGAACCCGCGTGCGAGTCCCCGTGCCCCGAAGGCGACCGGGCTGTCCATGTCGTAGAGGAGCCACTCGTCGGTCCGGAACGGTCGGTGGAACCACATGCAGTGGTCGAGGCTCGCACCCATGAAGTCGGTGTCGTCCCAGTTCACCTCGTGCGGGGCGAGCATCGTGTCGAAGAGCGACATGTCAGAGGCGTAGGCGGCGATGCACGTGTGGAGCAGCGGGTCGTCGGGCAGCGAGCCGTCGGCACGGATCCAGAGGCGCTGGACCGGCTCTTTGCTCGCTTCCTTGGTGAACGGCAGCGATCCGATGTGGCGCTGGTCGATGGGGTGGGGACGTGCGAACCACTCCTCGAGCGCGTCTCGGTAGGGCGCGAGCCGCACCGCGAGGGTCTCGAGCGACTCCGGATCGGGCACGTCTGGCATGGCGAACTGATGGACCAGCCCCACCTCGTCGACGTGGAACGAGGCCGACATGTTGAAGATCGCCCGTCCGTGCTGGATTGCGACGACCCGACGCGTCGTGAACGAGCGACCGTCGCGGATTCGGTCGACCTCGTAGAGGATCGGAACGCTCGGGTCGCCGGGGCGGAGGAAGTACGCGTGCAGTGAGTGGGGTCGGCCCGAGTCGACCGTGCGTCCGGCCGCCATCAGCGACTGCGCCGCGACCTGGCCCCCGAAGACGCGCTGGCGGTCCTCGTTCGGGCTGACCCCGCGGAAGATGTTGACTTCGATGGGTTCGAGATCGAGCAGATCGACGAGGAAATCGAGGGCGTCGCTCACCGCACCATCCTGTCAGGTGGCAAGTTGGCCGGAGACCGTGGTCCCGCTACGTTGTGGCGCCGTGCCGGCCTTCTCATTTCCAGACGGCTTCGTCTGGGGGACCGCGACCGCGGCCCACCAGATCGAGGGTGGCAACGTCAACAACGACTGGTGGGCGTTCGAGCACGACCCGACGTCAGGGTGCGTGGACGTGAGCGGCGATGCGTGCGACTCCTACCACCGGTACACGGAGGACATCGCACTGGTCGCATCCCTGGGACTCGGCGCGTACCGGTTCTCGCTCGAGTGGAGTCGCATCGAACCCGAAGAGGGTGAGTTCTCGAGGGTGGCCCTCGACCACTACCGCTCGATGCTCGAGACCTGCCACGAGCACGGAATCACCCCGGTGGTCACATTCCACCACTTCACCCATCCGCGATGGCTCGCGTCGGCCGGTGCCTGGGAGGCCATCCGCGCCCCGGACCGATTCGCGCGCTTCTGCGAGCGGTCGGTCTCCCACCTCGGTGACCTGATCGGGATGGCGGCGACGCTCAACGAGCCCAATGTCGTCGCCACGATGGGCTGGCGGCACGGGATCTTCCCGCCGCGGGTGCGCGACCGGGTCCGGCGCGGAACGGTCAACGAGGCGCTGATCGCGGCACACCGCAAGGGCGTCGAGGCGCTCCGGTCTGGCCCGGGGGATTTCCCGGTCGGGCTCACCGTGTCGATGACCGACTACCAGCTGCTCCCGGGCGGCGAGGAGTGGCTCGAACGCATCCGCCGACCCACCGAGGACGTCTTCCTCGAGGCGACGGAAGGGGACGACTTCATCGGCGTGCAGACCTACACCCGTTCGCGCATCGGGCCGCAGGGCGCGCTCGGCGGTGCGGACGGCGTGCCGACGACCCAGATGGGATACGAGGTCTGGCCCGAGGCACTCGAGGCAACGGTGCGCCGCGCCGCGGACGTGACCGGCTTGCCGGTCTTCGTGACCGAGAACGGCATCGGCACCGCGGACGACGGCCAGCGCGTCGACTACGTTCGCCGGGCGCTCGCCGGCGTCGCGTCGTGCCTCGACTCCGGCATCGACGTGCGCGGCTACTTCTACTGGAGTCTCCTCGACAACTTCGAGTGGGTGCTCGGCTACGGCCCCACGTTCGGGATGGTGGCCGTCGACCGGTCGACCTTCGCCCGGAGGCCCAAGCCGTCGGCGGCGTGGTTCGGCGACCTCGCTCGCTCGAACACGCTGCCACCGTCGAGTTGACAGTCCCGACCGAGGGTCGCCCAGGTCGGGCGGGAGCCAATTATTACGGTCGCGTGACGGCTAGGGTCATGGTGGTGGGCACGTTCGCGTTGCGGGTCGAGCACGTCTGGCAGAAGCGGGACACCCCCGAGGGCCGGCGGCTCCTGCGCTACACGATGGTCTCGGTCATCTCGACCGTCGTCTCGTTCAGCGTCATCTTCCTCGTCTACGGGATCTTCCGACTTTGGGGGGAGATTGCGAGCACGGTCTTCGCCAATGCCGTCGCAACGGTGCCTTCGTACTACCTCAACCGGAAGTGGGTCTGGGGCAAGGGAGGGAGATCGCACCTCGTGAAAGAGGTCATCCCGTTCTGGTGCATGTCTGCGATCGGCATCGTGGTGTCGATCTTCGGAGCGGCGATCGCGCGCCACATCGGCAACGAGTACGACCTGAGCCACTTCCTCAAGACCGTGCTCGTGCTGGTGGCCAACGTCCTCTCGTTCGGGATCTTCTGGTTCCTCAAGTTCCTGGTCTTCAACCGTCTCTTTCGGGTCCATCCGCTGGAGGAGCTCGACGAGCTCGTGGAGGCTGCCTGACCGCTGTTCGGCCCGGGAATGCCCGGGTCGGTCGCAGTAGGCTGGGCGTCGGGCGAGGAGGCTCGAGGGAGCTCGTATGACTGGGACCGTCACGGGAAGTGGATCGCTGGTCCTCGTCACCGCGGTGTTCCTCGCGAGCGCGGTCGAGATGGTGGAGGCGCTCACGATCGTGTTGGCGGTCGGCGTCACCCGTGGGTGGCGCACCGCGCTCGAAGGGGTGGCCGTCGCACTCGTCGCACTCGCGGCGCTGGTCCTCGTGCTCGGCCCGACCCTCATCCGCTACGTCCCGCTCGGCACCCTGCGACTCGTGATCGGGGGCCTGCTGCTCATCTTCGGGCTCCAGTGGCTGCGCAAGGCCGTGCTGCGGGCGTCAGGTCTGAAGGAGCAACACGACGAGGACGCCATCTACGCGCGCCAGGTCGCCGCGCTCGAAGAGACGCCGGTCGCCACCGGTCGGGACGCGACGGGGTTCGTCGTCGCATTCAAAGGGGTGTTCCTCGAGGGACTCGAGGTCGTCGTCATCGTGGTGACCCTCGGTTCGGCCTCCCATGATCTCGGACTTGCCGCGGTTGCCGCCGGTGCCGCGGTGGTGCTCGTGACCACTCTCGGACTGGTGGTCGCGAGGCAGCTCTCGTCGGTCCCCGAAAACGCGATGAAGATGGTGGTCGGGCTCATGCTCGTGAGCTTCGGGACCTTCTGGTCCGGGGAGGGGATCGGTGTGCACTGGCCCGGCTCGGACCTCGCGATCCCGGTCCTCGTCGCGTGCTACGGCGCGATCTCGTGGGGTCTCGTGCAGGTCCTGCGCCGTCAGGCCGCCGAGGTGGCCGCAGCCCCGGTGCCCGTGACGGGGGCGAGCGGTGCCTGACCGGTCCGACCGGGCGAGCGTGCGCGCACTGCCGGTGCGACTCGTCGTGTCCTTCGGGAAGTTCTGGTGGGACTTCCTGGTGGGCGATACCCCGGAGCTCTTCGTCGGTGCGGTCTTCGTGGTGGCCGCGGTCGCACTGATCTGCCGCGATCCGGCGCTGCGCACGGTGTCCGCCGTCCTCTTTCCGGTGTTGATCGCCTCGCTGCTCGCCCTTTCACTGTGGCGGGCGGCACGACGCGCCCGCGGTTGACGGCGCCGCGCAGCACGGTCCAGAGGGGCAGGTCAGTCGCGGAAATTGGTGAACTGCAGCGGGATGCCGAAGTCTTCGGCCTTGCACGCAGCGATGACCGCCTGGAGGTCGTCACGCTTCTTGCCGGTCACCCGCAGCTGGTCGCCCTGGGTCTGGGAGCTGACGCCTTTGAGCCCGAGGTCCTTGATGAACTTGTTGAGCCGCTTGGCGTGGTCCGAGGAGATCCCCGCCTGGATGGCGAGCCGTTGACGGGCCGCCCCGCGTGATGCCTCCTCGATCTTGCCGGCGTCGAATGCCTTGAGCGAGACCTCCCGACGGACCAGTTTCTCCTGGAGCACACCGAAGAGGGCACGCAGTCGGTCCTCGGTCGACGAGGTCAAGACGACCTCGGTGTCGGTGAGCTCGATCGCGGAGTCGGTCCCCTTGAAGTCGAACCGGGTGGTGGCTTCGCGATTGGCCTGGTCGACCGCGTTGCGGACCTCTTGCATGTCGACTTCGGAGACCACGTCGAAGGTCGGCATGGGCAGAACCCTACCGCCGCGCCAGGCGGTAACCTTCCGGCCTGCGGGTCGGTGCCCGAGCGGCCAAAGGGAGCAGACTGTAAATCTGCCGGTTCTGCCTTCGAAGGTTCGAATCCTTCCCGGCCCACCGCGCGTGCCCGCCGGAGGCCGCCCCGGCCGCACGGCTCGAGGCGCCTCCGGCGGCGGTGCAACGGGCGAGCACCGCCCTTGATCGCAGGTCGCCGTTCGTTACAATGGCGTTACGAAACGATTGCGGTCGCGGCCACGCCTGTCCGGGGGGTAGCCGGCGGTGACCAGCAGCCGAGACCCGAGCGGACGGGACGTCGGATCCCACTCCGCCTGAGCGCACCGACCGGCCCGTCCGGCGGTCCGACGACCGAGGAGTAAGGCGCAACCGATGCCCCCCGACGTGACGGCCGCCGACCTCCCCGACGGCGGAGCTCCAACGACACCGCGGGCCGGACATGCGCCGCGCCTCGTCGAATGGTCGGCAGCGCTGTGGAGCGTGTCTGCGGCGACGGTCCGCGCGTTGCGCGAGCGGGTGGCGGGGCCGAGCGGGCTCCCTGTCGACTCGGGGTCGAACGGTTCGACGGACGCGCTACCCCGCGGGCTCGTCCTGCGCCCGGCGCTGCTCGGTTTCGTGGCCGTGCTCGCGGTGAGCATCGGTGCCTCGTTGCCCAGTTCTCCGTTCAAGCTCGAGATGCCAGGTGTCTGGTTCTTCGGCGTGCCCGCCAACGACAAGGGGAGCGTCTGGGGGCTCTACTTCACCCTCGCCGCGGTCTACGGCGGGCTGCTGTTGTTCATGCGCGTGTGGTGGGGGATGAGCCGCCTCTACGCCTCCCGCCCGGGCGTGCCGTTCCACCAGATGATGTGGGTGTTCGGCCTCTGGTCCCTGCCGATGCTGGTCATCGCCCCGCTCTTCAGTCGAGACGTCTACTCCTACGCGGCCCAGGGCGAGATGGTCAGCCACCACATGAACCCGTACCTCTACGGCCCCTTCGAGCTCGGCAACAACTCCTACACCAACCCGGTGGACAGCCTCTGGGGCAACGCGCCTGCCCCGTACGGCCCACTCTTCCTCCAGCTCGACGGGTTCTTCGCCCGCATCACCTTCCACAACGAGCTCGCGACGATCATCCTGCTCCGCCTGCTCGCCTTCGCCGGCGTCCTCATCATGGCGGCCTGCGTACCCAAGCTCGCACGCCTCTACCGCCGTGACGGCGCCGAGATCTTCACGCTGATGGTTCTCAATCCGGTGACGATCTTCCACCTCATCGGCGGCGCCCACAACGACGCGCTCATGCTCGGACTGCTCGTGGCGGGGCTCACCGCGGCGAAGGACAAGCGGCCGATCCTCGGTGTCGTGTTGTGCGCACTCGCGACGGCGATCAAGGCGCCCGCAGCGCTCGGCATCCTCTACATCGGCTGGAGCTGGCTCGGTCCGATGGCCTCCAAACGCGACCGGCTCCGGCCAGTGGTGACGTCCGGGCTGATCGGCGCCGGCGTGCTGGGCTTCTTCTCGTTCGTCAGCGGGCTCGGATGGGGGTGGATCAGCATCCTCGGCACGCCGGGAGCAGTGCGCTCGTGGACCGCGCCGACGACCTCCCTCTCGGTCATCGGGACCTCGCTCGCCCACGGGCTCCACATCGGAATCTCCTCAGGCGCGATCCTGACCGCCACCCGGTTCCTCGGACTGCTCGCTGCGGCCGTCCTCGGGGTGTGGCTGTTGTTGAACAGCGACCGGATCGGCACCCTCAAGGCGCTCGGTGTCACGCTGCTGGCCTTCGTGGTGCTCGGACCGGTCGTCCAGCCGTGGTACCTCTCCTGGGGTCTCATCCTGCTCGCTCCGGTGGCCCTCGGCCGGCTGCGATCCCTGCTCATCGTGCTCTCGATGGTGACGGCGTTCATCGAGCTCCCGGGCGCGACCCAGTTGGTCGCCCACCTGCTCACCGGCGATCCGCTCTCGATCGTGCTGACCCTGCTCTGGCTCCTCGTCGTGCTCACGGTTCCACTCGCGAGCTGGGACCGCGCCCGCCAGTTCGATCTCGCTGCCGAGCCGTCACCACTGGTGACCGCGGGGACCTGACGCTCCCGGCCGGTCAGAGCATCCGCTGGAGGACCGAGACGTCGAGCCAGCGGTTGAACTTGCGACCGATCTCCCGCTCGACGCCGATCAGCGTGAAGCCGCACGACTCGTGGAGCCTGATCGAGGCGGCGTTGTCGCCGCCGATGCGGGCGATCATGGTGTGGAACCCATGGCGACCACCGAGCTCGACGAGCTCTGCGAGCAGCAGCCGACCGACTCCCCGGCCACGGTGGGCCGTGTCGACATAGACGGAGTCCTCGACGGACGTCGAGTAGGAGGGTCGGTCGCGGTAGACGGAGAGCGAGCCGAACCCGAGCACCGTCCCGTCGTCGGCGACGATCGCGGGGTGCGGGCCACCGTGCTCGACCATCCAGGCGGCCTGCTCCTCGGGCGTGCGAGGGACGAGGTCGAAGGTGGCGGTCGAGCCGACGACCTCCGCGTTGTAGAGGAGGCGGATCGCCTCGGCATCGGTCGGACGGGCCAGGCGGACCTGCATCCGGCGATGGTAGCGGGGCCCCCGCGCGCCCCCCTGACGTTGCGACTCCACCCCGCCGTCTCCTCGGCGCGGGCCGCGTTGGGTATGCTCTCTGCCCTGCTGCTCGGTCGAGTCGCACCGCCCCCTTAGCTCAGTCGGCAGAGCACAGCCATGGTAAGGCTGGTGTCGTCGGTTCGATTCCGACAGGGGGCTCGCCCGTGGCGGCGTAGCTCAGTTGGTTAGAGCACACGGCTCATAATCGTGGGGTCGCCGGTTCGAGTCCGGCCGCCGCTACCAGCTCACGGAGACAGCAGGTCGAGGAGACAAGGAGTCCACATGGCGAAGAACGACAAGCGGGTCCAGGTGACCCTCGCCTGCGAGGTCTGCAAGCGGCGCAACTACATCACGACGAAGAACAAGATGAACGACCGCGAGCGGATCGAGATGAAGAAATTCTGCCGCTTCGATCGCAAGCACACGCTGCACAAGGAGACCCGCTAGCAGGACCCGGCGGTCCGTTTCGGAGGGACCGCACCCCGGGGCCGACCGAGGAGCCCGTGGTACCCTGAGGGACCGCCCGACGCGTTCGGCCGACCGTTCGCGGCATGGCGATCGACAGAGGGCAGTAGCTCAACTGGCAGAGCACCGGTCTCCAAAACCGGCGGTTGGGGGTTCGAGTCCCTCCTGCCCTGCTCCCCACCCGTCGTGACGGTCGAAGGAAGACGGCACGTGAACCGAGAACAGAAGCGAATGATGCAGCGCCAGGGGCAGGATCCCGAAGGGGAGGCGCCGCCCCGGAAGACCGCCACGCCACCGCGGCGGCCACCCAAGCGCGAGCCGTTCCACTTCGGCCAGTTCTTCCGCGAGGTGAGGTCCGAGCTCCGCCAGGTAGCCTGGCCGAACAGGTCCGAGGTCATCAACTACACGACGGTGACGCTGGTCACCCTCCTCACGCTGATGGTCCTGATCTTCATCCTCAACTACGCCTTCGCGAAAGGCGTGCTCTGGCTGTTCAAGACCTGATCGAGATGACCGTGACCCATGACGAGACCGGTGTGCCCGGCAGCGACGAAGAGAAGGCCGACCAGGTGAGCGCCTCGGAGATCGACGCGCCCGCCGGTGACGACGTGGCGCCGGACGTCCCAGCGGCGGACGTCCCAGCGGCGGACTCACCGGTACGGAGACGTCTGACGACGCCGTCGTCGAGGACCTCGACGACGAGGACCTCGACGTCGAGGACCTCGAGGAGGAGCCGTTCGTCGTCAGCCCCTACGACCTCCCCGGTCGCTGGTACGTGGTTCACACCTACGCCGGCTATGAGAACAAGGTCAAGTCGAACCTGCACAGCCGCACCGCCTCGATGAACATGGAGGACCGCATCTACGAGGTGGTCATCCCGATGGAGGACGTCGTCGAGTTCAAGAACGGGAAGAAGGTCGTCGTCCAGAAGAAGGTCTTCCCCGGCTACTTGCTGTGTCGCTGCGAGCTCGACGACGACAGCTGGGCGGTCATCCGCAACACGCCAGGCGTCACAGGTTTCGTCGGTCCGGGCACCAAGCCCACCCCGCTTTCACGCCGGGAGGTCGAGGGGATCCTCCAGGTCAAGGTCGAAGGTGCCGAGGCTCCCTCCAAGCGGAGCCGGCCACGTCTCGAGCACGAGGTGGGGGAAACCGTCCGGGTCAAGGAGGGTCCCTTCGCCGACTTCTCCGGGCAGATCGCGGAGATCAACGAGGATCAGCTCAAGCTCAAAGTGCTGGTCAATATCTTCGGCCGTGAGACTCCGGTCGAGCTCGAGTTCAGCCAAGTCGCAAAGTTGTAGCCCGGCGGGCCAGGAGGAAGACCACCGATGCCACCGAAGAAACGCGTCCTCGCGGTCGTGAAGATCCAGCTCCCTGCAGGGGGCGCGACTCCCGCGCCGCCGGTCGGGACCGCGCTCGGCCCCCACGGGGTCCAGACCATGGAGTTCTGCAAGCAGTACAACGCGGCCACCGAGAACCAGCGCGGCTCGATCATTCCGGTGGAGATCTCGATCTACGAGGACCGGACGTTCTCGTTCATTCTCAAGACCCCGCCGACGCCCGCCCTGCTGCGGCAGGCCGCCGGCCTCGACAAGGGCGCGCAGAACGCAGGTCGCGAGCAGGTCGGGACGGTGACCGATGCACAGGTCGAGGAGATCGCGACGGTCAAGCTGCCCGACCTCAACACCGGCGACCTCGAGGCGGCCAAGCGACAGGTCGCCGGGACGGCCCGTTCGATGGGGATCGTGGTCGCCGGCTGAGGCCGGGGCCGCACACGTACGAGAGACGGAGAACGAGCATGTCCAGAGGGAAGAAGTACCAAGCGAGCCTGGGGCGGTACGACCGGCAGCACCTCTACTCGCCTGCGGAGGCCATCGAGTTGGTCAAGGCCTCGGCCTCGGCCGGCTTCGACGAGACCGTCGAGGTGGCCATCCGGTTGGGCGTCGACCCGCGCAAGGCCGACCAGATCGTCAGGGGCACGCTGTCCCTGCCGGCGGGCACCGGCAAGACGGCGCGGGTCGCGGTCTTCGCCGCCGGCGAGAAGGCGGCTGAGGCGCGGGCGGCCGGAGCCGACGTCGTGGGTGCGGACGACCTGGTGGCGAGGGTCGCCAACGAGGGCTTCCTCGAGTTCGACGTGGCCATCGCGACTCCTGACCTGATGGGCCAGGTCGGTACCCTCGGCCGGGTCCTCGGTCCGCGAGGCCTCATGCCGAACCCGAAGACGGGCACGGTGACCGACGACGTCGAGCGTGCCGTCGTCGAGTACAAGGGCGGCCGGGTCGAGTACCGCACCGACAAGGTCGGCAACGTCCACCTTGCGATCGGGAAGGCCTCCTTCGACCGGGCAAAGCTGCTCGAGAACCTGCATACCGTGATCGAGGAGATCCACCGGGCGAAGCCAGCCTCGGCCAAGGGGCGCTACCTGCGGGCGGTGACCGTCTCGTCGACCATGGGCCCGGGCGTCCACATCGACCCGATGCTGGCCCGCCGCGTCGACGAGGAGCTTGCGGCGTCGGCCTGAGTCGACCGCCTGGTCCTCGACGGGTCGGGTGAGCTAGAGTCACACGCTTCGAGAACGAGACAGAACTGCCGTAGACCTCCGGTGTGCCGGCCTTCCGGTGCCGAAGGGATCCACTGGATCCGCCTGATGAGGCGTTCCGTACCGGGCACCATGGTGCCCGACGGTCCCCTCCGCGGTCGGCTGCGGTCCGATGAGCGAGCAGTGAGCTCGATGGAGGGACGATGGACGATCCGAGGCCGGAGAAGGTCGCGGTGGTCGACGAGGTGCGAGAACGGCTCGCCGGCGCGGACGGCGCCGTGTTGACCGAGTATCGCGGCCTGACCGTGGCCGAGCTGGCCGAGCTCCGTCGGGAGCTCGCGGCGGCCGGTGGCGACTACAAGATCTACAAGAACACCCTGGTCCGCCTTGCCGTCGCGGGCGGCCCGCAGGCCCCGATCAGCGACCTCTTGACCGGACCGACCGCGATCGCATTCGTACAGGGCGATGTCAGCGCCGTCGCGAAGGCCCTGCGCGACTTCGCCCGCAACAACCCGCACCTGGTCGTGAAAGGTGGGATCGTCGGCGATGGCGTGTTGTCGGCGGCTGACATCACCACACTCGCGGAGCTGCCGACGCGCCCGGTGCTGCTCGCGCAGCTGGCCGGTGCCCTCTCGGCGCCGCTGCAACAGCTGGCCGGCCTCATCGAGGCGCTGCCGCGCAACCTGGCCTACGGGCTCGCGGCGCTGGTCGACCGACGCAGCGCCGACGGCGACGGAAGTGCGGCGCCCTCGGCCGGGACGGGAGGGGACACCGCTGCCGAGGGGGCAGACACCGCTGCCGAAGGAGAAGATGCCGCCGCCGAGGAGGCAGCTGACACTGCCGCTTCTGACACCCCCGCCGCAGAGGCAGAGGAAGAGTCGGGCGAGGCCGGACCCGCCGACGGGGGCCCGACCGCCTAGGCGGATCGGGACGCCCGGACAGACCGTACGAATCGAATCGATCGAACGAGAGAGACCAAGGAGACCACGATGGCAGGAACCCTCACCAAGGACCAGATTCTGGACGGCATCGCCGAGCTGTCCGTGCTCGAGCTCAGTGAACTGCTCAAGGAGTTCGAGGAGCGGTTCGGCGTGACCGCCGCCGCCCCGGTCGCGGTTGCCGCCGCTCCGGCCGCCGCCGGTGCTGGCGACGGCGCGGCCGCCGAGGAGGAAAAGAGCGAGTTCGACGTCATCCTCACCGGTGCCGGCGACAAGAAGATCCAGGTCATCAAGGAGGTGCGCTCGCTGACCAGCCTCGGCCTCAAGGAGGCGAAGGACCTGGTCGACGGTGCTCCGAAGCCGGTGCTCGAGCGTGTCAACAAGGAGGACGCGGAGAAGGCGAAGGCGCAGCTCGAAGGCGCCGGCGCAACGGTCGAGCTCAAGTAGCGCGGTACACCCGGCCCATCGGGCCGAGGGGGACCGCCGGGCGGTCAAACGCTTGACGAGGGCCAACCGGTCTCCTACCCTGTGGGGGCTCGGACCGGGCCTCTCGGTGCGCGTGTTGTCGACGGCGGCGCGACCGGTTATGCTTGTTGGTTGCCGTGCCTGCTCCCGACGCCTTCCTGTGTCTTTTGCCTGGTTGACGCGCGCCCAGGCACCCCTTCGACCGCTCTGGCGGCAGTCGTCGACCCCGCAAGCACTTCGTGACGTCCAGCATCAAGCAGTGAATCGCCGCAGTACCCCGTTCGTGTCTCATCCGCCATGCACCTGGGAGGAGTAGGCCGTTGCCTGCACGGTCCAATAGCCCGGAACGGTTTTCCTTTGCCAATATCGACGAGGCCCTGCCGTTGCCGGACCTCGTCGCGATCCAACGGGACTCCTTCCAATGGTTCCTCGACCGTGGGTTGGCCGAGACATTCGGCGACATCAGCCCGATCGAGGACTTCACCGGCCAGCTGAGCCTCGAGCTCGAGTTCGACCCGACCGATCCCGACCTGCGTCCACCGCCGAAGTTCTCGGTGGAGGAGTGCAAGGAGAAGGACATGACCTACGCCGCGCCGGTCTTCGTGCGGGCGCGGTTCATGAATGCCGGCACGGGCGAGATCAAGGAGCAGACGGTCTTCATGGGGGACTTCCCCGTGATGACCGACAAGGGCACCTTCATCGTCAACGGCACCGAGCGCGTCGTGGTGAGCCAGCTCGTCCGCTCGCCGGGCGTCATCTTCCAGCCCGGCCGTGACGCGAAGACCGTCTTCACCGGCACCATCCACCCCTACCGCGGCGAGTGGATCGAGTTCGACGTCGAGGCGAAGCCGTCGAAGGACGTCACCGCCGGCTGCCGGGTGGCCCGCAAGCGCCGGCTCTCGCTCTTCGTGCTGCTTCGCGCCCTCGGCTACGAGGACCAGTCGTTCCTCGAGCGGTTCGTGCGCCACTTCGACTTCCTCGAAGGCCAGTGGGAGAAGGAGCAGCACCTCGCACCGACACGCGAGGAGGCGCTCCTCGAGATCTACAAGCGGGCCCGTCCGGGTGAGCCGCTCTCGGTCGAGGCCGCGCGTCAGTACTTCGAGAACGCCTTCTTCAACCCGAAGCGCTACGACCTGACCCGGGTGGGGCGCTACAAGCTCAACCGCAAGCTCGGTCCGGAGATCGAGCGCATCTCCAGCCTCTTCGCCATCGACCTCGAGCGTCCGTCGCCGACCCAGGGCGTCCTCAGCCCTTCGGAGATCCTCGCCGCGTCGACCTACATGCTGCACCTGGCCAAGCACATGGCCGACGGCGAGTCGACCTACCGGATCGACGACCAGGACCACTTCGCCAACCGCCGCATTCGCTCGGTCGGCGAGCTCATCCAGAACCAGGTGCGCGTCGGCCTCTCGCGCATGGAGCGGGTGGTGCGCGAGCGCATGACGACCCAGGACGTCGAGGCCATCACCCCCCAGACCCTGATCAACATCCGGCCGGTGGTCGCTGCGGTCAAGGAGTTCTTCGGCACCAGCCAGCTCAGCCAGTTCATGGACCAGAACAATCCGCTCTCGGGACTCGCCCACAAGCGCCGGCTCTCCGCGCTCGGGCCTGGTGGCCTCTCGCGTGAGCGGGCCGGCTTCGAGGTCCGCGACGTGCACACCTCCCACTACGGCCGGATGTGCCCGATCGAGACCCCCGAGGGTCCGAACATCGGCCTGATCGGCTCGCTCGCGACCTATGCCCGGGTCAACGAGTACGGGTTCATCGAGACGCCTTACCGCAAGGTCGTCAACGGCAAGGTGACCAAGGAGATCCTCTTCCTCGCGGCCGACGAGGAAGAGGAGCACGTCATCGCCCAGGCATCGGCCGCTCTCGACGACGACGGCCGCTTCACCGAGGAGAAGGTCCTCGTGCGCCGCGGCCCGCAAGGGACCGGTGTCCGGGTCGGGTTGGCGACCACCTCGTACGGCACGACCTCGGAGATCGACTTCGTCCCACCGTCCGAGGTCGACCTCATGGACGTCTCCCCGAAGCAGATCGTCTCGGTGTCGACGGCCCTCATCCCCTTCGTGGAGCACGACGATGCCAACCGGGCCCTCATGGGCGCCAACATGCAGAAGCAGGCCGTGCCGCTCGTGGTGCCCGAGGCGCCCTACATCGGCACCGGCGTGGAGGCCCGCGCCGCTCGTGACGCCGGCGACGTGGTCCTCTCCGAGGGCGACGGCTCCGTCGTCGACGTCTCGGGGGACCAGATCACCGTCGAGTACAAGGACGGGCAGAAGGACCGCACCGGTGCGACCCTCGGCAAGAAGGTCTACCGGCTCGCGAAGTTCCGGCGCTCCAACCAGAACACCGCGATCAACCAGAAGGTGATCGTCGAGGAGGGTCAGCGGGTGTCGGTCGGCGACGTGCTTGCCGACGGGCCGGCCACCCACAACGGGGAGCTCGCGCTCGGCAAGAACCTCCTGGTCGCCTTCATGCCCTGGGAGGGCTACAACTACGAGGACGCGATCATCCTCTCGGAGCGCCTGGTCAAGGACGACGTACTGACGTCGATCCACATCGAGGAGCACGAGGTCGACGCCCGGGACACCAAGCTCGGTGCCGAGGAGATCACCCGGGACATCCCGAACCTCTCCGAGGAGATCCTCGCCGACCTCGACGAGCGCGGCATCATCCGCATCGGGGCCGAGGTCGGCCCCGGCGACGTCCTCGTCGGCAAGGTCACTCCGAAGGGCGAGACCGAGCAGACCCCCGAGGAGCGCCTCTTGCGGGCGATCTTCGGGGAGAAGGCACGTGAGGTGCGCGACACCTCGCTGAAGGTGCCCCACGGTGAGCAGGGGACCGTCATCGACGTGCGGGTCTTCTCCCGCGACGACGCGCACGAGCTGCCTCCCGGTGTCGAGCAGCTGGTCCGGGTCTACGTCGCCCAGAAGCGCAAGATCTCCGAGGGCGACAAGCTCGCCGGTCGGCACGGCAACAAGGGGGTCATCTCGAAGATCCTCCCGATCGAGGACATGCCGTTCCTCGCGGACGGCACGCCGGTCGACATCATCCTCAACCCGCTCGGCGTGCCGAGCCGGATGAACGTCGGCCAGGTGCTCGAGTCGCACCTCGGCTACGCAGCACGGTGGGGATGGGAAGGCGCGGGCTCGCCCAACGGGCTGGCCGCGCGCGGCACCGAGACGAAGACGCGGCCGCGCACCGATCCTGCCGTCTGGGTGTCGACGCCGGTCTTCGACGGCGCCCACTGGGACGAAGAGGACGACGCGGGGCGGCACCCGACCATCCAGCAGATCTTCCGGCAGCTCAACCCCGACGGGGTCGACGGCAAGGTGCAGGTGTCCGACGACGGCAAGGCCATGCTCTACAACGGCCGGACCGGCGAGGCCTACGACAACCCCATCTCGGTGGGGTACGTCTACATCCTGAAGCTCCACCACCTGGTGGACGACAAGATCCACGCGCGCTCGACAGGCCCGTACTCGATGATCACCCAGCAGCCCCTCGGCGGGAAGGCGCAGTTCGGTGGCCAGCGCTTCGGCGAGATGGAGGTCTGGGCGCTCGAGGCGTTCGGCGCGGCCTACGCGCTCCAGGAGCTGCTCACGATCAAGTCCGACGACGTGCTCGGACGGGTCAAGGTCTACGAGGCGATCGTGAAGGGCGAGAACATCCCCGAGCCCGGCATCCCCGAGAGCTTCAAGGTGCTCATCAAGGAGATGCAGTCGCTCTGCCTCGACGTCGAGGTGCTCGCACCCGGTGGCGAGGAGATCGAGATGCGGGAGTTGGACGAGGACGTGTTCCGGACCGCCGAGGAGCTCGGCATCGACATCAGTCGTCCGGAGCGCGGCTCGGACGAAGAGGACGCGAGGCGCGCCGCGGAAAGGGGTTTCTAGATGTTGGACGTCAACGACTTCGACCAGCTTCGGATCGGACTGGCCACGGCCGATTCGATCCGCGGGTGGTCAAACGGAGAAGTCAAGAAGCCCGAGACCATCAACTACCGCACGCTTCGCCCCGAGAAGGACGGGCTCTTCTGCGAGAAGATCTTCGGTCCGACCAAGGACTGGGAGTGCTACTGCGGCAAGTACAAGCGGGTGCGCTTCCGCGGCATCATCTGCGAGCGCTGTGGCGTCGAGGTCACCCGCTCGAAGGTCCGCCGCGAGCGCATGGGCCACATCGAGCTGGCCGCGCCGGTGGTGCACATCTGGTACCTGCGCGGCACGCGCAGCTGGCTCGCCTACCTGCTCATGGGCACCGAGGCCCGTGAGGAGCTGAAGGCGAAGCAGCTCGAGAAGGTCATCTACTTCGCAGCCAACCTGGTCACCTGGGTCGACGAGGCCAAGCGCCACGAGGACCTCCCCGAACTCGAGGCGGAGCTCCGTGCGGAGATCGCCGACATCGAGAAGAAGCGAGACCTCGAGATCGACCGACGGTTCAAGGCGCTCGAGGCCGAGCTCGCCGAGCTCGAGAAGTCGGGTGCGAAGGACGCCGAGGTCAAGGCGCGCCAGCGCAACGTCGAAAAGGAGATCGCCGGGGTGCGCGAGCGCTTCGTGGGCGAGATCGAGCTCGCCCAGCGCAGCTTCGACGAGTTCAAGAGCCTCCATTCGCGCAAGATCCTCGAGGACGAGCTGCTCTGGCGTGAGCTGCGCATCCGCTACGAGGACTACTTCGAGGGCGGCATGGGGGCGGAGACCATCTCGCGGCTCATCGAGCGCATCGACCTCGACGCCGAGGAGATCAAGCTGCGCGAGATGATCGACGCGGCCGGCGGTCGCAAGCCGTTGTCCGCGCAGCGCCGGCAGAAGGTCATCAAGCGCCTCAAGATCGTCACCGCGTTCAACCGTCGCGACGAGAACGGCCGGAGGATCAACGATCCGAAGGCGATGATCCTCGACTCGGTGCCGGTGATTCCTCCGGACCTGCGTCCGATGGTGCAGCTCGACGGCGGACGGTTCGCGACCTCGGACCTGAACGACCTCTACCGACGGGTGATCAACCGCAACAACCGGCTCAAGCGTCTGCTCGACCTCGGCGCGCCCGAGATCATCATCAACAACGAGAAGCGGATGCTTCAAGAGGCAGTCGACGCGCTGTTCGACAACGGTCGGCGCGGCCGGCCCGTCACCGGTCCGGGCAACCGACCGCTGAAGAGCCTCTCCGACATGCTGAAGGGCAAGCAGGGACGGTTCCGCCAGAATCTGCTCGGCAAGCGCGTCGACTACTCGGGCCGCTCGGTCATCGTGATCGGACCCACCCTCCAACTCCACCAGTGCGGGCTGCCGAAGCTGATGGCGCTCGAGCTCTTCAAGCCCTTCGTGATGAAGCGGCTGGTCGACGCCGAGTACGCGCAGAACATCAAGTCCGCCAAGCGGATGGTCGAGCGCCGTCGGCCCCAGGTCTGGGACGTGCTCGAGGGCGTGATCAAGGAGCATCCGGTGCTGTTGAACCGCGCCCCGACGCTCCACCGCCTCGGCATCCAGGCGTTCGAGCCGGTTCTCGTGGAGGGCAAGGCCATCCAGGTCCACCCGTTGGTGTGCACCGCGTTCAACGCGGACTTCGATGGCGACCAGATGGCGGTCCACCTGCCGCTGTCCGCGGAGGCCCAGGCCGAAGCGCGGGTCCTCATGCTGTCCTCCAACAACATCCTCTCGCCGGCCACCGGTCGACCGATCACCGTCCCCACCCAGGACATGGTCTTCGGGATCTACTACCTGACACTGCCGGTGGAGAGCGCAAAGGGCGAGGGACGGATCTTCCGGCATGCCTACGAGGTCGAGCGCGCCTTCGACCAGGGCGACATCGATCTGCAGGCGAAGATCGTGCTCCGGCCTGCGCCGGGCTCGCACCTGGCGCAGTCGGTCGGGCTCGCAACGGAGGTGGCCCTCGACGAACGGGGCTACCCGGTCGACGAGGACGCGCACCTCGAGCTCGAGACGACTCCGGGGCGCCTCTTCTTCAACACGGCGCTGCCGGCCGGGTACCGCTACGTCAACGACGTCATCGGCAAGCGGAACACGCCGATCGGCGCGATCGTCGAGGACGTCGCCGCCAACTACCCGAAGCACGAGGTCGCGGCCAGCCTCGACCGGATCAAGGCGCTCGGGTTCCGGTACGCCGCCCAGTCCGGGCTCACCATCTCGATCAACGACGTGCGGACCCCGCCCGACAAGCAGCAGATCCTCGACCGGTACGAGAAGGAGGCCGAGAAGGCCGAAGCGCAATTCAAGCGCGGGATCATCACCGACGACGAGCGACGCCAGAAGGAGATCGAGATCTGGACCTCGGCCAACTCCGAGGTGGGCAAGGCGATGGAGAGCTCGCTCTCGACGATCGCGTTCAACCCGCTCGACATGATGGTCGACTCCGGCGCCCGAGGGAACAGCCAGCAGATCCGTCAGATCGCGGGCATGAAGGGCCTGGTCTCGAACCCGCGCGGTGAGATGATCCCGAGGCCGATCAAGTCCTCCTTCCGTGAGGGCCTCTCGGTGCTCGAGTACTTCATCTCGACCCACGGCGCGAGGAAGGGCCTCGCCGACACCGCTCTGCGGACCGCCGACTCGGGCTACCTGACCCGACGGCTGGTCGACGTCGCCCAGGAGCTCATCGTCCGCGAGGACGACTGCGAGTCCGGGCGCGGCATCTGGATCGAGGGGGTCGTCCCCGACGCGGCGGGCACCCGCTCGTACCTCGAGACCCGGCTCAACGGCCGGATCATGGTGGAGCCGGTCACCCTCTCGGACAAGTCGACGATCGCGGCAGGGACCCTGCTCAGCGACGAGGTGGTCGGACTCCTGCGCGACGACCCCGGCGTCGACCGGGTCCGGGTGCGCTCGGTGCTCACCTGCGAGGCCGAGCAGGGGATCTGCGCGGCCTGCTACGGCCAGTCGCTCGCGACCGGCCAGATGATCGAGCTCGGCGAGGCGGTCGGGGTCATCGCCGCGCAGTCGATCGGCGAGCCCGGCACCCAGCTGACCATGCGGACCTTCCACACCGGCGGCATCGTGGGAGAGGACATCACCCACGGCCTGCCCCGCGTGGTCGAGCTCTTCGAGGCCCGCACCCCGAAGGGTGCGGCGGTCCTCGCCCGCCACTCGGGCGTGGCCCGGGTCACCGAGGACGAGTCCGGCCGCCACATCACCGTGGTGGGCGACGGCGGCGAGGAGCACACGGTGCTCGTCGCCCAGCGAGCCCACCTCGAGGTCAGCGACGGCCAGGAGGTCGCCGCCGGCGACGCCCTCGTCGAGGGACCGAAGGACCCGAAGGAGCTCCTCGAGGTCAAGGGCATCCGCGAGACCCAGCAGTACCTGGTCGAGGAGGTCCAGAAGGTCTACCGCGACCAGGGCGTGTCGATCCACGACAAGCACATCGAGCTCATCGTGCGCCAGATGCTGCGCCGGGTGCTCGTCGCCGAGCCCGGCGACGCGAGCTTCCTGCCCGGCGAGCGGGTGGACAGCCGGGCCTACGCCGAGGTCAACCGCCAGCTCGTCCAGGACGGCCAGCGGCCGGCGGAGGGTCGGCCGGAGCTGATGGGGATCACCAAGGCCTCGCTCGCAACGGAGAGCTGGCTGTCGGCCGCATCCTTCCAGGAGACGACCAGGGTGCTCACGGAAGCGGCCATCGAGGGCAAGTCGGACCAGCTCTACGGGCTCAAGGAGAACATCATCATCGGGAAGCTGATCCCGGCCGGCTCGGGCATGGCCCGCTACCGCGACATCAAGCTCGAGATGCCCGGCGCCGAGGCAATGCCCTTCTGGGCGCTCGGATCGGACGGCGACTCGGGCACCGAGGACCTCGCGGCGTGGCTGCGCGACACCGGGGGGGACGCGTCGATGGGCGGGTTCGGCTCGGACATCGATGCCAGCTGGCTCGGCGCGGTGCCCTCGGCAGAGGACCTGGCCGGCGGCTCCCCGGACTTCGGGGGTGCCGACGACAAGGTGGCCGAAGGGCCGCTCGAAGCCGGCGCCTGAGCACCGCGGCGGGGCGCGCGCGGAGCGGCCGCGCTTGCCCCTACCATGGAGGGTGGCGTAGCATTGGAACCTTGCGGCTGCGCGCCTGACGGTCGATCCTGCACACGTGCAGGTGTCCGTGCGTCAGCCGTGAAGTCCGTGCAGGAACCCCGCAGTCACTGTCCCAGAGGAAACGCGTGCCCACGATCTCGCAGCTGGTCCGGAAGGGCCGGGCCACGAAGCCCACGAAGTCCAAGACTCCCGCACTCCGGGGGGCGCCTCAGCGACGAGGCGTGTGCACCCGCGTCTACACCCACACCCCGAAGAAGCCGAACTCGGCGCTCCGGAAGGTGGCCAGGGTACGGCTGACCAGCGGGCTCGAGGTGACGGCGTACATCCCCGGCGAGGGCCACAACCTCCAGGAGCACTCGATCGTGCTCGTGCGTGGTGGCCGCGTGAAGGACCTGCCGGGGGTGCGCTACAAGGTCATCCGCGGGACCCTTGATGCCTCGGGTGTGCGCGAGCGCAACCAGGCCCGCAGCCGATACGGCGCGAAGAAGGAGTCCTGACGTGCCGCGCAAGGGACCTGCCGAACGACGCGAGCTGATGCCCGACCCGGTGTACCACTCGGTGCTCGTCACCCAGGTGGTCAACAAGGTGCTGAGCCGTGGGAAGCGGACCTTGGCCGAACAGATCGTCTACGACGCGCTGGCCGACGTGGCCGAGAAGTCCGGCAACGACCCGGTCACCGTCTTGAAGAAGGCGGTCGAGAACACCCGGCCGGAGCTCGAGGTCAGGCCCCGGCGGGTGGGCGGCGCGACCTACCAGGTCCCCGTCGAGGTCCGGCCCCGGCGGGCGACCACCCTGTCGATTCGGTGGCTGGTCGGCTACTCCAAGCAGCGCCGCGAGAAGACGATGGCCGAACGGCTGTCGAACGAGATCCGCGACGCGGCGAACGGGGTCGGCGCGGCGGCCAAGCGCCGCGAGGATCTCCACAAGATGGCGGAGTCGAACAAAGCCTTCGCCCACTACCGCTGGTAGTCGGCGGGCCCGCCTGACAAACGGCGACGACGAACGCAACCCACGAGCACGACCCGAGAGCTGAATCACGATGGCTGAACTTCCGACGCGAACCCACCCGCTGGCCAAGACCCGCAACATCGGGATCATGGCCCACATCGACGCGGGCAAGACCACGACGACCGAGCGGATCCTCTACTACACCGGCAAGAACTACAAGATCGGCGAGGTCCACGAGGGCGCGGCGACCATGGACTGGATGGTCCAGGAGCAAGAGCGCGGCATCACCATCACCTCTGCGGCGACCACGTGCTTGTGGAACGACACGGTGATCAACATCATCGACACGCCAGGCCACGTTGACTTCACGGTCGAGGTCGAGCGCTCCCTCCGGGTGCTCGACGGCGCGGTCGCGGTCTTCGACGCGGTGGCCGGGGTCGAGCCACAGACCGAAACGGTCTGGCGCCAGGCCGACAAGTACAAGGTGCCCCGGATCTGCTTCATCAACAAGATGGACCGGATGGGCGCCAACTTCCCCCAGGCGGTCGAGATGATCCGCGACCGGCTCGACGCCGTGCCCCTGGTGATCCAGCTGCCCATCGGGGTCGAATCCGAGTTCCGTGGCGTCGTCGACGTCGTCGCGATGCGGGCGCTGGTCTGGGACGACGGCATGGGCGAGGAGTGGAGCGAAGAGGAGATCCCGGCCGATCTCAAGGTTGCTGCCGACGAGGCCAACCACCAGCTCGTCGACGTCGTCTCCAACCACGACGACGCGATCATGGAGAAGTACCTCGGTGACGAGGAGATCACCCCCGACGACCTCCGGCGCGCCCTGCGGACCGTGACCCTCGGCGGACACGCGGTGCCGGTGCTGTGCGGATCGGCCTTCAAGAACAAGGGCGTCCAGCCCATGCTCGACGCCGTCGTCGACTACCTGCCGAGCCCGCTCGACATCCCGCCGACCATCGGCACGGTCCCCCGCAAGGAGGGTGAGACGGTCGAGCGCGCGGCCACCGACGAGGCCCCGTTCTCGGCGCTGGCCTTCAAGATCATGACCGACCCCTACGTCGGCAAGCTCACCTACCTCCGGGTCTACTCCGGCACACTGGCCAAGGGTTCGGGCGTCCTCAACTCGACCAAGGACCGCAAAGAGCGGGTCGGCCGGCTTCTCCAGATGCACGCCAACTCCCGCGAGGACCTCGACGCGGTCTTCGCGGGCGACATCGTCGCGGCGGTGGGCCTCAAGCAGACCACCACCGGAGACACCCTCTGCGACCCCGACCACCCGGTGGTGCTCGAGTCGCTCACCTTCCCCGAGCCGGTCATCCACGTCGCCGTCGAGCCGAAGACCAAGGCCGACCAGGACAAGTTGGGCAAGGCCCTCTTCTCGCTGTCCGAGGAGGATCCGACCTTCCGGGTGCAGTCGGACGAGGAGACCGGCCAGACGGTGATCTCGGGGATGGGCGAGCTCCACCTCGAGGTGCTCGTCGACCGCATGCTGCGCGAGTTCAACGTGGACGCCAACGTGGGCAAGCCCCAGGTGGCCTACCGCGAGACGATCCGCAAGCCGGTCACGAAGATCGAGTACCGCCACATCCGCCAGACCGGTGGCAAGGGCCAGTACGGCCACGTGGTGATCGGCCTCACCCCGACCGGCCCGGGTGGCGGCTACGAGTTCGAGGACAAGATCACCGGCGGGGTCATCCCGAAGGAGTACATCCCCTCGGTCGACCAGGGCATCCGTGAGGCGATGACCTCCGGCGTGCTCGCCGGCTACCCGACCGTGGACTTGAAGGTGACCCTCACCTACGGCTCCTACCACGACGTCGACTCGTCGGAGATGGCCTTCAAGATCGCTGGTTCGATGGCCTACAAGAAGGCCGCCGCGCTCGCCGATCCGGTTCTGCTCGAGCCGGTCATGGCCGTCGAGGTGACCACCCCCGAGGACTACATGGGCGACGTGATCGGCGACCTCTCCGCCCGGCGAGGCAAGGTCGAGGGCATGGAACAGCGGGGCACCAGCCACATCGTCCGGGCGCAGGTACCGCTCAGCGATATGTTCGGCTACGCTACCGACCTGCGTTCGCGCACGCAGGGTCGGGCCACGTACTCGATGCAGTTCCACTCGTACAACGAGGTTCCCGAGTCGATCGCCAAGGAGATCATCGCCAAGGCGCGCGGAGAATAGGCGGCCCGTCCGGCGGCGACCGCCGGTCCGGTCCGGTCGCGACACCCACAGCACACGCAGGAACACAGAGACGACGAGACGGCGCGATCCGCCGTCGAGGCGGGCCCGAGGGGGTACCGCCCGAGACCAGGGAGCAACACCCCAGCCATGGCCAAGCAGAAGTTCGAGCGCACGAAGCCCCACGTGAACGTCGGGACGATGGGACACATCGACCACGGCAAGACGACGCTGACCGCAGCCATCACCAAGGTGCTCCACGACAACGACCCGACGACGTCATTCACGCCGTTCGACCAGATCGACAAGGCGCCCGAAGAGAAGCAGCGCGGCATCACGATCTCGATCGCGCACGTCGAGTACGAGACGCCCAACCGGCACTACGCCCACGTCGACATGCCGGGCCACGCTGACTACATCAAGAACATGATCACCGGTGCCGCCCAGGTGGACGGCGCCATCCTGGTGGTGTCGGCAGCCGACGGCCCGATGCCTCAGACCCGCGAGCACGTGCTCCTCGCCCGGCAGGTCGGCGTGCCCTACATCGTGGTCGCGCTCAACAAGGCGGACACGGTCGACGACGAGGAGCTGCTCGACCTGGTCGAGCTCGAGGTCCGCGAGCTGCTCAACGAGTACGAGTTCCCCGGCGACGACACCCCCATCGTGCGGGTCAGCGCGCTCAAGGCCCTCGAGGGCGATGCCGAGTGGGCCGCCAAGATCACCGAGCTGATGGAAGCGGTCGACTCCTACATCCCCGAGCCCGAGCGCGACGTCGAGAAGCCCTTCTTGATGTCGGTCGAGGACGTGATGTCGATCACCGGCCGCGGCACCGTGGTCACCGGCAAGATCGAACAAGGTGTGGTCAAAGTCGGCGAGGAGGTCGAGATCGTCGGCCTGCGCCCGACCCAGAAGACGACGGTGACCGGCATCGAGATGTTCCGAAAGCTCCTCGACGAGGGCCGGGCCGGCGACAACATCGGCGCGTTGCTCCGCGGCACGAAGAAGGAGGAGGTCGAGCGCGGCCAGGTGCTCTGCAAGCCCGGCTCGATCACGCCGCACACCAAGTTTGACGCCACGGTCTACGTGCTCAACAAGGACGAGGGTGGCCGGCACAAGCCGTTCTTCACCAACTACCGTCCGCAGTTCTACTTCCGGACGACCGACGTGACCGGCACGATCAGCCTGCCCGAGGGAACCGAGATGGTCATGCCGGGCGACAACACGGAGATGACCGTCGAACTCGGCAAGCCGATCGCGATGGACGAGGGCCTCCGGTTCGCCATCCGCGAGGGCGGCCGGACCGTCGCCTCAGGCCGGGTCACGAAGATCCTCGAGTAGTCACTCGAGGACCGACCACCCCGCAGAGAGGACCCACACCGATGGCCGCCGAAGGCCGACGCCAGAAGATCAGAATCCGCCTCAAGGCCTACGACCACGAGATCCTCGATCAGTCGACCGAGAAGATCGTCCAGACCGTGCTCCGCACCCAGGCGAAGGTGCTGGGCCCGGTGCCTCTGCCGACCGAGAAGCACCGGTACACGGTGGTGCGCTCCCCGCACAAGTACAAGGACAGTCGCGAGCACTTCGAGATGCGGGTGCACAAGCGGCTGGTCGACATCGTCGAGCACACCCCGAAGACGGTCGACTCGCTTCAGCGGCTCGACCTGCCCGCCGGGGTGGACATCGAGATCAAGATACAGACCGTCTAACACGGAGCGTGGCCGGCCGGTGTGGCCTGCCACTCAGTGTGATCTCGTCTCGGCGTTTGCCGAGCGCTACCCCGACCCGAATACCCGCCACCAGCACTTCGCCGAGCTGGGCGACCTGTTCCGGGTGACCGGGCGTCGCCACCCCTCGGAGCTGTGTGACGCCGGGGTGCCGTGCGTGGGGATCAGCGGGCTCTGGATCGGACCCGATCTCCTCGGCGAAGCGGATCGCCCGGGCGCTCTCGGTCTGTGACATCGCTTTCGATGGACATACATCGCTATACATCGTCATACATCACCCTTCAAAATTGTACGCGGCCAGTTCTCGTCCCGTGACGTCCGACGATGCGCGGCGGGCATCCGCCAGCGGGCGAGTGGTGCGCATGGTCTTCGACAGAGGGGCTCGGCCAGGGTCGCGTCGGTGGGTCCCGACTCGGTCGAGGAGTCGACCTCGACTCGGTCGAGGAGTCGACCTCGACTCGGTCGAGGGGCCGCCCGGAGATCCCGACGCCGGCCGCCAGATCCGGACCACCTGGGCAACGGCTCCTCGGGAGCCGGCCCGATGGTATATAGTCTCAGGTCGGCCCGGCCCCGGTCGGGGCCAGCTGAAATGGACGTGTCCGAGCGCCTGTGGGGTCACCTGCGGGGACCTCGGACCACACCAGGCGAGCGCTCCGCTCGGATCGATCCGAGCGGAGCGTCTGCGTGCGGGTCGTCGGTGTGGGACAGCAGAACGGGACGTTGCAGCAAGGACACGAGCACCGCCGGCCGGCGGTGCTCGAAGAGGAACATCGAGACGGAGAGCTCCAGTGGCCACCAAGGCGATCGTGGGCGAGAAGGTCGGGATGACCCAGATCTGGGACGACCAGCACCGGGCGGTGCCGGTGACGGTGCTGCGCGTCTCCCCTGCCCGGATCGTCCAGGTGAAGACGCCAGAACGCGAGGGCTACGCCGCGCTGCAGGTCACCTGGGGTCATCGGCGGGCGAACACGTTGACCAAGGCGGTCCAGGGCCACTACGAGAAGGCAGGGGTCAACCCCGGTCGTCGACTGGTCGAGTTGCGACTCGACGACACGACGGACTTCGAGGTCGGCCAGGAGCTGACTGCGGACCTGATGCAGCCCGGCGAGCGGGTCGACGCGATCGGGGTCTCGAAGGGCAAAGGGTTCGCCGGCGGCATGAAGCGCCACAATTTCAAGGGCCAGGGCGCCTCCCACGGCAACCACAAGCATCACCGGGCGCCGGGCTCGATCGGGGCGTGTGCGACCCCGGCACGGGTGTTCAAGGGCACCAAGATGGCGGGCCGCCTCGGTGGCCAACAGGTGACCACCCTCAACCTCGAGATCGTCCAGGCCGATCCGGAGCGCGAGCTGATCCTTGTCAAGGGTGCCGTGCCCGGGCCGCGGGGCGGAATGGTCTTGCTGCGGGACGCGGTCAAGGCACCGCTGGTGAAGGGCGGGAAGGCATCATGAGCCCGACGACGGAGACCGGCGGCACGGCGGTGTCGGGTGCGAGGCGTTCCGTGCGGCCTGCACCGAAGGAACGACAGGTGACCCGGCGGCAGGCGGACGGCACCGAGCTCGGTGAGGTCGACCTCGAGCCATCGATCTTCGGCATCGAGCCCAACCAGGCCGTCCTCCACCAGGTCGTGACGGCCCAGCTCGCATCGGCCCGAGCAGGAACCCAGTCGACCAAGACGCGCGCCGAGGTGCGCGGCGGCGGCTCCAAGCCCTTCCGGCAGAAGGGGACGGGGCGTGCACGCGCGGGCTCGACCCGTTCGCCGATCTGGGTGGGCGGCGGCGTGGCGCTCGGCCCGAAGCCGCGATCGTACGCGCAGCGGACGCCGAAGAAGATGATCCAGCTTGCACTGCGCTCGGCCCTCTCGGACCGCGCAGCGCTCCAGCGGATCGCGTTGGTCGACCGGTGGGGGTTCGAAGTGCCGCGCACGAAGGATGCCGTCGCCGCCCTCGAGGCGCTCGGCCTCGGCGGAAGGGTGCTTGTCGTGCTCGGTGCCGAAGACGGCGTCGCGGACCGTTCGTTCGCCAACCTGCCGGAGATCCAGACGATCGTGACGGGCGAGCTCAACGCCTACGACATCCTGGTCAACGACTGGGTGGTCTTTACCGACGAGACGATCCCCGGCGGCCCCGCACGTGCCGGCGCCGTGGACGCGGAAGGGAACGACTCGTGAGGGATCCCCACAACGTGCTGATCCGTCCGGTGGTGTCGGAGAAGTCGTACGCCCTGATGGACGAAAACGTCTACGTGTTCGTCGTCGACCCGTCGGCCACGAAGATCGACGTGCGCAAGGCCGTCGAGGAGACCTTCGGGGTGCGGGTCACGAGCGTGAACACGCTCAACCGCAAGGGCAAGACCAAACGCAACCGCAAGAGCAACACGCTCGGCCATCGCCCCGACACCAAGCGGGCCATCGTCACCCTCGCCGAGGGTGACTCGATCGACCTCTTCGAGAGCTGAGAGACGGGTCCTGATCATGCCACTGCGATCACGAAAGCCCACGAGCGCCGGCCGGCGATTCCAGACCGTCTCGGACTTCGCCGAGCTCACCCGGTCACGACCCGAGAAGTCACTGCTGGCCCCCAAGCCGGGCTCGGGTGGGCGCAACAACCACGGTCGCAAGACCTCGCGCCACCGGGGCGGTGGCCACAAGCAGCAGTACCGGGTCATCGACTTCCGACGGGACAAGGACGGCGTGCCGGCGAAGGTCGCGGCGATCGAGTACGACCCGAACCGCAACGCGCGCATCGCGCCTCCTCCACTACGTCGACGGCGAGAAGCGCTACATCCTCGCCCCGGCCCAGGTGAAGGTCGGTGACCGGCTCCAGTCCGGCCAGGGGGCCGAGATCAGGGCCGGCAATGCGATGCCGCTCCGCTACATCCCGGTCGGCTCGGTCGTCCACAACGTCGAGCTCCGTCCGGGCGGCGGCGGGAAGCTGGCCCGCGGGGCAGGCATGAGCGTGCAGCTGGTGGCGAAGGAGGGTGTCTTCGCGACGCTGCGCCTCCCGTCGACCGAGATGCGGCGGGTGCCGATCGACTGCCGGGCCACCCTCGGCACCGTCGGCAATGCCGAGGCCGAGCTCGTGAAGATCGGCAAGGCCGGCCGCAATCGCTGGAAGGGTGTCCGGCCCCAGACCCGCGGCGTCGCGATGAACCCGGTCGACCACCCGCTCGGCGGCGGCGAGGGCAAGTCTTCCGGCGGCCGCCACCCGGTCTCCCCGTGGGGCCGTCCCGAGGGAAGGACCCGGGCCCGCAACAAGAAGTCGAATGCGATGATCGTCCGCCGCCGCCGCACCCGCGGGGCGCGGCGGTAGCGAGGACAGCGAGGAACGCACATGCCGCGCAGCCTGAAGAAAGGTCCGTTCGTCGACGACCACCTCCTGAAGAAGGTGGACGCCCTCAACGCGGCCGGCGACAAGCGGGTCATCAAGACCTGGTCTCGCCGCTCAACGATCATCCCCGACATGGTCGGCCACACCATCGCGGTCCACGACGGCCGCAAGCACATCCCGGTGTACGTGACCGAGTCGATGGTCGGTCACAAGCTCGGCGAGTTCGCCCCGACCCGGACATTCAAATTCCATGCCGGGCAGGAACGGGCGGGGAGGCGTTGAGGTGACCGGCGTCAAGACGAACGAACGGCCGGGCACGCGCGCCGTCCTGCGCCACGGCAGGGTCTCGGCGTACAAGGCCCGCCAGGTGCTCGACCTCATCCGCGGCCAGGACGCCGACCGTGCGGCGGAGATCCTCGCGACGTGCGACCGCGGGGTCGCCGAACCGATCGGGAAGGTGCTGGCCTCGGCGGTCGCCAACGCCGTGCACAACGACGGGATGGATGCCGAGGACCTCTACGTGTCGGCCTGCTACGCCGACGAGGGGAGCACGCTCAAACGCTGGCGCCCCCGCGCGAGGTCGTGCCACCCGCATTCGGAAGCGGACCTCGCACATCACGGTCATCGTGAGCAGGCTCCCCGACGATCGGATCGCCCGGCGCCGGGCCCAGCAGGCTGCGGGTCGCTCGCAGCGAGCCCGTCGGGTGGCGGGTTCGCGCCGGCGCCGCCAGGCCGAGGTTGCTGCGCCGGCGGTTGAGTCCGCCGCGGACGATGCGGTGCTCGAGGAGACCACGTTCGACGAGGGCGTCGAGGAGATCACTCCGGACGAGGTGACCGACGGGTCCGACGTGGGTGCCGACGTGGCCGAGGGGGAGGCCACCGACGCCGAGGTGGCCGGCGAGGATTCGGACGGCGCCGACGAGGAGAAGGGCAGCTAGATGGGCCAGAAGGTCAACCCCTACGGCTTCCGGCTCGGCGTGACCACCGACTGGAAGTCACGCTGGTTCGAGGAGCGCAACTACCAGAACTGCGTCATCGAGGACTGGGAGATCCGCGACTACCTCATGAGCCAGCTCGAGTCGGCCGCGGTCAGCCGCATCGAGATCGAACGCACCCGTGACCGGCTCCGGGTCGATATCCACACCGCGCGCCCCGGCATCGTGATCGGCCGGCGCGGCGCAGAGGCCGACCGACTGAAGAAGCGGATCGAGGAGATCACCGGGCTCAACAACCGGATCCAGCTCAACATCCAAGAGATCAAGCAGCCCGAGCTCGACGCGGCCCTGATCGCACAGGGCATCTGCGACCAGCTCGCCCGCCGGGTGGCATTCCGGCGCGCCATGAAGCGTTCGATCCAGACGGTGCAGAAGGCCGGCGCCCTCGGCGTGCGTGTGCAGTGCTCGGGCCGGCTCGGTGGGTCCGAGATGTCGCGCAAGGAGTCCTACCGCGAGGGTCGGGTGCCTCTCCACACCCTCCGTGCCGACATCGACTACGGATTCCGCGAGGCCAAGACCACCTTCGGGCGCATCGGGGTGAAGGTCTGGATCTACAAGGGCGACATTCTCCCTTACAAGATCTCGACCGAGGACAAGATCACCCGCGAGGCGGCCATGGCGGTGGGCGAGACGTCAGGCCAGGGCGGCGACGCGCCGCGACGGCTCATCACGGCGGGCGGCGGGCGTCGCCGTGCGGAACAGGGCGCACCGGGAAGCGTGGTCACGGTGGACGATGACACCGGAGAGACCGAAATTCCCGAGGGCCTCGTGGACCGCTCGACCGCCGAGATCGTGGCCCCCCCGGCCGAGCCCGACGAGCTCGAGCGCATCCTCACCGAGGACGAGGAGATCGAGCGCCGGACCCGCGAGCACCACGAGACGCCGCACTTCCGCAAGGAGGTGGACTGAGGTGTTGATGCCCCGCAAGGTCAAGCACCGGAAGCAGCAGCGCGGCCGCATGACCGGAAAGGCCAAGGGCGGGACCGAGGTGACCTTCGGCGACTTCGGCATCCAGGCGCTCGAGCCCGCGTGGCTCACCGCACGCCAGATCGAGGCAGCGCGTATCGCGATGACCCGGCACGTGAAGCGCGGCGGCAAGGTGTGGATCCGCGTCTTCCCTGACAGGCCGGTCACGCAGAAGCCCGCCGAGACGCGCATGGGTTCGGGCAAGGGAAACCCCGAGCACTGGGTGGCGGTCGTGAAGCCGGGACGGATCCTCTTCGAGCTCGGCGGCGTCGACGCGACCCTCGCACGCGAGGCGATGGAGCGGGCGATCCAGAAGCTTCCGTTCAAGGCGCGCTTCGTGATCCGGCCGGGCCTCCACGGCACCCTGGAGGTGCAGGTCTGATGGCGACCGCCACCGAAGTGTCCGAGTACGCGACCGAGGAGCTCGAACGACAGCTCTCCGAGACTCGTCGCGAGCTGTTCAACCTGAGGTTCCAGCTCGCGACCGGCCAACTCGACAACGTGTCCCGCATCAACCACGTGCGCAAGGACGTGGCCCGAATGCTCACCGAGCTGCGGAGCCGTGAGATCGCGGAGGCGGAGGGTCTCGAGATCGAGGCGCTCCCGAGCCATGTCGCCGCCGCTCGACGTCGCAGCGAGGACGAGGCCCTCGGGCGCGATCAGACGACCGCGTCCGAACGGCGGGCCGCTGCGCGTGCCGTCGAGGAGGAGCAGGCCGTGGCCGAGCACGACGGGCACGACGAGCACGACGGGCACGACGAGCACGACGAGCACGACGGGCACGACGAAGACGAGGAAGCCGCCGGCGAGACCGCCGACGGGGACGAGGAGAAGAGCTGATGGCTGCCGACGAGTCCGGCACCGGCGCGACAGACGACCGCCCGAACCGGCGGAAGGTCCGCGAGGGGCTGGTCGTCTCCGACGCCATGGAGGGAACCGTGGTGGTGGCGGTCGTCGAGCGGGTCCGGCACGCACGGTACGGGAAGACGGTGCAGCGCACCAAGCGCCTCTACGTCCACGACGGCGAGAATGCGGCGAAGGTCGGCGACCGTGTCCGGGTGACCGAGACGCGGCCGCTGTCGAAGCTCAAGCGGTGGCGTCTGACCGAAGTCCTGGAGCGTGCGCGGTGATCCAGCAGGAATCCCGTCTCCGGGTCGCGGACAATTCCGGCGCGAGGGAGGTCCTCTGCATCAAGGTGCTCGGAGGGTCCCGCCGCCGTTATGCATCGATCGGCGACGTCTTCGTCGCGACGGTGAAGGACGCGATCCCCGGTGCGGCGGTCAAGAAGGGTGACGTCGTCAAGTGCGTCGTCGTCCGGACGAAGAAGGAAAAGCGCCGTCCCGACGGCAGTTACATCCGCTTCGACGAGAACGCGGCCGTCCTCATCAACGACCAGAGCCAGCCCCGCGGGACCCGAATCTTCGGGCCTGTCGGGCGCGAGCTGCGGGACAAGCGCTTCATGCGCATCATCTCGCTCGCACCGGAGGTGCTCTAGATGCGCATCAAGAAGGGTGACAAAGTCCAGGTGCTGACCGGCAAGGACCGCGGCAAGCAGGCCCACGTGGCACGCGCCATCCCTGCCGAGGGACGGGTCATCGTCGAGGGCGTGCACGTGGCCAAGCGCCATGCGAAGCCGACCCGCGCCACGATGCAAGGTGGGGTCATCGACAAGTTCATGCCGCTCTCGGTGTCCTCGGTGGCGATCGTCTGCGACTCGTGCGGGCCGACCCGCATCGGCATGCGGATCGACGAGCAGGGCCGCAAACTGCGGGTCTGTCGCAAGTGCGGAGCGGACCTGTGAGCGCGCCGGCAGCGACGCGGGCTCGGCCACGGCTCAAGGAGCGCTACGACACCGAGGTGCGGGCCGCCCTCAAGGAGTCCCTCGGACTCGCGAACATCATGGAGGTCCCGCGCCTCACGAAGATCGTGATCAACATGGGCGTCGGGCGTGCCACCCAGCAGCGCTCGCTGATCGAGGGGGCGCTGCGCGACCTCGAGATCATCGCGGGGCAGAAGCCGGTGGTCACCCGGGCCAAGAAGTCCATCGCGTCCTTCAAGCTCCGCGAGGGCCAGGAGATCGGGGCCAAGGTGACCCTCCGCGGCGATCGGGCCTGGGAGTTCCTCGACCGGCTGCTCGCGATGGCTGTCCCGAGGATCCGCGACTTCCGCGGGCTGTCCCCCGCGCTTTCGACGGGCACGGCAACTACACCTTCGGCGTCACGGAGCAGCTGATCTTCCCGGAGATCGACTACGACCGCATCGACACGACCCGGGGCATGGACATCACCATCGTCACCACCGCTCGAACCGACGAAGAGGGCCGCGGACTGCTGGCCGCCTTCGGCTTCCCCTTCCGACAGGAGAACCAGTAACCCATGGCGAAGACTGCCTTGATCCAAAAGCAGCGACGCACCCCCAAGTTCAAGGTGCGCGGGTACACCCGGTGCCGGCGGTGCGGCCGACCGCGCTCGGTCTATCGCAAGTTCGGCCTGTGCCGGATCTGCCTCCGCGAGATGGTGCACGCCGGCGAGATTCCCGGCGTGACCAAGGCGAGCTGGTGAGAGGAGGCGATCGACGTTGACAATGACCGACCCCATCGCTGACATGCTCACCCGCATCCGCAATGCGAACACGGCTCACTTCGAGACCGTGTCCATGCCCGGGTCGAAGCTCAAGGAGTCACTCGCGGCCATCCTGGTCGACGAGGGCTACATCACCGGGTATCGCATCGACGACATGCCGGGCAAGCCCGGGAAGTTGCTCGAGATCACGATGAAGTACGCGCCCGACCGTGCCCGGACCATCTCGGGCATCAAGCGGGTCTCGAAGCCCGGCCTGCGCATCTACGCACAGGCCGACAAGCTGCCGCGCGTGCTCGGCGGGCTCGGGGTCGCGGTCGTGTCGACGTCGAAGGGCCTGATGACCGACCGCGAGGCACGGAAGCGCCGCATCGGAGGCGAGGTGCTCTGCTATGTGTGGTGACCAGATCCACGCGGGCGGGTCGATGTCGCCGGGAGGCCGAGGCTGATGTCGCGCGTCGGACGTTCCCCGATCTCCGTCCCATCGGGCGTCAGCGTCTCGATCGCGGAGGGCAACCTGGTGACCGTGAAGGGTCCCCAGGGTGAGCTCGCACGCACCGTGCCGTCAGCGATCACCGTCCGCCAGGAGGGCGAGGTGCTCGTGGTCGAGCGCCCGGACGACCAGCGCCAGAACCGGGCCCTCCACGGGTTGGTCCGTTCGCTGGTGGCGAACATGGTGACGGGGGTCACCCAGGGCTTCACCAAAGAGCTGGAGATCGTCGGCGTCGGCTACCGGGCGGTTCCGAAAGGACCCGCCGCGCTCGAGCTCGCGCTCGGCTTCTCCCACTCGGTCGACGTCGCCGCCCCCGACGGGGTGATCTTCGAAGTGCCGAGCCCGACACGGGTCATCGTGAAGGGGATCGACAAGGAGAAGGTCGGCCAGGTGGCCGCGGACATCCGAAAGCTGCGCAAGCCCGAGCCGTACAAGGGCAAGGGCATCCGGTACCTCGGGGAACGGGTCGTGCGCAAGGCAGGAAAGGCGGCCAAGTGATGGGCCGGACCGATCACACGCTCGAGCTCAGACGGCGCCGACACGCACGGGTCCGCAAACGGGTCCGCGGCAGTGCGGCCCGCCCCCGGCTCGCCGTCTTCCGTTCGAACAAGCACATCTCCGCCCAGCTCATCGACGACGACGCCGGTCACACACTGGCCGCGGCCTCCTCGGTCGAGCCGGTGCTCCGCGACGCCGGAGGCTCCACCACCGAGGCCGCCCGTGCGGTCGGCGCGCTGGTGGCCACGCGTGCGAAGGAGGCGGGCGTCACAGCGGTCGTCTTCGACCGGGGCGGTTTCGCCTACCACGGACGGGTCGCCGCACTCGCGGAGGCCGCCCGTGCCGAAGGACTGGAGTTCTAGGTCATGGCAGTCAACGAGCAGAACTTCGAGGAGCGGACGATCCGGGTCAACCGGGTCTCCAAGGTCGTCAAGGGCGGCCGGCGCTTCTCATTCGCGGCCCTCATGGTGGTCGGGGACGGCAACGGTCGGGTCGGCCTCGGCTACGGCAAGGCCAAGGAAGCGGGCCTCGCAGTGCAAAAGGGCATCGAAGAAGCCCGCAAGAACATGTTCGAGGTGCCTCTCGCCGGCTCCACCATCACCCATCCGATCATCGGTGAGAGTGGTGCGGGTCGGGTCATGCTGAAGCCGGCCGCACCAGGAACCGGGGTCATCGCGGGCGGCGCGGCGCGGGCCATCCTCGAGATGGCCGGCATCCGCGACATCCTGTCCAAGTCGCTCGGCTCCTCGAACGGGATCAACGTGGCCCATGCGACGATCGCCGGCCTGAAGGGCCTCAAGCGGCCCGACGAGATCGCGGCGTTGCGGGGCAAGAGCGCCGAGGAGGTCGCGCCGGCCGCCATGCTTCGCGCCTACCGCGAGCGCCGGCGAGAGGCCGATCTGTTCACGGAGGTGAGCTGAGATGGCTGCCGACGAGGCGTCCCGGACGGAGTGGCTGCGGGTGACCCAGGTGCGCTCCGCCATCGGGACCAAGCCCAAGCACCGCGGGACCCTGCGGGCTCTCGGGCTTCGCGGCATCGGTCGGACCAACGTGCTCCCCGACCGCCCGGAGATCCGCGGCATGCTCGCGCGGGTGCCTCACCTGGTCGACGTCACCCCGGCCAGCGCCGACGAGAAAGGCCGCCCATGAAGGTCCACGATCTCCGCCCTCAGCCCGGATCGACCCGCGCGGCGACGCGTGGGCCGGGGAATCGCGGGCAAGGGCGGCAAGACCGCCGGGCGCGGCACCAAGGGCCAGGGCGCGAGGGACACCATCCCGCTCGGGTTCGAAGGTGGCCAGCTCCCGCTCATGCAACGGATTCCGAAGTTGCGCGGCTTCACCAACCCGTTCCGCATCGTCTACACGCCGGTCAACGTCGGCGCCCTGGAGGCGACCGGCCGGGACGCGCTCGACGTCGCGGGCCTCGTCGCAGCGGGCCTCGCCCACAAGGGTGATCTGGTCAAAGTGCTCGGAGGTGGCGAGCTCACCCGGGCGATCCGGGTCGAGGCTCATGCCTTCTCGACGTCGGCAAAAGCCGCCATCGAGGCAGCCGGCGGAACGGCCACCGTGGTCCCGCGACCGGGTGGCGACAGACGGCCTCCGGCCCGGGGCAACGCCCTCACCAACCGGTAGCATCGGCCGAACGCGGCGCCGAGGAGCCCCATGCTCGCCAGTCTGGCCAACATCTTCCGGATCCCCGACCTTCGCAAGAAGGTCATCTTCACGCTGACCGTCATCGCGATCTACCAGTTCGGGGCCAACGTGCCGGTCCCGTTCGTGAACTTCTCGAAGATCGCCCAGCTGTCCGCCGCGTCGAAGTCCTCCGGCGTCCTCGGGTTCCTCAACCTCTTCTCGGGCGGTGCGCTGACCCGGATGGCGGTGTTCGGGCTCGGCATCATGCCCTACATCACCTCGAGCATCATCATCCAACTGCTCGCCACGGTCATCCCGAAGCTCGAGCAGTGGCGTGACCAGGGTGCGATCGGCCAGAAGAAGCTCACCCAGACCACCCGCTACCTGACCGTCGCCCTCGCGCTGATGCAGTCGACCGGCCTCGTCTACCTCTTCCACAAGGGCGGCGGCGGCCTGCTCGGCACCGGCCAGACGGTCGATCTCATCCTCAACTACTCGGTCTGGCGGGCCGCCTTCATCGTCTTGACCCTGACTGCGGGGACCGCGTTCGTGATGTGGCTGGCCGAGCTGATCACCCAGCGGGGGATCGGCCAGGGGATGTCCATCCTCATCTTCGCAAACGTCGTGGCCGGCATCCCGACCGGGCTCAACACCGTGCTGCAGGAGGGAGGACGGCTCAAGTTCTCGATGATCATCGTGGTCTCGCTCGCCCTGTTGGTGCTCATCGTCTTCGTCGACCAGGGCCAGCGCCGGATCCCGGTCACGTTCGCCAAACGGGTGGTCGGGCGCAAGATGTACGGGGGGTCGAACACCTATATCCCCTTGAAGGTGAACCAGGCCGGCGTGATCCCGATCATCTTCGCGAGCTCGGTGCTCTACATCCCGATCCTTCTGTCGAACATCATCCCCTCGACGGCCTTCCGGACGTGGGTCAACCACAACGTGACCCCGACCAGCATCTTCTACATCGCCACCTACTTCATCTTCATCCTGATGTTCACCTTCTTCTACGTGTACGTGGCATTCGACCCCCATCAGCAGGCCGACATCATCCGCAAGCAGGGCGGGTACATTCCGGGCATCCGTCCGGGGCAGCCGACCGAGCGCTACCTCGCCCACATTCTCAACCGGATCACCTGGCCCGGAGCGCTCTTCCTCGGCGCGGTCGCGGTCGTCCCGTCCCTCCTGATGGCGGCGTGGAACATCACCAGCTACCCCTTCTACGGCACGACCCTGCTCATCGCGGTGGGTGTGGCGCTCGAGACGATGAAGCAGATCGACAGCCAGCTCATGATGCGGAACTACGAGGGCTTCCTCAAGTAGGTGGTACCCGGAGCGAGGCTCGTCGTCCTCGGCAAACAGGGGGCGGGAAAAGGGACGCAGTGCGTGCGCCTCTCACACCACTACGTGATCCCACATGTCTCGACCGGGGACATGCTTCGCGCCGCGGTCAAGCAGGGGACCCCGCTCGGGATGAAGGCCAAGGACCAGATGGACCGCGGAGAGCTGCTCAGCGACGACCTGATCATGGACATGGTCGCCGAACGGCTCGACGAGAGCGACGTCCGGGCTCGGGGCTTCGTGCTGGACGGCTGCCCCCGCACGGTCGTCCAGGCCGAGCAGCTGGCCACGATCCTCGCGCCCTTCGACCTCGATGTGACCATCGACGTCGAGATCCCGACCGCCCAGGTCCTGCGCCGACTGATGGCTCGTCGGGTCTGCGTGGACTGCGGGGCGAACTACTCGCTCTCCACACCGCCGTTGCTGAACTGGACGTGCGATCTTTGCAGCGGCGAGGTCGTCCAGCGCGAGGACGACACGGAGGCCGCGATCACCCGCCGGCTCGAGCTCTACGAGCACGAGACCACCCCGCTGATCGAGTGGTACCGGCAGCGCAACCAGCTCGAGACCGTCTCGGGGACCGGGTCGCCCGACGCGGTGACCCGGCGGATCGTCCGGGTCATCGAGGACCGGCGCGAGCGCAGGGGCGGTCGCCTCACATGAGGCGCACGTCGGACGAGCTTTCCAAGATGCGCCGGGCGGGACGCGTGGTCGCCGAGATGCACGAGGAGACCCGCGCCGCGATCCGGCCGGGGGTGACCACCGCCATGCTCGACAAGGTCGCGCGTGGCGTCCTCGAACGGAGGGGGGCCACCTCGAACTTCCTCAACTACCACGGGTTCCCCGCCGTCGTGTGCACCTCGCCCAACGCCATGATCGTCCACGGCATCCCCTCCGAGACCGTCGTCCTCGAGGAGGGCGACATCATCTCGGTCGACTGCGGGGCGATCATCGAGGGCTACCACGGCGACGCCGCCTACACCGCGGGGGTCGGGGACGTCTCCGCCGAGGCGACCCGGCTGATGGAGGTCACCGAGCAGAGCCTCTGGGCCGGCATCGACCAGCTCCGGCCCGGAAACCGCCTGCACGAAGTCGGCCGTGCGGTCCAGGCGGTGGCCGAGCGGGCCGGGTTCAGCGTGGTGCGCGAGTACGTCGGGCACGCCATCGGCACCGCGATGCACGAAGAGCCGCAGGTCCCCAACTACTGGCCCGGCACACCGGGGCCGACCCTCAAGACGGGGATGGTCTTCGCGATCGAGCCGATGGTCAATGCCGGCACGCCTGGCACGGTCCTGTTGGAGGACGGCTGGAGCGTGGTCACGGCCGACGGGGCGCTCTCGGCCCACTTCGAGCACACCATCGCGGTGACCGAGGACGGTCCGGAGGTCTACACCCTGCCCTGAGCCCTCCCTCCCACCATCGGACCGGGACCGGGACCGGGACCGGCACCCGCCGCGGGCCGCGGGCCCCGGGCACTGGGCCCCGGGCTGGCATTTCCGTCCAGGTGGGCTAGACTATTCCGTCGGCTGTCCACGGCTGTGTGGTGGATGCCGGCTCCGCTTCCGGTGGGGTCCGTTCGGTTCGTTCGGGCGTCGCCACGACTGCGGACATCCCTACGACGGTCGCGAGCCCGCGGGCGCCTGCCGGGACGAGGGAAGCCACACCGAGCTCGAGGAGACTCACCTGCCCAAACCCAAAGAAGACGCCATCGTGCTGGAGGGCACGGTCATCGAACCCCTACCCAATGCCATGTTCCGGGTGGAGCTCGAGAACGGCCACAAGGTGCTCGCCCACAGCTCCGGCAAGATGCGCATGCACCGGATCCGGATCCTTCCGGGCGATCGGGTGCAGGTGGAGATCACCCCCTACGACCTCCAACGAGGGCGGATCACCTACCGCTACAAGTGAGGGGCGGGCACGCAGGTGCCGGGGCCGGCACGGAACCGGTGCCTGCCGAGCAGGAGTCGAAGGAAGTCGAAGAGGAACGAACGTGAAGGTCCGACCGAGCGTCAAGCCGATGTGTGAGAAGTGCAAGGTGATCCGCCGCCACCGGCGGGTCCTCGTCATCTGCGACAACCCGCGCCACAAGCAGCGTCAGGGTTGAGCGGGCGACCTGGCGTAGAGAGAAGAAGGTAGGCACGTGGCCCGCATCTCAGGCGTCGACATCCCCCGTGAGAAGCGATTGGAGATCGCCCTCACCTACATCTTCGGCATCGGGCGGACGAGGTCCCAACAGGTCTGCGCCGCCACCGGCACCAGTCCCGACACCAGAGTCCGTGACCTCACCGACGAGGAGGTGACCCGGCTCCGCAACTACATCGACGCCAACCTCTCGGTCGAGGGCGACCTGCGTCGGGACATCTCCCAGGACATCAAGCGCAAGATGGAGATCGGCTGCTACCAGGGCATCCGCCACCGCAAGGGGCTGCCGGTCCACGGCCAGCGCACCCACACGAATGCGAGGACTCGCAAGGGGCCGAAGAAGACGGTCGCCGGAAAGAAGAAGGTCCGCAAGTAGATGGCAAAGACCACGAAGCCGGCCGCCGGCGCACGCCGACCCCGCAAGCGCGAACGCAAGAACGTCACGTTCGGCGTCGCCCACATCAAGAGCTCGTTCAACAACACCATCGTCACGATCGCCGATCCCGAGGGCAACGTGCTCGCGTGGGCCTCGGCGGGCAACGTCGGGTTCAAGGGTTCCCGCAAGTCCACTCCTTTCGCCGCGCAGCTCGCCGCCGAGCAGTGCGCGAGGAAGGCCATGGAGCACGGGGTGCGCCGGGTCGACGTGCTGGTCCGCGGGCCCGGCTCGGGGCGTGAGACGGCCATCCGGTCGCTGGCCGCCGCCGGCATCGAGGTCGCCGGCATCAAGGACGTGACGCCCATCCCCCACAACGGCTGCCGCCCCAAGAAGCGGCGTCGGGTCTAGGGGGGATCGATGGCTCGTTACACCGGACCAGTTTGCCGGCTCTGCCGCCGCGAGCGCACGAAGCTCTTCTTGAAGGGCGAGCGCTGCTACTCGATGAAGTGCCCGGTCTCGGAGGCCGTGACCGACCGACACAGCCGCGCCTACCCACCCGGTGAGCACGGCCGCGACCGGATGCGGCAGGGTTCGGAGTACCTCGGCCAGCTGCGGGAGAAGCAGAAGGCCCGCCGCATCTACGGACTCCTCGAGCGGCAGTTCCACAATCTCTACGTCGAGGCCTCGCGGGCCCCGGGCATCACCGGTGAGAACCTCCTGCGAATGCTCGAGCTCCGCCTCGACAACGTGGCCTTCCGGGCCGGCTGGGGTGCGAGCCGCTCCCAGGCCCGCCAGTTCGTCCGGCACGGCCACGTCTCGGTCAACGGCAAGCGCGTGACCATCCCGAGCTACCGGGTCCGCGAGGGCGACGTGGTCACGCTGAAGCAGTCGTCGCGCGAGATCTTCCACGTCCGCCGTAACATGGACACCCTCGACCGCCAGCTCCCCCCGTGGCTGGAGGCGGTCGGCGACCGATTCGAGGTGCGGGTGTTCTCGTTGCCGTTGCGCGAGCACATCGACGAGCCGGTCCAAGAGCAGCTCATCGTCGAGCTCTACTCCAAGTAGCCGCACCGTCGGCGACGGCGTCACCGGAGCCGACCGAGACCAGATCAACCACGAGACCAGCTAAGCGAGAGCGCACCACAGCGCCGAGGAGCCACCAACAGCATGCTCATCATCCAGCGACCCACCGTCGAAGCCATCGGTGAAGAGGCCGACAACCGCCAGCGGTTCGCGGTCGGACCGCTCGATCCGGGTTTCGGGCACACCCTGGGTAACTCCCTGCGGCGCACGCTGCTCTCGTCGATCCCGGGTGCGGCGATCACCCAGGTCCGCTTCGACGACGCCCTGCACGAGTTCACGACCCTGCCGGGTGTGAAAGAGGACGTCACCGACCTCATCTTGAACCTGAAGGACATCCTGCTCCGGGTGCACTCCGACGAGCCGGTCACCGTGCGGCTCGACAAGCGCGGCCCGGGCGAAGCCACCGCGGGCGACCTCCAGATCACCGCGGACGTGGAGATCCTCAACCCCGACCAGCTGATCGCCTCGCTCAACGCGAAGGGCCGGCTCGCGGTCGACCTCACCGTCGAGCGGGGCCGCGGCTACCTCTCCGCCGACAAGAACAAGCGCACGAGCACCATCGGGGTGATCCCGGTCGACGCGATCTTCTCGCCGGTCCGTCGGGTGGCTTTCACCGTCGAGCCGGTCCGCGTCGAGCAGTCGACCGACTTCGACCGGCTGGTCCTCGACATCGAGACCGACGGATCGCTCACCCCGAGGGAGGCGCTCGCCTCGGCCGGCGACACCCTGCGCACCCTTGTGAGCCTGGTCGCCGACCTCGAAGACGAGCCGATGGGCCTCGAGCTCGGTGAGGTCGGCACCGTCGGCACCGGCTCGCCCGACCTCGACCTGCGCATCGAGGACCTCGAGCTCACCGAGCGCCCGCGCAACTGCCTCAAGCGCGCCCAGATCAACACGATCGGCGATCTGGTCGACCGCACCCTCGACGACCTGCTCAACATCACGAACTTCGGGCAGAAGTCGCTCGACGAGGTGCTCCAGAAGCTCGACGAACGCGGGCTCTCGCTCCGCGTGAAGGACTGACCACCGTGCTCGGGACGCCGAAGAAGGGACGGCGGTTCGGCGGGAGTGCCGCCCATCAAAAGGCGATGATGGGCAACCTGGTGGCGTCGCTCATTGCCGCCGAGTACCTCGTCACGACCGAGGCGAAGGCGAAGGCGCTGCGCCCGGTGGCCGAGAAGGTGATCACCGCCGCGGCCAAGGGCGGGATCGCCCGCCAGCGCAACGTCATCGCGTTCATCCGCGACAAGGACATGGCCCACAAGCTCTTCGAGGAGATCGGCCCACGCTACGCGGAGCGCCCCGGGGGCTACACGCGGATCTTGAAGCTCGGGCCTCGCCAGGGCGACCGCGCGCCGATGGCCCGCATCGAACTGGTGGAGTGAGCGACCTCCCCCGCTCCGGGGGGGACGAGGACCCGGGCGTGCGCTGGCGGCTGCGGCTCGCCTACAAGGGCACCGGGTTCCGCGGCTTCGCCGCACAAAAGGGCCTCACCACGGTGGCCGGTACGCTCACCGAGGCGCTCGAGACGATCACGAGAGGACCGGTGAGCCTCGTCTGCGCCGGGCGGACCGACGCAGGGGTGCACGCGACCGGCCAGGTGGTCCACCTCGACCTCCCGGCCGACCGGTCGGCCGACCTGGACCCGGTCGCGCTCGCTACCTCGTGCAACCACATGCTCGGGCCCGCGATCTCGGTCCTCGAGGCGGGGATCGCGCCCGAGGGCTTCGACGCCCGACGCTCCGCGCTCTCCCGCCGCTACCGGTACCTGGTGGTCAACGCACCGGTGGCCGACCCGCTCCTGGCGGACCTTGCCTGGCACGTCGCCGACCCGCTCGACCTGCGCTCGATGGCCGCCGCCGCCGACGCTCTCCTCGGTGAGCACGACTTCCGCGCCTTCTGCCGGCGGGTGCCGAGGACCTCGCCCGACGACCCGATCGTGAGGCGGGTGCTCGACGCCCGGTGGACCGTCTGGTCGGCGCCGGGGCTGCCCGACGGGGAGCTCGAAAGGGACCGACCCGCGCCGGTGCTGCCCGCCGTGGGGAGCCTCTACGTCTTCGAGATCGAGGCGAACGCCTTCTGCCACCAGATGGTGCGCTCACTGGTCGGGGTGCTCGTCGAGGTCGGGCGGGGTCGGAAGCGCCCATCCGACCTGGTGTGGATCCTGCGCTCGGCCGACCGCCAGCAGGCCGGGGAGCCGGCGCCGCCCCACGGCCTGACCCTGGTGGCGGTGCGCTACCCGGCTTGAGCGCCGTGCCCTGCGGCTTGCCGTCGGGGCCCGTCCGCTCTAAGCTCGTCGGTCGCCCGGTCGGGCTGGCGGACGGGCGTTGCCCGTCCGCTCCGGTTCGACGGCGCCAGGCACGGAAGCCCTTCCGAACGGGTCGCCGTGCCGACCGAGGCCCACGGTCGGAGCACCGTGACCCGCCACAGACGACGAAGGAACCCGCGTGCGCACGTACACCCCCAAGCCAGCCGAGATCACCCGTGCCTGGTGGGTCGTGGACGCGGACGGGCTCGTGCTCGGGCGGCTCGCGACCGAGGTGGCCTCGGTGCTTCGGGGCAAGCACAAGCCGACCTTCGCCCCACACGTCGATGTCGGTGACCACGTGGTCGTGGTCAACGCGGCAAAGGTGGTGCTGACCGCCAACAAGGCCGAGCACAAGCTCGCCTACCGCCACAGCGGCTATCCGGGCGGCCTGACGGCCACCCGTTACTCCGACCTTCTGGCGGACCGACCCGACCAGGTGGTGCGTGCGGCCGTGGTCGGGATGCTCCCGAAAGGCCGCCTCGGTCGGCAGATGGCCACCAAGCTCAAGGTCTACGCCGGCGCGGACCATCCGCACGACGCCCAGTCCCCCGAGCCGCTCGAGCTGCCCGGCGCACGCCGGCGGGCCTCCGCCCGCAGTGGCGCCTGAGCTCCGGCGCACCGACGATCGATCACGAGGAGCACACCTTGGCCACCGCCCCCATCTGCCAGACCACCGGACGCCGCAAGCGCGCCGTCGCGCGTGTGCGGATCCGTCCCGGACAGGGGGCCATCAAGGTGAACGCCCTTCCCTTCGAGGAGTACTTCACCTCGGCCACCCACCGCATGATCGTGACCGAACCGCTGCGGGTGACCGACACGACGACCAACTGGGACATCGACGTGACGATCGACGGCGGCGGTGTGTCCGGCCAGGCCGGTGCGTTCCGACTCGGCATCGCGCGGGCTCTCTGCGAGCTCGATCCCGAGCTGCGTGCCTCGCTCAAGAAGGCGGGCTTCCTCACCCGGGACGCACGCGAGAAGGAGTCCAAGAAGTACGGCCTGAAGAAGGCCCGCAAGGCGCCCCAGTACTCGAAGCGGTAGCCGGGTGTTCCGTGCCCGCTTCGGCACCGACGGGGTCCGGGGTGTCGCGAACGCCGAACTGACACCCGAGCTGGTCCTCGCCCTCGGACGCGCGATCGCCCGCACCATCACCGCGACGGCCTTCGTGATCGGCCGCGATACGCGGCGCTCGGGTCCGATGCTGCAGGCCGCGCTCTCCGCCGGGCTGGTCAGCGAGGGAGCGGACGTGATCGACGTGGGTGTGCTCCCGACGCCGGCACTCGCGTGGATCTCGGCCGAGCGCGGACTCCCCGCGGTCGTGATCTCGGCCTCCCACAACCCCTTCGCGGACAACGGGATCAAGGTCTTCGCGGCCGGCGGCGCCAAACTGTCCGCGGAGGTCGAGGCCGCGATCGAGGACGAGCTCGAACGCACGCTCGACCCGTCGGTGAAGGGTCCGCGCAGCCTCGAGGGCCACGGTGTCGGGAGCGTGGTCACCGAGGGCGATGTCGACGACCGCTACCTCGACCACCTCTGCTCCCTGCTCGACGGCCGTCGGCTGGAGGGGCTCTCGCTGGTCGTCGACGCGGCCAACGGTGCGGCCTCGGGGCTCGCGGCGACGCTCTTCGGTCGGCTCGGTGCCGAGGTCGTCGCGATCGGGTCCGAGCCTGACGGCACCAACATCAACGACGGGTACGGGTCGACCTCGACGGGTGCGCTTGCCGCGGCGGTGGTCGAGCACGGCGCCGACTTGGGCCTCGCGCTGGACGGCGACGCCGATCGCCTGCTCGCAGTCGACCGGTCGGGGCATCCCGTCGACGGCGACGAGCTCCTCGCACTGTTCGCGACCGACCTCTGCTCGAGGGGGCAGCTCGCGGGGAATACGGTCGTGGTGACGGTGATGACCAACCTCGGGTTCCGTCTGGCGATGGAGGAGCGGGGCATCCTGGTCAAGGAGACCCCGGTCGGCGACCGCCACGTGCTGGCCGCGCTGGACAAGGACGGGATCTCGTTGGGCGGAGAGCAGAGCGGCCACATCATCTTCCGGCGGCTCGCCACCACCGGGGACGGGCTGCTGACCGGGCTGGTCCTCGCCGACCTGGTGATGCGCGCCGGGCGGCCGCTGGCGGAGCTGCTCGACGGCCTGGTCCACCGGGTCCCCCAGGTGCTGGTCAACGTGCCGGTGCCGAGCACCGATCTCCTCGAGGGCGCCGTGGCGGTCTGGTCGGCGGTCGCCGAGGAGCAGGGCCGCCTCGGCGACGCGGGGCGGGTGCTGCTCCGGCCGAGCGGGACCGAGCCCGTGGTGCGGGTGATGGTCGAAGCCAGTGGCGAAGGGGTCGCCGAGGAGATCGCCCACCGGCTCTCCACGCTGGTCTCCTTCGAGCTGCAGTCGGCCGCGGCGACCGCAGGGTAGGACACGCTCCGGAGCCGGCCCGGGCACGGTCCGGAGCCCTCCGCGCACCCCGGGCGGGTAGCCTTCGGTGCCATGTGCGGCATCATCGGCATCACCCGTGCGGGCGGGCACGGGGTGCCGGACACCGGGGTGCCCGACGTGCTCGACGTGCTGGTCGAGGGGCTCTCCCGCCTCGAGTACCGGGGCTACGACTCGGCCGGGCTCGCGCTGGTCGGCGGGTCGTGCGGCGAGACCGTGTGGCGTGCCCGGTCGGCCAACGGGACCCGCTCCCTCGACGACCTGGTCAAGCGTGCCGAGGGCGCTCCCGCCGAGGCGTCGACCGGCATCGGTCACACCCGCTGGGCGACCCACGGCAGGCCCTCCGAGGAGAACGCCCACCCGCACGAGGACTGCACCGGCCGACTCGCGCTGATCCACAACGGGATCATCGAAAACCACGTCGAGCTCAGCGACGAGCTGACCGCGACGGGCCACCGGCTCTCCTCGGACACCGACACCGAGGTGCTCGCGCACCTGATCGAGTCCGAGCTCGTCGCCGACCCGGCCGGCGGCCTGCTCGGCGCGGTGCGCTCCTCGTTGCAACGGGTCCGCGGCGCGTTCGCCGTCGCGGTGGTCCACGCCGACGAGCCCGACCGCATCGTCGCGGCGCGCCGGCTCTCGCCGTTGCTGATGGGGGTGAGCGACGGGGCCGCGTTCCTCGCGTCGGACATCCCGGCGATCCTCGGGCTCACCCGTGAGTTCTACGTGCTCGACGACGACCAGATCGCCGAGCTCACTCCGGGAACGCTGTCGGTGACCGACCTCGACGGCGCGGTCGTCGTGCCCGCGCGGATCACCGTCGACTGGGACTTCGACGCCGCCGCCAAGGACGGCTACGACGACTTCATGAGCAAGGAGATGCACGAGCAGCCCCGCGCCGTCGCCGACACGCTGCTCGACCGGCTGCTGCCCGACGGCACCCTCGCGCTCGACGAGGTCCGGCTCAGCCACGAGGAGTTCCGGGCCATCGACAAGGTCTTCGTGGTGGCGTGCGGCAGCAGCTACCACGCCGGGCTCATGGCCAAGTACGCGATCGAGCACTGGGCGCGCCTTCCCGTCGAGATCGACATCTCGAGCGAGTTCCGATACCGCGATCCGGTCCTCGACGAGCGCACGCTGGTGATCGGCGTGAGCCAGTCGGGCGAGACGATCGACACCCTCCAGGCCGTCCGCGAAGCCGCGCGGCTCGGTGCGAAGGTGCTGGTGATCTCCAACGTGGTCGACTCGTCGATGGCCCGGGAGTCGGACGCGGTGCTCTACACGCGGGCCGGCCCGGAGATCGGGGTCGCCGCGACGAAGACCCACCTCGCCCAGATCACCGCGCTCGAGATCCTCGCCCTCTACCTCGCCCAGGTCCGCGGGACGCGCTCGCCGGCCGAGGTCCGGGCGTTGCTGTCCGCGATGGGCAGCCTTCCCGAGAAGGTCGCCCGGGTGCTCGAGCGGACCTCCGACGTGGAAGCGGTGGCAGCTGCGTGCCGGAACTCGCCGTCGTTCATCTTCATCGGCCGCCAGGTCGGGTACCCCGTCGCGCTCGAGGGCGCGCTCAAGCTGAAGGAGCTCTCCTACCTCAGGGCCGAGGGCTTCCCCGCCGGCGAGCTCAAGCACGGGCCGATCGCCCTCGTCGAGCCCGGCACGGTGGTGATCGCGGTCGCGACCCGCACGCCGGTCTGGGAGAAGCTGATGAGCAACGTGGCAGAGGTGAAGAGCCGCGGGGCGACGGTCGTGCTGGTCGCCAACGACGGGGACGAGGAGACGGCCCGCCACGCCGACCAGGTCCTCTGGGTCCCCGCGACCGAGCACTTCTTCGCCCCGATCGTCGACGTGGTGCCCCTGCAGCTGTTCGCCTACTCGCTGGCGCGCCTGCACGGGCTCGATGTCGACCGTCCGCGGAACCTCGCAAAGGTGGTCACCGTCGAGTGAACATGTCGCTCGAGATCGCTCCGGTGGTCGAACGGCTCGTCGAGGAGGCCACCACTGCGCTCGACGGGGCGGGCGTGGTGGGGGTCGGCATCGACGCATTGGAGATCGACCGGCTCCGCCGGGTGCTGGCACGTCGTCCGGGGCTCGCCCGGCGGGTGCTCACCGCCGCGGAGCTCGCCTATGCGCGCACCGCCCACGACCCGGTGCCCCGAGTCGCAACCCGCTTCGCAGCGAAGGAGGCTGCGATGAAGGCGCTCGGCGTCGGGCTCGGGGCGTTCGCGTTTCCCGAGGTCGAGGTGGTACGCGAGGGACTTGGCCCGCCCTCGCTGGTCCTGCACGGCCGCGCGGTCGAGCTCGCCGCCCGCGCCGGGGCGGTGCGCTGGCACCTCTCGCTCACCCACACCGACCGGGTGGCCCTCGCCATCACGGTGGCACTCGCCGCGCCCGCCCCGACCCGCGCGCCCTAGTCCAGCCCGTGCGTCCCGTTCTCACCGTCGCGGAGATGCAGGCGATCGATGCGGCTGCCAGTGCGTCGACCCCGCTCGACGTGCTGGTCGGCCACGCGGGCCAGGCGGTGGCCAGTGCCGCGCTCGACCTGCTCGGAGGTGCGTACGGACGTCGCGTGGTGGTGATCGCCGGACGCGGCAACAACGGGGCCGACGGCCGGATCGCCGCCGGTCTGCTCTCGCGCCGAGGGGCACGGGTCGAGGTCGTGGACGCGGGAGCCGGGGCGCGCTCGCCGCGTGCGACCTGGTGATCGACGCGGCCTACGGCACCGGCTTCCGCGGCGAGTACCGCGCCCCGGCGGTTCCACGGGGCGTGGCGGTGCTCGCGGTCGACATCCCCTCGGGCGTGCATGGCGACACCGGTGAGGTCTGCGGATCGCCCATCGCGGCTGACGTCACGGTCACCTTCGTCGCCTTGAAGCCCGGTCTGGTCCAGGGCGACGGTGCGGTTCTTGCGGGCGCGATCCGGGTGGCCGACATCGGCCTGCCGATCGGGGAGCCGTCGCTCTGGCTCATGGAGGACGCGGACGGAGCCCTCGTGCCGCCGAGGAGGCGGGCGGGCAACAAGTGGGACGCGGCGGTCCTCGTCGTGGCCGGATCGCCGGGCATGACCGGTGCAGCGGGGCTCGCCGCCCGGGGCGCGTACCGGGCCGGCGCGGGCATGGTCCGCCTCGGCGTCCCCGGGGCGGATCTCGGAGACCTGCCGGTGGCCGAGGCGGTCGGGGTGGCGCTGCCGGCCGAGGGGTGGGCGGCCGCAGCCCTCGAGGTCGCCGAGCGGTGCCACGCGGTCGTGGTCGGTCCGGGGCTCGGGCGGTCGCCGTCGACGGCGGGGGACGTGGCCCGACTGCTCGCGGGCGCGACCGTACCGGTGGTGGTCGACGCCGACGGGCTCTTCGCCCTCGGCCGGCTCGGGGGCGCACCGCTCGCCACCGGAGCCCCGGCCGTGCTCACCCCCCACGACGGCGAGTTCGAGCGGCTTCTCGGCGCTCCGCCGGGCGCGGACCGCATCGCGGCCGCGCGCACGCTCGCCGAGGCCGCCGGGGCGGTCGCACTCCTGAAGGGCCCGACCACCGCGGTGGCGGGGCCCGACGGGCAGGTGCTGCTGTCCGCATCGGGTACGCCCAGGCTCGCGACCGCCGGCACCGGGGACGTCCTCTCCGGCGTCATCGCCGCACTGGCCGCGCGCGGCGTGCCCGCTCACGCGTCGGCCGCCCTCGGCGCGCACGTGCACGGCCGCGCGGCCGAGCTCGGTGCACCCGAGGGGCTGGTCGCGGGCGATCTCCCCGAGCTCGTCTCGGAAGTGCTGTCCACGCCACGGCCCTTCGGACAGGTCCGGGGGGGATGTGGCTGACGGCTGGCGGCCCGCCTGGGCCGACATCGACCTCGCGGCCGTCGAGCACAACGCCTCGCTGCTCGCGCGCCTGGCCCACCCGGCCGCGCTCTGTGCGGTGGTCAAGGCCGACGGCTACGGCCACGGCGCGCTCGCCGTGGCGGAGGCCGCGATCGGCGGCGGCGCCACGTGGCTCGCGGTCGCGCTGGTCGAGGAGGGTGTCGCGTTGCGCGACGCGGGCGTCGACGCCCCGATCCTCCTCCTCTCGGAGCCCCCGGTCGACGCGATGGCAGAGGCGGTGGTCCGCCGGCTCGTTCCGACCGTCTACACGTCAGGAGCCGTCGACGCGCTCGACCGGGCGGCGGCCGCGGCCGGAGGCCCGCCGGTGGCGGTCCACTTGAAGGTCGACACCGGGATGCACCGGGTCGGCGCAGATGTTGCGAGCGCAAGAGCGGTCGCCGAGCGCATCACGGCCGCCGGTTCGCTGCGGCCCGGCGCGCTCTGGACCCACCTGGCGGTCGCCGACGGTGCGGAGGCCGGGGACCACGCCTACACCGAGCTCCAGCTCGACCGGTTCGCCACCGTCGAGGCCACCCTCGCCGAAGTCGGCATCCGGTTCGAGCTGACCCATGCGGCCAACACCGCTGGCACGATCGCCTACCCGCGGGCGCGCCGTGACCTCGTGCGCTGCGGCCTCGGCCTCTACGGCCTCGCGCCGAGCCCGCCGCTCGCCGCTCGGCTGGCCGAGGCGACCGGCGGACAGCGGCTCGCTCCGGTGCTCTCGCTGCGCTCGCAGGTCACCTTCGTGCGCGAGCTCGAGGCGGGGGAGCGACCGTCCTACGGGCGCCGCCGGCCGCTCGAGGGTGCCCGCACCGTCGCGACCGTGCCGGTCGGCTACGCGGACGGGGTGCCCCGGCGCCTGTACGACTGTGGCGGCGAGGTGCTCGTGGGCGGGATCCGTCGACCGCTGGCCGGGGTGGTCACGATGGACCAGATCGTGGTCGAGTGCGGTCCGCCCGACGCGCCGGGGGTCGAGGTCGGAGACGAGGTCGTCCTCCTCGGCCGCCAGGGCGACGCCGAGATCACAGCAGACGAGTGGGCCGACCTCCTCGGCACCATCAGCTACGAGGTCCTCTGCGACATCGGGCCCCGCGTCCCTCGCCGGATCGGCCGGTCGTCCGGACCGGCCGCCTGAAGGACGGGCGCGGCCGGGTCACCCGGCGGAGAGCGCCACTACCATGCGGCCGTGGGATCCGGCACCGAACTGGCCGACCTCGCACGCGAAGCCGCCGGCTGCACCCGCTGCGCGCTGAGCGGGCGCCGCACCCAGGTCGTCTTCGGGGTGGGTGCCTCCGACGCGGAGCTCGTGTTCGTCGGGGAGGGACCGGGCCGCGAGGAGGACGTCCGGGGCGAACCCTTCGTCGGGCGCTCGGGCAAGCTGCTCGACCGCATGATGGCCGAGGAGCTCGGGATCGACCGCTCGGTCTGCTACATCGCCAACGTGGTCAAGTGTCGGCCCCCGGACAACCGCGATCCGAAGACCGAGGAGATCGCGGCCTGCCGGCCGTATCTCGACGAGCAGCTCCGGCTCATCGCGCCGAGTGTGGTCGTGACCCTCGGGAACTTCGCGACCAAGCTGTTGCTCGGCACCGACCAGGGGATCACCTCGGTGCGCGGCAGGTCCTACCCGATGGGGGCGTTCGACCTCGTGCCGACCTACCACCCGGCCGCGGCGCTGCGGTCGGGCGGCGTGGTGGTCGCCGAGATGCGGGCCGATCTGATCCGGGCCAAGCAGCTGTTGGGCTGGAGTGGGTGAGCGCTTCCGAGGCGCCGCGCACGCTCGAGGCCGCGACCGACGGAGCGGAGGAGACGCGCGCGCTCGCCGCGGCCGTCTCCGGGCTCGTCCGTCCGGGCGACGTGGTCCTGCTGGTGGGGGACCTGGGTGCGGGCAAGACGACCTTCGCACAGGGATTCGGTCGTGGGCTCGGGGTCGGCGAGCCGGTCACCTCCCCGACGTTCACCCTGGTGCGCGAGTACCCCGTCGACCCGGGCGGGTGCACCGGGCGGGACCGGGGGATCCGCACACTGCTCCACGCCGACGTCTACCGGCTCGACACGCTCGCCGAGATCGCCGAGCTCGGTCTCGGCGAGCGCGTCGACGACGGTGTCGCGCTGGTCGAGTGGGGAGAGGCCGCGGCCCCCTTGCTCGGGCGCGGTGCGCTCCGGATCGAGCTCGTGACGGCCGACGACGACGACGAGCGACGCGTGGTGCGTCTGTCCGCGGACGGTTCGGCATGGCTCGAACGCTGGGACGCGCTCTCGTCGTCGATCGCGCCGTGGACCGGTCGGGGGAGAGGTCCGATGCGGTGAACCTGCTCGCAATCGAGACGGCGACCGACACGGTCGGGGTGGCCCTCCTCTCCGGGAGCGGAGGGACGGCCGAGCGCGTCCACGCACGGGCTCGTGCGCACGCGGAGCTGCTGGCCCCGACCATCGAGGAGGTGTGCGCGGGTGCGGGGTGCCGGTTGCACGAGCTCGACGTGGTCGCGGTCGACGTGGGTCCGGGGCTCTTCACCGGACTGCGCGTCGGGGTCGGCACGGCCAAGGCACTCGCCCAGGCGCTCGGGATCGGGGTGGTCGCCGCGGCCAGCCTCGACATCCTGGCCGCCGCTGCGGTCGAGGCGACGGATGGGCCCTGCCGGGTCGTCTCGGTCGTCGACGCGCGCCGGGGCGAGGTCTTCGCCGCGGTCTACGCGTTCGACGGAGCCCCGGGGCCCCTGGCTCCTGACCCGGCAGACGTTCGCACCGACCGGACCGCACCGATCTCCCCGGACGAGCTGCGCACCTGGTGCGGGGAGCTCGCGTCCGAGGTCGGACCTCATGGGAGGATCCTCGTGGTGGGCGACGGGGCAGTCCGTTACGCGGACCGCCTGGTTGGGCTGGGCGCAGTCGACCTCGCTCACGCGCCCGCCCTCGCGGCCCCGCCGCCCCTCGCGCTCGCCCGCCTTGCCGCCGACCGCCTCGCACGTGGTGCGACCCCGCTCGAGGCGGCTGCGGTGCTCCCCGAGTACCGGCGGCCGGCCGACGCGAAGATCAACTGGGAGGCGCGTCCGGTCGCCGCGCGGCGCGCCGGCACAGAGCGGGACGTGCCGTGACCGAGGCTCACGACACCGTCATCGACGGCGGCACTCCCCTGCGGGTGGTGGTCGCGCCGATGCGCGACCGTGATCTCGACGCCGTGCTGCCCATCGAGCGCGCCGTCTTCCCCGATCCCTGGTCGCGCCGGCTCTTCAGGGAGGAGCTCGCCCAACGGCGCTCGCGGATGTACCGGGTCGCGTGGATCGACACCGACGTGGTGGGGTTCGGGGGGCTGATGGTCGTCGACGACGAGGCCCACGTCAACAACGTCGCGGTCCGCCCCGACTGGCAGGGGCACCGGATCGGGACCGCGCTCCTCTGCGTCCTGATCCGCACCGCGATCGACCGCGGCCTGCGCCACCTCACGCTCGAGGTGCGCGTGGGGAACCGACCCGCCCTCGCCCTCTACGAGCGCTTCGGTCTCGCCCCGGTCGGCGTACGGCCCGGCTACTACCAACAAGGTGAGGACGCGCTCATCATGTGGGCGCACGACATCGACGGGCAGGCATACAACGCGCGCCTCACCTCGATCGAGGAGTCATTCCACCCCTCGATCGAGGTCACGGCCGTCTCGTGAGGAGCGCGCGGCCCGGTAGCGTCGGGTCGGTGCCGACGTCAGGGAGTGACGCCCGCCGGATCCTCGGAATCGAGACCTCCTGCGACGAGACCGCGGCGGCGGTCGTCGACGGTGGGCGGACCATCGTCTCTTCGGTCGTGAGCAGCCAGATCGACCTGCACGCGCGTTACGGCGGCGTGGTCCCCGAGCTGGCCGGCCGTGCACACCTCGAGCTGCTGACCCCGGTGCTCGCCGACGCGCTGGTCCAGGCCGGGAGCGACCCGTCGGGCACCGGGATCGACGCAGTGGCCGTCACCTGCGGTCCCGGGCTCATCGGTTCGCTGCTCGTCGGGGTTGCCGAGGCCAAGGCGCTCTCGCTCGCGTGGGACGTCCCGCTCGTGGGGGTCAATCACCTCGAGGCCCACCTCTTCGCCTCGCTCCTCGAGCAGCCCGAGCTGGGCTGGCCGCTCGTGGTGCTCCTCGTCTCGGGAGGTCACACCCTGCTCCTCCACGTGACAGGGCCCGGTCACTACCGCGTCCTCGGCCGCACGATCGACGACGCGGCGGGCGAGGCGTTCGACAAGGTGGCCCGCTTCCTCGGCTTCGGCTATCCGGGAGGGCCCGCGATCGACCGTGCGGCCGCCTCGGGTGACCCGACCGCATGCTCGTTCCCGCGCTCGATGCCGGGCGCGGGCTACGACTTCTCGTTCAGTGGTCTGAAGACCTCGGTCGTCAACACCGTGCGCAAGCACCCGGACGTGACCAGCATCGACGTGGCCGCCTCCTTCCAGGCAGCCGTGGTCGACGTGCTCGTCGCCCGCACCCGGGCCGCCGCGGCGGAGGTCGGTGCGACCGCGGTCTGCCTCGCCGGCGGTGTGGCGGCCAACTCTGAGCTGCGCGCCCGGATCTCGGCGGCCTGCCAGGCGGACGGGATCGGCGCGTTCCTGCCCAGCCGGGCGCTCTGCACGGACAATGCGGCGATGGTGGCCGCGGCGGGATGGTGGCGGTTGCGTGCGAGCGGGCCGAGCCCGGCCACCCTCGGCGCCGACCCCAACCTGGCGCTCGCCGACGTGGGCTGAGCGGTCGGGGGCCGGTCGGGACCCACCGCCGGCTGGCACTCGCAGGGCGCGGTTGCCAAGCACCGTCCAGGCCGGTATCGTTAGCACTCGCAAAGCGAGACTGCTAACCCCTGCCCGAGGAGGCCCGATCATGAGTCTGCACCCGCTCGACGACCGAATCGTCGTCCGACCCGGCGAGTCCGAGGAGACCACCGCGTCCGGCCTGGTCATCCCCGACACCGCCAAAGAGAAGCCCCAGCAAGGCGAGGTCCTGGCCGTCGGCCCGGGCCGTCGCGCCGAGTCGACCGGTGAGCTGGTCCCCCTCGACATCGCGGTCGGCGACACCGTCGTCTACTCGAAGTACGGCGGCACGGAGATCACGACCGACGGCGAGGACCTGCTCATCCTCTCGAGCCGCGACGTGCTCGCGAAGGTGTCCAAGTAATGCCGAAGATCCTGAAGTTCGACGACGCGGCACGCCGCGGCCTCGAGGCCGGGGTCAACAAGCTCGCCGACACGGTCAAGGTGACCCTCGGCCCCAAGGGCCGCAACGTGGTCATCGAGAAGAAGTTCGGCGCGCCGACCATCACCAACGACGGCGTCTCGATCGCCCGTGAGGTGGAGCTCGAGGACGTCTTCGAGAACATGGGCGCACAGCTCGTGAAAGAGGTCGCCACCAAGACCAACGACGTGGCCGGCGACGGCACGACCACCGCGACCGTGCTTGCCCAGGCGTTGATCCACCAGGGGCTGCGAAACGTCGCGGCGGGCGCGAACCCGCTCGCGCTGCGCAAGGGCATCGACAAGGCAGTCACCGCGGCGGTCGACTCCATCCAGGAGCAGTCGAAGGAGATCGACTCGAAGACCGAGATCGCGCAGGTCGCGTCCATCTCGGCCGCAGATCCCGCGATCGGCGAGGTGCTCGCCGACGCGATCGACCGCGTCGGCAAGGACGGGACGGTGACCGTCGAGGAGTCCAACACGTTCGGCATCGACCTCGAGTTCACCGAGGGCATGCAGTTCGACAAGGGCTTCCTCTCGCCGTACTTCGTGACCGACGCCGAGCGCCAAGAGGCCGTCCTCGACGAGCCACTGATCCTCTTCGCCAATCAGAAGATCAGCGCCGTCCACGACCTCGTGCCGGTGCTCGAGAAGGTCATGCAGACCGGCAAGCCGTTGCTGATCATCGCGGAGGACGTCGAGGGCGAGGCGCTCGCGACCCTCGTGGTCAACAAGATCCGCGGCACCTTCACCTCCGTGGCCGTCAAGGCCCCGGGCTTCGGTGAGCGGCGCAAGGCGATGCTCCAGGACATGGCCGTCCTCACCGGTGCCCAGGTGATCTCCGAGGAGATCGGGCTCAAGCTCGACTCGACCACGGTCGACCTGCTCGGCAAGGCCCGTCGCATCATCATCACCAAGGACGACACCACGATCGTCGAAGGCGGTGGCGACGAGGACGAGGTCAAGGGCCGGGTCGCGCAGATCAAGCGCGAGATCGAGGACACCGACTCCGACTGGGACCGCGAGAAGCTCCAGGAGCGGCTCGCCAAGCTCGCCGGCGGCGTCGCCGTCGTCAAGGTCGGGGCGGCCACCGAGGTCGAGCTCAAGGAGAAGAAGCACCGCATCGAGGACGCTCTCTCGGCGACACGTGCGGCCGTCGAGGAGGGCATCGTGGCCGGGGGCGGCACCGCCCTGGTGCGGGCCCGTACCGCGGTGCTCGCGACAGTTGCTTCGCTCGAGGGCGACGAGTCCACGGGCGCCGCGATCGTGGCTGAGGCACTGGCCGCACCGTTGCGCGCGATCGCCGACAACGCCGGTCTCGAGGGCACCGTCTTCGTCCGGCAGGTCGAGGCCGAGACGGGCTCGACCGGGCTCAACGCCAACACCGGCGAGCTGGTGGACCTGGTGAAGGCCGGCGTCATCGACCCGGCCAAGGTCACCCGGTCGGCGTTGCAGAACGCGGCGTCGATCGCCGGCCTCCTCCTCACCACCGAGGCGCTCGTCGCCGACAAGCCCGAGAAGTCCGACCCGGCCGCGGCTGCGGCCGCCGCTGCTGCCATGGGTGGCGGCATGGGCGGCATGGGCGGCATGGGCGGGATGATGTAGTGACGCGCCCGCCGGTGGCGTCTCCGACCCGCCGGCACGCACGCACCACTGAGCGACGTGAGCGACGGCCGGGCCAGGTGCCCGGCCGTCGTGCTGTCTCCGGGCCGGTCTGACGGCCTCGACGGTCCGACGGCCTCGACGGCTCACGGCTCACGGCCTCGACGGACCGGTCGGGCCATGGGGGGCGACCCGTATCCTCGGTTGCGATGTCGTCCCTCCCGCCGCACCGACGTGGACCGCAGGTCGTTCCGCACCCCCCGCAGAGCCGGACTGGTGGGCCGCCGCCGTGGAACGCTCTCGAGGCGGACCGCCTCGCCTCGGTCAGCCTCGACCAGGTCTGCCGCGCGGTCGCCGCGAGGGACGGCTCGAGGGACGCAGCGATGACGGCCCGTGAGGTGGCCGACTTCGTCCGCTCCTTCGGCGCGGTCGACCCGACCGCGGCACCGGCGGCCGTGCTGGTGCCCCTCTTCGAGGAGGACGGCGAGGCGCGGGTGCTGCTCACGGTGAGATCGAGTCGGCTGCGCTCCCACCGCGGAGAGGTGGCGTTCCCGGGCGGACGGCTCGATCCGGGAGAGACCTTCGTCGACGCCGCGGAGCGGGAGGCGGCCGAGGAGATCGGGCTCGACCCTGCATCGGTCAGGGTCATCGGGACCCTGACCGCGATGCCGACGGTCGTCTCGAACACCCTCATGGTGCCGGTCGTCGCCGTGCTGACCGGCCGACCCGCGACGGTGCCGGCCCCGGACGAGGTGGCCGGTGTCTTCGACGTCGCGCTCTCCGACCTCCTCGCCGACGGCGTATTCGCCGAGGAGTGGTGGGCGTTTCCGACCCGGGTCGGCGCGAACGGGGCGCTCGGCACCGAGTTCCCCGTGTGGTTCTACACCGTCGCCGGGCAGGTGATCTGGGGCGCGACCGCTCGCGTCCTGACCGGGCTGGCCTGTCTCACCCTCGGGCTCGACTCGCCTGCCGCGCACGTCGTCGGCTGAGTCCGCACCGCGCGCCGCCCCGCCCTCGCGGTGCGCCCGGGATCGGAGTGGCCAGGCGGTATCGTGGGGGATGGCCGATCGTCGCAGTGTCGGAGCCGCGACCGGTCGAGGGGGATTGACTGGGCGACCACCGGCTGGAGGACACAGACGTGGCTGAGATCGAAATTGGCATCTTCAAGTCGGGCCGACGGGCGTACGGATTCGACGACATCGCGATCGTGCCGAGCCGGCGCACCCGTGATCCCGAGGATGTCGACATCAGTTGGGAGATCGACGCCTACCGATTCGAGCTGCCCCTCCTGGCAGCGGCGATGGACGGGGTGGTGAGCCCGTCGACCGCCATCGAGATCGGGCGCCTCGGCGGCCTCGGCGTGCTCAACCTCGAGGGGCTGTGGACCCGCTACGACGATCCGACGCCGCTCTTCGACGAGATCCGCGAGCTGCCCGCCGAGAAGGCGACCGCCCGGATGCAACAGATGTACGCGGAGCCGGTCCGGCTCGAGCTCGTCGGCGAGCGGATCCGCGAGCTGAAGGCCGCGGGCATCACGACGGCGGCCTCGGTGACCCCGCAGCGCACCGAGAGCTTCGCGCCGGCCCTGCTCGCCGCAGAGCTCGACCTGCTGGTCATCCAGGGGACCGTGGTCTCGGCCGAGCACGTCTCGAAGACCGTCGAGCCACTCAACCTCAAGCGGTTCATCCGCGAGTTCGAGATCCCCGTCATCGTCGGGGGCTGCGCGTCCTACCAGGCCGGCCTCCACCTCATGCGCACCGGGGCGGTCGGCGTGCTCGTCGGGGTCGGTCCCGGCAACGCCTGCACCACCCGGGGCGTGCTCGGCATCGGCGTGCCCCAGGCGACGGCGATCGCCGACGTCGCGGGCGCCCGCATGCGCCACCTCGACGAGACCGGCGTCTACTGCCACGTCATCGCCGACGGGGGGATGTCCAAGGGCGGCGACGTGGCGAAGGCCGTCGCCTGTGGTGCGGATGCGGTCATGCTCGGTTCGCCGCTCTCGTCCGCGGTGGAGGCCCCGGCGCGCGGCTACCACTGGGGCATGGCCACCTTCCACCCGACCCTGCCCCGTGGGGCACGGGTCCAGACGACCACCCGGGGCACCCTGCGCGAGATCCTCCTCGGTCCCGCCCACGAGAACGACGGTCGGATGAACCTGTTCGGCGCACTGCGCACGGCGATGGCGACCTGCGGGTACCAGACCGTGAAGGAGTTCCAGAAGGCAGAGGTGATGGTCGCGCCCGCCCTCCAGACCGAGGGCAAGGACCTGCAGCGCTCGCAGGGTGTCGGCATGGGGCATTGAGCCACCCGCCTGACGGCGCCGGCCCGGCGGACGGGCCGATCCTGGTCGTCGACTTCGGCGCCCAGTACGCGCAGCTCATCGCCCGACGGGTCCGCGAGGCCCACGTCTACTCCGAGATCGTCCCGCACACCTCGACCGCGGCCGACCTGCTCGCCCGCCGTCCCGCCGGCATCATCCTCTCGGGCGGCCCGAAGTCGGTCAACGACGCGCCTGCACCGACGGTCGACCCGGCCATCTACGACACGGGCGTGCCCATCCTCGGCATCTGCTACGGCGCTCAGCTCCTCGTGACCCAGCTCGGCGGCGAGGTCGCCCGCACCGGGCGCGGCGAATACGGGCGGACCCCGCTCAGCATCGGCGCTCGCTCGCCTCTCTTCGTCGACTGGCCGGACGCGACCGAGGTCTGGATGAGCCACGGGGACGCGATCACGACGGTGCCCGACGGGTTCGTCGCGACGGCGTCGAGCCCCGACGCGCCGGTGGCCGCGCTGCACCATGCGGGCCGGGCCATCTACGGGGTGCAGTTCCACCCTGAGGTCGTCCACACCGAGCGGGGTCGCGACCTGCTCGAGCGGTTCCTCATGGACGTCTGTCACTGCCTCCCGCTGTGGACCCACACGTCCATCATCGAGTCACAGGTCGACGCGGTCCGTACGCAGGTGGGCTCCTCGCCGGTGCTCTGCGCGCTCTCCGGAGGCGTCGACTCGGCCGTCGCGGCCGCGCTCGTGCACAAGGCGGTCGGCGACCAACTGACCTGCGTCTATGTCGACACCGGCCTCATGCGTGCGTCCGAGAGCGAGCAGGTCGAGGAGACCTTCCGCCGGCAGTTCCACGTCGACCTCGTCCATGTGAAGGCCGCCGACCGCTTCTTCGAGGCGCTTGCGGGCGTCACCGATCCGGAAGCCAAGCGAAAGATCATCGGTGAGCTCTTCATCCGCCTCTTCGAGGAGGTCGCGCGCGACCTCGTCCACGACCAGGTGGGCGGAACGTCGGAGAACGGACCCGCCGGCTATCTCGTCCAGGGGACCCTCTACCCCGATGTGATCGAGTCAGGCTCGCACTCTGCGGCGACCATCAAGTCCCATCACAACGTCGGCGGTCTTCCCGAGGACCTCGCCTTCGACCTCGTCGAGCCCCTGCGCCTGCTCTTCAAGGACGAGGTCCGCGCGGTCGGCGAGGAGCTCGGCCTGCCCCACGAGATCGTCTGGCGCCAGCCATTCCCCGGTCCGGGCCTCGCGGTGCGGATCGTCGGCGAGGTCACCCCGGAACGTGCGGAGATCCTCCGCGCGGCCGACGCCATCGTGGTCGAGGAGGTCCGTCGTGCCGGCCTCTATCGCGAGCTCTGGCAGAGCTTCGCCGTCCTGCCAGCGGTCCGCACGGTCGGCGTGATGGGCGACGGTCGGACGTACGCGTATCCGATCGTGATCCGCGCGGTCACCAGCGACGACGCAATGACCGCCGACTGGGCGCGTCTCCCCTACGACCTCCTCGAGCGCATCTCTTCACGCGTGATCAACGAGGTCGAAGGGGTCAACCGGGTGGCACTCGACATCACCTCGAAGCCGCCCGGCACGATCGAATGGGAGTGACGCCCCTCGCCGGGGGTGGAGATCTCTCGCGGCACGAAGCCGAACCGCGCTCGAATCCGCTCGCCGATCGGCTCCTCGAGGGACTGACCCCCGCGCAGCGCGCCGCAGTGGTCCACCGTGGCGGGCCGTTGCTCGTGGTCGCCGGTGCCGGGTCGGGCAAGACGCGGGTGCTCACCCGTCGAATCGCCCACCTCATCGCGACAGGTGACGCTGCGCCCTGGCAGATCCTCGCCATCACCTTCACCAACAAGGCAGCGGACGAGATGCGTCGCAGGGTCGCGGACCTCATCGGCCCGCGGGCCGAACGCATGTGGGTGTTGACCTTCCACTCGGCCTGCGTGCGGATCCTCCGCGCCCATGGTGATCGGCTCGGCTACCGGGGATCCTTCACCATCTACGACGACGCCGACTCGCGCCGGCTCATCGAGATCGTCAGCCGCGAGCTCGACCTCGACACGAAGAAGCTCCCGCCGCGCTCGATCCAGGGCCAGATCAGCCAGGCCAAGTCCGCCCAGTTGGGACCCGTCGAGTTCCGCAATGCCGCCATGACGATCTTCGACCGGCGGGTGGCCGACGTCTTCGACCTCTACCAGGCCCGCATGCTCAGCGCGAACGCGATGGACTTCGACGACCTGCTCTCGAACGCGGTGCGACTGCTGCGCGAGCACCCCGACGTGCTCGCCGCCTACCGCGAGCGCTTCACCTCCTTGCTGATCGACGAGTTCCAGGACACCAATGCGGTGCAGAACGCCTTGGCCGAGCTCCTCGCGTCCGAGCATCGCGACATCGTGGTGGTGGGTGACAGCGACCAGTCGGTGTACCGGTTCCGGGGTGCGGACATCTCGAACATCCTCGAGTTCGAGGACGCCTTCCCCGACGCGACGGTGATCACCCTCGACCAGAACTTCCGCTCGACCCAATCCATCCTCGACGCGGCGAACGCGGTCATCGCCAACAACGTGTCGCGCAAGCCGAAGACGTTGTGGACCGAGCTCGGATCCGGCGAGCAGATCGTCCGCTACCGGGCCGAGGACGAGCACGACGAAGCCGAGTGGGTCACCCGAGAGGTGCGGCGCCTGGTCGCCGAGCGCGGGCTGCGCTGGGGGGACGTGGCGGTCTTCTACCGGACCAACGCACAGAGCCGTGCTCTCGAAGAGGCGCTCGTCCACGCCGAGATTCCCTACCGGGTCATCGGCGGCACGCGCTTCTACGACCGGCGGGAGGTTCGCGACGTGATGGCGTACCTCCGGGTCATCGCCAACCCCGACGACGAGATCTCGTGGCGACGGATCGTGAACGTGCCGAGGCGGGGTGTCGGCGACACGTCGGTCGCCAAGCTCGCCGGCTGGGCCGGGCACCAGGGCGTCTCCTTCGGCGGGGCCGTCGCCCACGCCGAGGAGGCGGGCGTCGGCGGCAAGGCCGGGCGCGCGCTCCACGAGCTCGCGGTCTTCCTCGAGGAGCTCCGCGCCCGGGTTGCGGTCCCCGCAGAGGACGGTGCGGACGCCAGCCCGAGTGCGGACGACGAAGCACGTCTCGGCCCCGGAGAGGTGGTCCGAGCGGTCCTCGAAGGCACCGGCTACCGCAGCTCGCTGTTGGCCGAGGGCTCGATCGAGGCCCTCGGCCGGGTCGAGAACGTCGACGAGCTCGCCGGAGTGGCGGGTGAGTACCCCACGTTGGCAGCGTTTCTTGAGGCGGCCTCGCTCGTCGCCGACTCCGACGACCTCAGCGGCGACGGCACCGCAGTCTCCCTCATGACCCTGCACGTCGCGAAGGGCCTCGAGTTCGAGGCCGTCTTCCTCGTCGGGATGGAGGACGGGATCTTCCCCCACCTCCGTTCCCTCGGCGATCCGGTCGAGCTCGAGGAGGAGCGCCGCCTCTGCTACGTCGGGATCACCCGGGCGCAGCGACACCTCGCCGTCTCCCACGCCTGGAGCCGGGTCCTCTTCGGGAGTCCGTCCTCGAACATCCCGAGCCGCTTCCTCAACGAGATCCCCGCCGAGCTGGTCACCGACGTCCTCAGCAGCGACGCAGGTGTGGGTTCGCCGGGGCGGAGCCTCTTCGGGCGCGGCGCGGCGCCCGGACCGGGGTCTCCCTCAGGCCGGGCGCGTCCGGCGGCGTCGAGTGGAGCGGAGCACCTCGGCCTGGTCGCAGGCGACCGGGTGGTGCACGGCACCTGGGGCGAGGGGACCGTCACCGAGACAGGCGGCGAGGGCGACGATGCCGAGGCCGTGGTCGTGTTCGGGACCGTCGGACGCAAGAAGCTCCTGTTGCGGATGGCCCCGCTCAAGCGGGCCTGAGCACCCGGGGCGGCGCCTCCACAGGGCCGGTGCGTGGGAGACTCGGGTGCACCAGGTGGGGAGCCGGACTCCCCCATCCCCGTTCATCGAACCGTCAGCTTCATCTGCCTGGATGGTAGGTCGAGACCGACGGCGCCGGGACGGCGGGGCACATCGCACGGCTCCGAGCAGCCAAGCCCGGACGGACCCTCGAGCGGTCGGCACACGATGGGGAGAGAAGAGCGAGGCTTTGGGAGGCGAGATCATCTTCGACCAGGACGAGGAGGCGCCCCGTCCCGAGGCGGGCACCGGCCGGGGCCCGGTCGTCGGTCGACCCCCGTCGACCGACGCATCCGGTCCGGGTTCGACCCCCACGCCACCCACCCCTGAGGGCCACCCCGCCGAGGACCACGTTGGTCACGACCACCTCGGCGAGGGCGTCCCGCTCGTCACGTCCACGCCATCGGGCAACGGGCACGGCCCGCGCCACGCCCACTCACCGCTCAAGCCCACCCGACGCGAGCGCAGGGCGCTTCGCAAGGAACGCATCCGGACGAGGCGGACCATCTTCGGCCGCCATCCGAAGACGACCGTGCTCTTCGTGATCGTCCTCGCGCTCACCCCGGTGTGGATCTCGGCGGGTTCGGCCGCCACCAATCCCGCCCTCGGTCTCACCGTCGGCACCCGACTCACCGAGTGGGTCCGCGACCACGGCGGTGGGCCCGTCGTGACCTGGGCGGAGAACGTCTGGTATTCGTGGCACGCGCCGGCGAAGGGCGGCAAGCCGAACCCGAACGCGATCCCTGCCGGGAGCCGCTCGACGACCACCACCGTCGCGGCCGGGCCACCGCACCTCGCGGCGCCGGCCGCCATCGTGCCGTTCGTCGCCAACCCGACGCCGGGCGAAGGGCAGTGGCACCCGATCGGTCGGACGGTCGACGGCATCCCGACCATGTACGCCGCCTACCTCCGACCCAACGCGGTCTACACGAGCCTGGTGACCGGCGTGGCCTGGATGGACACCAAGCTGTTGAGCACCTCGCTCTATGGAGGCTCCATGGTCCCCACACCCGGACCGCCGTGGCCGCAGGCGCCCCTCACGGGAGTGGCGCTCGACACCCTCACCGCTGCGTTCAACTCGGGCTTCCGCATGCCTGACTCCGGCGGGGGCTTCTACCTCAACGGGGTCACCTCTGCCGGCTACCCGCTCGTTCCGGGTGCGGCATCGCTCGTGATCACGAAGGACGGGTCCGTCACGGTCGGGGCGTGGGGGACCGACGTCTCGATGTCGCCGAACGTGGTGGCGGTCCGCCAGAACCTCGCGCTCATCGTCAACAACGGGTTGCCCGTCCCGGGTCTCAACGCCAACGACAACCACCAGTGGGGCTACACGCTCGGGGGCGGGACCCGGGTCTGGCGCTCGGGCGTCGGGATCACCGCGGACGGCGCGCTCGTCTACGTGGGCGGCAGCGGGCTCACGATCGTCGACGTGGCCAACCTGCTCGCCCGAGCCGGGGCGGTGCGGGCGATGGAGCTCGACATCAACACCGACTGGGTCAACTTCTCGAGCTTCGCCCCTGCGGCCGGCCTCCCTGCCTCGGCGGTCAATGGCACCGATCTCACCTACGACGAGGCGACGTCCCCGGGTCGGTACTTCGGATCGCTCGCCCGCGACTTCTTCACCATGTCGGTGCGCCAGCAGCCGGTGACGCCGACGGCCACGTCGGGCAAGACGACCACGTCGACCACGAAGCCGCACTGAACCGGTGCAGCCCGGCCGGTCGGGCATGCATGGAAACATGATCCCAGTGCGGGGACAGGAGCGATGAAGGTGAGGCGATGGCGCACCGGCTGACCAGGACCGGCTACGAGCGCGAGCTGCTCCGCCTCCAGGGCGAGCTCACGACGATGACCGAGTGGATCCGGACCTCGGGTGCGCGGGTGGTGGTGGTCTTCGAGGGCCGAGACGCGGCGGGCAAGGGCGGCGTGATCAAGCGGATCGCGGAGTACCTGAGCCCGCGGGTCTGCCGCATCGTCGCGCTGCCCGCCCCCACCGAGCGGGAGCAGGGCGAATGGTACTTCCAGCGCTACGTGAGCCATCTGCCGTCCGCGGGCGAACTCACCCTCTTCGACCGCAGCTGGTACAACCGGGCGGGCGTCGAGCACGTGATGGGGTTCTGCACCTCCGAGCAGTACCACCGGTTCCTCGCCCAGTGTCCAGTCTTCGAGCACCAACTCATCGAGGACGGGATCATCCTCGTCAAGTACTGGTTCTCCTTGAGCGCGGCCGAGCAGGAGCGGCGGTTCCAGAACCGACTCGACGATCCGCTGCGGCGGTGGAAGCTGAGCCCGATCGACCTCGAAGCGCGCCAGCGGTATGTCGACTACTCGCGGGCCCGTGACACGATGCTGCTCCACACCGACACGCCCGAGTCACCGTGGTTCCTCGTCGAGGCCGAGGACAAGCGTGCGGCCCGCATCAACTGCATCGCCCACCTCCTCGACCAGGTGCCCTCCCACGAGATCCGCTCACCCCGGGTCACCCTTCCGTCCCGGGTGACCGACGATTCCTACCAGCGACCGCCACGTGACCTCTACACCTACGTTCCCGACTACGCAGCGACGCTTTCCTCGTGAGCCGTCGGGGCCATGCGGGGTAGGGATGGAAGCATCAGGGGCAGTCGACCCCACGGCGCCTGTGCGGACCAGTCGTTGGCGACCCGAAGCGATCCCGGATGGGCGCCGACCGAGCGATCCGTGGGCGGGAGCTCGGCGCAGTGCGATGTGGAGTGATGTATAGCGATGTATAGCGATGTATGCCGATGTATGCGGCAATTGCAAAGGTCTGCCGGCCGACCGTGTCACTCCTCGATTCACATGTGTTCGGCGTCCCCCTCGGCCGCTACTCGCTCACGGAGACAGCTGCTCAGCCGGGCAGTCGGCGCCACACCACGCGGGGGAGGTGCTTCATCACCGCGAAGACCCACCGCAGCACCGGCGGCACGTAGACCACGGACGCACCCGAAGCGACCGCGCGCACGACTGCGTCCGCGACGGCGTCTGGGGTCGTGGCGAACGGCGCCGGTTCGAGACCTTCGGTCATCCGGCCGACTACGAAACCGGGCCGCACGATGAGCACGGACGCGCCACTGCCGGCCAGGGCGTCGCCGAGGCCTTGGCAGAAGGCGTCGAGGCCGGCCTTCGAGGAGCCGTAGACGAAGTTGGCCCGGCGGGCCCGCTCTCCGGCGACGGAGGAGAGGACGACGAGCTTCCCGTGTCCCTGTCGCCGCAGTCGCCCGGCGATCGCCATCATGGCCCCGGCGAGCCCGGTGAAGTTGGTGGTGATGAGCGAGGCGACCCCCTCGGGGTCGTGCTCGAGCGCGTCCTGGTCGCCGAGGACCCCTGCGGCCACGAGGACGAGGTCGAGGTCGCCGAACCGGTCGAAGAGCCCGTCCACGAAGGCCTCGTGGCCGGCCACGTCGGACGCCTCGAAGTCGACGGTCTCCACCACCTCGGCGCCGGCCGCCTTCGCGCCTGTCGCCGCCTCCTCCAGTCGTGGGCCTGGCCGCCCGGCGAGCACGACCGTCGAGCCGCGGGCCGGTGTGAGCCGGGCGATGATTGCCCGGGCGAGCTCGGACGAGCCTCCGAGCACGAGCATCGACTGGGGTCGTCCGGTTGCGTCGATCACGGTGATCCTGCCTTCCTCCGGGTGGTCGCCTTCGGGGTCGGGGGCGTCTTCGTCGCGGATGCGGCCGTTCGGGTCGCGGGGCGCGTCGCCGCGTGCCGGCGCCGGCCTGAGGTCGGTGTCCATTCCGCCGCGCGGCCCGCGGGCGGTCGCTGCAGAGGCCGAGCCGCCGGCCGAGATCGGAGCGGAGCACGCCGTCGGGATCGACCCGGTCCCGGACACCCAGCCACTCGTCGACGCGGGGGTACATCGCTCGGAAGGCGGCTGGCGAGACGCGCGAGTCCTTGGCGAGGTAGATGCGTCCGCCGGCCGCGACCACCTCCTCGTCGAGCGAGTCGAGCAGGGCGGCGAGCGCGGGGTGACCGACCGGGAGGTCGAGTGCGAGCGTCCAGCCGGGCATCGGAAAGGAGATCGGTCCCGGATCGCCCGGGCCGAAGCGCTTGATCACCGCGAGGAACGAGGCGAGGCGCAGGCCGGCGAGGCGCTCGATGACCCGCCGGACGGTCTCGGCCTCGTCGTCGGGAACCACGAATTGGTACTGGAGGAACCCGCGGCCACCGTAGAGGCGGTTCCACCCCGCGACGCCGTCGAGCGGGTGGAAGAAGCCCGAGAGGTGCTGGACCTCGCCGAGCCTGTGCTCGGGGGATTTGCGGAACCACAACTCGTTGAAGGCGCCGACGGTCAGTGGGTTGAGCAGTCCGCTCGGTGGCGTCACGGGCACCCTCGCGAGGGTCCGCGGCGCGAACGCGCGCGCTCGTCCGGGCGCACGGCGCAGCCTCGGGGGAGCTCGTCCAGTCGGGCATGGTCGCCGCGAGTGAGCACGGATCGACCGAGCCGGCCACCGGTGGCCTGGCAGTCGATCCAGGCGACCGAGTAGCGGTACGCGGCGTCACCCGAGACCATCATCGCCATCACCGTGTCGAGGTCGCGGGCGCGCTCGGTATCCACCACCATGTAGCTCGTCTCAACGGGGATGAGCCCGATGGTCGCGTCCGAAACGATGCCAGTGAGTCCCATCCCACCCGCCGTCGCCCAGAACAGCCCGGGATCGCTGTCGGGGGAGACTTCGAGCGTCCCTGACGGGGTCACGAGGGTCATGCGCTTGACGTGTGAGCAGAAAGCCCCGTCCGAATGGTGATTCTTCCCGTGGATGTCTGCGGCGATCGCCCCGCCGACCGTGACCTGCCGGGTGCCGGGCGTGACCGGAACGAACCAGCCGAGCGGAACCAGGCGCTCCATGAGGGTCTCGAGGCTCGTGCCGGCCGCGACCTGCGCGACCCCCGCCTCGAGGTCGGCCGCGAGCACACCCTCGAGCCAGGTCGCGTCGACCACCGTGCCGCCCGCGTTCTGGGCGGCGTCGCCGTAGCTGCGTCCCAACCCGCGGGCGATGATCCCCCGACCGCCTCCTCCAGTCGCGGCGACCGCGTCCTCGACGGCCCGGACGACCGACGCGGCATCGACCGCGTGGACCACCGTTGCGGCGCTCGGTGCGGTACGTCCCCAGCCGGTGAGCTGTGCGCGCGGGAGGTCGGTCGTGCTCACCGCGCGTAGGCGCCGGCGGCGAAGAGCGCGACCCAGCAGAGGCCGTAGACCTGGAGGCGCCGATCGTGAAGGGCGAGCTCCTCGGGCGCCGCCCCGCTGCCCGAGTCGAGCAGCCGCAGCACGTGGAGGAGGGCGATGACGAAGGGCACGATGCTCAGTTGGAACCAGATCGGGTGGTGTCCGGGATGGAGCTGACCGGCGCGCTCGAACGCCCAGAGGCAGTAGGCGGAGACGGTCACCGCCGCGGCGAGGGTCCTCACCGAACGAAGGTACGAGGCGGAGTACTCGGAGAGCGTCGCACGGATGATCCCGTGGTCGGATGTTCCGGTGGAGAGGAGCTCCTGCTCGCCGGAGCGCTTGCCAGTGACCACGAGCAGCGAGCCGAAGGAGGTCACGATGAGGAACCAGTTCGACAGCGGAACACCGGTCGCCACCCCGCCCGCGACCGCGCGGAGCACGAAGCCCGCGCTGACTGCGACCAGGTCGAGGATGGGCTCGTGCTTGAGCCAGAGGGTGTAGGCGAGTGAGACGCCCCAGTAGCTGGCCATGACGACGGCGAGGCGCCAGCCCTCGATGGGGAAGGCGAGCCCGACCGAGAGCGCAAGCAGGCAGACCCCGAGGACGACTGCGAGGGGGCCCGGCACCGCCCCGGAGGCAACCGGGCGGAAGCGCTTGACCGGGTGGCGCCTGTCCGCCTCGGCGTCGATCGTGTCGTTGATGCAGTAGGTCCCCGACGCCGCCAGGCAGAAGATCCCGAAGGTCGCGAGGCCGTGCCAGAGCACCGTCCAGTGCAGGATCACCCCTGCCGCCCCCGGTGCGACGAAGACGAGGAGGTTCTTGACCCACTGGCGAGGGCGGACGAGGCGGAGGACGCCGACCGCGAGCGACGAGCGGGCGGCGGCGGGGTCTCCGGGCGCGGATCCGTCCACGCTGTCCACTGCTTCGGCCGGGGTGGTCAAGGTGTCCTCGTGGTCACTGGTCGGTTCGTCACCGCAGGTACGGGCGTCGAGCGATCCCCCAGCGTAGGACGTCCGCGGCGTCCGACGGTGCCCGGGGCGCCGCAACCAGTTTCGAAGGTTCCGCCTGGGTCTGACGGTCCGTCAGCGCTTAGTATCTGGCCCCGTGAAGCGCACCTACCGGGTGGTCGTGGCCAAGCCGGGGCTCGACGGGCACGACCGAGGCGCGAAGGTCATCGCCCGCGCGCTCCGCGACAGTGGCTTCGAGGTCATCTACACGGGACTCCATCAGACCCCCGACCAGGTCGTCCAGGCCGTGGTCCAAGAAGACGCGGACGCGGTCGGGCTCTCACTCCTCTCCGGTGCCCATCTCACCTTGGTGCCGCGGGTGATCGAGGGCCTGCGTACCCAGGGGAGGGGTGACGTGCTGGTGATCGTCGGGGGCATCATCCCCGAAGCGGACATCCCCCAGCTCAAGGCGATGGGGGTCGCCGAGGTCTTCACGCCCGGTGCGCCGCTGCCCGCCATCGGCGCGTGGCTCGCCTCGGCGCTGGACGCACGAGAGGGCGAAGAGACCGACTGAGACTACGTGCCGGGCCGCATGAACCGGCACGCCGATTCGGACCACCCGGGTGGCACCCGGTATCGTCATCGGCGCCCGGATCCCGGAGACGGAGCGACGGGACCGGCACGGCCGGCCGGACAGAGCACCCAGAGAGAGGAACGGATCCGGTGGATCTCTTCGAGTACCAGGGCAAGCAGTACTTCGCACGGTTCGGGATCCCGATCTCGGCGGGCGGGGTGGCCGACACCGTCGAGGAGGCCGTCGCACAGGCCGAGGCGTCCGGCTACCCGGTCGTGGTGAAGGCCCAGGTCAAGGTCGGGGGTCGCGGAAAGGCCGGTGGGGTGAAGCTGGCAGCCGATGCCGACGAGGTCCGCACCCATGCGGGCAACATCCTCGGCCTCGACATCAAGGGCCATGTGGTCAAGCGCCTCTGGGTCGAGCACGCTTCCGACATCGAGCGCGAGTACTACGCGAGCTTCACCCTCGACCGGGGGGCGAAGAAGCACCTCGGCATGCTTTCGGCCGAGGGCGGGGTCGAGATCGAGGAGGTCGCGGCCACCAACCCCGACGCGATCGCACTGCTCCACGTCGACCCGGTCGACGGTCTCGGCCTCGAGGACGCCAGGGCATGGGTTGACCGGGCCAACCTCGACGAGGCCGCGCGTGACCAGGCCGCGGAGCTGTTGGTCGCGCTCTACCGGTGCTACACCGACGGCGACTGCGACCTCGCCGAGATCAACCCGTTGATCCTGACGCCGGAGGGCCGGGTCCACGCACTGGACGCCAAGGTGACCCTCGACGACAACGCCGCCTACCGGCACCCCGAGTGGGAGGAGTTCGCAGGCTCCGACGTCGAGGACGAGCGCGAGGCGCGGGCCAAGGCCCGTGGGCTCAACTACATCGGGCTCGAGGGCACGGTCGGGATCATCGCGAACGGCGCCGGACTGGCGATGAGCACCCTCGACGTCGTGAACCAGTGCGGGGGCGAGGCGGCGAACTTCCTCGACATCGGGGGCGGCGCAAACGCCGACGTCATGGCCGCCGCCCTCGAGGTCATCAACTCCGACCCGGCGGTGCGGTCCATCCTCGTGAACATCTTCGGTGGGATCACCCGCGTCGACGAGGTCGCCAATGGTGTCCTCGAAGCGCTCGAGCGGGTCGAGATCGACTCGCCCATCGTGCTCCGCCTCGACGGGACCAACGCAGTCCTCGGGCGAGCGATCCTGGCCGACCATCTCTCCGACCGCCTCGTCGCCGAGCCCACCATGCTCGACGCCGCCCGGCACGCGGTCGCACTGGCAGGAGGCAAGCCATGAGCATCTTCGTCGACGAGCACACGACCGTCGTGGTCCAGGGCATCAGCCCGACCAGCCAGGGCCTCTATCACGGCCTGCGCAACCGTGCCTACGGCACCAAGGTGGTGGCCGGCACCAATCCCAAGCGGGGCGGCGAGGAGATCGAGGGCATCCCGGTCTACGCCACTGTGGCCGAGGCGGTCGACGCAACCGGTGCGACCGCGTCGTTCATCTCGGTGCCGCCGAAGTTCGCCGCCGACGCGATCGTCGAGGCGGCGACGGCGGGCATCCCCTTCATCGTGTGCATCACCGAAGGCATCCCGGCCCAGGACGAGGCCGTCGCGTACAACCGGTTGCTCCGCGAGTTCCCTGCGACCCGGCTGCTCGGTCCGAACTGCCCCGGCATCATCTCACCGGGCAAGTGCAACATCGGGATCACCTCGGGCGACATCGCGATGCCGGGCGGCCCGGTGGGCATCGTGAGCCGGTCGGGCACCCTCACCTACCAGGCACTCCACGAGCTCTCCCAGCAGGGGGTCGGCCAGACCACCTGTGTCGGCATCGGTGGCGACCCGGTGCCGGGCACGAGCTTCATCGACTGCCTCAGCGCCTTCGAAGACGACCCGGACACCCGGGCCATCATGATGATCGGTGAGATCGGCGGCTCCGCCGAGGAGGAGGCGGCCGAGTTCATCGCCGCTTCCGTGACCAAGCCGGTGGTGACCTACATCGCCGGGGTCACCGCACCGCCGGGCCGCAAGATGGGCCATGCCGGCGCGATCATCTCCGGATCGAAAGGGACCGCCCAGGCGAAGATGGAGGCCCTCGGCGACGCCGGCGTGACCGTGGCGCTCAACCCGACCGAGGCCGGCGAGGCCATGGTCGACATCGTGCGGAAGCTCGACTGACGACGGAGATCGCCTCGGCCGCGGCGCTCACGGGTCGCCCGCTCGAGGCCGTCATCTTCGATCTCGACGGTCTCCTCATCGACTCGGAGCCCTTCTGGCGGCACGCGGAGATCGAGGTCTTCGGTTCGCTCGGGCTCGATCTCACCGAGACCGACGTCCGCCAGACCATGGGGCTGCGCATCGACGACGCGGTGCGCCACTGGTGGGACCGCCATCCCTGGACGGGCATGAGCCGGCGCGAGGTCGAAGTGGCGGTGACCGGGCAGGTCGCCGAGATGATCAGCGAGTCGGGGACCGCGATGCCGGGCGCGCTCGAAGCGGTCGCGCTCTGCCGGCTCGCCGGGCTCGCGATCGGGGTCTGCTCGGGGTCGCACGCCGTGGTGATCGAGGCGGCCCTCCGCCGGCTCGACCTCGAGGGGACGGTCGCCGCATGGCACTCGGCCGAGTGGGAGCCGCTCGGCAAGCCCCACCCGGGCGCCTACCTGTCGACAGCGGACAAGCTCGGGATCGAGCCGGTCAGTTGCGCGGCCGTCGAGGACTCGTTCAACGGGGCGATCTCGGCGAAGGCCGCCCGCATGCGGGTGCTCGTCGTGCCGGAACCTGGCGCGTACGACTCGCCCCGCTGGGGATTCTGCGACCGGCGCCTCCGCTCCCTCACCGAGTTCGACGACGAGGTGCTCCGGACCCTCGGCGCACCCTGAGCTGAAGACCCGGGGCTCTACAGGTCGGGACCTTCGGCCCCGCAACGGGCTCTGCAGGTCGGGACCTTCGGCCCCGCAACGGGCTCTACAGGTCGGGACCTTCGGCCCCGCAACGGGCTCTACAGGTCGGGACCTTCGGCCCCGCAACAATCGCTACGGGTAGTTCCCGAACGCGCCGATATCGGTGGTACGAGGGGCATCCCTTGGGCAGGGGGACCGAGTGACGCAACGCCCGATCCGGAGGCAGGCCGGACGGGCGGCGTCACCCGGGTCTCGTTGCCGCGCAACGTAGCACCGCTCGGCAGCCCGTGGTCGGGCCGGCGACGGAGCGCGCGAATTGGCACTGGTAGCGTGCCGTTCGTGGCCAGTCGCGTGCCCAACGATCCGCCAGCCGCGCAGCCGGTCCTCGCCGTGCTGGTCTCGGGAAGCGGCACCATCCTCGAGGCGATCATCGCCGCGGGTCTGCCGGTCCGGCTCGTCGTCGCCGACCGACCGTGTCGCGGACTCACCGTGGCAGCGGAGTCCGGCCTCATCTCGGTACTCGTGGACCGCTCCGAGTTCGGCGGCTTCGGGTCGGGCTTCGACCGGGAGGCCTACACGCGGGCCCTGACGTCCGTCCTCCTCGACGCCGACGTCGACGTGGTCGCGATGGCGGGCTTCGGCACCTTGCTCGACCGGCCGATCCACGAAGCATTTCCGGGCCGCATCCTCAACACCCATCCGGCGCTGCTCCCCGCCTTCCCCGGGTGGCATGCGGTCGCCGACGCCCTCGCCGCCGGGGTCGACCGGACCGGAACGACGGTGCACGTCGCGACCCTCGAGATGGACGCCGGCCCGATCCTCGCCCAGGCCGCGGTCGCGATCGTGCCGGGCGACACCGAGGCGAGTCTCCACGAGCGCATCAAGGAGGTCGAGCGCACGCTCTATCCGGAGACGATCGCGTCGTTCCTCGCCGGGCTGGCGCCGCGTGCCGTCTCTCGGCGAGGATCGGGCCGGGAGGTCGCCGGGTGAGAGCGCTGCTGTCCGTGTACGACAAGACCGGGCTCGAGGACCTGGCCCGCGGGCTGACCGGACTCGGGTGGGAACTGGTGTCGAGCGGAGGAACCTCCGCTGCGCTCGCCGCTGCCGACATCGACCACATCGAGGTCGCCGACCTGACCGGCGCCGCCGAGATGCTGGGGGGCCGGGTGAAGACCCTCCATCCGGCCATCCACGGGGGCATCCTCGCCGACCGCACGAAGCCCGACCACCTCGACGCCCTCGACCGGTTGGGAATCGGCCTCATCGACCTCGTCGTCTGCAACCTCTACCCGTTCTCCTCCGATCCCTCGGTCGAGCTCATCGACGTGGGCGGCCCGACCATGGTGCGCGCGGCGGCGAAGAACCACGAACACGTGGGCGTGGTGGTCGACCCGGCGGACTACGCGACGGTGCTCGAAGAGCTCACCCGGGACGGCTCCTTGTCGACAGGAACCCGCCGGTCACTCGCCCGTCGGGCGTTCGCCCATACCGCCGGCTACGACGCCGCCATCGTCGCCTGGCTCGACGACCAGGAGGCCGTCGCGCACGGCGGCGTGGAGGTGCCCGACGCGGCGGCCATCTTCGATTCGGCGCTGGTGCTGCCCCCGTCGATCCACCTCTCGCTCGAACGCGCCGGCACCATGCGTTACGGCGAGAACCCCCACCAGCACGGGGCGCGGTACCGCATCGCCGGCCAGCACACGTGGTGGGACGCGGTCGTCCAGCACGGCGGCAAGGATCTCTCGTACCTGAACGTGTTCGACGCCGACGCCGCGTGGCGGCTCGTCCACGAGCTCGCGGCCGGCAGAGGCGACGAGGTCGCGGTCGCCATCATCAAGCACGCCAATCCGTGCGGCGCCGCGATCGACACCGACCTCGCCCGCGCCTACCGGCGGGCGCTCGAGTGCGATCCCCAGTCCGCATTCGGCGGCATCGTGGCGATCGGCGGACCCGTGACGGCCGCGGTCGCCGAGGCGATCTCCGAGGGACCCCAGGCCGACGTCGTCATCGCTCCCTCCTACGAGGAGGCGGCGCTCGCCCGGCTCACCACGAAGCGCAAGGCGACGCGCCTCCTCTCGGCGCCGGAGCCCGAGCCGATCACCAGACAGCTCCGCGGCCTCGGCGGGAGCGTGCTCGTCCAGGACCCGGACCGCTTCGAAGTCGACCCGTCGGAGTGGACCGTCGCGACCAAGGTCCGACCCGACGAATCGACGTGGCGGGACCTCGCGATCGCCTGGACGGTCTGCGCACGCACCACGTCGAACGCGATCGCCATCGTGAAGGCCGGCCAGGCCGTCGGTGTCGGGGCCGGCCAGCAGTCGCGGGTGGTCGCCGCCGAGATCGCCGCGTCGAAGGCGGGGCGCGCGCGGGGCGCCGCAGCGGCGAGCGATGCGTTCTTCCCCTTCCCCGACGGTGCGCTGGTGCTGGCCGAGGCCGGCGTGACCGCAGTGGTGCAGCCGGGTGGCTCGATCCGGGACGACGAAGTCGTCGCCGCTGCCGACGAGGCGGGGATCGCGATGGTCATGGCCGGTGGCGAGCGCCACTTCCGACACTGAGGCCGGGCGCGACCGCGGGGATCGTCTCCGGTGGGTACCGTGAAGGAGCCGAGATGACTGCTGCACTCCTGGACGGCGAGGCGCTCGCCGCGAAGATCCGTGCCGAGGTCACCGACCGTGTCGCACGTCTGCGCGGCGCGGGCGTCGAGGTCGGGCTCGGGACCATCCTCGTCGGCGACGACGGACCGAGCGCGCGTTACGTCGCGATGAAGCACGCCGACTGCGAGGAGGTCGGCATCCGCTCGGTCCACGAGCACCTGCCGGCCGACGTCGCCCAGGTCGAGCTCGAGGCGGTCGTCGCCCGGTTCAACGCCGATCCGACGGTCCACGCCTACCTGGTCCAACTCCCGCTGCCCGCCGGCCTCGACGAGGAGCGGGTCCTGCTCGCGGTCGACCCGGAAAAGGACGTGGACGGGCTCCACCCGGTCAACCTCGGACGACTGGTGATGGGGGCACCTGGCCCGCTGCCGTGCACGCCGGCCGGCATCGTCGAGCTGCTGGCGGCCAACGACGTGCCCGTCGAAGGGCAGCACGTCGTCGTCATCGGCCGGGGCCTCACCATCGGACGGCCGCTCGCGCTCCTGCTCGCCCTCAAGCGGCCCGGTTGCAACGCCGCGGTGACCGTCGTCCACACCGGGGTGAAGGACCTCGCGGCGATCGTCCGGCTCGGGGATGTAGTCGTGGCCGCCGCGGGCCGGGCGGGGCTCGTCACGGCCGACATGGTGAAGCCAGGCGCCGCCGTCGTCGGCGCCGGCACGTCGTGGGAGGGGAGGAAGCTCCTCTCCGACGTCGACGAGGGCGTCGCGGAGGTGGCCGGGTGGATCACGCCGCGGATCGGCGGAGTCGGCCCGATGACCCGGGCCATGCTGCTGACCAACGCGGTGCGTGCCGCCGAACGGGCGTCGTGAGCACGCCAGGGCCTGGATCTGCGACCCGGCAGTAGGCTGGTCCGGCGATGACCCGGATCGCAGACCTGTTGGCCAAGGGCAAGACCTACTCGTTCGAGTTCTTCCCGCCGAAGAACGACGCCGAGCAGGCGACCCTGGTCAAGACGTTGCGCGACCTCGAGCCGCTAGCTCCGTCCTTCGTCTCGGTGACCTACCGCGGTGGAGCCGAGTCGCGTCAGCGCACGTTCGACCTCGTGACCGGCATGCTCCGGACCACCACACTCGTGCCGATGGCCCACCTCATCTGCGTGGCTCACACCCGGATCGAGCTCGCGGAGATCCTCGTCGCCTACCGGAAGGCCGGCATCGAGAACCTCATGGCCCTCGGAGGGGACCCGCCGGCCGATCCGTCGAGCGCAGTGGGCGAGCTCGCCCACGCCTCGGAGCTGGTCGACCTCGCCCGCGCCATCGGCGGGTTCTCGATCGGGGTGGCCGCCCAGCCGGCCGGCCACCCGCACTCGCCCGACCTCGGGAGCGACCGGGCGCACCTGGCGGCGAAGGTGGCGCTCGCCGACTTCGCGGTGACCCAGTTCTTCTTCGAGTGCGGGGAGTACACCTCGCTCACCGCCGACCTCGCGGACCGCGGCGTGGACAAGCCGGTCCTGCCGGGGATCATGCCGGTCACCAGCCTCTCCTCCATCCCGCGGATGGCCTCGATGGGCGCGGCGGTCCCACCCTGGATGGTCGATCGCCTCCGGACCGCCGACGAGCGGGGTGGCGGCGAAGCCGTGCGCCGTGAAGGGGTGTCGATCGCCACGGAGCTCTGCGAGCAGCTCCTCGACGCGGGCGTGCCGGGCCTGCACTTCTACACGCTCAACCGATCGAGCGCGACCCGCGAGATCTACGCGGCGCTCGGGCTCGCCGTCGCCTGACGCGCCGATCCGTGGCCGGCGACCGCGTGCCGTCCGGATTGGCCGGCGCCCGGCGGCTGCGGTAGACCTCACGCGGTGGCCGTCACCATCTACGGCGTCTGCGCAGTGACCTTCATGATGGTCATGTACGCACTCGAGCGCCGCGGCGATGTCTTCGTCCTCCTCTTCGCTCTCGGCTGCGTCCTCTCGAGCGTGTACGGGTTCCTGTCGGGTGCGTGGCCCTTCGGTGTCGTCGAGGCGATCTGGTCGCTCATCGCGCTGCGCCGCTTCGCCCGATTGCGCTCGGCACCGACCTGACGGCACCGGCCTCACAGCAGGGGCCGCGGACGGCCCGCGTCGACTGGCGGCGGAGCCAGGGGGTGCCGGTAGGCTTCGATCCATGCCCGAACTGATCACCCAGGGTCCCGACGGTGGGCTCATCGTCTCCGACGAGCCGATCATCCCCTTCATCGAGGGGGACGGCACCGGGGTCGACATCTGGCCCGCTGCCAAGCTCGTGCTCGACGCGGCGGCCGCCAAGCACGGCAAGCACGTCGCCTGGAAGGAGGTCCTCGCGGGTCAGAAGGCCTTCGACGAGACGGGCAGCTGGCTGCCCGACGAGACCGTCGAGACCTTCCGGACCCACCTCATCGGGATCAAGGGGCCCCTCACCACCCCGATCGGCGGGGGCATCCGATCCCTCAACGTCGCCCTCCGACAGATCCTCGACCTCTACGTCTGCCTGCGACCGGTGCGCTGGTTCAAGGGTGTGCCCTCACCGGTCCTCCACCCCGAGAAGGTCGACATGGTCATCTTCCGCGAGAACACGGAGGACATCTACGCGGGCCTGGAGGTGGAGGCGTTCACGCCCGAGGCGGCCAAGCTCGCCGCGTTCCTCCGTGACGAGATGGGCTGGGAGATCCGAGAGGGCTCAGGCATCGGGATCAAGCCGATCTCCGAGTTCGGTTCGAAGCGCCTCATCCGGGCGGCGATCAAGTACGCGCTCTCCCACGGTCGCGAGAGCGTGAACATCGTCCACAAGGGGAACATCCAGAAGTTCACCGAAGGGGCGTTCCGCAATTGGGGGTACGAGCTCGTTCGCGAGGAGTTCGAGGACGTGGCGGTCGGATGGGACGACTGCGACGGGAAGCCCGGTGACAAGCTGCTCGTGAAGGACAGCATCGCCGACATCACGCTCCAGCAGGTGCTGACCCGGGCATCGGAGTTCGACGTGATGGCGACGACCAACCTGAACGGCGACTACCTCTCCGACGCGCTCGCGGCTCAGGTGGGCGGGATCGGCATCGCACCGGGTGGCAACATCAACTATGTGACCGGGCACGGCATCTTCGAGGCGACCCACGGGACGGCCCCGAAGTACGCCGGTCTCGACAAGGTCAACCCGGGCTCGGTGATCCTCTCCGGCGTCATGATGTACGAGCACCTCGGGTGGACCGGCGCGGCCGCGGACATCGTCACCGCCCTCGAGGCGACCATCGCCGACAAGGTCGTCACCTACGATTTCGCGCGCCTGATGGACGGGGCGACCGAGGTCAAGTGCTCGGAGTTCGCGGCGGCGATCGTCGACCGCCTCTGACCGACCCGGTACGCGCGCTCCGGTTTCGACCGACCCGCGGCGCCGGGTTAGCCTCGTCCGATGCCTCGGAACTCCCCCATCCACGTCACCGTCACCGGCGCCGCGGGTCAGATCGGCTACTCGCTCCTCTTCCGCATCGCCTCGGGTCAACTCTTCGGGCACGACCAGCCGGTGGTGCTCCGTCTCCTCGAGATCGAGCCGGCGATGCAAGCCCTCGACGGGGTGGTCATGGAGCTCGACGACTGCGCCTTCCCCCTGGTCTCGGACATCGTGACGACCACCGACTTGAAGGTCGCCTTCGACGGCACCTCGTGGGCGCTGCTCGTCGGCTCGATCCCGCGTAAGGCCGGCATGGAGCGCGGCGACCTGCTCAGCGTCAACGGCGGCATCTTCGGCCCTCAGGGGCAGGCCATCGCCGGGCACGCGGCGTCCGACGTCCGGGTCCTCGTGGTCGGCAACCCGTGCAACACCAACTGCCTGATCGCCCGCTCGAACGCCCCGGAGGTCCCGAGCGACCGTTGGTTCGCGATGACCCGGCTCGACGAGAACCGCGCCAAGTCCCAGCTCGCGAAGCGGGCCGGCGTGCCCGTGTCGTCGGTCGCCAACCTCGCGATCTGGGGCAACCACTCGGCTACCCAGTTCCCCGACGTGGCGAATGCCACCATCGACGGTCGGCCTGCGGCCGAGGTCGTCACGGACACGGCGTGGCTCCAGGGCGACTTCCTCACCACCGTGCAGAAGCGCGGGGCGGCGGTCATCGAGGCGCGCGGGCTCTCGTCGGCCGCGTCCGCGGCCAATGCCGCCATCGACTCGGTGGTGAGCATCCACACCGGCACCGACGGCGACGGGTGGACCTCGCTCGCGGTGGTCTCCAACGGGGAGTACGGCGTGCCGGCGGGACTGCAGTTCGGCTTTCCGGTGCGGACGAGCCCGTCGGGCGGCTGGACCGTCGTCGAGGGGCTCGAGCACGACCCGTTCGCGAAGGAGCGGATCCGGGTCACCACCGAAGAGCTCGTCGCGGAGCGGGCGGAGGTCGCCGACCTCCTGCCGTAGTCGCGGTTGCCCGCGGGTGTCCACGCGCGACGACTGGGTGCGAGCTCGTCCTGGCAGAATGGGCGACCCGCCGAAGAGAGGTTCGAGACCCTGTACGTCCCACGACCGGCCGCTTGTGCACTCGTGCTGGCCGTCCTCACGGCTGCATCTGGTTGCGGAGTGACGGCGCACCCTTCGACAGGGCCTGTCACGCACGCACCTCGTGCGTCGACGACCACGACGACACGCCAGCCGACCTCGACGACGACCACAGCACCCCGGCTCGTCGCCCTCCCGCCGCCCGCGCCGCTCATTCCGGTGATGACCCCGCCGCTCGCCGGAGAGGGCCAGTGGCTTCCAGCAGGGCGCACCGTCGACGGCCTTGCTGCGCTCTTTGTCACGACCCTCCGCTCCGTCGGGAACTATGACCTCGCCGGCATCGCATGGATGGATCCCCACCTGCTGCGAGCAACCCTCTACTCCGGCAGCATCAGCCCCGGACAGGGCCCGTGGACGTACACGGCGCCCGTCCAGCCGGATGCGGCCGCGAGCCTCGTCTGCGCCTTCAACGGGGGGTTCAAGCTGCCCGACGCCCACGGCGGGTACTACACCGAGGGGCGGACGTTCGCCCCGTTGGTGACCGGCGCGGCGTCCCTCGTGATCGACGCGGACGGGACGGCGACGGTCGGGGAGTGGGGGCGGGACCTCTCGATGACGCCGACCGTCGTCTCGGTCCGCCAGAACCTCACCCTGCTCGTCGACGGTGGGCAGCCGGTCTCCGGGCTCTCTCCCTCCGACACCTCGGCATGGGGCTCGACCCTCGGGTTGGTTCCCCGGGTCTGGCGCTCCGGTCTCGGCGTGACATCGGACGGGGCACTCGTCTACGTCTCCGGGCCGAACCTCGACATCGTGCAGCTCGCCGACCTCTTGGTCCGTGCGGGGGCCGTGCGCGCGATGGAGCTGGACATCAATCCGGCATGGGACACGTTCACCTTCTACTCACCGCTGCCCGGCGCGCCCGCGGCGCCCACCAACGGCACCGACCTGCTCTCGTCGATGACGGGAGGGACCACCCGCTTCTTCGATCCGGCCTATGCGCGGGACTTCGTCACCATGTCGGCACGGGCCTGAAGGGACCTGGCGAACGCGCCGCTAGGGTCTCGACGATGGTGGAGGGACGGAGGGCGGGCGAGGCGCACTCCTTCGGTGGCGTGGCCGAAACCTACGACCGTCACCGTCCTGCACCCCCGTTGGAAGCGATCGAGTGGGTGCTCCCGAGCCGGTGCCGGCTCGCCGTCGACATCGGTTCGGGCACCGGCGCGCTCGCCCGCCGGCTTCGCCAGCGGGTCCCACAGGTCGTCGCGGTCGAACCCGACCCGCGGATGCTCGCCGTGCTCAGGCGGCGTTCGCCGGAGATCGCTGCCGCCATGGCCGTGGCCGAGCGGCTCCCGTTGGCGGACGGCTCGGCGGACGCCGCGATGGCGTCGTCGGCCTGGCACTGGATGGACACCACCCGGACCGTCGCCGAGATTGCACGGGTGCTCCGGCCGGGCGGTGCCCTCGGGGTGCTCTGGAACGGCCCCGACCGCTCCGTCGAGTGGGTCGGCGAGCTGCTCGGCCGCCGAGATCCATCGCCGGCCGAACCGGTGACCCGGGCGGGCCGCCACCATGTGGAATTGCCGCCAGGTGCCCCGTTCCGCGCGCTCGAGACCCGTGTGTTCACGTGGTCGGGGCCGCTGGCGCCGGACGAGATCGTCGGGCTCGCCGGGACGTACAGCTCGTTCATCATGCGGCCGCCGGATGAGCGTGCAGCGGAGGTCGAGCGCATCAGAGGAGTCCTCGCCACCGACCCGTCGCTCCGTGGTCGCGACCTGATCGAGGTCCCGATGAGCTCGCGGTGCTGGCGGACCTTCCGGACCTGAGCGCCCGATCGAACGGACCACCGCCGGCCGTCCGGCCGGCCTCCGCCGGTTCAGCGGTGCGCGGGCACCAGTTCGATGCGGTTGCCGAACGGGTCGTCGACGTACCACTGGGGCATCCCCGCCACCTCCTCGGCCTTTCTGGTCGCGTGTCCGGCCGCCTCCAGCGCGTCGAGGAGCCGGTCGAGCCCGGAGACCACCAATGCCGGGTGGGCCTTGCGAGCCGGGCGGAAGCCCTCCTCGACACCGAGGTGGACCCGGAGCGCACCGTCTTCGAACCAACAGCCACCGCGGACAGCGAGCTCGGGGGGTTTGTCCACCCGCGGGATGCCGAGCACGCCTTCGTAGAACGCCTGCGCCTCGTCTTCGGCCCGGGTACCGGGCGGCATCGCGAGCTGCACGTGGTCGATGCGCTCGACACGGAACTCGCGACCACCCATCGACGGAGACCCTACTGGCGCCGTCCCAGACGGACCCGGTCCCGACCCGTCGGGATCGGGTCCGACCCGGTCAGCGAGGACTCGTACGTGGGTCGCGTCTGAGCGGGTGCTCCGCGGGCACTTCGACGAGGTGGATGCGGAGCCCGTCGGGGTCCTCGACCCACGCCTCGACGAGGCCCCACGGCTCGAGGACCGGCTCACGCAGGATGGGCACACCGCGGCCGGCGAGCTCGACGACGGTCGCCTCGACCGAGCGGACCTGCAGCCAGAGCGCGACCGGCGGGACGTCCGCTGTCTCGCGCCCCACGTCCCCGTCACCAGATCGGACGCCGACCACCTCGATGAAGCCGCCGCCCGCGAAGAAGACGACCCCACGGTGCATGCCCGCGCCGAACTCACGGGCGATCGGGAGGCCGAGGAGCGTGCCGTAGAAGGCGAGCGAACGATCGAGATCGGTGGGGTGGAGGATGGTCCGGCTGGAGAGGATGTCCACGCCGACGGCCCTCAGTAGGTCGTCGCCTCGTGCAGGGCGCCGGTCGCCGAACGAGCCGCGACCAGCAGCTCCTGGCCGGCCACGAGGACGGAGAGGTCGCCGCGCACCCGCACCCTTCCGGCGTTGAGCGCGTCTGCGACGGCCAACCGACCGCCGGCCAGCGCGACCGCGTCGTCGTAGTCGAGCACGATCGTGAGGTCGACGTCATCGGGATCTGACCGGTCGTCGACCGGTCCCAGCGAGAGACGCAGGTGCCCGTCGTCGACGCGGAGCACGACCCGAACGTCGCCGCCGGGCGCGCCGGTCACCTCCTCGGCGAAGGAGAATCGCCCGTCGGCGGGGAGCAGGCCGGCGTCGGGGCCTGGTGCGGGGAGCGTGACGCCCTCGAGTGCGTCGTTGAACGCAGCGGCCCACTCGGGAGTGAGGAATCTCGCCACTGCTGCGTCCGGGTCAGTCAGTCCGTCGGGTGTTCGCCGGCGGCGGTGTCAGGATCCCCTCTCGGAGGCCCCGGTGGGGCGAACTGACCGACCCCGGTCGGATCGCTCCCGTTGGTCGAAGGGATCCCGTGCACCACGAACTTCGGTTGCACCGCGGCCGGTCCGGTCGCCGGCGCGCTCGCGGCAGCCGCCGCGGCAGAGCGCTTGTCGCGCCTGAGGATCTTCCGGCCCAGCCAGGCGACCGGGTCGTAGGAGGCGTCGACGACCCGCTCCTTCAGCGGGATGATCGCATTGTCCGTGATCTTGATGTGCTCGGGGCACACCTCGGTGCAGCACTTGGTGATGTTGCACTTGCCGATGCCCTGTTCCTGATGGAGCAGCTCCCGCCGGTCGTTGTCGTCGAGCGGGTGCATCTCGAGCTCGGCCGACCGGGCGAAGAAGCGCGGCCCGGCGAACGCGGTCTTGTTCTCCTCGTGGTCGCGGATCACGTGGCACACGTCCTGGCAGAGGAAGCACTCGATGCACTTGCGAAACTCCTGGCTCCGCTCGACGTCGATCTGTGCCATGCGGTAACCGCCGGCCTGCTCCTCGTCGGGGGTCTTCGGTCGCGGGCTGAACGGCGGGATCCGCTTGGCCACCTCGTAGTTGTAGGAGACGTCGGTCACCAGGTCGCGCAGGATCGGGAAGGCCCGCATCGGCGTGAGGGTCACGGGGCGTCCGGGAGGGAGCTCGCTCATCCGGGTCATGCACATCAACGCCGGTCGCCCGTTGATCTCGGCCGAGCACGACCCGCACTTGCCCGCCTTGCAGTTCCACCGGCACGCGAGGTCGGGCGCCTGGGTGGCCTGGATGCGATGGACCACGTCGAGCACGACTTCGCCCTCCTGGGAGGCCAGCACGTACTCGGCGAACTCGCCACCGGTCTCGTCGCCGCGCCAGACGTGCATGACGACGTCGTCAGGCGCGCTTCCGTCTCCAGTCACCTCGGACATCAACTCGCCTCCTCGAACAGCGCCTTGAGCTCGTCAGGCATCTCCGGGATCGCCTCGGGCGTCGCGGTGAACGTCGAGACCGACGGGGTCCCGCCGACCCCGCTCGTGTCTGCGACCCCGGCCCGCTGCACGAAGTTGACCTTGCCCATCTCCGGATCGGGCGTCGGGAAGTCGTCGCGGGTGTGGCCGCCCCGGCTCTCCTTGCGGTTGATCGCCCCGAGGGTGGTGCAGCGCGACACGGTGAGCATCGAGGGCAGGTCGGTGGTCAGGTTCCATCCCGGGTTGTACCGCCGGCCGCCGGAGAGCGCCACATGCTTCGCGCGCTCCTCCAGCTCCTCGATCTTCCCGAGGGCCTCTTCGAGCTCTGATCCGGTCCGGATGATGCCGACCAGGTGCTGCATGGTCTCTTGCAGCGCCTGTTGGATCTCGTAGGGGTTCTCCCCCGACTCACGGTCGAACGGTGCGATCGCCGCCGCGATCGCCGCATGGGCCTCGCTGCGGTCGACGTCGACCGTCCCGTTGCGTCGTGCTGCGAATTCGCCAGCCCCGATGCCGGCGCGGCGACCGAACACGATGAGGTCGGAGAGGGAGTTCCCCCCGAGCCGGTTCGATCCGTGCATCCCGCCGGCGACCTCACCGGCGGCGAAGAGCCCGGGAACGGTCGTGGCCGTGGTGTCGGCCTCGACACGTACCCCTCCCATCGCGTAGTGACACGTGGGGCCCACCTCCATCGGCTCGACGGTGATGTCCACCCCGGCGAGCTCTTTGAATTGGTGGTACATCGACGGCAGCCGCCGGCGGATGTCTTCGGCAGTGCGCCGGCTCGCGATGTCGAGGTACACACCGCCGTGCGGGCTCCCGCGTCCGGCCTTCACCTCGGTGTTGATCGACCTGGCGACCTCGTCCCGGGGGAGGAGCTCCGGAGGACGCCTGCCGGCGGTGTGGTCGTCGTACCACTTGTCGGCCTCGTCCTCCGAGTCGGCGGTCTCCGACCGGAACATCGGTGGCACGTAGTCGAACATGAACCGATCGCCCTCCGAGTTGCGCAGCACTCCGCCGTCGCCGCGGACACCCTCGGTCACCAGGATGCCCCGCACCGACAGTGGCCAGACCATGCCGGTCGGGTGGAACTGCACGCACTCCATGTCGATGAGGTCCGCTCCCGCCCAGAGGCTCATCGCGTGGCCGTCGCCGGTCGACTCCCACGAGTTGGACGTGTACATCCAGCTCTTTCCGAGGCCGCCGGTGGCCATCACCACGGCCTTGGCCGCCATGACCACGAATTCGCCCGAGGGGCGCCAGTAGCCGACGAGGCCCGAGACCGTGCCGTCCGCGTCGTGCAGGAGCCGGAGCACCTTGAGCTCCATGAACACGTCGATCCCGTCTGCGACGGCCTTTTGCTGCAGGGTCCGGATGAGCTCGAGGCCGGTGCGGTCGCCGATGTGGGCGAGGCGGGCGTACCGGTGCCCGCCGAAGTCCCGCTGGAGGATGAGGCCGTCCTTCGTCCGGTCGAAGAGCGCTCCCCAGTCCTCGAGCTCGCGGACCCGGTCCGGCGACTCCTGGGCATGGAGCTGGGCCATCCGCCAGTTGTTGAGCATCTTCCCGCCGCGCATCGTGTCGCGGAAGTGGACCTTCCAGTCGTCCTCCGGCTGGACGTTGCCGAGTGCGGCGGCCACCCCGCCTTCGGCCATCACCGTGTGCGCCTTCCCCAACAGCGACTTGCACACCAGTGCCGTGCGGAGTCCCATCGCCCTGGCCTCGATCGCTGCCCGCAGGCCGGCCCCGCCTGCACCGATGATGATCACGTCGAACTCGTGGGTCTCGTACTCACTCATGGCGATCGTTCCCTCTTAGAAGTGGAAGCCGTAGTCGTGGATGGTGCCGCTCGCCACCAGGCGCACGTAGAAGTCGGTGAAGGCGACGAAGAGGAGGCTCATCCAGGCGAAGACCATGTGCTTTCCGTTGAGCGGCGTCAAGGCCTTCCAGATCCGGTACCGGACGGGTGACTTGGAGAACTGCTTCGCGCCCCCGCCGCAGAGATGACGGCAGGCATGGCAGCTGAGCGAGTACAGCCACAGCAGCGTCGCATTGATGAGGAGGACCGCGGTGCCGATGCTGAAGCCGATCCCGACGCCGGGCTGACGGAAGGCCACGACCGCGTCGATCGAGAGGATCACGTTGAAGACGAGGCCGGCGTAGAAGAAGTACCGGTGGACGTTCTGGAGGAGCAAGGGGAAGCGCGACTCGCCGGTGTACGAACCGTGGGCGTCGGTGACTGCACATGCCGGCGGGGAGAGCCAGAAGGAGCGGTAGTAGGCCTTGCGGTAGTAGTAGCAGGTGAGCCGGAAGCCGAGCGGGAAGACGAGGATGAGGAGTGCCGGCGAGATCGTCCACCAGGTGATGATCGTCCCCGGATGGCTTCCGGGCACGCAGCTGGCGGTCAGGCACGGCGAGTAGAAGGGCGAGATCAGATCGCGGTTGAAGTTGGCCCCGACGTAGTAGTTCTTGTTGACGAAGGCCGCCCAGCTCGCATAGGCGACGAATGCCGTCAGCACGGTGACGGTCACGACCGGCTGAACCCACCACCGGTCCTCGCGCAGGGTCTCGACCACAGGACCACCACGGGGTTCGCCCAGGACGACCGGTGTCACCGCGGCGTCTTCCAACGTGGTCACGTCGTTCCTCCCTTGTCGTGCCCGATCCGGCTTCTGGCGCGCGTCGCTCCAGGCCCGAATCGCTGAGGACCTTCATCTTTCCATCCCGGAGCGGACCTTGCGAAACATCGACGCTGGTCGCGCTGCGCCGACGCCGGTCGAGCCGCATAGGCTCGCTCGCATGAGCACGCCGGAACCCTCGCCCACGCACGCCGGGCCCAACGCACTCGATCTCGCGACGAGGTTGACCCCACCACCGGACATCACCACGCTCGGACGCCTCCGGGGGGCCGGCTGGACCTCGATCCCGGTCGCCGAGGAGATCAGGCGCAACGCCGCCACGCGCATCGCGGCGGGCGAGCCACTCGTGAGAGGTGTCCTCGGCTTCGACGCAACCGTGCTGCCCCAGCTCGAGAACGCCATCCTCGCAGGCCACGACGTGATCCTCCTCGGCGAGCGCGGGCAGGCCAAGACCCGGATCATCCGCTCCCTCGTCGGCCTGCTCGACGAGTGGCTGCCGGTCGTCGCCCACTCGGAGATCAACGACGACCCGTTCCACCCGGTCTCACGCTTCGCCAAGGACCTCCTCGCCGAGGCCGGGGACGATCTTCCCGTGGCATGGGTCCATCGCAGTGACAGATACGGGGAGAAGCTCGCGACGCCTGACACGTCGATCGCCGACCTCATCGGGGAGGTCGACCCGATCCGGGTGGCCGAAGGCCGGTATCTCTCCGACGAGCTGACCATCCACTACGGCCTGGTGCCGCGGCTCAACCGCGGCATCTTCGCCGTCAACGAGCTCCCCGACCTCGCCGAGCGCATCCAGGTCGGTCTGCTCAACGTGCTCGAGGAGCGGGACGTGCAGATCCGCGGCCACCGTGTCCGGCTGCCGCTCGACATCGTGTTGGTGGCGACCGCCAACCCTGAGGACTACACCAACCGCGGTCGCATCATCACCCCGCTGAAAGACCGGTTCGGCGCGCAGATCCGCACGCACTACCCGCCGGACGCGGTCACCGAGCTGCGGATCGCCGAGCTCGAGGCCGACCTGCCCGGTCAGGCCGTCGACGATCGCGCCGACGGAGGGACTGCGCATGCGGGTCCGGTCGTCGTGGTCCCCGACTTCATGGCGGAGATCGTCGCCGAGCTCAGCCAGCTCGCCCGCGAGAGCCCGCATCTCAACCAGCGGTCGGGTGTCTCGGTCCGGCTCACGATCGCCAACTACGAGACCCTCGCCGCCAACGCGACCAGGCGCGCGCTCCGAAACGGTGAGTCCGAGGCGGTGCCGCGCATCTCGGACCTCCAGGCGCTCGTCGCCTCGACGCAGGGCAAGGTCGAGATCGAGTCGCTCGAGGAGGGCCGCGAGGAGATCATCCTCGGCCAGCTGGTCTCGGCCGCGGTGCTCGTGGTCTTCCGGCGGCGTGCAGCACTCGCCGATCCGCAGGGCGTCGTCGCCGCATTCGGCGAGCAGACCGTGGTCCATGCAGGTGACGACCTGACGGCTGCCGAGTACGGCACGATCCTGGCGCAGCTGCCCGCGCTCTCCGGCCCGGTCGCAGCGCTCGCCGGGGGCTCGGAGGACCCCGGGGTGCTCGCCAGCGCGGTCGAGTTCCTCCTCGAAGGGCTCCACCTCACCAAGCGCCTCAACAAGGAGGCCGCCGGTTCGCGGGCCACCTACCGGGGACGAGGATGACCTGGCGATTCGACTACCGCCGGTGGGACGGTACACAGGAGTCACTCGTCGACGACGCCGACGCGGTCCTCGCGCAGCTGACCGACGACCTCCTCGCGAACGGCGACTTGCACGAAGCGCTGCAGCGGATGCTCAACCGAGGATGGCAGGCTCCCGACGGGCGGCAGGTCGAGGGGCTCCGCGACCTCATGGACCGGCTGCGACTCGCCCGCGAGGAGGAGCTCGAGCGGGGCGATCTCGGGGGCGCCTACCGCGAGATCGCCGAGGAGCTCCAAGACGTCATCGACGAGGAGCGCACCGGGATCGACCAGCTCGAAGCGGATGCCCGCGCCTCTGGTGACCAGCGCCGTCAGGAGGTGACCGACGAGGTCGCCACCGAGCGGCGGATGCAGCTCGATCTGCTCCCGGGTGATCTCGCCGGCCAGGTGCGCGGGCTCCAGAGCTACGAGTTCGTCTCCTCCGAGGCGCGCGAGCACTTCGAGGAGCTGCTCGAGCGGTTGCGAGAGGAGGTCGCCCGCACCTACTTCGATCAGATGTCCGACGCACTCTCGAACCCCGATCCCGACCAGCTCGAGCACATGCGCCAGGCCTTCGACGCGCTCAACCGGATGATCGAGCAGCGCGAGGCCGCGGAACCGATCGATCCGAGCTTCGAGTCGTTCATGGAGCAGTTCGGCGACCTCTTCCCCGGCGATCCGAAGGACCTCGACGAGCTGCTCGAGCAGCTCGCCCAGCGGATGGCGGCCGCACAGGCGATGTGGAACTCGATGTCCGCCGAGCAGCGTGCCCAGCTCCAGGGGCTCGCCGAGTCCCTCCTCGAGGACCTCGATCTGCGCTGGCAGATCGACCGGCTCTCCGGCAATCTCCAGCGCGCCTTTCCGGGTGCGGGCTGGTCGCAGCGGTTCCGGTTCAGCGGTGACGAACCGATGGGCATGGGCGATGCGACCGACGCAGCGGCCCGCTTGCGCGATCTCGAGGAGCTCGAGGCATTTCTCCGCTCGGCGAACTCCCCGGCGGCGCTCGCCGAGGTCGACCTCGACAAGGTCGCGCGCCATCTCGGCGAGGACGCGGCTGACTCGCTCGACCAGCTCTCGAAGCTCGCCAAGCGGCTCGCGGACGCCGGGCTCATCGACCAGAACGAAGGCCGCTTCGAGCTCACTCCGAAGGGGATCCGGCGCATCGGCCACCAAGCGCTTTCCGACCTCTTCTCCCAGCTGACGAAGGACCGGGTCGGAAACCACGCCACGACGTTCACCGGCACCGGCCACGACCGCGAAGAGACGACCAAGCCCTACGAGTTCGGAGATCCGTTCAATCTCGACCTCTCACGGACCGTCCACAACGCGGTGCGCCGCGGCGGCAGCGGGGTGCCGGTCCGCCTCGCGCCGGGCGACTTCGAGGTGATCGAGACCGAGGCGCTGACCCGGTCGGCCACGGTGCTCCTCCTCGACCTCTCGCTCTCCATGCCGATGCGCGACAACTTCGTGCCGGCGAAGAAGATGGCCCTCGCCCTGCACACGCTCATCGCGACCCGCTTCCCTCGGGACTACCTCGGGCTGGTCGGCTTCTCGGAGGTCGCCCGTGAGATCGAGCCCGAGGACCTGCCGACGGTCAGCTGGGACTACGTGTACGGCACCAACCTGCAGCACGGGTTGATCCTCGCGAGGAAGTTGCTCGCCCACCAACAGGGAACCAAGCAGATCATCCTGGTCACCGACGGCGAGCCCACCGCGCACATCGTCCCCTACGCGGGTGGCATCGGGTACGACGTCTTCTTCAATTACCCTCCGGTGCCCGAGACGCTCGAAGTCACGCTCGCCGAGGTCCTCCGCTGCACGAAGGCCGGCATCACCATCAACACCTTCCTCCTCGACCCCGACCGCGGCCTGCGCGGATTCGTGGAGCAGCTGGCCCGGATCAACCGGGGACGGACGTTCGCGACCTCGCCGGACGAGCTCGGCGACTACGTGCTGGTCGACTTCCTCCAGCACAAGAAGCGGCTGCGCTCGAGAGGCCGCCGGGCGGTCTGACCGGTCGCAGTCCGGTCTGACGGGCTCCGCTCGGGCCGTCGGACTGATCCTCCGGCGTCCGCCAAGCCAGGTCGGCGCTTTGGACGCTCGCTTGCGCCTCTCTTCACAAGCGATGTTCTCCTTGCGTTTCCCTACAGGATAGTGAAGGATGACATAACTGTAGTTACATCCGTGCTATGCGGTCCTGCCCGAGGGACCGTGTGGATGAGTGGGAGGGAGGTCGGTCGGTGGACATGGTCTCGTTGATGTATGGACCCCAAGAGCGCACCTGGCAGACCAAAGCGAACTGCATGGGGGTCGATCCTGACCTCTTCTTTCCGGAGCGTGGCGCGTCCACCCGTGAGGCGAAGGAGGTGTGCCGGGGCTGTGTCGTGCGGGAGGACTGCCTCGAGTACGCCCTGGCCAACGGCGAGAAATTCGGCATCTGGGGCGGGCTCTCCGAGCGCGAGCGCCGTCGACTGCGCCGCCAGCGCGCAATGCAGCGGCGGGCTGCCAGCGCTTCTTGATCTGCAGGGGTCGACCGGTCCGGACAGACCAGATCGGGCGTTCAACGGCCTGACGAAGCCACCCGCGCCTCGACGGTCCGGTCTCCTGCGAGGTCGAGCTCACCCCAACGGTCGGGCGGCACCGCGTCGAGCATCAGGCCCGGTGCGAGGCCGACCAGCTCTCCACGGAGGACCATGCAGCCGCGGGCCGACGCATCCGCGGCGACTGCGTCGTACACGTCGGCGACGGTGACGGTGACCGGATCGAGGAGATTGACGCTCACCTGGGCGACGCCGCCGACGGCGAACCCCAACGCCCGCACGTTCGGACCGCGGATCGAAGCGGCGATCGATCGGGCGGCGGCCAGGGCGGCAGGCTGGTCGTCGTCTTTCCCCGCCGCGATCCAGATGTTGTAGGCCACGAGCACCGGGCGTGCCCCGACCGCCATCGCTCCGGCGGTCGGGTGTGGTCGGGGCGGGCCGGCGTCGGGTCGGAGCGGACCGAACGCGTCGCGTCGCACCTCGGGGAGTGAGCGCTCGGGTCCGTAGAGGAAGCAGGGAACCCCGAGCACCGTGCCGGCCCACTCGGCGAACCGTCCCCGTGCGTCGAGCACCGCCTGCCACGCGGTGCCATCGGGACCACCGGATGGACCGGCCGATCCGATCGAGGGAAACGGGACAAAGGGCACCACGTCGACCGCACCGAAGCGCGGGTGGACCCCCCGATGGGTCCGGAGATCGATCCGCTCGACCGCGGCCGCTGCAACCGAGCGTGCGGCCGCTTCGACCTCCGAGAGCCGTCCGGCCAGGGTGAGCACCGAACGGTGGTGGTCCGCGTCGACGTGCACGTCGACGACCGTGCTCCCGCCCGCGGCGCGCACCTCCTCGATGATCAGGTGGTCGCGACCCTCACTGACGTTGATGACGCACTCGGCCCCCGCATCGGCTCCGGACACGGGCGCGGAGTGCGACCGCGCCTCAGACGGCGACGACCTGGCCCACCCGGCGACGACGGAGCATCCGACGGCGCTCGCGCTCGGACTTGCCACCCCAGACGCCGTGGTCGACGCGCTCCTCGAGCGCATACTCGAGGCAGGCTTCGGCGACCGGGCACTCGGCGCAGATGCGCTGGGCGGCCTGGACCCCGACTCCGTCGCTCGGAAAGAAGATGGTGGGCGAGAGCTCTCGGCACTTGCCCGCATTCATCCAATCGGCATCCATGGTTCCTCCGTCGATCTCGTGGATGCTGCGGTGGGCCGAATCTCCTTCGCACCGACCCGGGTGCCGCCGCGATCCGTTGCAATTCAAGTGTCGCATCCCGGGGGTCGGCGTCACGCGATATCCGGTGATCTTGAGGGAATCCTCACAATATTCTTATGCGGCACCTGGGCCTTCTTATGAAGTGGTCAGCGCGCGACCGGCGATCGGCCGCCCGATCGCCGGAGGCCCGGCAGGTAGGCTTGCCCCTGATCTGCCCGAGGAGAGGACCCCGACATGGCCCCGGTCACCGACGACCAGCTGCCCCCCGAAGAGAACGAAGAGCCCCAGCCGCCGGTCGCCCATATCCGGGTGGTCTACCTCGGACCGGTCGCCCCCCACTGGGAGGTCCGGTCGGACTACGGCGACACCGCCCTCGTCGAGGAGTTCCGGCGCAGGACGATGGCCCGGCTGGTGCTCCTCCCCCCGCACGACCCGCAGTACCGGCGCAACCGCGAGCGGGTCATCCGCGATGCAGAGCGTGAGAACATCGAACTCGAGTGGGACCTCGGGGTGCCCGAGGAAGAGGTGGTCGAGACTCCCGCCGAAGAAGCGGCACCGAACGCCTGAGGCGAGCTCAGGGCTCGTCGGGTCCGTCGAGCTCCGGCAGGCTGATCCGCTCGAGCCAGAGGCCCGGCGCGTCGACCTCGGCAGGGGTCGGGAGGTTGCGTGCCGACGACCAGAGCCGACCGAGTCCGTCGTCGCCGGCGCGCTCGATCACCCCGGCGACGAACGCGCGACCGCGGTCCACCTGGGTCTGATCGAGATCGAGTCCGAACAGTGCCCCGGCCGCCTCTTCGCCCTTGCCCCGCTCGATGCGCCGGCGGTACCACGCCTCGGCCAGCTGCTGGTGGGAGCCGGCATGTCGGATGCCGACCAGGTCGGCGATGTGGTCGGCGTACGCGTCGATGACGATCGCGATCGCGGTCAGCTGATCCGAGGTCCGCCGCGACTCCGGGGTCAACAGCTCCCCGAGGAGCGCCTCGGGGTCGCCGAACATCCCCTGGATGGACTCGAGGTCCATGCCCGGCTCGAGGCCCGGCATCCCCGACCCGCCGAGGCGGCCCACCAGGTCCTGCTGGGCGGAGGCCGACGCGTCCGCCAGTGCGGTGAGCAGCTCCTCCAGGCGAGCGCGCAGGGCCGGCCGGGTCAGCACGGAGTTCGACGCGAGTTCACGGGCGCAGACCCAGATGAGGGTCTCCTCCTCGGGGAGGCTCCAGTCGTCTGCAAATGCCGCAAGGTTGCCCGGGACGACGAGAAGCTCGTCGGAGGGAGCCCAGGGCAGAGCCAGCGGGTACTGCCCGAGGGTCCGCTGGGAGAGGTGGCCCACGACGGAGCCGACCTGCAGCCCGAAGAACATGGGTCCGATGGCGGCGGCCCACTGTCCGAGCATTGCGGCGAGCCCTCCGGTCGGGTCCTCGCCGGACGGTTCGAGCTCGTCCGACGGGGGAGTGGCGGGCGAGGGGATGCCCGGCTTCGGGGTCATCGCGGTGAGGATGGGTCGCCACGACTCCAGCGCCCGTGCGGTCCAGTCCCCGCGGGTGACCGGCACGCAGGTCACCCGCCGGCCGTCGGGGCCGACCGGCATACCGGTCGCCTCGATGACGGAGAGCTCCGCGATGCGGGAGAGCTGCTCCACGCGGATCCGTTGCACCGGCTCGACGTTCGGCTCCGGCGACCCGCCGGTCGCGACGTTGAGCGCGAACGACCGGGTGAGCTCCCAATGATCGGGTGCGTTGGTGCCGATCATGTTCATGAGGTCGCCGAGAAGCGACTGGAACGGATTCCCCGTCTCTCCGGACTCGGACGGCGTCATGTCCTCATGCTACGGCGACGACCTGCCACCCGAGACGTCGGTGTCGGCGAGGACGACCGGCAGTGTCATCGTGCTCCCGTCCCGCTCGAACGTCACGCCGATCGACGTTCCGGGCGGATCGGAATACAGCGCCGTCCGCAGGTCGGCCATCGACCGCACGGCGTCGCCGTCGACCGCCTCGATCACGTCCCCCGCTCCCAGACCCGCCGCGGCGGCCGGGCTCCCTGCACTGACCGAGCCCACCACGACCCCGGCCGGCGGCGTCGACGTCGCGGTCGCGGCGAGCGTTGATGCGGTCGCGCCCTGATCGTTCTGGAGGCCGCTCACGCCGAACCAGCCGTGGTCGACGACACCCGCCGACGCGAGCTGATGGACGACGCCCGCGACCAGCCTCGCAGGGAGGAAGATGGACGTGGTCGAGGACCCGGACCCGTGGATCTCTCCGAGCACACCTGCGACGTCGCCATTCCCGTCGAGGAGGATGCAGCCGAGGTCCCGTGCACCGAGGGGCGCGGCGACGGCGGTGGTCGCGAATTGTGTGGTGAGCGCGCTCCCGTCGAGTGCCTCTCCGGACGAGACGATGGTTCCGCCGTAGACGTGGGGTCGCGGTGGGTCACCCCGCTTGGCGACCGGTTCGATGGCGACTGCGACGGCCATCGCCCCGACCGAGGGGTCGCTCTCGCCGAAGGTTGCGGCAGGAAGGTCGTCCGTGATCTGCAGGAGGGAGAGGCCGGTCGTCGTGTCCGCGTCGATCACCGATGCCGGCTGACGCGTGCCGTCCGATTCGACGACGGTGATCGCGCGAGCACCGACCAACGCCGCCGATGCCGTCACGACGATGCCCCCGGCCTCGGCGACGAGGCCCGTGGAGACGGAGGTCCCCGGAGAGCCGGTGACCTCGATCGCGACCGTCGACGGACGGATCGCGGTGACCATCGCGTCGATCTGGGTGAGCGTCGCGAGTCGCGCGCTGCCCGGCTCGGTCGTCGGCGTTCCGAGCAGCGACGCCGATCCGATGGACGACGAACCGACCGGACCGCCGCCGGAGCTCGTCGCGGCGATGGCGAGAGCGACTGCGACGAGTGCCACGAGGACGCACGCGGTCGTCGCGCCGGCGATCATCGGGCTCGAACGAGTCCGCGGTCCGATGTCGGTCCCGGCGACCGGTGCGGTCGAGCTCAGGATCTCCGAGGGATGGCGCCAGAGCCGGTCGTCGGGTGGGATCCATCCACGCAGCCGGTCGTCGTCGGGACCGTCGTCGTCTGAATCGCCCCAGGACACCCTCCCGGCCTCGCCGTCCATCTCGCGAGGTTACCGATGGAACGCCGCCGGCGGACGTCGCCCAACTCCGGTCGCACGGGCGCGTCGCCCACCCCGACTGCGGACGCCGTGGCCCTACGATGACGAGGTGGCTCGAGATCTGGCGATCGACCTCGGGACGGCCAACACCCTTGTCTACGCCAAAGGACAGGGCATCGTCTTGAACCAGCCCACCGTCATCGCACTCAACACGCGAACCCACGAGGTCCTGGCCGTCGGCGACGAGGCCTGGCAGATGATCGGACGGACGCCGGGCTACATCGTCGCGGTGCGGCCCCTGCGGGAGGGTGCGATCACCGACTTCGACATCACCGAGCGGATGATCCGGCTGCTGCTCCGCCGGGCGGGCGTCACCAGGTTCAACCGTCCGCGGGTCCTCATCTGCGTCCCGTCTGCGATCACGTCGGTCGAACGGCGCGCCGTGAAGGAGGCGGCACGCAGAGCGGGCGCATCGGCGGCCCATCTGATCGAGCAGCCGATGGCCGCAGCAATCGGTGCGGGGCTCGACATCCACGAGCCGGTCGGGAACATGGTCGTCGACGTCGGCGGCGGGACGACGGAGACGGCGGTGATCTCGTTGGGCGGGGTCGTCTCCTCACGCGCCATCCGGTGCGGCGGGTTCGACATGGACGCGGCGGTCCAGCACTACGTGCGCCACGAGTACGGGATCGCGATCGGCGAGCGCACCGGCGAGGAGCTGAAGCTCGCGATCGGCTCCGCCCTGCCCTACGCGGACGAGCTCAAAGCGGAGGTCCGCGGGCGGGAGGTCACGACCGGACAGCCCAAGACGGTGGTCATCTCGCCCGAGGAGCTGCGCCACGCCCTGCGCGACCAGATCGAGCTGATCGTCGCGACCACGCTGGCGTGCCTGTCCGAGTCGCCGCCCGAGCTCGCTCAGGACATCATCTACGAGGGCATCCATCTGGTCGGGGGCGGCGCCTTGCTGCGCGGACTGGCCAACCGGTTGGCCGATGCGACCGAGGTGCCGGTCCATCTCGTCGCGACCCCGCTGGAGTGCGTGGTCCAGGGTGCGGGCATCTGCCTCTCGTCGTTCGAGAGCCTGCGCCCGATCTTCGCCGCCGCCGACTCCTGAGCTCCGCAACGTGCTTCCGCCGGGGGTCACTCGTCAGCGAGGAGGTCCTCGGCGATCTGGCGGACCTGCCAGTCGCGGTCGCTCAGGCAACGCCGGAGGGCCTCGTCGACGGCCGCACCGTCGAATGCGGCCAGGGCCGTCGCGGCGCGTCGGCGGATCGCCGGACGGTCGTCGAGCGCGCCGAGCACCGCCTCGACCCCGCGGGGATCCCCGAGCGCGCCGAGTGCCGCGACCGCCGCTTCGCGACAAAGCGGATCCGGGTGACCGCCCACACGTCCGGCGAGGCGTGCGAGCTCGGACACCGCACGTCGGTCACCCCGCTCACCGGACGCCCAGGCGGCCATCTCGACCACGGACGGATCGGAGTCGTCGAGGACTTCCATGAGGTCGACGGCGGGATGGGCCGTCGCGAGCTCACACGCTCTGCGCCGTACGTCGGCTGACCGGTCGGCGATCGCCCGGCTCAGGTCGTCGTCGGACAGCTGGCCCAGCCGCGCGAGCGCGCCGAGGGCGGTGGCCCGGACCGTCGGCGCCGGATCCTCGAGCGCCTGGCGCGCCACTGACGCGTCGCCGGTGTGTCCGGCGAGTGCCACGGCACGCCTGGTTTCCATGACGCTCGGATCCGGGCGTTCCGTGGCAGGCTGCACCCGTCCACTATGACCGACCACGTCTCCGCATCCGACCGCACAGCGCCGGATCCGGCGTCCGGAGTGGGCCTCGACGCCGCAACGTCGGACTCCGCCCGGCGGGATGTCGGACACCGCCGCCACCGGCGTTGGCCCTGGGTCATCTTCGTGTTCGTGGTCGCGGCGATCGCGATCTCGTCGAGGATCGATCTCAACTACTACTTCATCCAGCCCGGGACGGCGCAGTCCGTCCAGCAGTTCATCACGGTGCCCGCGGACCGCAACCACCCGGTCACCCGACCGGTCCTCCTCACCGACGTGCTCGAGGGCCGCGTCTCCGCGCTCACGTACTGGTATTACCGGCTCCAGTCGGACACCCAGCTGATCCAGGTCGCCGACGTGACCGGCGGCACCGCCCCTTCGGAGCTCGGCGCTCAGGGGCAGCTCCAGATGTCCCAGGCGGAGTCGTACGCGAAGGTCGCCGCGCTCACGCGGCTCGGCTACCACGTCACCTCGACTCCTGCGGGGGCGGTGATCGCCGGCACCTTCCCCGGGACGCCCGCCTCCGGGGTGCTCAGCGTCGGCGACGTGGTCACCGCCGTCGACGGTGCACCGACCCTCACCGCAGCCGCGCTGACCCAGACGCTCAGGCGCTATCACTCCGGGCAGACCGTCACCCTCTCCGTTCGCCGCAACGACTCGGGTGCGCCGGTGCCGGTGAGCGTGACCCTCAAGCGCACACTGATCGTCCTCGGACCAGGCGCGTCGATCCACCTCAACCTCGGGATCGAGCCCCAGGACCAGATCGACTACACGTACCCCTTTCCCGTCTCGATCGACGTGACCAATATCGGCGGCCCCTCCGCGGGGCTCGCGATGACCCTCGGGGTCATCGACGCCCTGACCGCGGGCCAGATCACCGGCAAGCACGTCGTGGCGGCCACCGGAACCATCGACAGTGGGGGACGGGTCGGCGATGTCGGCGGGGTGCCCCAGAAGACGGTGGCCGTCGAGAACGCCGGCGCGTCGATCTTCCTGGTGCCGCCGCCGGAGTACAAGGCGGCACTGTCGAAGGACCGTCCAGGTCTCAAGATCTACGCGGTCTCGACCCTCGACCAGGCGTTGTCGGTGCTGGGGGCGAACGGCGGCACCGTTCCCGCCCACGTGCCGTCGACCCAGTCCGCAGCGGCGGGATGACCGGCTCCCCGCAGCTCCGGTCGTAGGCTCTGGCGCATGCCCGAGGAGCACCGGTTGACCATCTCATCCTCGACCCATCTGACCCCGGACGACATCGCCCGGCACAACTTCGCCCTGGTCCGCCGAGGGTTCGACGCCGAAGAGGTCCGTGCCTACCTCGAGGCCATCGCGATGGAGCTGCGCGCGATCGCCCAACGCGAACGAGAGCTTCTCGACCAGCTCGCAGACGCCGAGCAGCGGGCGGCACATCCGGTCCTCGACGAGCCCACGCTGACGGCGGCACTCGGCCAGGAGACCGCGCGGGTGCTCCACAGCGCCCACGAGGTCGCCTCCGACGTGGTGGCCAGGGCGGAGACCGAGGCCGAGCGCCTGGTGACCGAGGCCACCGGGACGGCCGAGCGCCTGGTGACCGAGGCCACCGGGACGGCCGAGGAGCGCCTCGCCTCGACAGAGGCGCGGATCGCCGAGCAGTCGGCGGCGACCGATGCCGCGGTGGCCGAGCTCAAGGAGCGGACCAACCAGCAGGTCGCCCGCGCGATGGACGCGGTGCGACACGAGTCCGAACAGCTCCTCGCCCAGGCGCGCGAGGAGTGCCGGGCGATGGTCGACGAGGCCCAGCAGCTGCGCGCGCGGGTGCTGGCCGATCTCTCCAAGCGGAGGAAGGTCCTCCACGCGCAGATCGAGCAGCTCCGGGCGGGACGGGAGCGGCTGGCCGAGACGATCCACGACGTCCGTCGATCGGTGGACGGCATCGCGAGCGACCTCTTCACCGCGGAGGACGATGCGCGGCTCGCGGCCGAGGTGGCCGGTCGCGAGCTGGCGAATCGCCCGGACGAGGGAACGCCCGAAGAGGTCGCGGCGGCACTCCTCGCCGAGGAGGCGGAGGGACCACACGCGGCGACGCAGGCGACGACCGACGAGGAGGCCGACCACGCGACGCCGGCTCCTCCCACCGTGCCGGTCGCCCAGGGTGCACCGGGCGCCGACGACGGACCGACCGGCGAGCACCCCGGCACCCCCGCGGTCGAGGTCCCGCCGGCGGCACCACCCGCCGCAACTGTTCCGTCGGCCGCCGTCGACGAGATCTTCGCCAAGCTGCGGGCCGCACACGAGGTGCCCGGGGCCACCGGCGCAACGGCACCGGAGGACGTCCCCCCCTCCGAAATGGCCGAGGAGGGCGGTGACGAGCCGGGCCCAGCAGGGCCGCCCGACCTCCATCCCCTGGTGGCGAAGCGTGACCGCATGGTCCAGCCGATCGTCACCACCCTCGCCCGACGACTCAAACGCACCCTGCAGGACAGCCAGAACGACCTGCTCGACGCCTTGCGCTCCGGGGGCTCGACGTGGTCGGTCGAGCTCCTGCCCGAAGAGATCGAACAGATCGACGGCGTCGCGACGGCGGCGCTCCCTCCGCTCGAAGAGGCGGCCGAGGCGGGCTACAGCTTCGCGGGCGTCCGACCCGGGGGTGGGCCCGACGCAGATGCCGTTGCGGCGGTTGCGCACGACCTCGCGATCGCGATCGTCGGTCCGCTCCGTCGGCGACTCGGCAATGATGACGCGCTGGCCGGTGCCGACGATGCGGCGGACGAGACGTTGATCGCCGAGCACGTCGGCTCCGCCTACCGGGAGTGGAAAGGCGAGCGGATCGACAGACTGGCCGGCGATCATGTGATCGCGGCGTTCTCTGCGGGGTCGATGGCCGCAATCGACGGTGAGTCGTCGGCGCGACTCGAGTGGATCGCCGTCGCCGGTTCGAGTGATGCGCCGTGCCCCGACTGCGAAGACAACGGCCTCGGTGGACCGCAGCCTCCCGGAACGGACTTCCCGACGGGTCACGCGCGTCCGCCGGCACACCCGGGCTGTCGATGCCTGCTCGGCGTGTCGACCTCCTAGGCTGCACCCGTGCGCCCGCCGAGTGACCTGCCCCGGACTCCGCGACCGGTGGCCCATCGGCGTCGACGCATCATCATCGCGGTCGTCGCCATCCTCGTACTGGTGCTGCTCTCCTTGCACACCTTCGCCGTGTTCTACACGGACGCGCTGTGGTTCTCCTCGGTCTCGCTGCACCAGGTCTGGTGGAAGCTCTTCGAGATCAAAGTCGGCCTGCTTCTCGTCTTCGGGCTGATCTTCGCCGGACTGCTGCTCGTGAGCCTCACGATCGCCGAGCGGCTCGCGCCCAAGGGACCTTCACTCGACGCCGAGGACGAATTCGTCAGGCGCTACCGCGAGGTCATCGGTCCCTATGCACGGTGGCTGCGCATTGCGGTGGTCGCCGCACTGTCGCTGATCGTCGGCTCGCAGGCCGTGGGACAGTGGCAGAACTGGATCCTCTACTCGAGAGGTTGTCCGTTTCCGGGGACCGACCCGCAATTCCACCGCAACGTCGGCTATTACGTCTGCACACTGCCGTTCCAGCAGTTCCTCGTGCACTGGGCACTGGTGGCCGTCTTCGTCGTGCTCGTCGCGACACTGCTCAGCCACTACCTGAACGGCGGCATCCGCGTGCAGGGACCGCGACCTCGGGTTCGTCCTGCGGTCAAGGCCCACATCTCGGTCCTCCTCGGCCTGCTGGCGCTCGTGAAGGCGGTCGGCTACTACCTCGCCCGCTTCAATCTCGACCTTTCGAGCAACGGCTATGTGCAGGGTGCGGGATATACCGATGTGCACGCGCGCCTGCCGGCCCTCGAGCTGCTGATCCTGGTGTCGTTGGCCGCAGCAGCCCTCCTCATCTACAACATCCGTCGTCGTGGTTGGGCACTCCCGATCCTCGGAGTCGGCCTCTGGTTCCTCGTCGCCCTGTCCGCCGGGACCATCTATCCGGCGATCGTCCAGTCCCTCAAGGTGAATCCCGCGCAGAACACGCTCGAGCGTCCGTACATCCAGCGCAACATCGAGGCGACCCGCGCTGCGATCGGCATCGATGGCGTCTCGAGCGTGTCGTACCCGGCGTCCTCGACCGCAACCGCCTCGCAGCTCTCGGCGGAGGGCGACACGCTGGCCAACGTGCGGCTCTGGGACCCGACCCAGACGCAAGCGACCTACGACAAGCTCCAGGACATCCGGTCCTACTACCAGTTCAACAGCCTCGCGATCGACCGGTATCCGGTCAGCGGCACCGAGACGCCGGTCGTCGTGGGTGTCCGCGAGATCAACGACTCGGATCTGCCCTCGTCGTCGTGGGTCAACACCACGCTCCAGTACACCCACGGCTACGGAATGGTGGTCTCACCGGCCAACCAGGTCTCCAACACCGACCCCGTCTTCGCCGTCGGCTACGTACCACCGACCTCGAACAGCGGGCTGCCCGAAGTCACCCAGCCGTCGGTCTACTTCGGGCTGAACAACTCTGGCTACGTCGTCGCCAACACGAAGCAGCCGGAGATCGACTACCAGCTCACGAACAATACGAATGTCGAGACCCACTACACGGGCAACGGCGGGGTGCAGCTCTCCTCGCTGTTCAAACAGTTCATGTTCGCCGTCCGCTTCGGCGATCCGAACCTGTTGATCTCCAACCAGATCACCGGCCAATCGCGCATCATGTTCGATCGAGGCGTCCAAGCCCGTGTCCAGAAGGCCGCACCATTCCTCAACCTCGATGCCGATCCGTATCCGGCGTTGATCGGTGGGCACATCTCCTGGATCCAGGACGCATACACGACGACCGACAACTATCCCTATGCGCAGAACGCCGACACCAGCTCCGTCGCGTCGGGTAGTGGACTCGCCGGAACGTTCAACTACGTCCGGAACTCGGTCAAGGTCGTGATCGACGCGTACACGGGGCACATGACCTTCTATGTGATGGATCCGCACGATCCGCTCATCCAGACCTACGAGAAGGCCTTTCCGGGCATGTTCACCCCGGCGTCGAAGATGAGCGCGGAGCTCCGCGCCCACCTGCGCTACCCCGAGGACATCTTCACGGTTCAGGCCACCATGTACGGGAAGTACCACATCACCCTTGCCTCGAGCTTCTACAGCGCTGCGGACGCCTGGACCCTCTCACCGTCCCCGGGTTCCGGTTCTCCGAACCAGGCACTTGCCACGACGTTCACCACCAATGCACAGGGTCAGCCGGTCTCGACCGGTCAGCTGGTCCGCATGGCGCCGATCTACCAGGAGCTGCGGATCCCAGGACAGGCAAAGCAGTCGTTCAACCTGCTCGACGCGCTCGTGCCGGTCTCCGCGGGGAGCCAGATCCAAACACTGTCCGGCTTCATGATCGCGTCGTGCGACCCGGCCCACTACGGCCAGCTCCAGATGTTCGTGACACCGCGGAACAACCCGGTGGACGGCCCTGCGATCGTGTCGGCGAAGATCGACGCGACGCCGAGCGTCTCGTCCGCGATCACGTTCCTCAACCAGAACGGCTCGTCGGTGCTGCTCGGAAATGTCCTCATGATCCCGATTGCGGACGCGCTGCTCTACATCCAGCCGCTCTACGTCGAGTCCTCTCGCAATGCGTTCCCCGTGCTCCAGCGGGTCATCGCGGTCTACGGGAATCAGACGGCGATCGGAAACTCGGTGTCGAGCGCGCTGTCCTCGGTCTTCAACGCGCCTGTGTCGACCAGCACGGGTCCGACCGGCTCGCCGGGGACGCTGTCGCCCGAGGTCCGTTCACTGCTCGCCCAGGCGCAGACGGCCTACCAGCAGGCCCAGACCGACCTCAAGGCCGGCAACCTCGGTGCGTACCAGAGCGACTTCAACAACCTCGAGTCGATCCTCGGCGAGGTCCAACAGCTGACCGGGGGTCCGGTCGCGACCACCACCACCACAACCACGACGACGACCCTGCCGGGCAGCGCGGCCCCCAACGGCTGAACCCTGAACCGGTTCGCCCCGAAGGCGAGCGGACCGGGCGTGCGCCCGCGGGATACGCTCGGACGGTGGGCGGATCGCGTTTTCCCTCGTGCGACTTCGACGACTTCCACCGGCGAGTGCTTCCCGCGCTCCTCGCCGAACGCCCGACTGTCTTCTCTGCGACCGACGCCGAACGGGTGAGGCCGATCGCCTTCCGTCTGGGTGACCAGCGTGCCTACAGCTACGTGCCCGACGGCTCGTCGTTCGCCGTGATCGAAGGCGACGGTGACGCCGAAACGGTGGTCGAGCTCGATGCGGATGCGTGGAGCGAGTTCCGCTGGGAGCTGCAGTCCTGTTTCGCCCTGCTCTACGCCGATCGCCTCCGCGTCGTGCGGGGTCGGTTCGGGCAGCTCACCCGCTGGGAAGCGCCGTTGCGGGTCGCGTTCGACGGGCAGGTGATCTACGACCTCGATGCACCTGCGCCGGTACTCGATGCGAATGGTGTACCGATCGACACCTCACGGACCTTCACGCTCGACGATCCGGACGCCGAGATCGGCGACTTCCTGCGTCGGGCGGGATTCGTCCACTTGCGCGGGGTACTGCAGGAAGGGGAGATCACCGCCTTGCGCGACGTCGTCGACCAGGCCGTCGCCCGGGCGCACCCCGACGACCGTCGGTCGTGGTGGACTTCCGTCGACGGCGAGGACCGCTGCTGTCGGGTCAACTACCTGAACGAGCAGTCGACCTTCGTCGCCGGGCTCGGCGCAGATCCGCGCTTCACGCGCATCGCCGCGCTGTCCGGTGCTGATCTGCGTGACGCCTCCGACCGCCTCGACGGGAACGGGGCGGTCATCAAGGTGCCGGGCGCCGACGAAGGCCTCGCCGACCTTCCCTGGCACCGCGACTGCGGCATGGGGGGCCACCCCGTCAAGTGCCCGATGCTCAATGTCGGCATCCAGCTCGACGCCGCAACCGAATCGTCGGGGCAGCTCGCGATGATCCCCGGATCGCACCTCGGGACGTCCCGATTGCCGTCCGCCCGCGAGGCCGCCGGACTGCCGGTGGTCACGCTCACAACGGAACCCGGGGACGTGACCGTCCACTTCGGCCACACGCTGCACGCGGCTCCGCCGCCCACGGATCCTTCCGCGGTCGGACGACGGGCGCTCTATCTCTCCTTCGTCCAGCCGCTGGTCTTCGAGATGGTCGGCCCGGGCCAGGGCTACAACGACGTCCTCTTCGTCCGGGACGCCGGCCGCGTCCACCACGTCGACGCGCTGACCTGAGGGGCGGACGGCTCCCGCCGGGCGCCGTCGATGGGAGGCCGGATCGGATGGCCATTGGCCTCGGGCCAGGTCATGACCGGCCCGCGGCGCTTGTCCCCGCGCTGGATCGGATGGCCACTTCGAGTGCTACATTGGCTCTCCACGACGCGGGGTGGAGCAGTCTGGTAGCTCGTCGGGCTCATAACCCGAAGGTCGCAGGTTCAAATCCTGCCCCCGCCACCATCGAACCGCTGGTCGGCGCGTCTCGTGCAGAGGCACAGGCGCCTGACCAGCGGTGTCGCGTTCAAGCGGGTCTTCGGATCTAAGCGGGGTGCACTGACTGGATCCGCGAGCGCGTAGCGGGGGTCCACCAGTCTTTGGTTGTTCGACGACCGAAGATGGAGGACCCCCGTGGAGACCGACCCTACGCGCGCGCTGGCCGGATGATCGCTCTTCCTGCCGTCAGGTTCCTTGGCGGAGAAGACGGAGTCGACGGCGAGGCCCGGATCCACATCGAGAAGATGGCCTCGCGTCAGGGCTGTCCGAAGTGCGGGGCGATCGCCAGGGTGAAGGACCGGCCGCGGATCGAGTTCGTGGACCTGCCGCTCTTCGGTCGCCCGACCCGCCTCGTGTGGCACAAGCGCCGATGGGAGTGTGTCGACGAGGACTGTCCGGTCGGATCGTGGACCGAAGAGGACGACCGCATCGCGGCTGCCCGCCAAGTGCTCACCTCCCGGGCCGCCCGGTGGGCGACCATCCAGGTCGGCCGTCATGCGAGGAGCGTGAACGAGGTGGCGGGCGAGCTCGGCTGCGACTGGCACCTCGTGAACGATGCCGTCGTCGCGTATGGAGAGGCCCTCCTCGACGCCGACGTCGAGAGGTTCGGAACGGTGAGAGCACTCGGGCTCGACGAGGTGCTGATGGTGCGGCTCGGTCCCTATCACCGTCAGCACTTCTCGACCCAGCTCGTCGACGTCCGAGTTGGCCAGCTCCTCGACGTCGTCCCTGGCCGCGGCAGTGCCGAGCCCATGGGCTGGTTGGCCGAGCGAGGACCGGCGTTCCGTTCCGCCATCGAGTTCGGCACGCTTGATCTCTCCGGCCCCTACCGACGGGTGTTCGAGGTCATGGTGCCCGCTGCCACCCTGGTCGCCGATCCCTTCCACCTCATCCGTCACGCCAACACCAAGTTGGACGAGTGCCGCAGACGCGTCCAGAACGAGACGCTGGGCCACCGCGGTCGCAAGCACGATCCCCTCTTCCGGTGCCGCCGGCTCCTCACCCGGGCGAAGGAACGACTCGATGACAAAGGACAAGAGAAGCTCCTCGGGCTGCTGCGCGCCGGCGACCCGAACGGTGATGTCGCGACCTGCTGGCAGGCGAAGGAGGCCGTCCGCGAGCTCTACACGCACGCCGACCCCGACCTCGCGCTCGAGTGGGTGAGCCAGCTCGCCGACGACCTCATCGATGCCGACTACCCGAGCGAGGTCCGCTCGCTCGGCCGAACGTTGCGGCAATCTTCGCCCGGTGGAGAGCGTCTGATGAGGTCAGGTGGATCAGGCCAGTGGGATCCGGTCACCACCAAGGGATTGTCGCAAAATCGAATCGGACTTCGTTCCCCGTGTCCGTGCGCAGCGTCCTCTCGTTGTCGTCGGCTCGCAGTGATCGGGTTGGCGATGACGAGGAGGATGACGAAGAAGAGGTTGACGAAGAAGAGGTCGGGGAAGCCGTGGATGAAGACGATCACCACCATCACCGCGACGACCGCCAACACGACATCCACCAACACCGCCACCACGACGGCCGCCGCCGGGGCTGCACCCGCTCGGGGCAGCACAGCGCTCACTCTCGGCGGGTTGCTCTAGGGTGTCGGCAGGTTGGCTGTCGACGTCCGTCGACATTAGGTGTTTGCTGACGTACGTCGACATAGTATGCTTGTGGATGTACGTCGGCATCATCCGGATGTCGACGTACATCGATAGGTGAGACCGGTGAAGCTCAATTCCGTGCATGACTTGGCATCGGCCGTCCGGGGACGACGCTTGGCCCTGGGGCTCAGCCAGGGAGACCTGGCGTCCCGGGCCGGCGTCTCCCGTGACTGGATCAACTACTTCGAGGGCGGGAAGCCCACCGTCGAGCTTGCCCACGTGCTCCGCGTCCTCGACGCCCTCGGGCTTCGCCTCGATCTCGACGACGGCCGCGCCGCCGCCGACGCCCCCCTCTCCGGATCGGTCGATCTCGACGTCCTTCTTGAGGGGTACCGAAACCGATGACGGACGCCCTTGTCGTCATCCTCGACGGCGCTGTCGCCGGGACTGTGACCCGCCTTCCCCAGGGACGCCTCCGGTTCGACTACGACGACGACTACCGGGGTCGGTCCGAAGCGACGCCCTTGTCGCTGTCCATGCCGACCCAGGTCACGTCCCATCCCGACAACGTCGTGACTCCTTGGCTCTGGGGCCTGCTTCCCGACAACGATGCGGTCCTCAGCCGCTGGGCCCGCGAGTTCCACGTTTCGGCCTCGTCGCCGTTTTCGCTCCTGGGATCACCGATCGGAGAGGACTGCGCCGGAGCCGTCCGCTTCGCGCCTCTAGATCAGGTCGACCGGATCCTCAACCGGCCGGGCGACGTCACGTGGCTCACGGACGACCAGGTTGCCGAGCGTCTCCGGGACCTCAGAGAGGACTCGACTTCCTGGCTCGGCCGATCCTTCACGGGTCAGTTCAGCCTGGCCGGAGCGCAGGCGAAGACCGCCCTGCTGCACAGCGAGGGCAGGTGGGGGGTTCCCTCCGGGTCCATCCCAACGACGCACATCCTCAAACCGGCGGTTTCGGGTTTCGACGATCACGACCTCAACGAGCACCTCTGCCTCGACGCCGCCCGGCGTGCCGGGCTCCTTGCTGCTCGCACCAGGGTTGTGCGTTTCGGCGACGAGTCGGCGGTAGTGGTCGACCGCTACGACCGCGTTTATCGGGAGGAACGGATCCTCCGGGTCCACCAGGAGGATCTTTGCCAGGCCCTTGGGGACCCCCCGACGCTCAAGTATCAAAACGAGGGCGGTCCCTCAGCCTCCGCCATCGTCGGGCTGTTCCGGCGGGCAATGCCTCCGAGGATCGCCGACTCCGCCGTTTGGCGATTCGCCGACGCTCTGATCTGGAATTGGCTCATCGCCGGCACGGACGCACACGCCAAGAACTACTCGGTCCTGCTCGCCGACAACCAGGTTCGCTTGGCTCCGATGTACGACGTCGCTTCCGCTCTGCCCTACGGCACTCACGAGAAGAGACTCCGCTTCGCCATGAAGATCGGAGGTGACTACCGCGTGTTTCCGGAACGAAGCACCTGGCCGGGGGCGGCAAGAGACCTTGGCGTCGATCCGGCTCGGCTGATCGCACGGGTTCGGGAGCTGGCATCCGTCATCCCCGACGCGTTCGCCGAGGCTGCCGGGACGCCGGATGTCCTGGCGCTTGATCGTCCGCTTCCCAGCAAGCTGGTTGGTCTGGTCGCGGATCGGACCTCCCGCTGCCTGAGCATGGTGTGACTGCGGACAACCTGATGTTTTGATCAATCTGTTAGCTTGTTGCCGCAGACCACGGAAGATCCTGGCTCGAGCCGAGGAGGCGAACGACATGGCGACTCCGCCGATCTACCAGGTGAAGGCAGAGTTCTTCCGAGTCTTGGCTCACCCCGCCCGGATCCGCGTACTCGAGATCCTCCGGGACGGTGATCGGCCGGTCAGCGAGCTGATCCCCGAAGTCGGCATCGAGTCATCACACCTGTCACAGCAGCTCGGCGTCATGCGCCGGGCGGGCCTGGTGCAGGCCCGGAAGCAGGGGGCCACAGTCATCTATTCGGTTGCCAACCCGGTGTTGTTCGAGCTGCTGGACGTGGCGAAGCGCATCCTGACCACCTCGCTCGAGGAGACCCGGGACTTGCTCGCTGAACTTCAGTGAGCTGGGGGTCGACAGGAAGCTGAATCCTTCAATTGATCGATTCGTCAATTTGAAGGTTTCGCGAGCTATCTTCCTTGCGGGCTAGCACGGATTCTGGAGGTTGGTGGTGCGCGTCAAGACGAAGGACCATCGGTTCGATCGGGCGGAGCTTCCGCTGACCGCTGCGTTCGTCGGGCGCTAGCCGCGGCTTGTGCGATTTCGCTTGCTACGGGAGGTCGGATCGCGCCTGGGCCGACCTCCGGACCGTGTCACCGCACCCCGGACAGACGATGCTGCCGCTCGGGTCGTGGCGGCGCGGAACCGGGGATCACTGCAGCTTCGCCAGGTCGACGCGGGGTCGTGCAACGGCTGCGAGCTCGAGATCGCCTCGTGCTTCTCGCCCACCTACGACGCCGAACGTTTCGGGATCCGCCTCGAGGCTTCTCCGCGCCACGCCGACGGCCTCCTCGTCACCGGACCCGTGACCCAGAACATGGCCGACCCGCTGCGCAAGACCTTCGAGGCCGTCCCCGAGCCGCGGATCGTCGTCGCCGTGGGTGACTGCGCCAGGGACTGCGGTGTCTTCCGCGGTGCGTACGGAGTCGCCGGGGCGGTGTCCGACGTCGTGCCGGTCGACGCGGTGATCCCGGGGTGTCCGCCCGAGCCCGACGCGATCATTGCGGCACTGCGGGGTCTCTCCGGGAGGTGAGGGCAAGCCTCCTCGTCGCCATGGCGCTCTTCGGGCTCGTCGCCTCCGTGGCGGGGTGCGTGCCGTCTCTCCGGGCACGGGTCCGCTTGTCCGCTGGGCTCACGATCGTCGCCTGTAGCTGTGGCCTGGGCGTCGCCGCCGACGTGCTCGCGACCGGCCACGTGGCAACGTTCGCCACCGACCGTCTGATCCCGCTCCTCGGGTTCTCGTTGCGGCTCGACCGCCTGGGCGCGCTCTTCCTGGCGGTGTCGGCCGGGGTCGGCATCTGCGCCATGGTCTTCCGTCTCGGCTATTCGGGTCACGGACTGTCGAGCAGAACGGCATCGTGTGTGTTGCCGATCTTCGTGACGACGCTGCTGCTCGTCCCGGCGGCATCCAGCGTCGGCACGTTCCTCTTCCTGTGGGAGCTCATGGCGGTCACCTCCCTTCTCCTCGTCCTGGCGGACCACCGATTCCGACCGGAGGTCCAACAGGCCGGGCAGTGGTACGGAGTGATGACCCAGTTCGGCGCGGCATGCCTCCTGCTTGCCCTGGTACTGCTGGCGACGCATGCCGGCAGCCAGTCGTTCCCGGTCATCGGGCTGCGAAGCCCGCACATGACCGGCTGGGTGAGGTCTGCAGCGTTCCTCCTCGCCCTCGTCGGATTCGGGTCCAAGGCCGGTGCCGTACCGCTCCACGTGTGGCTACCCCGGGCTCACCCAGAGGCTCCCGGTCCGGTCTCTGCCCTCATGTCGGCGGCGATGGTCAATCTCGGCGTCTACGGCATCATCCGGGTCGGCGACGGGCTGCTCGGAGGGGGCCCGGCGTGGTGGTGGCTGCTGGTCATGGCCATCGGCGCGCTGTCGGCCCTCTTCGGCTCCTTGCATTCGTCGACCAGCACGGACCTCAAGCGCCTCCTCGCCTATTCGACGACCGACAACGTCGGTCTGATGCTGCTCGGGGTCGGGGCTTCGGGGCTGTTCGCCGCGACCGGCCACCGCCAACTCGCCGTCGTCGCCCTCGTGGCCGCCCTCATCCACGTGGTCTTCCACGCCGTGTTCAAGGGCTCGCTGTTCCTGTCTGCAAGCTCCATCCAAGAGGCGACGGGCCTGCGCGACCTCGATCGACTCGGTGGTCTGATCAAGCGGCTCCCCGTCAGTGCTCCGGTATTCATCGTTGCGGGCCTGGCCATCGCCGCGCTGCCGCCTTTCTGTGGCTTCGTCAGCGAATGGCTGCTGCTCCAGAGCATGCTCCACGGCCTGCCCTCGACCAACGTCGCCATTGACGTGGCCATGCCGCTCGGGGTGGCCGCGCTCGCGCTCACCGGAGGGTTGACCGCGGCGACGGTCGTCAAAGCCATCGGCATCGGGCTGTTGGGTCAGCCCCGGAGCGACGATGCGGAGAGCGCCCGGGAGGTTCCGCGCACCATGTGGACCGCGGCAGGACTCCTGGCCCTGCTGTGTCTCGTCTTCGGAATCGCCCCGTTCCTCGTGATCCCCGCCGCGGTCGATGCCGCCCGGACCGGCCTCGGCTACGGCCAACCCCATCCGCTGGCCCAGGGTTGGAGCGTGGGCCTCGCCGGCATCCACGGGATGCTCGCCCCCGGGCTGCTGGCTCTCGGGCTCGCCGTCGCCGCCGCGGTCGCCGCGGTTGCGCGGGCCGTCCTGCAGCGCGGGGCCTTGCGGCGCACCGAGGCGTGGGGCTGTGGGCGCCAGGTCCACACCCCCCGCATGCAGTACACCGCCACCTCGTTCGCCGAGCCGCTCGTCCGGGTCTTCGACGACGTGCTCGCACCTTCACATGATCTCGACGTGAGCCACAGCGCCGAGTCGCGGTTCTACGTCGAGTCGGTGGCGTTCCACACGACGCTCTCGGATGCCTTCGAACGCCACGCGTATCGCCCAGCCGCCGAAGCGCTGAGTTGGTGGGGCAGCATCGCCCGCCGGATCCCGAACGGCAGCATTCATCGCTACCTTGCCTTCGGACTCGTCGCCCTGGTCGTCGTGTTGGTGGTCGCATGACGGAGCACTGGTCGACTCCGGCGGTCGCGGCCATCGCCGTCCTGCAGGTGGTCGGTGTCGGATTCGGCGGCCCCCTGCTGGTGGGGCTGATGCGCAAGGTCAGGTGCCGGCTGGAGGGCCGGAGAGGACCTCCGATCCGCCAGCCGCTCCTTGATGTGCGCAAGCTCGCCCGCAAGCAGCGCACGCGCCCGGATCAGGCGAGCTGGGTCTTCTCGCTGGCCCCGCTGGTCGTCGTGGGATCGGTGGTGGTGGCCGTTGCAGTCACGCCGCTGTTGACCACCTCTCCCGCATTCGGGTGGTCGGCCGACCTGTTCGCCGTGGTGTTCTTGTTGTTGTTGGGCTCGGTGGCCCTCGCACTCGGGGCCCTCGACACCGGGACGGCCTTTGGCGGCATGGGGGCCAGCCGAGCCATGACCATCGGCGCGGTGAGCGAGCCCGCCCTTCTCGTCGCCGTGCTGGCGTTGTCGATTCCGGCGCGCTCGTCCAACCTGTCCACCATCGTCAGTCGCTCGCTGGTCCACCCGGTGTGGCTCGTCACCCCGCAACGCCTGCTGGCCGTCGTGGCGTTCGTGATCGTCATCGTGGCCGAGTCCGGGCGCTTGCCGGTCGACAACCCGACCACCCATCTCGAGCTCACCATGATCCACGAGGCGATGGTCCTCGAATATGCCGGTCCCGATCTCGCCCTGGTCAAGCTCGGAGAGGAGATGCGCCTGGCCTTCTTGATGGCGCTGCTCGCCAACCTCTTCGTGCCCTGGGGCATCGCCAGCGCTCCCGGTCCGGACCACGTGGCGCTCGGGATCCTGGCGGCGGTGGCCAAGGTGGCGGTCCTCGGCGCCGCCCTGGCGGCCGCGGAGGTCTTCATGGCGAAGCTGCGCTTGTTCCGGGTGCCCGAGTTGTTGGCTGGCGCATTCGTCCTCGCGATCGTGGCCGTCGTCTCCGTGGTGGGGTTGTGAGCGGGCAGTCGTTCTCCTCGTTCCTGACGTTCTGGGTCGGCGCCGTCCTCGTCTGTGCGGTTGCCGTCCTCTGGCTGTCGAGTGTGCGCGCCGCGGTGCGCGTCGTCGCCGTCCAGGGGGTGGCGCTCGGGGCCGTGGCGGCCACGCTCGGCGTTCACGCCCACGATGGGGTCCTCGTCGCCACCTCGGCTGTCGTCGTCGCGATCAAGGGCGTGGCCATCCCGATCCTGCTCGGACGCGTCGGGTCGGGCGATGCGACGGCCAAGGAGAACCGCCCGCTGGTGAACGTGCCGGCCTCGCTGGTTGTCTCCGCCGCGCTGATCCTGCTTGCCTTCGCGTCCAGCCGTGTGATTGCCCGGCTGGTGGGCGGCACCACCGGATCGCTGGTTTCCGTGGGCTTTGCGACCTTGCTCGTGGGGTTCTTCGTCCTCGTGGTCCGCCGTCGGCCCATCTTCCAAATCGTAGGGCTGCTCCTCGTCGACAACGGAATCGCCTTGGTGGCCTTCCTCGTCACCGCGGGTGTGCCCTTCCTCATCGAGCTCGGCGTCACGCTCGACGTGCTGCTGGGTGTCGTCGTCTTGATGGTGCTGGCTCAGCGGCTCCACCTCGAATTCGGAGACGTCGACCTCGATGCCCTGCAGGAGCTGCACGACTAGTGGCCCTGCTCCTGCTCCTGGTACTTCCCGTCCTCGGCGCCCTGGTCGTCGGTGCTGCCCGTTGGCGTCCGTGGGCCGCGTGGGTGGCAGTGGGAGCCAATGCAGCGACGTTGCTGCTCGGTATCGCACTCTCGGTCAGGATCGTGCGTCATGGTGCCATCGGCGGCCTGTTCGGGGTGCTGCGGGCCGACGCACTGAGTGCGTTCATGGTCGTCGTGATCGGCGCCATCGCCGTGCTGGCGTCGTGGCTCGGCGTCCGCACCATCGGCATCGAGCTGGCGGATGGCCGGTGCTCGCCACGTCGGGCCACGCTGTACGCCGTCTTGGTGCAGGCGTTCGTGACGACCATGCTCCTTGCCGTGCTGGCGGCAAACCTCGGCATCCTGTGGGTCGGTGTCGAGGCGACCACCGTGGTGACGACCTTCCTCGTCGGTCACCGCCGGACCCGCGGTTCGCTCGAGGCATCATGGAAGTACCTCGTGATCTGCTCCGTCGGGATCGCGCTCGCGTTCTTGGGCACCGTGCTCGTGTACCTGACCGCCATCCACGCGGGAGGTCACTCGGCCCGCGCCCTCGACTGGACTTCTCTGATGGCGCAGGCGCACCACCTCGACCCGTCGGTGATGCGCCTGGCCTTCGCCCTCATGATCCTCGGCTACGGCACCAAGGTGGGGCTTGCCCCCATGCACAGCTGGTTGCCCGACGCCCACAGCCAGGCGCCGGCTCCGGTCTCGGCTCTCATGTCGGGAGTCCTCCTCACGGTCGCCTTCTACGCCATCTTGCGCGTCAAAGCGATCGCAGACATCGCGGTCGGGCCGGGCTTCCCCCGGGCACTGCTGGTGACCGTCGCCCTCTTGTCGCTTGTCGTGGCGGCGTCGCTCCTGCTGACGCAGCGCGACTACAAGCGCATGCTCGCGTACCACAGCATCGAGCACATGGGCCTCATCGCGCTCGGTGCGGCGGCGGGGATCCCGCTCGCCATCGCCGCCGTGTTGCTGCACATCCTGGGGCACGGTCTCGCCAAGGGCGTGCTGTTCTTGACCTCGGGCGAGATCATGACGGCCGAGGGCACGAGCCAGATCGGTGGGGTGCACGGCCTCCTCGCCCGGCGTCCCGCCCTCGGTGGCGTCTTCGGCGTCGGGCTGCTCGCCCTGCTCGGGTTTCCTCCGTTCAGCCTCTTCGCCAGCGAGCTGGTCATGCTCCGTGCCGAGTTCGACGTCGGCCTCGGCTGGGCCGCCACCGCCGCCATGGTCGCGATGGTCGTGATCTTCATCGCAGTCGTCGGCCACGCCCGCCACATGCTGCTCGGCCCCGGCGACGCGGGGGAGGTCGCCGTCCCGCCATCTCGCATGACCGTGGCGCCGCTGGTCGGCGGCCTCGCCGTCTGCGCCGCCATCGGCGTCTTCGCCTGGCCGCTCACGAGCCTGCTCGAGGCCGCGGCACACACGGTGGCCCTGTGAGCGGAACCGGCATGGGCCGTTCCGCCCTGAGGCCGGTCGGCCGCCATCGGGCGGCAATGACGGTCGATGCAGCAGATCTCGTCGAGACGGCGTCGGGGCTGTTCGCCGATGGTCTGCGCCTCGCGCTCGTGTCGGGTCATGACGACGGGACCGAGATGCGAGTGGTGTATCTCTTCACCTCCGGACCACCGGACCGACGCGTGGAGCTCCACGTCACGCTCGACCGTGCGCGTCCGCGGGTCCCGTCGTTGGCAGGTCTGAGTTTCCCGGCGAGTCGTTTCGAGCGGGAGCTGCGTGATCTCTTCGGGATCGAGCCGGTCGGTCATCCCCAGGCGCGGCGCCTCGTCCTGCACCAGCACTGGCCCGAGGGCTGGTTCCCCCTCCGCCACGGAGCGGGAGATCCTCCGCCCATGTCCGCCGACGAGCAGTCCTTTCCCTTCGTGCCCGTCGAAGGCGCCGGCGTGTACGAGATCCCGGTCGGCCCCGTTCACGCCGGGTTGATCGAGCCCGGACACTTCCGATTCTGGGTGGTCGGCGAGACCATCCTGCGCATGAAGGCCCGCCTCTGGTTCGTCCACAAGGGCATCGAACGGCAGTTCGAGGACAAGAGCTTCGAGGAGGGCCTCGTCCTGGCCGAACGCATCTCGGGCGACACCGCGGTCGGTCACGGGTTGGCCTACTGCCAAGCGGTCGAGGACGCCGGTGGGATCGCAGTGAGCGAGAACGCCGACCGTCTTCGGGCGGCGCTCTTGGAGCTGGAACGTCTCTACAACCACGTGGCCGACATCGGGGCGCTCTGCAATGACGTGGGGTACGGAATCGCGCAGGCATGGGCGCTCGACCTCCGGGAGCGGCTGCTACGACTCAACCGGGACATCACCGGGCACCGCCTGCTCCGCGGCGGTGTTCACGTCGGCGGCGCGTCCGTCCACCGCCTCCCGACGGGAGACGAGCTCTCGGAGATCGCCGAGCGCTTCGACCTCCTGATCGGCGTGGCCACGACCAGCGCGCTGGTCATGGACAGGTTTGCCGGTGCGGCCGTTTTGCATCGGTCCCAGGCCGAGGAGCTCGGGGTCGTCGGCCTGACCGCCCGAGCCTCCGGAGTGCAAGACGACGCCCGGATCACCCATCCACAGACGCCCCCGGTCGAAGGGTTCTCGCCGGCCGTCCAGACCGACGGCGATGTGATGGCCCGCTTCCGGGTACGCGTCGACGAGGTGAGAGCGTCGTTGTCCCTCCTGGCTCGCTACGCGGCGGACATCGGCACACTCCACGACGTGCTGTCGGCGTCGCCACCGCATGCAAGTGTGCAGGTGGCCAGCGGTGTCGGCATCGTCGAAGGCTGGCGTGGACCGGTGGTCCACCGGATCGAGCTCCATCCGTCGCGCCGCTTGGCGCGCGTGAAGGTGGTTGATCCGTCGTTCTTGAACTGGCCCGCGCTCCCGGTGTCGCTGGCCGACACGATCGTCCCCGACTTCCCACTGGCCAACAAGAGCTTCAACCTCTCCTACGCCGGAAACGACCTCTGAAGCCGGGCTGACGCTAGGCGAGCGATCGAGCCGGCTCGATGCCGAAGAACGCGTGGCGGTACGACGCGAGCATTCCCGCCTGGCAGTACGCCAGCCCGTGCTCGACGCAGAACGCCTGGACGATCGCCTGGGCTCGCGCCAGGTTCGGACGTGGCATCGCGGGGAAGAGGTGGTGCTCGATCTGGTAGTTGAGGCCGCCGTACAGCAGCGAGACCAGCTTGCCTCCGCGGACGTTGCGGGCGGTCGTGACCTGACGCTCGAGGAAGGACAGGCTCGCGTCATGCTCGAGGATGCGCATGCCCTTGTGGTTGGGGGCGAACGTGCAACCCAGGTAGAAGCCGAAGAGTCCCTGATGGACGGCGATGAACACCAATGCCTTCACGGGTGAGAGCACCCAGAAGACGGCCGCGAGGTACACGACGGCGTTGCCGACCAACAGCACTCCGTCGGCCACCGTCGAGTGGTCTCGTCGACGCAACACGGATTGGACACTGCTCACATGGAGCCCGATGCCCTGGAGGAGCAGGACGACGGCGAACGCCCAGCGTTCGAGGCGCGCCCGGACGCTGGGCGTGCCCTGCTGGTTCGAAGCGGCCCCCGTCGTCGTCGAGAAGGCGATGATGCCCCCACCGAGGTCGGGGTCTCGCCCGACCTGGTTCGGGTAGGCATGGTGGGCGTTGTGCTTCGGGACCCACCAGCTGAAGCTGAGTCCGGTCAGCGCGTTCCCTGCGACCAGTCCGATCAGCCGGTTGACCGACCGGGAGCGCGAGATCTGCCGATGGCCGGCATCGTGCCCGAGGAAGACCACCTGGGTGGACATGAAGGCCAGGACGGCCGCCACCCCGAGGGTCAGCCACGAGTCACCGACCTGGAAGAACGCGATCCAGGCAAGGAGGAACCCGATGACGGTGAACCCGATCTTGAGGCCGTAGTACCACGGCCGCCGCCGGAGCAGGCCGGCACCATCGATCCGCTCCCTGAGGACCCGGAAGGCGCCTGCCTCGCCCACCGGGTCATGAGCGAGACCGGTCGCCGTCGGCGAACCGGATCGCTGGGGTGCTGACGTCAGACCAATCGGACGTTCTGTGCTTCGGGGCCCTTCCGTCCGGCCGCGACGTCGAATGTCACCTGCTGGCCTTCTTCGAGTGTCTTGAATCCGCTTCCCGAAATGTTGGAGTAGTGGACGAAGACGTCACCTTCGGCGTCAGACTGAGTGATGAAGCCGAAGCCCTTCTCTGCGTTGAAGAACTTCACGGTTCCTGTTGCCATTGCTTTTTCCTTTGCTCTTTTCTCTTGTTGAGATCTTGTGTGTCGGAGTATCCGATCAATTGCGGACGCGGTCGGCTCAACCTTTGAGCCGCGTGTACAGCGCTCCACACGGTGACGGTTCGCCCACCTCGCCGAAGCGACGGCAGAGGACGTCGTCACACCATCCGATGATAAGGCCATCCTCGCGTGCCTCATGGTCGTGCTTGTCGCACAGGTCCAACGTCGGAAGGACGGCGATCACGGCGTAGGACGGATCTTCGGGATCTGGGCCGCGGGCGAAGGTGCGTCGAGGCGGGTCGGCGGTGACCGTCGCCGCATCTCCACAGACGACGCAGATCGGTCCAGGGGTCGCCCGTGGGGCCTGCGCTTCAGTCAAGGGCTGCACGGAGGAGTCCCACCGCTTCGAGTCGGCGTTTGATCTTTTCGGGTGTGGCCGCGTCGCGGTCGCGAATACGCGCCTCGAGGAGGTCGAGACGGCGGATCTCGTTGTCGGTCACCCTCGTGCGCTCCTCGCCGGTGAGGCCGTGCAGCGCCTGGACGAACGCCCGGTGGGCATCTGTGGCACGACGGAACTCGAGTTGCCGGGCGATCGCCGAATACGACGCCCCGGTCTCCCTGAGCTCGAGCACTTCCCGGCTGACCGCACCGCCAGATCGTTTGCGATCAGGTGCGGAGCGCTCGCGAGGAGCGTGCGCGGCATCCCTCCGCTTGTCCGACCGCTTCCTCGATCCATGCCTCGGCACCGGAGTTCAGCGCCCGGCGCGCGAACGCGTCCGGCCCCGTCGGGGCGGAGGCGTCCGCCGAGGTGAATGGTTGGGGGTTCGTCCTACGGGTTCGCCATGCCGGGACTTGGTGGTGGCGTTGCCGCCGACCGGCCGATGCGCGCCCGCAGCGGTGTCTCCGGCGAATGGCACGTCGAGGCCTGCCGGAAGCCCGAGGGCACGTTGGAGTGTTCGCACGTCGCGCTGGAGCTCGCCGGGGACCAGCGATACGACCGTGCCGGTGTTGCCGGCCCGACCGGTCCGGCCCGACCGGTGGATGTAGGCGTCCCGGTCGTCGGCGGGATCGAAGTGGACAACGCACGGGACATCGTCGACGTGGATGCCGCGAGCGACCACGTCGGTGGCGATCAGCGCGTGGGTCTCGCCGGCTGAGAACGAAGCAAGTGCCCGTGCCCGTTGTGACTGTGATCGGTCACCGTGGATCGCGGCGACGGAGACGCCCGCCGATCGGAGCTGCCGGGCCACCCGGTCGGCACCCCGCTTGGTACGGCAGAAGACGAACGCCTTGCCGTGATGATCGATGAGTCGGGCGGTGATCGCGACGCGCTCGGGCCGCTCGGCCCGCCAAAAGTGGTGCGAGACGGATTCGAGGGCATCGGCTTCGGCCTCGATGACGCAACGGCACGGATCGTGCTGGTACGTGCGGCTGATGGCTTCGACCTCGCGGCCCATCGTGGCGGAGAAGAGGAGGACCTGTCGATCGACCGATGTGCGGTCGATCAGGCGCCGGACCGGCCGGAGGAAGCCCATGTCGACCATCCTGTCCGCCTCGTCGAGGACGACCGTTTCGACGCGGTCGAGGCGGACGTCGCCGCGGGCGATGAGATCTTCGAGGCGACCCGGGCAGGCGACCACGACGTCGACACCGCGGCGAAGGGACTCACGCTGGTCGCCGTACCCGACACCGCCGTAGACGGCGACGACCCGCCGCCTGCCGGAACCGAGGAGGGAGGAGAGGACCCCGTGCACTTGTTGCGCAAGTTCGCGGGTGGGGACGAGCACCAGGCCGCTCGGCGCGCCCGGTTCGGGGCGTTGGACGGAACTGGTCACCAACGGGAGGGCGTATGCAAGGGTCTTGCCGGAGCCGGTTGGCGCCTGTCCGCAGATGTCCCGGCCTGCCAGTGCGTCGCGGATCGTCGCGGTCTGAATCGGGAGGGGGTCGGTGATCCCGAGCGAGTCGAGGCGCTTCGCGATGGACGCGCTGACGCCGAGATCGAGAAATGAGGTGATGGGAGAGCTCCGTTCGAGTCGGAAAGAGACCTACTCGGCCTTTGGCTCGAACGGGTCACGTCGGGAAGATTCCGACGGTGCCCGCCATGCTAGCAGGAGTCGGCCCTGCTCACGACGCCAGGACGGCTCGCGGCGCAGGCATCACGCACCGGGACGTGCCCACCCGTCACCGAGTCATGCCGACTCCACCAGCGCGGCCGGCTCTCCGCCGGGGACCGCTTCGACCGGTTCGTCGGTCTCGCCGAGACGTTGTCGACGGGCGTTCAAGAACGCGTAGAAGACGAGCCCGACCAGGATCACGAGGAGCGCCTGATAGACGACCTGGTAGCCCGAGGCGAACGTGACCCACATCGAGAAGAGCACACTGAGGCCTGCAACACCGAGGTCACGGGCGAGCGCCCAACCCTGCACCTTGCGGCGGCGTGAGACCAGGAACGTGAGCTGTGCGATCGCCGACATGAAGTAGGGGATCGCCACGGTCACCACCGTCAGATCGATGAGATAGGTGAAAACCGTGAGCCCGGAGCTCGTCATGTAGCGCCACAGCATGAGGAGCGACGGAAGTGCGGTACCGACCAGGATGCCGAACCAGGCGGTCCCTTTCCGGTCCGTCCAGGCGAACGGTCGTGGGAAGAGGTCGTCCTGTGCCACCGCCCGCGACGTCTCGGTGACGATGAGGGTCCAACCGTTGAGCGCACCGATGCCGGAGATGACGGCGATGGCGGCGATGAACCGACCGGCCCACGCCTGTCCCGGAAACATCGACTGGAATGCATTGACGAACGGCGAACCGGTGTTGACCAGCGTCTGGTGCGAGACGAGGCCCATCACCGAGGCCGACACCAACAAGTAGAGGATCGCGCTCAGTGCGGTGCCGATCAGCGAAGCGCGTCCGACATTGACCCGTGGGTTCCGGACCCGCTTGGCGGTGATCGCTGCCGCCTCGACGCCGATGAAGGAGAACAGGGCCACACCGGCGGCGATGCCGATGCCGCTGTAGAGGGAACCACCCGAAGCGTTGAACGGGCCGAAGTGCGCTGACTGCACATAGAACCAACCGACCACGCCGACGAAGAGCAGCGGCACGAACTTCAGCACAACGGTGACGTTCTGGAACCAGGCCATGTGCCGGATCCCGGCAAGGTTGATCATGGCGGGCACCCACAGGCCGACCATCGCGATGCCCCAGTTCTGGAGTCCGGTCGGATGGGTGAAATTGAAGAGTGCGTCGACATAGAACACCCAGGACGAAACGATGGCCGCGTTGCCGGCCCAGGATTGGATCCAGTAGCACCAGCCGACGAGGTAGCCGGCGAAGTCGCCGAACTCGTGACGCGAGTACGCATAGAGCCCACCGTCGCTGTTGGGCACCCGCTTGGTGAGCTGCCCGAACAGCACCGCGAGCAGCATTGCGCCCACGGCGACCACACCGAGCACCACGATCCCCATCGAGCCGGCGCCGGCCAGGACGGCCGGCATGGTGAAGATGCCGGTGCCGACGATGCTGCCGATCACGAGACCGGTCGCCGAGGTCAGCCCGAGCGTGTGTGCCTTCTGCTGGTTGCGTTCCGAGAGGGCCGGCGTGATGCCGGCTTCGCCGCCGGTCGGCTCCAGTGGCGCGTGGTCCGCACGTTCCTTCCTGATGGCCATGGGTGGCTCCCTTCACCGGCACACCTGTCGACAGGTGATTGGTCGTCTATCTGCGACTGTGCTGGAGGTGGGATGGCGCGACCAGGGCCGCAGGTCACATTCGCCCGACGGGCGGGCCCGTGACGTTCGACCCTGGTCGGGAGCACCCGGTCGGCCGAAGATGGGAGCGGCGAGCTGGCGCCGAATCGGTAGCGGCGCGCCCGACGGCTCAGTGCGAATCTCGCCAGCAGGTCGCGTGCGTCAGTATTTCGGCAAGCCCCCGGCGAGTGGCATCAAAGGCCCTTCGCCGTCAGCGCTGCCTCGACCAGCTTCACCGTCTCCGCGACGCCCTTCGGCGTCGGGTGCACCGAGATCCCACCGTTCGTGGCGATGATCGGATTCACCCACTGCGCACTGCCGGACTTGCAGGCGTCATGCCCGATCGACGCGGTGAACGTGTCGACGAACGTTGCGCCATTTCCGGCGGACTCGGAGGCCAACATCGAGTTGAGATCCTTCTCGACGCCGTTCAAGTAGGCGGTGTCGCCCGTCGTGAGGGGCATCGTCGGATAGCAGTGCCCGCTTTGAGGAAGGATGTCTGGATAGCCGACGACGAAGACCTTCGCGTGAGGTGCTCGTGCATGGATGCCCTGGATCACGCCGGCGATGGTCGACGCGTCTCCTGACACGGCATTGGCGAAGGTGTTGCCGAAGATGGCCTGGCACGGTGCGCCGATGTTGAGGAAGTCGGCGATGTCGGTGATCCCGCACGCAATGAGGGCACCGAGGAAGAGGTTGTTGTCGTTCCCACCGATGCCGACCGTGACCACGTTGGTCGAGCTGCTGAGCGCGTCGAATTGTGGCGGGACGCCCGGGTATTGGGAGCTCGTCATGTTGCTCGAGGTCGCCCCGGAGCAGCTCGCGTCAGTGGTGGCGTCGCCCTTGGCGGCGCCGACCTGGTGCGGGTAGTCGGCCGACGACTGCAGGCAGAGGATCGAGCTGCCCGGCGCGAGCCCACTGACACCGGGGTCGGCGGTATAGGAGTCGCCGAGCGCCACATAGTTGAGGCCCGAGGTCGCACCGGCGCTCACGGCGCCCGCCATCACCATCGACCCGGCCAACGCGAGGACGGCTCCGGACACTGCCACCACCCGTCGGACCGTCGTACCGGCCGTTCGACTGCGTTGACGATTCGAGCCGTCCATCCCGCGATCTCCCTTGCGTCCGTCGATCGAGATCCTGTCTAGACGAGCCTCTTGTGGTCGTCAACCGACTCGGACGCATGCGCGAGTGTTGGCACGTGCACTGTCAGCGGTCCGATCGTCAGATCGTGCGATCGCACGAACGCGCGGAAGGGCTCGTCGAGCTCCGACCACGACCACTCAGGCCCGAGCGGCGACGCCGGACCCGAGGCGCTGACGGAGCTCGGCTTCGAACTCGCGGACAGCGGGGCCCGCATGCAGCTCCTTCAGCCTGGACAGGGTCGGGTACCCCGCGTCCCGCTCGGCGTCCCACTCGTCGGCGAACCGACCACTCTCGATGTCGTCGGTCAGCGACTGCATCGTCGTTCGCACGTCGAGATGGTCGAAGCGACCCCGTCGGGTGAGCTGGCCGTACTGGCTGGTCGGGGAGTGGAACTCCGATTGGACCGCGTAGCCGACCTCGCGCAGCAGTCGGTAGGTGCGCTCGACCTCGCCCGAGAGCACGAGCTCCACGACGACCGCTTCGAGCGGGATCCCCCGCTCGAGCATGGTCTCGACGAAGGCGGCGTTGACTGCGGTCAGTGCCGGGGAGAGGACCTGTTCGACCGCGAGGTCGAGCAGGGCTTCCTGGGCGGCGGTGAGCACGAGACCGCCCTGGCGCAGCCCGCCGATGGCGCAGGCGATCCCGAGTACGCGTTGCAGTGCCCGACCGGTCGCGTCCTGCTCGACGCCGACGGCGGTGATGAAGCCCGACCCCTCCTCGTAGCAGCGCCGCACTTCGGGCCCGAGCATCCGGGGGGCCACGAGGCCGGCATCACCGGGTGGCCGGAGCCGGCCGAAGGCGAGGCAGTAACCGGAGGCGACGATCAGACAGGATCGTGGTCCGGGCCCGAGCTCGAGGAGGGGGATCACGTCGTCCGGCACGAGCACGCACACCACGTCCGCCTCGTCGGCCGCCGCGAGCTCGTGCGGGTCGAAGCCGTCCTCGGACGCTTGTTCCCGGGTGGCGTCCCGCCGTACGCACACGACGGGATCACAGCCGCTGTCGCGCAGGTTGAGCGCCCACGACCGACCCTGGTTCCCGTAGCCGACGACGGCGATCGTCTCGCCGGTCAGTGCGGCAGGGTCGGCGTCGCGCTCGTAGTAGATGGTGGTCATCCGCCGAGTATGCCGCCCGGTCGGCCCGGTGTCTTCTTGGATACCGGGGTCGAAGGTGAGGACCCGGGCCCAGTGGCACTCCCTTCCGTCGCGTCCCCGATTGTCGACGGTTGCCGTCCCGGGAGTCGGTCACCAGGCCCGCGCCCCTGAGCACGTGCAGGTGCCGTGAGACCGCGGGACGGCTGACCAGGAGGAGCTCGGCGATCACGCCCACCGACTGGGGGCGCTTACTCAGTCGTGCTGCAAGTCCGGTCAGCCTGAGCGGCTGGTCGCGAGCAGCACCGGGATCCGCCGCGTGGTGTTCTCCTGGTACTCGGCGTAGGGCGGGTACACGGAGACTGCACGCGTCCACCACTCCTCCCGTTCGTCACCTTCGAGCTCACGGACGTCGACGTCGAAGGGCTCCGGACCGTCCTGGATCGCAACCTCGCCCGGGTGAGCCTTCATGTTCAGGTACCAGACCGGATTGGTCGGTGCTCCGCCCATCGAGGCGACCAGCGCGTAGGCACCGTCGTGCTCGACGCGCATGAGCGCCATCTTGCGCACCCGGCCGGTCTTGTTGCCGCGTGTGGTCACGATCACGACCGGCATGCCCGTGTCGAGCAGGGTGTTGGCCCGCTGCCCGCCGGATCGCTCGTACTCCTCGACCTGGTCGCGGACCCAGTCCCAGCTGCTCGGCTCGTACTCCCCGGTGATCGGCATGCCCTGAGCCTAAAGCCATGTCGTCCATCGTGAGCCGTCCCTCCGCGCCCCTGCAGCGCTCACGCGTTCGTCTGGTCGGCGGGCACCGTGTCGGGGTCGGGCAGCTCGGCTGCGCCGGTGGTACTTCGCTGTTCGGGGCAGGTGAGATCGAGGGTGAGGCAGGTCATCGAGAGCGAGCCGTACGCGTACCCGTCGACGAGGACCTCGAGATCGCCGCCCGCGGCGGCGATGCCCGCGAGGTAGGCGAGGGGAAAGAAGTGGTCCGGGGTCGGGACGGCGAGCGGGTAGTCGGGGTGCTCGACGAGCCGGGCCACGTCGGCAGGGGCCTCGAGCATCACCGTCCGGGCGGCCTCGTCGAATCGCTCGGCCCAGTCGAAGGCCCCATCGGGGCGCCCCCAGTCGATGCGACCCAGGTTGTGGACGATGTTCCCGCTCGCCACGACGAGCACACCGCGCTCGCGGAGTGGAGCGAGCTTGACGCCGAGGTCGAAGTGGTACCCCGGTGGTTCGAGCGCGTTGACGGCGAGCTGGACGACGGGGACGTCGGCGTGTGGGAAGACGTGGGCGAGCACCGACCAGGTCCCGTGGTCGATGCCCCAGCTGTCGAGGTCCGCACCGACCCAGTGCGGACGGAGGACCTCGATCACCTCGTCGGCGACGTCCGGTGCACCCGGCGCCGGGTAGTCGAAGGCGAACAGCTCGTCCGGAAAGCCGTAGAAGTCGTGGATCGTGCGGGGAGCCGCCATCGCGGTGACCGCGGTCGCGTTGGTGAACCAGTGGGCCGAGATCGCGAGCACCGCGCGCGGACGCGGGGCGGTGGAACCGAAGCTCGCCCAAGCGTCCGTGTAGCGGTTGTGCTCGAGGGTGTTCATCGGATTGCCGTGTCCGAGGAACACCGCCGGCATCGTCGAGTCCGTCACCGACGCCAGCGTAGGGGCACGGATCGGCGTCGCCTACCCTCCCTTGTAGCCGGGTGGCGGTCCGGACTGGGGACCGATGACCGGGGCGAACGCGGCCGAGTACCGCTCGAAGCGACGCTGCCACGGCTCACGCTCGTCCGTCATGCCTGCGAGCCGATCGAGGCAGTCCTCCCATCCGGCGGCGTTGCGGGCCGCGCCTTCGGGTGGAAGCTCGTCGAAGAGGAGCAAACGCGTCCCGCCGTCCTCGGGGGTCAGCTCGAACCTGAGGATCTCCTCGCCCCACCGGTAGGCGAGCAGCGTCGGGGGATCGAACACGAGGACCTCGCCGGTCAAGGTCATCTCGATGACCTCGGGTGGGAACGAGAACGTGATGGCCGCTCCGACCTCCCACCGTCCTCCCGCAACCATCACGTCGCAGGGGAACCACGAACGGAGCTGTTCGCGCTCGGTGATCGCGTCCCAGACGACCGGCGGCGGATCGGGCAGGTGACGCTCGAGACGGACTGCCGGGCGTGTTCCGTCGGTCACCAAGATGGGATCGTTCATGTCGATCTCCTCGCATCGAGATGCGCCTCGAGGCGGTCGAGGTGCGCGTTCCAGAGGGTTCGGTAAGCGGCGAGCCAGCGGTCGAGCTCGGCGAGCGGCTCGGGTCGGATGCGGTAGATGCGGCGTTGCGCATCGGGACGCGCCTCGACGAGGCCGGCGTCCTTGAGCACGCGCAGGTGCTTGGAGACGGCGGGCTGACTCAGTGGGAGACGTTCGACCAGGTCGCCGACGGGCCGCTCCCCCTCGAGCAGCAACTCGAGAATCGCCAGGCGGCTCGGGTCGACGAGCGCCTGGAGGGTGTTCGCCGTGCTCACCACCCAAGTATCTCCATCCAGCTATATAGCTGTCAAGGTATAGATGGACACGCTGCCGGGTCGACGAGCGACGGCGACGGGCCGCAAGGCAAGCTGGTCGAAGCAGGTGGGACGGTGAGCGGGGCACGTGCCCGATCGGGTGACGACGGAGAGGAGACGACGATGAACGTCGCGGTACTCGGGATGGGAAGGATGGGTCGGGCGCTGGCCGGCCGGCTGCTCGACGGCGGCCACGAGCTCGTGCTGTGGAACCGGTCGGCCGGGAGGGCCGGAGACCTCGTCGACCGCGGCGCGTCCGAGGCCGACCGGCCGGCAGCCGCCGTCGCAGGGGTCGAGCTGGCCATCACCAGTCTGGCCGACGACGACGCGGTGCGCGAGGTCGCACTCGGCGACGGCGGGATCCGGGACGGCCTCGCCGAGGGAGCGACCTACGTCGACGCGTCAACCGTCTCACCGTCGCTCGCCGACGAGCTCGACGCCTCCTTCGACCGCTTCGTGGCGATGCCGGTGCTCGGGAGTCCCGACGCGGTGGCCGCCGGTTCGGCGCGCTATCTCGTGGGTGCGCGTGGGACGAACGGTGCGGCCGTCCAGCCGATCTTCGCGGCGCTCACGACCACGGTGCTGCGCTTCGACGCGCCCCGGCAGGCTTCGACGGCGAAGCTCTGTGTCAACCTGCTCCTCCTCGACGCGGTCGTCGCGCTCGCCGAGTCGTTCGCGGTCGGCCGGGCAGGAGGACTCTCCGACGACCAGCTCCGCGAGCTCCTCGGCCAGGGCCCGATGATCCCGCTGGCCGTCGCCAACCGGTTCGAAGGCGTGCTCACCGGCGAGCAGCGACCTTGGTGGTCCGCAGCCCTCGGAGCGAAGGACGCCGGGCTCGCGCTCGACATAGCGGCTGGCGCAGGCGTGGACCTGCCCGCGACCTCTGCCGTCCGCGGCCGCTACGAGCTCGCGGCCGCTGAGGGTGCCGACGACATCGCCCTCGTCGGGACGGTCTACCGCCCCTGATGGCCGAGCGCGCCAGTGGCGCGACGTGCACGACCGGGCGAGGATGCTGTGGTGTCCATCGCGCCGCCCTCTCCGACCGCCGCGCTCGCGATGGCGCTGCCCAAGGCAGAGCTCCATCTCCACCTCGAGGGAACCCTCGAGCCCGACCTCTACTTCGAGATCGCAGACCGCAACGGGATCGCGGTGCCCTATGCCGACATCGACGCGGTCCGACGGGCTTACGTCTTCGCCGACCTGCAGTCGTTCCTCGACGTCTACTACCTGGGCTGCGCGGTGCTCGTGACGGCGGAGGACTTCCACGACCTCACGGTCGGCTACCTCACCCGGGCTGCGGCCCAGGGAGTCCGACACGCCGAGGTCTTCTTCGATCCGCAGTCGCACACCGAGCGCGGCATCCCGCTTGCGACGGTCGTCGAGGGCATCCGGAGCGGACTCGAGGCCGGCGCGGAGCGGTTCGGGATCACTTGGAAGCTGATCCTCTGCTTCCTGCGCCACCTCAGTGCGGACGGAGCCATGCGCACCCTCGAAGAGGCGCTGCACTTCCGCGACACCATCGGCGGAGTCGGACTCGACTCCTCGGAGGTCGGTCACCCGCCCGCGGCGTTCAGGGACGTCTTCGCCCGCGCCCGTGCCGAAGGGTTCGTCGCGGTCGCGCACGCCGGCGAAGAAGGTCCTCCGAGCTACATCTGGGAGGCCCTGGACGTGCTCGGTGCACGCCGGATCGATCACGGAGTGCGGTGCCTCGAAGACGATCGACTCGTCGAGCGCCTGGCTACGGACCAGGTGCCGCTCACGGTCTGCCCGCTCTCCAATGTTCGGCTCCGGGTCGTTCCGTCCCTCGCCGACCATGTCCTGCCGGAGATGCTGGCGCGGGGGTTGCTGGTGACGGTGAACTCCGACGACCCGGCCTACTTCGGCGGGTACGTGGGCGACAACTTCCGTGCGATCGCCGACGCACTGCCGCTCGGACCGGCCGAGCTCGTCCGCCTCGCACAGAACTCGTTCGTAGCGTCGTTCCTCGACGACGCCACGAGGCGCCGACTCCTCGACGAGGTCGACCGGTGCGTGGCCGAAGGCGGCTGGGGCGGGTCGGACGAGCTCCTGCCGTGACGGCCTTCTCACCGCTCGCGGCGCCGTGGTCGGTGGGACCGCTCAGTTCAGCTCGGTCGGATGGACAGCGAGATGGTGCACCTGGTCGTCGCGGACGATGTGCAGCGTCAGCGGACGACCGATCGTGTCGGAGGTCACCAGGCGCTGGAGGTCGCCGGCGCCCTCGACCGGTGTTCCGTCGACGGCGACGATCGTGTCGGTCGGGCGAAGACCGCCCCGCTCCGCGGGACTCCCGCCGACCACCTCGACGACGCCGAGGCCGCGTCGTTGGCCGAGCTCGGCGGCGCGGCGCGGCGCGAGCGGTCGCCCGCCGCCGACCACCCCGAGGTAGGCCCGCCGGACCCGGCCGTCCCTCATGAGGGCGGACACGAAGCCGAGCGTGGTCTGGTTGATCGGGACGGCGAGCCCCAGACCGACACCGGCCAGGGCCGTGTTGATTCCGACCAGGCGTGCCGATGCGTCGACGAGGGCGCCTCCGGAGTTGCCCGGGTTGAGCGACGCGTCGGTCTGGATCACGTTGTCGAGAAGCCGGCCACCTGCGGGGAGCGATCTCCCGAGCGCGCTCACCACGCCCGCCGTCACCGAACCCGCGAGTCCGAGCGGATTGCCGACCGCGACCACGAGCTGCCCGACCCTGAGCCGGTCGGCGTCGCCGAGGTCGATCCCGGCACAGCCGTGCCGGTCGGTGCGCAAGACGGCGAGATCGGAGAGAGGATCCCGGCCGACCACGTCGAACGTCGATTCGCCGCCGTCTTCGAACGACACGGTGCCGCCCGGTGCATCGGCGATGACGTGCGCGGAGGTCAGGAGGTAGCCGTCCGTGGTGAGGACGACCGCGCTCCCCGCACCGTGACGGTCGGACCGGCCGACGCGCACCGATGCAACCGAGGGCACGGCGCGCTCCGCCACCGAGACGATGGTGGACGAGTAGGCGTCGAGCGCCTCCGCTTCCTCGGCGAGCTCGCGTGTGAGCAGGGCGGTCACAAGAGGACCGGACCATCGGCCCGGACGTGCTCGACGTCGGCGATCGCCTCGCGCAGCTCCGCCAGCCATGCGGCTTGGTGCTGTCCGACCAGCTTCACGCACCACCCGAGCGCCTCGCTGCGGCTGCGGGCGACTCCACCGTCGATCAGCGTGTCGAGAACCTTCCGCTCGCGCAGGCGCAGCCGTGTCATCACCGGCGTCGAGACCGTGGTGAACAACGTGGTGACACCGTCGCACTCCACCCCCCACGAGACGGTGCGCCGGAAGGTGGACGCCGCCTCGTCGGCGATCGCCATCCGGGCCACCCGTGTCTCCTCGCGGAAGGAGCCGACCGCCGTCGACGGCGCCAACGCGCCGACGACCAGGATCTCCTCCTCGTCCGACTCGATCGACGCCGCGCCGGTGAACCACTCCTTCGGCACCCGTTTCTCGAAGAACTGCTGGATTGATTCGTTGGTCATGATTACAAGATTACAGTATTTCACATGAGGACGATCGACGACCCTCCGGACCAGCCGTGACCGGTCGCGTCCCCGCCGGAGTTGGGCTGGGTCGACCGGAAAGTGAACACCCGCCATCATGAGAGCCGTGGTCGCACCGGAAGAGCCGCTGACCTCCACCCTGGCGGCGCTCCGCCGGGTCGCGGCCCGACACCGCGAGCTCGTCCGGCGTGCGGCGGCCATGGAGCCCGTCCGTCCAGATCGACAGCGCCTCACGGTCGAGGTCGCCCGATGAGTCGGGATTCGGTCGTGGACGACGCGAGCTGAGAAGGTGCCGACTCTCCTTCCCACGGTGGCCGCGGCAGATCTCCGGGCGCCGTCACGCGAGGAGGTCTTCACGCTTTCGCGGGGATTCGTAAGTGCGGTCGCTCCGCCTGAGGGGCTCACGCCGGTCCAGGGCGCGCTGATCGGCGCAGTGGCCGCGGCGATGACCGGGCATCCTGCCGAGCTCGGCGCACCGCCCATCGAACCCGAGGAGTTCGCGGCCGCGCTCGCTGCCCGGAACCTGGCGTTCAGGACGCGCATCGTCCAGGTCATGGTTCTCGCGGCGCTCGTGCTTCGCCCACTGCCGGCATCGGTTGCCGACCGGATCGCCCGCTTCTCCTCGGAGCTCCTCGTCGACGAAGGCATGCTCGAGGTCGCGCGGGATCTCGCCGAGGGTCACCTCGGGCTGGCCGCGGTGGACTTCGAACGGAACGGCTACGTCGCCGGCTGGGACGCAGGTGCGACCGCCCTCCACACTTCGAAGGCCCTCGAGGCCGCATGGGAGAGCGTCGTCGACGACACCGTGCTCGCCGCGAGGTGGCACTCCCTCGAGACGCTGCCCTCCGCATCGCTCGGTCGTCGGGTCGCCGAGTTCTACCGGGCCCGCGGCTTCGCCTACCCGGGGACGGCCGGTTCGGCGCCGCCCCTGCTTGCACAGCATGACTGGGTGCACGTGCTCGCCGACTACGGCACCACCGTCGAGTCCGAGCTGGAGGTCTTCGCATTCATCGCCCGTGCCAACGACGATATGCGTGCCTTCTCCCTCCTCGCGATGGTGGTCTCGCTGTTCGAGACAGGCCATCTCGCCCGGGGTGCTGGCCTCTTCGAGGCTTCACCCGGGCATCTCTCCGAGCCGGGGATGGCCGCACGCGTTGCCGACGCGATGCGACGTGGCGCGAACTGCGAGGGCAGCGTCGACTTCTTGGGGCTCGACTGGTTCGAGCTCGCCGAAGAGTCGGTCGAGGCGGCTCGCGAGCGCTTCGGCGTGCAACCCAAGGCGCCTGATGTCCGCCGCGCAGGATCGGTGGGTCCATGGGAACCCGGTGGGATCAGCACCTTCCAACTCCGTGCCGGAGTCGAGCTGGCGCGTCGGTCGGGCCGTCCGTACGACTCCTTCGGTGCATCGCTCGCAGGTCCGAGCTGACCGATCCGGCCCAGGTCAGCCGTAGTGGCGTGCGTCGGCCCACGTGTGGCGCCACGTTGACCGCTGTCGGGTGCAGATCCAGATGGGGTCGTCCCGTTCCTCCGACCAGACACCGCCGGGTGTTGTGACGGTGCCGGCCGGTCGGACGTCCGCGAAGATCGTGAGCAGGAAGGAGCGCGACAGGTTGACGGCAATGGTCGTCGCATCGTCGTGCCCGCGTGGTGGTCCCCACCACCAGTAGGAGTTGTGGCCGCTCGTTGCGGTCGGGAGGCCGACCTCGCTCCCCCAGAGATCGATCGCGCCGGCCGCCCCGTAGTCGCCGGTGAAGACGACCAGATTCTTCCGTTCGTCGGGCGGAAGCGACCTCGAGACCCGGGCGATCTGGCCGACGAAGGGCTGCCACCCGACCGTGGCGCTCAGGTCCTTGTTGATGCGTCCCTCCCAAGGACCCTTGGCCAGGTCCCCCTGGGGAAGGACCGGGAGGACGAGCGGCAACGCCGCGATGCCGCCGACGAGCATCAGGACCACCCATCCCCGGATCCCCTGAGGGGGTCGCCGTTGCACGAGTCGAGACTCCGCCCAGACTCCGCCCGCCGCGAAGAGGACGAAATACATCCCGGCGAGGTAGTACGGCTTGGCACCGCCGAAGGTGAACACGACGAGCAGGACGAGGTAGGCGGCACCGAGCGGGCGACCGGTCGGCGTTCTGAGGAGGTGCCGAAGCCCGGCGAGCCAGAACAAGACCAACACCGGTCCGACGACGACGAGCTGGCTCGGGATGAACCCGGCGACGGCGCCGACGCCCCCGTTCTCTTGATGGAGGCTGTGGAGCATCGAAAGGGCGGCCCAGTCGTGGGTCGCGTTCCACCAGATGTTGGGTGACCAGAGCACGAACGCTATGCAAGTTCCAGCGGCCACCCAGCGGTCGGCGAGCATGCGGGAGCGCCCGGTGCACACCAGACCCACGGCGATTCCGAAGAGGAGGAACGCAACGTTGAGCTTGTTGAGCAGTCCGACCCCCGCGATCGCACCGACGACCAGCCACCAGTGTCGGTCACCGGTGCGGAGGATCCGGAGCGTGACGAAGCAGACGGCGGCCCAGGCGAGGAGATCGAACGCTGTCGTCGAGAGGAGGTGGAACGCCGCGAGCACCTGGGGCGAGGTGGCGGCGGCGAGGGCGGCGAGGACCTGGGCTCGCCGCCCCCCACCGAGCTCCCGCGCCATGGCGGCCGACAGGACGACCGTCGAGCCGCCGGCGAGCGCGGGCAGCACCCGAAGCGCGACCACGGAGCTCCCGATGACGTGGGTGATCACCCACGCGATCGCAGGCACCAACGGTGGTTGATCGACGTATCCCCAGGCGAGGTGCCGTGCACACGCGAGGAAGTAGAGCTCGTCGCGGTGGAACCCGTACCGCGCCGCTAACGCGAGCTCGAGGACGACAAAGGCGATCGCGATGCCGAGGACCGGCCGCAGCTGCAGCGGCGGCACCTCGGGATCGCTCTGGTCGACCGGGGGCTGCTGTGACGCACTGATCGTGCTCACGCTGCACGCTCGGGGAGGAGGGAGGCGGAGACAAGCTCGGGCACGTCGCCCGCGCACCGCTCGATCACTGTCCGGCACCTCCCGACACGTTCCCGCGGCGGGACGTGCCGGGACCCCTCACCCCGCAGGGCGCGCCGCAACGATCCGCGGGAGCAGCCACGGTGTGAGCCACTCTCCACCCGGCTCGGTGAGGTGGACGCCGTCGGCCGCGCGCACCACGACGTGATCGATCGTGCCGGCGAACCGGCCGCCGGGGTCGAGGCGGCCGCCCAGGTCGACGAGGGTGACTTGGGTCGGGTGCGCGTCGGCGACCTCGTGGGCGACCGCGTCGAGCGCGGCCACCCGCTTCGACTCGGTGGGACAGCCCGCGCCGGCGGCGACGCCCGGCCGGCACGGCGGGGCATGGAGGGTGAGCACCTCGGGCGCGGTGGCGATGACCACGCGTCCGCCCCTGGCGGTAAGGAGCTGCACGGCCGCTTCGAGCTGACCGCGGTAGTAGGCGTCGTAGGCGGGCTGGCCCGGGGCCAGCCACTGTCCATCGATGGAGCGGGTCGTGAGATCCCAGGGTCCGAGCACGACGAGCGAGACGGCCGGCCGGGTTGCCGACAGATCCGCCTCGTACTGCGCTGGCCATCCCGGACCGGTCGGAGCGCACGGTCCCGACACGGTGAGCAACTCGGTGCCGGCGAGGACCGGGCTGCCTCTGGTGAGCGCGCAGCCGTCGAGGGAGCCGTCGGTGAGGGCGATGCCGTAGGCCGTCGCGTCGTGGGCGAGGCCGGCGGCCAGGGTGTGGGCGAAGGAGTCCCCGACGACGAGGACGGACAGTGCCGGCGCCCGCACAGGACGGCCGGCGCGGACCGTCCAGTCAGCGCCCCCGTCGGCGGAGGTGAGGACCGTCCCACCGCTGCCGACCGCCACGCAGGTCGCGGGTGCGGGGCAGGCGACGCCGAGCAGTGTCTGGCCGGTGCCCGAGTGCACCTGCACCCAGACGGCACCCGCATCGTCGGTCACCTCGATGGTCCCCTGCCCGCCGACGGCGACGCAGTGTGACGGAGTGGCGCATGCGACGGCATGCAGGTCGGCATCGGCCACGTCCTGGCCGGCCGACCAGGTGCCCCCGCCGTCGGCGGAGCGGCCGACCAGGCCTCGGCCACCGACTGCGATGCAGGTCGACGCCGAACAGGTGACCGCGTCGAGGGGGGAGAGCGCGTCGAGCGGCGAGAACGGGATCGTCCCCTGCACCCACCGCTTCCCGTCGCTCGAGATCACCGTGGTGACGGCACTCGAGGTGACTGCCGTGCACGCGTCGACGGAGCTGCACGCGACGCCGTCGACGACGTCGAGCCCCGAGGCCGAACGGTGCCAGTGACGCCCGCTGTCACCGGAGGCCAAGACGGTGCCGCCGTCACCGACCGCCACACAATTGCGGGCGGAGGGACAGGTCACCGCAGCGAGGGGCACACCGACGCCGGTCCGCGCGCGCCGCCAAGTCCGCGCCGCGTCGGAGCTCACGAGCGCGGTGCCTGCGTCACCGACGGCCACGCAGGCGTCCGCCGTCGGGCAGGCGACACCGTCGAGGAGGTGCGAAGTGGGCACCGTACTCGCGGCCCACCTTCGCCCACCGTCACGGCTCACCCGAAGTCCACCGGGACCACCGACGCCGATGCAGGTTGAGGCCGTGGCGCAGGCCACGGCGTCGAGCGGAGCAGCGGGCGTCGAGGGAGCCCGCGTCGCAGCACCGGCCGGCGCCGACGGTGGGGCGACGAGCATGGTGCACAACACCACCAACGCGGCGGGCGCGCCCGATCGGCAGGTGCGTCCGCGCCCTCGGCTTCCCCCACGGCGTCGGTTCATCGGCGATCGAGGCTACCGGCCACCCGCGTCGCCGGAGCGCCGCGGCATGCTGGACAGCTGTCCGTGCCGCCCGCCGGAGCCCCGTCGGGCGGGGCCTCCTCGGGACCTTTGCCCCTAGGGCGCGACGGGGTGCGGTCGTATGGTCGAGGGAGACGTCCGCAACGGAGGAGGTGGGTGCCGGGATGGAGTGCGAGCTCGCCATGGTCGGTGCGATCCGCGACAGGCGCGAGGCCACCGAGGACGACCAGCCGTCAGCGGCCGACGACCCGCTGCGTGCGGCGCTCTCGAGCCTGGCGGGCGGCGCGTCGATCGCGGAGGCCTGGGAGGTGGCGAATCGGTGCGGCACGTCGACGACGCCGCGATCGCGAATGGGGAACAACGATGGCAAACACCGGTGAGTCCGGGTCCGATCGGATCGAAGCGCTCGAACGCAGAGTGGATGCGCTCGAGCGCCTCATGGTGACGCGCGACGCGCTCGACGAGGAGATCCGCAGCCTCGAGCTGCGCCTCTCCCAACTCCGCGAGCGCACCGAGGGCTAGAGTCCGGACCTCGACGCCCGGGGGACCGTCGGGAGTCCGCGCCACGTTCTGGCGTGGAGAAAGGACGGGGTGTGCTCGTTGTGGTCGTGGCGCTCGCCGGTGCATTCGCACTGACCAACGGCGTCCACGACGCGGGGAACGCGATCGCTGCACCCGTGGTGACCGGAGCCATCCGACCCGGTCCGGCCGTCGTCCTTGCCGCGATCCTCCACGTGCTCGGCGCGCTGGTCATCGGGACCGCCGTCGCGGCGACCCTGGCCGGCATCGTGGCGGTGCCATCGAACGAGGTGCTGGTGGTCCTCGCCGCCGCGATCCTCGCCGCGCTCGCCTGGAGCCTGCTCACGCTCTGGTGGGGGCTGCCCTGCAGCTCGGGTCACTGCCTGGTCGGGGCGCTCGCCGGCGCGTCGCTCGCCGAAGGCGGGGCCTCGGCGGTCCAGTGGGGCGGGCTCGTGGGGCTCCGACCCGTCGGGGTGCTCGGGTCGCTCGCGTGGCTCTTCCTCTCGTCGGCCCTCGCCTTCGGGGGTGCCCTGGTCGGGATCCGGATCGCCCGTCGAGCACTCCGGCGCGCCAGCCGAGCGGTCGAAGGTCCGGTCCGCGGAGGTGAGCTCTTCGCATCAGCGGGGCTGGCCTTCGCCCACGGATCGAACGACGCGCAAAAGACGATGGGGATCGTGACCGCGGCACTCGTCGCCGCCGGTCGGCTCAGTCGGTTCGCCGTGCCGTTCTGGGTCGTGCTGGCGTCCGCCGGCATGCTGACCACCGGCACCATGCTCGGTGGGTGGCGGGTCGTGCGCACGCTCGGTCGTCGGATCTACGGGATCCGGTCGCTCGACGGCATGGTCAGTCAGGGGACTTCCGGGGGCATCGTGCTCGCTGCGTCGCTCCTCGGGGCGCCGATCAGCACCACCGACGTCGTGGCGCCGGCCGTGGTCGGCGTCGGGTCGGGGGAGCGCTGGCACCACGTCCGGTGGACCGTGGCAGGAGAGATCGGGCTGGCCTGGCTGGTGACCCTCCCGCTCTGCGGGCTGCTCGCCGCAGGGCTCGTCCCGATCTGGGGGTGGGTCGCATGAGTCGGTGGTTCCTGCCCGACGCTCCCGATCTCCTCGGGCTCCTCGGGCAGCAGGGCACGGTCACGGTCGCCGGCATCGACGCATATGCCGCCTGGGCGAACGGTGACCTCGCCCAGCAGGAGGCCGTGCGGGCGAATGAGCACGATGCCGATCTGGCACGCCGTGCCGTGCTCGACGCGGTCCGTCGCGCCTTCGTGACGCCGGTCCCGCCCGAGGACATCTACGAGCTCGCGGAGCGACTCGACGAGGTCATGAACGGAGCGAAGGATCTGGTCCGCGAGGCCGAGCTCCTGGCGATGACGCCGGACGAGCCGCTCGCCGAGATGGCAGACCTGGTGGCGGTCGGTGTGCGCAGCCTCGTGGCGGCCTTCCCGCACCTCGTCGACCGACCCGGTCGCGCCACCGAGCATGCCGACGACGCGGTGCAACAGCAGCGGTCGATGGAGCACGTCTACCGCCGTGCCATGTCGGGCCTCCTCGACGATCCGGACCTGCGGGAGGTGATGGGCCGACGCGAGCTCTACCGGCGCAGCGCGCGCCTCGGCGACGCGGTCGAAGCGGTCGCGCGGCGTATCTGGTACGCAGTCGTCAAGGAGACGTGAAGGGGATCGCGGCCGCCGCCCCGCCAGGTGCGAACCAGCGGCCGCTGATCTGGTAGTCGTCGATCCGGAGCGGCCGGTCCGCGGTACCCCACCCCTCCCAGCGCGCCACGGGCAGGGACCGGGTCTGCTCGATTTCGATGGGGTGGGTCACCTCGGTGGCGATGCCCTGGAGCAGGACGCTCCAGGAAGGCGCGTGCTCGTCGGCGTAGTGGTCGACCTGAAAGGCGACGACCCTTCCGGTGACGGCGCCGTCGAGCTTGGTGCCGGGGACGGTCCAAAAGACGACCGAGTCGCGCAGCATGCCGTAGTGCACAGGCAGGATCGCCGGGAGCGCGTCGATGCTGACGCCGACCCGGCCGAACGCCGTCCGACCGAGGAGGTCGAGACACTCGGCCCGATTGAGGAGCCTCACCTGTCGGGCGTGCATCGCGACCACCCTGGGCGAAAGAGGTGGGTCCGTACCAGGGCCGAAAGTCACATCCTGGCCGTCAGAGGTGTCGGTCCACGTCCATGACGAGGACCGCCGCGCCCGTGACCCGGTCGTGGGCGAGGTCGGAGAGGGCCCGGTCGGCCTGCTCGAAGGGGTAGGCGGTCGTCGTCGGGCGGAGCCCGTAGCGGGAGGCCTTCTCGAGGAACTCGCCGCCGTCGTGTCGGGTGTTGGCCGTGACGCTGCGGACCGTGCGCTCCTCGAAGAGGTGCCGGGCGTAGTCGAGCGGCGGGATGTCCGAGAGATGGATCCCGGCGATCGCAAGGGTGCCGCCCCGGTCGAGCGCTTCGAGCGCAGGAGGCACGAGCGTGCCGACCGGTGCGAAGAGGATGGCGGCGTCCAACGGCTCGGGCGGCGGCTCCTCCGCGCCTCCGGCGCTCGCGGCACCGAGCTCGAGCGCGAGCTCGCGGGCGTCCGGCGCGCGGGTGAGCACGTGCACGGTGGCGCCCTCGGCGATGGCGATCTGTGCGGTCAGGTGGGCCGATCCCCCGAAGCCGTAGATGCCGAGCCGACCACCCGGGGGGAGGTCCGCGCGCAGCAGCGCCCGGTACCCGATGATGCCCGCGCAGAGCAGCGGGGCCGCCTCCTCGTCGGTGAACCCGTCAGGGATCCGGTAGACGTACTCCTCGGACGCGACCACGTACGGCGCGTACCCGCCGTCCAGGTCCCACCCGGTGAAGCGCGGATCGACGCAGAGGTTCTCGCGCCCCGAAGCGCAGAAGCGGCACCGCTGACAGGTGCGCGCCAACCAGGGGACTCCGATCCGGTCGCCCGGGGAGAGAAGCGTGCAGGAGGGACCGGTGCGCTCGACCACGCCGACCACCTCGTGCCCGGGGACGACGAGGTGCCGCCTGGGAGGGAGGTCACCCTCGGCCAGGTGGAGGTCGGTCCGGCAGACGCCACACGTGTTGACCGCAACGAGCACCTGTCGCTCGCCGGGTTGGGGCACCTCGCGTCCGACGCGACGGAGTGGACCGGTGTCGACCGGGCCCGGACGGTCGACGACCCATGCCTCCATGGCACCCGCACCGCCGCCGGTCATGTCCCGTTGCGGACGATCAGCACGGGGCAGTGGGCGTTCGCCGAGCAGTGCTCGCTCACCGACCCGATCAACATGCCGGTGAACTCGCCGTGCCCCCGGCTTCCGACGACGAGCAGGTCCGCGCCGCGGGAGGCGTCGATCAGCACCGGAGCAGGGTGGCCTTCCACCACCACCGGTTCGAAGGCGACGCCGGGGTGGCGTGTCCGAAGCGCGACCAGGACCTCGGCGACCATGCGCTCGGCATCGGCCGCGGGGTCGTACTCGGAAGGTAGGAAGAGCGCGATGCCGTAGCTGGTCGGCCACTCCCAGGCGACGACCACCTCCACGGACGCTTCGGTCCGCACGGCGAGGTCGGCCGCCCACTGGAGGGCTCTGACCGAACAAGGTGCGCCGTCGAAGCCGACGACGATCCGGTGGGGGCCTTTCGAGAAGAGAGTCATGGGACTGCTCCGTTCCTCCGATCGCTCACGCCCGCTCGGGCCGGTGACCGGAGCGGAAGAGGCCTTCCGCGGCCACCCGCAACCCGTCTCGGGCCCGCGGGTCGGCGACGTGGTCGATGATGAGCTCGGCCTGCGCGCGCTCGGAGCGCCCGAAGATCCGGGCGCAGCCGTGCTCCGTCACGACCGCGGAGTGCTGGTACGAGGTGACCGGGTTGGACAGGACCGGCACGATCGTCGACTCGTCCGACTTCTCGTGCCAGGAGTGGAGCGCGATGATCGCGTGCCCGCCGGGCGAGTGGAGCGCACCCGCCACGAAGTCGGGCTGCCCGCCGAACCCCGAGTGGACCATGCCGTTGACGAACGAAGCGTTCGCCTGCGCGAACAGATCGATCTGCATGGCCATGTTGACGGAGAGCATCGCGGGATTGGCGGCGATCCGGGCTGGATCGTTGATGATTTCGGTCCGCGTGAGGCGCACCCGGGGATTGCGGTGGACCCACTCGTAGAGCTCGGGCGAGCCCACGAGGAAGGACGTCTGGATCGGGTGACCGGCATCCATCGCGCCGGCCCGCTCGAGCGCGAGCACTCCGTCGCTGATCATCTCCGACCAGATCCGGAGGTGGCGACGACCGGTGAGCCGTCGGGCGGCGACGTCTGGGATCTGGCCGATGCCGAGCTGGAGCGTCGCACCGTCGTCGGCGAAGCTCGCGACGTGCTCGCCGATCCGGAGCTCGCCGTCGCCGGCAGGAGCCAGCACCGGTGAGACGAGGGGTTGGTCCGCCTCGACGGCGAGATCGATGCACTCGACCTCGAGCTCACCGTCCCCGAAGGTGTAGGGCATCGAACGGTTGAGTTGGGCGACGACCAGCCCCCCGCGGGCCCGCGCGCGCTCGATCGCCGCGGGCACGATGTCGACCTCGATCCCGAGCGAGACCTTGCCCTCGTGGGGCGGAGACGTCTGGACGAGCACGGCGTCGGGTGGACGCAGCGAGTCGAACAGGCGTGGGACGAGTGAGAGCCGCATCGGGAGGTAGTCGAGATTGGGGTCGTGTCGCATGCCCGGTCCGACGAACGGCGTCTCACTGACGACGCCCGGTGAGCGGCCCACGGTCACCTGCGCGTTCAGCACGAACAGCCGGCAACGCTCGAGCGCCTCGGCGGCGGCGTCGAGCAGGACCGTCGGGGTCGCGAAGTTGCCCGAGACGACGAGGCGGGGCTCGGGGCCGGGCAGCGCACGGAGTGCCGCGGTGACCTCCTCGGCGGTCGCGATCCTCATCTGGTCGCCCGATGCGTGTCCGGTCGCTCGATGACGGTGCCGTCCGGCTCGATGACGGTGCCGGTCCGACCTGCGAGGAGCTCGACGGCGTCGGTCAGGTTGCCGATCATGGCGGGCCTGCCCGTCGCCTCGACGAACCGGCAGGCCGCGTCCACTTTCGGTCCCATCGAGCCTGCGGGGAAGGACTCACGCCGCAGCGCCGCACACGCGATGTGGCCGATGGCGCGCGCTGCGCTGGTGCCGAAGTCGAGCTCGACGTGGTCGACGTCGGTGAGGATGACGAGGACGTCCGCTCCGAGCTCGCGTGCGAGCAACGACGCGGTGAGGTCCTTGTCGACGACCGCCTCGATGCCGCGGAGAGTGCCTTCGCCCGTCCTGCAGACCGGGATCCCCCCACCTCCGGCGCAGACCACGACGGCACCGTCCCCGATCAGCATGCGGATCGTCGAGAGCTCGACGATGGCCCGTGGCTCGGGAGAGGGCACCACACGCCGCCACACGGTACCGTCGCGCCGCAGCTCCCAACCCCACTGCCGGGCCAGACGGTTGCCCTCGGTCTCGGTGTACGCGGGTCCGACGAACTTGGTCGGCACGGCGAACGCGGGGTCGTCGGCGTCGACGAGCGTCTGGCAGACGAGGCTGACGACCTCCTGCCCGGGGAGGGCGTTCTCCAGCGCCTGGAGGAGGAAGTAGCCGATCATGCCCTGGGTCTGCGCGCCCAGCACGTCGAAAGGATAGGGATGGGGCAGGTCGGGATCGCGGGCACTCTCGAGCGCGAGGAGCCCGACCTGGGGTCCGTTCCCGTGGGTCACCACGAGGTCGTGGTCGCGAGCGAGCGGAGCGAGGGTCTCGACCGCCGCGGTGACGTGTTTCTCCTGGATCTCCGCGGCCGGTGTCTCGCCGCGCTCGAGCAGGGCGTTGCCACCGACCGCCGCGACCACCAACACCTCAGTCGCCCACAGTGGCCACCATGGCGGCCTTGATGGTGTGCAGCCGGTTTTCGGCCTGGTCGAAGACGATCGAGGCGGAGGACTCGAACACGTCGTCGGTCACTTCGAGCGCGTCGAGCCCCCACTGCTCGGCCGCCTGGCGGCCGAGCTCGGTCTCGGTGTTGTGGAGGGCGGGCAGGCAGTGCATGAACCTGACCGACGGATTTCCGGTCGCCTCGAGAAGGGAGGTGTTGACCTGGTAGGGGAGCAGGAGCTTGATCCGCTCGTCCCAGCTGGTGACCGGCTCGCCCATCGAGACCCAGACATCGGTGTAGATGACGTCCACGCCGTCGACCGCCTCGCTCGGATCGGCACCGACGTGCACCCGTGCACCGGATCCGGCGGCGAGCTGCGCGGCGATGCGGCAGACCTCGTCGGACGGGGCCAACGCGTCCGGCGCAGCGATCCTGATGTCGAGCCCGAGCAGCGCACCGGTCGCGAGCAGCGAGTTGGCGGTGTTGTTCCGTCCGTCCCCGACGTAGCAGAGGGCGACGTCTTCGAGCGGCTTGTCGACCGCGTCGCGGATGGTGAGGACGTCGGCCAGCATCTGGGTGGGATGCCACTGGTCGGTCAGTCCGTTCCACACCGGTACGCCGGCGAACCGACCGAGCACCTCGACCGACTCCTGGCTGAAGCCCCGGAACTCGATACCGTCGAACATCCGCCCGAGGACCCGCGCGGTGTCCTTCATCGACTCCTTGTGCCCGATCTGGGACTCCTCCGGTCCGAGGTAGGTCACGTGTGCGCCCTGGTCGTGGGCGGCCACCTCGAATGCGGATCGCGTCCGCGTGGAGGCCTTCTCGAAGATGAGGGCGATGTTGCGCCCGGTCATCCGTGGAACCTCCGTGCCAGACCGCTTCTCAGCACGGAGCTTCCCTCCGAGTTCGACCAGGGAGCGGAACTCCTCCCGGGTCAGGTCGATCTCCTTCAGCAGGCTCCGTCCATGAAGGTCCACCGGCGGGTCCGACCCGGGTCCGCTAGGCCGCATCGCGCTCGATCGGGCAGGTCATGCAGCGGGGTCCGCCTCGACCGCGCCCGAGCTCGCTGCCGGCGACAGTGACAACTTCGATCCCGTGCTTGCGCAGCATGGTGTTGGTCGCGACGTTGCGCTCGTAGCCGAGCACGACGCCGGGCGCGACCGCGAGGTAGTTGGTGCCGTCGTCCCACTGCTCGCGCTCGGCGGCACGGATGTCCTCGTCGGTGGTCAGCACCGTCACATCGGGGACACGGAGCAGCTCCGCGAGCGTCTCCCAGAGGTGTTGGTTCCGGGTGACGGTGAGGTGGTCCGGTCGGTCACCCGCAGTGACGGTCCAACTCCGGAGGTGACGGTCGAAGTAGGGGTAGAGGACGAAGGTGCCCCGGTCGACCATCGTCATCACCGTGTCGAGGTGCATGAAGGCATGACTGCGCGGCAGCTCGATCGCGACGATCGCCCGTGCGAGCTCGTGGGAGAAGAGCGCGCGGGCGACGATCTCCACGGCCATGGGCGTCGTGCGCTCTCCCATGCCGATGAGCACCGCTCCGTCTCCCAGGACGTGGACGTCGCCTCCTTCGAGCGTGGCGGGCTGCAGGCTCCGGTCTTCGTCTCCGTAGAGGAAGGTGAACGTGTCCCCGGTGAAGAGCGGATGGAAGCGGTAGATCGCCCGCGTGTGCAGCGACTCACGCTGTCGGGCCGGCTTGGCCATCGGGTTGATGGTCACCCCGCCGTAGATCCAGCACGAGTTATCGCGCTGGAAGAGGTGGTTGGGAAGTGGCGGCAACAAGAAGTCGTCTGCCCGCAGTATGTCCCACTTCAGGCTGTGGGCCCGCAGCGGCTGGAGGTCCGCTTTCAGCACGCCGCCGACGAGGAACTGCGCGAGCGTCTCGCCGTCGAGCTCTTCGAAGAGCCGTCTCGCCGGGTCCACCAGTGGCGGTCCGAACAGTTCAGGGGTGCAGATGCGGTCGAGGACGAAGGCCCTCCCTTCGGGCAGCTCGAGCGTCTCCGCGAGAAGCTGGCCGTAGTAGTGGACGCGCACCCCCTTTTCGCGGAGCGCCTCGGCGAACGCGTCGTGCTCCTCTTTCGCCTTGGTCGCCCACATCACGTCATCGAAGAGGAGCTCGCCGATGTTCTCGGGGGTGAGGCGTGACAGCTCGAGACCGGGACGGTGCACGATCGCCTGGCGGAGGTGCCCGATCTCCGATCGGACGGCGAGGGTCATCGTCCGGAGTCGAACAGTATCGGGGTCGACCGCGGTCGGCGCAGGTCGGTCGAGCTCGCGTTCATGGTGCCTCCGATCCCGTCTCGGACACCGTGCCGGTCCCGCACGGACCTGGCGCCACGGCGTCGAGCGGACCCCGTTGGTCCCTCTGATCTGCACGGTACGGGCCGGAGCGCGTGCCCAGTAGGGGCATTGGTCACAACGGAGACCACCTCCCTGACGCAACCGCCGGGCATGCGTGACCGGCACCGTGCTTCAGGAGACGACCGGCACGTCCCAGGTCAACCGGGTTCCGCCAGCCGTGCCCCCGCCGATCTCGAAGGTGCCGTGCAGCTTCTCGGCCCGCCTCCGCATGTTCACGAGCCCGAAACCGCCGGCGCGGGTGTCACGCTCACCGAGGCCCTGCCCGTTGTCGGCGACGATCAGCCGGCACCGCCCCTCTTCGACCGAGACGCTCACCGTGGCCCGGGTCGCCTGCGCGTGCCGGCCGATGTTGGTCACAGCCTCGCGGATCGTGGCCAACAGGTGTTCGAACAGGTGCCCGTCGACCACTGCGTCGACCGGACCGTCGAAGGTGACCCGGACGTCGAAGCCGACCATCGGGTTGAGGTCGCGCAGGAGGGAGATGACCGCGGAGCGGATCCCGCGGTCGACCTCCGAGGATCCGAGCTCGAAGATGCTCGTGCGCACCTGCCTGATCGTGTCGTCGATGTCGGTGATCGCGGCGTTCAGACGCTCGGAGACCGCTGCGCCATCGGTCGAGCCGGCGAGGCTCTGAAGGGTGAGGCCCACCGCGAAGAGACGCTGGATCACCGTGTCATGGAGGTCCCGGGCGAGGCGGTCACGCTCCTCGAGCACGGCCAACTCCTGGACCCGGCGGTGCAAATTCGCGTTCTCGATGGCGACGCCGGCAGTGAGTGCGAGGGCCTCGACGAGCTCCTGGTCGTCGAGGCTGAACTCCGACCACCCGATCTTGTCGGTCAGGTAGAGGTTGCCGTAGACCTCGTTGCGGACCTTGATCGGGACGCCGAGGAACGAGGTCATCGGCGGGTGGTGCTCGGGGAAGCCGCTCCGGTCCGGATGGGTGCCGATCTGCGCGAGCCGCATCGGTTTCGGATCGGAGATCAGGAGTCCGAGCACACCGAGTCCGGTCGGCGGGAGGCCGATCTTCTCGCGAAGCCCGGGGTCGATCCCCACCGTGATGAACTCCGTCAGTGCGGTCCGCTCGTCGTTCAGCACGCCGAGTGCCCCGTAGCGGGCGTTGGTCATCGAGCGTGCTTCGCCGACGATGCGGTCGAGCAGTGTGGGCAGGTCGAGGTTCGCCTCGAGCAGGAGCGTCGCCTCGAGCACGCGGCGCAGGTGGACGGGATCCTCGATCGACCGGTACGACGGCACGTCGTTCGACGGTGGACCCGGCGCGGGGCCCTGTAGCGCCCCGGATGACATCACTGACTAGGCTAGTCCTGTTCATAGAGGTCGTCCACAGGTACAGCCCCGACGGGACGTGGGCCGCGACGCGATCGTCGCGATCGTGTGCGACGACCACGGGACGCCGAGGCCAGATCGAGTGAGGAGGTCGTTCCGATGAGCATCGGCGTGTTCCTGCTCGACGACCACGAGGTCGTGCGCACCGGTCTCCGGTCGTTGCTCGAGGCCGCAGACGACATCGAGGTGGTCGGCGAGGCCGCTTCCGTGGCCGAGGCGCTCTCTCGGATCCCACCGACCCAACCGGACGTCGCGGTTCTCGACGTCCGGCTCCCCGACGGGAGCGGCGTCGAGGTCTGCCGCGAGATCCGTTCGAAGTTCCCCGGGATCGCCTGTTTGATGCTGACCTCGTACGCCGACGACGACGCCCTCTTCGCCTCGATCATGGCCGGCGCTGCGGGATACGTGCTCAAGCAGGTCGGGGGATCGGACCTGGTCGCGGATGTGCGGCGGGTCGCGTCCGGCGAGACACTGCTCGACCCGGCACTGACCGAACGGGTGCTCGAGCGTCTGCGGACGGGCTCCGAGGAGGATCCGCTGCTCGCGGGCCTGACGTCTCAGGAGCGCCGGATCCTCGATCTCATCGCGGACGGGCAGACCAATCGGCAAATTGCGGAAACCATGTACCTCGCGGAGAAGACGGTGAAGAACTACGTCTCCAACTTGCTCTCGAAGCTCGGTATGGAGCGCCGCACTCAGGCGGCGACCTACGCGACGCGGGTTGCAGAGCGCTCGGCGCAGGCGCTCCGCAACGACCAGACCGGCACTTGATCAGCGCCGGCACTTGATCAGCGCTCCGGCGCCTCGGCGGTCGGCCAGGGGATGAGCTCGCCTTCGCCCTCGAGTGCGTCGAGACGGAAGCCGCGCTCGGCGAGCCGGGCCTCGAGTGTCGAACGCTCGTGCTCGGGCGTCGCGAACCGACCGACGTCGCACCCGATCCCGAGCATCCGCGCCAGACGGATCAGCGCGGCGTCGTAGGCGACCTGGTCAGCCACCGCCCCTGCGGCCCACCCCGAACCCGCGGGAGCCGGTTGGCTCGCCCTCATCTGCCGCCTGCGCCTGAGCACCTCCGCGAGGAGGTCGTCGGTATTCGCCTCGGCGGCGCTGTCGTCCGCACCGGTCGGTTCGCGCAGTGCGGCGTCGAGCAGTTTCGTGTACATCGAGTCGGTCGGCATGCGTCCCGTCCCGGTCGTTCGTCCCTCAGCGGTGGCAGCCGAGCCGGCGTCCCACGACATCGCCCCGGTTACGAGCGTGTGCGCTGTCGGACCACGCGCTCGACCCCCTCGAGCGCGCCGCGCAGATCGCCGAGCAGCTGGTCGAGCGAGCGGCGCAGGCCGCGGAGGTCCTGGGACGTGTCGTTGCGGGCCTCGCCGAGGCGCTTTCGAGCCGTGAGGTAGGCGCTCTCCGCAGAATTGATGCGGACGCGCAGCTCGTCGCGGACGTCGAGGCTGGCGAGGTCCACCCGGACCAGGAGCTCGTCGATCCGCGACCGCACCTCGTCGAGCGCGCGCCCTACGTTGTCGACGAGCTCATGGCGTGCCTCGTCGCCGCGGTCGGCGTCGATGCCTTCTCGTTCGGTCTCGAGCATGGTGCACCTCCTTTGAACGCTCTCTGCGTCCACGGTGTGCCACCGGCGTTGACCGGGGTAGGGCCGAACGTCCCGAGGGGAAGCGGTGTCGGCAGTGCCTCCGCCGGTTCCGGCTCAGCCCGCTTTGCGGTGCCAGCGCGATCGCGTTTCGGGGCGCGTCGGGGACGGATCGGGCTCGACCGGGAGCGCCGGCTCGGCCCGCTCCGCGAGCGAGCATGCGGAGCACACGTGGACGCCGTCGAGCAGGCGGGTGACACCGACGGTGCCACATCGCTGACACAGCCTGCCGATATACAGCTGCGCCGCCGGTTGGTGCCGCAGGGCGGTGAGCTCGGCGAGGCGGTGCTGGACGTCGTCGTGGAGAACGAACTCGCCGGCGTCCGTTCGGTACACGAGATCCCAGGCGACCAGCTCGTGGATGAGCGGCGCGAGCCGGTCCAGGCGGCGTGCCGACTCGCTTGCGGGTGCCGCAACGGGCCCCTCACGGATCGCCTCCGGCCTCTCCGGGACCTCCAGTGCCATCGTCGTCTCCTTCTTGGAGCCGCCCCCATGTTGCAACTGCCCGACCGACCGGCTGCGGCCCGCCGACATCGGCCGTTCCACCATGATGACCGCTCGAGGCCCCGCCGTACAGGGGTCGGTGCGAGTTCTTCGCGGCGATGACCTTCGGCCCTATGACCGAACCGCTCTCGGGACTGCAATTGGGAGCAGACGGAGCTCACCGCGAGGCAAGGAGGAGACCATGCGCCGGATCACGGAGCACAGGGGGACGGAACCGAGGTCGAACCGTTCCATGAAGTCGTCGCTCAACCCGTACTGCATCGAGGACATCGCGTTCACGGCCGCCGAGATCGCCAAGCTGCGTGACGGCACCCTGGACTCCATGCTGTGACGATCCACTCGGACGTCGAGACGACTGTCGTGGTCGGCATCGACGGCTCCGACCACGCCCGTTCGGCCGTCAAGTGGGCCGCGGACGAGGCCAAGCTGCGGGGCTCGGTGCTCCGGGTCGTCTACGCAGGGACCGGGCGGCCGAGAGGTGTGCCCGGTTGGTACCCGGAGGGCGGGCACGACGAGCTCCCCTTCGAGGCGGCGGTCGAGGACGCGGTAGGGCTGGTCGCGACCAGGCACCCTTCCGTGGTCGTCCGGGGCGAGTGCGTCGAACGTGCCGGTGCACCCGGGCTGATCGAAGCGAGCCGCGGAGCCGACCTGTTGGTGGTCGGTGCACGGGGGGTGGGCGGATTCACGGGACTCCTGCTCGGGTCGGTCAGCCACCAGTGCGTCGAGCACGGGATGTGCCCGGTGGTCGTCGTGCACTCTGACGAGGACGATCCCGCGCCCCTCCGCGCGGGCGGCCGCATCGTCGTGGGGATCGACGGATCGCCGGGATCGTTCGAAGCGCTGCGCTGGGGCCTCGCCGAGGCACAGACCCGTCGTGCGCGGGTCGATGCGATCCACGGGTGGCACGAACCGACGGCGAGCTCGGTCGTGACGGGGCCGCCAGACCCGTACGACGAGGCCGCCCACGTGGTCGCCGATGAAGCGGGCAATGTGGCGAAGGCATTCGATCCGACCGTCCCCTTCGAGGCGGTCGCCTCTCAGGGCAGCCCGGTCTCCGTCCTGCTCGAGGCGAGCCGCGGTGCGGACCTCCTCGTGGTGGGCGCCCGAGGCGGCGGAGGCTGGCGGGCCCTGCTCCTCGGTTCGGTGGCCCGCCAGTGCGCCGACCACGCGCCGTGTCCAGTGGTCGTCGTCCGGCGACCGGTCGGCGAGGACCGCCTCGCCGCCACCGCCTGAACCGCCGATCCGGCCGCTTGCCTTCGCCGTAGCATCGGTCGATGGGCGATCCCGGGCGGTCGGAGGTGCAGCCACCGACGGTCCGGTATCCGGCCGAGCTCGAGCGGGACGCGGTCACGAAGGTGGGGACGGTCGTGCGCGTCCGGCCGATCCGACCGGACGACGCGGACGGACTTGTCGCATTCCACGGACGCCTCTCGACACGATCGATCTACCGGCGCTTCTTCTTCATGCACCTGGCGCTGACCCCGAAGGAGGTCAGCCGCTTCACCACCGTCGATTACGTGAACCGCATGGCCTTCGTCGCCTCCGACGGGGGCGAGCTGGTGGCGGTCGGACGGTACGAGCGTGCCCCGGGGACGACCGAGGCCGAAGTCGCCTTCGTGGTCGTCGACGAGTATCAGCACCATGGGATCGGGACCCTCCTGCTCGAGTCCCTCGCGGAGGCCGCATGGACCAACGGCATCACGGTCTTCACCGCCCAGACCCTGAGCGAGAACCACGACATGCTGTCAGTCTTCGCGCACTCGGGATTCGCCGTGACCACTGCCTCGGCCGAGGGAACCGTGACGGTCCGCTTCCCGATCCGGCCCGACGAGACCTACCGGCGGTCGCGCGCCTCCCGTCACGATCGCGCCGCGCAGGCGCGGCGTGCGGCGGGTGAGACTTCCTGAACACGGGGGGTCACGGGGCGTCGCCCGCGGCGGCGGGCTCCCCCACCGCGGGACTCGGCGCACGGAGCCGCCCCCGGAAGACGTGATACGACCACGCCTGGTAGACGAGGACCACCGGAAAGAAGATCACCGCGACGATGGTCATCACCTTCAGTGTGTAGGGCGAGCTCGCCGTGTTCGCGACGGTGAGGCTGTAGGCGGCGTTCGTCGTCGACACCATGACCCTCGGATAGAGCTCGGCGAGGAGCGAGCCGACCACCGAGGCGACCCCGACCGCGGCTGCGACGAACGCCCAGCCCTCGTGGCGCCCGCTCGCCAGCCAGGCGGCCGCCACGGTCGCGAGCACGGCGATCGCCTCGGTCGGCTTGGGCACGAACCCGCTCCCGTAGCCGAGATGCGCCCAGGTCACGAACCCCCAGACGACGACCGCGGCGATCCAACCGAGCACGCCCGAGAGGCGCACGACGCGCGCGTGCAGCGGCCCGACGGTCTTCAAGTTGAGGTACGTCGCACCCATGAGGAGGCACACGACCACCATGGTCACGCCGGTATAGAGCCCGAAGGGGGTCAACAGGCCGAAGAAGGTGCCGGTGTAGTTGTGCGCCTGGTCGATGGGCAGGCCGTGGAGCATGTCCCCGAAAGCCACCCCGATGAGCAGCGGGATCAGCGCGCTGCCGATCACGAGCGACCAGCGGAAGAATGCCCGCCATCGCGGGTCGTCGATCTTGCGCTGGTACTCGAACGAGACGCCTCGCAGCATCAGCGCGAGGAGCACGACGACGAGCGCGAGGTAGAAGGTCGAGAACATCGTCGCGTACCACGAGGGGAACGCTGCGAAGATCACCGCCCCGGCCACGATGAGCCAGACCTCGTTGCCGTCCCACACCGGTCCGATCGAGTTGACGACGATCCGACGCTCCGTCTCGTCGCGTCCGACGAACGGGTGCAACATGCCAACCCCGAAGTCGAATCCCTCCAGGACGAAGAACCCGATCCAGAAGATCCCGTCGACCACGAACCACAGCGTGCTCAGATGCACGGCGACCTCCTCCTAGTAGATGAGCGCCGACTCGGCGTCGGTGTGTCCGGAGTCGGACGGCCCGTCACCCGACTCGCCGTCCGTGGTGAGGTCCCGTCGCCCGTAGCGGACCATGAGATAACCGTCGGCCGCGCCGAGCACGGCGTAGACGGCGACGAAGACGGCCAGGGAGATCCAGATGTCGACCGAGCTGACGGTGGGCGAGACGCCCGCCGCGGTCTTCATCAACCCCTGGACGATCCACGGCTGGCGGCCGTTCTCGGTGAGCATCCACCCCGCCGTGTTCATCACGAAGGGCACCAGTACCGCCCAGGTGGCCAGTCGGAGGAACCATTTCGAGCGCGCCAACCGGTGCTTCGCGAGCAGCCAGGCGCCCCAGAGGGCGAAGACGAGCATGATCGCGGCGAGGTAGGCCATGACCCGCATCGACCAGTACTGGATGAACACGCTGGGCACGTAGTTGCCGGGTCCGTACTCCTTCACGTCCTGGGCCTGGAGCTGATCGATGCCCTGGACGCTCCCGTCGAGGTGGTTGGTGGCGAGTACCGACAACAAGCCGGGGATCTCGATGATCTTGGTCGGGTTCTGGTCGTTGGAACCTCCGCCGATCTGGAAGAGCGAGAACGAGCAGTGCGAGCTGCAGGTGTTCCACTGGGCCTCGGCCGCGGCGATCTTCATCGGCTGGTAGGTCCCCTCCACGACGCCCAGCTCACTGCCGACGAAGAGCGTGAGCACGAGCGAGGGGATCAGCACGACCATCGAGATCGTGGCGGTGCGGGTGAACGCCTCGGGCGCACGACCCTTGCGCAGCTGCCACGCGGAGACGGCGAGCATGACCAACGAGCCGGTCACCAACGAGGCGAGGAGCACGTGGGCGTAGCTCCACAGGAAGACCGGGTTGGTGAAGATCGCGACGATGTCGGTCAGAACCGGCTGGTGCTGGGCGTCGAGCACGTAGCCGACCGGGTGCTGCATCCACGAGTTGGCGGCCATGATGAACGCCGCCGACAGCATGGTGGCGCCCGCAACCAGCCAGATGCACGCCAGGTGGACCTTCTTCGAGAGCCGGTCCCATCCGAAGATCCAAAGCCCGAGGAAGGTCGACTCGAGGAAGAACGCGAGCAGACCCTCCATCGCGAGCGGACCTCCGAAGATGTTGCCCACTTCGCGCGAGTAGGCCGACCAGTTCATGCCGAACTCGAATTCCTGGACGAGACCGCTCACCACGCCGACCGCGACGTTGATGAGGAGCAGGGTTCCGAAGAACCTGGCGAGTCGCCGATAGGCCGGGTCGTCGTTGCGGTACCACGCGGTCTGGAGCAGTGCGACGAGGAACGCCAGCCCGATGGTGACGGGGACGAAGAGGAAGTGGTAGATGGAGGTCGTCGCGAACTGCCATCGGGCGAGATCGGTGCTCATGAGGCGACCCTCCGTTCGTCCCGGTCTGCGTCCCCGTCGCGATGACGGCTCCGGCGCGTGTGGCACGACCCGGACGGGGTGCCCGACGCGTCGAGGGCGAGGTCGTTTCGCCGCTCGTTCCACCACAGGTCCGCGTAGGTCCCGCCGGTCGCGAGGAGCACGTCGTGCGAGCCGCGTTCGACCACCAGGCCGTCCTCCAGGACGACGATCTCGTCGACCGCCTCGAGCCCGGCCAGGCGGTGGGTGATGAGCAGGGTCGACCGTCCCACGGTCCACGTGAGGAGGTCCGCGGCCAGCTCGTCGGCTGCCGCGGCGTCGAGATGCTCGGCCGGCTCGTCGAGCACCAGCACGGGGAAGTCCGCGAGGAGACCGCGGGCGACAGCGATTCGCTGGCGCTGACCACCCGAGAGGCGGGTGCCGAATCGCCCGACCTCCGTCGCGAGCCCGTCGGGGAGACCGTCGAGGAAGGGTCCGAGACCCACCCGGTCGAGTACCGCCGAGAGATCGGCATCGGTGGCGTCGACGCGTCCGATGCGCAGGTTGGCCGCAAGCGTGGTGTCGAAGAGGTGTGCGTCCTGCCCGACCATCCCGACCAGGCGGCGGAGCGCGTCGCCGCGCAGCAGGTCCACCGGGACGCCGTCGAGCGTCACGTCGCCTCCTCCGACCGGGACGAAGCCGACCAGCACCGACGCGAGGGTCGACTTCCCCGCGCCGCTTCTCCCGACGACGGCGACTCGGCGACCGGGAGCCAGTCGGAGATCGACGCCGCGCAGTGCGGGACGGGTGGCCCCGGGGTAGGTGACGGTGAGACCGCGCACCTCGACGGCGACCGGCGGGACCGGTGGATCGACGGCCGCGGCGGGCTCGGGGACCGGGTCTGGCGTCGCGTCGATGGCGAAGAGCCGGGCGACGCGTTCCCTGGCCGACTGGAGGGTCTGGGTCGCGACGGGCAGGCCCGAGACGAGCTCGAATGCGGCGAGCGGGATGAGGGCGAGAGGTGCGAGCCAGACCCCCGACAGGCGCCCCGCGTGCACGACCGGGACACCGACCACCAGCGCCCCCCAGGTGGCGAGGCCGGTGCACAGGGTCGTCAGGGCGAGGCCGACACCCGCGGTGTTCGCATGGCTCACGCCGACAGCGCCGAGCGTGCGGTCGAGGTCTTCGAGGTGCGCGAGCTGGACGTCGGTCGCGCCGTAGACCGCGAGCTCGTCACCGCCTTCGACCAGGTCGGCGACGGATGCGGCCAGCTCGCCGCGGACCGCGGCCTCGTCGGCCGCACCGCGCCGTGCGAGCGCGCCGGTGAGCCAGGGGACCACCGTCGCTGCGAGCGCGAGCGCCACCAGCAGCACGATCCCGGCCGCAGGGAGGAGCGTCCAGACGAAGGCCACCGTCGCCACCCCGACCAGGAGCGCGACCGCGAACGGCTGGACGACGCGCAGCACCAGGTCCTGCAGGGAGTCGACGTCACCGACCACGCGGGCGAGCACGTCGCCGTCCCGGAAGGCGACCAACCCGGACGGCGCGAGCCGTTCGAGCTGGCGGTAGCAGCGCACCCTCGATCTGCCGAGCAGCCGGAACGCCGCATCGTGGCTGACCAGGCGCTCGCCGTAGCGCAGCAGCCCACGGCTGAGTGCGAGCAGCTGCACCAGCACGATCGCAAGGGCGAGTGCCGACTGGCCGGGGTGGAGGGCCGCACGTGAGAGCAGCCAGGCAGAGACCGCCAGCAGGCCGATTGCCGCCGCGATCGCCCCGGCACCGAGCAACGCGGCGACCGTGAGCCGTCCCGCGGCCGGCCGGACGAACGCGAGGGTCGACGCGATCGACGCGCGTGGTGCCGACCCGTCCTCGGGTTTCCCGACCGTCCTCTCTGTCATCGACCGACCTCTGCAGGAGTCAGTTCGACGATCCGGTCCGCCAGCCCGAGGAGCGCTGGGCGGTGGGTCACGAGGAGGACGGTGCGCCCGATGGTCCGGCGCGCGAGCGCTTCCACCACGGCGTCCTCCGTCCGGCCGTCCAGATGCGCGGTCGGCTCGTCGAGGAGCAGCACCGGGGCGTCGCGGAGGAACAGACGCGCGAGAGCGACCCGCTGACGTTCCCCATGGGACAGGCCCACCCCGCGACTTCCCAAGCGGGTCGCCGCACCGTCCGGCAGTCGGGCGACGACCTCGTCGAGGCAGGCGTCGGCCATCGCAGCGTGCAACGCCCGTGGTCCGGCCCCCGGCTCGGCGAGCAGCACGTTGTCCGTGACCGAGGCGGTGAAGAGGTGCGGCCGTTGGGGCACCCAGGCGAGGGTGGATCTCCAGGACTCGAGGTCGAGCGCGGCGAGGTCGGTGCCGCCGATCCACACCGAGCCACGCGTCGGAGCCGTCAGGCCGCAGAGGACCGAGAGGACGGTCGACTTCCCGCTCCCACTCGGGCCCACCAGGGCCACGACCTCCCCTGTCGCGACGGTGAAGGTGAGCCCGTCCGGGGCCGGACGACGCCTGCCGGCGTGGACGACGGAGAGCCCCTCGACCGCGAGGCCGGAGCGAGTGAGCTCGGGAACCGCCAGCCCGAGCCGTCCGGTCCCGACCCGTCCGGTCCCGACCGGCCGGTCGAGCACCGTGAAGACCTGCTCCGCGGCGGCGATCCCCGCCGCGGACGCGTGGTAGTGGGTCCCGAGCGCTCGGAGCGGGAGGTAGGCCTCGGGCGCGAGCACCAGGACGAAGAGTGCCGTGGAGAACGGGAGGTGCCCGCCGAGCAGTCGGAGTCCGACCGCGACGGCGACGAGCGCCACCGAGACGGTGGCGACCAGTTCGAGGACGAGCGAGGAGAGGAAGGAGATGCGGAGCGTCGACATCGTGGCGACGCGGTAGCGCTCGGAGCTCTCCTCGATCGCCTTCGCCTGCGCCTTCGCCCGCCCGAACACCTTGAGCGTCGGAAGGCCGGCCACGACGTCGTAGAAGTGCGCGGCCAGCCGCTGGAGCGTCCGTAGCTCCCGGTCGCTGTGCTCGCGTGTGGCGGCGCCCACCAGTGCGCCGAAGAGCGGGATGAGGGGGACCGTGACCGCGACGATCACCGCCGAGATCCAGTCGTTGGCGGCCATGACGGCGATCACCGTGAGCGGGACGATCACTGCGAGGAAGACCTGGGGGAGGTAGCGGGAGAAGTAGCCGTCGAGGGCGTCGATGCCCGTCGTGGCGAGCACGGCGATCGCAGCCGGTCCGCCCGTGGGTCCGCTCGCGCCGGTCGACGGACCTGTCGCCGCGCGCTCGGCCAGCGCGCGGCGGAGCGCCGATTTCGCACTGACCGATGCCCGGACGGCCGATCGCTCCGATCCCCATGCGATCAGCGCCCGTGCGACGACCACCCCGAGGAGGGCCAGGACCGGCACGACGAGCTCGGACAACGTCCGCCCGCGGACGAACGCGCCGGAGGCGACGGTCGAGAGGAACCAGGCCTGTCCGGTGACCGCGACAGCAGTTGCGACGCCGAGCACGACGCTCACCACGAGGAACCGGCGGCTGCCGCGGGTCACCCCCGCAAGCCTGCGCTGGACGGCGGCGGCGGGAGGGGGCCGCTGATCGGGGTCCGCCGCGGTCGCCGGGGTCGCGGCCGCGTCCGCGTCCGCGGCGGACCGGGCCTCCTGGCGGGGTGGATCGCCCACGGTCGTCGCCTCCATGCTCGTCTCATGGTACGGAGCAGCCCTCTGGGCGAGGCAGGGCCAAAGGTCCCGCGCCGCCGGGACTTGGCGACTCCTACCTGCGATGACCTTCGGCCCTAGCCGCACCGGGTCGCCGGCCCGACCATGGCGTGAGAGGAGAAGGAGGATGCGGTGAATCGAGGGAGCGGCGCGGCAGGAGAGCTGTGGGTGTCCCAAGTGGGCGGAGTGCGCCCGGCATGACCTTTGCCTCCTTCACGCTCCGCAACCTCTGGATGCGCAAGAGCCGGTCGTTCGGGCTCGCGTTCGCGATCGCGTTCGCGGTGATGACCGTGGTCACCCTCGCGGTCACGAGCAGTGGTCTCGAGCAGTCCGCCGCGGCAGTCATGGGAATCGGCAAGGCCGACTTCACCGTCGCACAGAAGAATGTCAACGACCTTCTCTCGAGCACGATCGACCAGACCGAGCTGGCGAGGATCGCGGCGACGCCCGGCGTCGCGAGCGCAGTCGGGGTCCTCGTCGAGACCGAGCACCTGAACGCCGGCAACCCGGTCTTCATCGAGATCGGGATCAACCCCCAGGACCTCGCGTCCTTCGGCGTCACCCTCGTGGCAGGTCGGCCATACGGCGCGACCGCGACCAACGAGGTCCTGCTGGGCTGGCGTGCCGCGTCGAACTTCGGACTCCACGTCGGTGACTCCTTCAAAGGGAACGGCACGACCAACACGGTGGTGGGCATCTACTCGACCGGAAACGAGTTCGGCGACTCGGGAGCGATGTTCCCGCTCCCGGCCGTCCAGGGGTACAACCGGGTGCCGGGCATCGTCACGCTCGTGTTCGCAAAGGTGACCCCGGGCACGCGGATCTCCACCGTCACCGCCCGAATCGACCACGAGATGCCGCAGCTCACCACCATCCGCACCGCGACCCAGTTCGGTCGGGCCGACCGCAACCTCGTGTACCTGCAGGCCGCCGTCACCGGTTCGACGGCGCTCGCGATCGTCATCGGCGCCGTCATCGTCGGGAACACGATGCTGCTCACGGTGTTCGAGCGGATCCGGGAGTTCGGCCTGCTCCGGTCCATCGGCTGGACGCGGCGGCGTCTGGTCGGCCTCCTCCTCGGGGAGAGCCTGGTCCTGGCTCTGCTCGGAGCCATGGTCGGGGTCGGGCTGTCGTTTCTGGTGTCGTGGGGCCTCGAGCAGCTGCCCGCCCTGAAGGGCATCCTGCACACGAGCTTCTCTGCAGGCGCGTTCTGGCGCGCCCTGTTCACCGCGCTCGGAATGACCCTGCTCGGAGCGATCTACCCGCTTGTCCGAGCGGCGCGTCTCACTCCCCTCGAGGCGTTGAGCCATGAGTGAACGGACACGACCCGACGCGGGAATCGAGGTCCGAGGGGTGTCCCGCGTCTTCGAGGGCAACGTGCGCGCGCTCCGGTCGGTGGACCTCGAGGTCCGGCGCGGGGAATTCGTGGCGATCACGGGTCCTTCCGGTTGCGGCAAGTCGACTCTGCTGCACCTCGTCGCCTCGCTCGACGTCCCGACGTCCGGGACGGTGTCCGTCGGCGGGCTCGATCTCTCCCGCGTCCGCGACATCAGTCGCTTCCGGCGCGAGGACGTCGGCCTCGTCTTCCAGCTGCACAACCTCCTTCCCCAGCAGCCCGTCGTCGCGAACGTCGAAGTTGCGATGTTCGGCGGTCCGCTCCGGCGTGACGCGCGCCGGCAACGGGCGCTGCAGCTGCTCGCCGACGTGGAGCTCGACGGCCGCGAATTCCGCCGTCCCACCCAGCTCTCCGGCGGCGAGCGTCAGCGGGTCGCGATCGCAAGGGCGCTCGCCAACGACCCGCAGTTCCTGCTCGCCGACGAGCCGACCGGCAGCCTCGACTCGGTCTCGAGCAAGCGCGTGGTCGAGCTCTTCCAGCGGGTGCATGCGGCCGGAAAGACGATCGTGTTGGTGACCCATGACCATGCCGTTGCGGCGTCCGCCGACCGGACGATCGAGATGCAGGACGGAAAGATCCTGGCGACGGTGGGATGACCGCGATCGGAGCCGCCCGCCCGACCCGCGGGCACGACGCCCGTCGAGGTGACCCGCCGGAGCGGTGGCGGTGGCTCGTCCTCGCCGTGCTCTGCGTGAGCCTGCTCATCATCAGCCTCGACAACACGATCCTCAACGTGGCCCTGCCGGCGATCGTCCGCAGCATGCACGCCTCCTCGAGCGAGCTGCAGTGGATCGTGGACGCCTATGCGATCGTCTTCGCAGGCCTGCTGCTGGTCGCGGGCAGCCTCGGCGACCGGGTCGGACGCAAGTGGGTCTTCATGGTGGGCCTCGCCATCTTCGCCGCCGGCTCCGCTTCGTCGGCGTTCGCGGACACGCCGAGCCGGCTCATCGCGTCGCGCGCATTCATGGGGATCGGTGCGGCATGCATCTTGCCGTCGACCCTTTCGATCCTCACCAACGTGTTCACCGACGCCGACGACCGGGCACGTGCTATCGGGATCTGGTCGGGTACCACCGGTCTCGGCGTGGCGATCGGGCCGGTCGCGGGCGGGTGGCTGTTGGCGCACTACTGGTGGGGATCGGTCTTCTTGGTCAACGTGCCCGTCGCCCTCCTCGGCCTGGTCGCGGTGGCCTGGATCGTGCCGAACTCCAAGGATCCCGAGTCCAAGCGCCCCGATCCGCTGGGCGCGGTCCTCTCGATCCTCGGGATGGGGCTGTTGCTGTGGGGCATCATCGAGGCGCCGATCCGATCGTTCACGTCCCCGCTGGTGCTCGGTGCGATCGTCGGTGCGCTCACCGTGCTCACCGCCTTCGTCCTCTGGGAGCGGCATTCGACCCACCCGATGCTCGAGCTCTCCTTCTTCCGGTCGCGCCGGTTTTCGGTCGCGATCGGCGCGATGGGGATGGTGGTCTTCGCTCTGATGGGCGCGCTCTTCCTTCTCACGCAGTACCTCCAGTTCTCTCTCGGCTACAGCGCCTTCCAGACCGGACTGCGCGTCGCGCCGATCGCCGGGGTCCTGCTCGTCGTCGCGCCGGTCTCGATCCTGATCGTGCGGCGGATCGGCACCAAGCCGGTCGTCGCCCTCGGAATGGTCCTCATTGCGATCGGCTTCGCGATCCTCTCCCGGGTGACCGTCCACACCACCTACGCAGAGGTGCTCCCCGCACTCCTCCTCCTCGGCATCGGCACCGGTCTCGCGTTCGCACCGTGTACCGAGTCGGTGATGGGCTCGCTCCCGCCGGAACGGGCCGGTGTGGGCTCCGCCACGAACGGAGCCGCGCTGCAGACCGGCGGGGCACTCGGCGTCGGCGTGCTCGGGAGCCTCCTCAACACGCGCTATCGGGACGAGATCAGTCCCGCGCTCGCCCACGTGCCGATCCCGCCGCCGGTGCACGACCTGATCACCGGATCCCTCGGCGGGGCACTCGGGGTGGCCGCCCATGTCGGTGGCGGGCTCGGTCTCGCGCTGGCCGATGCGGCGCGTGCGGCGTTCGTCTCCGGCATGGGCCTCGCGGTCACGGTGGGGGCGGTCGTGGTCGCCCTCGCCGCGTTGGTCGTCCTCTTGCTCCTTCCGAACCGGGCACCTCCGGGTCTCCCCGACACCGCGCCTACCCGGTCGACCCGGTCGACCCGGTCGACCCGGTCGACCCGGTCGACGGGACCTTGCCGGCGTCCTGACCGTGCGCATGCGACCGGACCGGGTGTTCCGCCCGGTCCCGACGGGAGAGCGTCGCTATGGTCGGCACCTGCAATGGCACCGATCCGACCCAACGTTGCACATCGCGGCCGGTGCCCGAAGCGGTCGAGGTTCGCCGCGCTGGTCGGGACGGCATCCCTGCTCGCGGGCTGCTCGGTCTTCGCGGCGCCGAAGCCCGGTCCGGTCAGTGGCGCATCGCTCGCACCCGTCGGGCTCGTCGGCTACGTCGTCTGTCCCGACGCGGTCAGCCCGGTCGAGCTCGCGACCGGTGTCGCCGAGCCGCCGATCCACCTGCCGGTGACCGGCACCCCGGCCCTCGGCAACTTCGCCATCACGACCTCTGCCGACGGCCGGTGGGCCTATGTGGTGACGACCACCGCCGGCTCAACCGCGTCGGTGGGCTCCGGATCGGCAGGCGCCGAGTCGAACGTGGTGATCCCGATCGACCTCGCCCGCCAGCAGGCGTCGAAGCCGATCGCGATCCCGGGCCAGGGCGGGACGAGGGCGATCGTGATGCTGGCGAACGGCCGCACCCTCCTCGCGGCGAGCGGGACGACCATCGTGCCGGTCGACGCCGTGACCCACGCTGTCGGAACGCCGCTCGATCTCGGGGCGAACCACACCGTGGACGGCATGGTGATCGACCCGCGGAGCGCGATGGTCTACGTGCTCGTCCCCGGCGCGGTCGTCCCGGTCGACACGACCACCGCCGAGGCCCGTCCCGCGATCCCGACCGGCCTGACGGTCTCGTCGGTGGCCTCGCCGCACGGGCTCGCGATCACCGGCGACGGCGCCACCGTGTACGTGGCCGGCCAGGGAGGGACCGACTTCGGTGGGCGGGTGGTCCCGGTCGCGGCTGCGGCGTCGACGGCCCTGCCGGCCACCAGCTTCGACCGGTTCGGGATCTCCGATCCGGCTGCGGTCGCGGTGAGCTCCGACGGCACCACCCTCTTCGTCGTCGACCCGGCCAACGACTGGCTGGTGCCAGTGCCCCTGGCTTCGTTCACGACACCGGGGAGTCCGATCCGCCTCCCGCAGACCGCGTCCACCGGCCCGGGCGGTCGGGGGACCCAGCACCCGACCGACGTCGTGGCGGTCCCGGGAGCGACGACCGCCTTCGTCGTCGAGGGCTACGACGCGGTGGTGCCGTACGTGTCGCACACCCAGCGGTTCGGCCACCCCATCACGGTGTGCCAGGGCGCCTCCTCGATGGCGGTCGCGCCTGCACCCTGAGCGCCCAGAGCGACACGTTCGCCCCCTCGGTCCCCGAGCGTGTTTGATGGAGGAGGTGGGCGTGGTCTCCCTCCTTGTCAGCTCCGTCGTCGCGGCGCTCGTCGTGAGCGCCCACCTGACCGTCCGTCGTGGCCCGCTGGTGGTCATCAGCTTCACGCTCGGCTGGTTCGCCGACGAGCTCCCTCTCCACCTCCTCGCGATCGGGGTCGTGGCGACGGCGCTCTGCGACGCGCTGGGTGCGCTCGGCTCGACGACCGGGCAGGTCGGACTCGTCCTCGCGGTCGGCTCGTGGGTCGGGCTGCTCAGGCTCGCGGTGGTCGCACACCGCTCCGCTCGCGTGGTCGACGCGGCGCTCGCCGGCATGGAGACCCCTGTCGTCTCGCCGGTGTGGATGCACTGGTGGCGCCTGGTGCTCGCGGTCCCGTTCCCCTTCCGGTCCGTCACCAGGGAGCGAAACATCGACTACTGGGGCGACGGGAGGTACCGGCACCGCCTCGACGTGATCACCAGGCGCACGCGTCGCCAGCCGGGCGCCCCCGTCCTCGTCTACATCCACGGTGGGGCGTGGGTGATGGGGAACAAGTGGACCCAGGGTCTTCCACTCCTCCACGAGCTCGCCATGCGCGGTTGGGTATGCGTCTCGGTCAACTACCGCCTGAGCCCCCGGGCGGCGTGGCCGGCCCAGATCGTCGACTGCAAACGCGCGCTCTCGTGGGTGAGGGAGCACATCGCGGAGTACGGCGGCGATCCGGGCTTCCTGGCGGTCTCCGGCGGATCGGCCGGTGGACACCTCTCGGCCCTGCTCGCCCTCACCCCGGGTTCGCCGGAGTGGCAGCCCGGGTTCGAGGGGGCGGACACCTCGGTCGACGCCTGCCTGCCCTATTACGGCGTCTACGACATGACGGGCGATCCCGACGCGATGGGCCTGCTCGGGCCCGGATTCGTGCGGCTCCTCGAACGCACCGTGATGAAGACCCAGGTCGCCGTGGACCGCCCGGTGTTCGAGCAGGCCTCACCGGACCGCCGGGTCGACGCCGACGCACCGCCGATGTTCGTCGTCCACGGAACTCACGACACCTTGGTTCCTGTCGAGGTCGCTCGGAGGTTCGTCGATCGGTTGCGCGCCCTGTCGACCTCGCCGGTCGCCTACGTCGAGCTCCCCCAGGCCCAGCACGCGTTCGACCTCCTCGTCTCCGTCCGGTGCCGACAGGCGACACTCGGAGCGGTGCGGTTCCTCGAGGCCGCCCGGCGTACCGCGGGAAGGGCTCCGGCTCCCACCGAGCCGGCGCTCTCAGACGAGGGCCGGTCGGCTCCGTCGGCGTGAACCTTGCTGGACACAGCCGCCGGTTTCTGACGTAGAGTCACATATTCCTGTCGGCCCCAGGGCCGCCACGGGGACGCCCTGCACCGCACCACCGACCGACCTAGGGGGAGCATTGGGTTCATCATCCGCGAGGACACGCATCGGCGCGCTGGCCATCGTCGCGCTTGTTGCGATCACCACCGTCGCCTGCAGTTCCACCAACTCGGCGTCGACCACGACGACCACGTCGAGCTCCGGCGGTTCGCAGATCCCGGCCAGCGCGATGAGCGATCACACCGGGGTGACGGCGACCGCGATCCACGTCGGAAACGTCTCGTGGCTCCAGATCTTCAAGGGTGCGCCGATCGGCGCCGAGGCCTACTTCGCCTCGGTGAACTCGACCGGTGGCATCAACGGTCGAAAGATCATCGTCGACTCCGGCGACGACCAGTACCAGGGGACCCTCAACAAGCAGCTCACGGCCAGTGCGATCCAGAGCGACTTCGCGCTCGTCGGCAACTTCTCCCTCCAGGACAACTTCGGTGGGCAGGTGCTCGCCCAGAACCCCGGGGTCCCCGACGTGTCGGTCACCCTCGACCTCGCCACCATGAAGCTGCCCAACGTGTACAGCCCGGCGCCGGCCGCCGGCGGCTGGCAGGAGGGTTCGCTCCAGTACTTCAAGTCCAAGTACCCCAACGACGTCAATGCGGTCGGGACCCTGGTCGCCAACCAGCCGTCCTCGGTCACGGACTGGAACGGTGAGAAGTACGTGATGGAGAAGGTCGGCTACAAGGTCCTCTACGACCAGCAGTTCGACGTGAGCCAGACCGACTTCACCCAGAACGTCATCCAGATGAAGAACGCCGGGGTCAAGATGCTCTTCATCGACCAGATGCCCGCGCTCTACGCGTCCTCGGTGCTGAAGGACCTCCAACTCCAGAACTATCACCCGGTCGTGGTGCTCGGGGCGGCCACGTACTCGCAGACGCTCGTCGCGTCGTCAGGTGGACCGTCAGCGGTCAACGGCGACTACCTCGACCAGAACCAGTCGCTGTACCTCGGAGAGGATGCGCAGTCGGTGCCTGCGGTGTCCACGTTCCTCCACTGGATCCAGGTCCAGTCGCCTGGCTTCCAACCCGACCTCTTCACCCTGTACGGCTGGCTCTCCGCCGAGCTCTTCTCGCAGGGACTCGCCAACGCCGGGACGAATCCGTCGAGAGGTTCGCTGATGCAGGCGCTCAACAAGATCACCACCTTCGACGGCAACCACATCATCGCCCCCGCCAACCCGGTGGCGAAGACGCTGAGCAACTGCTACCTGATCGGAAAGGTGGTCAACGGCGCCTTCACGCGGCTCGACGACCCACCGATCTCGTCCAGCACCAACGGGTACCGTTGCGACTACCAGTACGTGGCACCGCCCGGGGCCTGACCGGACCGGAGGGACCAGGAACCAGCTCGTGGCAGGGGGGATGAGGACGGAGCGGTGACCAACTTTCTCCAGTACACCGTCTTCGGCGTCATGCTGGGGGCCGGCTACGCGATCGCGGCCACCGGGTTGGTGGTCACCTACACCACGTCGGGCGTCTTCAACTTCGCCCAGGGCGCGGTCGGGATGATCGCGGCGTTCTGCTACTGGGAGCTCACCGTGGTTCACCACATGCCGGAGCTCGCCGCGCTGGTGATCGTCCTCGTGGTGGGGGCGGCGCTCTCGGGTGCCCTGGTCGAGCGGGTGCTCATGCGGCGGCTGCACGGCGCGTCGGCCGAGCGACCGGTGATGGTGACGCTCGGGCTGATGGTCATCTTGACCGGGCTCGCCACCATCATCTGGAACCCGACCACCGAACGGTCGGTGAACAACCTGGTCGGCGGCCAGTTCCGGATGGTGGGCATCAACATCCAGTACCAGCAGGTGCTGATCATCGGCGTCGCGCTGGCGGTCGCGGCGGCGCTGCGCTTCCTCTTCTACTCGACCCGGACGGGGTACGGCCTCCGGGCGGTCGTCGACGACCCCGGCCTGCTTGCGATGTCCGGTGTCTCGCCGAACCGGATGAGCCAGTACGGGTGGGTGCTCGGGTTCATGATGGCGGCCCTCGCCGGGGTGCTGCTCGCACCGACCCAGACCACCGGCCTCAACATCCCGGCGATGACGCTGCTCGTGGTGAGCGGGTACGCGGCTGCCATCGTGGGCCGCCTCAAGAGCATCCCGATCACCTTCGCCGCCGCGGTCGGCATCGGTCTTCTCGAGAACTACGCGGTCGTCTACGTCCTGCCCCACCTGCCCCAGAGCCTCGAGCCCGACGTCTTGAAGGCCCTGCCGATGATCTTCCTCTTCATCGCGCTGGTCACCGTCCCCTCCGTCCGCCTGGCCGCGGTCGGTCGGCTCACCACGGCACGGGTCCCCCGCGTCGCGAGCGGTTGGGAGTCGCTCGCCGCCGGCGTCGCATTCTTCACCCTGGCGGTCGTCGCCGCCGTCGTCTTCGACAACACGGCCTTCCGCGGCACGACGGTGCTGACCCTCGGCGGCGTGATCATGACGCTCGCCATCGTCGGACTCTCCCTGGTGCTCGTCACCGGCTACTCGGGCCAGGTCTCGCTCTGCCAGTTCTCCTTCATGGGGATCGGGGCGTTCGTGATGGGCAAGGTGGCCGGCGGCGGCTCGCTGCTCGGGCTCCTGGCGGCGACGGGGGTGTGTGCGGCGGTCGGCGCGCTCATCGCCCTGCCGACGATCCGGCTCCGCGACCTCTACCTCGCCCTGGCCACGTTCGCCTTCGCCGACGCGGTGGCCAACGGCTTCTTCACCGACACGCACATCTACGGGAGCGGCGGGGTCACCGTGGGCCGCATCGTGCTCCCCGGCCTCTCCTTCGGGGGCGACGCCGCTGAGTTCTTGATGGTCGCCGTCTTCTTCGTGCTGAGCGCCTGGCTGGTGCTCGCGATCCGTCGCAGCCTCTTCGGGCGGCGTCTCGTCGCGGTCAACGACTCGCCGGCCGCGTACGCGACCGTCGGCCTCAACATCGGGTTCACCAAGGTTGCGGTCTTCGCAATCGCCGCGGGCATGGCCGGCCTCGCGGGCGCTCTCTACGGAACGGTCCAGCAGACGGTCGGGACATCGGACTTCGACTTCTTCGCCGGCATCATCTTCGTCCTGTTCGTGACCATCTGGAGCATCCGGACGGTCACCGGCGCGTTTCTCGCCGCGGTCACCTATGTGGTGCTCAACCAGCTCTGGCCCAACGGACTCGGGATCTTCGCGGGCGTCGGGATCATCCTGATCGGGCGGGCCGCCGGCGGGCTCCTCGGCATCGAGGCCTTCCAGATCCCCCTTCCCTGGGCGAGGCGCCACGCCACCGGCACGGTGAGCGTCCCTCCGGCCCGGCTGCAGGGCGCGGTCGTCGGGGGGGAGACACGTGCCGCAGGTTGACGTCGAGGCACCGACCGAGGCGGCCCTCACCGTCTCGGAGGTCGCGGTCCACTTCGGAGGCATCGCCGCGCTCCGTGACGTGAGCCTGACCGTCGACACCGGGATGGTCACCGGCCTCATCGGACCGAACGGCGCGGGCAAGACGACCCTCTTCAACGTCATCAGCGGCCTCCAGGTGCCCGAACGTGGTTCGGTGCAGCTCTTCGACACCGAGATCACGACCATGAAGCCGCATCGCCGGGCACGGCTGGGCCTGGCCCGGACCTTCCAGCGGCTCGAGCTCTTCGGCACCCTCACCGCGGGCGAGAACGTCCAGGTCGGTCTCGAATCGGCCGTCAAGTGGTGGGAGTGGCGCCATCTGAAGCGGGCGGTCCCGTTCCGTCGGGCGAACGGACGGACGGGATCCGCACCGGCGGACGCCGCGGAGCCCTCGGGCCCAGGTTCGATCGCCGTGGCCACGTCCGACCGCCTGCTCGAAGGGGTCGGGCTCGGCGGGTGCGGCCACCAGCAGGCCAGCGCGATGTCGACCGGCCTCGCCCGGATGGTCGAGCTCGCCCGCGCGCTCGCAATCGGACCGAAGCTGCTCCTCCTCGACGAGCCGGGCTCCGGGCTCGACGAGGGCGAGTCTCAGGCACTCGGCGAACTGCTCTCGAAGTTGGCCGACGGCGGGATGGCCGTCCTCCTCGTCGAGCACGACATGGAGCTCGTGATGCGCATCTGCGACTTCATCTACGTGCTCGACTTCGGGGAGATCATCGCGTCGGGCAGCCCAGACGAGATCCGCGCCGACCCCGCGGTCCAGGCCGCCTACCTCGGAGCGCTGCCCGGCCTGGCCGAGCGCGTCGGCCTCGACGAGGAGGCGGAAGCGTGAACGAGCAGGCCACCGTCGCCGGTGGGAAGGCGGCGGTGACGACGACGGCGCCTCCGCCGGGGATCACCGTCGAGGGGGTGCGCGCGTCCTACGGCCGGATCGAGGTGCTCCACGGCGTCGACCTCGTGGTCCCACCCGGCAGCGTCTTCGCGCTCCTTGGCCCCAACGGTGCGGGCAAGTCGACGCTGCTCAAGGTCGTCAGCGGTCGCATGCGGGCGACCGACGGTGAGGTCCGCATCGGTGACCGGCCGGTCGGCAAGACGCCGACCGAGAAGCTCGTGCACACGGGCCTCTGCGCGGTTCCCGAGGGTCGGGGGATCTTCCCCAACCTCACGGTCCGCGAGAACCTGCGGATCTGGACCTATCGAGGGGGCATCACCGCCAAGCAGGTCGAGGAGCAGACCTTCGCCGCGTTCCCACGTCTGAAGGAGCGACGTCGCCAGATGGCGGGGACCCTCTCGGGCGGCGAGCAGCAGATGCTCGCGATCTCGCGCGCGCTCGTGACCGACCCGAAGGTGCTCCTCTTGGACGAGCTCTCGATGGGCCTCGCCCCGCTCGTGGTCTCCGAGCTCTACGAGCTGGTCGGGGAGTTCGCCCGTCAGGGGATGACGGTGCTGCTCGTCGAGCAGTTCGTGACGACGGCGCTGTCGGTGGCCGACCGGGCCGCCATCATGGTGCACGGCCACATCCAGGCGGAAGGTCTGCCCGAGGAGATGGCCGAGGCCGCGCTCAGCAGCTATCTGGCCTGACGGCCGTCGCCGTCGCCGTCGCCGTCGTGGTCCTCGGCGAGGACCACTTCGACGACCGGTCCGTCGCCGATCTGGGTCGTGAGCGAGCGGACCCCACCCGCGCTGCGGAGGTCCTCGGCGGCCGACAGCAAGGCCTCGATCCGCGGCGCGGCGTCGGCGACGGTGAGCGTCGCGACCTCGGAGCGCATGGAGCGCTTGGCGGTGGTCTTCGCGCGCCGGACCTCGCCGAGCACGGCGGCGGTCACCTCGAGGACCAGCTCGGCATCGGGACCGCGTGGGGCCGCGGCTTCGAGCTCGGCCGCGGTCGGCCACGGCGAGGTGTGGATCGAGCCCGACTGCCACCACGACCAGACCTCCTCGGTCACGAAGGGCAGGATCGGGGCGAGCAGGCGCAGGACGACGGAGAGGGCGAGTGCGAGCGCCGCCCGGGCGGACGCCGGACCGGGAAGGGCCGGGTCGCCGTACGCGCGCGTCTTGACCAGCTCGAGGTAGTCGTCGCAGAACGACCAGAAGAAGGCCTCGGTGCGTTCGAGCGCGCGTGCGTAGTCGTAGCCCTCGAACGCGGCCGTGGCCTCGTCGACCACCGCCGAGAGTCGGGCGAGCATGGCCCGGTCGATCGGGGCGCTGACCGCGGCCGGGTCCGCGTCCTGCGGGATCGTGCCGTCACCGGCGAGGCGACCGAGCGCGAACCGGGACGCATTGAGGACCTTGATCGCGAGCCGCCGCCCGACCTTCATCTGGCCCTCGTCGACCGCCGTGTCGGTGCCGGGTCGACCGGACGCCGCCCAATAGCGGACCGCGTCCGCGCCGTGCCGCTCGAGGAGCGGAAGCGGGGTCACCACGTTCCCCTGCGACTTCGACATCTTCTTGCGGTCGGGGTCGAGGACCCAACCGGAGATGGCTGTGTCCGACCAGGGGAGCGAGTCGTGCTCGAGCTCGGAGCGGACGATGGTCGCGAACAGCCAGGTCCGGATGATGTCGTGGGCCTGCGGGCGCAGGTCCATCGGGAAGACCCGGGCGAAGAGGTCGGGGTCGTCCTCCCAGCCGCCGGCGATCTGCGGGGTGAGCGAGGACGTGGCCCAGGTGTCCATGATGTCGGGCTCGCCGATGAACCCGCCCGGCTCGCCCCGTTGCTCCGACCGGTAGCCGGCCGGGACGTCGGTCGACGGGTCGACCGGGAGGTGGTCCTCGTCGGCGAGGATCGGTGCGTCGAAGTCGGCCTCGCCCGCAGCGTCGACCGGGTACCAGACGGGAAAGGGGACACCGAAGAACCGCTGCCGGCTGATGTTCCAGTCTGCGTTGAGCCCCTCGACCCACGCCCGGTAGCGGTGGGCCATGTACGGGGGGTGCCAGGTGAGCTCGTCGCCGCGGGCGACCAGGCGGTCGCGCAACGGCAGGGTGCGCACGAACCACTGGCGCGAGGAGACGATCTCGAGGGGCCGCTCGCCCTTCTCGTAGAACTTGACCGGATGGGTGATGGCACGCGGCTCACCGATCAGCGCGCCGGCCGCGCCCAGTTGTTCGACGATCCGCTTTTGAGCCTGGGCGACGGTCCGACCGGCGAGCTCGTCGTATGCGGAGGTCGCCGCCTCGGGGTCGACCGACTCCCACCCCGGGTCGCCCCAGCGCACCGGGAGGAGACGGCCGTCGCGTCCGACGACCGTCCGGGTCGGAAGGCCGAGCTCGCGCCACCACACGACGTCGGTCGTGTCGCCGAAGGTGCAGATCATCGCGATCCCCGTCCCCTTCTCGGGATCGGCGAGCTCGTGGGCGAGCACCGGCACCGCGACGCCGAAGAGCGGCGTCGTGACCTCCGTGCCGACGAGGGGTCGGTATCGCTCGTCGTCCGGATGGGCCACGAGGGCCACGCAGGCGGGGAGCAGCTCCGGTCGGGTGGTCTCGATGTCGATCCCGCCCTGGCCGTCACGCCGGGAGAAGCGGAGGCGGTGGTATGCACCGGGACGTTCGCGGTCCTCGAGCTCGGCCTGGGAGACCGCGGTGCGGAAGTCGACGTCCCAGAGCGTCGGGGCGGTGTGCTGGACGAGCTCGCCGCGTCGGGCGAGGCGGAGGAAGCCGCGCTGCGAGGCGCGTTGGGCCCGCTCGGAGATGGTGGAGTAGGTGTGCGACCAGTCGACCGAGAGTCCCAACGACCTCCAGAGGTGCTCGAAGACCTGTTCGTCCTCGACGGTCAGCTGGTGGCAGAGCGCGACGAAGTTGGGGCGCGAGACGGAGACGGGCTCCTTGCCCGGCTTCTCCGGCGGTACGAAGTCAGGGTCGTAGCTGAGGCCCGGGTCGCAGCGGACACCGAAGTAGTTCTGGACCCTGCGCTCGGTCGCGAGGCCATTGTCGTCCCAGCCCATGGGGTAGAAGACGGCTTTGCCCCGCATGCGCCGGTAGCGGGCCACCGCATCGGTGTGCGTGTAGGAGAAGACGTGGCCGATGTGGAGGGAGCCCGAGACGGTGGGCGGCGGGGTGTCGATCGAGAAGACCGACCCGCGGGTCGCCGTGCGGTCGAACGCGTAGGTGCCGCGCTCCTCCCACCTGGCGGACCACGCCGCTTCGAGTCCCTCGAGCGCGGGCTTCTCGGGGACGCCGGCCGGATGCGACGAGGATCTGCCGTCTCGGTGCTCGCGGTCCTGCATGATCGGGTTACCGTACCCTGCGTGCTCAGGCTCCACGACACTGCGTCACGCGAGGTCCGGCCGCTCCGGATGCGGCGCCCTGGGGCCGTTTCGATGTACGTCTGCGGTCCGACCGTCTACGACGCACCCCATCTCGGGCACGGACGGTTCTCCCTCGTCTTCGATGTGCTCCGCCGCTACCTCCTCTTCTGCGGCCTGGAGGTCACCTACGTCTCCAACATCACCGACATCGACGACAAGATCATCGAGCGCGCGCTCGAACGGGGCGAGTCGACCTCCGAGGTCGCCACGGCCAACGAGGAGGTCTGGTGGCGAGCGATGGACGCGCTCGGAGTGCTCCGTCCCACCGAGACACCGCACGCGACGGAGTTCGTCGAGCGCATGGTCGAGCTCGTCGCCGATCTCGTCGCGCGGGGGTCGCATACGAGACCAGCGACGGTGTCTACCTCTCGGTCGCCGACGTACCCGGGTACGGCCTCCTTGCCCAGCAGTCGCTCGACTCGCTGCGCGCCGGTGCGCGGGTCGAGAGCAGTGAGGGGAAGCGCTCACCGCTCGACTTCGCGCTCTGGAAGAAGGCGAAGCCGGGTGAGCCGAGCTGGGAGTCGCACTGGGGTGCCGGCCGGCCCGGGTGGCACACCGAATGCGTGGTGATGTCGCTCGACCTCCTCGGCGACGGTTTCGAGCTCCACGGGGGTGGACTGGACCTCGCCTTTCCCCACCACGAGAACGAGCGGGCACAGGCGGTGGCGGCCGGACGCGAGTTCGCGCGCCACTGGGTCCACAACGGCTGGGTGATGGCCGGCGGCGAGAAGATGTCGAAGTCGCTCGGGAACTTCACCTCCCTCGACGACCTGGTGGTTCGCAGTGACCCCCGTGCCTACCGCCTGCTCGTGCTGCGCTCCCACTACCGCTCGCCCATCGAGGTCACCCCCGAGACGGTGGAGGACGCCGAGGCCGCGCTCGACCGCCTGGACGAGCTGGCCCGCAGGTTCACGCTCCCCGACCTGCTCGGCGACGGCCCGGTGTTCGACCCGTCACTGGGCGGCCGCAAGGGTGCGAGAGGCGCCGGCGACGCCAAGGCCGTCGATGCCACAGCCGTCGCCCGCTTCCGCGCCCGGATGGACGACGATCTCGACACGGCCGGGGCGATGGTGGTCCTCTTCGACCTCGTGCGCGAGGCGAACGCGGCTGCCGATGCGGGCGATGCCGCGCGCGCCGCGTGCGCCGCGTCGACGATCGCTCTCTGCTGTGCGGCAGTCGGTCTCGCGTTGCACGGCTCGTCCGACGACGCCCTGGACGACGCGAGCGCGCGGCATGGCGCGCGACCGCGACGAGGCGCGCGCTGCGCGCGACTGGTCACGCGCCGACGCGTTGCGTGCCGAGCTCGAGGCAGGGGGATGGATCGTCGAGGACGGACCGGACGGCACGCGGATCCGACGCCGCTGAGCACCCTTGGTTGCGCCGGATGAACGGCGTGTGAACACTCGCGGGCGACGCTTCCTCCCAGTTGATTCGGCGAGGTGGACTGCTAGCGTTTCCGTCACAGGAGCGCTGCGCGAACCGGGCCGCGGGACTCGTCTCCGCTGGGATGGTGCGGGTGCGTCGCGACCCTGATGCACTGTGCTGGTGAGGGAAAGGGGAACGCCACCGTGGCTTCCGGGACTGTCAAGTGGTTCAACGCCGAGAAGGGCTTCGGGTTCATCTCGCAGCCGGACGGCGGTGCAGATGTCTTCGTGCACCACTCCAACATCCAGATGAGCGGGTTCCGCTCCCTCGACGAAGGTCAACTCGTCGAGTTCGACCTCCAGGAGGGGCCGAAGGGTCTCCAGGCCGTCGACGTCCGCCTGGCGCAGCCCGCGTAGTCCCCGCTCCGTCCCCGTCCTCACGGCCAGGCCCCACGGCCCGGCCGGATCGCTCGGCGCCAACGGCCCACGGCTCCGGGCCTCGAGGGTGGATCGTGTGCCGATTTCAGGTTACCATTGAGTAACTAGCACGTGCGTCGCCACGCCGCCGACGCGGCAGGCGCCCGAAGGGGCAATGGGCGACGTGGCCCACGGGCCGGAACGGAGAGTGCCCTCATGGCCGAATTCTCGTTGGATCTCACCGAGGATCAACTGCAGATCCAAAAGTGGGTGCACGACTTCGCGGAGAACGTGATCCGACCCGCCGCCCACGAGTGGGACGAGCGCGAAGAGACTCCCTGGCCGATCATCGAGGAGGCCGCGAAGATCGGGCTCTACTCGTTCGACTTCATCAGCCAGGCCTTCTTCGACGAGAGTGGGCTGCTCCTGCCTGTGGCCGCGGAGGAGCTCTCCTGGGGGGATGCTGGCATCACCCTCGCCATCCTCGGGAGCACCCTCGGCCTCGCGGGCATCGCGTCCAACGGCACCCCCGAACAGCTCATGGAATGGGGACCGCAGTGCTTCGGCACTCCGGACAAGATCCAGATGGCCGCGTTCGCCGTCTCGGAGCCCGACGCGGGCTCGGACGTCTCGTCGCTCCGGACCCGTGCGGTCTACGACGAGGCGAAGGACGAGTGGGTCATCAACGGGACGAAGACCTGGATCACGAACGGCGGCCTCGCCGACATCCATGTGGTCGTCGCCTCGGTCGACTCCGAGCTCGGTGCCCGTGGTCAGGCCAGCTTCGTGGTCCCGCCGAAGACCCGGGGCCTCAGCCAGGGGCAGAAGTTCCAGAAGATGGGGATCCGCGCCTCGCACACCGCCGAGGTGGTGCTCGAGGACGTCCGGGTACCGGGCGCCTGCCTGCTCGGAGGCAAGGAAAAGCTCGACGAGCGGCTCGCCAGTGCCCGGGAGGGGAAGCGCTCGAGCAGTCAGGCGGCGATGAAGACCTTCGAGGCGTCCCGGCCCGCGGTGGGCGCCCAGGCGCTCGGCATCGCACGGGCTGCGTACGAATACTCGCTCGAGTACGCGAAGGAGCGCCGGGCCTTCGGTCGGGCCATCATCGAAAACCAGGGCATCGCCTTCAAATTCGCAGACATGAAGACGCGCATCGACGCATCCCGACTGCTGATCTGGCGCGGCGTCGTGGATGGGGCGCCAAGGGCGCGAGTTCACCGCAGGTGAGGGGTCGATGTCGAAGCTCTTCGCGGGGGAGACCGCCGTGTGGGTGACCGAGGAGGCCATCCAGGTGATGGGTGGCTACGGCTACATCCGCGAGCACCCGGTCGAGCGCTGGCACCGCGACTCGAAGATCTTCACGATCTTCGAGGGCACGTCCGAGATCCAGCGGCTGATCATCGCCCGAGCCGTCTCGGGCATCCACATCAAGTAGCTGACCTGGAAGTTTGTGATCGGACGGGCCGGAGCGTCGCGCCGGATTCTCCGAAAACGTGCGGCGCACGAATGAGGCCAACGGCGCAGGAATAGCGGGCCACAGGCGTGCATCCTGAATCAATCTAGAACGAGAAGCGCCAGTCGCTCACTTGGTGATCCAGCACGTCTCGCGTGGAGACTGACGTCAGACGCAGCGGGCATGCTGCCATCCTCCTCTGACCAGTGTGTCCGTCAATGTAAGGGCGGTTGCTCGGACGCCGGGAACTTAGACTTGGGGCATGGCGACACGGCGATCATCCACGTTGGGACCGGCATCTAGACCTGTCGCCGTACCTGAGGACCTCGCCCTCGTTTCACGCGGGCCCATCCATGGACGAGTCGAGTTGCCGCTGCATATTCGGTGGAGTGAGCCCGTCGTCATCTACGACATGGCGGACCGCACAGATCGGTCCCGCGTCTACGAGCAGGTCCTCCGCGAGGGCACCGATGACGACGTCAGACGATTCGTCGACCCCGATGATCTCCGGGACATGTTCGACCAGCTCGTGTTGCCGCCCACTGTCCGTCGGGCATGGGTCGACTGGTTCGAGCGGCATCGGGGCGTTGCTCCGGCGTGCTGAGTGACATTCAGCTGAAGGTGGCTCGGCTCGTGGCAGGGGTTCACGAGGCTTATGGTGACCCTGCGGCGCAGGAATGCGGGAGTTCGTGGACCCGGCGGGCGAACATGGGCCCAGAGCCGGAGTTCCTGCGCCGCACATCAAGTAGCGACCGCCACGTCCTGCACGGGTGACCGACCCGGGCCATCCGGTCAGGCCGGTCAGGCCGGCCAGGCCGGGACGTCCACGGCCCGGACCACCTCGATGGTCGGCCTGTCCGGGATCCCGTCCGCGAGGAACCACCGGAAGGCGAGCGCTCCTTGGCGGTGCCCTGCGGTCGAGACCGCGTTGGGGTGCACGAAGTCGCCGTCCGCGACGACGATGGTGACGGAACCGTCTGGGTTGGGACGCGCGGCCCCATTGTTGAGGGACGTGCGCGCGTCGGTGAGGACCTCGGTCGCAAGGAAGGGGTTCCACACGACGAGGTTCCAGAACCGGCACGCAGGGGGACGGTGGGTCACGACCAGGGCCTCGTCCGGCTCGAGGCGGAAGCTGGCGAACGCGTACACCGCGTCACGCGCCGACCACCCGAAGTTCGCGTCGGGAACCTGGTAAGGATCCGCGAACTCGTTGGCAGCGATCGGCACGTTGTGCCCGAGGGTCTCGAACGTGTCCCGCGGTGCGACGGTCAGCGGCACGGTGACGAAGAGCGTGCGGACCCAAGTGAGGGCCGCGCGGAACGCCGCTGCGGTGTCGGCGTCGGTGCGTCGGATCGGACCGGGTGGGTCGAGGGTCTCGATCTCCCAGTCCACCCGCCGACCGGCTGACGGGTCGAGCTGGTAGTCGCGGGTGAATGCGACGCGCGCGTCGGGTGTGAGCTCGAGGAACGGTCCTCGGTGCCCGGCCGGTCGCGTCGGGCCGAGCTCGAAGGTGAAGCGCCCGTCGAGGTCGACGTCGAGATCCGTGTCGTTCACGATCCCGACGACGCGGTCGGACCACTCGCCGGGGGCGGGCTCGTTGTAGACGGTCAGCGAGAAGTACGCGCTGTCGTTGCGCCGGCCGCTCACGCGATAGCGCCGGCCGGGATCGACCGGTGCCATCGAGTAGTAGGCGTCCGTGTTGTCGCCGCCCCAGGAGCGGTCGCGGCGAAACGGCGTGTTGACGTCGGTGAACTGCGGGCGGGCGGTGTCCGAGTAGAGGTAGAGGTCGAGCGCGACCTCGAGTCCGATCGCGAGCATCCGGTAGCCCTCGACCACCGCGCGCTCGTCCTCGACGGCGCGGGGACCCGCGAGGAAGGTCTCGTCCAGTGTCGCGATGCCCGTGAGCAGCTCCTTCCATGCCGCGGTCGTCACCCATGGTTGACCCATGGCCACCTCCGGACGCCGGTCGGGCGACGGGCACACCACCGGCGTCGGGCGGGCGCGCCTCAATTGCTTGTCATACGGTAAGCAAATCGTCCCGACGCGGCAATCGTCGAATCGGAGACAGCGCGGCAGGCGATCCGAGTCTGGAGGGACCGTGCGCGACGCCATCCACATCGATGACCTGGCCCATCCCCGGTTCTCCCCGGAGGTCGAGGCGATACGCACTGCGATGGGCGCGATGGCGACCGACTGCCCGCTCGAGGCGCGTGCCCTCCACGAGCAGGCGTCACGCGAGACGGGGCTCACCGACTTCGGTCCACGCGACTACGAGGAGCGCCTCGACATCCTCCTCGAAGCCCTGACCTCGGTGCCGAAGGTCTCTCCGTGCGGTCGGGTCACGTTCCACGCGCAGCTCGTGCAGCTGCTCAAAAACCGGCTCCTCCTCTTCGAGCTCCTCGGACGCTTCCCCGAGATCCGCGACCTCGAGCTCGCTCCTCCGATTGTCGTCGCCGGTCTGCCGCGGACGGGCACCACTCACCTGCACAACGTGCTCTCCGCGGACCCCGCGCTCCGTTCTCTGCCCTATTGGGAGAGCCTCGAGCCGTTCGCGATGCCTGGCGAGCGCGGGTCCGATCCCGACCCTCGCCGGGCGCGCTGCGAGCTCGGCGTCTCGTTCCTCAATCAGCTCATGCCCCTCTTCCCGCTGATGCACGAGATGACCGCCGAGCACTCCCACGAGGAGATCCAGCTGCTCGCGATCGACTTCTCGACGATGTTCTTCGAGACCCTCGCGCCCGTGCCGGGATGGGAGACGTTCTACCGGGACCACGACCAGGCGCCCCACTACCGTTTCCTCCGCCTCGTGCTCCAGGCGCTCCAGCACGAGCGCGGCGGTGACCGGTGGGTGCTCAAGTCGCCCCAGCACCTCGAGCAGCTCCCGGTGCTCGCGGCGGTCTTCCCTGACGCCACCGTGGTGATCACCCACCGTGACCCCGCCGAGGTGGTGTGCTCGATGGTCACGATGCTCGCCTACTGCGCCCGCACCTTCACCGACCAGGTCCCCGTCGTGGAGCTCGCTCGGCGGTGGACCGACCGGATCGAGGTGCTGCTCATGGCCTGCGTGCGTGACCGCGCCGTCTTCGCTCCCGAGCGATCGCTCGACGTCCGCTTCGACGAGTTCATGGCGGACGAGCCCGGGACGCTCGCCGCTGTCTACGAGGTCGCCGGCCAACCCCTCGCGGGGGCGACGCAGGCGACGCTCCGCAAGTACCTCGCCGAGCACCAGCGGGGTCGCCTCGGCCGCATCGACTACCGGTTCGAGGACGTCGGACTCGACCGGGATGAGCTCGACGTGCGCTTCGCTCCGTACATCGACGCGTTCCTCGCCGAGCGGACCGGCGGCTGATCAGCGCTCGGGCCGGAACGGTCAGTTGCGGAGGTGCTCGTGAGCCGCGACACCGTGGAGCACCGCGACAGTGGCGATCGCCCCCACCACGACGAAGAAGGTCCACGGCACCGTCACGCTGAAGAGGGCGAAGACCACGACCGAGAGCAGCCAGAGCGCACCCATCCCGAGCGCGACGCGACCGAACTCGGCCAGTGCGAGTCGCCGGACGGCCAGGCGACGTTCGTGCGGCCACGACGCGTCGAGCACCTCGTCCACCCGCCGGCACAGCTCGTCATCGGATCCGGACATGATCACCCCGCTCGGTCAGTCTTCCCCGTCACGGGGCCGACGCGGCGTCAGAGCGAGGCGTGCATCGCGGTGCTCCGGCGGGACGCGTCCGCGGCCATCTCCGTGTCGAGGAACGTGGCGAAGTCCGACCTCGACCGGGAGGGCGCGACCGGCGTCGGCCGACCGTCCGTGGCCGTCGAGCTGTCCCGTGACGTCCGCCCACTCATCCGGGTTCGGCGGCTCTCCGCCGGGACGGACGACGCACCCGCTGGCGGCCCGCCGCGCTCGGCCCGCGGGGCGCGCGCGGCGCGTGCGGCACGGCGGCTCACGACGGCGTAGGCACGGATGACCGCTTCGAACTCCGTCGCGTCACCGCCGGCGTCGGGGTGGGTCTGCTTGACGCGCCAACGGAAGGCCCTGCGCACCACCTCGTAGGAGGCACCCTCCTCGACGCCGAGCACCTCCCACGGGTTCCGAGCAGGCATGGCGCGTCCTTCCGGTGCACGGTCCTCCGTGCCGGTGGCGCAGGGCGCGCCACTCCTTCTTGCATCGACCGGATTGCTCGGCGCCTTGAGCGTGGGGCGCCTTGAGCGTGGTGACGGTCGGCGCGACACGGTCGGCTACCGTGACGCCGGTGCGAGTCGACGGTGCCGGCCCTGACGCATCGTTCTGCCTGCTCACGCTCTGCTCGGGCAATGCGGCGCGCTCGGTGATGGCCGGGGCGATGCTCGAAGCCGCACCGGTCCACGTCGTGACGGCGGGCACCCACGTGGTCGAGGGCCAGCCCATGAGCCGGCGGACGTCAGACGCGCTCGCCGCCGTCGGGGTGCGGGTCGACGGCCACCGGAGCCACCAGTTGACCGATGAGGACGTGGTGCAGGCCGGCCTCATCGTGGCCATGGCGGGCGAGCACGTCGCCTTCGTCCGGCGCTGGCATCCCGAAGCTGCGGCGAAGACCGCGACCATCAAGCGCCTGGCGCGCGGGCTCGCCGCCGGTCCGGCACCGCTCTCGGAGCGCATCCGGGTGCTCCGTCTCGACGAGACGCCCGTCGAGCCCTGGGAGGACGTCGAGGACCCCGCCGGTGGTGAGGACCGCGACTATCTGTCGTGTGCGCACCAGCTCGCCGCGCTCTGCGCGGACCTGCTCCCGCGTCTTTCCTGACTCAGATGGCGGCCTCCGCCGCGAGCCCCGGGTGGCGGATCGAGAGGTCGGCGCACGCTTCGCACACGTCCTCGGGGACCAGACCCACGCGCATGAGGAGGGCGAACACCTTGCAGCCGAGGCACAGCCCGAAGGCGGCTTCGAGGAAGGCGGCAGACGCGAGCAGGCCGGTCACGACGTACGCCGCGGTGGTGAGGCCGAACCCGAACGCCAGCACGACGGCGGTCGTCGAGAAGGCGACACCGATGCCCTGCGCGAACCGCTTCGGGGGGCCCGCCACGAGACGAGGGCTGCCCGGCAGCCGTGGTGCCACCACTCGGGTGGCGAGCTGCCCGAGTGGGCTCAGGGTCGGACCGGTGAGGACCCGTGCCCAGAAGCCGTACATCAGGGGAAGGAGCACGAGCGGTTGGTCCAGTCCGATCGCGGCGAGACAGAGTGCGACCACCCCGGCAGCCACGGTGCGCGCCGCGTAGTCGTTGACCGGGTTGGGGAAGGTGAACACGCCAATACCTTACTGCCCTGGTCGGGAATTGCATCCGGGCAGCCCGGAGACGGGTTGCGGCGGTCGACGACGGATGTCCCGGTCGGGTTCGGATGTGCGTTTCAGGTGCGGTGGACCTGCCGGAGTCCGGCCCAGGCGAGGTCGGCGAGCCGGGTGGCCAGCTGGGCCGCCTCGTCCGCCTCGCGCCGTTCGTCGGGTGCGTCCTCCGGCGCCGTCCCCGATGCGCCGTGCGCGTCGAGCCAGTGCCGGCTCGCCCCCTCGGCCATGCCGACCACCGCATGGGCGAGCAGCCGACGGTGCGCCGGCTCGAGGCCCGCGTCGATGAGCGGGTCGATCGTCTCGACGAGGACCTGCTCGACCCGCAGGAGGGCGGCGCCGAGCTCGGGGTCGTCGGGTGCGTCGCGGCCGTAGAGGAGGCGGAAGGCGGCCACGTTCGAGACCATGAGCTCGAAGTAGGCAGCGAAGCCCGACTCGACCTGCTGGCGGGGGCCTTCGGCGACGGCCGTCGCGGACACGATCCGTGAGACGAGCTCTTCCGAGAAGACCTCCATGAGCTCGAGGTAGAGCGCTCGCTTCGACTCGAAGTGCTGGTACACGAGTGGTTTGGTGACCCCGGCCGCCTCGGCGATTTCGTCCATCGTCGTGGCCGCGTATCCGTGCTCGGCGAAGAGAGAGCGCGACGTCGACGAGCTGGCGGCGCCGGGCGTCCGCGGTGAGCCGCCGGGTGCCGGCCTCGGCGTTTCGCCGTTCGGCCCGGCCGCGGTCGGTGGCCGTGCCGGCGGTCATGGAGGTCATGGTAGTGGCGGTTCGAAATCCACACCTGGCCTGCCCTCGGCGTCCTCGACTGCTGCGACTGCACTGCTCATTCCGTGGCACATACATCAGGTGATGTATAGCGATGTATGTGCACAGAAAAGAGGCCGATGTGGACGGCGACGGAGGGCGTCCGCTCGACGACGCCATTCGGGCCGTCAGCCGCCGGCTGCACCAAGCCGCGCGCCAGGTCAGTGGTCGGGCAGGACCGCGGCGAGCTTCCGAGGGAGGTCGGCGAGCGAGAAGTGGGCGGCGGCGACGGCGAGATTGTGCTCGAGGAGCGACCCGTCAGGATGGTCGAGCCACGCGGCGAGATCGTCGAGTCGGTCGAGGCCGAAGAACCGGAAGCCGAACGAGGCCAGCTCGCCGGCGACGGGGTAGGGCCCGATCGCGAGCGGACGCCGGTGCACGACCGACTCGACCGACGGGTTGCCGAAGCCCTCCCAGGTCGACGGGAGCGCCACCACGTCCGAGGCGAGGTACGCGTCGTGGACTCTTAGCGTGAGGTCCCCCGGGACCCCGAGAACGACCGGGCAGCGGGCCCGCTCGACCAGGCGCGCGAGCTCGTCGTCGTAGCCGTCCTCGGCGGGCCCGAGCAGCCAGAACGTTGCACCGAGGGCGCGGGCGACTTCGATCCCGCCGGCCACGTTCTTGCGCGGGATGGCCCGGGTGGGCTGCAGCACGAGGCGGTCGTCGGGTCCGAGACCGAGCTCCTTCCGGACGCGCTCGCCAACCTCGCCCCGCTCGCCGGACCCGACCACGGAGAGGTCGAAGGCATTGGAGATCGTGGTGGCCGAGATGCCCCGCGTGGCGAGCTCGCGGCGGCTCAGCTCGTTGATGGTGACGTGGCGCCACCGCGGGTCGGTCGGCGGCGGGCCGTGGTCGGCGAATCTGGGGCGTTGCCAGGGCAGGTCGTGATGGTGGAGGATGGCCGGCCTCCCGGCGAGCGCCGCGGCGGCGACGCGGGTCGCCGCCGGGTTGAGCGGAAGCGAGCAGAGGTTTTCGACGACGACGAGGTCCGCGGCGGCCAGGGCGTCGTCGACCTCGATGCGGGTAGGCGGGTCGGCCGAGTCGATTGCGAGTCCCGGCAGGATCCGGTCGGCGGATCCGCTGCCGGCCACCGTTTCGACGGCGAAGCCGAGCGCGCCGAGCGCGCCGGCCCACTTCGCCGCTTCGACCGAGACGCCGTCGGTACCCCCGAGGCGGAAGGAGAGCAGGGCGGCGGTCGGGATCGTGCCACGGTAGCGGGCATTCCGGGAGGTGGGACCGGACCCCCGGTGCGCGCCGGCCGGGGCTCCCCCGGTTGCGGTCGGGGTACCGTCTTGCCGTGCCCGACCTCACTCCGCCGCCGGTTCAGGAGTCCGCGCCCGCCGCTGGCGCCGACCTGCTTTCCGCCCGGGAGGGACCGGTCCTGACCCTCACCATCAATCGCCCCGAGCGCCGCAACGCGATGACCTGGGAGGTCATCGCAGGCCTGCGACGGCACCTCTCCGACGCGAAGGCGGACCCGTCAGTCCGGGTGGTCGTGCTCACCGGCAGCGGCGACCGGGCGTTCTGCGCAGGGGCGGACCTCTCCGGGATGCTGCCGGCAGTCACTGGCTCGACCGGGGACGGCTTCTCGGACCACCACCAGGCGCGTGGCTGGCTGGCCGAGCTCTTCGAGGAGATGTGGCACCTCGGGAAGCCGACCATCGCACGGGTCCAGGGCTGGGCGATGGCCGGCGGGTTCGGGCTCGCCCTCGCGTGCGACCTGGTCGTGGCCTCGGAAGGGGCGCGCTTCGGTGCCCCCGAGCTCGACGTCGGGCTCTGGCCGTACATGGTGACCGTTCCGCTTCTCAGGTCGATGCCGCCGAAGAAGGCGCTCGAGCTCATGATGACCGCCCGGGTCGTGGGGGCCGAGGAGGCAGAGCGCATCGGGTTCGTGACCAGCGTCGTCCCCGAAGACCGGCTCGACGACGAAGTCGCAGCGCTCGCAGCCGTGCTCGCGGCCAAACCGCCGGGCGTGATGGGGCTCGGCCGTGAATCGTTCTACGCTGTCCTCGACTCGGCGGCGACCGAAGCCCTCCCGTACCTCCACGCGATGCTCACCGTCACGAGCCAGACGGCCGAGGCGGCCGAGGGCATCGCCGCCTTCATCGAGAAGCGACCGCCCTCGTGGCGGACGGCCGCTCCGGGAGGCGGCACCGATCAACCCGACTGAACCGAGGAGCCCCAGATGTCAAAGCGAGCACTGATCACCGGCGTCACCGGGCAGGACGGCTCCTACCTCGCCGAGTTCCTCCTCGACCGCGGCTACGAGGTCTGCGGCATGGTCCGCCGGTCGAGCACCCTCAACTTCGAGCGGATCGCCCACATCCAGGACCGGATCACTCTGGTTGCCGGGGACCTTCTCGACGAGGTCTCGATGATCAACATCCTCCGTGACAACCGGCCCACCGAGGTCTACAACCTGGCCGCCCAGTCCTTCGTGCAGACGTCGTGGAACCAGCCGGTGCTGACCGGCGAGACGACCGCCCTCGGTGTCACCCGCGTGCTCGACGCGATCCGGACGGTCGACCCGGAGATCCGCTTCTACCAGGCGAGCTCGTCGGAGATGTTCGGAAAGGTCCTCGAGGTCCCCCAACAGGAGCAGACGCCCTTCTACCCGAGGAGCCCTTACGGCGTCGCCAAGGTCTACGGCCACTGGATCACCGTCAACTACCGCGAGAGCTACGACTTGCACGCCACCTCCGGCATCCTCTTCAACCACGAGTCGCCGCGTCGCGGACTCGAGTTCGTCACCCGGAAGGTGACCCACGGGGTCGCCCGCATCAAGCTCGGCATCGACGACAAGCTGGCCCTCGGCAACCTCGACGCGCAGCGCGACTGGGGGTACGCGGCCGACTACGTGCGCGCGATGTGGCTCATGCTCCAACAGGACCGCCCCGAGGACTACGTGATCGCCACCGGTGAGACGCACTCGGTCAAGGAACTGGTCGAGCTCGCCTTCGCTGCCGCCGAGCTCGATTGGGAGAAGCATGTGATCATCGACGAGCGCTTCTTGCGGCCGGCCGAGGTCGACCTGCTGGTCGGCGACCCGTCGAAGGCCGAGCAGGCCCTCGGGTGGCGTCGCGAGGTCGACTTCGCAGGCCTGGTCCAGATGATGGTCGAGGCGGATCTGGCGCTGGTCACGGGCCAGCTGGGCTGAGAGGGTGCGGTGACCGGGCTGGCCGCGATCCACGCCGACCCGCTGGGCCTGCTGGTCGCCTTCGGAGCGGGGATGCTCTCGTTCCTCTCGCCGTGCGTCCTGCCGCTCGTCCCTGCGTACCTCTCGATGGTCTCGGGGCTCTCCGCAGCGGAGCTGACCGGCGCCGGCGACGCGAGACGACCGGCACCGGTCCCGGTCGGGGTCGGCGCCGCCGGTGGACTCGACCACGAGCCGGTCCCGGACGGCGTGAAACCAGACGCCCCGGTCCGCGACGCCGGCACGCCGGGCCTCCGACCGGCCGATGCGCGCGCGAAGCTCGTGCGCGGTCTGCTCGCGTTCATCGGCGGCTTCACGCTCGTCTTCACCATCCTCGGTGCGTCCGCATCGGCGGTCGGCCGACTCTTCCTCACCCACCAGCAGGCGCTCCAGACCGCGTCGGGCATCCTCATCGTGGGTTTCGGCGCGATCCTCGTCGCCACGGCGGCCGGCGTCTCCCTCCCGCAGGGACTGGCCGGCGAGCGAAGGTTCGCGATCCGACCCTCGGTGCTCGGCCGGTGGGCGCCACCGGTGATGGGGATGGCCTTCGCCTTCGCCTGGACGCCCTGCATCGGCCCGGTGCTCGGCAGTGTGCTCGCCCTGGCCGCCGGGAGCGGCGGCTCGACCGCGGGAGGGATCGTCCTGCTCGTCACCTACTCACTCGGCCTCGGGATCCCCTTCCTCCTCTCCGGCCTCGCGTTCGGACGGATGACCGATCTGCTCGCGAGGGTGCGCCACCGGCTGGTGGTGGTCGACCTGGTGGGCGGTGCCATCCTGATCGCGTTCGGGCTGCTGCTCGCGACGGGCAACGTCGACATCATCTCGTCCCACATCTCGGGTTGGCTCCGTGACCTGCACCTGAGTCGGCTCTCGACCAGCTGATACGGGAGGGCTGCGCGAGGCGGAGCCGTCGGCCCCGATCGGGAGGCCCACGGGCCTCCGCTCGCCTGGCCCCCCGGTGCGACCGCCCGTAGCATGGTCGCCGGCTATGTCGCCACCAGCACCCCTCCCCCTTGCACTCTCGCTTCACGACGCCGTCGCGATGTCCGGACGGTTCCCCCTGCTCGCGGGGGTGGACCTCGAGGTCGCCCGCGGCGAGACGGTGCTGCTCGAAGGCGCAAACGGCGCGGGCAAGACGAGCCTGCTCAGGGTCGCCGCCGGTCTCGTGCCGCTGACCGGCGGTGTCGTCCGGGTCCTCGGGCTCGACCCGACCATGCACCGGACCTCCCTGCGTCGACGGGTGGGGCTGCTCACCCACGACTGCCACCTCTACGACGACCTCACGGTCACCGAGAACGTCCGGTTCGCCGTGCGGGCCGCGGGAGCCGACACGGCCCGAATCGCGCCGGCGTGCCAGCGGCTCGGGCTCGAGGGCCGGCTGGCAAGGACGAGGGCGGGCAGGCTCTCGACCGGGCAGCGCCGGCGGGTCGCACTCGCCGTCCTGGTCGCCCGGTGGCCCGAGCTGTGGCTGCTCGACGAACCGCATGCCGGGCTCGACGACGCGGCGCGAGCCGTGCTCGACGAGGTGGTGACCGAATCCGTGATGGAGGGGTCGACCGTCGTGATCGCCTCGCACGAACGCGGCGTGGCCGGTCGGCTCGCGTCGCGTGCAGTCACGATTGCCGGCGGACAGGTGACCGGCGAGTACGTGCTCGGTGGCGACGGGCCGGTGCGACGTACCGGTCCCGTGGACCCCGGGACGCGCGGCATCGAAGGTCGGGTCGCCGATGTGGCGTGACGGCGCACTGGTCGCTGCGAAGGACCTCCGGATCGAGGCCCGCTCGCGGGTCGGGCTTTCCCAGGTCGCGCCCTTCGGCATCGTGGCGCTCGTCCTCTTCGCCTTCGCACTGGGCCCCGACCGTGCGGTGATGGCGCGCGGCGCCCCGGGCCTCTTCTGGGTCGCCGTCCTCTTCTGCACGGTGCTCGCGGTGCAGCGCAGCGTCTCGGTCGAGTCGGCCGACGGCGCACGCGACGGGCTGCGGCTCTCGGGTCTCGATCCCGCCGGCCTCTTCCTCGGGAAGGCGGCGGCCGTCGCGGCACAGCTCGTGGTGCTCGAGGTGCTGCTCGTCGCGGGCGTCGTGCTCCTCTACGGTGCCCGTTTCGAGGTGCCCTGGCTCGTCGCGACGTCGTGCCTCCTCGGCACCGTCGGGCTCGCCGTGACCGGCACGCTGTACGGCGCGCTCTCGGCCGGCCTCAAGGTGCGCGAGACACTGCTGCCCTTCCTGCTGTTGCCGATCGCGGCCCCCGTGCTGCTGGCGGGCACCCGGGTCTGGCAGGCGGCGATGGCGGGCGGCGTTCCCGCGGACGGCAGCCAGTGGCTACGGCTCCTCGTGGTATTCGACGCCGTCTACCTCGCGCTCGGGGTGGTCGTCTACGGGCCGATCGTGGAGTCGGCGTGAACGCGCCCCCGCTCCCGACACGCCGTGCGCGCCTCGCGGTCGCGACGGTCGGCATCGCCGGTGTGGTCGCGACGGTGGCCACCGTCTGGCTCGGGCTGTGGGTCACGCCCCCCGATCGCACCCAGGGCGACCTGGTCCGCCTGGTCTACCTCCACCCGGGCGTGGCCTGGGTCGCGCTCTACCTCGCCTTCGGGCTGGCCGCGATCGCGAGCCTCCTCTACCTCTGGCCGCGGACCCGATCGCTCTTCTGGGACCGACTCGCCGCGGCCGCGGTCGAGGTGGGTGTGGTCTTCAACGTCTGCACACTCGTCTCGGGCTCGATCTGGGGCAAGCCGACCTGGGGGGTCTGGTGGGCGTGGGACGCGCGGCTTACCAGCACTGCGGTGCTCCTCGTGCTCTTCCTCGGCTATCTCGCGCTCCGTCGGGTGCCGGCCGAACCGGAGGTGCGCGCCAAGCGGAGCGCGATCGTCGCGCTCTTCGCGGCGGTCGACGTCCCGATCGTGCACTTCTCGGTCCTCTGGTGGAAGACGCTGCATCAGGGAGCGACGGTGCTCAACCCCAACCTGTCGCCGACCATCCACGGCTCGATGGCCTGGACGTTGCTGCTCGGGTTCGTCGCGCTGACCCTCGTGTTCACCTGGATGCTGCTGACCCGCTACCGGATCGGCACGCTCGAGGACTGGCTCGGGTCGGGGGAGCTCGATCTCGCCCTGGCCGAGCGACGCGCCGAAGGCGGACCGGTCCAGCTCTTGCCCAGGGAGGACCAGCCAGCGGCCGGCAGGCCGGCCGGCGAGCCTGTCGGCGTGGCGGAGGCCGCGGAGTGAGCTACGTCGTCGCGGGGTATGTGTTCGTCCTCTCCGCACTATTCGTCTATGGGGTCCACCTGGCCTGGCGGCAACGCCGCCTCACGCGCGCGGTCGAGCGGGTCCGGAGGGCCGGAGACGTCGCCCTCCGCGAGGAGGTCGACGCGCGGTGACGACGGCACCGCCCGCTCCGCCGCCGTCCGTCGGCCACACCGGCGAACGTCCGTCGAACGACCCACCCGGCGACCGGCCCGCGCCGCCCCCGAGCACCAGCGAGCCCGGGCGGCGGGTCCGCTACGTCGTGGTCGGGCTCGTGCTCGCGGGAGCGCTCGTCTTCCTGCTGGCCAAAGGGCTCGGTTCGGCCCTCGACTTCTACCTCACGGCCGATCAGGCGGCCGCACAGCGCGTGAGCCTGGGCACGAGGACCTTCAACCTCGAGGGCGAGGTCGCGCCCGGATCGATCCATGCGACCCCGAAGGGGGTCGACTTCGTGGTCACCTCCGGAGCCACGCGTCTCCAGGTCGACAACACCGGGAGCCCTCCGCAGCTCTTCGGCGCCGGCATCCCGGTGATCGCGGTCGGCCACTTCCAAGGCGCCGCCTTCTCGTCCGACCAGATCCTGGTCAAGCACTCCGCGACCTACATCGCGCAGTACCCCGGCCGGGTCACCGCCCCCAACGGGTCCAAGCGGTGACCGGCCCGCGCCGCCGGTGAACGGGGCCCTCGGCCACTCCGGGGTCCTGCTCGGCTTCGCTGCCGCACTCTGCGGGGTGACGGTGCTCGCGGTCGGCCTCGTGCGCGGGCGCCAGACGACGCTCCGGAGTGCACGCGTGTATGCGCCGATCATCCTGATCGGCGGGGTGGTCGCCACCGTGGCGATGGAGCACGCGCTCGTGACCCACGACTTCTCCCTCACCTACGTCGCGGACAACAACAGCCGCGCGACCCCGCTCCTCTACTCGATCACCGGGATGTGGTCGGCCCTCGCCGGCTCGATCCTGCTGTGGGGGGTCGTGCTCGGCGGCTACGCGACGGCCATGGTCTGGCGGTTCCGCCGCCGCGGGGAGGGGGACGGTCGGCTCGTCGCCTGGGCGAGCCTCGTCGTCTATGTGGTCGCCGCGTTCTTCTTCGGCCTCATGCTCGGTCCCGCCGACCCCTTCGCGCACGTTGCGGGTGCGGTCCCGGCCAACGGCCTCGGGCCGAACGTGCTCCTCCAGGACAACCCGCTGGTGCTCTTCCACCCGCCCCTCCTCTATCTGGGTCTGGTCGGATTCACCGTCCCGTTCGGCTTCGCGGTCGCTTCGCTGGTGACTGGCAGGCTGGAGGAGGACTGGCAGAGCGAGACTCGGCGCTGGACGCTGTTCGCCTGGACGTTCCTCACCGTCGGCATCGTGCTCGGCGCGTGGTGGTCGTACCAGGTGCTCGGGTGGGGCGGGTTCTGGGCGTGGGACCCGGTCGAGAACGCGTCGCTCCTCCCGTGGCTCGTCGGCACCGCCTACCTCCATTCGGTGATGGTCCAGCAGCGACGCGGCCTGCTGCGCATCTGGAACCTCTCGCTCGTCATCGCCACCTTCAGCCTCACGATCCTCGGCACGTTCCTCACGCGGTCGGGGGTCATCCAGTCGGTCCACTCGTTCTCCTCGTCGACGATCGGCCCGCTCCTGCTCGGCTTCTTCGGGCTCGTGCTCGTCGTCGGCGTCGGTCTCATCGCCTGGCGCGGCGACCGGCTGGCATCGGTCGGCGGCATCGACTCGCCGGTCAGCCGCGAGGGCGCCTTCCTCGCCAACAACCTCGTGTTCTGCGCGTTCGCCTTCGTGGTGTTGCTCGGAACGGTCTTCCCGCTGCTCTACGAGGCGCTCAACGCCGGCGCACAGGTCACCGTCGGCGCGCCGTACTTCGACCGACTGGTCATTCCGCTCGGCCTCGCCCTCCTCTTCTTGATGGCGGTGGCACCGGCCCTGCCGTGGCGAAAGACCAGCCTTCCGGTGCTTCGTGCCCGGCTCGCCGTCCCGGCGACGATCGGCGTCGTCGTGCTGGCGGTCTGCGTGGCGGCCGGCATCCGCGGGATCGAGCCGCTCCTCGCATTCGGCCTCGGTGCGTTCGCCGCGGCGTCCGCGGGACGGGCGCTCGCGCTCTCGGTGCGCGGCGCGTGGCGCACCGCCCGGCTGGGTGGCGCGGCGCCTGCGCGGGCGACGGCCGCGGCGTGGAGGGGTCTCGTCGGCCGCGCAAACGGCGGCATGGTCGTCCACATCGGCATCGTCGTCATCGCGGTCGGGCTCGCCGCCGCCACCGCGTTCGGGCACCGTGGTGAGTTGCATCTGGCCCGGGGCCAGAGCGCGAGCTTCGACGGGCACGCAGTCACCTTCGTCACGACGAGACAGGTGACCTCGCCATCCCGCACGCAGCTCCAGGCCGTCTTGCGCGTCGACCACGGCGGGACCTTCGCTCCGGCCCTCAGCCAGTTCGGGAGCGGCACGTCGGCGGTCGGCACGCCGGCCGTGGACTCCAGCTGGCGCGACGACGTCTACCTCACCATCGACTCGATCCCGGAGAAGGGGACCGTGTGGACCTTCGGCGTCGTCGTCCAACCGCTCGTCATGTGGCTGTGGATCGGCGGCGCCCTCGTCGTGGTGGGCTCGATCCTCTCGGCCGTCCCCGGCCAGCGACGCCGGCCGACCGACCCGGTCTCCGCGCCGGGCACCAGGGTCACGGTGCCCGCGCCCGCGCGCCCGTGCCCGCCGCCGACGACGAGCCGGCCGGTGTCGAGGAGGCACTTCCGGTCGGGGCGGGTGACCACGCATGAACCCGCCGGGCACGCCGGTGGCCGAGGCGCCCGTCCGTCGACGGCACACCGCCAGGTGGGCGGCTCTCATCGTCCTGCTCGTCGCGGCCGGGCTCATCGCGGTGCTCGCGACCCGGCCACCGGCCACCGCGACGGAGGTGGTCAGTCCACTGGTCGGCCGCGCCGCGCCGACGGTCGCCGGAACGACCACCGTCGGGACCGTCTTCGCCCTCCCCAGTGCACCGGGCCACTACGTGGTCCTCAACTTCTTCGCGAGTTGGTGCATCCCCTGTCAGCAAGAGGGTCCCGCGCTCGTGCAGTTCACGTTCGAGCACCAGCACGCGGGCGACGCTTCGATGGTCGGCGTCGTCTTCGACGACACTGTCGGAGCGGCACGCACCTACCAGGCGACCCTGGGTGCGACGTGGCCCACCCTGGTCGATACGGGAGGCCGGCTCGCCCTCAGCTTCGGGGTGCGCGCTCCGCCGTCGACCTTCGTGATCGCACCGGACGGGCGCGTCGTGGCCTACATCGTGGCGCCGGTGACGACTGCGGACCTCGACCGGGTGATCGCAGAGGCGAAGAAGGCGCACGCATGACCAGACGCTTGCCGCTCTGGTCGATCCTCGGAGTGGTGGTGGCCGTGGCGATCGTGGTCGGGAGCGGCGCGCTCACCTCGACACCGCCGAGTGCCGCTGCCCGTGCCGCCGGGATCGACGCCGTCGTGCGGTGCCCGAGCTGCGAGGACCTCTCCGTCGCCAACTCGAGCGCGCCGACCGCGGTCGCGGTGCGCGCGACCGTCCTTCAGCTCGCAGAGCACGGGCGGAGCGACCAGCAGATCCTCCAGTACCTGACCGCTCGCTACGGTCAGGCCATCGTGCTCGACCCACCGGCGAGCGGTTGGTCGCTACTCGTGTGGCTGGTGCCCCTCATCGGAGGTGCCGTCGCGCTCACCGTCCTCGTGGTGGTCCTCGTGCGGAGACGGCGGCCCGAGGCGGTCGGGTCCAAGGAGTCGGTCGAGGCGCTCGTGGCCGATCCCGAGCTCGCGCGCGAGCACCGCGACTTCCTGAATCGCTCGCTGGCGGACGCCGACGCGGAGTTCCTCGCCGGCGACCTCGCCGACGGTGACTACCTCTTGCTCCGCCAGCGCGACCTGGCCCGACTCGCAGCGCTCGAGGAGGCCGCAACGCGAACGCCTGCGGCCCGCGGTGGGAGTGTCGCCGTCCTCGACGGACCCGCCCCGGCGGAGACGGACGAGGCTGCGAACGGCGCCGACGATGCGCCCGCAGTCGGCGGTTCCGCGTCGACGTTCCGCCGATACCGGCGGTGGTTCCTCGTGGGGGCGCTCTCCGCCTTCGGCGCCGCGGTCGCGGTCGCGGTGGTGCTTTCGATCTCGCACCGGCTGCCCGGCGAGACGGCGACCGGATCGGTGGCGCTCAGCCAGGCCCAGCAGACCGCCCGCACGCTCGAACAGGCCGCCGCCGCAGCGGACCAGGGACAGCTCGGCGAGGCCGCGCAGCTCTACCAGTCTGTGCTCAATGCGCACCCCGCCGACGACGTCGCACTCGCGCAGCTCGGGTGGCTCGAGGTCGAGACCGGCGCGCAGGGATCGAGCGCGTCGCTGGTGGCGGACGGACGGGCGAAGCTCCTCCGGGCGATCGAACTCGCCCCCGGTGACTTCGCCGCCCACCTCTACCTGGGCACGCTGGAGCTGAACCAGGACGCGAACCCAGGCGGGGCGGTCGCTCAGTTCCGGCAGTTCCTCGCCGACGCGCCACCCAAGGCGGTGCTCGCGCAGGCCGCACCTGTGCTCCGTCGGGCCTTCCAGCAGGCGGGCGTGCCGTTGCCGGCCGGCGTCCCGTCGGGCTGACGCCCGCAGTCCCCACGCGCCTTACGCTTGCCACGTGGCCATGACCCGGACCACCCGGTACGTCCGTGCACCACGCGCCGAGGGGATCCCACCGGGCGTGTCCACCGCTGACAACGAGACGGGTACGCAGATGTCGCTCGACAACCTCGCCGCGGTCGTCGAGCGGCGCTGACCGACGGGATCTACGGCACGAGCACGGCCTTGCCACCCAAGGAGCGCTCGAGCAGGGCGGTCATCACGCCGGCCGCCTCGTCGAGCGGACGGGTCGTCGGCACCGTCGGGTGGAGGCGGTCGGCATCGACCATCGCGAGCACCTCCCCGAGGAGCTCGCGGTTGCCCAACGGGTCCTTGAAGGTCCATCCGCCCCAGTCGACACCGACCACCGTGCGGTTGTTGAGGAGGACCTGGTTGAGCGGCACCGACGGGATCGGTCCTGCCGCGAAGCCGAGGACGCAGAAGCGCCCGAGGTGACGGGTGGCCCGCAGCGCCGGCTCGCTGTGGCGTCCGCCGACCGGGTCCACCACGACATCGACACCGCCACCGGAGAGCTCGCGAGCGCGGGCCTTCAGATCCTCGGTCTCGTACTCGATGGTCGCCTCCGCGCCGCGGGCGGTGGCCATGGCCAGCTTCTCCTCGCTCGAAGCGGCCGCAATGACCCTGGCCCCGAGGGCGGTGGCCACGTCGACCGCGGCCAGCCCGATGCCGCCACCGGCACCGAGGACGAGCACCCACTCGCCGGGGGTGAGCTGCGTGCGACGGGTCAGGGTGAAGAGCATCGTGCAGTAGCTCTGCACCAGCGCGGCGGCCGCGTCGAAGCCGAGCGACGCCGGGAGGGACACGAGCGAGAGGGCGGGGACGACCAGCCGGTCGGCGAACCCGCCGAAGCCGCAGAAGGCGAGGACCGGATCGCCGACGGACCAACCCGCGACTCCGGGACCGACCTCGGCCACCACTCCTGCCACCTCGCTGCCCGGCACGAACGGGAGCTGCGGCTTGAGCTGGTACCTGCCCTCGCAGATGAGGCCGTCGACGAAGTTGACCCCGGCCGCCCTCACCTCGACGACCACCTGGCCTTCCCCGGCGACCGGATCGGGTCGGTCCTCGACGACGAGCGTGTCGAGGGGACCGAACTCGGCACAGACGACGGCGCGCACGGCCGAGAACCTACCGTGCGTCGGCGTCGGCGTCGGCAGGACTGCTCGCGGCTCAGGCGCGGAGCGCCCGCAGCCGACCGACCACCTCGGGGAAGGCGGCCTCGAACGCCTCGACGTCGTCCTCGACCGTCGACCAGCCCACCGAGACGCGGAGCGACCGGTCCGCGTCGACGCCCATGGCGGCGAGCACCGGTGAGGGCTCGAGCGACTCCGATGAGCAGGACGACCCCGAGTGCACGGCGACTCCGGCCTGGTCGAGCGCGAGCAGCACCGGCTCGGCCTCGACCCCGTCGATGCCGAGGCAGACCAGGTGGGGGAGCCGGTCGACCGGGTCGCCGAGCACCTCGACGCCCTCGACCGACGTCGCTGCGTCCGCGAGGCGGTCGGTGAGCCGTCGATCGGTGGTCCGTTCGGAATGGAGGCGGCCGGGCGAGCCGAGCGCGGCCGCCACCGCACCGAATGCGATGGCGGCCCCCACGTTCTCGAAGCCGGCACGGCGCGCCCTTTCCTGGTCACCCCCGACCAGAAGGGGCGGGAACCGCAGGCCGCGTCGCACGATCAGCGCGCCGATCCCGGGTGGCCCGCCGAGCTTGTGTGCAGAGACCGACACCAGATCGGCGTCGAGCTCGCCGAGGTCGAGCGGGAGGTGTCCGGCGGCGGCGGCCGCATCGACGTGGCTCACCAGCCCGAGCCTGCGGGCATGTCCGACGAGCTCGGCCACGGGCTGGACGGTGCCGACCTCGTGGTTCGCCGCCTGGCAGTGCACGAGCGCGGGGACACGCCCGTGGACTCCGCGGCAGCGGTCGGCCTCCCAGTCGAGCGCGTCGGCGTCGATCCGTCCGAGCCTGTCGACCGGGAGGAGGGCGACCGGCCCAGCCCTCGACGAGGCTGCGATGACTGAGGAGTGCTCGACCCCGGCGAGCCCGATGGGGCCAGGATCCTCGGAGGTTGCGCCGTAGACCGCGGCGTTGACAGCCTCGGTCCCGCCTGAGGTGAAGACCACCTGGCGCGGGCGGACCCCGAGGAAGGAGGCCACCTGGTCACGCGCGTCCTCAAGCGCTGCGCGGACCATGCGCCCTTCGGTGTGGACCCGTCCCGGATCGGCCGTCACACCGTTCTCCTCCCACGCCTCGAGCGCGGCACGGCCTTCCGGTCGCAGCGGGCTGGTCGAGGCGTGGTCGAGGTAGTGGCGGGCCACGTGCGCCGGTGGGTCAGGCCACGGTGGCGCAGGAGTCGTCGCCGCGCGCACGCGAGGACGACATCACCACGGGCACGGCGCCGGCCACCTCGCCGCACAATCCGGCGAGCAGTCCCTTCACCATGCCGCGGTCGACGGCGCAGAGCACCGGGTACTGCGAGGCGGCCTCTCCGAACGGGCAGTTGTCGGCGACCACGGCCGTGCTCGCCCCTTGGTCCTCGGCGTGGGCGGCGAACCCGTGCGCGGTCAGCGCGTCCGCGATCGCCCGCATCGCGGTGCGCAGCGAGCGCTGGCCCTCACCGGGAGCCATCTGCCCGGCCAGGCTCCTGCCGTACTCCTCGCCGACCCGAGCGGCCATCTCCTCGGCGGCGGCCGGGCCGAGCAGCTGGAGCGCCTCCTGCAACAACACCACGAGCAGATCGTCGCGGCGGGTGAGGAGGTCGAGGGTCGGATCGGATCCGAGGACGCGGAACCGCTTCGACGGCCGTCCCGCCCCCTGGCCGGTCGCTCGCTCCATGGTGACCTCGACATATCCGCCCGAGACGAGGCGGTCGAGGTGGTGGCGGGCCACGTTCGGGTGGAGCGAGAACCGGGCGGCCACCTCCGACGCGCTGAGTCCGGGGTTCGCACGGAGGTACAGGTAGATCTCGCGTCGGGTCGGGTCACCGAAGGCCGAGGTCACCGCCGTGACCGCCGCCGAGAAGTGCCGGTCCGACCGGGGGTCTGCCGTCTGCCCCGCGTCTGTGGCCCGAGCGATCGGCGGTTCGGGGGATGCTGGCGCCCCCGAGGTCTCCACGGTCGTGTCCGAGGTGCGTTGCACGTCCCCTAGTCTACCGACGAGATCGATTTTCCCAGAGGAGCCGCTCGATGTCCGTCGACGAACTGCAGGTCAGGGACACCGTGGCCGCAGTGCTCGACCCCGAGCTGCGCCTCCCGCTCGGGGAGCTCGGCATGGTCGGGGCGGTCCGGACCCGCAGGAAGAAGGTCGCGGTCGAGCTCGCCCTGCCCGTCGCCCACTACCCGCAGCTCGACGAGCTCGAGGCCCGGGTCCGCACCGCGCTCGGCGCGCTGGCAGGCGCCGACGAGGTCGAGGTGGGCACCGTCGTGATGGACGAGGAGCCCCGCGCCCGCCTCCGGGCCCTGCTGCGCGGCGAGACGGAGGACGAGCACGAGGGGCACGCGCACGGCGGCCAGCTCGGCCACGAGGAGGGCCGCCCCAACCGGTTCATGCACCCCCGCTCGAAGACCCGCATCATCGGGATCTCGTCCGGGAAGGGCGGGGTCGGCAAGTCGTCGGTGACGGTCAACCTGGCGGTCGCGCTGGCCCGCGCAGGCCACGACGTCGGGATCCTCGACGCCGACGTCTACGGCTTCTCCGTCCCGAAGATGCTCGGGATCGCAGCCGACCCGATGATCATCGGCGACCTCGTCGTGCCACCGAGCGCGCACGGGGTCCGCTGTCTCTCGATGGGCTTCTTCGTCTCCGACGACACCCCGGTCATCTGGCGCGGACCGATGTTGCACAAGGCACTCGAGCAGTTCCTCGTCGACGCCTACTGGGGCGAGCCCGACTTCCTGCTCGTCGACATGCCCCCCGGCACCGGGGACGTGACCCTCTCGTTGGGGCAGTACCTGACCCGGACCGAGGTCTACGTGGTGACCACTCCCCAGCCGGCGGCCCAGCGGGTCGCGCAGCGCTCGGCGTACGCGGCGAAGAAGCTCAAGCTGTCGGTGCGCGGGGTGATCGAGAACATGAGCTGGTTCACCGGCGACGACGGGACGCGCTACGAGCTCTTCGGCTCGGGAGGAGGCGCGCAGCTCGCCGAGGAGCTCGGTGTGCCGTTGCTCGCGCAGCTCCCACTCGTACCCGCGCTGCGCGAAGGCGGCGACGACGGTGTGCCGGTCGCGGTGTCCGACCCGTTCGGGGATTCCGCCGTCGCGTTCGCGGCGCTGGCGACCACCCTCGAGTCGCTCGGGCCGGCACGCGTCTACCGGTCGGAGCTCACCGTCCGCTGAGCGGGCGGCACCGGATCACGACCTGCCCGGCACCGTCAGCTTCCGATCGCCTGCAGCGCACCGGGGGTATCGGGGGCGGCGCGGACGAGGTCGACCTGTCCGATGCCGGCCTCCGCGACGAGCACGAGCTGGGGCGGCGGGCTGCCAGGTCCCGGCGACGCGTTCGGGAGTGGCGTGAAGGTGGCCTGGCCTCCCGGGCCGTAGGAGACGCTGCCGATGCCGCTGTGCGCGTCGACGTCGACCACCACGCCCGGGGGCACCTCGACCAGGAGGCGGCCGACGGCCACCGAGGCAGTGACATGGACCGTTGCATGGGTGAACGGCACCGCCCGCAAGTCGACGGTGCTGTCACCGATCGCCGTGCGGTACGTGGCTTGGACCTGGCTCAACGAGGTCGGCTGCCACGTCCGCTGGCCGATGCCGCCGGCGAGGGGAACGCCGGTCATCGCGACGAGACCGAAGAACGCGCCGACGACGAGGATCGTGATCGTGAGCACCGCCAGCGCTCCGACGGCCGCCAGCCGTCCGAGCGAGCGCCGACGCACTGCCTTTTGGGCAGCGACGACGAGGACGAAGACCACGACGCCGAACCAGAGCACACCGATCCCGCCACCGAGTCGCGGACCGCCCCACCAGGGGGTCGCGAACAGAAGACCGACGGAGATCGCCGCGGCGAGCAGGAGGACGGTCAGAAAGACCGTGCGCCCGGCCGGCTGTGCACCCCGTCCTTCGTCGGTCTCGTCGTCGCTCGGGACGAGCGCCCAGATCGCGAGGTAGATCGCCGCCCCGAGTCCACCGACGAAGGTGAGGACGACGAAGACGACCCGCACGATGTTCACGTCGACGTCGAATCGATCGGAGATCCCGCCGGCGACGCCGGCGACCATCCGCTTGGTCGTGCTGCGCCGCAGCGGCCCGAACTCGTCGGACGGCCGGGCGTCCGACGGAGGAACGTCGGAAGGTGGGACGTCATTCGGTGGCAGGTCCGACGATGGAGCTCCCGACGGCGCGGCGTCGGTCGGCGGTGCGAGCTGGTCCATGCCTCGATCGTGCGGCGTCCGTGCGGCCGGCACCATCGGGCGGATCCCTGAGGGGGTCGCCGCGACACCGGCTCCACCTCGGGGTTCTCCCTGATCGCCGACGACAGGGTGGCCGTGGGAGGATCGAGGCATCGAACCTCCGACCGCGCTCGTCCCCTCGCCGGGGGCGCCCTCGGAAAGCGCTCCGCAAGCCGCCGCCACCGCCGGCCCGCCGACTCCTCGGCGCCCGCTCCGACGGTGCGCGGACGGCGCTGTCCTGGGCGGTGTCTGTGGCGGCATCGCCCGACGGCTGCAGGTCGACGCGAAGACCGTCCGCATCGTCGCGTCGCTCCTCGTCGTGCTCGGAGCCGTCGGTCTCGTGATCTACGTCGCGCTCTGGGTCCTCCTGGTCAGAGAAGGCGAGTCGGTCTCGATCGGCTCGAGGATCGTGTCGGATCGGCGGGAGCTCCAACTGGTGGTGGTGATCTCCACCGCGGTCCTCGCACTGCTCATCGCCCTCGAGGCGCTGGGCCTGCACGCGAGCGGCAGCATCGCCTGGCCGCTCATGTTGAGTGCGGTCGGCGCGTTGACGGTCTGGCGCGGCGCGTCGCCCTCGGAACGCAACCACTTGAACGAGCTCGCCGACAAGGCGCCGCTCATCGGCGCGACGGCCCCGGTGCGGTGGCGCACGATCGTCGTGAGAGCGGTCGTCGGCCTGGTGCTCGTCCTCGCCGGGGTCCGGATGCTGGCTCGCGTCGGCAGCCAGAGCGGTCCCGCCGCAGGGGCCTTCTTCGGAGCGGTCTTCGTCGCGGTCGGCTTCTTCGTGCTGTTCGCCCCCTGGTGGCTGCGGACGGTCCGGGAGCTCGCCCGCGAGCGGACCGAACGGGTCCGCGCCCAAGAGCGTGCGGACCTCGCCGCCCACCTCCATGACTCAGTGCTCCAGACGCTCTCGTTGATCCAGCGGGCCGCGCACGATCCGGTCGAGGTCGCCCGACTCGCGCGGATCCAAGAGCGCGAGCTCCGGTCGTGGCTGTTCGATCCACGGCGGGGCGCCCCCCGCGCCGGCGCGCCCGCCACCGTCGCCGAGGCCACCGGCGCGGTGCAACGTGAGGTCGAGGACTCCTACGGCGTCGCGGTCGAACTGGTCGTCGTCGGCGACTGCCCGCTCGACGACTGCACGACTTCGCTCGTCGCGGCGGGCCGGGAGTCGATGGTCAACGCTGCGAAGTGGTCGGGTGCGGCGAGCATCGCCGTCTACCTCGAAGTCGAGCCGGAGCGCATCTCGCTGTTCGTCCGCGACCTGGGATGTGGCTTCGATCTCGACGCCGTTCCCGACGACCGGAAGGGCATCAGTGGCTCGATCGTCGAGCGCATGGCGCGGATCGGTGGCGCTGCGTCGCTCCGGACAGCGCCAGGAGTGGGTACCGAGGTCGAGCTCGTCCTGCCCCGTCGGCGCGATCGGGCGTGAGCCCCGAGCGGCTCCCCCGGGTCTTTCTGGTCGACGACCACGGTCTCATCCGCTCGGGCATCCGGGCCGAGCTCGCCGGTCACGCGGAGGTCGTCGGTGAGGCCGACGAGGTCGAGGCGGCGATCGAGATGATCTCCGAGCGTCGGCCCGACGTCGTCCTGCTCGATGTCCACCTTCCCGGTGGGGGAGGGCTCGCGGTGCTGGAGGCGATCAGGGCCCGCGAGCCGGAGATCCGGTTCCTCGCCCTGTCGGTGTCGGACGCCGCCGAGGACGTGATCGCCATCGTCAGAGCCGGGGCACGCGGGTACGTGACCAAGCACATCTCCGGTCCCGACCTCATCGACGCGGTCAACCGGGTGGCCGATGGTGACGCGGTCTTCTCGTCCCGCCTCGCCGGATTCGTGCTCGATGCGTTCTCCACCTTGGACGGCAACGGGGGTCCGGTGCCGCCACCGGTCGATCCCGACCTCGACCAGCTCACCCCACGGGAGCGCCAGGTGCTTCGCCTGATCGCGCGCGGCTACGCCTACAAGGAGATCGCCGCCGAGCTCGGCATCTCGGTGAAGACCGTCGAGAGCCACGTGTCCGCCGTGCTCCGCAAGCTGCAGCTCTCGAACCGGCACCAGCTCACCAACTGGGCGTCGGAGCGCCGGCTGCTCTGACCGCGCCGACCGCGCGGGGACCGCGCCGACCGCTCGGGGGCCGCACCGGCGGAACCGGCGTCCGGTACGGTGGCGACCACTGCACCATCCACCCCGCCAACGACCACGGCGCAGGTCTCGATGCCGTTGCCCGATGTGCTCCATCCCCATCATCCGAAGGCGGTGACTTCATGACAGCCCTCCGACGGCGCCCACGCGGACCGAACATGCACGCTCCCCGGACCCGGACCCGGACCCGGACCCGGACCCGGACCCGGATCGGTCCGGCCGCACTCGCCGCACTCGCCGCGCTGGTCGTGCTCGTCGCGGCGTCGTGCAGCTCGGGTCCGACGCTGTCGTCGACGTCGACGACCACCGGTTCTCCCGTTGGCTCCGTGCGGGCGAGCGGCGGACCGTCGGGGACCTACCTCATCCCTCCCGGCATCCACAAGATCAAGCACGTGATCGTGATCCAGCAGGAGAACCGCTCGTTCGACTCGTACTTCGGGACCTACCCGGGAGCGGACGGCATCCCGATGGCAAACGGCACGCCGACGGTGTGTGTCCCCGACCCGCAGAGCGGACAGTGCGTCACCCCCTACGTCGACCACGCCGACGTGAACGGTGGCGGTCCGCACTCTGCGCCCAACGCGACCGCCGACATCAACGGCGGAACGATGAACGGCTTCATCGGCCAGGCCCAGCTCGGGAAAAAGGGTTGCCTCGTGCCGACCGATCCGGCGTGCTCCAACTCGCCGACGCCCGACGTGATGGGGTACCACGTCGCGAGCGACATCCCGAACTACTGGACCTACGCCAAGGACTTCGTCCTGCAAGACCAGATGTTCGAGCCGAACGCCTCGTGGAGCCTGCCGTCCCATCTGTTCCTCGTCTCGGAGTGGTCGGCCTACTGCACCCAGGTCGACAACCCCTCGAGCTGCGTCAACGAGCTGCAGACGCGACCGGTCGAGCGTCCGCAGAACGTGCCGCCCGTCTACGGCGGCCAGGCCGGACCGAGGACCGGTGCGGGCAACCCGAAGCACACGGCCAAGCGGGTCGTCCCCGGCCAGCCGGACTACGCGTGGACCGACCTCACCTACCTCCTCGCCAAGGAGCACGTGTCGTGGAGGTACTACGTGGTGAGCGGCACCGAGCCGGACTGCGAGAACTCCGCAGCCCTCACCTGCGCCCCGGTCAGCCAGAACGCGAGCACCCCGGGCATCTGGAACCCGCTGCCGTGGTTCGACACCGTCCGGGCCGACCATCAGCTCGGCGACATCCAGTCGGTCGACAACTTCTATGCGGCGGCGAAGGCAGGCACCTTGCCGGCGGTCTCGTGGGTGGTGCCCTCGGGCGAGGTGAGCGAGCACCCGCCCTCCCCGGTGAGCTTCGGGCAGTCCTATGTGACCAGTCTCGTCAATGCGGTCATGCACAGCCCCGACTGGGACTCGACCGCGATCTTCCTCGCGTGGGACGACTGGGGCGGTTTCTACGACCACGTGGTGCCTCCGTCTGTCGACCAGAACGGCTACGGCCTGCGCGTGCCGGGCATCGTGATCTCCCCGTACGCGAAGCGGGGTGTTGTCGACCACCAGACCCTGAGCTTCGATGCCTACGACAAGTTCATCGAGGACGACTTCCTCCACGGTCAGCGCATCGATCCGGCGACCGACGGGCGTCCCGACCCGCGGCCCGATGTCCGCGAGAACGAGAAGATCCTCGGCAACCTGGTCGCGGACTTCGACTTCAACCAGGTGCCGCGATCCCCGGTGATCCTGCCGGTCCACCCGGTGACCACCCTCACGGGCACACCGACCCCCGCTCAGGCCGCGGCACTCACCTCCGGGTCGGACTAGCGGCCGGACGCGCGGTCGGGGCGGATCCGGCGGGGGCCGCTCCGACCCGTGGGTCCGGCCGACGCAACGCTCACCCCCACGCGGTGCGTGTGGCGGGCATCCCGCTCGCCCCGCCCGGCCCGGCGACGACGCCGAGCACCTGGTGCACCTCGAGCCCGCCGTCGTCGAACCCGTTGGCCGACGCGGCCATGTAGAGGCGCCAGACGTCGGTCCTGGGGCGCCCGACCAGTGCCACGGCCTCGTCGACGTGCCGCTCGAGATTGGCGACCCAGCGGCGGAGCGTCCGGGCGTAGTGCTCGCGCAGCGACTCGACGTCGCGCACTTCGAACCCGGCACGCTCCATGGCGAGGACCACCTCGCCGACGTCGACCAGCTCGCCGTCGGGGAAGACGTACCGGCCGATGAAGGTCCTCGGGCCGAGCACCGAACCGCCGGCCTTCGAGATCGCGTGGTTGAGCAGTCGGCCCTCCGGACCGAGCAGCTCGTGGAGGGTCTCGAAGTACCGTGCGGCGCGGCTCGAGCCGACGTGCTCGAACATCCCGATCGAGGAGATGGCGTCGAAGCGCTCGCCGCGCAGATCTCGGTAGTCCTGGAGCCGGATCTCGACCCGGTCGGCGACGCCCGCCTCCCCGACGCGTCGACGGGCGTGGCCGACCTGCTCGCGGCTGAGCGCGACCCCGACCACGCTCGCGTCGTGGTGACGTGCCGCGTGGATGGCCATCGCGCCCCACCCGCAACCGACGTCCAGCAGCCGCATCCCCGGACGGTCTCCGAGCCCGAGCTTGCGGCAGACCAGCTCGTGCTTCGCGTCCTGGGCCTCCTCGAGCGTCGACGACGGCGTGGTGAACCGCGCGCACGAGTAGGTCATGGTCGGCCCCAACACCAGCCGGTAGAACCCGTTGCCGACGTCGTAGTGGTGGCTGATGGCGCGTGCGTCCCGCGCCGGCGAGTGCAGGCGCCCGGCAGGCCGGCACTCCTCGGGCGGCGCGGGGAGGGGCAGACCGACCGCCCCGAGCCTCACGGCCGTCCGGAGCGCTGCGGGCACGAGCCGGAAGCCGGCGGCGCGCAGGTCGACCGGAGTGGTGTCGTGCAGGACACGCAGTGTCGTGAAGAGATCGCCCTCGACGGTGAGGTCGCCGGCGACGAACGCGCGGGCGAGGCCGAGCTCCCCGGGGGACCACAGGATGCGCCGCAGCGCATCGCGGGAGTGGATGCGCAACGTGCCGACCGGCTCGGTCGGGCCGACCGCGCTCCCGTCCCAGAACTCGAACCTGACCGGCGCACCGGGATCGACCAGCGCGGTGAGCAGCGGCGCAGCGATCGCGGCCACGCTCCCAGGTGCGGGCTCGATCGGCGCCTCCGCCGCCACATCCTGTGCCGGGATGACCGGCATGACCGGGGGGGCCGCGGACGCCGGGTCGCAGGTTCGCCCGGACGGCGCACGTTCGCCTGCCAGCCTCGTGGGTTCTGGCACCGCCGCCGTGGGGCGAGGGACGCCTCCCCTCCGGGTGCGGAGGCCGCCGTCGTGGGTCCGGTTCGAGATCTCTGTGGCCATGGCCGATCTCCTTCCCGTCTTCGCTCCTTCCCATGCTAGGTCCGGGACGCGTCCGGTCTCCTGGGCGGTCCGCCGAGGCGAGCTGCCATGCTGGAGGACGGTGAACGCGGTTCTCAACGTGCTCTGGCTGGTGCTCTGCGGGATCTGGCTCGCGATCGGCTACGTGGTCGCCGGGGTGGTCATGTGCGTGCTCATCATCACGATCCCCTTCGGTATCGCCTGCTTCCGTCTCGCGGCCTTCGTCGTCTGGCCCTTCGGTCGCACCGTGGTGGCCCGTCCCGACGCGGGTGCGGCCAGCGCGATCGGCAACGTGGCCTGGTTCCTCCTGGCAGGTCTCTGGATGGCGCTCGCCCACGTCGTGACCGGCGTCGTGCTCTGCCTCACCGTCATCGGCATCCCCCTCGGCATCGCCGACTTCAAATTGGCCGCGGTGGCGATCGCACCGCTCGGGAAGGAGATCGTGCGGACCGACGACCCGCGTGCGTTCGGCCCCTGAAGGCTCCGGCCGCGGTCAGACCATTCTGGTGGTGCCGATGCCGGCGGGGAGCTTGTCGGGGTCCCAGCCCAGCAGCGCGACCGCCTGACCGAATGCGTAGCGGTCGGTCATGCCCGCCACGTAGGCGACCGCCGCATGCACCGCCTCGGGTTCGCCACCCGTGACCCCGTCACCGGACCGTGCCGGGTCGGCGATCAGATGGGGACGGTCTCCGAAGTGATCGACGAGTGCGCGCAGCACCGAGACCACAGCACGGCCCTGGGCGACGGAGCTCGGCCGGAGGTAGATGTGCTCGTAGTTGCTCGCACGGAAGGCGGCGAGCGCCGCGGCCTCCTCGTCGGCCATGCCGATCCGCCCGGTGGCGAGGATCGTCGACACCATCGCGTCGATGAAGGTGCCGAGCTGGCGGCTCCGGCTCTCGCCGCACCGCTCGCGCACGAGGTGGGGCAGCGCGGCGGTGGTCACGATCCCGCTCTTGACCGCGTCTTCGAAGTCGTGGCAGACGTACGCGATCCGATCGGCCCAGCTGACCACCTCGCCCTCGGGGGTGAGTGGTGCCGGTCGCGACCACGAGTGGTTGCGGATCCCGTCGAGGGTCTCCTCGCAGAGGTTGAGTCGCGCGAGGGAGACGTCGGCACCCCACGGCGCGTGGTCGAAGCCACCGTCGACATAGGGGGAGAGTGCGTCCTCGCTCGCGTGTCCGCCCGGGCCGTGCCCGCAGTCGTGGCCGAGCGCGATCGCCTCGGTGAGCGCGAGATTGAGCCGGCAGGCCCGTGCGATGCCGGTCGCCACCTGGGCGACCTCGAGTGCGTGGGTCAAACGGGTGCGCTGGTGGTCGTCGGGGAAGACGAAGACCTGGGTCTTGCCGGCGAGGCGCCGGAACGCGGTGGCGTGCAGGATGCGGTCGCGGTCGCGCTCGAAGCAGGTCCGCCACGGATCGGGCTCCTCGGTCCGCGCCCGCCTGCCCGCGCCGTGGGCGCGCGTGGCACCGGGTGCCAGCTCGGCGTGTTCGAGCGCTTCTCGCGCGGCTCGGTCGCTGCCCACGTCGGGCAGCCCGGCGTCCGTCGTCGTGGCGCTGTCGCGGTGGGCGAAGGTAATCCCTTGACCGCCGTGGCCGGCCATGGTCGACGCCCACCTGCGGCTGCGCGCACTCTCCGGTCCCACCTCGCCAGTCTCGCGGACGGAAGCACCCTTGCGGACGCCGGGTGCGGCCGACCTTGTATGGTCGGAGCAGGCCGGCGGTGCCGGCCGAGCTGAGAGGAGCATGCCAGGTGGATGTGCGGATCGGGATCGTGCAGTCGATGAAAGAGCTCGACATCGAGCTGCCCGACGATGCCGAGCGCGAGAAGGTCCTGGCCGACATCGAGGCCGCGCTCTCCGAGGAGGGGACCATCCTCTGGTTGACCGACCGGAAGGGGCGCCAGGTCGGCGTCCCCGTCGCCAAGGTCGCGTATGTCGAGGTCGATCCACCCAGCACGGATCGACGGGTCGGCTTCGGGATCTCCTGATCGACCCGGCCCGCGCCCCGCTCCGCTGCCCGGTCGATCCGACGGGAGCGTTCGGGCGGCCGATCTCGATCGGCACGTGACGGGCCTGCTCGACCTCCGGCTGGTCTTCGTGACCGGCAAGGGCGGTGTCGGCAAGACGACGGTCGCCTCCGCCCTGGCGCTGCTCGCTTCCCTCCGCAACAAGCGCGTCCTGATCTGCGAGGTCGACGCGAAAGGTGATGTGTCGGGTTTCTACGAGGCACCGCCGACCGGCTTCAACGAAGTCGAGGTCCTGCCCAACCTCTTCGCCATGACCATGGACACCGAAGCGTCGTTGCGGGAGTACCTGAAGCTCCAGCTCCGGATCCCGGTCGTCGGGAGGATCGGCCCGCTGGCCAAGGCGTTCGACTTCGTGGCGACCGCCGCGCCGGGAGTCCGGGAGATCCTGACCGTCGGCAAGTTCTGCTATGAGGTGCGCGAGCGCAACTACGACCTCGTCGTCGTGGACGCTCCGGCGTCCGGCCACATCGTGGGGCAGCTCACGGCCCCACAGTCGATCAACAACCTGGTCAAGGTCGGACTGATCCGGACCCAGACCGACTGGATGCTCGACATCCTCTCCGACCCGTCGGCGACCGGCCTCGTCGCCGTGTGCACCCCCGAGGAGATGCCCGTCACCGAGACCATCGAGCTCGCCACACGGGTCGCCGACGAGACGACCGTGCAGCTCTCGGCGGTCGTGGTCAACCGGGTCCTCCCCGAGCTCTTCGGCCGGCAGGAGGAGGTGGTCTTCGACGTGCTCGGCAGCGACGAGCTCCGCCCGCGCCTCGGCGAGCTCATCGGCGCGGACCCTTCGCCCGTCCTCGACGCCGCCCGGCTCGCGGTGACCATGCGGCGGACCCGGGCCACCCACCTCAACCGGCTCCGTCGGTCGATCGATGCCGCCATCCCGATGCTGTACCTCCCCTATCTCTTCACCCGCTCCCACGGGCTGCGGACGACCCGTCAGGTCGCGGCCTCGCTCGGAGAGGAGCTCGACGCCTGATGGCGCGCGCCCGGCCGGACGGCAGCCGCACCTCCCGCGGACCGGGCGCGACCCGCGAGCCGGGCCGGCCACGGCGGACCGGCACCGGTCGGAGCGGCTCGATCGACGGGCTGCTCGCGACCAAAGAGATCGTCATCGCGTGCGGCCCCGGTGGAGTGGGCAAGACCACGACGGCTGCCGCCGCGGCGGTGCTCGCCGCCGCACGGCACGGGAGCAAGGTGCTCGTCCTCACCGTCGACCCCGCGAGGCGGCTCGCCGACGCACTCGGGCTCGACGGCATCGGCAACATCGAGCACCGCGTGCCGGACGAGGCGTTCGCGAGCGCGGGGATCAAGCCCCGCGGCCAGCTCTGGGCGGCGATGCTCGACACCAAGGAGTCATGGGACGCCCTCGTCCGCCAGCACGCGCCTGACGCGCAGACTCGAGACGAGATCCTCGCCAACCCCCTCTACCAGAACATCGCCGGCCGTTTCATCCAGAGCCACGACTACATCGCGATGGAGCGGCTCTACGAGATCCACTCGTCGAGCGACTACGACCTGATCGTCGTCGACACGCCGCCCACCCGCAACGCACTCGACTTCCTCGACGCGCCGAAGCGGCTCGGTGACTTCTTCTCGTCGCGACTGCTCCGCTGGCTCATCGTGCCGTACCGGTCACGGCTCGTGAATGTCGCGACCAGGCCCTTCTACCAGATCGCGGACCGCATCCTCGGAACGGAATTCCTCGCTGACATCTCCGAGTTCTTCATCCTCTTCCAGTCGATGTACGCGGGGTTCGTCGAGCGATCCGAGGCCGTCGGACGCCTGCTCGCGGACCGCCGGACCACCTTCGTCGTCGTCTCGACGCTCGAGGCCGTGCCGCTGCGGGAGGCGGAGTTCTTCGCCGAGCAGCTCACCGCGCGGTCGGCTCCACCTCGGTGCGATCGTGCTCAACAAGGTCCTCCCCGACTACCTGCACGGTGCCGAAGGCAGCCTCGTGGCCGCCGCGCTGCGTGACCGGGCGGGGGAGCTCGCCGACCAGCTCGCCCCCGAGCTGTCGCGGGTGGACCCGGTGCTCGGGGACACCGACCAGATCGCCCGCGTCCTCACGGAGATCGCGGACAGCTTCCTCAACTTCGAGGTCGTCGCGGTCCGCGAGATGGAGGAGCGCTCGACGCTCGCGGTGGCGCCCGACGTGCTCGTGACGGTTCCCTTCTTCGACACCGACATCTACGACCTCGCGGGCCTCGTCCGTCTCGGCGAGGCGATCTGGGAGTAGACGCGTCCACGACGCAGTGAGCTCGCTTACCATGGCCACATGGCAGGCATCGTCGATCCCGAGCTCGAGGCCTACGCCGCGGCGCACACGACCGCCCCGCCCCCGTATCTCGACGCACTCGCAGACGATGTGCACGCCTCGCTCGAGGCGCCCGGCATGATGGTCGGCCGGCTCGAGGGGCGGTTCCTCGAGTTGCTCACCTTCGCCCTCGGCGCGACCTCGGTGCTCGAGATCGGCACCTTCGGCGGGTACTCGGCACTCGCGATGGCAGCCGGGCTCGCCCCGGGGGGCACCATCACCACCTGCGAGCTCGTCCCGGAGCACGCCGCACTCGCGGCGCGCCACATCGCGGCGAGCCCGTACGCCGATTGCATCGAGATCGTGGTGGGTCCGGCCATCCAGACCATCGGCAGTCTGCCGGGACCCTTCGATCTCGTCTTCATCGACGCCGACAAGGCCGGCTATCCCGCCTACTTCGAGGCCGTCCTCCCCAAGCTCGCGCCCCGCGGGCTGATCGCCGCGGACAACACCCTCTGGAGCGGCCGGATCCTCGACCCGGCCGACCAGAGCGAGGACACCGTCGCGCTTCGCAGGTTCAACGACGCGCTCGCCGCCGACCCGAGGGTGGTCGTCGTCCAGACGACCGTCCGCGACGGGGTCACCCTCATCAGGCGGGCGGCCTGACCACAGCGCGGGGACGACCGCCCGCCGGGCCGGGCCTGCGACGGGTTCCCCCCACCAAGGACTGCTGACGATCGTGCTCGACTACCACCTCCACCTGTGGCCACACCGCCAGCGCGACGCGACGGTGACCGTCGAGCAGATCGCCGCCTACTGCGACCGCGCTGCCCGCGCCGGCGTCGTCGAGATCGCGCTCACCGAGCACCTGTTCCGGTTCACCCAGGCGAGGGAACATCTCGGCGGCTTCATCGACGAACTCCCCGACGACGCCCACCGCGCGGGCATGGCCGCCTACTGGGACCACCATGCGCGCGTCGACCTCGACGCGTACGTCGAGGCGGTCGAAACGGTGAAGGCGGAGGGATTGCCCGTCGTGCTCGGCCTCGAGGTCGACTTCTATCGTGGCCGGATGGACCAGGTGTCCGAGCTGCTGGCGGGCTATCCCTTCGACGTCCTGCTCGGGTCGGTGCACTGGCTCGGCTCGTGGCGCTTCGACGTCCTCTCCGACCCGGTCGAGCTCGCCGAGTGGGACGTGCGATCGGTCGACGCAGTGTGGGGCGAGTACACGGAGGCAATGGAGGAGCTCGGCGCCTCGGGTGCGTGCGACGTCTTCGCCCATCCCGACCTGGTCAAGATCGCCGGGCGGGTCCCCGCGGTGCCCGACGAGTTCTACGACCGCATCGCGGAGGCCGCCGCCGCGAGCGGGATGGCGGCCGAGCTCTCGTCAGCGGGCTGGCGCAAGCCGATCGGCGAGGTGTACCCGGCACCCCCGCTGCTCGAGCGGTTCGTCGCCCGTGGCGTCCCGCTCACCACCGCATCGGACGCCCACGAGCTGCCCGACGTCGCGGACCGTGCCGCCGACCTGCGCGGTCTGCTCGACCGGGTGGGCGTGACGACCTTGCAGGCCTATCGCGCGCGCCGCCCTGTCACCGTCGCGGTGGCAGCCGGCGGGAAGGGCTGAGCATGGCCACCCCGGCTGAGCTCGCATTCCAGCGCACCGACCTCGACGAGGGCCAGCTCGCGCACCTGCTGCGCCTGCTCGGTACCTGGGGCATCCTCGCGGACCTCTCCTTTTCGGACCTCGTGCTCATGGCGCCGATGGGGCCCGAGGATCGCGACCCCCACGACGACGGTCGCGAGCTCGTGGTGCTCGGCCAGATGCGACCCTCGAACAGCGCGACCGTCGTCCAGGACGACCTGGTCGGGCGCACGGCCACCGGCGTGGACTGGCCCCAGGCCGTCTCCGCATTCGAGTCCGGGGAGGCCACCCGCGGCGAGCTGCTCCTCGAGGGGGGTGACGAACCGGTGCGCGTGCACTGCATGCCGGTGCGCTGCGAGGGGACGACGGTGGCGGTGCTGGTGCGCCTCTCGGCCGGCGCCGGACGGCGCCCGGGCCATCTCGAACGTACCTATCGCGACGTGTTCAACCGGTTCGCGGTGATGCTGGCCGAGTCGACGTTCCCGTTCCCGAGCGAGGAGGTCGCGACCGAGGAGGCGCCGAGGGTCGGGGACGGCGTCGTCCTCGTCGACGAGGTCGGCCGTGTCCGGTACGCGTCGCCGAACGCGACCAACGCGCTACACCGGATGGGCATGTACTCCCAGATCGAAGGCCGCTCGCTCACCGACCTCGGCATCGAGGAGTCGGCGATCGAATGGGCGCTCGCCTCCGCCCTCCCGGTCGTCGAGGAGGTCGAGCGTCGGCCGGACGTGACGGTCCTCCTCCACTGCATCCCGCTCATCGAGCACGACCTCGTGACCGGCTGTCTCGTGCTGCTCCGCGACGTGACCGACCTGCGCCGCCTCGACCGCCTGCTGCTCTCGAAGGACGCGGCCATCCGCGAGGTCCACCACCGGGTGAAGAACAACCTGCAGACCATCTCGGCGCTCCTCCGCCTGCAGGCACGACGGCTTCCTCCGGGCACCGGGCGCGTCGCGCTGTTCGAGGCGGAGCGGCGGGTGCGCTCGATCGCGATCGTCCACGAGATCCTCTCGCGCGAACCCGGGGACCAGGTCCCCTTCGACGACATCGTCAGTTCGCTGATCAAGATGGCCGAGGACTCCGTCGTGACCTCCCGCCCGCTCTCCTTCGAGGTCAACGGGGAGCTCGGCGACGTCCCGGCCGACGTGGCGACCCCGCTGGCGGTCGTCCTTGCGGAGCTCGTGCAGAACGCCATCGAGCACGCCTTCGTCGACGAAGAGGGGGAGAACGGCCAGACCGCGCCCGACTCCGCCGAGGGACGTGAACCGGGGACCGTCCGGGTCGTCCTGGTCGCCGACGGGTCGACCCTGCGACTCGAGGTCGCCGACGACGGCAGCGGCCTGCCGAACGGCTTCGACTTCGACGCGAGCCAGAGCCTCGGGCTCTCGATCGTCCGCGACCTCGTGCGCAGCCAGTTGAACGGCACCATCTCGATGCACGACCGCAGCGAGGTCGACTCGTCACGCTCCGGGACGATCGTGCGCATCGAGATCCCGGTCGGCGAGGTGCAGCCGATCGGTCAGTGAGGGCGCGTGACCGGGCGGCCGAGCCCTGGGGCGACCGCCGGACGACCCGACCGGACGGTCAAGAAGCGCGTCGACGGGCGGCCAGCCAGGCCTTGCGCAGCTTCCGGCGCTCCTCCTCGGAGGTCGCACCCCACACCCCGGACTCCTGATTGGTCGCGAGCGCGAAATCGAGGCACGGCTCTTGAGCCTCGCAGCCCCGGCAGACCCGCTTGGCGGCCTCGATCTGGTCGATCGCCGGACCGGTCGTGCCGATCGGGAAGAAGAGGTCGGGCTCGGTATGCCGGCAGGCGGCCAGGTGGCGCCAGTCGCCTTCGTCCCACTCCACGGTGCGGTTCCACATGAGGGCCACGCTGCTTACTCCTCCGCTCCAGTACCCAGGATCCGCTTTGTGATCGATTTCACATGGCTCGGCGCCCAGAAAGTCACCGGCCGTTCGGGATCGGTTCACTACAGTAACGACCGGCACCCACCGGTGCAAGCAGTTTTCCGGCCGGGGCGGGTCCGATCCGTCCGGGCCGCCGACTGGGGCCGACGCCCCGAAGAGGGGATCGGAGGCAGGTGGTCACGACCCTGGTCCTGGCCCATCGGGGCAGCCCCGATCCGGATGGCGGTGTGGCCGAGAACACCGTGGCGGCCTTCGAACGGGCCCGTCGCCTCGGCGCCGACGGGGTCGAGCTCGACGTCCGGCTGACTGCGGACGGCGCGCTGGTCGTCCACCACGATCCCGTCATCGGAGACGGGCCTGTCATCTCGGAGGCGGCGGCGGCCGACCTCCCGCCCTTCGTGCCCGGGCTCGGGGAGGTCCTCGATGCCTGCACGGGGATGGTGGTCAATCTCGAGCTCAAGAACCTCCCGGGTGAGCCGGGCTTCGACCCGGACGAGCGTCTCTCGCAGCTGGTGGCTGACGTGGTCGGAGCCCGTGGCCTCCGGTCCTCGGTCGTGATCTCGTCGTTCTGGCCGGCGGCCCTCGACGCGGTCACGGCGGCCGACCCCGCAGTCCGGACCGGGCTCCTGGTGGGCGCCTGGTTCGAGGCGGCCGGGTGCGTGCCTGCCGCACTCGCCCACCGGTGTGCCGCCCTTCATCCGCAGATCGGGCTGGTCTCGCAGACGCTCGTCGCCGAGGCCCACCAGGCGGAGCTCGCGGTCGCGGCCTGGACGGTCAACGGCCGCGACGAGCTGCGCGCGGCCGTCGACGCCGGGGTCGACACCGTGATCACCGACGACGTCGTTGCCGCGACCGAGGTCGTCCGCCACGCCTGAGGCACCTCACCGGTGCCGGTCAAGCGGGGCGCAGGCCCACCCACCGGAGCGTCGCCCGGAGGTACGCCAGGCGCTCATGTCCTGACCAGGGAGCGCGACCCGATTGGTCGACCAGGCGAAATTCGTCAACAATGCACGGCCATGAACGTCGTTGTCTGTGTCAAGCAGATCCCCGATCCGGCGGCGCCGCCCGCGCTCGATCCGGGGACGAAGAACCTCGTCCGGGTCGGAAAGCTCATCCTGGACGACTCCGACGCCTACGGCGTCGAGATGGCCCTGCAGCTGGCCGACGCGGCCGGCGGTGGCGAGGTCACCCTGGTCTCCATGGCCCCGAACGGCGAGACCTCGGGCCTGCGTACCGCGCTCGCCATGGGTGCCGCCAAGGCGATCCTGATCAGCGACGAGGCGCTGGCCGGCACCGATGCCCTCGGCACCGCGAAGATCCTCGCCGCAGCCATCAAACGGGCCGAACCCGACCTCGTGCTTGCCGCCACCGAGTCGACCGACGGCTACACCGGGACGACCCCGGTGCAGGTGGCGGAGCTGCTCGGCCTGCCCTCGGTCACCTTCGCCAAGAAGGTCGAGATCGACGGCACGACGGTCAAGGTGGAGCGCCAGACCGAGGCCGGCTACGACGAGGTCGAGAGCTCCCTGCCCGCCGTGGTCACGGTGACCGCGGGCGTGGTCGAGCCGCGCTATCCGTCCTTCAAGGGCATCATGGCGGCCAAGTCGAAGCCGGTCGAGACGCTCACCGCCGCCGACCTCGGCATCGACGCCGGTCAGGTCGGCGCTTCCGGCGCCCGCCAGGAGATCACCGAGGTCGCGGACGCCGATGCCCGCGCCGCCGGTGAGATCGTCGTCGACGAGGGCGACGGCCACGAGCGGATCATCCAGTTCCTCGAGCAACTCAAGGTCCTCTAGGGCCGGGTAGGAGAACATCACCATGTCAGTGGAGAAGATCTGGGTCCTGGCCGAGGTGGCCGACGGCGCACCGATCACCACCTCGCTCGAGCTGCTCACCCAGGCCCGCTCGCTCGCCGGCACGGTCGAGGCCGTGGCGTGGGGCACGGACACCGCGGCGGTCGCACCGACGCTCGGGGAGTTCGGCGCGACCACCGTGCACGACGTCGGCGATCTCGGAGGGGCGCTGCCGGGTGTCCCGGTCGCGTCCGCCATCGCGTCTGCGGTCGAGGCGGGCAGCGGTCCCGACGCCATCCTCTTCCCGGCCACCTACGACGGCCGCGACATCGCGGGCCGGCTGTCGGTCAAGCTCGACCGTCCGGTCCTCACCAACGTGGTCGGGCTGGCCGAGGGCGACGGCGGGCTCGTGACGGAGCACGCGATCTTCGGTGGGAGCCAGGTCCTGACCGCGCGGTTCAACGGCGAGGGACCCGGGATCTACGTGATCCGCGCCAAGTCGTTCGCCGCGGAGCCGGGCGGCGGTGGCCCCGCTGCGGTCGTCGCGGCGCCGGCCCCCGACGCGGGCGCGGCCAATGCGGCGAGGATCGTCGCCCGGCACGTCGAGGAGCGGACGGGACCGAAGCTCGACGAAGCGGACGTCGTGGTCTCGGGTGGGCGCGGCCTCGGCGAGAAGGATGCGTACGCGCTCATCGAGGAGCTGGCCACCCTGCTCAGGGGTGCGGCCGGTGCGAGCCGGGCCATCGTGGATGCCGGCTGGGTGCCCTACTCCCACCAGGTGGGGCAGACCGGCAAGACGGTCAAGCCCACCGTGTACCTGGCGTGTGGCATCTCCGGCGCCACGCAGCACCTGGTCGGCATGAAGAACTCGAAGAACATCGTCGCAGTCAACAAGGACCAGGACGCGCCGATCTTCTCGGTCGCCGACCTGGGCATCGTCGGAGACGTGCACAAGGTGCTTCCCAACCTCATCGAAGCGCTGAAGTCCCGCTCCTGAGCGTCGCCGCCGGCGGTCCCGCAGGCGCCGCGAGCGGCGATATCACGAAGCCGACAGGAGCCACCGGGTAGTGTCCGGACCGTCGCCCCGCGTGGCGGCCAGTTCGTGCAGCCAAACCGAGCGACGGTTCCGTGCTCTTCCCGACGATCGACTTCGCGATCTTCTTCGCCGTGGTGTACACGGTCCAGTGGCTGCTGAGCCCGTATGCCGGACCGTGGAAGGCCTTCATGGTCGCGGCGAGCTACGTCTTCTACGCGTGGTGGGACTGGCGCTTCGTGTTCCTCCTCGCCACGTCGACCGCGATCTCCCAGATCGGAGGGACAGCGATCGGGCGGTCGACGGGGCGTCGGCAGACCGTCGCGCTGTGGGCGACGCTCCTCGCCCTCCTCGGCCTCCTTGCCTGGTTCAAGTACTTCGGCTTCGTCGCGGTCAACCTCGACAACCTGACCCATGCGCTCGGACTCGGACGGCCGGTGCCGCTCGTCGCGATCACCTTGCCGGTCGGCATCTCCTTTTTCACCTTCATGGCGATCAGCTACGTCGTCGACATCCACCGGGGCCTGCTCAAACCCGCGCGGGGGATCGACCTCGTGGTCTACCTCGCGTTCTTCCCGCACCTGGTGGCCGGCCCGATTGTGCGCGGCACCGAGCTGCTGCCCCAGATCCGCCGTCGACGGGACCCCGCCGACGTCCGCTACGTCGAGGCCTGCTGGCTCATCGCCGTCGGACTCGCGAAGAAGGTCGTGCTCTCGTCGTACCTCGCGACTTCGGTGGTCGACCCGGTGTTCGCCGACCCGCACCAGCACTCCGCGCTCGAGGTGCTCTTCGCCGTGTGGGGCTACGCCGTCCAGATCTACGCGGACTTCAGCGGGTACACCGACATCGCGATCGGTCTGGCCCTGCTGCTCGGCTTCCGCTTCCCCGAGAACTTCCGCCGACCGTACACGGCGATCTCCCTGCAGGACTTCTGGCGGCGGTGGCACATCACGCTCTCGTTCTGGCTTCGTGACTACCTCTACGTCCCGCTCGGGGGCAACCGAGGCAGCGAGTGGCGGGTGTCGCGGAACATCCTCATCACCATGGTCCTCGGGGGCCTCTGGCACGGTGCGGCCTGGACGTTCGTGATCTGGGGGCTCTACCACGGCGTCGGTCAGGTGATCGGCCGCCGTCGCCGGCTGATCGCGCTCGCAGCGGGCCGGCCGACGGGGCCGGTCGGACGCGGCCGGGTCGCCCTCGCCCGGTTCGTCACCTTCCAGGTGGTCTGCCTCGGATGGCTCTTCTTCCGGTCCGACTCGCTGGGGACGGTCTGGGCGATGCTCAGCCGATTGGTCTTCGGGTGGGGGGCCTCTCCGTTGGTCACGCCACTCGCCGTGCTGGCCATCGCGGTCGGCATCGGGGCGCAGTACGTCCCCGGGGACGCCCTCGAGCGGGTCCAGCAGGTCTTCGCCATACGCCGTCCGGTCGTCCAGGGCGTGATGCTCGGGGTCGTGCTGGTCGCGATCACCACGTTCGGACCGGCCGGTGTCGCGCCGTTCATCTACTACCGGTTCTGATGGCACGGCACTGATGGACGCGCCCTCCACCCCCCGCGATCCGGCCGGCGGACGCTGGACCCGGATGCTCCTCGTCGGGGTCGTCTGCTTCGCGGTCTGGCTGCTCCTCGACGCGCCGAGCCTGGAGCACTCCGCCGAGATCGGCCCGGTCGGCACGAGGCGGACGGTCGCGCTGGACATCCTCGGACCGATCGCGTCGGTGAGCCGGGCGATCGGCCTCTCGCACGCCGTCGGATGGACCGACGAGGCACTCGGGCGCACCCCCGGCGGAGGGCCGTCCCTCGCAGCCCCGGTCGCGGGCCCGGGCACCGGTCGACGACCGCCGCACACGGCGCCGCACGCGCCCGGCGGTCACCACGCGACGTCGACCACCACCACGACCACCACGCTCCCTCCCCTCGAGCAGCACCCGACGGCGGCGAGCCCCCTCCGGGTCCTCGTGCTCGGCGACTCGATCGGGATCGATCTCGGCCAGCCGCTCGTCAACGACCTCGCCGCCACCGGCGTCGTCACCCCGACGCTGGACGGCCGCATCGACACCGGCCTCTCGCGTCCCGACTACTTCGACTGGCCGGCCGAGCTCGGCATCGACCTCGCCAATGTGCGACCCCAGCTGGTGATCGTGATGATGGGCGCGAACGACCCCCAGGACCTGGTCGAAGGGGGCCTCACCACACCGTTCGGCTCCCCGGCGTGGAACGTGGCCTACGGCCAGCGGGTCGGCGCCTTCATCGACGAGGCCAACGCGGCCGGCGCGCGGGTGCTCTGGGTCGGGATGCCGCCGATGCAGGGTGCGGCACTCAACTCGCAGTTGGCGATGATCAACGCCGTCGTCGCCGCACAGGTCGCGGCCCACCCCGCCGGTGCGGCGTTCCTCTCCTCGACGACCGTGCTGGGCGGTGCGCAGGGGACGTTCAGTGCCTACCTGCCGGACGCCTCGGGCGCGGAGGTCAACGTCCGGACCCCCGACGGGGTCCACCTTGCACCGGGCGGGGGCGAGCTGCTCTCCCAGGCGGTGATCGCCTCGTTGCGGACGACGCTCCACGTCGACCTCTCCGGTTGACCACACGTCCCGTCCGGTCCGCCACGGCACGTGGCTCCGGTGACCGGGGCGGCACCGCTTCAGACCAGCGGCCAAGGGTACGGGGGACGCTCCCCGGTCGGCTCGGGGAAGACCCCGGCGTCGAGCAGCGCGCGGGCGCGGGCGTGGACCGCGGCCCGCTCGCCGGCGCTCACCAGCCCCTCGAGCGGATCGAGGCGGTCCCGCCCGAATCGCTCGAGATCGTCGGCGATCGCCACCGGCACGGGCTCGCCCGCGAACTCCCAGATCACCGTGCGAAGCTTGTGCTGCGCGTGGAAGCAGAGGCCGTGGTCGATCGCCCAGAGGCGACCGTCGGGGGCACGCAGCACGTGCCCGGACTTGCGATCCGCGTTGTTGGCGACGACGTCGAATGCGCAGAACGTCTCGAGCGCATCGGCGTCGGCACCTTCGTCGGCGATGGTGAAGTAGTGCTGCTCGTAGTCGGCCTCGACGAACAGCTGCAGCGACCCCGGTCCGAACGGGCCGTCGCGGACGACCGTCGGGGGGACGATCCCCCAGCCGAGCGCCTCGGAGAGGGCGTACGCGGCGACCTCGCGCCGGTAGAGGCCGTCGGGAAAGTCCCAGAGTGAACGCTCGCCTCGAGCGGGCTTGTAGACGCCGAAGAGCGGTGCCTCACCCTGGTGCCCGAGCCGCACGAGGAAGGTGAGGTTCGAGCTCCACGGGAGCCGGCCCTCGATCTCGATCGGATCGGCGCACAAGCGGAGGCGCGCGGCGTCGAGGCCGGGGCCGAGCCCGGGGCGCCAGCCGATCAGGTGGCCGGAGGCCGGTGGCCGTTGGTCCGCGGGCATTCGTGTCCGGAGGGGTCGAGCGGCGAGCCGCAGAGCGGACAGGGGGGCCGGCCCGCCTCGACCAGTCGGGTGGCCTGGATGGCGAAGGCCGCCGCCTGTTCGCGCGAGATCGAGACGCGGGCGATCGCGCCGGTCTCGTCCTCTTCGACCAGCTCCTCGATGACCATGACGATCCGGTCGTCGGGTTCGTCGTAGGACACGCCGATCGTCCCGACCGCCCACGCCGGCTCGGCCGGCTCCTCGAGGGGCGGCGGGTCGGGCAGGGCTGCAGGACGTGGCTGCTGGCGCACGATGCGGGCGAGGTAGTCGGACACCACCGACACCTGTTGCTTCTCGATCTTGAGGGTGAGCAGCACCGAGCCCTCCCGGAACTGGAGCAGGAAGAGCCGCTGGCCGACCGGTCCGACCGTGCCGACGGTGATCCGGTCCGCGTTGAGGTCGTAGCCGTCGCTCATGCGATCGCCAGGTCGGCCAGCGACGAGGTCGAGTTGACCGAGAGCACGGTGGTGCCGGTCGCGCCCACCGCCAGTGCGGACACCGAGCAGGGCGAGATGGTCAGTCGCTGGAACAGATCGAGCGGGGTGCCTGCCGCGGTGGCGACCGCCGCCTTGATCGGGTCGGCGTGGGAGACCGCGACCACCGTCTCGCCGGGGTGGCGCTCTGCGAGCCTGCTGATCGCCGAGGCGATCCGGGCCTGCATCTCGAGGAAGGACTCGCCGCCCGGGAATCGGAAGCCGCTCGGTGCCCGCTGGACCTCCGCCCACTCGGCCTTCTTCATGAGGACCTTGAGGCTCGCACCCGTCCACTCGCCGAAGTCGCACTCGAGCAGGCCACGTTCGGAGCGCACCCGCAGGCCGAGACGCTTCGCGATCGGTCGGGCCGTCTCGGTGGTGCGTTCGAGCGGCGATGCGTACACCGCGACAGGGCGCCGTCCGTCGAGCTCGGCGATGCGCCCGGCGACGGTGTCGGCCTGGGCGAGCCCCTCAGCCGAGAGGTGCAGGCCGCGAGCGCGGCCGGGAAGGACCTTGCCGGTGGTGGGTGTCCGACCGTGACGGACGAGCAGGATCACCGTGGGCTGTCTCGGGGCACTCCTTCTGGTCGGCACGCCCGTTCACCGTACTCCGTGGGCCTCGCGGCCAATCCGCCCTGCGGGAGCCGACGGGGCCCGGACGGGACGTGCTCGGCACCAGGTGGAAGACGGGTTCGTCGGCGGCCGCTGCCGGGTCGTCGACCGGCCGGTCGGTACGGGGGAGGTCGGTGCCGGGGAGGTCGGCCGACATGGACGGCGCAGGAACGCCCTCGGTCGACCCGAGCTCGCACTCGGTCGCCTCGAGGTCGCACTCGGGGGGCTCGGGATCGTGACTGTGGTCCTCGTGGCTGAGCGCGGAGGGCCACCAGTTCCACCGGCCGAGCAGGACCACCATGGACGGCACGAGCAGCGTGCGCACGAAGAAGGTGTCGAGGAGGATGCCGGCAGCGAGCCCGAGCCCGATCTCTTTCACCTGGGTGTCGCCGGTCGCCGTCAGGACGCCGAACGTGCCGGCGAGGATGAGTCCTGCCGACGTCACCGTCGTGCCGGTCGCCTCCACCGCGTGGCGGACCGCGACCTTGATGCGCATGTGGTGGGCCTCTTCGCGGATCCTGGTCATGACCAGGATGTTGTAGTCCTGTCCGAGCGCCATGATGAAGACGAACATGAAGAACGGCAAGACGAAGTTGATGCCGCTCTGCCCGCCGATGATGACGAACACGAGGACCGCGAAGCCGAGGGACGCGAGGTAGGAGAGCGCGACGCTCGCCACCAGGTAGAGCGGCGCGACGAGACTCCGGAGCACGATCGCGAGCAGCAGGCCGAGCACGAGCATGACGATCGGGATGATCTTGAAGAGGTCGTGACCCGAGATGCCGCCGACGTCGGCCGCGCTGGCCGCATAGCCGTTGACGCCACTCGCAGTCGCTCCGATCGACTGGCCGACCCCGGCCGCCGCGGCACGCACCGCCGGCATGGCGGCAGCCGCCTGCGGGCTCGCCGTCGCTCCCGCGGCGAGGGTCGTCTCGAACTGGACCGTCCGTCCGTCGGGGCTGACGAAGCCGGCCGACGCCCGGTAGGCGGCGTACGCGGCCGGCGAGAGCCCGAGGCCGCCCGGTGGGGTGAGCGGCAGGGCGGCGGCGGGTCCGTCTGCAGCGAGCACCTGGTGCGCCTCGGCCAGGGCCGCGGGCGTGACCATCGTGCCGTTGGGATCGAGCGGACCGACCACCCGGGTGAAGACGCCCGAGCCCTCCAATCCGTGCTGTGCGGTCGCGAGCAGTGCCGGATCGCTCCAGACCGGGGACGGGAGCCGGAAGAGCACCGCGGTCGGATCGGTCTGTGTCGACGGGAAGTCCGCGGCGAGGACCGCCATGCCCCGCGCCGAGTCGGACGTGGCCGGCGCCCCTTGGTCGCCGAAGCCCGTCGGCGAGTAGGCGAGCATCGACGCCGCGAGGCCGCCGAAGATCACGAGGCCGACCGTGAGGGTCGCGACCGGCCGGCCGACGATGCGCGCGGCGATCCGGCCCCACAGCCCCCGCTTGTGACTGCCGGTCGTGGGGACCCGCGGCCAGAAGACAGTGCGTCCGAAGACCGCGAGCAGCGCGGGCAGGAGGGTGAGGTTGGCGAGCAGGGCCACGGCGATGCCGATGGCGAGGGCCGGACCGAGACCCTGGTACATGCCGAACGAGGCGACCGCGACCGTCGCGAGCGCGCCGATCACCGTGAACCCCGAGAAGGCGATCGACTCGCCGACCTTGCACAGCGAGAACGCGACCGACTCGTGGACGTCCTTGCCGCGTCGGAGCTCTTCTCGCATGCGGAAGATGAGGAAGAGGCCGTAATCGGTGCCGGCACCGAGCATCACGACGGTGAGCAGGATCGGTGTGAGGTCTGACACCTGCACGCCCAGGTGGGTCGACTGGGCGATCAGCGGACCTGACGCGAAGAGCGCGATCACCGAGGGGAGCAGGGCGATGATCGGGGCGAGGACGGAACGGAAGGTCAGCACCAGCAGGAGGATGATGAAGAGGACCGAGAGGAGCTCGGTCAGGGTTTGGGTCTGGTTGGCCTGGTGCTGCTGGTCGACCGAGCTCGCAACGGAACCGGTCAGGTGCATGGTGACCCCGGTGGGCGGGTGCGCCGCCGCGAACGCGGTGCGCAGCTCGTCGACGGTGCGAGCGGCGGTCTTCGCCGAGCTCACCGGTCCCGCCAGCTCGACGATCGCGACCGAGGCGCGCCCGTTGGTCGACAGTCCCTGGTCGAGCACGGCTTTGACCTTCGGTACGGAGCGCATCGCCTGTTCGGCTCGCGCGACGGCCGCCAGCTCGGCGGCGGTCAGCGGCGCACCGGTGGTGGTCGCCGCGACGAAGGTTGCCTGCGAGTGGCTGGTCGAGGTGAACGGCTGGGCGAGGGAGGCCGCCGTGACGCTCGGCATGCTCGCGGGCAGGAACTGCGAGTTCGAGGACTTCTCGACGCTCGAGAGCGGCGGGAGGGCGACCGTGAGCACGACGGCGGCGACGATCCAGCCGGCGATGATCGGCCAGCGGAACCGTACGGCGATCCGTCCGAGGGCGGCAAACACGATGTCCTCCAGGGGAGTGAACGCACTGGCCCGCCTGGCCTGGCGTGCCGCCACCGGATGGTGCGCCTGCAGCGCCAGCGTGGACACCGGGGTGTCCCGGACCGGAGGGCAGGTGCGAGGTCCGATTCAGTGTAGGTGCAACGTCTGACGAAGTATCGGCAGGACCGCTGCGAACCTGAGGTTTTTAGAGGATTTTCACGTGGTCGCCGGAAGACGCCGCGGCATGGGTACCGCGGTCTCCGGCCACCGTCGCCGGCTCACCCTTGCCAGCTTGTGCAGGAGGGCGATCGCCCCCGGGTCGTCGTCGCCCGGCCGGGTCTCGACGGCGCCGTCGGCGATCATCGCGTCGAGCAGCTCGCGGCCCTTGTCGGTGCGCACGAGGGTGAGGGTCCAGTCGTCGAACGCCCCGATCCCTCCGGTCGAGATGTCGGCGTGTTCGGCTGCGAAGTCCGGACAGGAGGTGCACCCCTCCCTCGTCCAGGCGTGAGCCTCCTTGAGCGGGATCTCGTGGAAGCCGCCGTCGCGTGTCCAGACCTGGAAGACCCCCTTGATGTTCATCTTCGAGATGTCGGCACGCGCGATGCCGTACTTCGCTTCGAAGAGCTCGGGGAAGATGGCGTCGTCGAAGGTCTTCGAGCAGAGCAGCCCGATGGTGAGCGAGAGGCGCCGCGCCACCTTGCCGGCCTTGCGCGCGGCCATGATCGGCGGGGCGGAGGCCTGACAGCCCATGCCGACGAGGGCGATGCGCTCGGCACCGGCCTCGATCGCGAGCGGGTATGCCAGTGGGTTCGCCGAGTAGGTGTAGCGGGAGCCTGCAGCGGCGAGCACCTCGGCCCGATTGGTCGCGAGCCCGGGCACGGCCTTCCAGGTGCTGCCGTCGCCTTCGAGGTTCGAGACGAGCGCGGCGTCGACGATGTCGTGCTCGAGGGCGTAGATGAGGAGCGCGCTCACCAGGCCGCCGTCCTGGCCCGCCAGGTGGACCTCGGGATCGGTGGCCCGCACCAGCAGGGTGTCGGCGGTGATGCCGGCCACCTCCTCGGTGGTCCGTTCACGTCCGAAGAGGTGGGCCTCGATCTCGGGCTCCCAGGTGCGGAAGCGCGGGCAGGCCCGCGTGCACATGGTGCACCCCTTCACCCCATGCGTGCAGCTCTCCGCGCCGCCGTCCGCGTCGATGTGGAACGGCTTGTACCGGCCGCCGGTGTCGTCGTAGGCGAGGACGTCGTAGGGGCAGGCGACGATGCAGGCGGCACACCCCGTGCAGAGCCCCGACGTGACCACTTCGGTGAACAGCTCGGCCCAGTGCGGCTTCTCGGGAGGCATGGCCCCACCCTAGCGACGGGCCTACCGACCGGTGCGACCGATCCGGCCCGCACGCCGTGTCAGGCGCGGGCCTCCTCGAGCACCTTCGCCGCGTGGCCGTCGGCCTTCACGTGGTACCAACTGCGGACGATCCTGGCGTCGGGCCCGACGAGGAACGTCGAGCGGATCACGCCGATCGTCTTCTTGCCGTAGAGGGTCTTCTCACCCCAGGCGCCGTACTTGTCGCCGACCTTGTGGTCGGCGTCGGTCAGCAGCGGGAAGGTGAGACCGTACTTCTCGCGGAAGGCCTGGTGCTTGGCCGCGCTGTCCGCCGAGATGCCCACCACGGCCACCTTCGCACGCTTGAAGGCGGAGAGGTTGTCGTTGAACTGGCACGCCTCTTTCGTGCAGCCGGGAGTGTCGTCTTTCGGGTAGAAGTAGACGACGACCTGCTTGCCCGCGAAGTCCTTGAGCGCGACCGTCTTGCCGGTCTGGTCAGGCAGGCTGAACGCGGGTGCCTTGTCGCCGGCTTCGAGCTTTCCCATCGTCGACATCCTTCCTCCGGGGTCCCGTCGGTGAGCTGGTGCCGGTCGGACCGCAGGTGCACACGATGGCACACGCCGGGTGATCCGTGGGTGGGCCGCCCGGCAATCGTGAAAGACTCGCCACGGACCCGCTGGAAGGGACGAGCAATGGCTGACACGACGACCCACTCCATCTCCGACACGATTCCGACGGGCGAGGGCCCGGGCGAGGACGTGGCACCGCATCGCCGCAAGGTCTACGTCGAAGGTGCCGCCGGCGTCAGGGTCCCCTTCGTCGAGATCGACCTTGCCGACTCGCCCGGCCGACACGGCGGCGAACCCAACCCGCCGGTGCGCCTCTACGACACCTCGGGGCCCGGCTCGGTGCCCGAGGAGGGGCTGCCCGCCCTCCGCCTCCCGTGGATCACCGCGCGGGGCGACGTCGAGGAGGTCGAGGGCCGAGCGGTCCGGCGGCGTGACGACGGCCGTGCCGCAGTGCGCCGGGCGGGTCCGGGTCCAGACGGACATCGCGCGCCGGCTCGACGTCCGCGCCGGTCGACCGGGGGGCCGGTCACCCAGCTGCACTACGCACGCCGGGGCGAGATCACCCCCGAGATGTCCTTCGTCGCGGTCCGCGAGGGCGTGGCGGCCGAGGTCGTGCGCGACGAGATCGCGGCCGGCCGGGCGATCCTGCCCGCCAACGTCAACCACCCGGAGTCCGAGCCGATGGTCATCGGTCGGCGCTTCCTCGTGAAGGTCAACGCCAACATCGGCAACTCGGCGGTGACGTCGTCGATCGGCGAGGAGGTCGAGAAGCTCACCTGGGCGACGCGATGGGGCGCGGACACGGTGATGGACCTCTCGACGGGTGCGGACATCCACACGACCCGCGAGTGGATCCTGCGGAACGCGCCCGTGCCCATCGGGACGGTTCCCATCTACCAGGCCCTCGAAAAGGTCGACGGGGCGCCGGAGGAGCTCACCTGGGAACTCTTCCGCGACACGCTCGTCGAGCAGGCGGAGCAGGGAGTCGACTACTTCACGATCCATGCCGGCGTGCTGCTCCGCTACGTGCCGCTGACCGCGCAGAGGACGACGGGCATCGTGAGCCGGGGTGGGTCGATCATGGCCGCCTGGTGCCTCGCGCACCACACGGAGAGCTTTCTCTACACGCGCTTCGAGGAGATCTGCGAGATCATGGCCGCCTACGACGTCGCCTTCTCGCTCGGTGACGGGCTGCGTCCCGGCTCGATCGCGGACGCCAACGACGAGTCGCAGCTGGCCGAGCTCGCCACCCTCGGGGAGCTCACGGAGATCGCCTGGCGCCACGACGTCCAGGTGATGATCGAGGGTCCCGGACACGTGCCCCTCCACAAGATCGCAGAGAACGTGACGCTCCAACAGGAGCTCTGCCACGAGGCCCCCTTCTACACGCTGGGTCCGCTCACGGTCGACGTCGCACCGGGCTACGACCACATCACCTCGGCGATCGGGGCAGCGGTCATCGGGATGCACGGCACCGCGATGCTCTGCTACGTGACTCCGAAGGAACACCTGGGCCTGCCCGACCTCGAAGACGTGAAGCAGGGGATGATCGCCTACAAGATCGCGGCCCACGCCGCCGACCTCGCCAAGGGCCACCCCGGAGCGCAGGCCTGGGACGACGCCCTCTCCAAGGCCCGCTTCGAGTTCCGCTGGGAGGACCAGTTCAACCTCTCGATGGACCCGGGGACCGCCCGCGCCTTCCACGACGAGACCCTGCCGGCCGAGCCCGCCAAGACGGCCCACTTCTGCTCGATGTGCGGTCCGAAGTTCTGCTCGATGCGGATCAGCCAGGACGTCCGCGAGTACGCCGCGGCACATGGCACCGACGTTCCGACCGCCGTCGAGCTCGGGATGAAGGAGAAGGCCGCCGAGTTCCGCGAGGCCGGGAGCGAGGTCTACCGCGAGGCGAGCTCGGCCTGACGGTCAGCGCGCTCTGCGGTCTCGGCGGGCGGCGGGGTCGCGCCGTGCACCAGGCCGCGCGCGACGTCACCGACCTGCCCCGGCACCCTCCGAGGCGGACATGACCACCCGTCGTGGTGATCGACCAGGTCGAACGGGACCCTCGGGTACACTGGGCCCGTGGCCGGGCGTCCGCCCGCCACCGGGGTCTTCCTCATCCGGTTCGCCGGGTCCACCGCAGGTGCGCCCGGAGATGGCCCGAGGCGGGCCCAACGGTGCCGCAACCCGCGGTCGCCGGCGGCCCTCGTGGCCGTCACCGGAGTGACGAGAGTGAGTATCCCAGCACCATGACAACCCTGACCGATCCGTCCGATCACGTACTCGAACGGGCGGAGCATCCCTCGTTCGCGTCGCTCGGCGTCGCGCCCGCCCTGGTCGACGCCCTCGTGGCCCAGGGCATCACCACCCCCTTCCCGATCCAGGCGCTGACCATCGCCGACGGCCTCGCCGGCCGGGACGTCTGCGGCAAGGCGAAGACCGGCTCGGGAAAGACGCTCGCGTTCGGCATCCCGCTGCTCCAGCGGACGATGGCGGAACGGTCGACCGCGCCCGGGCGACCACGGGCCCTCGTGCTCGTCCCGACCCGCGAGCTGGCCGTGCAGGTGAGCGAAGTGATCGAGCCCCTCGCCCATGCGGTCGGCCTCCGCATCGTCGCTGTCTACGGCGGCGCCGACATCGAACGCCAGACCAAGAAGCTGCGGCGCGGCGTGGACGTGGTCATCGCCACGCCAGGTCGGCTCATCGACCTCGGCGACCGCGGCGAGCTCTCGGTCGCCGACATCGAGTCGCTGGTCCTCGACGAGGCGGACCGGATGGCCGACATGGGCTTCATGCCGCAGGTCGAGTGGGTGCTCCGACGCCTCGAGCGAGAGCACCAGACGCTCCTCTTCTCGGCGACCCTCGACGGGGCGGTCGACCGTCTGGTCAGCCGCTACCTCACGGAACCGGTCCTCCACGAGGTCGCCTCACTGTCGAAGACGGTCGAGGAGATGGAACACCGCTTCCTCGAGGTCCACCAGATGGACCGGGTCAAGGTCTGCGCCGCCATCTGCCGCGGATCGGCCAAGACGCTCGTCTTCGTCCGCACCAAGCACGGCGCCGACCGGCTCGTCGAGCAGCTGCGCAAGGAAGGGGTCAGGGCCGGGGCGATCCACGGCGACCTCCGTCAGGCCAACCGCGAGCGCACACTGCGTGACTTCGGCGACGGCAAGCTCCCCGTGCTGGTCGCGACCGACGTCGCAGCGCGCGGACTCCACATCGACGCCGTCGACACCGTCATCCACTACGACCCGCCCGAGGACCACAAGGCGTACCTCCACCGGTCGGGCCGCACGGCCAGGGCGGGTGAGGCCGGTGTCGTCGTGACGCTGGTGCAGTGGAACCAGATCCTCGAGATCGAGCGCATCCAGACCCGGATCGGGCTCAAGCAGCCGATCGTCGAGGTCTTCTCCAACGATCCGAGGCTTGCAGACCTGATGGCCTGGAAGGCGAACGCGTCCTGAGCGTCTCGAGCGCACGATGAGCGACGCCCAGGTCGGCGGACGGCTCAGGGTCGGGGCGAGCACCGACGGAGTCGAGCGCATCCTCGTGGTGACCGCCCACCCGGACGACGTCGACTTCGGGGTGGCGGGCTCGGTCGCCGCGTGGACACACGCCGGCGTCGAGGTCTCCTACTGCATCGTGACCGACGGTGAGGCCGGCGGCTCAGACCGGTCGATGAGCCGGACCGAGATGGCGGAGATCCGGCGCGAGGAGCAGCGGACGGCCGCGAAGACCGTGGGCGTGAACGACGTCACGTTCCTCGGATTCCACGACGGGAAGGTCACGCCCAGCCTCGACCTGCGCATGGCGATCGCCCGGGTCATCCGCGCGTGCCGGCCCCAGCGGGTCGTCGCCCAGTCGCCCGAGCGGAACTGGGCGCGCATCTACGCAAGCCACCCCGACCACCTGGCCGCGGGGGAGGCCGCGATCTGCGCGGTGTACCCGGACGCGCGCAACCCGTTCGCGTTCTCCGAGCTCCTCGAGGAGGGCCTCGAACCGCACTCGGTCGGCGAGCTCTGGCTGATGGCGACCGAACGGGCCGACCGCGCGGTCGATGTCACCGACTTCTACGGCCTGAAGCTCGCCGCGCTCCGTTCCCACCGCAGCCAGGTCGGTGACGGCGAGCACCTGGACGCACTGCTGACCGGCTGGATGTCGGGCACCGCCCTCGCGGCAGGGCTGCCCGAAGGTCGGCTCGCCGAGGCATTCCACGTCGTCGAGATCCCCGTGTGAACCGTTCGGAGCACGGCGAGCACGACGGGCGTGCCGTCGAGCCAACGCGGTCGCACGGTGGGCTCTGGGTGGTCCTCCAGCACGTCGCCCACGAGGGCCCCGGCGTGCTCGCCGACGTGCTCGACGAGGCGGGGTGTGCGATCCGGGTGATCCGCCTCGACCTCGGCGAGGAGCTCCCTCCGCCGGGTTCGTTCGACGGGCTCGTCGTGATGGGTGGACCGATGGGTGCGCACGATGTCGACGCTCACCCGTGGCTCGCCGACGAGCGGGAGCTCATCGCGGCGACGGTCGCAGACGACCTGGCGGTCCTCGGGATCTGCCTCGGCGCGCAGCAGCTCGCGTGTGCGCTCGGTGCGGAGGTGGCGACGGCCCCACGTCCCGAGGTCGGGACCGGGTGGGTCGAGCTCACCCCGTCCGGCCGACGGGATCCGGTGTTCGGACCGGAGTGGGGCGGCCTCTCGGTCGGTGCGGTTCCGTGCGTCCACTGGCACGCGGACACCTTCACGCTGCCGGACGGCGCGGTCCATCTCGCGGCGTCCCGCGACTGCCCGCACCAGGCCTTCCGATTCGGAGCGCGCGCCTATGGCCTCCAATTCCACCTCGAGGTCGACGCCGCGCTGGCACGGGCCTGGCAGCCGCGGCTCCCCGCGGGCGCCGAGATCGGCGCCGGCCACCTCGCCATGGTCGAGACCGTGGGCCGCCGGGTGCTCCGGCGCTTCGTCGACCGCGCCGCGGACACTCGGCCGGTCGGATCCCGAACCGCAGCTGCAGTCGGTGGGACCCACGAGCTCACGACGGGAGCGGCGCTCCGCGCAGGGCGCACCCGGTGAGCGGTCCCGACGCCACAGCGTCACGAACGACGGAGGAGCGCTCGGTCGGCGAGGAGGCCGACGGAGCGGTCAAGCCACGGCTCCGCGGCGTCGTCCACCAGAGCGCGTTCTTCGTGTGGCTCCTCGCGGGCACCGCCCTCGTGGTCGCGGCGCCCACCGCAGGGACGAAGGCGACGATGGCCGTCTACGCGGTCTCGATGTGGTCGCTGTTCGGAGTGAGCGCGCTCTTCCACCGGCGGACCTGGGGACCGACGGGGAGGCGGCGGATGCGCCGGCTCGACCACTCCACGATCTTCCTGGCGATCGCCGGCTCCTACACGGCGGTCGGGGGCATCGCACTCGGCGGATGGTCGCGGGTGGTGCTGCTCTCCATCGTGTGGGTCGGCGCCGTGGTCGGCATCGTGGTCCGCCAGGTCTGGCTCGACGCGCCCAAGTGGGTGGTCGCGCTCCCTTACATCGTGGTGGGATGGGCCGCCCTTGCGGTGCTGCCGCAGCTCTTCCACGCGCTGGGCGTCACGGGGTTCGTCCTCCTGCTCGCCGGTGGGTTGGCGTACTCGTTCGGCGCTGCGGTCTACGCGGCGAAGCGCCCCAATCCCGTTCCGGGCGTCTTCGGCTATCACGAGGTCTTCCACGCCTGCACGGTGGTCGGGGCCGTGCTCCACTACGTGGTGATCGCCTTCTTCGTGCTCCCGCTGGCCGGATGATTCGAAGGCCTGCCGGCGAGCCGCCTCAGCCGGCCATCTGGCGCAGCATGTAGGGGAGGATCCCACCGTTGCGGTAGTAGCGGGCCTCCATCGGGGTGTCGATGCGGAGCCGCACCTCGAACTCGACGACCCGGTCTCCGTCCTCGGCCCGGACCGCCACGGTCTTCGGTGTCCCGCCGTCCTCCAGCGCGGTGAGCCCGCTGATCGTGAAGACCTCCTGCCCGGTGAGGCCGAGCGACGCGGCGTTCTGGCCCTCCGCGTACTGGAGCGGGAGCACGCCCATCCCGATCAGGTTCGAACGGTGGATCCGTTCGAAGCTCTCGGCGATGACCGCGCGGACCCCGAGCAACGTGGTGCCCTTGGCCGCCCAATCACGCGACGAGCCGGTGCCGTACTCCTTGCCGGCCAGCACGACCAGCGGGACGCCTTCGGCCGCGTACCGCATCGACGCGTCGAAGATGGTGGTCTCCTCGCCGTCGGGCAGGTGCCGGGTGAACCCGCCCTCGGTGCCCGGCGCGAGCTGGTTGCGCAGGCGGGTGTTCGCGAACGTCCCGCGCATCATCACCTCGTGGTTGCCACGCCGCGCGCCGTAGGAGTTGAAGTCGCCCGGCTCGACCCCGCGCTCGGCGAGGTACCGGCCGGCCGGAGTCGTGGGGTCGATGCTGCCGGCGGGGGAGATGTGGTCGGTGGTCACACTGTCGCCGAGCAGCGCGAGCACCCGGGCGCCGACCACGTCGGTCACCGGAGGCGGAGTAGCCGCGATGCCCTCGAGGAAGGTTGGGCGGAGCACGTAGGTCGACTCCGCGTTCCAGGCGAAGGTGTCGCCCTCCGCCGTCTGGACCGCACGCCACCGCTCGTCCCCGTCGAAGACGGAGGCGTAGCGCGTCCGGAACATCTCGGAGGTCAAAGAGGCGCGGATGGCTCCGGTCACCTCCTCCTCGGTCGGCCAGAGGTCCGCGAGGAAGACCGGCGTCCCGTCCGCACCGGTCCCGAGCGGATCTGTCGTGAGGTCGACGTCCATCGAGCCGGCCAGCGCGTAGGCAACCACGAGCGGCGGAGAGGCGAGGTAGTTGAGCCGGACGTCGGGATGGATCCGGCCCTCGAAGTTCCGGTTGCCCGAGAGCACTGCCGCAACCGAGAGGTCGCCCTCGTGGACCGCGTCGGCGACGCCCGGCAGGAGGGGCCCCGAGTTGCCGATGCACGTGGTGCACCCGAACCCGACCAGGTCGAACCCGATGCGGGCGAGAGGCTCGGTGAGGCCGGCCCGGTCGAGGTAGTCCATCACCACCCGCGAGCCGGGCGCGAGGGTGGTCTTGACCCACGGTTTCGAGGTGAGCCCGCGCTCGGCGGCGTGCTTCGCGAGCAGCCCGGCCGCGACCATCACCTGGGGGTTGGACGTGTTGGTGCAGCTGGTGATCGCGGCGACGACCACCTGGCCGTCACGGATGTCCCCCCGACCACCCTCCAGCGTCGCCGGTGCACTCCGCAGCTCGCGTCCGACCGCCTCTCGGAACGACCGTCCCGCCCCGGCGAGCGGAACCAGGTCCTGGGGCCGGGAGGGGCCCGCGATGCTCGGGACGACCGTCGAGAGATCGAGCTCGATCGTCTCGGAGAAGACCGGCTCCGTTGCATCGGCCGAATGGAACACGCCCTGTTCCTTGGCGTACGCCTCGACCAGGTCGACGTGTGCGGGATCGCGACCGGTGAAGCGCAGGTAGTCGAGGGTCACCTCGTCGATCGGGAAGATCGCGCAGGTGGCCCCGTACTCGGGGGACATGTTGCCGATGGTCGCCCGGTTGGCGAGCGGCACCGCGGAGAGGCCCGGGCCGTAGAACTCGACGAACTTGCCGACCACCCCGTGGGTCCGCAGGAGGTTGGTGATGGTGAGGACGAGATCGGTCGCCGTGGTGCCGGCCGGCTGGATCCCGGTGAGCCGGAAGCCGACGACGGGCGGCAGGAGCATGGAGAGCGGCTGGCCGAGCATCGCGGCCTCTGCCTCGATGCCCCCGACCCCCCAGCCGAGCACCCCGAGGCCGTTGACCATGGTGGTGTGGGAGTCGGTGCCGACGAGCGTGTCGAAGTAGGCCCGTCGGTCATCGGTCGCGAAGACCACCCGCGAGAGGTACTCGAGGTTGACCTGGTGGCAGATGCCGGTGCCCGGGGGGACGACCCGGACGCCGTCGAAGGCCTGTTGTGCCCACCGCAGCACCTGGTAGCGCTCGATGTTGCGCTGGTACTCGAAGTCGACGTTGCGGTCGTATGCCTCGGGCCGTCCGGACACCTCGGCGATCACCGAGTGGTCGATGACCAGCTCGACGGGGACGAGCGGGTTGACCCTGGCCGGGTCGCCGCCGAGCTCGACGAGCGCGTCCCGCATCGCGGCGAGGTCGACCACGCCCGGTACACCGGTGAAGTCCTGCATGAGGACCCGCTCGGGACTGAGCGCGATCTCGGCGCCGCCGCCGAGGCCGTGGCGCTCGGGATGACGGCCCCACGCGGCGACCGCTTCGACGTCCGCGGCGCGCACCGCCACGCCGTCCTCGTGGCGGAGGAGGTTCTCGAGGATGACCCGGATGGAGTACGGGAGGCGTGCGACGTCGAAACGGTCCGCGAGGGCCTCGATCCGGAAGATCTCGTACGCGGTCCCACCGACGTCGAGCCGGCCGCGAGCGGCGAAGGAGTCGGGGTGGGGCGGGGCAGGGGAGTCGGCCATGGACCCATTCTGCCCGCTCCGTGCGCGATGACGACCGCCCGTCGGTCCCCGCCCCGATGGCGCACCCAGGAGGGGCCGAGGCCGCTCCCGCTCAGGTGCGGGTGCGGTAGCGGCGGACGGCGAGAGGCATGAGCACCACGAGGAAGCCGATCGTCCAGGCCAGCGTCTGGAGCACCCAGCTCGCCGTCGGACCGCCGATCATCAGCGCCCGGCAGGCCGATACCGTCACGCTCACCGGCTGGTAGGTGGCGAACCCCTGCAGCCAGCTGGGCATCGAGGAGACCGGCACGAACGCGGAGGAGGCGAAGGTCAACGGGAAGAGCAGGGGGAAGGAGATCACCTGGGCGGTTTCGCTGTTGGAGGCCGTCAGGCCGATGACCGCGAAGCCCCACGAGAGGGCGTAGGCGAACAGGAGGATGAGGAGGAGGCCGGCGACATAGGCGGCGACACCGGTCGTCGGGCGGAAGCCGACCAGCAGCCCGACGATGGTGATGATGATCACCACGAAGACGTTGCGGATGAGGTCGGCGGTCGTGCGGCCGGCGAGCACGGCGGACCTTGCCATGGGGAGCGCGCGGAACCGCTCGATGAGGCCCTTTTGGAGGTCCTCCGCGAGTCCGATGCTGGTACGCACCGAGCCGAAGGCGACCGTCTGCACGAAGATCCCTGGCATGAGGTAGTTGACGTAGCTCGTCCCCGGCGTGTTGATGGCCCCGCCGAAGACGTACCGGAAGAGCAGCACGAACATGATCGGCTGGACCGTCGAGAAGAACAGGTCCTCGGGGATCCGGGTCACCGCGAGGAGGTTGCGCTTCGTGATGGTCAAGGTGTCCGAGACGGCCCACCGCAACCGGCCGGGGATGCTGGTGGCGGGCGGCGCACCCGACACCGTCGGAGCGGTGATCGTGGTCATGTGAGCTCTCCGGTCGCGACGGGCATGGCATCTTCGGCGGCTCGCAGACGCCGCCTCCGACGTCCGGTCCGACCGTCACCACGCCCTGCCTCCCGGTCCGCCGCCTCTTGGACCTCTTCTTCGGTCCGGTGGCCGGTCAGCGAGAGGAAGACGTCGTCGAGGCTCGGCTCGCGCAGGGTGAACGCGGTCGGGACGATCCCTTCGGCGTCGAGCGATCGCAGCCCGAGCATGGCCGCTTCGGGTCCGTTGTCGACGGTCACCTCGACGACCGTTCCGTTGACGAGGGGCGTGTGCGGGCCGAGGGACTCGAGGATTCCGCCGGTGCGGGCGGCCTCCTCGAGGTTTGCGAGTCCGACCTCGAGCACGGTCGATCCCAGGTCGGCCTTGAGCTCGGGGGGCGTCCCCTCGGCGATCACGTGGCCGTGGTCGAGCACCGCGAGCGTGCTCGCGAGACGGTCGGCCTCCTCGAGGTACTGGGTCGTGAGCAGCACGGTGGTGCCGCCTCCGACCAGACTCTCGATCACCTCCCAGAGGTCGTTGCGGCTCTGGGGATCGAGGCCGGTCGTCGGCTCGTCGAGGAAGAGCACGGTCGGCCGCGCGACCAGCGCGGCGGCGAGGTCGAGCCGGCGCCGCATCCCGCCCGAGTACGTCTTCAGCGGTCGGTCCGCCGCGTCCGCGAGGTCGAACTGGACGAGCAGCTCCTTCGCGCGTTGGCCGACCATCCTGCGCTCGAGGTGGTTGAGCGCGCCGACCATCGTCAGGTTCTCACGACCGGTCAGGTTCTCGTCGACGGCGGCGTACTGGCCGGCCAGGCCGATGAGGCTCCGGACCGTTGCGGCCTTCTTCACGACGTCGTTGCCGAGCACGCGAGCCGTCCCGCGGTCGGGTCGGAGGATCGTGGTCATGATCCGGACCGCGGTCGTCTTTCCCGAGCCGTTGGGACCGAGGAGGCCGAAGACCGTTCCCTCTTCGACCGCGAAGCTGACGCCGTCGAGCGCGCGGACTTCACGCTTGCCGGCGAAGGTCTTCGCCAGTCCGTCGACTTCGATGGCAGTGGGCATCTGGAGGCGTCTCGGGTTCTCGTGTGGTCGGCGTGGTGCGAATCGCGGCGGCGCCCGCCACTCGGAGGCATCGGCTCGCACCATGAGCTCGCCGACCGTCTCCGCATCTTACGGCGACTGTCCGGTCGATCCGACCGCGGACATCCGCACGGCGCCGGGTCGTGGGCAGCGCATGGGGTGTCCGACCACCGGCCGGGCACCGCAATGGTGGCTTCGCTATCCTCCTCGCATGGAGAAGGGTGATCTGGTCGCCGACTTCGAGTTGCCCGACGAGGACGGCGTGCCCCGGCGGTTGAGCGAGCTCGCGGCATCGGGCCCGGTGGTGCTGTTCTTCTATCCGGCGGCGATGACGTACGGATGCACCATCGAGAGCTGCCACTTCCGTGACATGAAGGCGGAGTTCGAAGCAGTCGGTGCCCAGCGCGTCGGCATCAGTGCCGATCAGGTCGAGAAGCAGAAGCGCTTTTCGGACAAGCACGAGTTCGACTACCCGCTCCTCTCCGATCCGGACGGTGTCGTGGCCACGCAGCTCGGGGTCCGCCGGAAGTTCACCAAGCTGACCCCGGTCAAGCGTGCGACCTTCGTGATCGGGCCGGACCTCCGGATCATCGAGGTCATCCGGAGCGAGGTCCGCATGAACCTCCACGCCGATCGGGCGCTCGAAGCGCTCAAGGCCCACGCCTCGGCCTGAGTCCTGCTCCCCGTTGGACGGGGACCCTCCGGCGACTGTTGGCGGGACGTGCACCGTCCCTGTACCGCACGTGCCGCGATGGGAGACTGGGATCGTGCAGACGCGCCCACTGCTGCGGCCGAGCTGAGCCGCGTGCCGGGTTCGAGCCGACTCGAGCAGTTCTCACAGGCGATCGCCGAGCGCGTGGTCAACCTCGTGATGGACGCCATCGACGTCAACGCGATCCTCGAGCGCGTGGACGTCGAGCGCATCATCGAACGCGTCGACGTCGATCGGATCGTGGAACGCGTCGACGTGGAGCGGATCATCGAGCGCGTCGACGTGGAGCGGATCGTCCAACGGGTCGACGTCAGCCGCATCGTCGACCAGATCGACATCGACGCCATCCTCGAACAGACCGAGCTCGGAACGATCATCGCGAGGTCCACCACCGGCGTGGCGTCCGAAGCGCTCGACGTCGTCCGTGCCCAGGCGGTCGGCCTCGACGACTTCGTCGCGCGATGGATGAACAGGATCCTCCGCCGTCAAACCGACGACCTGCCTCTCGGGCCCCCCAACCTGGTCGGCGGGAACGTGGCCAGTGCCGCCCCGACCGCCGGACCGACGTGAATCGCGTCCCGTCATGACGGACGCGCCGATCGCCAGGCCGGTCGAGGGTCGGCAGGGCCACTACGCAGGTGCGGTGACGAGGCTGGTCGCGTTCGCCGCCGACATCGGTGCCTCGTGGGGCCTGTTCACGCTCGGGGCGGCGGCACTCACCTTCTCCGTCAACCTGGTGACGGGCACGAAGTTCGCCCTCACCGACTACCAGATCGCTTCGGTGGTGGCGCTCGCGGTCTGGGAATTCGTCTACTTCGCCTACCAGTGGGGGCTCGGTGGCCGGACCATCGGGATGGCGGTGCTCGGCATCAAGGTGGTCCGCACCGACGGGACGCCGATCGGGTGGCGCGAGGCGGTGGTGCGCACCCTGACCCTCCCGCTCAGCTTCCTCCTGTTCGGGCTCGGCTTCATCGGGATCCTCCTCAACCGCGACCGTCACGCCCTCCACGACCGGCTGGCCAGGACGGCGGTCGTCTACTCGTGGGACGCACGCGCCGCGCACCTCCGCTGGCTGGCGCGCCGGGACACCGCACCCTCGCACTGACGGCACGAACCGCCCGGCGAAGGCCCCGGGTGCGTCGACCGACGGCGACGATCCTCCACGTCCACGGTGTGCGAGGGTGTCCGAGTGGAAGGTCGGATCCCGGTCGAGCGGGCGGGGCGGGTCTGAGCAGTGGAACGGCTCTTCGTCCGTGAGGCCCGGGTCGTCGCCCCGGGCTGTGTGCACCTGCCCGGGTGGCTCGAGGTCGACGCGCGGCGCGCGCTGGTCCGGTCGTGTCGCGGCTGGGGAGAGGCGACGGGTGGCTACCGACGGCCGCGCATGCCCAACGGCAGCTCGATGTCGGTCGGGATGACCTGCCTCGGGTGGCACTGGGTGCCGTACCGGTACTCACGGACCGTCGACGACGGCGACGGCAGGGACGTCGCGGCATTTCCGGGGGAGCTGACCACGCTTTCGCGCCGCGCCGTCGCCGACGCGGTCGAGCTCGACGCCCGGGTGCTCGACTCGCCCCACGGCCCGGTGGGCGCGGCTCACCACTACGCGCCAGACGTCGCGATCGTGAACTGGTATGGCGCGCGCTCCCGGATGGGAATGCACGCCGACAAGGACGAGCGCAGCGCCGCACCTGTGGTCTCCCTCAGCGTGGGGGACTCGTGCATCTTCCGCTTCGGGACGCCCGCGGGCCGCGGCCGTCCCTGGCACGACCTCCAGCTCGACTCGGGTGATCTGGTCGTGTTCGGTGGCCCGTCCCGGTTCGCCTACCACGGCGTGCCAAGGGTCTTCGCGGGCACCGGTTCCGCGGATACCGGCCAAGGGGGCGGCCGGTTCAACGTGACGATCCGGGAGTCCGGGCTCGGAGTGTCCCCGGCGGGTGCGGTCTCCGGCGGGACGAACGATCCGGGCGAGGAGGCCGTTCGGCGCTCAACTCGTCCGGAGAACCGGACGAGATAATTGGACACGGTCCGTGACAGGCTGACGATCCAGCGGACGAGGACGACGAGGAGTGATCGCATGATCCGAGCGGCTGCGGGCCCCGCATGAGCACAGCCCACGCCCACGAGCCGGATCCGACGATCGGGGCTGCCCAGCTCGTCGAGCTGGCCGACGGGGTCCACGCGTGGATGCAGCCCGACGGGGGGTGGTGGCTCAACAACGCGGGCGCGGCGAGCGGTGCCGACGGCACGCTCGTCGTCGACACCTGCGCGACCGAGGAACGGACGCGACGGTTCCTCGAGGCGTTGGTGACGGCGAGCGGAGGCCTGCCGATCCGGTGGGCCGTCAACACCCACGAGCACGGCGACCACACCTACGGAAACTCCATGTTGCCCGAGGAGACCGCCCTCATCGGTCATCCCGACATGCGTGAGGCCCTGCTCGCGGATCCGGTCATCGACGGCTGTCCTCCCGCATGGGACCCGGTGCCCGAATGGGGTGCGGTCGTCCGCCGCGTGCCGAGCATCGTCACCGGTGCCGACCTGACCGTCTACAGCGGGAGGCGGCGCATCGACGTGTTGCACCCCGGCTACCACGCCCACACCACGGGCGATCTCATCGCGTGGCTCCCCGAAGAGCGGATCGTCTTCGCCGGTGACCTCATCTTCCACCGGCTGACCCCGCTGGTGAGCGGCGGATCGATCGACGGCGGGCTGCGATCACTCGACTGGCTAGCCAGCTTCGAGCCGGAGGTGCTGGTGCCCGGTCACGGTGCACTCGTGACCGCCGGTGAGCTCGCATCGGCGCTGGGGGACCACGAGGCCTACTACCGCTTCGTCCGGGAGGTCGCCGACCGGGGAATCCGAGAGGGCATCGGACCGCTGGACGTGGCAAGGGACACCGACCTCGGCCGATTCGGTGCATGGCCCGACGCCGAGCGGCTCCTCCTCAATCTCCACCGCGCCTACGCCGAGTCCGGGCGCGGCCGGTTCGACCTCGTCGCGGCCTTCACCGATGCGATCGAGTGGAACGGCGGCGTGCTGACCACCCACGTCTGCTGCGGTTCGTGAGGTTCGTCACCTTCCGCGACGGGGACGGGCAGCGCTGCGGCGTCGTTTCCGGGGACGAAGTCCACCCGCTGCCGGACGGGACGGCGCTGGTCGACCTCTTCGGCGACGACGGCACACGGCTCCGCTCCGCGGGTGAGCGTGCCCTGGTGTCGGGCGACGGGGTCCGCCCGCTCGACGGGCTGTCCCTCCTCGCACCGGTTCCCGAGCCGGGCACGGTGCGCGACTTCATGACGTTCGAGTCCCACTTCGCCGGCGCCCGGGGGCTCGACAACCCGATCCCGAGGGAGTGGTTCGACGTGCCGGCCTTCTACTTCGCCAATCCCTACTCGGTGATCGGTCCGTCCGACCCGGTCGCGGTCAGCCCGGGCAGCAGCCTGTTCGATCTCGAACTGGAGGTCGCCGCCATCGTCGGTTTCGGGGGGCATGACCTGGCACCCGAGCAGGCCGAGTCCCACATCGCCGGCTACACGATCTTCGTCGACTGGTCGGCGCGTGACCTGCAGTTCGCCGAGATGCAGGTCGGGATCGGACCCGCCAAGGGCAAGGACACCGCGACGACGATGGGACCGGTGCTCGTCACGCCCGACGAGCTCGAGCCCTTCCGGTCGGGCACGTCCTTCGCACTCGGGATGTCGGCGTCGATCAATGGAACCGTGCTCGGCGGTGACCGGCTCGACTCGATGGCCTGGTCGTTCGGTGAGCTGCTCGCGTACGCGACCCGCGGCACCGAGGTCCGACCGGGCGACGTCCTCGCGTCGGGAACCTGTGGTGGCGGTTGCCTCGTCGAGATGTGGGGTCGCTTCGGCGTCGAGGGCTTTCCGCCACTTCAGCCGGGCGACTCGGTGACCGTCTCGGTCGAGGCGATCGGATCGATGGACCTCTCGATCGTCGAAGGGACCGATCCCGCTCCGATCCCGCCGGCGCGGCGCGCCGCGGATCGACAGACGACGGAGGGGGCGTCGTTCAGAGCGACGTCGGCCGGTTGACGAAGCGACCGGCCGACGGGGAGTAGAACCAACCGCCGCCGGCCTTCGTGCCCCCGTCGACGGGGATGTTGTGCCCGGTGACGTAGCCCGAGAGGTCGGACGCGAGGAAGAGGGCGACGCGGGCCTGGTCCTCCGGCCAGCCGAGCCGACCCACCGGGGCCCACGACGCCCACTGTGCATCGTCGTGTCCCGGGCCCCGGAGATAGTCGACCTGGGGAGTCTGGGTCAGGTCGGGTCCGATCCCGTTCACACGGATACCGAACCGACCGACGTCGACCGCGAGGCTGGTCGTGAAGTGGGCGACCGCCGCCTTCATCGCCGCGTAGACCGGCTCGCCCGGGTAGCCGCGCATGCCCTCGACCGAGTGCACGTTGACCACGGAGCCGGAGCCGCGCTCCTTCATCGCGCTCGAGGAAGGCCCGCGTCACCGCGAAGACGTGGCCGAGGTTGCGGTCGTACATCACCTTCCACGACTCGGGCGTCGACTCCTCGAAGCGGACGAGGGGCCGGAAGTCGCCCACGTTGTTCACGACCACGTCGACCCGTCCGTGCTCATCGAGGACCGACGTCGCGAGCTCACCGACCCCACTCGGATCCGTCACGTCGACGACGTGCGAGCGTGCGCTCCCGCCGGCAGCCCGGATCGCGTCACGGGTTCGTGTCGCGCGGTGCGCGTCGATCTCGGCGATCTCGACCAGAGCGCCGTGTGCGGCGAAGAGCGAGGAGATCGCACCCCCGATGCCGTCGCCACCACCGGTGACCACGGCCACCCTGCCGTCGAGGAGCCGGTCCCACGCGCCGATCGCGGGCACGTCGGTCGGTCGCTGGGGGCTCAACGATCGTCCACTGGTCGAACGCGCTCCGCGCGTCGCGAGTGCGGCAGGTGCTGCATCCTGACATCGACGCCGTCGGTCACCGGGTCATCTTCGTGGCCGCCGGAGGGCGGCGCAATCGGACGGACCGGAGATCCGAACAGCCCGGGTGGTCCGTACGGCACGGGTGATCCGAACGGCACGGGTGATCCGGCTCAGGTGAAGCGGGCCGGATCGAATGGGGCGATGGCGTCGCGTTGCCCGCCGAGCATGCCGGCGGCGACCAGCGCCGCCGAGTAGGGCCCGAGTGCCAGTCCTTCGGCGCCGTGCCCGGTGCAGACGTGCACGTTGGTCCAGCCGGGCAACGGCCCCAGCAAGGGACGTTCGTCCGGGGTGGCCGGCCGGAGGCCCACCCGGACCTCGGTGAAGGTCGCCGCGGCCAGACCCGGGGCGATCTTGACGCACTCGCGGAGGAGATCGGCGAGGCCGCTCGCCGTCGGTCGCACGTCGAAACCCTCGTCCGCCTCGAAGGTGCCGCCGCATGCGACCCGGCCCCCGGGCCAGGGGACGAGGTAGAAGTTGAGGATCGGCTGGACGATCGGCCAGGCGGCGCTGCCCGGCGCATCGGGTGAGGTCACGTGCACGATCTGCCCCTTGAGCGGGGTCACCGGCAGCCTCGAGCGCAGCACGGGCCCCCAGGTCCCGGACCAGGCACCGCCGGCGAGGACGACCGAGTCGCACGACACGCGGTCGCCATCGACGTCGACCGCAGTCACCGCGTCGCCGTCCGTCACGCCGGTCGCCGTGCCGTGACGGACGGCCACCCCGCGTGCGCGACAGGCCGCCCGGAGCGCCTCGGTCAGCCGGCGGCCGTCGACCCGGCGTGCCGAAGGGTTGGAGAGCGACCGCCACACCGGCGCGAGGACCGGGAACCTGCGCCCCGCCTCGGCCGGGTCGATCTCGGTGACCTCGGGGCTGCGGGCCGTGATGACCGCGGCCGCCTCGGCGAACCAGGGATCCTCGTGCTCGGCCAGTGCCACCATCAGTGAGCCGCATTGCGAGAAGGCGTCGGGCCCCGGGTCGACGCCGTCTGCACGCAGGCGTGCCACGAGCTCCGTGAGATGGCGCGCCGCATCACAGCCGAAGCGCCACCACGAGCTGTCCGGATCGTGCCACGTCTCGGGCGAGACGATGCCCGCGCCCGCCGAGGAGGCACACCCTGCATCGCCCGCGTCGACGAGCACGACTCCGGCGCCTTCACACGCGAGCTCGTATGCGACGGACGTGCCCACGAGGCCGCCGCCGACGACCACGACGTCGGGTTCGCCCATGGGGACTCAGCGTACGCGGGTCGGCGGAGCCAGCAGTAGCGTTCGACCGGTGGCAACGTTCGACGACGTCGCACGGTTCGCGCTCGCGCTGCCCGAGGTCACGGAACGGGAGCGTCGCGGCTCGCTCACCTGGTCTGTCCGCGACAAGCCGTTCGCATGGGAGCGGCCGTTCTCCAAGGCCGACCTCAAACGGTTCGGCTCGGCGCCCGTGCCGGCAGGGCCGATCGCGGCCGTGCGGGTCGCGGACGTGCTCGAGAAGGAGGCCGTGCTCTCGAATGCAGCCCGGGGGTTCTTCACGATCCCGCACTTCGACGGCTTCGCCGCCGTCCTCATCCAGCTCGACGTCGTCGGCGGTCGCCAGCTCGGAGAGGCGGTCGTCGATGCGTGGCTGTCCCGTGCCCCGGCGTCGCTCACGGATGAGTTCCTCTCCCGTTGAGCGCGCGACTCAGGGGACGACGACCGCCCGCCCGGTGATGCTCCCGGCCCGCAGTCGGGCATAGGCGTCGACGGCCCGCTCCAGCGGGAAGCGCTCGACGTGCACGTCGAGCCGGCCCGCACCGGACAGCGCGATGACCTCCATCAGCTCGGGAAGGCTGCCCCAGTAGGTCGTGGCGACCGACACCTCGTAGGCGATGGTGAAGAAGCCCATCGACAAGGTTCCACCGCCGATCCCGACGATGGTGAGATGGCCCAGCGGGCGCGCGACCGATGCGGCCAGCGCCAGGGTCTGGTCAGTGCCGACGAAGTCGAGGACCAGCTCTGCGCCCATGCCGCCGGTCAGGCCGCGGATCTCTGTGGTCGCGTCGGCGTCATTCATGACGGCATGGCGGGCGCCGACTCCGGTCGCGAGCTCGAGGGCCTCGGAGCGCTGGTCGACCGCGACGATGGTTGCCGGCGAGAGCTCACGCAGCAGCTGGATGGCGATGTGACCGAGTCCGCCGACGCCGATGACCACCGCCGTCGAGCCGGGGGTCAACAGCGCGAGCGAGCGCTTGATCGTGTGGTACGGCGTGAGGCCCGCATCGGTCAGCGGGGCTGCGACGACCGGATCGAGGTCACCGAGCGGCACGAGGAACCGGGAGTTCGGCACGACCATCAGGGGCGCCATCCCGCCATCGCTTCCGAGGCCGCCGCCCATGGTCCCGATCTGGGACTGGGCCTCGCAGTAGTTCTCCATTCCCGAATGGCAGTGCCGACAGCGGCCGCATCCCCAGGGCCCGTAGACCGCGACGGGCTCCCCGACCTCGAGGCCGGTGACTCCGGCACCGAGCGCTTCTACCCACCCGGCGTTCTCGTGACCGAGGGTGAACGGCGGTTCGAAGCCTGCGAGGCCGGCTTCGAAGTCCTGCATCAGGTGGAGGTCGGAGTGGCAGGCACCCGCCCCGCCGATGCGGACGAGTACTTGGCCCGGGCCCGGATCCGGCTCGGGGACCTCCACCAGCTCCGCGTCCCGCTTCCATCCGGTCAGCTGCAGTGCGTGCATCGGTCCCTCCGGGGGCTCGGTTTCCCGCCAGTCTCGCGGGCCGGGGTGCAGGGGCGCTCGCGCCGAGCGGGGCTCCCGACCGCAGCGACCCAGTGGCGTCAGGCGGTTCGGCGGTCGTTCGCGGCGAGCGAGACGAGGGGCGCGGCGAGATGGGCGAGGAAGAAGTGCTCGTCGATGGCGTCCGTGGCGACGGTGCCGTCCGCGGATGTGACGGTCACCTCATAGCGGAGCGCGATGTCGCGGAGGATCGGGAGCTGTGGGCTCCACGCACCCTCTCCGATCGTGACGGCGATCTGGTCGATCGGTGCCTCCCAGCCGGGCTCTTGTGCGAAGCGCTCGGCGAGCAGGGGCACGAAGACCAGTCGCTGATCGGTCACGAACAGGTGGCCACCGACCTGGCGGGTGTCGCCCGGGCCGCGGTTTGCCGACCCGTGCCACCGCACCTGCTCAGCCGGTCGGAGCCAGCGGTGCCTGAAGTGTGCCATGGGCCCTCTCGATCTCAATTCTTCGGACGGTGGGAGCGGACTGCACATCGCCGGACACGGTCGTGCCGGTGGGGTGCTGGGGATCGGGTCGGAGTCGAGGTGCGAGCAGGTACCCGTCGAATCGGTCCGTCGCGGAGGAGACGGGCTCCGTCGCGGAGATCGCCAGGCGGCGTCGGAACGCCCGCACCCTGGCCGCACCCGCCCGGTCGAGCGCGGCCCTCGCCCGCTCCATCACCTGCCCCGCACCGCGTTGGAGGTCCGACGCACCGAGCTCTGCCCGATTGCGGTGATCGCTGCGGTTCCCCACTTCGCGCCTCCTTCCCCGTGTCCGTGCGCGACAACTGCATACGCCTTCACGCGCCCCTCTTGTCCCCTCCAACAGCAGGGAACCACCGTTTGTTTCGAATGCCGGCTACTGGCCGTCCGCCGGTGTGGCCGATCGGGGCTCCGAATCCGTTGTCGACCGGACACCGGAAGGCCTGCTCCGGTGTCGTTCGAGCTCGCGGTCGATGTCCGCATCGGTGATCGGCCGCTTCCAGAAGGTGTCCCACGCGTGCATGATCAGGCCGACACCCCAGGCGCCCATCACCCAGGCCGGCCAGAAGTAGCCACCGCCGGTCGCTGCCCAGACGCCGACCAGCAGACCGTTGACGACGACGTAGGTGAACAGGTGCGAGAAGAACTCGCGTCGTGCGACCAGGCGCTTGCGTGCCAGGTGCCGCTCGGAGACGTCCTGGGACATGCCGACCGGGTCGTCGGGCTCCAGCCCGTCCTCGCGGTGCCGACCGTGTGACAGATGGGAACTGGTCATCGCCCCTCCTCCATGATCCAACGATTCGACGGGGCCGCTCAGGGGTGTGTCGTCGACCCCATGTGACCGTACGTCAGCGGGCTCGGATCCGGTAGGGCCGAACGTCACGAGGTGCCGCTCCACCAGGTCTTTGTGGCAGGGCGAGGCACCCGCCCGAGTCTCACGGAACACGGCGCCTCTCTCGACGAGCTCGAGCAGCCCGAGTCACCGGCGGTCGGAATTCCGGACCGGGATCGCCGATGCGCAGATGAATCCGCACGGCCACGGGCGTCCTACGCTCGAATGTCTTGGGTTGGCCACGTCGAACCGAGGAGGAGAGCCGAATGCGCGAACTGATCGTCACCGAGTTCCTGTCGCTCGACGGCGTCATGGAGGCGCCCGGAGGTGAGGCCGGATACGCACACGCCGGGTGGGTCGGCAACTACTTCAGTCCTGAGCTCGGTGCCTACAAGGAGTCCGAACAGCTGAGCACCGAGGTGCTCGTGCTCGGGCGGAAGACCTATGACAGCTTCTACGGTGCGTGGCCGCATCGCGACGGACCGATGGCCGACAAGATCAACACGATGCGGAAGCTCGTCGTGTCTTCGACACTCGGTCACAGCGACTGGCACGACACGACGGTGATCGCTGACGAAGTTTCTGCCCGGATCGCCGAAGTCAAGGAAGAAGACGGCGGCCCCCTCATCGTCGTCGGCAGCCGATCGATCGTCCACCTGCTGCTCGCCAGTCGGCTCGTCGACGAGATCCATCTGCAGGTGTTCCCGATCGTCCTCGGCTCCGGCATGCGGCTCTGGCCGGACAGCGCGGACACCCTTCCGCTCGAGCTCAGCTCCTCGGTGGCGCTCGAGAGTGGAGTCGTCCTGCAGAGCTATCGCGTCGTCAGATGAGTGAGGGATCCGGTGATCGTGCGTCGCAGAGCAGCAGTCTGACCTACGTGTAGGTGGAGGCGTTCTTCGGCCCGATCCGTCCGCCGGAGTGGAGATCGTTCCGATCACAGGGAAAGGCACCGAAAGCGTGGGGCCGCGTCCGTTGTTGTGCGGCGATCGACGATTGCGGCGCGGGCATCGCCCTGCGAGGATGGGGATCGGGGAGCAAGGCGCCTGCAGGTGCAGCCGCAAGCGAGGTACGGCGATGACGCGTATTCGCGAGACGTCGAATCAGGGGCGGTCGGGCACGCTCCTGCGCGGATGTGCAAGCGGCCTGATGGTGCTCGTCGCCGGAGCCGCTGCCGTCTTGTCGTTCAGCGCCGCCGCGTCGGCCACCTCGGAGAAGGGGCCGCCTGTGAAGCCCACGGTGTCCGGATTCACTGCCTCGCCGTCCACGATCACGTTCGGCTCCGGGTGGGTGACGCTTTCGGCCACCGTGACCGACGCGACCTCCTGCACCTTTTCGTCGAACAAGTCCGTCGCGGGACTCCCTGCCACGAAGGCGTGCTCCAGCGGCAACGTGTTCGCCATCGTCCAGGTGCCGCCGAATTCGGCAAAGAAGTCGGCTATCTACACGTTCAAGCTCGCGGTGACCGGTTCCAAGACGGTCAAGGCCAAGCCCGTGAAGGTCACGGTGTCGAGCGGATCCATCGCACCAAGGGCTTCCGGAATGACCCGAACTCCGGACGGCCGCGGCTACTGGCTGGTCGGGACCGACGGCGGGGTTGCCGCATTCGGTGACGCCGTCTTCTACGGCTCCACCTCCGGACTCAAGTTGACCGCCCCGATCGTGGGCATTGCCGCGACTTCGGACGGCGCGGGCTACTGGCTGGTCGGCGCGGACGGCAGCGTCGCTGCCTTCGGTGACGCCGTCTTCTACGGCTCACTGTCCGGCGTGTCGATCAGCTATCCCGTCGTCGGTGACGCACCCACGCCGGATTCGAAGGGCTACTGGCTGGTCGGCGCGGACGGCAGCATTGGCGCCTTCGGTGACGCCGTCTTCTACGGCTCCCTGAGCGGGACGACCATCAGCCATCCGATCGTCGGCATGGCTCCGACTTCGGACGGCGCGGGCTACTGGCTGGTCGCCACCGACGGCGGCGTTGCCGCTTTCGGTGACGCCGTCTTCTACGGCTCAACCTCCGGACTGACGTTGACCGCCCCGATGGTGGGCATGTCCGCGACTTCGGACGGCGCGGGCTACTGGCTGGTCGGCGCCGACGGCAGCATTGCCGCCTTCGGTGACGCCGGCTACTTCGGCTCCCTGAGCGGGACGACCGTCAGCCATCCGATCGTCGGGATGGCATCGACCCCGGACTCGGGTGGCTACTGGGTGGTCGGCCTCGACGGGACCGTGGTCGCATTCGGTGACGCCGGCTACTACGGCTCGGTCACCGGCGGGACGATCTGACTGGAGGTCTGCCAGTTCGTCGGGCACGGGCGCAGTGTGCATGCGCCCGGAGCGGTACCGATCCGCTCAGGCGTCCGGAGCCGTCGCGTGCGGCCAGGCACGCCACTGCACCCGGTGGTCCCGCAATGGGCGCCCTTCGAGAGCCGGTGGCTCGAGACCGGGCCGGCGTCGATCCGTTGCGAATTCTATTCGTTGACAAACCCAGTGCACTGACGGCTCCGGTGTGGCCGGTCGTGAGCCGATTCCGTAGGTCACTAGCGTGAGGGACCCTGCCCCCTCCATCGGCGGCGGCTGTTGGCGATGGTTGACGCCCATACCCACCCAGTGTAGAAAGCCCGCAGGTGGGAGAGCCATGGAAGTTCATGCGGCGGATGGAGCTAGGCGCTGCTTCAATCGCCCTCGGATTCGTGGCCTACTTCGAGCTGCATCCCGAGAAGGGATGTCACGCTGTACTCGTAGTCTGCGGGCGCCGCAGCGTTCTTTGGCGCGGGGCCACTTGCATTCCGTGCGGTTGGCGAGTTCTTCGGCGATGTCAGCCATTCGAAGAGGCTGAAACTGGAGGAGCCTGTCAAGGGTGCGCTCGTCGCCGTGCGGAAGCGACCGATATTGCCGTGGAGGAAATCGGCATCACGGTCTTCGTCGTGCTTCGTTCGCGGTTTCACCTATGGAGCGGAATTAAAGCGTGTCGTACGGGTACGCCTGCAGAGCACGCCCGCGCCTACGGACGTCAAGTGGACGAAGCACAAGGGACTTCTTGAAGTGCTGGACGAACGACGCAAGGTCTGCGTCAATCACCAGGCGCAACTCCGGGAGCACATGGAGTGCACAAAGAAGCAGTGGGACTCCAAGGACTCCATCCCGGAGAACGTCAAGCAGAACCTCTCATACGAAGACTTCATTCGCATCCGCGAATTGGATATGTGACTGCATATCCGATGATCGACGTGACCGATGGGAAGTACAAGGGCTGTGTCGTCGTTCAGGTGGCGGACTCCCTGCAGGCCAAGATGACTGCCAACACCCCGGAAGTTGACAAGACGATGAACGCCTGCGCAGGGACGACCTGCGCCATGCTCAAGTAGGAGGTCGGCGATGCCGAAGCAAAAGTACATGAGCGCGGGTGCGAGCCGTCGCAGCGAGAGCGGATTTATAAGAGGTCTGCGCAAGACCGGCGCGAGCCAGGACACGATTGCTCTTGCTGAGAAGGTGGAGCGGCAGCAGGAAGAGGCCGAGCGCTCCGCCTCGAAACGGCAGGGTTCTGACAAGTAAGCGGGCGCTCCGCCAGCTTCTCCTCGTCCTCTATCCAGCGGTGAGTGGCTTGTAGCTCAAGCGACGGCCCGCAGCACCGTCCGCCATCGCCTGCAGTGGCCGGATCCCGATTGATGAGCCACCTGACGGATTACGGGCCTCGTCCGGTTCTCAGCCGCCGAATTGGGGGATCGGATGGAGCTACCGACGGGGACCGTGAACCGGGCGCTCCATGAGCTGTTGGCCCGTGGAATCGTCCGGCGACACACCGACCAGCCGAATCGTTGGAGCGATTCGGAATGGTTGCGGGGACGATGGGATTCGCTCGGATCCCTGCGTACCAAGTGACTGAACGAGCCGTGGCCACCTCGATGGCGAATCGGTCACTTAGCCCTGAGGGAGATCGAATTGCATCTCGGCGCTCCTCTTGGTGCGAGGAAGCTTCGGCAGCGGTTCTCGTGCTGACGCTGGGACGGGAAATACCCCGGCATCGACGAGATCAGCGACGGTGATGCGCTGACCTTCCATCACCTTTTCGAGGAGTTCTGCCTGGGCCGGTTCGGCCTTGGTCACAAGTGTGAGAACCCGAAGTACTTCAAGCAGGTCCGTCGTATATCGAGACGGCCAGGTGGTGGGTCGGATGTCGTCAAGTGCAGACTGCTGGCCGCGAGTCTGAGGACGCGTGGCTCGACGGTAACCGAACCACTTTCGGAGCACGTTCATCCCCGACACCTCGTAGTCGACGACGGCCCGGGAAACGGGAGCAATACGTCCCTCGCCGATCGAAAGTGTCTCGGTCGCTGGGTCGTAGGTCAGATCGTCAGGGTAATGCACGGCAGTGTCGGGGATGGCCACGGTGACCAGGGGACGGCGGCCATCGTCTTCGACATCGGGCGGGCCCTGGGGCCGGCCATCCTCCGGGTCAATGCACCGCTCACCGCGGGTGTGGAGCCACAGGATGCGCCGACCAAGCGCCACCCCCTCCTGCCAGAGTACTTTGTCGACAGTTAAAGGCACCCGGACGCCCGGCGTGCGGAGGTCCTCGGCGAAGCGCTCGGTAAAGGCAGGGTGGGCGGTTATTGCTGCCACGTAGGCGAGGAAGTCTTCAGCCGACACCGGACGTTCGAGGCGCTGAGTGAGCAACGTCAGAAGCCCCGGTGCAATATTCGGCTTCGACGTGTCGTTTCCCGCGTACATAGGCAGTACTCGGCCACCCCCGCTCCCCTTAAAATAGTGAAGGTCGGGCGTCCAGCCTGAGAATGCGAGTGCCGGACCAGGCCGGATGGCTTCTGAGTGCAGTTCGCTTACGTATAGCTGGTCGTCACCACGCACTCGCCACAGTTCAGGCCGGGGTCGATGCATCAAGCGATCGTCAGGGATCACGTATTGGACATCGAAGATGCGATATCCCACCTTCACGGGAGCGAGCGGCGGCCCCTCTTCAGCGTTGATGGGGACGGCACTGTGTTCGTACCCGTCAAGGCCCGGCTTTGCTCTGTCTGTAGCCGAAGCGTTCGTCTCGCGGAAAAGCGCCCGCTGATCGTCTCCTGTGGCCGCTAGAAGCCGAGACCACCGGTCGTTGAGCGTGGCTGGCAGGGGAGCGTAGATCCAGGTCCGGTTCGGAGTGACTCCGGACTGGTGCCATGGGAGCAGGTCCCCGAGCAACGGACTGGAATTCCAGTCAATACTGCCTTCAGGGAGTAGCGGCGCCGTCCACGCCGTGGGGCACGTTTCCCAGTCGTCAGCATCAAGATCGATCGCAGACAGTGCGGCGAATTTCTCTGCCTGCTTTCCATGCACAGCTCGGTAGTGGACCTGTGCCGGAACTGTCTGATCCGTGTCCGGGCGTCTGACGAACAGTCCGATGCAAATTGGCTGCTGCACGCCCCCGAAAATGCGCGTGCTGACCTCGGGCTGGTGACCTTCGGGCGTGCAGTCGATGATCCATCCCTCCGAGGCATGCTCTCGAAGGTAGCGCCGCATGCCGGCCAAGCCCGGCCCCTTCAGATAGCCGGAGGTGGTGATGAAGCAGATGACGCCGTCCGGGTGCCGAGGGTGCGCGTCGAAAACCTTCCAAGTCGCCCATCGCCAGAAGTAGACGTAGAGGTTGGCCAAATCCTTCTGGTACTTGCCGGTGCCGGGCTCCTTGAAGTCAGCCAGCAGCGGCATGTCCCAATCGGTGTTCGGTGCCCCGTGCTCGACGAATCCACCGTGGCCTGCTGCATTCTCTCGGTAAGGCGGATTCCCAAGCACCACGACCACGGGCTCGTCAGCCTTCATTGCGTTGGCGCCCTTCCGCGAAGCAGCGATTGGTGCCAGCGTTGCTGCCAGATGGGCCTGCTCGGCGAAGGGATCATCGAGTGCGTCGGCCACGTAGAGCCGCAGTCCGTCGGCTGGAATCCCCGCGTCGTAGCGGTGAAGAGCTTCGGCCACACGAAGTTCGGCCACGGCGAATGGCCCGGTCTGGATCTCGATTCCTACCAGGCGGGATGCGGTGTCACGAAGTCGGGACGGGATTGCTCCGGGCCCTTCGGCCCTACCCACCGTGCTCGCCACCGTCTCCAAGACGTCGAGGACATAAGTACCGGTGCCCATGGCTGGATCAACGATCGTCACACCCTCTGAGGCAAAGCCTTGGTGGCGACCGAGGCGGGTGCGCAACACGAGGTCAGTGAGCCGGGTCATCGAAGCCACAACCGCGGCCGGGGTGTAGTAGCTCCCGGTCTTCTTGCGAAGTTCCGGGTCGTATTCTTCAAGGAACACTTCGTACAGTGCCAAGTACGGATCGGCCACGTGCTTGGAGAACTTCGAGAAGTCCACAACTGAAATGACCCGGACGAGGGTATCGAGGGTGACCGAGAGCGCCCCGATCGTTTCATCCGTGAGAATCGAGAGCGCCTTCCCCAGGAGCGAGTGCGTCTTGCCCAGCTCGTGGGCGATCGTGTCGACCGCCTTGCCAGTGAAGTCGATCTTCTCTGTCCTTGCCAGCAGCAGGGCGAAGGCAACGGATTGGGCGTAGCCATCCGCGAACTCGCGCGTCGTCGGCGCCCGGGAACAGCAGGGCTCGCCAGTCCTCAGCCAGCGAAGTGAACGGCCCGCCGCCGGCCTTCGCTTCCCGACTGAGCGTGTCAGTGACCTCGTCTCTAAGCAGTCGCGTCAAGGGAGCTACCGATCGAACCAACTGGCGGATCTGGCGGGGGGCGACCGGCTCCCAATGCAGGAAGGCAGAGAGCATCCTGGCAAGCGAGTCATCAGGGGCTGCCAATTTGGAACCAGAGTTGCGAATGTCGCCGACAAGACGGGTCCCGTCACCGACGCGTTCGCCTGTGCGATAGAGCCCCCACTCCTGGCCGTCGGTATAGAGGACATTGGGGAGCGCCTTCAGCTTCTCCCACTGCTGTCCGTCGTGCCCTTTCGGACTCCAGGTCGTCGGATCTGCCCCCTTGCCCGGTCGCTTGACTTCGACATACCCAGTCACGGCTCCGTTCACCTTGATTGCGTAGTCCGGCCGAACCTTCAGATCAGACAGTCCGGACTCTCCTACGGCAGTCATTGTCACGCCAAGCGCCGCCGAGATCGACGTCATCAGGACTTCAAGCGGACCCCGCATCTGATCTTCGGGTTCCCCCTCCTTGCCCGCGAGTCGGGGAGCCACCGTCGCGCCAAATGCGGAGACGGCTGAATCGACGGCGGCAGCAACGGACCCGGGAACTCCAGGTGGCTCGGAGCTTTCGTGCTCGGTTGGGCCTGTCACAACTCTCCCAGCTCGGCGGGGGTGGTAGAGGGGCTCGGTTCACATCCGCTCTGCCAAGACTCCAAACGCTAATCCGGCGGTGTCACACGACAAGGGAATGTCACAATTGACACCAGGATCTTGTGTTTGAACCAAACGTCAGCTGAGCGCCAAGTCCACCAGGATGCGTTGCTCATCCACCGCCAGGAGTCCGACGAAGCGACCATTCGAATGTTCGGGAGGCATTGCTCTCCGGGCGTCGGAACGGATCATCGCCAAGGATTGGTGCTGTTCAAATTGAGAGATACAGGCTCCGCGAAGACGTACGCGCTGCCGCCATTGGGGCGCTCCAGAACGCCCACCGCAAATGCGTCCTTGATGGGGGTGAAGGTCGCTACTTCCGGCTCCTGCAGGAGCAGACGCGCACCAACGGCTGAATGGTTCGGCGAGGTTGGTATTCGGATCACGTCACTCGAAATCGCTTGCGACGAAGCTCGCAGGTCGGCGCACGGAGCGAGAATCGCGGTCCCTTCGCTCCAGCCTCCTTCCGGCACCCTCCTCGCCTGTTCACTCAGGACATGTCTCCGGATGCCCCGGGTATCGGCTGCCTCCTTCGTCATCGCCACACGCCACTTGCCCCAATTGTTGTGGAGAGTCGTCTTCCACAGCCCTCCAGTCTGCGTCTCACAGATGTACAGATCATCGACCTTCTTGCCTGACCAGATGCGCCATGTCGATGATCGCTTGCCCGTCGTTGGGTCTTCGACAAGGAATTTGAGTGAAGCGCCCGAAGGCAACGGAGGATGACCGTCAGCTCCAGAGATCACCTGCTGGTCGTACGCGAACACCGATGAAGTTTCGCGCTTCGACGCGCCCGAGCTTCCCGTGCCGAGGATGGGTGGGGCGGTGGAGCGCCAGAAACGTACCGGTCGACCTCGCAGAAGCATTTTCGCCGACCATCGCGAGGACGACCGGAACATCGACGTCGGCCGCGGGCAAGGTGCGGTCAGGATTGCGAGTTCCGCACCCCAGACACTGGGTAGCGCTGGCGAGTCTGGCGGGTGGATGATCTTGTCAGGAAGCCAGCACCGCCTGGGGGGTGTCGTAGCCGCCCGCTCCGTCGGGACCGCCCAGCGTCCCGTTGCCCAGTTCACCGTCAGGATTGGTCCCCCAGCAGTCGATGCCGCCGGTCGAGAGAACAGCACAGTAGCCGCCACCGCCGGCGCCGCCGTCGCTCGCCACCGAGACCGCGTCGGTGATGCCGGTGACTGCCTGGGGCGTGTCGTAGCCGGACTTACCGTCGGGGCCGCCGGTCGAACCGTTGCCCAGGTCGCCGTTGGAATTGTCCCCCCAGCAGTCCACGCTGCCGGTCGAGAGCACGGCACAGTATCCGAGGCCGTAGGCGTCGCTCGCCACTGAGACCGCGTCGGTGACGCCGGTGACTGGCTGGGGCGTGTCGTAGCCTCCCACCCCGTCAGGGCCGCCGGTCGAACCGTTGCCCAGTTCGCCAACGAAGTTGTTCCCCCAGCAGTCCACGCCTCCGGTCGAGAGGACTGCGCAGTCGCCGGCGCCGCCGTCGCTCGCCACCGAGATGGCGTCAGTGATGCCGGTGACTACCTGGGGCGTGTCGTAGCCTCCCACCCCGTCAGGGCCGCCGGTCGAACCGTTGCCCAGTTCGCCATTGGAGTTGTCGCCCCAACAATCGACGACCCCGGTCGAGAGCACGGCACAGTAGCCATTGCCGTAGCCGTCACCCGCCACCGAGATGGCGTCAGTGATGCCGGTGACTACCTGGGGCGTGTCGTAGCCTCCCACCCCGTCAGGGCCGCCGGTCGAACCGTTGCCCAGTTCGCCATTGGAGTTGTCGCCCCAGCAATCGATACCACCGCTGGAAAGGACGGCACAGTAGCCCAGATCGGTGCCGTCGCTCGCCACTCAGACCGCGTCGGTGACGCCGGCGACCGTCCGCGGGGTGTCGTAGCCGTACTCCCCGTCCGGTCCACCGATCGTCCCGTTGCCCAGTTCGCCAAATTCATTTCCGCCCCAGCAGTCGATTCCGCCGGTCGAGAGCACGGCACAGTAGCTCTCGCCGAAGCCGCCCACGCCCGACACCGAGACGGCGTCGGTGATGCCGGCGACCGTCCGCGGGGTGTCGTAGCCGTACTCCCCGTCCGGGCCGCCAACCACCCCGTTGCCCAGCTCACCGTCGCTGTTGTACCCCCAGCAGTCCACGCCTCCGGTCGACAGCACGGCGCAGTAGCTCTCGCCATTGGGGTAGTTGTCGCTCGCCACCGAGACACCGTCGGTGATGCCGGCGACGGCTTGCGGCGTGTCGTAGCCATTCACGCCAAGCACCGATACATCCGGGCCGCCGGTCGTCCCATTGCCCAACTCTCCATAGGTGTTGGCCCCCCAGCAGTCCACGCCTCCGGTCGAGAGGACTGCGCAGTTGCCGGCGCCATCATTCGCCACCGACCGAACGCCGGAAAGCGCTGGCAGCGGCCCCGTCCCCACCGTCACCTTCACACTTTCTGCAACGACCGTCGTGATTCCCGTGACCGCCAGGGAGAACGTGTAGGTCACTGCCTTCTTTCTCGTGTTGGCGGGAAGTGTCACATCTTCGTTGACGGTCCCCTTCGAGCAGGGAATGTTGGCAGGAAGACCGACGACCGTCTTGCTCGACGAAAAGACGCAGCTCTTGGCTTTGGTGACCTTGGCCGAGAGGATCACTCGACCACCGTTGTTGTAGAGAGTGGTCGGCGTCGATGTGAAATGCGACACGGTCGGCGGTCCAGACGGGGTGGCCCCTGCTGGCACCGTCGGCATCACCACCATGAGTGCTGCAGCCGACATGCCTGCCGCCACTCTGCCCAAGGTCCGTCGTCTCACGTCCCGCCAACCTTTCCACCGTGCCCACCGTGCCCACCGTGCCCACCGGGGCGATCGGGCCGACATTTTTCTATCATCGGGCTTGCACCTCGTGCGATGGAAGTCCGAGCGGGTGGGCGGCGAGCCACGGAGGGTGGCGACCCGGAGTCAGGCGGACAAGCGGTGGTCACCAGGCAGGTGTCCGCGTTCCGGCCATGGCGAGTGACCCAGGCTCGCAATTAGAGATTCAAGAGCGACTCGCCAGCAACCCGAGCTGCGGTGATCGCAGCGCTTTCGATCAACACCCTGCCGGCCTTGTGACTCAGGTCCAGCGGCACACGACCACCGTCGACTGCAAGTTGGGCATCTGTGATGATTGCCAATTCGACGGTGTCACCTGCAGTCAATGCTTCACGAATGTGCGCATTGAGACGGATGTTCGTCGATTGAGACCGGCCAGGTGTCCGATAGTGCCGGAAGCGCCTGTTGAGCCTGTCGGTCTCTCCAAGGTAGAGACCGTCCCTCAACATGAAGCGATAGATGCCTGGAGCCTCTGGAGCCACGGGGAAGCAGAGCCGGTCGTAATCGACTTCAGCACGACCGACGTCTCGCCACGAGAAGTCGAGAACGACCCGCACCGGCTCAGTTTGTCACGGAGGTGTCCGCGCTGCGGTCACGGCGGGCGGTCCTGTGTACCTGGCCCGTTGCGAATTCTTTGGCGCCCTCGGCAGGACTCGAACCTGCGCTCACGGCTCCGGAGGCCGATGCTCTATCCGCTGAGCTACGAGGGCGTGTGAGAGGGGAGCGTGCCGCCGGAGAGGCGGCGTCCCGTTCACCGAAGTCCCAACTGTAGTGCTGCCGCCCACTGGACCCCGTTGGACCCGCGTCGTCGAAGGAGCCTGAAGACCCCGGCCACCCGGATCACCCCGACCGGTCGCACGACCTGGGATGGCCGGGCGGTCCATGCCCGCTGACCACGTATCCTCGGCAGATCGTGCCCATCCGCGACCAGCTCGCCGCTGCCGTCTCGACGGCGCTCGCCAAGGTCGCGTCGCGGGACGGCCTCGACCTCGACGTCGATCCCGCGGAGGTCCACCTCGAACGGCCCGGGCGCCGTGAGCACGGGGACTGGTCGACCAACATCGCCCTGGTCACCGCCAAAAGGGTCGGCACCAACCCCCGGGCGCTCGCCACCACCCTCGTCGAAGAGCTGACCGCCGACCCACCGGTCCATGTCACCTCGACGGAGATCGCCGGACCGGGGTTCGTCAACTTCCGGCTCGACAGCGGTTGGCTCCACGACGCCCTCTCCGACGTGCTCGACGCAGGCGAGGACGGCTATGCCCGCCCGGACGTCGGACACGGGATGCGCGTGCAGGTCGAGTTCATCTCGGCCAACCCGACCGGGCCGATCCACGTCGGCAACGGTTGGTGGGGCAGCTACGGCGACGCGTTGGCCCGGGTGCTCGCCCGGGCCGGCCACCAGGTGAGCCGCGAGTACTACGTCAACGACACGGGTGGTCAGATCCGCACGCTCGGCGAGAGCCTGCTCGCGCGGCGCCGTGGCGACGAGGTGCCCGAAGGCGGCTACCAGGGCGTATATGTGAGCGAGCTCGCCGACAGCTACGACGGTCCGGACGACGTGACGGCGGCGGGTCGCTGGGCGGCCGACCGCATCCTCGACCACATCCGCTCGACGCTGTCCTCGGTCGGCATCGAGTTCGACGAGTGGTACAGCCAGGCATCGATCGAGGAGAGTGGCGCCGTCGACGAGACGATCGCCCTCCTGGATGAAAAGGGTCTCGTCTTCGAAGAGGACGGCGCGACCTGGTTCCGTGCCACCGAGCTGGGCGACAACCGCGACCGGGTCCTGCGCAAGTCGAACGGCGATGCGACCTACCTCGCCGGCGACATCGCCTACCACCGCGACAAGTTCCTCGTCCGCGGCTTCGACCGCGTCATCGACGTCTTCGGGGCCGACCACCACGGCCAGGTGGCGAGCCTCGTGGCAGGTGTCCGCGCGCTCGGTGTCGACCCGTCGCGCCTCGAGGTCAAGCTCGGCCAGATGGTCTCCCTCGTCGACGGCGACGAAGCGGTGAAGATGGGGAAGCGGGCCGGCAACGCGATCCCCCTCGACGACCTCGTCGCGGACATCGGTCCGGACGCGACCCGCATCCTCTCCCTCATGAGCTCGCTCGATCAGGCGACCACCTTCGACCTGGCGGCGGTTCGGCGCCAGAGCGTGGAGAACCCGGTCTTCTACGTGCAGATGGCGAGCGCGCGGATCGGTGGCGTCGCGCGCAAGGCGGCAGAGCGGGGAGTGGTCCGCGCCCCCCGAGCCGACGTGGACCTCGCACTGCTCACCCACGAGCGCGAGCTCGAGGTGATCCGATGCCTCGAGGAGCTCCCCGAAGTCGTGGCCGAGGCGGCGGTCGACCGCGCACCGACCAAGATCACGACCTGGGTCCGCAAGCTCGCCACCTGCTTCCACGGCTTCTACCACGACTGCCCGATCCTGGCCGAGGAGGTCGACCCCGAGCTGCGCCAGGCCCGTCTCTGGCTGGTCGAGGGCGCGCGCATCGGCCTCGGCATCGGCCTAGGGCTGCTCGGTGTCGCCGCACCGGAGTCGATGTGAGCCCGACGGATCCGGTCTCACCCGCGCTCCTGCCGGCGACCTCGTCCGTCGGGCCCGACGGACGGCTCTCGGTCGGCGGCGTCGACCTCGTCGACCTCGCGCTCGAGTACGGGACGCCGGTCTTCGTCTACGACGAGGCCCACCTCCGGGCCGCGTGCCGTGGCGCGGTCGAGGCCTGGGGGGACGGTGTCGCCTACGCCACGAAAGCGTTCCTCTGCGTCGCGATGGCACGGCTCGCAGTCGAAGAGGGGATGTGCCTCGATGTCTCGACCGGTGGCGAGCTCCACGTCGCGCTGGCTGCAGGCGTCGATCCCGACCGGCTGGTGCTCCACGGCAACAACAAGTCCGAGCACGAGCTCGCGAAGGCACTCGAGGTGGGCGTCGGCCGGATCGTCGTCGATTCGTTCGACGAGATCGACCGTCTCGAACGGTTGCTGGTCCCGCCGTCGAATGCCCCACTGGGCGGTCGGTCCGGCACGCGCCCGAAGGTCCTCGCCCGGATCACGCCCGGGGTCGAAGTCCACACGCACGAATTCGTCCGGACCGGGCAGGAGGACTCGAAGTTCGGCTTCGGCGTCACGTCCGGTGCCGCAGCCGAAGCACTGAAGCGTCTCGCCTCGCACGAGGCCGAGGACACCTTCGAGCTCGTCGGCGTGCACGCCCACCTCGGGAGCCAGGTCTTCGCAACCGAGCCGTTCGCGCAGGCGATCGAGGTGCTGGCCGAGTTCGTCGCGCCACTCGGTCTCCCCGAGCTCGTCGTCGGCGGCGGGCTCGGGGTCGCCTACGTCAACGGCGAGGAGGCACCGACGATGGTCGAGTGGGCCACCTCGGTCAAGGACGCGTGCACGGCTGCGGGGATCCCCGAGACCGTGCGGGTGACCGCCGAGCCCGGCCGGTCGATCGTCGCGGCGGCCGGCATCACCCTCTACGAGGTCGGGACCGTCAAAGAGGTTCCGGGGCACCGGACCTACCTCTCGGTCGACGGCGGGATGAGCGACAATCCCAGGCCCGTCCTCTACGGCAGCGGGTACGAGGCGTTCCTCCCCCGCGAGGCGAATGCGGCGCGGCCGCTCGCGGTGCGGGTGGTGGGCAAGCACTGTGAGACCGGGGACGTCGTGGTGGCGGAGGGGTCCGTACCCGCCGACCTCGTCGTCGGTGACGTCCTGGCGACACCGGTGACCGGGGCGTACGGGCACTCGATGGCGTCCAACTACAACAAGGTGCCCCGTCCGCCGGTCGTCTTCGTCGCAGAAGGGCGCTCGCGGTTGGTCGTGCGTCGCGAGACGCTCGACGACCTGGTGCGGCTCGACGTCTGAGGACGTTCCGTGCACATCGCCAGGTTGTAGGTTGACCGGGTGAGCGTCGCCACCCCGACGGAACGAACCGTGAGGATCGCCCTGCTCGGCTGTGGCAACGTGGGCGAGGCGCTGGTCGGGATCCTCCACGACCGGGCCGAGGCACTGGCCGTGCAGTCCGGCGCACACCTCGAGATCGTCGGCATCGCGGTCTCCGATCTTTCGAAGCCCCGGGCGGCGACCGTGCCGACCGGGCTCCTGACGACCGACGCCGCATCGCTGGCGGCCGATCCGCTGGTCGACATCGTGGTCGAGCTGATCGGAGGTCTCGACCCCGCCGAACAGCTGGTCCGGACCGCCCTCGACGCCGGCAAGCCCGTGGTCACGGCCAACAAGGCGCTGCTCGCATCCCCCGAGGGGGTGAAGCTGCGGAGCCTGGCGCAGGCCCGGGGCGTCGACCTGCTCTACGAGGCCGCGGTGGCAGGAGCGATCCCGCTCGTGCGGGCCCTGCGCGAATCCCTGACCGGCGAACGCATCCGGCGCGTGATGGGGATCGTCAACGGCACGACCAATTTCATCCTCTCCAAGATGAGCGAGCAGGGAGCGGACTATGCCGAGGCACTCGCCGAGGCGCAGTCGCTCGGACTGGCCGAGCGCGACCCGACCGCGGACGTCGAAGGGTACGACGCGGCAGCGAAGGCCGCGATCCTCGCGGGGGTCGCCTTCGGGTACGACGTGTCGGGCGCCGACGTCATGCGGGAGGGCATCACGGCTCTCAGCGCCGCCGATGTCGAGTTCGCCGAGCGGCTCGGCTACGTGGTGAAACTCCTCGCCATCGTCGAGCGCACGGGTGACGACTCCCTCTCCGTCCGGGTCCATCCTGCGCTGGTCCCGAGCTCGCACCCGCTGGCGGGCGTGCGCGGTGCGTTCAACGCGGTGTTCATCGAAGGTGACGCCGCGGGCGAGCTCATGCTCTACGGGCGGGGCGCAGGAGGCCTCCCGAGCGCGAGTGCGGTCGTCGGCGATCTCATCGACGCCACCCGCAACCTCCTCGCCCACACGACGGCACCGGCCCCCGAGCGACTGCCGGCGCGCCTGTTACCGGAGTCCGAGGTGCTCACCGCCTACTACCTGAGCCTCGACGTGACCGACCGTCCCGGCGTCCTCGCCGCGGTGACCACCGTCTTCGGCGACCACGGGGTCTCGATCCGCTCGATGGAGCAGGAAGGATTCGCCGGCGAGGCGCGCCTCTCCTTCATGACCCACGTCGCGCGGGAAGGGGACGTCCGCGCGACCCTGGACGAGCTCGAAGCGCTCGTCGCCGTGCAGCGGGTCGGTGGCGTCATCCGCATCGTCGGTGGGGCTGAGTGACGGCGGACGCTGCCCGCGGGTGGCGCGGGGTGATCGAGGAGTACCGCGAGTTCCTGCCCGTGGCGCGGGACACCCCGGTCGTCACGCTGCTCGAAGGCGGAACGCCGCTGCTTCCTGCACCGCGTCTCTCCACACGCGTGGGGGCACGCGTACTGCTCAAGGTCGAGGGTGCGAACCCGACGGGGTCGTTCAAGGACCGCGGAATGACGGTTGCCATCTCCAAGGCGGCGGAGCAGGGGGCCAAGGCAGTGGTGTGCGCGTCGACCGGCAACACGTCGGCGTCGGCCGCAGCGTTCGCCTCCAGAGCGGGCCTCACGTGCGCGGTCCTGATCCCCGAGGGCCACATCGCGCTCGGCAAGCTTGCCCAGGCACTCGTGCACGGCGCACTGGTGCTGCAGGTGCGCGGCAACTTCGACCAGTCGCTCGCCATCGTGCGGGAGTTGGGCGAACGGGCACCGGTCACGGTGGTCAACTCGATCAATCCCTACCGCATCGAGGGACAGAAGTCGGGTGCCTTCGAGATCATCGACGCGCTCGGTGACGCGCCCGACGTGCACTGCATCCCGGTCGGCAACGCAGGCAACATCACGGCCTATTGGAAGGGGTACCTCGAATTCAAAGGGGCGGGGCGCTCGACCCGGCTCCCGCGGATGCTCGGTTTCCAGGCGGCGGGCGCCGCCCCGATCGTCGAGGGTCACCCCGTCGAGCACCCGGACACCGTGGCGACGGCCATCCGGATCGGCAACCCGGCGAGCTGGTACGGCGCGACCTCCGCGGCCTCCGAGTCGGGCGGGGGCATCGCCGCGGTCACCGACGAGGAGATCCTCGAGGCGTACCGTTTCCTCGCGGCGGAAGAGTCGGTCTTCTGCGAGCCCGCTTCCGCCGCCTCGGTCGCAGGGCTCGTGAAGTTCGGTCTGCCCGACGACCTCGGCGCCGGCGCGACGGTGGTCTGCGTCCTGACCGGGCACGGCCTGAAGGACCCCGACATCGCGATCAGCCAGATCTCGGTGCCGACCGTGGTCGACGCCGACCTCGGTGCCGTGCTCGAGCAACTCTCGCTCTGAGTTCGCGGGCGCTCGGCGCAGAGCGCCGCGCGCCGCGACCGACGTGTCCTGGGTGTGTCCTTTTCGCAGCTGAGGGTGGGGGTTGTTGCCCGGTCTGCCGCCTCCCTGTACTATGGGTACACCTTCGCCTCCACAGTTCGCCCGGTTCGGGCCTGTGGGCGGGACCTCCTGGTTCGCCTTTGTGATGCGACCAGCCCGTGCCCGGCGTCGGGGGGAGTCGCTGGCGTGAGGCGATCTCAGGGCCTTTGACTCCCCACCCCTGAAACCCCGGCGGTTGGAGGCCATCCTGCCGCCGACGAGGACATGCTGAAGCGAGGAAGCCGATGACTGCGGAACAGCAGCTCGAGCGCTCGGTGTTGGAAAGCAAGGAGCGAGATGAGCTCCAGGCGATCGCACAGGCCCTGTCGGTCAAGATCAACACCAGAACGAAGAAAGCCGACATCATCGACGGCATCCTGAAGGCGGCGGGCGTGCCGGTCGGAGCCGGTGGCCCGCCGGACTCGAACGGCGATGCCGATGCGGCCGGCGCGAAGGCCGGGCGACGACCGGGTCGGAACGCGACCGCGGACGCCCTCGGCGGCGAAGCTGCCGCCACGACCAACGGCGCACCCAACGGAGCGGCGCCGACCCAGGCCCGATCCCGGCCGGTGGTCCACTCCTTCGGTCCGGCGGACGACGCCGTGTCCGACGACCTCTCGGGCGATCTCGACGAGGAGCTCGGCGCGTTCGGAGCGGCGGAACGCGCGGACGGTGATGTCGGCGGCACCACGCCGGAGATCAACACCGACTCCCAGCAGGCCGGCCAGCACGGCGGGGGACAGCAGCCCCAACACGGTGGCGGCCAGCAAGAAGGTGGGCGTCAGCCCGCGCAGTTCGGAGGCGGAAATCAGGGAAACCGCAACAAGCAGGGCAACCGCAACAACCAGGGCAACCGCAACAATCAGGGCAATCAGGGCAACCAGGGCAACCGGGGCCAGAGCGGCAACGACGACCTCGGCAATCGACGGAGCAACCGCCGCCGCCGCGGTCGCGAGCGTCAGGGTGGCGACGGCGACCTGCAGGGCTCGAGCGGACAGGAGCAGCAGTACCAGGGGGAGCTCATCCCGGTGCGTGGCCTCCTCGACCTGCGTGACGAGGGCTTCGGATTCCTCCGCTGCGAGGGGTACCTGCCTTCGTCGAAGGACGTCTATGTCTCGATCAGTCAGGCCCGGCGTCTCGCGCTCCGCAAGGGCGACAGCATCGAGGGTTTCTGCCGGCCTGCGGGCAGCGCGGAGAAGTTCCCCGCGCTCTTGCAGGTCGAGTCGGTCTCCTCGCTCGACCCGGAGGTCGCGAGGAGCCGTCCACGCTTCGAGGACCTCACGCCGCTCTTCCCGGACGAGAAGCTCCATCTCGAGATGCCCGGCGAGAAGGAGAACATGACGACCCGGATCGTCGATCTCCTCTCACCGATCGGCAAGGGCCAGCGCGGCCTGATCGTGTCGCCTCCCAAGGCGGGCAAGACGACAGTGATGAAGCACATCGCCCATTCGATCGAGGCCAACAACCCCGACGTGCACCTCATGGTCCTCCTCGTCGACGAACGTCCCGAAGAGGTGACCGACATGCGTCGTTCGGTGAAGGGCGAGGTCGTCGCCTCGACGTTCGACCGGCCGGCGGAGGAGCACACCCAGGTCGCCGAGCTCGCCATCGAGCGGGCGAAGCGCCTTGTCGAGTCCGGACGCGACGTCGTCATCATCCTCGACGGCATCACCCGCCTGGCTCGTGCGTACAACCTCGCCCAGCCGGCCACCGGACGGATCATGTCGGGTGGCGTCGACTCGGGAGCCCTCTATCCACCGAAGAAGTTCTTCGGCGCGGCCCGGAACATCGAGGAGGGCGGCTCGCTCACGATCCTCGCCACGGCCCTGGTGGAGACCGGCTCGAAGATGGACGAGGTGATCTTCGAGGAGTTCAAGGGCACCGGAAACATGGAGCTGCGGCTCGACCGGCGGCTTGCGGAGCGGCGGCTGTACCCGTCGATCGACGTCAATGCGAGCTCCACCCGGCACGAGGAGCTGCTGTTCGACCGCTCCCAGCTCCAGCAGGTGTGGAAGCTGCGGCGGGTGCTCAACGCCCTTGCCAACGAGGGCAGTGCCGCCGCCGGCCTCGAGCTCCTGATGGACAAGATCCGCACCACGAAGAGCAACGATGAGTTCCTGGCGGAGATCGCCAAGGGACCGGCCACCTGACGCCGATCGGCGGGCGGGCGCTGTCCGGTAAACTCGAACGGCTCCAGTGCCGACGGTCTCTACCACCGGGCGGTGCCATGACGGGAGAATCCGATGAAAGCTGACATCCACCCCAACTACGTCGAGGCCTCGGTGCGCTGCTCGTGCGGCAACACCTTCACCACGAGGTCGGTCAAGCCCGAAATCCACCTCGAGCTCTGCAACGAGTGCCATCCCTTCTTCACCGGCAAGCAGAAGCTCGTGGACTCCGGGGGTCGTGTCGAGCGCTTCGAGCGCCGGTACGCGAAATCGGCGACGCGCAAGAAGCGCACCGCAGCTCCCAAGCCCTGAGGTCGGCCGACCCGGACACGACCGGCTTCCGGCGTCGCGGGCCCGAGCGGGTCCAAGTGGGCCCGGTCCGCCCGGATGGGCAACCACCTTGACGCTACCCTGAGCGCGTGCTGCACGACCGCCTGATCGAGCTCGAGCACGAGTACGACGCGGTCGTCGAGCAGCTCAACGATCCGTCCATCGCGACCGATCCGCGTCGGCTGCGCGACGTCTCGCGGCGCCACCGTGAGCTCGAAGAGGTGGTCGGGACCTGGCGGCGTCTGCAGTCGGCCGAGTCCGACCTCGGCGTGGCGCGCGAGATGCTGAGCGACTCGACGGGCGACGAACGAGAGCTCGCCCACGAGGAGATCGCCCGCGCCGAGGCCGATATCGGGACACTCGAAGAGGAGCTGCGCCTCCAGCTGCTCCCGCGGGATCCCAATGCCGGTCGCAACGTGATCATGGAGATCCGGGGGGCCGAAGGCGGTGAGGAGGCGAACCTCTTCGCCAAGGTCCTCTTCGAGATGTACGCGAAGTACGCCGCGGCAAAGGGCTGGAAGGTCGAGGTCCTCTCCTCGAGCCCGTCGGAGCGGGACGGACTCAACGAGGTCACCTTCGTCGTCAGGGGAGAAGACGCCTGGCAGCGACTCGAGCACGAGGGCGGACCCCACCGCGTCCAGCGCGTGCCGGTCACCGAGTCGCAGGGCCGGATCCACACCTCCTCGGCCGCGGTCGCCGTTCTTCCCGAGGCCGAGGAGGTCGACGTCGACATCGACCCGAACGACCTCAAGATCGACGTCTACCGGTCGACCGGTCCGGGTGGTCAGTCGGTCAACACCACGGACTCAGCCGTGCGGATCACCCACCTCCCGACCGGCATCGTGGTCGCCATGCAGGACCAGAAGAGCCAGATCCAGAACCGTGCGAAGGCGATGACCGTGCTGCGCTCGCGTCTGCTCAAAGCAGAGCAGGACCGCCAGGCCGCGGCGCAGTCCGAGCAGCGCCGGAGCCAGGTCGGCGGCGGCGGCCGCTCGGAGAAGATCCGGACGTACAATTACAAGGAGAATCGGGTCACCGATCACCGCATCAAGCTGACTCTCTACAAGCTCGACCGCATCCTGATGGGCGACCTCGACGAGCTGACCGATGCGCTCATGGCGGACAAGCGCGCCAGCCAGCTGGCATCCGGCTGAACGCGGTGGTGAAGGCGACCACGGAGGGCACCCCGCCACCACGGCGGCCGCCCGGCGCGGGTCCGTCCGACCGGGGCGAGCTGCTCGCCGAACTGACCAAGATCGCCGGCTCGGCGATAGAGGCGCGGTGGATCCTCGAACACGTCGAGTCGGAAGGTCGTGCCGGTGTCACGGAGCGGGCGCGCGGACTCGCGTCGAGGCGCGCGGCCGGCGAGCCGCTCCAGTACGTGCTCGGTCGCTGGCCGTTCCGTACCGTGGAGCTCGTGGTCGGACCCGACGTGTTGATCCCGCGTCCCGAGACCGAACACGTCGTCGCGGTCGCATTGCGAGAGCTGGCGGAGCTGCACGATGGCGGCTCGGCGGGAGAGCCGGACCGTGACGGGGCAACGATCTGCGTCGACCTCGGCACGGGCTCGGGAGCGATCGCGCTCTCCCTGGCGGTCGAGCACGCGCCGGGACGCTCCGGCGTCGAGATCTGGGCGACCGAGGCATCGGCCGTTGCGCTCGTGATCGCGCAGGTGAATCTCGACGCGCTCTCGCACGCGCGACCCGACGCAGCGGACCGGGTGCGGCTGGAGGCCGGGTCGTGGTTCGACGCACTTCCGGAGGAGCTGGAGGGCCGGGTCGACCTGGTGATCTCGAACCCCCCCTACGTCAGCGAAGCCGAGTACGCGGTTCTCGATCCGGTGGTGCGCGAGTGGGAGCCTCGGGCCGCCCTCGTCGCGGGAGCCGGTCGCAACGGCACCGAAGGACTCGCCGACGTCGAGCGCATCGTCGACGGGGCGTCCACCTGGCTGCGTCCCGGTGGCGTCCTCGTCGTCGAGCTCGCCCCGTCCCAGGAGCGCGCCGCGGTCGATGTCGCGGTCACCGCCGGACTGGTCACCGCACGGGTCGAGCCGGACCTGGCCGGGAGACCACGCGTGCTGGTGGCGGTGCGTCCGTGACTGCTCGGACCATCGCAGCCGACGACGGGTCCGTCCTCGAGCACACTGTGGCAGCGCTCGCTGGCGGATCGGTCGTCGCGATCCCGACCGACACGGTCTACGGGCTCGCAGTGGACCTCCGCAGCGCCTCCGCGATCGAACGCCTCTTCGCGCTGAAGGGCCGACCACAAGAGGTGCCCGTTCCGGTCCTCGTCGGCGGGCTCGACCAGGTCGACGCCTTGGCCGGAAGGCTCGACGGACCGACAGCGGCGCTGGCCCGGCGGTTCTGGCCCGGCCCGATGACCCTGGTGGTCGCCCGTCGGCGCGGAGTCGACGTCGACCTCGGTGGACCCGAGGCGTCCCGTGCGACGATCGGTCTCCGGTGGCCCGACCACCGCCTGGTCGCCGCGCTGTGCGACCGGCTCGGGCCGCTCGCGGTGACCAGCGCGAACCGTCACGGTGGGACGCCGGCGACCACGGCGGCGGAGGTCGCGGCCGCCTTCGCCGCTGCCGACGACCTCGCGGTCATCGTCGACGGGGGTCGGTGCACGGCGCGCCCGTCGACGGTGGTCGACTGCGTCGGTCCCGAGCCGACCTGCCTCCGTGACGGGGCCGTCTCGTGGACCGAGGTCCTGGCCGAGTGGCGGAGCGCAACGCCTGCTCGACGAGGTGCCCGCTGACCGACGGGGTTGACGGTCGACCCGCTGACGGGCGACACTGGAGGCCTGATGGAAGCGCAGTTCGCAGCAGCCGGAACCGTAATCATCATCGACTAGGCGCATACCGAGCCGGTATGCGCCCCCTGACCGTCCACCTGGTGGGCGGTTTTTCAATTTCTACGGCCGGCGCCGTTCCGCCGGACGAGCTCGGAAAGGCATTGAGAGCGTGACGAGTCACAAGATCGGAGTGATCGGGGGCGACGGCATCGGCCCCGAGGTCGTGGCCGAAGCCCTGAAGGTCGTGGCCGCGGCCGGTGTCCCGCTGTCGACGACCGAGTACGACCTCGGAGCGGACCGCTTCGTCCGCACGGGTGAGGTCCTGCCGGAGCCGATCCTCGACGAGCTGCGGCAGCTCGACGCGATCCTCCTCGGTGCGGTCGGACCGCCGGTCGGGTCGACGACGGTGCCGCCGGGGACCCTCGAGCGTGGGCTTCTTCTCAAGCTCCGCTTCGAGCTCGATCTCTATGTCAACCTCCGGCCGTTCACCGGCGTCCCCGGATCGCTCGCCCCGGACTGCGACTTCGTCGTGATCCGCGAGAACACCGAAGGGACCTACGCCGGTGAGGGCGGGTTCCTGCGCAAGGGGACCCCGTTCGAGGTCGCCACTCAGGGGTCGGTCAACACCCGGCACGGGGTCGAGCGGTGCGCGCGCTTCGCCTTCTCCCTCGCGGCCGAACGGACGCGGCGGCACCTGACGCTGGTGCACAAGACAAACGTGTTGACCTTTGCCGGCGATCTTTGGCAGCGGACGGTCGACGAGGTGGCAACGGAGTACCCGTCGGTCACCCGTGACTACAATCACGTCGACGCGACGTGCATCTACCTCGTCGAGCAGCCGCAGCGCTACGACGTGATCGTGACCGACAATCTCTTCGGTGACATCATCACCGACCTGGCCGGCGCGGTGGCCGGTGGCATCGGCTACGCGGCCTCCGCCAACCTCAACCCCGATCGGACAGGCCCTTCGCTCTTCGAGCCCGTCCACGGTGCCGCGCACGACATCGCCGGTACCGGCAAGGCGAACCCGACCGCGGCGATCAAGTCGGCCGCGCTCATGCTCGATCATCTCGGCGAGGCATCGGCCGCCGCCAAGGTGCACCACGCGATCGCAGAGTTCATCGCATCCCAACCCGATCCGTCGATGTCGACCACTGCCGTCGGCGATGCAATTGCAGAAAGGCTGTGAGCAATGCCCCTGACCCCGACAGAGAAGATCTGGATGGACGGCGAGCTCGTCGACTGGGCGGACGCGACGGTGCACGTGCTCACCCACACCATGCACTACGGATCTGGCGTCTTCGAGGGTATCCGCGCGTATCCGACCGAGCGCGGGGTGGCGGTCTTCCGACTCCGCGAACACATCGAGCGGCTCTTCACCTCGTCGAAGATCTTCCTCATCGATGTTCCCTATACGGTCGACGAACTCATCGACGCGACCCGCACCGTCGTGCGGGTCAACGGGCTCGACGACGGCTGTTACATCCGACCGCTCGTCTATCTCGGCTACGGCGAGATGGGGCTCAACCCGATCCCATGCCCGGTCAACGTGTCGATCGCGGCCTGGCCGTGGGGCACCTACCTGGGTGACGACGGTGTGGCCAATGGCGTCTCGATGAAGATCAGCTCGTGGCGCCGTCACGATCCCAACGCGGTTCCGACCGCGGCGAAGGGGACCGGGATGTACGCGAACTCCTCACTCGCCAAGGTCGAGGCGATCAATGCCGGGTACGACGAGGCCATCCTGCTCGCGCCCGACGGGAACGTCTCGGAGTGCACCGGCGAGAACATCTTCATCGTGCGCGACGGCCGTCTGATCACACCACCGACTTCGGATGCCGGCGCGCTCGACGGCATCACCCAGCAGTCGGTCGAGACCATCGCGACCGATCTCGGCTACCGGGTCGACCACGAGCAGCTCGTCCGCACCGATCTCTATACCGCGGACGAGGCCTTCCTCACCGGGACGGCAGCCGAGGTGGTCCCGATCCGAGCCGTCGACGACCGGGTCGTCGGCACCGGCAAGCCAGGGCCGATCACCCAGAAGTTGCAGCAGATCTACTTCGCGACGGTGCGCGGTGAGGTGGCCCAGTACAAGGACTGGCTGGACTATGTCGAGTGACGGACCCACCCTCAACGACGAGGGTCCGGGGCAGCGGCGGCCGTCGCTCGGACACTCCCACGTCCACTCCCACGGTGACGGCGCGGCGCACTCGCACCCACTGACACCTGGTCAGATCGCCCACTCCCGCCTTCGTACCTCGCGCCAGGAGCCGGACGGCGGACGGCACGGGAACGCCGACAAGTCCGTTCCGACCGGTGGCCACGACTTCGACCTGCCCGTACTCCCCGAGGCCGTCGACGTCTTCGACACCACTCTTCGCGACGGCTCGCAGCAGGAGGGCATCTCGCTCACCGTCGACGACAAGCTCCGCGTGGCGGAACAGCTCGACCACCTCGGCGTGACGTTCATCGAAGGCGGTTGGCCGGGTGCCAACCCGAAGGATGCCGAATTCTTCGCGCGGGCGCCGACCGAGCTCACGCTCGCCCGTTCGACGCTGGTCGCCTTCGGCTCGACCCGCCGCGCCGGGGTCCTGGCGGAGCACGACGAGACGCTTCGCCACATGGTCGACGCCCGGACCGAGGCCGTGTGCATCGTGGCGAAGTCTTCCGAGATGCACGTCGTCGACGCCCTGCGCACGACGCTCGACGAGGCAGTGGCCATGGTCGCGGACTCGGTGGCGTTCCTCCGGGCGAACGATCTCCGTGTCTTCCTCGACGCCGAGCACTTCTTCGACGGGTACAAGGCGAACCGCGACTTCACGATGCGCATCCTCAGGGCTGCCGAAGAGGCGGGTGCGGAGGCGCTCGTCCTCTGCGACACCAATGGCGGGACGCTCCCCCACGAGGTCGAGCACATCGTCGCCGACGTGGTCGCCCGGTTCGAGACCCAGGTCGGCGTCCACTTCCACAACGACGGTGGCTGCGCGGTTGCCAACTCGCTGGCCGGTGTCGGCGTGGGCGCGACCCACGTCCAAGGGTGCGTCAACGGGTACGGCGAACGAGCGGGCAACGCAGATCTGTCGGCCACGATCCCGGATCTGACCCTCAAGCTCGAAGTCGGGACCATCCCACGCGAGCGACTCGAGCTCCTCACACCGGTCTCCCATCACATCGCCGAGCTGGTCAACATCGCTCCCGACCCGCAGCAGCCCTACGTCGGTGCTTCGGTCTTCGCGCACAAGGCCGGTCTGCACACCTCGGCGATCGCGCGGAGGTCGGATGCCTACGAGCACATTGCGCCGGAGCTCGTCGGCAACGGGACCCGGTTCGTCGTCTCGGAGATGGCCGGGCGCTCGACCCTCTCGATGAAGGCGGCCGAGCTCGGACTCGACCTCGACTCGGAGGCGATGTCGAGCGTGCTCGACTCGCTCAAGCGGCTCGAGTACGAGGGTTACCACTTCGAGGTGGCCGACGGCTCGCTCGAACTGCTCCTGCGCCAGGCCACCGGATGGGAACAGGACTTCTTCGAGCTCGAGTCGTACCGGGTCATCGCCGACCACGACGGGCACTCGTCCACGGAGGCGACCGTGAAGCTCCAGGTGGGCGGCGAGCGGATCGTCGCGACGGCCGAGGGCAACGGTCCGGTCAACGCGCTCGACGGCGCGGTCAGGGCCGCGATGGGCCCCCGGTATCCGGCCCTCGACGAGGTGCACCTCGTTGACTACCGGGTCCGGGTCCTCGACTCGGCCAAGGGCACGGCCTCGGTGACCCGCGTCCTCATCGACTCGACCGACGGGAACCGGACCTGGACGACCATCGGTGTCTCGGAGAACATCATCGCCGCCTCGTGGCAGGCCCTCTCCGACTCCATCGTCTACGGTCTGCTGCACAGCGCTCAGCCACCCGCATCCGGTCCGGCCGGCGGCTGAAGACCCCCGGCGGGCAGAGAAAGTTCCACGATGGCACAGCCCAACTACGTCCCGATCTCCGAGGCCGATCAGGTCCGGCCCTCCTACGAGCTCAGCGTGCCCGGCATCTGGACGCAGTCGAGGCCGTCGGAGCTCCGCGGGCCAGGCCAGCCGTCGGGAACGACTCTCGGATCGCCGGGTCCCGACCAGGGGTACGCACTCAAGCTCGCACGCCGATTCGAGGACCGGCTGGTGGTCGCACCCGGCGAGACAGTGGAGGACGCGATCGCGGGGTGCACCGCGGTCGCCATGCGGCGGTCGGCCCGCTTCGGCCGCGCGCCGACCGTCCACGACCTCGCCTTCGCCTTCACCCTTTGGGGCTTCCTCGGTGGCGCGCCCTCCGACCTGGTCGAGGCGCGTGCCCCGCTGTTCCGGTCTGCCGCGCACCACTACCTCGCCCGGCGGGCCATCGCGGACGCGGTGCGTGAGGAGTCGTTGCGGCTCACGCCGGAAGGGGTCGCGGAGCGCCTCGGCGCGTGGCGCGAGCTCCTCGACGTGCCGGTTCGGGACGGACACGATTGAGTGGGCTGCGTCGGATGCGTCGGATGCGTCGGATGCGTCGGCTGGGACGGCACGGACGGAGTCGGCAGTGAGCGGTGAGCTCTGGACGGACCTCCGTCGGGACGCGGCCGACGACGCCACGATCACCAGCGGCGTGGTCGAGGCGAACGGGTGGACCTTCGACGTGCTTGCCGCGGGCCCGTCCGAGGGACGTCTGGTCGTCCTCCTGCACGGCTTCCCGGAGACGTCCTGGAGCTTCGCGGCCCAGGCGGTGGGCCTCGGATCGTCCGGCTACCGCGTGGTCGCCCCCGACCAACGCGGCTACTCCCCGGGTGCGAGACCGGCCGAAGTCGAGGCCTACGCCGAGCACGAGTTGGCGGCCGACGTCGTCGCCATCGCGGACGCCTTCGACGTCGAGACCTTCGACCTGGTTGGACACGACTGGGGCGGCCACGTCGCCTGGGCGGTCGCTGCGTCCTATCCCGATCGGCTCCGCTCGCTCACCGCGGTCTCGACCCCGCACCCGAGGGCGCTGGCCGACGCACTCCGCGGAGGCGATCCCGACCAGGCCGAGCGCTCGTCGTACCTGTCGCTCTTCGCCCAGCCGAACGTCCCGGAGGCACTCCTCTTGGGTGACGACGGTTCCGGAGCCGGGCTCGTCCAGCTCTACGAGTCGTCCGGGCTCGACGGGGTCGCCGCGGCGCGGTACCTGGCGGCACTGACGGCCCCCGGCGCCCTCACTGCTGCGCTCAACTGGTATCGGGCGAACGATCTCGAGGCGGTCTTGTCCGTCGGGAACGTGTCGGTCCCGACGATGTACGTCTGGTCGACGGATGACATCGCGCTCGGCCGGAGCGCGGCCGAGGCGACGGCCCGGTGGGTCGACGGGCCGTACCGGTTCGTCGAGCTCGACGGCGTGAGCCACTGGATCCCCGAGCTCGCGGCGGGCGAGCTCAACCGACTGCTCCTCGAGCACCTCGACTCGACCAGCTGAGAGACCGCGCACGAACGGCGCGTGCGGCGGTCGACTCGGCGAACGCTCAGTGGCCCTTCCGCCACCGACGCTTCGACGCGGAGGCACCGCTGAAGCTGCCCACCGCGCCGTCGCTCGCGCCGGCGCTGGCACCGGCGACCTCAGGGGTCGGCTGCGCTTGCTTCGGCGTCGCCGGAGCACTGCGGGTCGGGTAGATCATGCCCGTCGTGTTGCGCTCGTCGTCACCGTCGTACTTGACCGAGATGGCGTCGGCCACGTGGTTGCCCTGCAGAGCCTTCTGGAACAGGTCGGGGAATTGCGGACCCACGTGGTCGGACTGGCCCGCGCTCTGCCAGCGCTGCGGCGCCGGCTGCTGCGCCGCGACGTGCTGGGGCGCGTCCGGTCGGGACGCGGCGTGTTGCACTGCCGGCTGCTCCGATGCGATCTCATGCGGTGTGACGCTCGGAACCGGTCGTGCAGGGGGTGCCGCAGCCCCACGTGCCGCCGGATGCAGCTCCGGCGGATACCACTTGCCGTCGCTGGCGATCCACCAACCTGGACCTTCGGACTTGTCACTCATCAGGCTGCCTCCGCTGCTCTCATAGTTCATCGATGGCCCAGGCATGGGACCGCGTGCGGCGACATGCCGGGCGTAGAGGTGATCGGCAGGATCGTCGGCGACCTTGAGCGGGCGCGTGGGACGCCGAAGCGCCCCGCTGGCACGCTGACCGGCGTTGTGCCTGATCAGGAGGGTGGCAACCGACGGTGTCACCGGGTCGGCACCCCCGACCGGGTCAGCGATGATCGGCGAGATCGAAGGTGGTGAGGTCCTTGGCGAGGACGATCCGTCCGTCGAAGTGCTCGGCCGCCAGGTCCAACCAAGACTGTTCGGTCCCGGCGGCGGGAGCCGGAACGGGATGGTTGAGCACGAGGGTGACGACTCCGGCGCGCGCTGCCGTCCCGGCGGCGTCCTCGACGGACGAGTGGTACCCGAGGATGTCGTCGAGCCTCGGAACGCCCCACTCTTTCACGATGTCGCCACGGATCACGGTGTGGACGAGCAGGTCCGCTCCGGCCGAGAGCTCGTCGAGTCCCGGGCACGGCACGGTGTCCCCCGCGACCACCACCGAGGCGCCGTCCGCGTCGACCCGGTAGCCCAGAGTCGGATGGACTGGGGCGTGATCGGTCGGTGCGGCCGTGACGGTCACGCCGTACTCCTCGAAGACGACGCCGGCTTCGAGCTCGGTGACCGTCGACATCGGTCGCCACGTGAGGTCGGCGTGGTGCGCGAGCCGGTAGCCGATGTCCGTCTCGAGCATCGCCTCGGTCGCGGTGACGAGCGCCCCGGTGCCGACCGGTCCGCGGACGTCGAGCGGTCGCGGCTCGAAGGAGCTCACCCAACGGGTCGTGATCAGGTCGTTGAGATCGGTGGTGTGGTCGCTGTGCAGATGCGTCAGGAAGAGCGCACGGAGGGCGCCCGCACCGGAGCCCACGGCAGCTGCACGCAGGAGAACCCCTCGCCCGCAATCGAAGAGAAGGTCACCGGCGTCCGTGCGGACGAGTGTCGACGGACCGGCTCTGTCCGGCTCGGGGAGTGGACTCCCACTCCCGAGGATGACGACCTGCACGCTGGTTCCCCCAGATCGGCTTGTAGTGACAGGAAGTATGACAGCTGCTCGGGTCGACGGCGGCGCGACTGAGCGGCAGTCGGTTGTGCCCTTGCCGCGCTGGTCGGCTGGTTCGAAACGAGCATCGGCTCAGCGCATCAGCGCATCAGCGCATCAGCGCATCAGCGCATCAGCGCATCAGCGCGCACGCATCAGCGCATCAGCGCATCAGGACGCGGTGGTGACCGCCGGGTTCGTCTGCTCCGACGACCGCTTGGCGGCCACGGCCGGTCCGGCGCTCTGCCGGCGAGAGGTCGTCCCGTCGCCACTCCGGTTGTCGCGACCGTTCTCGGACACGGTCCGGTCGCCGCCGGCCGCAGCCGCCCGGGCTGCGCGCTCCTTTGCCCAACCAGGACCACGGAACACGTTCGAGAGCCGTTCGCTCCACGTGGTCGAACGTGCGACATCGCGCAGCATGTCGCGGTACTCGTGGGTCGCGATCCGCCCGGGATCGAACGTGTTGATGTTGCGCGTGAGTCCGTACACCACGGGTTCGCCTTCGGGCTCGAACGTCCCGAAGATCTTGTCCCAGATGATGAGGATGCTCCCGTGGTTGCGGTCGAGGTAGCGACGGTTCGACCCGTGATGGACCCGGTGGTGTGAAGGGGTGTTGAGGACCGCCTCGGGCGGGCCGATGCGGTCGATCGTCTCGGTGTGGATCCAGTACTGGTAGAGGAGGTTGACTCCCCGGGCGGTCATCACGAGCTCGGGCGAGATCCCGAACAGGCAGAGCAGCCCGTAGGGGAGAGAGGTGCCGAATGCGTCCGCGACCGGCTGGCGCAGCGCAGTCGAGAGGTTGTAGCGCTCGCTGGAGTGGTGCACCACGTGGACGGCCCACATGTAACGGCTCTCGTGCATGAACCGGTGGTTCCAGTAGTAGATGAAGTCCCACCCGACGACCGCGAGCGCGAGGGGACCCCACCCCTGGTCGAGCTCGGGCAGGAGACGACGCCGCCAGAAGCGGTCCGGCGTCGTGCGCGAGGCCCAGGCCGTCGACGCGGCGATACCCCCGGCCACCACCGCGGTGACCCCTCCGACCGAGGCGACCGCGCGCGAGAGCTCGGCGATGCGGTCGTCCGACTCCCCGCGTGCCGACGGGTCCTGCAGATGCCGGGCATCGACGTGCTGCGGCGCCCGCACGCGTCCCCCGGCGGCGCGAGACGACGTCCGCCGCCGTGGTCACCGCCGCCGCGCCGAGCGCGACCTTGACGATGGTCCGGCCGTAGCGGCCCTTGCCGGGAGTCACCGGCGCGAGGATCTTCGGGAGGATGAGCGGGGCGAGGAGGCTCCCCACGCCCATGGCGAGGCTCGCGAGCGTGTCGCGCCGCTCGTAGTCGCCCGCGCTCGGACCTTGCTGTTCGCTCCGTCGGCGCAGCCAGAGGTACTCGGCCGCCATGGTGGCGAAGTACCCGGGGACCGCGAGGACGGTGAGATCGGGTGGCGCCGGGCGGTCCTTGGCCATCGGTCCATTGTGCAGGCTCGCCGTGATGCCGTCGACCGGACACCTGGACACACGGTCGGACAAGAGCGAGGGGCGATCCCACTAGAACGGGTTCTATACTTGGTGCGCCGGATGCGCTCGCTCGAGCCGCCGATCCGCGCCCAACGTCGCGTCCACGTGACCAGAGCCTCAAAGGGGAACCAGTCATGGCCAAGCCGGTGATCGTCGAAGCAGTCCGCACCCCGATCGGCAAGCGCAACGGCTGGATGTCCGGCTTCCACGCCGCCGAGCTGCTCGGTGCCGCACAGGTTGAGCTCGTCAAGCGGGCCGGCGTCGATCCCGGCGACGTCGAGCAGATCGTCGGCGGGTGTGTGACCCAGGCCGGCGAGCAGGCATCCAACGTCACCCGGACGGCCTGGCTGAGCCAGGGCCTCCCCTACGAAGTCGCGGCGACCACGGTCGACTGCCAGTGCGGCTCTGCGCAGCAGGCCAACCACTTCATCGCCAACCTCGTCAACGCGGACGCCATCGAGGTCGGCATCGCGTGCGGCGTCGAGGCGATGAGCCGGGTCGGGCTCGGGGCCAACGCCTTCAACGGCCCAGGTCGGTCGCGGCCGGAGAACTTCCCCTGGGACATGCCCGACCAATTCGGCGCGGCAGAGCGCATCGCCGAGAAGTACGGCATCACGCGTGCTGACGTCGACTGGCTCGGCTTCGAGTCGCAGCGCAAAGCAGCGGTCGCGGTCGCCGAGGGTCGATTCGACCGCGAGATCGTGCCGCTCGAGGCACCGGTCGTGGGTCCTGACGGACCGACCGGTGAGAAGACGCTCGTGGCGAAAGACCAGGGTCCCCGTGACACGACCAAAGAGGGCTTGGCGGCACTGAAGCCGGTCCTGCCCGACGGGATGCACACGGCGGGCAACAGCTCCCAGATCTCCGACGGTGCCGCCGCGGTCCTCTGGATGTCGGAGAAGAAGGCGAAGGAGGTCGGGCTCCGGCCGCGTGCCCGCATCGTGGCGCAGACGCTCGTCGGCTCCGATCCCTACTTCCACCTCGACGGACCGATCGCTGCAACCGCCGACGTCCTGCGCAAGGCCGGAATGTCCATGTCCGACATCGACCTCTTCGAGGTGAACGAGGCCTTCGCCTCGGTGGTGATGTCGTGGGGCCGGGTGCACGAGGTCGACTGGGACAAGGTGAATGTCAACGGCGGTGCGATCGCGCTGGGCCACCCGGTCGGCTCGACCGGGTCCCGCCTGATCACCACCGCGCTGCACGAGCTCGAGCGGACCGACGGCAACCTCGCGCTCGTCTCGATGTGCTGCGGCGGAGCGCTGGCCACCGGCACGATCATCGAACGGATCTGACCGCTCCCGACGCCGGGATGCTGGCGGTGGGGTCGGCCGTCGGCTAGAAGGGACGCGTGGCATCCGCCCCCGCTGCCCTGCAGCGACGAGGCGCATCGATGATGACGCGTACCACGGCCGTCCTCGTTGGATGCGTCGGCTTCATGGGCTTGCTCATGGTCGTCCGAACTCCAAGCGTGGTGAGCGCCGCGGCCGCGTCGACCGGGGGGAGGCCACTTGTCGTTCCGAGCTCGGAGTGGACGACGTTCGACCAGAATTCGCTGCGGAGCGGGGTCGACGCATCGGGAACCTCCTTCTCGCCGGCAGCTCCGGCGTGGACCTCGCCGACGTTCGACGGGCAGCTCTACGGACAGCCGCTCGTCGCAACCGGTCGGGTCTTCGTCGCGACCGAGAACGACACCGTCTACGCACTGGCCGCCGACGCCGGGTCGGTGCTCTGGTCGGCCCACGTCGGCACGCCGGTGGCCTCTTCGGCACTTCCGTGTGGCAACATCGCACCCACCGTCGGGATCACCTCGACGCCGGTCATCGACACGTCGCGTTCGGAGATCTTCGTCGTGGCCGACGAAGCGGTTCCGGGGCCGGGGATCGCCTCCCATCACCTGGTCGGCCTGGACATCTACAACGGGGCGGTCCTGCTCGACGAGGTCATCGATCCCGCGGGCACCACTCCGGCGGCCCAGCTGCAACGTGCGTCACTCGCGCTCGACAAAGGGCGCGTGATCGCCGGATTCGGCGGCAACTCCGGCGACTGCAGCACCTACCACGGGCTGGTCGTCGCCGCCCCGGAGGACGGATCGGCGCCGACGACGTTCACGGTGGCCACCTTGCCGGGCGACAGCCAGGGCGCCGTCTGGATGGGTGGCGCGGCACCGACGATCGACGCGAAGGGCGACGTCTGGTTGGCGACCGGCAACAGCGCCTTCCATCGTGCCAACGACCCGTATGACAACAGCGACGGCGTGCTCGAGCTGAGCCCGACGATGCAGCTCCTCGACTACTTCGCCCCGAGCCGCTGGTACTCGGACAACGGAGGGGACGCGGACCTCGGCTCGACGGCGCCGGCACTCCTACCCAACGGCCTCGTGTTCCAGGTCGGCAAGTCGACCGCTGCCTACGTCCTCGCTCAGGGCGGTCTGGGCAACGTCGGCGGGCAGGTGGCCTCGAACCCCTCGTTCTGCTTCGCCGACGGAGGGTCCGCCGACGTCGGTGGGACCCTCTACGTTCCGTGCAGCAACGGCGTCACCGCGGTGACGCCTACGGCGAGCACGCCGACCATCCAGTGGCAGACGGGGAGCGGGGCGAACAACTCGCCGATCGTCGCCGGCGGGTTGGTGTGGTCGATCGGTGGCGGCGATCTCGACTCGCTCAACGCCTCGAACGGCGCGCTGGTACAGCAGTTCTCCATCGGGTCGTCCTCGTCCTCGTTCCCGTCACCGTCCGCGGCGGACGGCCTCGTCCTCGCGCCTTCGTCGACCGAGGTCCACGCGTTCGACGGACCGGACGGACTGCCCGGTCCCCCGACGCCTCCTCCGCCCCGCTCGGGCTATTGGCTGGCTGCGTCCGACGGCGGCATTTTCAGCCTCGGCGGAGCAGGGTTCTTCGGCTCGACGGGTTCGGTCGCTCTCAACCGACCGATCGTGGGCATGGCCTCCTCCCCTGATCATCAGGGCTACTGGCTGGTCGCCTCCGATGGCGGCGTCTTCGCGTTCGGCGATGCCGGATACTTCGGCTCGACAGGAGCGATCCAGCTCGTCCAGCCGGTCGTCGGGATGGCGGCAACGTCCGACGGTCGTGGCTACTGGCTGGTCGCCTCCGATGGCGGCGTCTTCGCGTTCGGCGATGCCGGATACTTCGGCTCGACCGGTGGCACGCCGCTCAACCGACCGGTGGTCGGGATGGCGGCAACGCCCGACGGCCGCGGGTACTGGCTCGTCGCGTCCGACGGTGGCGTCTTCGCGTTCGGCGATGCCGGATACTTCGGCTCGACCGGCGCGATCACGCTCAACCGGCCTGTCGTCGGCATGGCCTCCACCCTGGACGGTGGCGGCTACTGGCTGGTCGGCTCGGACGGCGGCATCTTTTCGTTCGGCATGGCTCCGTTCTTCGGATCGACGGGTGGGATCGACCTGGTCAAGCCCGTCGTGGGCGTGGCCGTGACCCCGACCGGTGACGGGTACTGGCTGGTCGCGGCCGACGGCGGCATCTTCTCCTTCGGGGACGCGCCGTTCGAGGGTTCGATGGGCGGGCTCCCGCTCAACCGGCCGATCGTCGGCATCGCCGCCGCGACGTTCATCCCAGGCAGCTGACGGCACCGGTCGCGGCCCGGGCGCCGACCCGGACGGGATGTCTTCGCCGACCAAACTAGAATGTGTTCTACTTCTGTACCGAACCCTCGGGTCCGGCCCGCGCGGGCCGGTGCGAGGCGTGAACCGATGAGCGGCGTACCTGCGTCGCGCTGGGCCGACCGATCTCGTCGGCCTCCGAAAGGAGCAGCGAGCGTGATCAGCACCGAACACCTGAGCTACGAGCGGGTCGGTTCGACGGCCGTCGTGACCATGAACCGCCCGGAGGCGAAGAACGCGCTCTCGGGACCGATGCTGATGGGCATGGCGGACGCATGGGTCGAGATCGACTCCAACGACGAGATCCGCTGCGCGATCCTGACCGGAGCGGGCGGCACGTTCTGCGCAGGCATGGACTTGAAGTCGATGTCCGGCCCGGGCAACGAAGCGGTCCAGGAGCGGATGGCGAAGGATCCGGACCTCCACTGGAAGGCCCTCCTGCGTCACTACGCGCTCAAGAAGCCGCTGATCGCAGCGGTCGAGGGCTGGGCGGTCGCCGGCGGCACCGAGATCCTCCAGGCGACCGACATCAGGGTCGCCGGCGAGAACGCGAAGTTCGGTGTCTTCGAAGCCCGGCGCGGCCTCTTCCCGCTGGGAGGCTCGACCGTGCGACTCCGGCGGCAGATCCCGTTCACCGTCGCCATGGACCTGTTGTTGACCGCTCGCGAGGTCTCTGCCCAGGAGGCGAAGGAGATCGGCCTCATCGGCCGGGTGGTCCCCGACGGCAAGGCGCTCGAGACTGCCCTCGAGATCGCCGAAGTCATCGGCGCGAACGGTCCGCTCGCAGTGGAAGCGATCAAGAAGTCGGTCCGCGCCACCGAGGGCATCCCCGAGGACGATGCGCTCAAGATCGAGCTCGAGATCGGCTGGCCAATCTTCGGCACCGAGGACGCGAAGGAGGGCCAGAAAGCTTTCGCCGAGAAGCGCCCGCCGGTCTACCGGCGCACGTGACCGGCTTCGAGGCCCCGGTCGGGGATCCGCGAGAGCGGTTGGCCGCGGCGATGAGGCCGATCATCGCGATGATCGTCGCGGCCGAGCTGGACGATGCCCAGGTGGCCGAGGCCGCCCGCGAGGTCGAGGCGATCGCCGAGCGGCTCGCCGCACGGAAAGGGCCCGGCAAGCGGCCACGCGGCCAGCCTGACACCAACAAACCCGCCCAGGAGTTCTTCCCGACCAGCCCGATCATCGGGATGGCCAACCCTGTCTCGCCGCCGGTGACCCTGCGAGTGGTCGATGGCGAGGAGGGCGGGTTCCGCGAGATCCGCGCCGAGGTGAACTTCGACTATCAGTACGAGGGGCCGCCGACCTGTGTGCACGGCGGGGTCATCGCCGAGACCTTCGACGAGGTGCTGGGCGCGGCCGTGATCGTCGCGGGGCTTCCCGGGATGACCGGGACCTTGACCGTCCGCTACCGCAAGCCGACGCCGCTCCGGACCGATCTCCGCATCGTGGCGCGCTGCCTCAGCCGGGACGGTCGCAAGGTGCGGGCATGGGCGGGCATGTACCAAGGCGAGCTGTTGACCGCCGAGGCGGACGGGCTGTTCATCCTCATCCGTCCGACCCAGTTCATCGCGATCGCCGAGGGCAACGTCGACGAAGCCGATCCGGTCATGCTCGCAATGATCCGTGCAGAGGCCGCGCGTGAAGGTGCCGCCGCCGACCTCCAGGGAACCTTCGAGGTGCTGGAGCAACCCGAGGAGTAGCGGTCGACGGGCTGGGGCCCCGAGCAGTGCCCGGGACGGTCAGATCTTCTCGCGGCCTTCCCAGTAGGGATCGCGGAGCTTGCGCTTGTAGAGCTTCCCGTTCGGGTCGCGGGGCATCGAGTCGGTGAAATCGATCGACTTCGGCGTCTTGAACTTGGCGAGCCGGGTCGAGCAGTACTCGAGGATCTCATCGGCCAGCGCCGGCGAGGCCTCGACTCCTTCGGCCGGCTCGATCACGGCCTTGATCTCCTCGCCCCAGTCCTCGTTGGGGATGCCGAAGACGGCGACGTCGGCGACCTTCGGGAACCCGAGGAGGACGTTCTCGATCTCGGCCGGATAGATGTTTGCGCCGCCCGAGATGATCATGTCGATCTTCCGGTCGCGCAAGAAGAGGTAGCCGTCCTCGTCGATGAATCCGACATCCCCGACGGTGAAGTACTTGCCGATGCGGTTGCTCTTCGTCTTCTGCTCGTCCTTGTGGTACGAGAAGTCGCCGGTCTGCATCGACATGTAGACGGTGCCGATGGTGCCGGGTTCCTCGACCTTGTTGCCCTCGTCGTCGAAGACGGCGATCTCGGAGATGGGCCATGGCTTGCCGACAGTGCCCGGCTTCTCGAGCCACTCCTCGGCGGTCACCAGGGTGCCGCCTCCCTCGGAGGCCGCGTAGTACTCGTCGACGCTGTTGCCCCACCACTCGATCATCTTGTACTTCACGTCGACCGGGCAGGGAGCGGCGGCGTGGATCATGTGCTGGAGCGATGACATGTCGTACTTGTCACGGACGTCCTCGGGAAGTGCGAGCAGCCGGTGGAACTGGGTCGGCACCATGTGCGAACTGGTCACCCGGTACTTCTCGATGAGCTGGAGCATCTCCTCGGGCAGCCACTTGTCCATGAGGACGATCGTGTGACCGAGGTGGATCGATGCGCCGGAGAAGCGCAGGACGGCCGTGTGGTACAGCGGCGAGCCCACGATGTGGACGTTGTCGTCCTGGGGCTGGATCCCGAAGAGGAACAGGATGCCCGACAGACCGAGCGCCGCGTCCTCGGGTGACGCACCGCTCAGCGGCCGGTAGACACCCTTGGGATTGCCGGTCGTGCCGGACGTGTAGTTCATGACGTCGCCGATGGTCCGGTCGGCAGGGTCGTCGGTGGGCTGGGAGTCCCGCAATCTTGCGAATGAGCCGAATCCGGTGATCTCGCCGACCGCGAAGCAGACCGAAGACGGCAGCTCTGCCTCCTCGGCCGCGTCGAGGGCGACCTCGGCGAACCGCTCGTGCGCCACGAACGCCTTCGCACCGGAGTCGGACAGGATGTAGGCGACCTCGGTGCCGACGAGGTGATGGTTGATCGGCACGAGGTACCAGCCGGCCTGCAGCGCGGCCAGATAGAGCTCGAACATCTCGACGCCGTTGGGGAGCAGGGTCGCGACGACGTCCCCCTGTTGGAGGTTGAGCCCGCGCAGGCCGTGGACGACCTGGTTCACGCGGCCGAGCAGCTCGCCCGCCGAGAACTCGATGCCCGAAGGATCGACCAGGGCGAGGTGGTCCGGCTCTTCGTGCGCCAGTGCCCAAAAACCGAGATCGCCCATGGTGCTCAACTCCCAACGGGCCGGACCCTGACGGTGCCCGGCTCCTGCTCGATGTGCCTCGTCGGTGAGACACTCAACGTTTTGTGAATGGTACGGACCTGTCTTGCGATGCGTTGTGTTGCGCTGTTTTGTCTTGCGCTGCGGTCCGGTTCGGATCACCGCTGACCCGGATCCGGACCCGGACCCGCAACCGGACCCGCACCGGGTTCAGCCAGGAACCGATGGTGCCGGGAGTGGCCGATTGCCCAGGCGGCCCCTGTTGACCCCTGACGGCCGGAGCGGGTTGGCGCTGGCCCGGTGCGGACGCTAGAACAGGTTCTCGTCTTGGTCAACCGCCGCCGGGGTCGAGGGTGCCATGGTCAGGGAGTGGATGGACAGGGAGCGGATGAAGGCCCGTCGGACGATCCGGAGGAGCGGCGAAGTATGAGTGGGTTTCTCGATGGCAAAGTGGTCGCCATCACCGGCGCGGGTGGTGGTATCGGCCGGGCGATCGCACTGGCCGCTGCGGCCGAGGGCGCAAAGGTGGTGGTCGCCGACATCGGGGTGTCGATGGCCGGTGAGGACCCGACCAGCGAGGTCGCAGAGTCGGTGGTCCGCGAGATCGAGTCGGCCGGTGGTGAGGCCGTCGCAGTCGCCGAGAGCGTGACATCGCTGGCAGGCGGCGAGAGGATCATCGGGATCGGCGTCGAGCGGTGGGGTCACATCGACGGCGTCGTCGCGGTCGCCGGCATTCTCCGCGAGCGGATGCTCTTCAACATGTCCGAGGACGAGTGGGATGCCGTCGTCGCGACCCATCTGAAGGGACACTTCACGGTCTTCCGCGCGGCATCGGCCGTCATGCGAAAGCAGGAGGGCGGCGGATCGCTGGTCGCGTTCACGTCCGGTGCATTCGCCGGAAGCGTCGCGCAGGCGAACTACTCGGCAGCAAAGGGTGGCATCGTCTCGCTGGTCCACTCGGCTGCCGCGGGCCTGCAGCGCTACGGCATCACCGCAAACGCCGTCGCCCCGGTCGCTCGCACCCGGATGTCGGCCAACGTCCCCATGGAGCTCGCCGAGAACGGTGACCCGGAGGATGTCGCACCGCTCGTCATCTACCTCCTCTCGGACCAGGCGAAACACGTCACGGGCCAGGTGTACACGGCCGTCGGGCCGAAGATCGCGGTGTGGAACCAGCCCCAGGAGGTTCGGGCCGTCTACGCCGACGGCCGCTGGACGCCGGAGCAGATCGCCGCTCGTCTCGACTCGACGGTCGGCCAGGAGCGGATGCCCCTGCTCGACCAGCTCGAGCGCTACCGGAAGGCCGCGGAGGCCAAGGCTGCCGCAGAGAAGGAAGCGGCCGGGGACTGAGTCTGCAGGCTCCGCGCACCTCGTGGTCTGGTGGGCCACCGGAGTCCGTCGGGGCACCGGAGTCCGTCGGGGCACCGGAGTCCGTCGGGCCGTGGGCATGTCACACCCGCGCGGCACGATGTCTCCGTGACGTTGCCGGCCTCTGGGGTCCCGAGACGCACCACGGTTGCCGGCTCTCCGCCATCGCCCGAGATGCCTCCCTCGTTGGAGGCCGCCCCTCCCACTGAGGGGTCCGCGGATGCACGGACGCTCGCCGGTGCGATCGATGAGATCGCCTCGTTCGTCACCGGATTCGAACCGTGCCGCTACTCGGGATCCGACGCGGTGGAGCTGGTCTCTCTCTTCACGAAGCTCGAACGCCTCGGCGCGGCCGGAAAGACCCTGGCGGCGGCGCGGGCGGCCGCAGCCAACTGTCACCACGCGACCGGCGCCCGTTCGCCAGCCCACTGGCTCTCTGCGGTCACGGGCGAATCTCTCGGCAATGCGATCGACGTCTTGAATCTCGGGGACGCCATGGAGCGGCTTCCCGGCGTGGGCGACGCCTACCGCGAGGCGCGGATCTCCTCGTCGGGGGCCAAGTTGGTGGCCAGTGCGGTGAAGGTCAATCCCAAGAGTGAAGGCGAGCTGATCGAAGTCGCCCAGAAGGGGACACTCAAGCAGCTGAAGGACCGGTGCCTCCGGGCGAAGGCTCAGGGACGTTCGGAGGAGGACGCGGCGCACGCCTACGAGCGGATCCGGTCGGGGCGGCACTGCCGAACCTGGACGGACACGGACGGAGCGTTCCGCCTCGATGCCCGAATGACCCCCGATGCCGGCGCCTCGCTGCTGTCCGCGTTGACGGCCGAGTCGAACCGGTACTTCGAGCGGGCACGGGCGAACGGACTGCATGAGTCCCAGGATGCCTATGCCGCCGATGCGCTGGTGGCGCTCGTCACCGGTCGCGGCATCCTCGGACCCGCTGGAATGGGCGCAGGTCAGGGGCCTCCCGGCACGAGGATTAGGAGAAATGGGTCTCCAGGCCCGAAGCGGTCGGAGCTCGAAGCGCAGGGGGACGTTGGTGGTACCTCAGCGGACCGATCTGTCGCCGCACATTGTCCGTCTGATGCGGTCCGCGCGCCAGATCCGAAAGCGATCGTCCATCTCCGCGTCGATCTCGACGCACTCCGCCGGGGTGCTCTCGACGACGGGGAGCGATGCGAGATCCCCGGGGTCGGCCCCATTCCGATCGCGACGGCACGAGAGCTCATGGGTGATTCGATCACCGATCTCGTGATCACAAACGGGGTCGATGTCACGACGGTCTGCCATCTCGGTCGGTCGATCCCCGCGTCGCTCAAGACGGCGGTGATCGCAAGGGACGAGACATGTGTCGTGCCCGGCTGCGACGTGGCGACGGGACTCGAATTCGACCACTGGGCTGTCTCATTCGCGGAGGGCGGTGCCGCCTCGCTCGAGAATCTCGCCCGCCTCTGCGGTCACCACCACTACCTCCGGACGCACAAAGGCTTCCATCTCGAGGGCGGGCCAGGTCGATGGTCGTGGAGAAGCCCGGTTGAAAGATGCGGGACCGACGGGTCCGATGACGCCGACGACACGGACCGTGCAGACGGGACCGTCCGCATCTCGCGGAGAACCTCGAAGAACGAAGCCACGGAGATCCGAGGTCCTCGACGGCGCAACCACGGCGCGCGCAATGGTACAGATCCGCCACCCTTCCAACCCGGGGAATAGGCGGCGCTCTCCGAACGGCGCATGCCGACGCGGACCCACGCATGTGTCGGCTCAACAAAACGGAATGCCACCGCTCGCGGTGATCGCCTCCGTAGGATTGGCCGAAGCCGAGTGGGGATCTGCTCCGGCGCCCGGAATCTCAATGAGTGCATGGAGGTCCGACATGTTCGCGCTGGCAATCGTGCTGACTGCGATGGTCCTGCTCCTGGCACTACTGGTCGCCGGTCTGCTCCGCAGCCATGCCGACATCCTGAAAGCCCTGCACGAGCTCGGAGTCGGGGTCGGAGACCCAACGGACCGGCTGACCGTGAGCGCGACCGACGGTCACGCCCAGCGATCGGGCCCGTTGACCATCGGCCCACCACTCCCTGCCGAGCGGCAGTCGAGCTCCGCTCCCACCATCGCGGGACTGACGCCGGGTGGAAATGCCCTCGGGATCTCACCGACCGGCACCGGCCAGTTCACCCTCATCGCGTTCCTCTCGACCGGATGCGCATCGTGTGCAGGCTTCTGGTCCGCGTTCGAGCGACCCGAGGCACTCGGCCTTCCACAGGGGATCCGGTTGGTCGCGGTCACCAAGGGTCCAGAATTCGAGAGTCCTGGAGAGGTCGCCCAGCGGGCCGCCGATGGACTGACAGTAGTGATGTCGACCGAGGCGTGGTCGGAGTACGAGGTCCCCGGATCTCCGTTCTTCGTGCTCGTCGACGGGAGATCCGGACGCCGGATCGGCGAGGGCGTCGCCAACAGTTTTGTCCAGGTCGCCGAGTTGGTTCGCCGTGCGCAGCTGGATGCGGGCGTCGGCTCGCCCTCACCCGATGGACGAGTCGGGGCATCGATCGAGCCGACGCACGGACCGACTGGACTCACCGGCCCGGAGCGCGAACGGGCGAACGACCAGGAGCTCATCGCCGCTGGGATCCATCCGGGTGATCCGAGCCTCTACCCGACGTCACTCGATTCGGTCGTCGGAGCGGAGGTCCCGGACAGGGATGCAGCCGGGGACCTGACACCCGAGGTTCGGCACCCGCAGTCCGCGACGGTGGGGCTCCCGCCGCCCTCCCTTGCTGAGCGGCGGATCCGGCAGGCGAGCTGACCGTGCCCACGTTGCGGGCCTACGGAATCGAAGCGCCGCTGCCGGCTGGATTCGAGGGGAGGATCTTCGTACGTCCGGTTGCCGGTGACGAGGTGTCCCGACCCGTGGCGCAGTTCTCGACATTCGCGATTCCCGGTGAGGTCGGTGAGGTCGGCGACTTCGGCGGGGGAGCCGTCACCTTGATGGGAGTGGTCGACATCTTCGCCACGCTCTTCGAGTACGGACCGGAGAGCATCGGCACCAGGCTCTTCGAGCGCAGCGGAATGCCCCGCGCGCTGTCCACGTCGGACTTTCGTCCCTACGTGTTGCGCCGGGGACTCGGTGGCCAATCGGGCACGCAGTGGTTCTTCACCGAGAACGGACGCCCGTTCACCCTCTACGTGGTGCTCGGAAGCCACTCCCGGCGGGAAGTCCTCGTCCCACGGGTCAACCACCTGCTCTCGGACCTGGCGATCGGTCCGGTGGTGCCGTCGTCGGCACCGCTCGGTGCGGGTTGGAATTGATTCGGACGATGGAGCTGATCGGCCCCTACCTCGTTGCTTGCGTGCTCCTGATCGGGGCGGGGATCGCGAAGGCCGTTCGACCCGACGACACTGCTCGCGCAATCGTCGACACCCTGCCGTCGCGCGTGCCGCTGCGCGTGCCGGCGGCGCGCAGGCTGATCCGTGTGGGAGCTGTGGCAGAGGCTGTGCTCGGGTTGGTTGCGATGCTCGTTCCGGGGGTAGAGGAGGCATCACTCGTCGCCGTCTCGTATGGGGTCTTCGCGGTGGTGATCCTTGTCGTTCGCTCGAGGGACGGTGCGATTGCGAGCTGTGGCTGCTTCGGCACTCCCGACACACCCGCCACCGTCCTCCACGGTGTGATCGATGTACTCCTCTGCGTCGTCGCGTCGGTCGTCGCCGCGTCGGGATGGAGAGGCTCGATCCCCGCACTGCTGTCGGTCCAACCGATGAAGGGAGTCCCGCTCGTGGCGGTGAGTCTGCTCTGTGCATGGCTCACCTACCTTGCGATCTCGGTCCTCTCCGTGCTCGAAGGAACGCGTCGGCAGCTCGGAATCGAGCGATGATCATCGTGCGAGCAGCGGGTCCGCTTTCGGCGCCGTGCGCCCCGCCGACCGTGCCGACCGTGCCGACCGTGCCGACCGTGCCGACCGTGCCGACCGTGCCGACTTTGCGGACCGTGTCGACCGTGCCGACCCCGCTCAACATGCGGGATCGACCAGGGCCGGTGTGGAAGACGACGGGTCGATGAGCCCGACACTGGTCGAACGTGCGTCCGGGTTCCTCGAGTCGCGTCTCTCGCGAAGGAGCTTCATCAACCGGTCGGCCTACGCCGGCAGCGCCGTCGCAATAGGTTCCGGCCTGGACCTCGTCCTCAAACCGGGGACTGCCTACGGCTTCGTCTGCAGCTGCGGGAACTCGGCTTGTGGATGCGGAACCACCTGCTGTTCGGGTTTCTCGGAGTTCTGCTGCTCGATCAACGGCGGTTACAACTACTGCCCAAGCGGCTCCGTCCTCGGCGGGTGGTGGAAGGCGGACAACTCCACGTACTGCAACGGCCCCCGCTACTACATGGACTGTCATGCGTCCTGCTCGTGTGTCACGGGATGCGGCAACGGTTGGGGCTTCTGCGAGCCCGCCTGCGACGGCACGACCTGCGGTTGTGGACCTGACGGATGCAACTCGTACGCGACGGGCTGCTTCCAGTTCCGCTACGGACAGTGCAACCAGCAGGTCGCCTGTGTCGGCCGGATCCTCTGTCGGGTCGTCGCCTGCATCCCACCCTGGGAGATCGATCCGAGCTGCACGACGGCGCTGGCCCAGGACAACAGTACGGCCGAGCAGAACGAGGCCTGTTGGACGCCGGCCCCGCCGGCACCGCCGTGCGCATCGCCGCTCACTAATTGCGAGGTGGTCGGCATGGCACCGAGCGCCAACGGTCTCGGGTACGGCCTCGTCACGGCGTTCGGCAAGTTGTTGGCCTTCGGTGACTTCCCTGCCAATGGTGACGAGTCGTCGGCGAAGCTCAATCGGCCGATCGTGGCGCTCTGCGCCGTAGCGGCGGGCGGCTACTACCTCGTCGCGTCGGACGGCGGCATCTTCGCTTTCGGAGGTGCGCCGTTCTTCGGATCGATGGGGGGACGCACGCTCAATGCACCGATGGTAGGGATGGCAACCACCCCGTCGGGCATCGGGTACTGGACGATCGCCGCCGATGGAGGCGTGTTCTCGTTCGGTGATGCTGCATTTTCGGATCGATGGGGGCGCATCGCCTCAACAAGCCGATCGTCGGCATGGCGGCGACACCCACTGGCCAGGGGTACTGGTTGGTCGCGTCGGACGGCGGCATCTTCGCGTTCGGTGACGCACCGTTCCACGGCTCGATGGGCGGTCGCACGTTGAACGCGCCGATGGTCGGGATGGCACCGACCCCGTCGGGCAACGGGTACTGGACCGTCGCCACTGACGGTGGCGTGTTCTCGTTCGGAGATGCGGTGTTCTACGGCTCGATGGGGGGACAGCGCCTCAATCGGCCGATCGTCGGGATGGCGTCGATGCCCTCGACCGAGGGCTACTGGTTCGTCGCTCAAGACGGCGGCATCTTCTCGTTCAAGGCGCCCTTCTACGGGTCTCCGGCATGACACGCCGCCGAGAAGGTCTGCCGCCGCGAAGTCTTGAGCCTCGACTCGTTGGAGGAAACCGATGCGTGCCTGCCTGACCATTGCCGTGTTCGTCGTCGCTGTGTCCGCCGCGGTCCGATCGACATGGTCCCCGTGCGGCCTCTCGATGCTCTCGACGATCACGCCCGTCAGCGAACGGGCGAAAGGACATTCGTACCGTGCGACGAGTGCGTGGTTCGTCTTCGGCGCCGTGAGCGGCGGCCTCACCCTCGGGGCACTGATGGCGCTGGTCGCGGCCGGAGTTGCGACCGCCGGACCGTCGAGCGTGGCCGTGGCGCTCGTCGCCTCCATCGCGGCGGCCGTGGCCGGCCTCTCCGATCTGAGGGTCTTCGGAGTGCAGCTTCCCTTCCACCGTCGGCAGGTCAACGAGCGATGGCTCGACCACTACCGCCCCTGGGTCTACGGCGCGGGATTCGGCTGGCAGATCGGTGTCGGGCTCGCGACCTATATCACGACGGCAGCCGTGTACCTGATGATCGTGCTCGTGGCGCTGACCGGCCGTCCGTTGGTCGCACTCTCGGTGGGTGGCGTCTTCGGGCTCGTGCGGGGCCTTGCAGTCGCTCTCACCCGGGGGATCACGTCGACCACGGAGCTGCTCGCGCTCCACCGGCGCGTGGCGTCGGCCGGGCCGCAGGCAGAGCGCTCTGTGGTCATGGCGGAGATCGGTGCGGCACTCCTGATCAGTTGCGGACTCCTGTTCGTACCGGGCGGCAGCGTGCTGATCGGCGCGGTCCTGTCGGGAGCTCTCCTGATCGGAGCGGGCGGAATCGTAGCGGTCCGTCGCCGTCCCCATCGAACCCGTCGCGTCGGGTCAGCTGTGCAACGTGACGGAGCGCCTGCGACGTCTCCATCGGGGGACGCACCGACGGCGATCAGCTCCGCGGGCCTCCGGGTCGGCCACCCGGAGGGCGCCGCGACCTACTGATCGGGACCTACTGATCGGGACCTACTGGGACGGTTGCTCGACGGACTCGACGGACTCGACGCGGGTGTGGGTGGCCGCGGGGTCGGGTGCCGAGCCCGAGCCCGAGGCCGAGGCCGACCCCGGTGGCACCGGTTCTGCCGGGAGCTCACCTCGCCTCCACCGTTGGAAAGGGCCGATCCGCGAGATCAGGAGTGCGGAACCGGCGACCGCCAGCAGCACGCCGGCGCCTTGTACGAGCAGCGATCCGACGCGACCGTCCTCTCCGAGCCAGAGATGTTCGTCGAGGAACCGCTCGATGCCCCAGAGGACCATGCCGACCCCGAGGACGATCCCTGCGGGAGGAAGTGCTCCGCCGTCACGCGAGGCGATCAGGGCCGCGACCTCTCCGTCGGCATGGTGCCCGTCTCGCTCTGGTGCTGCCTGGTCGGCAACGTTGACCGTCGCGTCCGGTGCCGCGGCGGAAGACGCCGGCGCGACCGAACGGAGCCATCGCTCGACAAGCAACAGGATGCCGAAGATCGCGAAGTCCTCGATCGCCTGGAAGATCGGCACCGGGAGCCGTTTGCCAACCTGACCCGCGTAGTACATGCCGAACCACTGATTCGTCGGGTGGCCGCCACCGGCGAGCATGAGTTGTGGGCCGAGCAATCTGCCGATGCCCCACGAAGCCATGAGCACCGGTGCCATGAGATCGGCGAAGCGCATGGTGGAAAGCTGTGGGCAGCGCCGGCGTGCGCTGACGATGGCGACCGGCACCGCGAAGAGCAGCCCACCGAACGACGACAGCCCGCCCTGCCAGATCGAGAGGACCTGTCCGGGGTGGTTCGAGTAGTAGGTGGCGTTGGAGAGGACATGGAGGGCCCGGGCGCCGACGATGGCGGCAAGGATGACCCAGAGGAACATTCCGGTGACCCACTGCCAGGGATAGCCGGCCCTTCGGAGCCGGCGCTCCGTGTAGCGGAGACCGAACCAGAAGGTCAGGGCCAACCCGATCCCGTAGGTGTGGATCTCCAGGAACCAGATGTGGAATGCGACGGGGATGGGTCTCATCGGAGGGTGCGTCCTGCCGTCGTGGCCCCGTGTTGGCGCCTCCCGAACCCGGGAACGACCGACGTCCGACAAGTATGCCGCACCCGTTTCCTCAGGTCACAGCGGACGTGACCTCGGTCGCAGCGTCGGCGGTCTGGATGGGACCGGGCGACCACGACTCGATCACGGGACCTCCGTGCGGCCACCGGCAATACTCGGGGTCGCCAGGGTCGCCAGGGTCGCCAGGGTCGCCAGGGTCGCCAGGGTCGCCGCCCGACGGCCGTGGGCCGGAGCGACCCGGACGACCGGGGGCACCGGACCGATCTGAACGAACTGAATGAACTGAATGAACTGACCGAACTGGCCGTGTTGGCCGTGTTGGCCGAACAGGGGAGACCATGACAGCGCTCGAAGGCAAGGTGGCCGTTGTGACCGGCGGCGGATCCGGGATCGGACTGGCCACGGCAACCCGACTGGCCGAGGCAGGTGCGTCGGTCGCGGTGGTCGATCTCAACGGTGACGCCGCCGAGCGGGCCGCGCACGAACTCGGCGGGATCGGACTACAAGCCGATGTCGGTGACCCGGCGTCGTGGACGCGCGTCGTCGACACCGTGGTCGATCGCTTCGGCGGGATCGATCTCGCTCATCTGAATGCGGGCATCATCACCGGTGAGGCCGACATCACCAAGATCTCCGACGAGATCTACCGACGGGCGGTCGGCGTCAACATCAACGGCGTCGTGTACGGCGTCCGCGCGGTGGTCCCGGCCCTGACCGAACGCGGAGGCGGGGCGATCGTCGCGACGGCGTCGTTGGCAGGACTGATCGGCTACTCCCCGGACCCGATCTACTGCCTCGCGAAGCACGCGGTCGTCGGTCTGGTCCGAGCCCTCGCACCCCAGCTGGCCGAACGACACATCACGATCAACGCGATCTGCCCGAGCATCGTCGACACGCCGCTGATCGACGAGCCGTCACGCGAATTGCTGGTCGCGAGCGGCTTCCCGCTGATCGACGTCCACGCCGTCTCCGACGCGGTCTTCGATCGGATGGTCGGAGAGGAGACCGGGCAGGCGATGGTGATCCAGGCCGGACGGGATGCGCTCGCATTCCGGTTCGCACGTCCTCCCGGCCCGCGTGAGGGCGGAACGGTCGGTCAGCTCCCACCGACCGAGCTCGCCGCCCACGACCAGGCATGAGGCCCGAGATCGATCGTCCGAGATGGAGGGGGCCCGGGCGCTGAGCCCGGCGGTCCGCAGAGTCAGACGACCCGACCCACGCCGGCGAAATCGGCTCCGGTACGGACTCCGGTGATCCAGACGGACGCACCGGTGTAGGGCGCCTCGATCATCTGCCCGCCACCTACGTACATCGCCACGTGATCGGCACCGCCGGAACCGTAGAACAGCAGGTCACCCGGCTGGATGTCAGCCAACGGGATGTGGGTGGTGGCGTCGTACTGTGCGCCGGAGTAGTGCGGGAGGCCGATGCCGACCTGGGCGTACGCCCATGCGACGAGGCCCGAGCAGTCGAAGCCCGAGGGGCTCTCACCGCCCCAGACATAGGGAACGCCGACCTGGCTCTCGGCCGCCTGGACCGCACCGGCCGCGCCGGCCGCGAGCGGCGGCAGCACAGTGGCTGTCGGGGTGGCAGGGCTGCCGGGAGACTGCGATTGCGCCGCGGCCTGCTGGGCAGCCTGCTGGGCTTGCGCCGCCTGGACCTTCGCGTTGAACGCAGCGGCCTGCGCCGCCGCCGCCGCTGCGGCCGCAGCCTGTTGTTGTTGCTGGACCAGCTGTTGGATCTGCGCGTTCACACTGTTGAGCGTCGACTGGTCCTGGCTGGCCAACGTCGTGGCCTGGCTCTGCTCGCTGACCAATGTGTCGTGGGTGGCCTGTGCCTGTGCCTGCTGCTGGTCGAGCGAGCTCTGCGTCGCCTGCAGCTGGCTCTGCGCGGTGTGCAGCCGATCGATCGTCGTCGTCACGTTGCCGGTCGCGATCGACGAATACTCGGAACGGACGCCGTTCGTGTTGATGTTCGAGGTGAACATCTCGGTGACCTGGCTGCTCGTGCCGCTGTTGGTGTAGTCGCTGATGGCCTGCGTCTTGAGCTGTGCCTGGTCCTTGCTGACCACCGCCTGGTCCTGCGCGATCTGGGCCCTGGTCGCTGCGATCTGGTTGGCCAGCTGTGACAGCTGATAGTTCGCCGCGTTGACCTGACCGGTGAGCGCCTGGATCTGCGCCTGGGTCTGCTGGAGCTTGGCCGTGATGGCCGAAGCCTGCGCTTTTGCGTCGGAGATCTGGTCGGCAGAAGCAGGGACGGAACCGGAAATGAGGAGAGGTGTGGCCGCCATTGTGGCCGCCAGTGCAAGCACCGCACTTACGCTCGTGCGGGACCTCTTGCGTTTGGTGGGGCAGGCACCTGGCTCCGACGTCGAGATGAGCTCGGCGTGAGTCATATCCGACACTGTCTAGTGCACCGGCACCCCGATCTCAAGCACCGACCGCGCGAGATACCTGCTGAGCTGGACCTTTGAGGTGCGATTGGTCCTGTGGTCCCCGTCACCGGAGCGACACGTTGCGGCTCCGACAGCGGATGGGCCGCCGTGACGGGACGGCGTCGGACGCTGTCCGCGGCCGCGGGTAGGGTCGCGGTCCATGGGCGATGTCATCGAATTTCCGAGCAATGGTTCGACGAGCCGGGGCTATATCGCCGCGCCCGAACAAGGCACTGCCGACACCGCCGGAATCGTCGTGCTGCAGGAGTGGTGGGGCCTCGTCCCGCAGATCGAGCGCTCGTGCGATCGCTATGCGGAGGCGGGCTTCACCGCGCTCGCACCCGACCTCTATCACGGGACGACGGTGCCACTCACCGAGCCCGACGAGGCCGGTCGACAGATGATGGCCATGAAGATGGACGCGACGGCCAAGGAGCTGAGCGGCGCGGTCGACGAGCTGCTCGCCCGCACGGGACGATCGACGTGCGGCGTGATCGGGTTCTGCATGGGTGGCGGTCTCGCGCTGGTGCTCGCCACGCAGCGACCGGACGCGGTCAAGGCCGTGGTGCCGGCGTACGGGCTCGTCCCTTGGCCGGACGCGACGCCGGACTACGCGAAGTTGGCCGGCGCGGTCCAGGCACATGTCGCGGGACTCGACGAGTACTTCACCACCGACGCGGCGAACCAGCTCGAGTCAGAGCTCACCGGCCTCGGCAAGGTGGTCGAGTTCCACCACTATCCGAACTCCCACCACGCGTTCTTCAACGAGGACCGTCCCGAGGTCTACGACCGCGAGGCGGCGGAGCTGCTGTGGGACCGCTCGGTCGCGTTCTTCCGCGACCGCCTGCACTGAGCGCAGCTTCGGGCGCGGTGGCTGGCACGGTGCCGGACGCGGTGGCTGGCACGGTGGCGGGTGTGGTTGCGATCGCGGTATCGGATGCGGCAGCGGTGGCTGCGGTCAAGGCCTGAGCCGATGGACTCCGTGGGACTGGTCGACGAGTACCTCGTGCTCGGCCTGCGCCTGGGTCGGCACATCGACGGGCTGGTCGACGCCTACTACGGGCCCCCCGAGCACTCCGACCAGGTCGATGCAGAACCGGTGCAGGCGCCAACGCGGCTGGTCGCGGAGGCGAGGACGCTCCTGGCGGCGATCGACGCCGCGGAACCGCTGGACGCCGGGGCGGACGCCACCCCCGACGCCGGGGCCGCGGCCGGGAGGCGGCACTGGCTCCGTGCGCAGGTGCTCGGCCTCCTCACCACCGCCCGTCGCCTCGCCGGCGAGCCCATCGGGTACGCGGACGAGGTCGAGGCCTGTTACGGCGTGCGTCCCACGCGTGTCGACGAGGAGATCTTCTCCGAGGCCCACCAGCGGATCGACGAGGTGCTGCCCGGCTCGGGACCGCTCGCAGAGCGCCTGGTCGAGTGGCGCGAGGCACACGCCGTGCCGGTCGACCGACTGGTCGCGGCGATCGACTCGCTCTCGGACGATCTCCGGGAGCGGACCCACACCCTCTTCGGCCTGCCCGACGGCGAGCGTGTCGAGTTCGAGCTGGTCACGGGTCAGCCGTGGTCCGGCTTCAACTACTACCTCGGGGACCTGCACAGCCGCGTCGCCGTCAACACCGACCTCCCGGTGCTCTCGACCGGCCTCGCCCACCTCGTCGCGCACGAGTCCTATCCGGGGCACCACACCGAGCACACGCGCAAGGAGGCCGGACTCGTACGGCGGCGAAGGTGGTGGGAGGAGTCGATCTTCCTGGTGGGCACACCGCAGTGCCTCCTCGCCGAGGGGCTCGCCGACCTCGGTCTCGAAGTCGTGGCGGGGCGCCATCCCGAGTCGATGGCAGCGGAGCATCTCCGGCCCCTCGGGATCCGCTACGACACCGAAGTCGTCGCCGCGGTGGCCGAGGCCGGCGAAGCCCTCGGCGCGGTCCGCCAGAACGCCGCCTTCCGCCTCCACGAGGACGGCGCCGATCCCGACACGGTCACCGACGAGGTCGCGCGCTGGGGGCTGTTGTCGCGTGACCGCGCGGTGAAAGCGGTCGAGTTCCTCACCCATCCGACCTGGCGCGCGTACCTCACCTGTTACGTCGAAGGGCTCCCGCTCTGCCGATCCTTCGTCCGCGGCGATCCGGCGCGTTTCGAGCGGCTCTTGACCGAGCAGCTCACACCGGCCGACCTCCAGGCGCAGATCGATGCGGACCGTGCTGCAGGGGCGACCGGGGCGGCCGGGGCGGCCGGGGCGGCTGGGGCGGCTGGGGCGACAGCGACGAGAGGGCCGTAGCCGGCGACCGGGCCAGTGCTCCATTTGGGGCTCCTCCCGGCCGGGCCGTACGATCAGGGCATGTCCGAACGGTCCCGTCACCTGCCCCGGCGCTCGTGCATGTCGTCGCCGGGTTCGAACGAACGATTCCTCGCAAAGGCGCCGACGGTGCCCGCAGACATGAGCTTCCTCGACCTCGAGGACTCAGTGGCCCCCCTCGAGAAGGAGGCGGCGCGGGCCAAGGTGGCCGACGCGATCAAGAACCTCGCGTGGGACGACCGGGTCCTGTGCGTCCGGATCAACGCGTGGGACACCGAGTGGACCTACGAGGACGTCATCGAGGTCGTGTCCAACGCCGGCGAGCGGCTCGACGAGCTCATGTTGCCGAAGGTGCAGTGCGCGGCCGAGGTGATCGCACTCGACCTGCTGCTCACGCAGGTGGAGCGCAGGTGCGGGCTTCCGGTGGGCCACATCGGCATCGAGGCGCAGATCGAGACCACCCGCGGCCTCATCAACGTCGAGGAGATCTGCGCGGCATCCCCGCGGCTCGAGACGATCATCTTCGGACCGGCAGACTTCGCGGCCTCGATGGAGATGCCCGTGCTCACCGGCGGCGTGTCGATCCCCGAGTATCCCGGCGACCACTTCAACTACGTGTTCTCGAAGATCCTCATGGCCGGGCGTGCGAACGGCCTCCAGGTCATCGACGGTCCGTTCCTCAAGGTGCGCGAGCTCGACAGCCTCCGCGAATTCTCGCAGCGGACGCGCGTGCTCGGCTACGACGGCAAGTGGGCGCTCACACCCGACCAGGTCGGTGTCCTCAACGAGGTCTACTCGCCGACTCAAGAGCAGTTCGACCGCGCGTGGGACATCCTCGACGCCTATCAGAAGGCGACCGAGGAGGACCGCGCCGGCGCGGTCATGTTCGGTGACGAGATGATCGACGAGGCGTCCCGCAAGATGGCGGTCAAGTTCGTCAGCCGGGGCGAGCGTGCGGGTCTCACGCGTTCGAACGGCTAGCCGCGCTGGTGCGCCACGGGCACCCCGTCGGCCCAGATCCCGTGAGGCGCGGCGTCAGAACGTGAAGTCGCGGTGCCACTCGTCGAGAACTGTCAAGTCACCGACCATGTCGACCGGGCTCAGCGTCGGTCGTTGGTAGAGGACGAGCTCGATGTCGGATGCGGTGCCGGTGACCGTCAGGTTGCTCGAAGCGAGTTCGGGCGCGTCGGGCCGCGGTCGTTCGACCCCGATGCGCTCACTCCCGAGGTGGATCCGCCATGCGGTCCCGGTATCGGAGCTCACCAGGGCGAGCGTCCTCCCGGTACCTGCACCGTGGTGCTCGCGGATGCTCAAGAGGACATCGAGCACCTCGTCGACACCGTCGACGGCGAGCTCCGCAGCGATGGGCATGTGGTCGCCGCGGGCCGCCTGCGCATCGGTCCGGTGGACGGCCAGCTCGTGCGCGCACCGGCGTGCAACGAACCCCGCCGTCTGGTCATGGGGATACCACGTCCACACCGCCGTCGACGCCGGTGTCGCCTTCAGCTCGGCGACCAGGTGATCGGCCAGCTCGGCGAGCCACATGACGAGTGCCTCACCATCGGGGGCGTCTCTGAAAGGCGTCTTCGGACGTCCCGAACCCTCGCAGAGGACGTGGCTCCAGAACCCGCAGAAGTCGCCGACGTGGGTGCAAAGGTCGCTGACTTTCCATCCCTCACAGGTCGGCACCATCGCGTCCATCGGCACTTCGCTGAGCGCGAGGACCAGCCGGTCGCCTTCTTCTTCGACCGCTCGGACAAGGGCTGCGTGGTCCATCGCCTCAACGTAGTCGGCACGTCCGGTCGGAGACCCTGAAGGTGCCGAAATCGGGAGGCGGCCGGTGACGTCGACCGGCGCCGTCGAGATTCGGAGCGCCTTCGTCCTCAGGGCTCGCGGTGCCCGGCGTCGCTCATCAGGCGTTGCTCATCATGCGTCGCTCATCAGGCGTCAGCGTCACGCGATGACCTTGAGGGCCAGCGTCTCGTCCGCCCCCTCGAAGATCGACAGCACCCGGGCGTCGACGAAGTAGCGGCTCACCGGAAATTCCTCGGCGTACCCCATCCCCCCGTGGATCTGAAGCGCCTCCCGGGTGACCCACTCGGCGGCACGACAGACGTAGGCCTTGATCATCGAGGCCTCGAGCGTGCCCTCGCCTTTCGACATGAGACGGGCGACTTCGTAGGTGAACTGCCGCGACGCCTGGATGAGTAGCGCCATCCTGCCGAGCTTCGCCTGCGTGAGCTCGTAGTCGATGATCGGTGAACCGAAGACCACCCGGTTGCGGGCGTAGTCGAGCGCGGCTTCGTACGACGCCTGCATGACGCCGAGTGCGCGTGCCGCGGTCTGGAGCCGCCCGTTCTCGAAGCCCTGCATCTGGAGGTAGAAGCCCTTGCCGAGTCCCTCGTCGCCGCCGACCAGGTGTGCGTCGGGCACGAACCAGTCCTCGAATGCGACCTCGTAGGAGTGCATCCCGCGGTAGCCGAGCGTGTCGATGGCCCGGCCCTCCATGCGGCCCGAGGTGTCGGCGGGCCGGCCCCCCGAGCCCGGCTCCTGCGTGAAGAGGAACCCGTGGCCGTCGGCCTGCGGCTTCTCGACCAGGAAGAGGGAGAGTCCGCGGTGGGCCTTCGAGCGGTCTGGATCGGTGCGTGCGAGCAGCATCAGCACGTCCGCCCGTGCCGCAAACGTGCACCAGGTCTTCACCCCGTTGACGAGCCAGCCGCTCTCGACCCTCGCCGCCGCGGTCACGACACCGGCCACGTCGGATCCGTAGTCGGGTTCGGTGACGGCGACGGCACCCATGACCTCAGCCGAGGCCAGCCTCGGGAGCCAGGTGCGCTTCTGGTCCTCGGTCCCACCGTGCACGATGGCCCGGGTGAGGATCTCCGGCCGGGTGATGAGGGAACCTCCCGCTCCGAGCGATCCCCAGGCGAGCTCCTCCGTGGCGACGACCATCCCGAGGTAGTCGGCCTCCCCCCCGGTCGCGAACCCGCCGTACTCCTCCGGCACCGACATGCCGAAGCCGCCCATGTCGGCCATGCCGGAGATGATCTCCTCGGGGATGTCGGTGTTCGCCCGGTGAATGTGCTCGGCACGCGGTCGGATCTGGTCCTCCGCGAATCGGTGGAACGTCTCTCGCACCAGGTCGAAGTCGGGGTCGAGGTGGCGGGGACCTTCGACCTCTGCCAGTGCGGCTATGAACCGAGGTTCGCGGAACGTCGTGACGAAGGGCTCGACCGGCGCCATCCAGGCCGCATCGACGCCCCAGAGCTCCGCGCGCCCGACGGTCCGCGCACCCAGATCGGCAAGGGCGTCGGCGGCGAAGGCACAGGCCAGGCGGGCCTCCGTCTCACCGAGCGCGCCGTACCCGAGGATCGACTTCGCGATCCGGATGGCCGCTGCCGCGTGCGCAACGTCGTACGCGAGGACCTGCGCGGTGTCGGGTCCCCCGGCCTGCGCCATCGCGCGGATTCCCGCGTCGACGACGCGCTGGGCGACGCCGACGGCTTCCGCGGCCGCGGCGAGATCAGGAGTCGGAAGGTGGGCGGAGGTCACCGGACCAGGCTACCGAGCGGACACGAGCGCGATCGCCGGACGAGCTGCACCGGGTCGGCGACGGGTCTGCCCTATGGGCCGACCGGCTGGTCGCCTCAGTCTTCCCGCACCTGCGCGACGACGGTCACCAAGGGCGGCAGCACGACGGCGTCGTCGCCCGGGTCGACCTCGGTCAGCGCCTGGACGTAGTCGGCCACGGGACCGGGACCGGCTCCGGCCGGTGCCTCCGCCCACGCGTCGACCGTGACGAGGCCCGAGTCTCGTGCGAGGGAGGGGAGGAGGGCGCCGACGTCGGGATGCCGAGCATCCGGCATCGAGAACGGCGCACCGTCGATCCGTCCGGCAGATGTGATCGGCTCCTGGGCGACGACCCAACCCCCGGGTCGCACGGCTCCGGCCATGCGCCGGAGGACGGCCCCCGGATCGACGACGTGCAGCAGCAGGAAGCGGCAGAACGCGAGATCTACGGCCTCGGGGAGGCGCAGGTCCTCGCCCGCCTGCGTGATGGCGAGCACCTGGCTGTGGGCCGCCGCCGCCCGCGCCACCTCGTCCCGGGTCGTGGGATCGCTGTCGACCGCATAGACGCGACCTTCCCTGCCGACGATCTCGGCGAGCGCCACCGAGACGTCGCCGCCACCGGCGCCCACGTCCACGCAGCGCCAGCCCGGCCCGATGCCCAGCCGGTCGAGCGCGGTCGCCAACGGTCGGCGGTAGACGTCATCCCGAAGGGTTCGAAGCTCCACCGTCGTCACGCTACCCGGCGGGACCGTCCGGTTCGCGGGTCGGTGTGACGCGTCCGCGAACATCGGGCGCCCAGATTCCGTGCGCCCCGTCGTCCCGTCGTCCCGTGGCGCCGTGGCGCCGTGGCGCCGTGGCGCCGTGGCCCGGTCGTCCCGTCGCGGACCGAGCATCGAGCACCTGGTCTTCGCTTCCGGCGCTTCCGGCGCTTCCGGCGCTTCCGGCGCTTCCGGCGCCTCCGGCGCCTCCGGCCCCGTCGTCGGGACCCGGTATCCTCGACCCTTGTGAAGGTGACCATGATGCTGTGCGACGCAGCACAAGTCTCGGACGGGAAGCTCTACGTGCTGGGCGGAGGATGGTCCATGACCGGCCCGGATCCGGTCCCTTCTGCGATCGCGCTCAAGATCGACGTGGGCTGGCACGAAGCCGAGCTCGCCCACCACTGGGAGCTCTTCCTCGAGGACGCGGACGGTGGGCCCGTTCTCGTCGAGACTCCGGACGGCGACCATCCGGTCGAGGTCAGGGGCGAGTTCACGGTCGGACGTCCCCCCGGCGTGCCGGAGGGGTCGCCCATCGACGTCGCACTGGCGGTGAACCTCGGACCGTTGCCCCTCACTCCGGGGACGCGCTACACGTGGCGGATGTCGATCGACGGCGAGACGCACCCGGACTGGGTGCTCGGATTCACCACCAGGCCGACGCTCGTCAGGGACTGACCCCTGCGGCGGAGCACGGCAACTGAGCGCGGCAGCCGGGCGCCGCACGTCAACGGCATGAGTCGCCCCGAGACGGACACCGTTGGACGACTGCCGCCGGCGCGTACTACACCAGCCTCATGACCATCATCGACCGACCCTTCGGCCGCTCCTTCGAGGACTTCGAGCCCGGCGACATCTACCGGCACTGGCCCGGCAAGACGATCACCGAGGCGGACGACCATCTCTTCTGCATGATCACCATGAACCACCATCCGCTGCACTCGAACAGCTGGTTCGCGGAGCACGAGACGGTCCAGAAGAAGAACGTCGTCGTCGGCAATCTCGTCTACTCGTTGGCGCTTGGCATGAGCGTCCCCGACGTGAGCGGTTCGGCCATCGCGAACCTCGAAGTCGAGTCGCTCATCCACCGCGCCCCGACGTTCCACGGCGACACCATCTACGCGGAGACGAAGGTGATCTCCAAGGCGGAGTCGAAGTCGCGTGACGACCGCGGCGTGGTCACCGTGGAGACCAAGGCGTTCAACCAGCGCGGTGAGGAGGTCTGCTTCTTCCGGCGCAAGGTGATGGTGTGGAAGCGGGCCGCCGCACCCGTACGCCTGCGACCATACGGGGACGACGTCTGGAGCTGAGGGTCCTGGGCCGGAGGACTGGAGCTGAGGAACCGTGTCCGCGGTGAATGCGCACGGATCCGTCCGGCACGGCAGACCGCCGCTTGACGTCGGCAGGCCGAGGTCGCCTGCGCAGGTCGCGGCCATCGGGCGCGCGATCGTCAGCTGGGGGACCGAAACCGACGGCCGGACGCGACGGCCGGAGCTCCCCTGGCGCTCGAGCCGCGACCCGTGGTCCGTGCTGGTCAGCGAGGTGATGGCCCAGCAGACCCAGGTCTCGAGGGTGGTACCCGTCTTCGACTCCTTCCTCGGGCGGTACCCGACGGTCACCGACTGCGCCTCCGCTCCAATGGGTGACGTGCTCCGGGCCTGGCGCGGGCTCGGGTACAACCGCCGCGCGCGGAACCTCCATGCTGCGGCCACCGTGATGGTCGACGAGCACGACGGTCAGGTGCCTGACAGCCTGGCTGCGCTGCTGGCACTTCCGGGGATCGGCCCCTACACCGCCCGTGCCGTCTTGGCCTTCGCCTTCGGACGCGACGTCGGCGTCATCGACACCAACGCCGGTCGGATCGTGGCGCGTGCCGTTGCGGGCCGACCGGTGCGGATATCGGAAGCCCAACAGCTCGTGGACGCGATGGTGCCGGCCGGCGAGGGGTGGGCGTTCGGTCAGGCGCTCCTCGACTTGGGGGCGATGGTCTGTGTCGCCGGGTCGCCGCGGTGCGGGGACTGCCCGATCCGACGTCGGTGTCGATGGGCGACTGCCGGCCGGCACGCTCCGGATCCCGCGTCCGGGTCGGCCGGCGCCACCGGTCGACAGGCGGTCTTCGAGGGCTCGGACCGCCAGGGCAGGGGTCGCATGATCGACCGGCTCCGGCTCGGTCCGGCTTCGTCCGAACGGCTGTCCGTGGTGACCGGCTGGTCCCGTCAGCCCGAGCGGCTGGCCCGGGTCATCGGCGACCTCGTCGACGAGGGGCTCGTGGTCCGGGAGACGTCGGGGTCGCTCCGACTCCCCTGAACCCCGCCCTCCACGGGCAGCACCGCACCGTCGTCCCGATCCGGACCCGTCGACCCCACCTCCCCGGCACCACGCCCAGCTGGCTACTCCTCCGCCGTGAGGAACCGCACGATGTGGCCGTTGACCGTGTCCGGGTCCTCGAGGTGGAGGAAGTGGCCCGTGCCGTCGACGATCACCATCTCCGAACCTGGCGCGAGGTGCTCGGTGACCGGACCGATCGTGTCGACACCCATGCAGCCGTCTTCCGCACCATGAAGGTAGAGGGCGGGCTGCGGAGCGATCGTCGCGCCGGCCGCCTGGGCGGCTGCCGCCGTGGCGTCCTCGGGAGGTGCGCCGAACATGGCGCGGTAATACCCGATCGCGGCACTGAGCCGTTCGGGGTCGCGGATTGCGTCCTTCACCCGTGCCGCGTCCCAAGAGCCCTGGTAGCCGGGTGACCAGTCAGCCCAGAGCCGGTCGATGAAAGCGAGGTCGTCGAGCGAGACGGCGAACTCGGCCAGCGCGGTCTGGAAGAAGAACACGTACCAGCTCCGGCGCAATTGGTCGTAGGTGAGGAACCCGTCTGCCATCGACGCCTGCGGAGCGACTGCGGCCGCGACGAACCTTCGCCAGCGCTCGGGTTGGTACGCCGCAGCCCCGTACGTGGCGAAGCCACCCCAGTCGTGACCGATGATGACTGCGTCCGGCCCACCCCCGAGCTCCTCGTGGAGTGCGCACGCGTCGAGTGCGAGGGTGCCGGTGTCGTAGCGACCGTCGGCCGGGATCGAGCTCGGTGCGTAGCCGCGAAGGAACGGCGCGACGGCGTGGTACCCGAGTTCACCGAGCACCGGCAGGAGGTGCCGCCAGGTGTGAGCCGTGTCGGGAAACCCGTGGAGGCAGAGGGCGAGGGGTCCGTCGCCCGGTCCGGCGCTGAAGTAGGCGAATTCGACGCCGTTCGCGTTGACGATCTCGTGGTCCATGGCCGGAGGGTAGCCTGCCCGGTCCACCGGCACTCCTGGCGGTCCGACCTGGTGTGGCGGTCGGTGCAGCCCCTGAATTGGGCACTGATGGACCGCGGCTAGCCTCGCTCTTCGGGATGGCGTCGGTCAACGCTGAAGCGCCGGTGAGCGCTGAGGAGTCGGTGACAAGACCAGTGAACAGGCAGCGTCGGTGAAGGTCACCTACTTCGGGGTGCGCGGATCGTGTCCGTGCTCTTCGGACCGCCACCACCGCTACGGAGGCAATACCTCCTGCGTCCTGGTGGAGGTCGACGGGGAGCCGCCGCTCATCTTGGACCTCGGGACCGGCCTGCGCGCGCTCGGCGACCACCTCAACACCGGGCTGCGAGCGGAGGGGGTCCCGCTGCGGGCGAGCGCGCTCCTCACCCACCTGCACTTCGACCACGTGATCGGTCTGCCGTTCTTCGCACCGATGCGCGATCCCGGAGCGGTCCTCGACATCTACGGCCCCTCGCAGGGGAAGGCGTCGCTCCAAGAGGTGATGTCCGGCGTCGTGCAGCCCCCGTTCTTCCCGATCCACATGGACGACTTCCGCGGCGAGACGATCTTCCACGATCTCGACGACGGGTCGTCGATCGGTCTCGGCGGCATCAAGATCACCGCGCGGTCCGTACCCCACATCGGGCACACACTCGGCTACCGGCTCGAGGCCGACGGCCACACCCTCGCCTACCTGCCCGACCACCAGGCACCCGTCGACCGTCGCTCGATCGACCAGGGCGTCCTCGAGCTCTGCGACGGAGCCGACCTGCTCATCCACGACGCGCAGTACACCGAGGACGAGTATGTCGCGCTCGCCGACTGGGGCCACTCGACGCCGACCTACGCGATGCACGTCGCGGTGGAGTCGGGCGCCAGGCGCTTGACCCTCTTCCACCACGACCCGTCCCACACGGACAAGGAGATCGATCTGTTGTTGCACCACTCGCGCAAGCTCGACCCCGAGCACCGGATCGACGTGACGGCCGCGGCCGAAGGAATCTGTGTGGATCTCGGAGCGGCGTGACTGTGAGTTTCGATGTCGTGCAGTTCAAGGATGCGATGAGCAGATTCGCGACCGGTGTGACGATCGTGACCGGGATGGAGGGCGATGAGCCGGTGGGGTTCAGCTGCCAGAGCTTCGTCTCCCTCTCCATCGATCCGCCGTTCGTCGCGGTCGCGCCGGGCCGATCGTCGACGAGCTGGCCCCGGATCGCCCGAAGCGGCAGCTTCTGCGTGAACGTGCTCGGCGAGCACCAAGAAGAGCTGTGTCGCGGCTTCGCAGTGTCCGGTGGGAAGAAGTTCGACGGTGTGGAATGGCGGAGCTCCTCGATCACGGGCTCGCCGATCCTCGAGGGTTCGATCGCATGGGTCGACTGCGAGGTCGACCTGGTGCACGACGCAGGCGACCACGAGCTCATCATGGGAAGGGTGCTCGACCTCGGGACCGAAGCGGGACTGCCCCTGCTCTTCTACCGTCGCGAGTTCGCCACGATCGTCCGGCCCGCTCCGGGCCAGGAAGGGGAGTAGCCCGTGCCCGAGATCATCGAGTCCGACTCGATCGCGGACGTGATCCTCGTCGAGCCCACGATCCACGGGGACGAGCGTGGACGGTTCATCGAGACCTATCGGCGCAGCTGGTTCCCCCTCGGACGGGAAATGACGCAGGCCAATCGTTCCGAGAAGCAGGCCGGCGCGATCGTCGGCCTGCACTACCACCTGCACCAGGCCGACTACTGGTACGTGTTGCGGGGCACCGCCAGGGTCGTGCTGCACGATCTCCGGCATGGCTCACCGACAGATGGGGCGACGCTCACGATCGATCTCGACGGAGACCACGACCGGGGCGTCTTCATCCCCCCGGGGGTGGCCCACGGTTTCGCTTCGTTGACCGATCTCACCCTGTGGTACCTGGTGGACAACTACTACAACCCGGCCGACGAGCTCGGTGTGGCCTGGGACGATCCGGAGATCGGTGCCGACTGGGGGGTCGCCGATCCGGTGCTCTCCGAACGGGACCGCTCCAATCCGCTCCGGGCGCAGATCCCGCCCGGCGTACAGCCGCGCATGGGCATGCGGACCTGACGCTGATTCGTATCCGGGCGTCTTCGCTGCGCCACGACCGCGTCCGTCACGACCGCGTCCGAGCGGTCGCCCCAGACCCTCATCTGACAGAATCGCCCCATGGCACGTCCCATGTCGCGTCGATCTCCTCAGCGGAAGTCGCAGGCCAAGTCATCCGCCAAGTCGTCGGTCAAGGCGTCTGCCAAGTCGCCGGTCAAGTCGCCGGTCAAGTCGCCGGTCAGGTCGTCTGCCGAGGAGGTGCCCGACAAGAAGTCGGACGCGCAGCCCGCGAAGACCGCGAAGACCGCGAAGACCTCGGCCGACCCGAAAGCTCGGTCTGGGAGGTCGGCCGCGTCGAAGCGCGCGGGAGCGAAGCCGGCGAAGAAGAAGCCCGAGGCGACCGCGTCAGCGACGACGGCGTCGAAGCCGGGCGCCAAGACGGCGACGAGCACGACCGCCAAACCCGGGCCGTCACGCCGGCGGACGCGGCAGCCGTCGGGTGCAACCTCCGCGAGGCCCCGCGAGCGGCTGGGCTCGCCGAAGACCGGCGTGCTCGTCACCGGTGGAGCCTCCGGGATCGGTCGGGCCACCGCGCTCTCGCTCGCCGAAGTCGGAAGACCGGTTGCGATCTGGGACCTCGACGCGGACAGCGCGAAGGAAGTGGCAACCATCTGCGAGGAGATCCACGGTGTCCGGTCCCACTGGGCCGTCGTCGACGTCGCCGATTCGCCGGCTTTGCGCGATGAAGTGCTTGCCGCCCAGGCCGGGCTGGGATCGCTCGGGGGGTTCGTCCATGCGGCAGGGGTCTCTGGGCCGATGTTCGTCGACGACATCGACGACGAACTCTGGGACGCGACACTCAACGTGAACCTGCGCGCAGCCGTGATGATCTCGCGGGAGCTGCTCCAACCGTTCCGCAACGCAGGACCGGGATCAGCTGCGGTGCTGATCTCGTCGATCGAGGGGCTCTTCGGCAGCTCGATCCTGACCGCCTACTGCGCGTCGAAAGGCGGGGTCCTCGGTGTGATGCGGTCTCTCTCCCAGCGCTTCGCGAGCGAGGGTTTCCGGGTGAATGCGGTCTGTCCGGGAGCCGTGGGTACCCCGATGTTGCAACCCGCGCTCGACCTGCCCGGCTTCCGCGACCAGCTCGTGGAGCGGACGCCGCTGCGCAGGATCTCCGTGCCCGAGGAGATCGCCGGACCGATCCGGTTTCTGCTCTCGGACGAGGCGTCCTTCATCACTGGTGCATACCTCACCATCGACGGCGGGCTCACGTCGGTGACCGCCATCTGAAGGAGAGACCTCTCGGCCCGCCAAGAGAGCGCACCAGAACTCCCGAAACCGTCCCTGGCCTGGGGCTCGTCGGCATCGAGCCGGGCGACGCGCCCTGATTGGCCCGGAGGCACTTGTCGTCACGATCGATGACCGAACCGAACCGTTGACCTGGGTTCGATGTGCAGCTGCACCAGGAGACACGACGCAGCGGATCCGTCTCAACAGCCGGCCCGATGCCCGCTGCCCTGGCCTCCCCGTCTACGGGCTTGAATAGTCCCGATGGTGGTTGGCCTGACAGTGGTCATTCTGGTCGGCGTGGCGGCGGTGGCGGTGATCCTGCTGCGACGTCCGAGCTCCGACGACGTCCACTCCGTGCGGAGTTACCACCAGGCACTTGGGACTCTCGAGCACCTCGGCGACCACGGGGGGGCGCGGCCCGGTGCGACACGGGCGGCGGGTGCGGCGGGTGCGGCGGGTGCGGCGGGTGCCGCGGGTGCCGCGGATGCGCCAGGTGCAGTGGGCGCCACCAGGCCCGGGACGTCAGAGATTCCCTTCGACGACCTCGCCGACGATCTCGGCCATGACGTTGGTCGCGAGTTCGCAACGACCGCAGGATGGGAAGATGCCGGCCGGACCGATGAGACCGACGCCGCCACCGGATCCATCACCCGCGCCAGATCCGGTTCGAGTGGTGGGAATGCCGGCCGAGGCGCCGGCAACCGGGTGATCCCGCCCGAACCAGGAGCGCCGGTCCCGCCCGTGCCCGTCCGCGGGCGAAGCGGTTTCCCCGACCCGGAGACGCCACTGGTATTCGACGACGCGAGGCCGAGGGACCGTTACCGCATCGATCAGAACTCGGTCGGAGCTGCCGGGCCGAGGACGTCGCGGGCGCAGCAGATGGCGCTCCATTCGATGAACCGCCGACCGAGAAGGATGTCGACGGTGCTGCTCACCGCGGCGGCGGTCGTGGTCGTCGGCGCGCTCGCCTTTCTCGGGAGCCGGCACTCTGCCCCCTCGTCGAAGGCGAGCTCGACGACCACTGTCGGCTCGCACTCCCACTCGACCACCGCGAGCACCGCGACCACCGCGAGCAGCAATGGAGGGCACACGTCCTCGACGGTGCATGTCAAGAGGACGACACCGACCAGGACGACCCTGCCGACAAAGTTCGTCGCGACTGCCGCCACCGCAACGTCCGCGACCTTTGCCGTTCCGAACAACTCGTTCAATCTGACGCTCACCGCGTCCGGGCCGTGCTGGGTGGACGCCACCACGGTCGCGTCCGGTTCGGTTCTCTGGACCGGCACGCTCCAATCCGGCGACGTGCAGGTGATCCGGGCGTCGGGCCCGACGTCCGTCGAGCTCGGATCGACGGCGTTGTCGATGAGTGTGGGGACGATCCCGGTCGTCTTCCCGAGCACGATGCACACGCCGTTCGTCGCGACATTCGAACCGAACGGCGCCGCGCCGGCGGGTGTCGTCACGACGACGACCACGACGACCACGACGGGAGCGACGGGCGCGACGGGCGTCCCCGGCTGAGCCGCCGCGCCCTTCCGGTCGGCCCGCCCCGCCGGACCACTCCCGGTGCGCCGCTCCAGGCGCGCCGCCGCCAGCCGATCGCATGACGCGCTCACCTCACCTCGGTGGAGGCTTGACCGGCACCCGGTCGGCGAGCCCGAGGGCGTCGAGCACGAAGGCGTACACGAACGCCTCGTCCTTCCAGGCGTCGTAACGACCGGAGGGCCCACCGTGACCCGCACCGAGCTCGGTCTTCAAGAGCACCCGGTTCTCCGGGTTGGCGGAGCGAAGCTTTGCCACCCACTTGGCGGGCTCCCAGAAACCAACCCGCGGGTCGGACAGTCCGCCGGTCGCCAAGATCGCCGGATAGCGCACCGGCCTGCCTGAGGCGTCGACCGACCGGACGTTGTCGTAAGGCGAGTACGACTTGATGACCGAGTAGATCTCGGCGTCCTCGACCGGGTTCCCCCACTCCTCCCACTCGATGACGGTGAGCGGCAGCGTCTCGTCGAGGATGGTCGTCAGGCAGTCGACGAAGGGCACTTCGGCGACGATCGCGGTGAACAGCTCGGGCGCGAGGTTGGCGACCGCGCCCATCAGCAGACCGCCCGCGCTGCCGCCACGGGCGACGAGGCGGCCCGGGCTCGTCCATCCTTCTGCCGCGAGCGAACGTGCACACGAGATGAAGTCCGAGAACGTCGTGGGCTTCGCGGCGAACTTGCCCTCCTCGTACCAGTGGCGGCCCATCTCCCCTCCGCCCCGGACGTGCGCGATGGCGAAGACCACACCGCGGTCGAGCAGGCTGAGCCGGAGGCTCGAGAACGTCGGGTCCATCGACGCCTCGTAGGAGCCGTACCCGTAGAGCAAGCACGGCGACCCACCGCCCACCGGCCCACCTGTCGTCGTCCCTGCCTCCGGAGCGACGACGAGATCCGGCCGGTAGACGAGTGAGATGGGCACCTCGGTACCGTCCTCCGCTGTCGCCCAGCGCCGCTCGGTCCGGTAGTCGCGGGGGTCGTATCCGCCCAGCACCGGCTGGCGTTTGCGGAGGAGCGTGTCGCCGGCGTCGAGGTCGAGGTCGTAGACGGATCTCGGGGTGACGAGCGAGGTGTACTCGTAGCGCAGGGTGCGCGAGTCGTACTCGACGTTCTCGCCCGCCCACACCGTCGAAGGGGTCTCCGGCTGAACGACGGGCGTCGAGCGACCGGTGACGGCGTCGACGACCCGCAGACGTGTCTCACCGTCCTCGCGCTCGAAGACTGCGAGGTGCCCGCTGAAGAGATCGATGCCGTCGAGCCTCACGCCCGTGCGGGCCGGAATGACCTCCTCCCAGTGCGCGCGTCCCGGGGACGTCTCGGGCGCGGTCATGAGCCGGAAGTCCTCTGCGTCGTCGTTGGTCACGATCAGGAAGCGGCTCCAGCGGCCGGTCTCCGGATCTCCGCGGTCGTGCTCGACGCTGTACTCGACGCCCTGGCGTCGTGGCTCGATGACCGCGAACTCGCCCTCGGGATCGTCGGCCGCGAGAGCGTGCACCTCGCTGGTGATCTTCGACTCGAGACCGAAGAGGACGTAGCGGTCGTCCTTGGTCCGTCCCACCCCGAGAAAGAACCGCTCGTCCTTCTCCTCGTAGACGAGATCGTCGGTCGCAGGATCGCCGCCGATCCGGTGCCGCCAGAGCCGGTACGGGCGCATCGCTTCGTCGACGCGGACGTAGAAGACGGTCCGGTTGTCGCTGGCCCAGGCGACGCTGTAGGAGGTGTCCTCGAGCGACTCGAGTGACTCCACACCGGTGGTGAGATTGCGGAAGCGCATGACGTACCGCTCACCACCTGTGGTGTCGGTCGAGTAGGCGAGCCACTCTTGATCAGGGCTGACGGCGAAATTGCCGAGGGCGAAGTACTCGTGGCCCTCGGCGAGCACGTTCTCGTCGAGAAGGACCTGCTCGGCCTCTTCTGGCCCGTCCGCCGCCCGCCGGCAGTGGATGCCGTAGCTGCTGCCCTCGACGGTGCGGCTGTAGTAGAGCCAGGACCCCTTGCGGACGGGCACCGAGAGATCGGTCTCCTCGATGCGGGCGACGATCTCGGTGTACAGCGTCTCCTGGAGCGCCCGGGTGCCGGCCGTTGCAGCCTTGGTGTAGGCGTTCTCGGCCTCGAGGTGGGCGATGACCGCCGGGTCGTCCTTGTCCCGCAACCAATACCAGTCGTCGGTCCGCACGTCGCCGTGGGCCTCGAGGGTCACCGGCCGTCGCTCGGCGACGGGTGGCGGACCGGGTGGTGCAGGGTCGGACGAAACGGGTTCGGCGTCCATGGGGACACCTTGCCACGCGACCTGCCGGAGGCGTGCCCGGCCGGTCTTCATCTTGCTGTGAGGGAGCGCGCACAAAGTGCCGGTGCCACGATCCGCCGGGCGCGGTCCGGCGGCACGACCGCGGAGTTCGGGACGGGACGCTTCAAGAGGAGCGTCATCCGCACCATCGGACTGGGACTCGGCGCCCTGGTCGTCGGGGCGACGCTCGTGGTGGCCCGTCCGGCGCCGGCCGGGGCAAGGTCACGGGCGGGACGGTCGCCTTCTCCGACGGTGCGGCCGTGGTGGCCACTTCCCAGGTGGTGAACGGCAAGGCGAAGGCTAGTGGTGAAGCTGGCCAAGGGCAGCCACGCGCTCCGGGCCGCCTACAGCCTCTCGGGCGCCGTACTGGCCGCCCGCAGCCCGGTGGGCACGGTCACCGCGACGTAAGCCGGGTGGCTGCGTCCTCCGGGCGCCCCGGTCTCCGCACGATCCAGGTCCCCGAGTTGTTACTATCTGGATAGGAGAAATCGCCGCCGACCGGGCCGCGACTCGGGAGCCCCCATGACGACCACCGACCTCGACCTCGGGAAGTACCAGCTGGGCTGGTCCGACGAAGAGGATTACGTCTTCAAGCCGAAGAAGGGCCTCAACGAGTCGATCGTCCGCGAGATGTCGGCGATGAAGAAGGAGCCCGACTGGATGCGGGATTTCCGGCTCAGGGCGCTCCAGCGGTTCGATCGGCGACCGATGGCGGAGTGGTTCGCCGTCAACATGCCGGACCTCGACTTCGACGACATCTACTACTACATCAAGCCCACCGAGGGTCAGGTCGGCGACTGGAGCGATCTCCCCGACGCGATCAAGAACACCTACGAGAAGCTCGGTATCCCAGAGGCTGAACGCAAGTACCTGGCCGGTGTCACCGCACAGTACGAGTCGGAGGTGGTCTTCCACCGAAACCGTGAGGACCTCGAGTCCCTCGGCGTGCTCTTCTGTGACATGGACACGGCAGTCCGCGAGTACCCGGACCTCGTCCGCAAGTACTTCGGCACGATCATCCCGCCGAACGACAACAAGTTCGCCGCGCTGAACTCGGCGGTCTGGTCGGGCGGCTCATTCATCTACGTGCCACCGAACGTGGTCGTCGACCAGCCGTTGCAGGCCTACTTCCGGATCAATGCGGAAAACATGGGTCAGTTCGAGCGGACGTTGATCATCGCCGACGAAGGCGCACAGGTCCACTACATCGAGGGGTGCTCAGCGCCGGTCTACACGACGGACTCGCTGCACTCGGCCGTGGTCGAGCTCGTCGCGCTGCCCGGCTCGCGGATCACCTACACGACGATCCAGAACTGGTCGAACAACGTCTACAACCTCGTGACCAAGCGGGCGCGGGCCGAGGCGGAGGCGCACGTCGAGTGGATCGACGGCAACATCGGTTCGCGGCTCACGATGAAGTACCCCTCGGTCTACCTGATGGGACCGAAGGCCTCGGGTGAGGTGCTCTCGGTCGCCTATGCCGGAGCCGGACAACACCAGGATGCGGGGGCGAAGATGATCCACGCCGCGCCGGAGACGACGTCGACGATCGTCTCGAAGTCGATCTCGAAGGACGCTGGCATCACGACCTACCGTGGCCTGGTCCATGTCGACGAGGGCGCGAAGCGGGCCAAGAGCTTCGTGCGGTGCGACGCACTGCTGCTTGACGACACCTCGGTGTCGGAGACCAAGCCCTACATGGAGGTCGGTGAGCGCGACGCACGCATCGGCCATGAGGCGACCGTGTCGAAGGTCGGGGACGACCAGCTCTTCTACCTGATGAGTCGTGGACTGTCCGAGACCCAGGCGATGGGCATGATCGTCAACGGGTTCATCGAGCCGATCACCCGGACCCTCCCGATGGAGTACGCGGTCGAGTGGAGCCGGCTGATCGAGCTGCAGATGGAGGGCTCAGTCGGCTGAGTCGGTGCAGTTCAGCCCGAGCGGCCGAGCTGCCGTGTTTCCGCCGGTGCGATCCGCCCGCCGCGGTGCCGCTCCGGCTGGCGACGCGCCGAATCCGTTCGGCACCGGGGCCGGTAGCAGGAATCCGCAGCCGGGCCGGTAGCTGAGATCTGCAGCGAAGTCGTGGCCGGGGCACGATGGCACAACTGGCAGGACAGAAGGGCAGAATGAACCCATGCCGATGAGGGAGGAGTGCAAGCACTTCCAGTCGAGGACCTACGACTCGGGCGAGGTCGCCCGGTTCTGTGTGCTCGACCTCGCGCCGGATGCGCCCTGGAAGTGCCCGGAGGACTGCCCTTCGTACTCACCGCGTCTCGCTGACGTCGGCTGGAGCCACGGATCGATCATCGAACCGAAGCTCGAGCCGATGCCGGACGTGCCGGATGAGGCTGCGGCCGCCCTTCTCAACCAGGCGGAGACCATCGTCAACTCCATCGCGCCGGAAGCCCTCGACGAGGCGCGTCGGGCCGACGAGCGGGCAGAACGCAAGAATCGCCGGTGGTGGAGGCGGAAGCGCTGACCTGACGGCCGGTCTGGTCCGGAGGCGGTCAGGCCCGCAGGCGGTCGGGTCCGGAGGCGGTCGGGTCCGGAGGCGGTCGGGTACGCAGGAGGTCACGCACGCAGGCCGACCGGCCCCCCGCCAGCACCGGGCGCCATCGCTAGCAGGCGTTGGTCTCCGTCACGAGGGTGGTCGCCGCAGCGGTTGGCGCGTAGGGATCGGGCCACCCGCCACCCGCGAAGCGGTCCCGCATCCAGGCCACGACGTCTCCGATGGTGGCGGAGCTGCCGAACGCGCTGTCTCCGTTTCCGCTGGCGTTCGGGGGACCGAGCTGGGTGCCGATGCTCGTGAAGTGGTCCAGACCTGTGTAGAGCCATCGTTCGAGAGGCTGCGGCGGAGTGACCGCGCAGAGCTGATCAGCGAGTGCGGCAGTGATCGGAGGCTGCACCAACGTGTCGGCGGTGCCCTGCACGATGAGGACGGGCGCCGAACCTGCGGTCGTGAAGTTGGCCGGATCGTTCTCGGCGAGCAACCCCTGCCACGAGATCGGGAAGTTGGACGACTGGAAGGTCGACGCGAACGTGTCGTGCGACGTCAGATCGGTGATGATGCCCGTGATGCACTGCGGCTCCCTCTTCAGCGCGGAGGCGATGAGCTTCTTGCCGTCGGTCGTCAGCAAGGTGGTCAAGGGCGCGACGGCGTTGCCGTAGTCGGCGTTGAGCCCCGCAGCCGCCATCAGGACGAGCGGCCACCACTCGGTGCTCGACTCGAAGGACGCGAAGAGGGAGGGGAGCTCCGCCCCCGGTGCGGTCGCAACTGCGCCCTTGAGCGCGAGCTCGGGAGCGTAACTGCCTGCGATCTGATTGACCCAGAGTGCGGTCTGTCCGCCCTCCGACCATCCCCACGTCTGGTACACGGTGCCGGTGGCTGCAGCCGGGATCTGGCGCGCCGCCCGCACGATGTCGATGGCGTCGCGTGCCGCCGCCGCACCGACCAGGTACGGCAGGAGCTTCGACGACGTGGGCGCGTAGGCGTTCTCGCTCTCATAGTCGGTCGCGGCGATGGCCCAACCCTGGGCCAGCAACTCGTCGGCGTAGGGAACGTCGGTGGCCGGATCGAGGGAGGGCGCACAGTTCCCGGTCATCCCATCGGTCGGGTGGTCCCAGGTGATGACCGGCCAACCTCCGGTCGGTGGTGTGCCCGATGGCACGATCACGACTCCACTGATCCTGACCGGCTTGTTCGCGGGCACCGACCTGGACCAGTACTCGACCCGGTAGGTGGTGCCCGTGAGACCAGGTGCCCCAACCGCCTGTGCCTGGATGAGCGTCCCTGGCGACTTCGGCGCTTCGCCTGCAAACCTCGCAGGCGCTTCAGGACCCGTTGACCCCGCGGACCCTGCCATGTGCGTGAGCTGCACGGTGCGAGATCCGTCCGAGCTCGCAGCGATCGGGCTCACCCGGGCGAGGCTGACGGAGACGACCGCGGCCACGATCAACGCGACGGCCAGTGATCGCCTCGCGCGGACCTTCACCGTGGGTGACATCGCTTCCCCTTCGGCAGTGCACGGTGTTCGTGTGCTCCGTCTTCACAGGGAGACGCGTTGCAGGCCCCCCGCCCAACTCGATCGATGCGCATTGGAGCACGGGTCCGCGACGACGGTCAAGCGCGACGCCCATGCGGGTCCGCATCGGCGGGAGGCCACCGCGCGGTGGTCCAGTTGTTCGTCGGCGCGTCATCGTGGGAACTGCCCCTCGCCCCTCGCCCCTCGCCCCTCGCCCCCTTCGCCCCCCGCCCCCCGCCCCTCGCCCCCTTCGCCCCCCGCCCCCCGACCGCCAGCCGTCCCCGATCTCCGACCCGATGGCGACGACGAGCCGGTTCGGGCGGACTACCGTCCGGTAAACGAGGCGGGTCTCTTCTCCATGAACGCGGTCATGGCCTCCGTCAGATCGTCGGACGCAAGAAAGCCGGCGTTCCACGCGGCGACGTACTCGAGGCCTTCTGCGACGGTCTGACCGTCGCCGGCCTGGAGGACCGCCTTGGTGCCCTGCACGGCGAGAGGTGAGTTCGCCGCGATCTCGACCGCGAGGGCCCTCGCGTCCTCGAGCACCCCTTCCGCGTCGGCGCTGACCGAGTTCACGAGACCGATCGCCGCCGCCCGTTCTGCGTCGATGTCCTTGCCCGTGTAGGCGAGCTCCGAGAGGTGGCCCTTTCCGATGATCTGCGGAAGGCGCTGGAGGCTCCCGAGGTCTGCGACGATGGCCACTTTGGTCTCGCGCACCGAGAACAATGCGTCCTCGCTGGCCAGTCGGATATCGCACGCCGCGGCGAGATCGACGCCACCGCCGATGCAGTAACCGTGGATCGCCGCGATCACCGGAAGCTGGCATTGGGCGACCGACGTGACGGAGGCCTGCATGCGGAGGATGGCAGCGCGTGCGGACCGAGCGCGCGCCGCCATCGAGAGCGGAGCACCGTTGTCCTCCGTCGGCCCGGCGAGCCCCGCCATCGCGACGAGGTCCAGACCGACGGTGAAGTGCGGTCCCCGTGCGGCGATGACGACGACCCTGAGGTCGGGTGCCGACGCGATCGCGTTCATGGCGACCGGAAGATCCGACCAGAACGGCGGCCCCAGTGCGTTCCGCTTCTCGGGGCGGTCGAGCCAGAGGGTTGCGACGTGCCCGTCGACCTCGATGTCGAGAACGTCGGAATTGAACGAGTCGATGTTCCGGTCAGTCATGGGGGCAGCGTAGGCCGCGGGCGGCACCCTGATCCGACGCAGGACTGGCGCCACCGGGCGATTCTCAACCGCGTGTGTCCGGGTAGTATCGGGCAGGAGGCTCGGTGTCGAGCCTCCTTCCGCGAGAGGATCTTCCTGCTGACCCCGTTCACCGTTGCTTCCGCTGTCGCCATCCCCGGGCCGGAGTGGCTCCGGCGTCGTCGATCGGCCGCTGCCGAGGTGTTCCTTTCGGCGCCGAGACCGACGGAGAAGGACGAGGTCTGGCGGTACAGCCGGATCGATCAGCTCGATCTCGATCGGTTCAGCCCGGCTGATACCTCGTCGTCTCACGGCGGGGGACGTCCCGGCCCCTCCCCCTCCGATCGTGTCCACTCCCTCGTGAGCGAGCTCGGCGCGCGCGCCGCCCTCGTCGTCACGATCGACGGAGCGCTGGCAACGGTCGCGTCGGAGCTCGGTGATGAGATCCTCAGGGTCGGTCGGATCGCCGAGACGGACGAGGTCGAGCCGATGCTCGGTTCGGTCGCCGACGCACCGCGGGACTTCGTGGCGCTCAACGACGCCTTCGTCATCGATCCCGTCGTGGTGGAGGTGCAGCGGGAAAAGGTGATCGAGGATCCGGTGGTGATCGTGCATCTGGTCTCCGGTGGCGCCGGAGCTGCCGTGTTCCCGCGAACCGTGATCCACGCATGCTCGGGGTCGACCATCGAGGTGGTCGAGTTCGTCGTCGAGGCGGGTGCCGGATTCCTCGCCGACGAATCGATCAACGGCATCGGCCCCAGCCACGCACCGGAGGAGCAGTTGGTGGTCCCGGTGACGGAGTTGGCAGTCGACGATGGCGCGTCGCTTTCCTTTGTGAGCATCCAGGCGCTCGGACCGAAGACCTGGCAGCTCGCGCACCACGCGAGCGCGATCGGGGCCGGTGCCACCCTCTCGAGCTTCGCCGTCTCCCTTGGCGGCGGCTATGCGCGGCTGCGGACCGACTCGGCCCTCCAAGGAGAGGGTGGATCGAGCGTGCTTCGGGCCGCCTACGTGGGCCGGGACGACCAGATGCTCGATTTCCGCACCTTGCAGGACCACCTCGCACCGAGGACGACCAGCGATCTCGTCTTCATGGGCGCGGTCGCCGAGCAGTCCCACTCGGTCTACAGCGGGCTCATCCGGGTGCGGCGCGGCGCGGTGCGGTCCGATGCGATGCAGACCAACCGCAATCTCGTTCTCGATGAGGGTGCCCACGCCGACTCGGTGCCGAACCTCGATATCGAGGAGAACGACGTCCGGTGTAGCCACGCCTCGACGGTCGGACCCATCGACGAGGACCAGCGGTACTACCTCGAATCGCGTGGCATCGAACCGGAGGAGGCTGAACAGCTCATCGTGTCGGGCTTCTTCAACAGCATCGCCGACCAGATCCCGATCGCGGGCGCCCGCGAGTTCGTGAGGGTCAAGCTCGCCGACCGGATCGGGGTGCTCCATGGCTGAGCGCATGGGCGGCACGGAGACCGGAGGCGCCGAGCGCGCCGCGGGCGCCGCGCGCGCCGCGGACGTTCCGTCGGACGGCAAGCCACGTGACAGCGGTCGGACCGTGAAGCTCTGTGGGCTCGACGAGCTCGGAGCCGGCACCGCCCGTCGGTTCGACGTCGCCGGCCTGCGGATCGCACTCGTTCGGGTCGGTGACGACTTCTTCGCGATTGGTGACCGGTGCAGTCACGAGGACTATTCGCTGGCTGACGGTGAGGTGTTGTCCGACGAGTGCGAGATCGAGTGCGCGAAGCACGGTTCGACCTTCGACCTGCGGTCCGGCGAGCCGTGCTCGCTGCCGGCCACCAAGCCGGTGGACGTCTACGAGCTCGTCGTGTCCGACGTCGATGTCTCGGTGGTCGTACCGTGAGCACCGGCGAGCTCCGCATCGAGGACCTCCGTGCCGGCATCGCCGGACGCGAGATCCTCCGGGGATTGACGCTCACCGTTCGCAGCGGTGAGGTGCACGCCGTCATGGGTCCGAACGGTTCCGGCAAGAGCACCTTGGCGCACGTGCTGATGGGACGTCCCGGCTACGAGGTCCTCGGCGGATCCGTCACGCTCGACGGTGTCGACCTTCTCGCACTTCCGGTCTGGCAGCGCGCGCGGGCAGGGCTCTTCCTCGGTATGCAGCACCCCATCGAGGTGCCTGGCGTCTCCCTCGTCGATTCTCTGACCGCCGCGCGGCCGAGGATCCCGGACGGCGAGATCGCTGACCGGACGGACGGGATCGGGGAGAGCCTGCACACAGAGGCACGCCGGATCGGGTTCGACGAGCGGTTCCTCGATCGTCCCTTGAATGTCGACCTATCGGGGGGCGAGCGCAAACGGAACGAGATCCTCCAGATGGGTGTCCTCCGTCCCCGGTTCGCCGTACTCGACGAGGTCGACACCGGGCTCGACTTCGATGCACTCGCGGCCGTCGGACGGCGTGTCCAGGAAGCGACGACGGAGTGGCAGCTCGGAGTCCTGGCGATCACCCATTTCAAGCGGCTGCTCGACGTGTTGCTGCCCGACACGGTGCACGTGCTTTCGCAGGGCCGGGTCGTCGCCACGGGCGACCGGGAGCTGGCGGAAGTGGTGGACCGGACCGGCTACGCGGCCTACCTCTGAGGGCCGGGGTCCACGCGAAACCCTCCGAGGACGTGTCCGCGAGGGCGCAGACGGTCACTGCGGTGGTGCCGAACGGTACCGGCGCGAGCTGGCTCCGACTCGGCGTCCACGTGTCGACCAGCCGCGTCATCCGTGTTCGCGATTGCTAGCGTTTGACCATGGCTCGTCGAGATCGCCGGCGGGGGGGCGCACACAGCGCACCGCGCAACGGCAGATCTCGGGGAACGTCAGGGAGAACGCCCGATCGGGCGGACGACGCTGCGGGTCCGATTTCTCCGGGCGGCACTCGTGGCGATCCGGGTCAGGATCCGAATCGGCGGGCATCGTCGGGTTCGCGCACGGGCTCACGGGTGAGCCGGAAGGACCGGAAGGCGGCCGCCGCGGCCACTGCGGCCACTGCGGCCACTGCGGCCGGCATCCTGACGGCCGGAGCAGGATCAGGAGCAGTAGCAGGAGCAGGAGCCGCGGCCGAAATGTCCGGCACGCCTGCCTCCCGTCGCGACCGACGAAAGCAGAAGAAGCGTCGGAAGAAGAGACGGAGCTGGTTGGACCGGGTCCTGCTCGGCGGGGTCGTCGTCGTGGGACTGGCCCTGATCGCAGTGGCGTCCGGCTACGGCTATCTCCAGTACCGATTCGGTCAGATCACCAAGGTGAACGTGAAGCACCTGACGAAGGCGCCCGAGGGTCAGCCCTTCAACGTGCTCCTGATCGGCTCGGACTCGCGAGCCAACGTGAGCGCTTCTGAGACCTCTCACTTCGGGAGCACGGCTGACTACGGCGGTCAGCGGAGCGACGTCGTCAAGATCGTCCACATCGTCCCGGCGACCGGGCAGGCGAGCGTGCTCTCCATCCCGCGCGACACGATGATCACGGTTGCGGGGGAGACCAACGTGATCGGGCACTACAACCGGATCAACGCCACCTACAACACCGGCCCGGACCAACTGGTGCAGACCATCGAGGCCAATTTCGGCATCCCGATCGCCCACACCGTGCAGATCGACTTCGAAGGATTCCGGGGGGCCGTCGATGCCATCGGCGGGATCAACCTCAGCTTCCCGTACCCGGCGAGGGACACGTACACCGGACTCAACGTCCAGGCCGGGTGCCAGCACCTGAACGGCGGCTATTCCCTCGCCGTCGCACGCAGCCGGCACTACCAGTACTTCAAGAACGGCTACTGGCAGTACGACCCCACGAGCGACTTCGGCCGGATCCAACGGCAGAACGCCTTCTTGAAAGCGTTGATCAACCAGGCCAAGAGCCAGTACAACCCGCTCACGCTCAACGCCTTCATCGGTTCAGTGGTCCAAGGCGTGACAGTGGACTCGACCTTCTCCGTCTCGGACCTGATCAGTCTGGCCCGCGAGTTCCACACGTTCTCGTCATCCTCGCTCGCGACGGCCACCTTGCCCACCTACTCGGCGTACTCCTCGGATTTCTCATCACTCGGTTCGGTGCTCTACGTCCAGGAGCCACAGGCACTCCAGGTCATCAAGCAATTTCTCGGAGGAGCACCCGGACCTGCGTTCACGCCTCCGCCCGGTCCGTACGGAGTGGTGCCGACAACGACGTCGACTGCACCGTCGTTCGGAAGCGGGACGACACCCCCGACGTCTGCGTCGTCGGACACGACCACCACGGTCGAGACCGACTACGACCCGACGACCTGCTGAGCACCGGACCTTCAGTCCGAGCTCTGACGCTCCCGCTCGTCCAGACCTTGCGCGAGGGTGTTCCAGCTGAGCGTCGCGCACTTGATGCGCACGGGAAACTTGACCACGCCCTGCAGTGCTGCGAGCTCACCGAGCGCATCGATGTCGATCGGCTCGGGCTCGATGAGCTCGACGGTGCTCCCGTCATCTTGGTCCATCGGGCCGTCACCGCCGCCATCCGAGCCGCCACCCGAGCCGCCACCCGAGCCGCCACCCGAGCCGCCACCCGAGCCGCCACCCGAGCCGCCACCCCCTGCACGCGACCCACCGCGGCTCGCCGAACCGCGGCGGCTGGAGTCATCGCCACCGGACCCGTTGGAGGCCGGCAGCGTCGACTCGTGGATCGACATCATGCCTTTGAAGGTCCTGATCAGGTCGCGTGCTTCATCGATCGACTTGCCCTTCACCGCCGCAGACATCAGCGAGGCTGACGACTGGCTGATCGAGCAGCCCGTGCCCCCGATCCTGATGTCCGAGATCACGTCGTCGTCGAGCGTCAGCGTGACAACGACTTCGTCACCGCAGAGCGGGTTGAACCCCTCCGCGCGGGTGGCAGGCGGCGACTCCAGTTCCCCGCGGTTCCGCGGCGAGCGGTAGTGATCGAGGATGATCTCCCGATAGAGGTCTTCGAGCCCGGTCATCGTGACGCGAGCTGCCCGGCGGACGCCTCCGAGACAGGGTCGTGCACGGATCCCACCGGACGGCAGGGCGAGGCGGTTGGATGGCAGGAGCCCACCCGCTCAGCGTACCGGTCGGGGCTCACGCGAAGAACGCCCCCGCGGCCTCGATCGCTTCGACGAGGGTGTCGACGTCGGACTCGTCGTTGTAGAGGGCGAAGGAGGCCCTCGCCGTCGCGGAGACGCCCAGTCGCCGCATCAGCGGCTTCGCGCAGTGGTGGCCGGCCCGGACGCACACCCCGTACTGGTCGAGGATCTGGGAGATGTCGTGTGGATGGAGATCGCGGTAGGCGAAGGAGAGCACCCCGCCTCGAGCTTCAGGATCGCGAGGGCCGAACACCGTGATATCGGACCCGAACCGCTCCGCAAGCCGTGACATCGCGTAGTCGACCAGCGAGACTTCGTGCGCCCTGACCTCCTCCATCCCGATGGCGCGCAGGTAGTCGACCGCCGCGCCGAGACCGACCGCTTCGGTGATCGGTGGCGTCCCGGCCTCGAACCGCCAGGGGATCTCGTTGGGGATGAACCCATCCTTGCGGACGTCCAGGATCATCTCGCCACCGCCGAGGAAAGGTGGAAGCTCCTCGAGGAGCTCGGCACGGCCCCACAGCACGCCGATGCCGGTCGGTCCCAGCATCTTGTGCGCACTGAACGCCAGAAAGTCCACACCCAGCGCGCCGACGTCGGTCGGCAGGTGCGGCACCGACTGTGCGCCGTCGGCGACGACGATCGCGCCTGTTGCGTGTGCGACTTCGGCGATGCGGGGCACCGGATTGAGCGTGCCGAGCACGTTGGACATGCACGTGACGGCGACCACCTTGGCGCCGTCGACGAGGGATTCGAGATCGTCGAGCACGAGCCGACCCTCGTCGTCGACCGGGATCCATCGCAACTCGAGATCGAGCTCGGCTGCCAACATGTGCCAGGGGACGATGTTGGCGTGGTGCTCCATCTCCGTGAGCACGACCGCGTCACCGCGTCCGAGCCGACTGCGCCCCCAGCTGTGCGCGACGAGGTTGAGGCATTCGGTCGCGTTCTTCGCGAAGACGATCTCCCGAGCAGGATCGGGCGCGCCGACGAACCGGCCGACGTTGACCCTGGCCGCCTCGAACCGCCGGGTCGCCTCTTCTGCGATCGTGTACACGCCGCGGTGCACGTTCGCATGGGTCGTCTCGTCGTAGTCCCGCATCGCGTCAAGGACCCGGAAGGGACGCTGGGCAGATGCCGCGGAGTCGAGATAGGTGATCGGATGGCCGTTCACCTCGCGGGCGAGCAGCGGGAAGTCCTTGCGGAGGGTCGCGACGTCGAGCCGGTGGCGGGGGTTCAGCGCTTCCACGCGTCATACCCCTCCTGCTCGAGCTTCCTGGCGAGCTCCGGACCGCCTTCGGAGACGATGGCACCGTCGATCAGGAGGTGGACGCGGTCCGCCTCGAGCTCCTCGAGCATCCGGACGTAGTGGGTGATGACGAGCACACCGAGCTCGGGGTGAGCCTCTCGGACCGTGCCGACTCCGCGTGCAACGGTCTGCAACGCGTCGACATCGAGACCCGAGTCGGTCTCGTCGAGCACGGCCAGCTCGGGCTCGAGCATGGCCATCTGGAGGATCTCGTTGCGCTTCTTCTCGCCGCCGGAGAACCCCTCGTTGAGATGGCGTTCACCGAAGGCGGGATCGATGCCCAGCTTCTCCATCCACTCCATCATCGAGAGCCGCACCTCGAGCACGGAGAGATCGATGCCCCGACGCGCGGACAGCGCCTGGCGGAGGAACTGGATGACCGGCACGCCGCCGATCGACTCGGGCTCCTGGAAGGCGAGGAAGATCCCCGCTTTGCCGCGTGCGTCCGTCGCCCACGCGGTGACGTCTTGTCCCTTGAACTTCACCGCGCCAGAGGTCACCTCGTACGCAGGGTTGCCGAGCAGGACGTTGGCGAGCGTCGACTTGCCGGATCCGTTGGGCCCCATGAGGGCATGGACCTGGCCGCTTTCGACCGCGAGGTCCACGCCGCGCGAGAATTGGCACGCCGTCCACCGAGACGTGAAGGTCCTCGAGCTCGAGAAGCGGTGCCGCTCGGTTCTCGACGGCCACGGACCGCCCGACACGGGCCTCGTCCGGTTCCGGATTGGCGTCGCCCGGCATGACCACGTGCCCAGGGGTTGGAGTGCCCTGGGCAGACGACGCCACGCCCCGCCCGGAGTCCATGTCGCCGGCGTCGGAGCCGGCCGCGCCGGCGAGGTCGCCCACGGGCGCAGCTGAGCTGTCGAGGCGGGGGACCACGACGCGAGCCTACCCGAATTCGATGATTTCTCCTACGGCGGTAGTGAGAATAGGAAGGGCCTGGGAGCCGCGATGATCGCGTCGCCCACCAGGCCAGCCGGTACGGTGACGCCATGTCAGACCCTTGGAACTACGCCGGACCGGTTGCCCAGATCAACTCCGGACCCGGCGTGGTCACCCTGGTCGACGAGTCGACCTTCGTCCTTAGTGACAGTAGCGGTGACATGTCCCTCGGCTCGGCCCAGGGCCTCTTCGTCCGGGACACCCGGATCCTCTCGAGATTCGAGGTGCTCGTCGACGGCACCCGGACCGAGCCGCTCACCTCGGTCGCCGGCGATCCCTTCTCGACCACGTTCGTCTCGAGGTGCCTGCCGGCTCCGGGCCGCGCCGACTCGACGCTGATGGTGTTCCGCTCCCGGCACGTGGGTCAGGGCATGCGCGAGGAGATCACCCTCCGCAACTTCGCCGACGAGGCGACGTCGTGCACCGTGGAGATCTTCGTCGGGAGCGACTTCGCCGATCTCTTCGCGGTCAAGGAGGGACGGGTCGGGCAGGGACCCCACCCCGGTGAGGTGTCGGTCGAGACGAAACCGGCGCAAGCATCACTCGTCGACACGGACGGCCACGTCGGCACGGCGAGCATCACCTATTCGTACCGGCGCGGGGGAGTGTCCCGCGGCGTCGAGATCCGGCTCACCGAGGTGGCCGTCCTGAGCCCGGATCTCGTGACCTACGAGGCGATCGTCCCGGCGAGAGGTGAGTGGTCGACCTGCATCGAGGTCGCGCCGATCGTCGACAACACGCCGATCGCTCCGAAGTACCGCTGTGGAGAGCCGGTCGAACGGGCGACGCCGACCGAGCGCCTCGCGCAGTGGCGACAGCGTGTCCCGCAGGTCGAGACCGACCACCCTGGTCTCAAGCAGATCATCGCTCGGAGCGCCGAGGATCTCGGCGCGCTGCGGATCTTCGATCCCGACTACCCCGAGCGCGTGGTCGTGGCCGCGGGTGCTCCCTGGTTCATGACGGTCTTCGGGCGTGACTCGCTCCTCACGGCGTGGATGGCATTGCTGATCGATCCGGATCTCGCCCGGGGCGTGCTCCAGACGCTCGCCCGGTTCCAGGGTCGCGACGTCGATCCACGTCACGAGGAGGAGCCGGGTCGGATCCTCCACGAGATGCGCTTCGGGGACGCCGGTTCGCTCTCCCTCGGCGGCGGCAGCATCTACTACGGGACCGCGGATGCGACGCCGCTGTTCGTGATGCTGCTCGGCGAGATGCGCAGGTGGGGTGTGGCCCGCGAGCTCGTGGACGAGCTGCTCCCGAACGCGGCCCGGGCGATCGAGTGGATCGAGCAGTTCGGCGACTCGGACGGGGACGGCTACGTGGAGTACCGGCGGGCCACCGACCGCGGGCTCGCCAACCAGGGTTGGAAGGACAGCTGGGACGGGATCCGCTATCGGGACGGTCGGGTGGCGCAGGCACCCATCGCGCTGTGCGAGGTGCAGGCGTACACGTACGGGGCCTACCTCGCAACGGCGCACTTCGCGTTCGAGGCCGGTGACACGTCCACCTACGAGCGGTTCCGGGCGAAGGCCGCGAAGCTCAAGGCCGCCTTCAACCGCGACTTCTGGCTCGAGGACCGGGGGTGGTTCGCGGTCGGCCTCGATGGGGACAAGCAACCGATCGACTCGTTGACCTCCAACATCGGGCACTGCCTCTGGACCGGCATCGTCGACGAGGACAAGGCGCGACGGGTGGCCGAGGTGCTGGTCTCGCCGGCCATGTTCTCGGGGTGGGGACTGCGGACGCTGTCCACCGATAACGGCGGGTACAACCCGATCAGCTACCACTGCGGGTCGGTGTGGCCACACGACACGGCGATCGTGGCGGCCGGGCTCGCCCGGTACGGCTTCGACGGGGCTGCACAACGACTCATCCTCGCCCTGCTCGACGCAGCGACGGCGCAGGGTGGCCGGCTCCCCGAGCTCTTCAGCGGCCTCGACCGCAGGGAGCTCGCGGTGCCCGTGGGATACCCCACCTCGTGCTCACCGCAGGCGTGGTCCGCCGCCTCGCCGTTGCTCTGCCTGCGCACGCTGCTTCGGCTCGATCCTTGGGTGCCCTATCAGAAGACCTGGCTCTGTCCGAACCTTCCCGAGGAGATCGGCTACCTCAAGGTCAAGGGGATCCCGCTCGCAGGGTCGCGGGTCACGATCGAGGTCGGGAGCGACGTGCCCGGCGGCGTCGCCATCGAGGGTCTGCCGCCCGAGATCGAGCTGATCCGCGAGCCGAGAAGGCCTTCGACCGCCGTGTGAACCGCGGCGTCACCAACCGCGTTCGATCCACTCCTCGAGATGGGAAGATTCGCTCCCGATCGTCGTGCCCGCACCATGACCTGGCAGGACGATCGTGTCCGGACCGAACTCGGCGAACAGCCGACCCTCGATCGAGTTGATGATCGTCGAGAAGTCGGAGTGCTCGAAGGAGGTGTTCCCCGGACCACCCGGGAAGAGGGTGTCGCCGGAGAAGAGGAGTGGCGTACCTTCGACTGCGAAGCACATCGAACCGGGCGTGTGGCCGGGGGTCGCGATGGTGGCGATGCGCAGGCCGCCGACCTCGATGACCGAGCGGTCCTCCAGGAGCTGGTCGTAGGACGGGAGCATCGCGGCGTCCTCGCGGGTGACCGCCACGTCGATGCCCGCATTGCGTACGGCTTCGACGGCCTGGATGTGGTCCCAGTGCCCGTGGGTCTCGACGACTCGACGGACGTTGAGCGCCTTGCAGAGGTCGAGCAGCAGGTCGTGCTCGTTCGCGGCGTCGATCAGGACGGAGTCGCCGGTGGCCCGGCTCTTGATGATGTAGACGTTGTTGTCGACCGGTCCGACGACGACGCGGTGCACCTCGACCAGTCCGTCGCGGTAGTCAACGATGGTGTCGCTCACGGCGGTGACCTCTCTTCGATGCTCGATTGCCGGCTCGGACGCCCGCTCGGGGCCCCGACGCCGGGACCGGTCTCCGGATGCCGCCGCGTCCCTCGGACCTGGTCGGATCACCGGAGAGCGCGTGCGGATCGGATGGGTTCGGGACGACCGCGACCAGCGTAGTTGGCGTGCTTGACCTGTTGGTCAACTCTGGCGAGGTTCTGGTAGACAGACAGGGCACGTGGTCGCTGCCTGGGGGACCGCCCACCGGATGGAGAACTGAGAATGAACTTCGCGTTCAGCGAGGAGCAGGACGAGCTGCGCAGGTCGGTGCACCGGTTTCTCGAGGACAAGTCGCCCGAGACCGAGGTTCGCCGCCTGATGGAGACGACCGAGGGCTACGACCCGGCCGTCTGGTCGCAGATGGCCGACCAGCTGGGCTTGCAGTCCCTCACCATCCCCGAGGAGTTCGGAGGGGCCGGGTTCACCTACGTGGAGTTGATCGTCGTCCTCGAGGAGATGGGGGCCGCCCTGTTGTGTTCGCCCTTCTTCTCCACGGTCGCTCTGGGCGCCAACGCGATCCTCACCTCGGGTGACCGCAAAGCCCAGGAGTACCTCCTCCCGGGGATCGCCTCGGGCGAGACGATCGCGACGCTCGCGTTCACCGAGGATTCGGGCCGGTGGGATGCTGCCGGCGTCACGCTTGCCGGCACCGAGTCGGGTGACGGCTGGGTCCTCAACGGCCACAAGTCCTTCGTGATCGATGGGCACACCGCCGGGCTCATCGTAGTGGTCGGTCGGACACCGGGCGGGCTGTCGCTCTTCGGGGTGAAAGGCGACGCCGACGGGCTCACCCGCACTCCGCTCGCCACGATGGACCAGACGCGCAAGCAGGCGCGGCTCGAGTTCTCGGGCACCTCCGCCTGGCTCATCGGCGAGGAGGGCGGGGCCGAGGCAGGGCTCTCGAAGACGCTCGACCTCGCGGCCGTGGCGCTCGCAGCGGAGCAGGTGGGCGGTGCGCAGCGCTGCCTCGACACCTCGGTCGAGTACGCGAAGACCCGCATCCAGTTCGGCCGACCGATCGGCAGCTTCCAGGCGATCAAGCACAAGTGCGCCGACATGCTGCTCGAGGTCGAGTCGGCCAAGTCCGCGGCGTACTACGCAGGGTGGGCGGCTGCCGAGGACTCCGATGAGCTGCCGGTCGTGGCGAGCCTCGCCAAGTCGTATTGCTCGGAGGCCTACTTCCACGCCGCCGCCGAGACCATCCAGATCCACGGCGGCATCGGGTTCACCTGGGAGCATCCGGCACACCTCTACTTCAAGCGGGCCAAGTCTTCGGAGCTGATGCTCGGAGATCCTGCGTACCACCGCGAACTGCTCGCGCAGCGCATCGGGATCTGAGCCGAGGTCATGAGGATCGAGGCTGTGAAGACGACGTTTGTCCGCGCCGCGCCCTCCGACGACGCTCCGGTGGCGTAGCGTCGCGCCGATGAACCCCGTGAGGCAGAGCATCGCCTGGCTGCTCCTCGTCATGCTGGCCGTCGTGGGCGCAGGAGCCGCAGTCCTCGGTGCGTCGCAGGCGCCGAGCAACGTGAGCCTGAACAAGGCGATCGCCAACACCGTCGCCGCGTCGAGCTACACGGAGCTGCTCACCGAGTCGACGCCGGTCGGCAGCCAGACGCTCAACGCCGTCTACCAGGCTCCGGACCGGTTGGCGGGCTATGTCGAGAGCGGCAAGCAGCGTTCGTACATCGCAATCATCGGGACCACCGGCTACCGGGCGATCACCGTGCCGTCCACCACCTCGACCACGAAGCTGCGGTTCTACCGGCAGACCGTCCCGCCGGGGACAGCGGTTGCGGACGCCGCCAAGCCCTATCTCGACCTCGCACTGCACGGGAAGAACGTGAAGACCGACGGCGCGACCACGACGATGACCCTGAGCCAGGGCGGCCAATCCGCCACCCTCGTCTACACCGTCTCAGGACAGTACGTCTCCGAGCTCAACGCGACCGCAGGCTCGACGACGGTGCACCTGGTCCTGACCAACGTTGGCTCGTCGCCTCCGGTGGCGCTTCCGGCGGGGTCGAGAATCGTCGGGAATGCGCCTTCCGCGGGCGGCTCGGCCAGCAGCTCGGGGAGTGCTTCGAGTGGCTGACGCAGGGGTGCCCGGTCCGGCCGTCCCTCACCCCGACTCGGGGGCGACCGGTTCCCCCGTCCCGGTGATCGTCTGATCGCAAGCTCGATCACACGCTCGATCACACGCTCGATCGATCGCTTCGATCGATCGCTACGTCGATCGCTCGTCGGAGCGTCCGGGCGGCCCGGCCCGGGTCCTCTGCCCGGGTGAGCCATCGCACCACGACGAAGTGACGTGCCCCGCCGGCGATCAGCCGTCCGACGCTCGAGGGATCGACGCCACCCGTCACCCAGACGGGCCACGGCGCACGTGCGACCGCCTCGAAGACGTAGCCGAGACCGGTGCCGGGCCTTCCGGGCTTGGTGGGCGTCGCCACCACGGGACCCGCGGAGACGTAGTCGACCGGCGCGGCACCCGCCACGGCACCCGCCACGCCACCCGCCACGCCATCGGTCACTCCCTCCGCCACTGCAGTTGGACCTCCACCACTCCGCACCGGTGTGACACCGAGCGCGGCATCGAGCTCGGCCGTCAGATGGGTGGAGAGGCCGACGATCGCATCTGGTCCGACGACCGCCCGGGTGTGCCAGACGTCAGGATCTTCCTGGCCCACGTGTACACCATCGGCACCGAGCTCGGCGGCGAGATCGGGACGGTCGTTCAGGATGAAGGGCACGCCGTGGTCGGAGCAGACCCGCTGGACGACGGCCGCCCGGTCGAGGAGCTCCGGGTCCGGGAGGGCCTTCTCCCGAAGCTGGACGACGTCCACGCCGCCCGCGATGCAGTTTGCGACGAAGGACGGGAGATCGTGCCGGTCAGGCGTGCAGAGGTAGAGCCTCCGGTCGGTCAGTGACCAGGGATCGGCTCGTCGGCGATCGCCGATCAACCCGATGCCGAGGCCTTGGCACGCGCGGCGGCCTTCGCGTGCTGCTTGTACTCGCGGACCTTCGACAGTGCCTCGGGGGAGTCGATGTCGGCCACTGAGCAGAACGAGCCGGTTTCGCCGTACGGCCCTGCGGCATCGGCCCATCCCCGAGGTTGGATCCCGAGCTGCTTGCCGAGCAGCGCGAGGAAGATGCGGGCCTTCTGCTCGCCAAATCCCGGGAGTGCCTTCAGGTTCGCAAGGAGCTGACTGCCGGTCTCCGCCGACTCCCAGATGGACGCGGTGTCGCCGTCCCATGAGTCGACGATCGCGGTGCAGACCTGTTGAACCCGGCCGGCCATCGACGATGGGAACCGGTGGAGGGCCGGCTTCGCCGAGAAGATCGCGGCGAAGCCGTCGGGATCGAACGAAGCGATCGTTGCCGGATCAAGCGACCCGCCGAGCCGGACCTTGAGCTCCGCTGGCGCCTTGAACGCGCGCTCGAGTGGTACCTGTTGATCGAGCACCATACCGATGAGGAGTGCGAGCGGCTCGTCGGTGAGCAGTGCGTCGGCATCGGGATCGCCGGTGATGGAGAGCATGGATGCAGCCTACGCGGCGGTCTCCGCCGCGGTCAGGCGACGGGGCGGGGCGACCGATCGTCGGGGGCCGTCACGTCTAGAATTGCTCCGTGCAAGGGAACCTGGCGTGAGGCGGTCGTCGCTCCAGCTCTGGGTTCGGGTGGCCTTCGTCTGCATCGGACTGTTCGGCGCGGCGTTCGCCGTTGCGGGCTACCTGGTCCCGCTGCCGACACCCGCTGCGGGCGGAACCTGTGGTCCGGGGACCTCGTCGGAGGCTCCGATCGTCGCCCTCTTCGATCCTGTGACCATCGGCGCGGGACCAGAGCCCCCGGCGACGCAGACGGCAAACCGGAACCAGTGGCAGGCCTTCGTGCACGACTGCCAGTCGGCCACCAACAACCGGATGCTTGCCGCGACGGTCATCCTGGTGCTGTCCGTGGGTGTGGCGGTCTTCGGACCGAAACTGGCCGGACGGTGGGGGCGCACCTCGAAGCAGGCGACGGTGACCACTCCACCGACCTGGTCGACCGAGCTGCCACACCTCGCCCCGTCCCACCAGGGGTCGGGATGGCCTGTCTGGCACGACCCCTCGGGCCGGCACAGTCCGTCGGGCTGATCCGTCGAAGCGCTGCGCCGGGCTCGCGACGGCACACCTGTCCGTTCGATCGAGGAGTCGTCGACGAGTCGTTCCAAGGTCGAACGGCACAGCACAGCGCAATCTCCGGACCCGAGTGGGGTCAGTCGGCGGCGACGGCCGCCTCTTCTGACGCCCACGGCGGCGGACCTTCGAGAAAGCTGAGCGTCACCAGCCCTGTCGCCACCAGCCGATCGTCGAGACCCGCGTCGTAGACCCGGACGTCGACGACGCCCTGCTGACGACCGATCCGCAGCGTGTCCGCCACAGCTCGCAACGGACCACCGGTCGCCGCGGCGAGGTAGCTGAGCGCGAAGCTCGACGTGGCCACGGTTCGCTGACTCGCCGCGTGCACGGCGTAGGCCCCTGCCCGGTCGATCAGGCTGGCGATCACGCCGCCGTGCACCGCACCGCTGGGCCCTCTGATGTCGTCGATGACCTCGAGCTCCACGACATGACCCTCAGCGGCGTCGTAACTCTTGTGCGGAATCTGGTCGAGGAGCGGGCATCCCATGGACATTGGGTGATGGTAGGCGGCGAGCGTCGCACCGGACGAAACGGCTCATTCTCGGCGGCGTCGGCGCCAGCACTCGGAGGTGGGGAAGAACCTGGCCGCATCCGCGGCGGCCCTCCACCGGATCGGGGTAGAGACCGGTGACGGTTGATCGGCGTCGCTCCCTCGGGCCGGAACGTGTCGGCGCCACCGACCGCCGGGACGCGGAGGCAGCAGCGTTGGGCGACGCCGGGCACGGGGACCGTCGCGGGCAGGACCCCTCGAACGACCCTTCGACCTGAGTGAACACGCTGACCGATGCCATGATGCCTCCATGCCGGACCCGCAAGTACACCTGCGTCCGTTCAGAGAGGCGGATCTCGAGCTCTTGGAGCGTTTTGCGACCGATCCTTCGGTCTCGCAGCCGTTCGAGTGGTTCGGGTACCGGCCGCCGGACGGGTACCGGAAGCGGTGGGTTGACGACGGCTTCCTCAACCGCGACCCGCGCTATCTCGCGGTCGCCCGGCGCGCGGACGACTCGGCGATCGGTTGGGTGATGTGGCGGCAGGGGGATCTCGGCACCGAACCGGGCGTCGGTGAGATCGGGATCGTCCTCGTGCCCGAGCACCGCGGCACGGGAGCGGGCACGGCGGCCCAACGGATGCTCGTCGAGCACCTCTTCGCGACGACGACGGTGCACCGACTCTGGGCGGGCACCCAGACCGACAACCTCGCGGAGCAGCATGCGCTGGAGAAGGCGGGGTTCCAGCGCGAGGGTCTGCTGCGCGGCTCGGTGTTCAGGGATGGGCAGTGGCGCGACAGCTACGTGTACGGGCTGCTGCGCACCGACCTCCTCCCGCCACCTGCCGGCTGAGGCCGGAGCCGTTTCGGTGCGCCTGATCGACCGGTGACGTTCATCCTCCGAGCGACCGAAAGCCGGACGTGCGGGCTGCCGCGAGGAACGGCTCGATACCGCTCGCTGCGAATCCCCGGCGGCAGGCCTCGACGAGCTTGATCTGGTGGACATCCCGGCTTGCACCGGCGACGGCGTCGAGGGACCGGTCCCAACCGGCCACAGAGGTCGCCTCGCCACGGGCCGTCCTTTCACCCGGTTCGATGACCGCGCCGTCAATGATGCCGAACGCCGCATGATCTGCTGCGATCTGGCGGCGAGCCGCGAGTTGTGCCGGTTCGGCCAGATGAGGGAGGAGCAGGTGGACCGCCATCGCCCCGGTCACGCAGTGCAAGGTCAAGATGTCGGGCCCGACTGCGAACTGCACAGAAGCGGCGCCTCCGGCTCCGAGCACCGCCGCACCGACTGTGCGGGCCGCACCTGGTGCAGCTGCCGGAGCTTCCTCGACAGCTGCCCCAGCTTCGTTCAGATCGACCGACGATCCCTGCTGGTAGCGGGCAGCCCAGTATCCGAGTGCCCGTGCCAGCTCACGCTGACGGGGTGCCGAGTCGACGGCACCGACGGCGCGAACCGCATGCGCGGTGCGGATGACTCCGTGGAAGAGAGCAGTGGCGAGCGCGGGCATCAGGACCGGCACCCACTCGCCGATGACCTGCGACCACCCGTCGGCCTGGATGACCTCGTCGAAGAACCCGATCCACTCCGGGAGGCGTGCGTACTCTCCGAGTGCGTCGTGAGTGACGAACTCCCCGGTCGATGTCGGACGCACCGGCTGCGGACCGGGGCCCACGAGGAATTCGAATCGGCGGACCCACGGTCCGATCTCGCCCTCGAACCCGAGGGTCGCGAGCGCCTCGCACGCCATCGGTCCGTGGTTGACGAAGCCGTTCGGCAGCTCGAAATCGAGTCGGCCCAGTTGTTCGAACGCCTCGTCGAGCTCTGACGTCAGTACGCCGATCGCACCTGTTCCCACCTGGACCCTCCATCCTTCCGACCCCGGTCGGGGACCTCTCCCACCACGCTAAGACCTCAAGTAAGGTTGAGGTCAAGTCGATGGCACAGATTCCTCCCACCGTCCACGAACTGAGTGTCGGGCAGCTTGCGTCGAGGAGCGGCGTCAGTGTCTCGGCGCTCCACTTCTACGAGGCCGAGGGCCTGATCTCGAGCCGTCGCACCGGCGGCAACCAACGCCGCTTTGCCCGCGACGCGTTGCGAAGGGTCGCGTTCATTCGGGCGTCGCAGCGGGTCGGCATCCCGCTCAGCGAGATCCGGACCGCGCTCCGCCAGCTCGACGACGGACGGACACCGACCCGCAAGGACTGGGAGCGGCTGTCCGCCGCGTGGCGCGACGAGCTCGACCAGCGGATCGCGCAACTCACCGAGCTCCGCGACCGGCTGACCGGCTGTATCGGGTGCGGGTGCCTCTCGCTCGACCGATGTCGGCTCGTGAACCCCGCCGACGCACTCGGGGAGGGCGGAGCGGGCCCCCGTACGCTCGCTGCCTACCAGAACGGTTGAGCGCGGCGTGGCTGATCCAATCGAACGGCGAGTGCCCGGCGGCGCTCCGTCCGGCGGAACCTCATCGTCGGCCGAGCCTCCGCGCTCGATGACCGGCGACTCGACGGCACCACCCCGCGACCTCGGGTCGATCAGCCGGGTGCTCGCCGACGCAGGGTGCGTCGCCGCGAACGAAGAGGCCGCCGAACTTCTGGCGGCATTCACCGCCGGGGCATCGGTGGATGGGCCGGCGTTGGACGCGGCACTCGGCCGTCGTTGTCGTGGCGAGCCTCTGGCGTGGATAACCGGAGTCATTCTCTTCTGCGGGATCGAGCTCGCGATCGACACTGGGATCTACGTGCCGAGGTGGCAGTCCGAGCCCCTCGCCAAGCGTGCCGCCGATGTTCTCCCGACGATGGGGACGGCGGTCGACCTCTGCACCGGCACCGGTGCGATCGCCCGGGTGATGGCGGACGCCAAGCCACAGGCGAGGGTCGTGGGCACCGAGCTCGACCCGCGGGCCACCGCCTGCGCCCGGCGCAACGGTGTGGTCACGTTCGAGGGCGATCTCGACCGTCCGCTGCCTCTCGACCTGACGTCGCGGGTCGACGTCATCACCGGCGTCCTGCCGTACGTGCCGCACGGTTCACTCGAGCTGCTGCCACGTGACGTCCTCGGCTTCGAGCCCGTACTCGCACTCGACGGGGGAGCGGACGGTCTCGAGCACGTGGCACGCGCCGTCGCACGGAGCTCCCGGTGGTTGGTGCCGGGCGGCGTCTTGCTCCTCGAGGTCGGAACCGACCAGGTCGCGCCCGTGACGGACCTCTTCGCCCGGGCCGGATTCGGGGAGATCCGGATCGTCGAGGACGGGGATTGCGATCCACGTGGGGTCGAAGGTCGCATCTCATCCGATTGACATCGCGTCACCCCGAGGGTGCGTTTCGCGAGATGGGCGTGCCAGTGGGACCGTCAGTCGTCGAGTGTGCGGCGCATCGACAGGGTTCACCACCGCTGCCCGTGCTGGTCTCCTCCGTCTGGCGGTCGCGAACGATGCGACGGTCGACCAGTCCGTCGGTCGATCCTAAGCTCGTCGACATGTGCCGCAATATCACCACGCTTCGTGGTCTCGAGCCGGAGGCCACCTCCGAGGAGATCGAGGCTGCCGCCCGTCAGTACGTCCGCAAGATCAGCGGTGTCCAGGCAGTGTCGGCGTCGTCGGGCCGAGCAGTCGATCAGGCGGTGCGCGCAGTGGCCGAGGCGACGGCGACTCTGCTCGCCGACCTTCCGCCGCGCCGCCGCCCGCCCCCGACGCTGCCACCACTGCGGCGGCTCGCCGGTGCCGCGCAACCCGACCGACCGGCCCGCTGATCGCGCAAGGTCCTCCTACGCCTCGCGCTTCGACGACCGCCTGACCTCGGCCGCATCTTCGAGCATGGCGCGTAGTCCCTTGCGGTCGAGCTTGCCGAGGACGCTGAAGGGGAGCTCGTCGGCGAAGACGAGGAATTCCGGCACCTTGTACGTCGCAAGCCTCGACGCGCAGAAATCGATGAGCACCTCGGCGCTGACCGGCACGCTCGCGACGACGACAGCCCCGACGCGCTCGCCCAGCTCCGTGTCGGGCACCCCGACGGCGCCGACCTCCCGGACGTTCGGATGCGTCCGCAGCGCGTCTTCGACCTCGGTCGGACCGAACTTCTCACCCCCACGATTGATGGTGTCCGACAGCCGACCGGAAAGAAAGAGATACCCGTCCGCGTCCTGCCATCCGGCATCGCCCGTGTGCAGCCACTCCGATGTCGTGTTCTGACTGGCCCGCACGAAGAACTCGCCGACCTCGCCGGTCGCGACCTCCTCACCGCTGGCGGGGTCGACCACCCTGACCTCGACCCCTGCCAGCGGCCGACCGACCGAACCCAACCGATCACCGCGGCGGTGGTCGTCGGGGGTGAGGGCCGCGTAAGCACCGAGAGTCTCCGTCTGGCCGAACGTGTTGGTGAAGCCGACGTGCGGGAGCGCGTCGAGTGCCTCGCGCACGAGGTCGATCGAGGCCGCTGCCGCTCCGTAATTGAGCGACTGGAGCGAGCTGAGGTCGGTCGCGGAGAACCGCGGGTGATCGAGGATCCGTCGGAGCATGGTCGGGACCACGAAGGTCTGGCCGACCTGTTCGCGCTCGACCAGGTTCAGCCAGGCGCCGGCTTCGAACTTGGGGAGCAACACCATCTTCTTCCCTTGGTGCAGCGAGACGAAGAGACCGAGGGTGCCGCCGATATGGAAGATGGGCGCGGACATGAGGTCGACTGCCTGGGGTCCCTGCGGTTCGATCGGTTTCGAGTAGAACGCAAGCCGGTCCGCGACGACCCGATGGCTGATCGAGATGGGCTTCGGAAGACCTGTCGTCCCGCTGGTGAAGAGCACCAGCGCCGTGTCGTCGCCACCACCGACGGCCGCGGAGCCAATTCCGAGGCTCGTGGCACGAGCGTCGAGGTCGGCGGAGCCGAACACGTCGTGCTCGTCGAGCACGGGTCCGTCGACGGCGGCGCGGAGCCCGGGAGCGAACCGATTGCCGGCGACCCCGACGCGTGCCCCGACCAGCTCGCAGAGCTGGCCGAGCTCTCCCGGCGTCAGGTACGCGTTCATCTGTGCGGTCGCCGCCCCGAGCCTTGCGGCACCGAAGATCATGGCGACCGAGAGGGCGCTCCCGAGGTTCACGAGGGCGATCTGGTCCCCTGGCCCGACACCGGCGGCGTCCAACGTCGAGCTCGCCCGGCGGATCAGCACCTCGAGCTCGCGGTACGTGTAGCGCTCGTCGTCGACGACGAGCGCGGTCCACTCCGGGACGGCTTCGAGCGGACCGTCGGTGGCATGTCCGATGTTCATGGGACGGATCGCTCCACGGCACCGGCCGGCTCATGGCTCGGACGCCTGCGGTCCGAGACGGACGAAGATGAGTGCGAGGTGATCGGGGCGTGAGCCACGCCCCGGACGATACTCAGGTTGCCCAGGGGTCGTCGGCCGACACGTCGAGGTTGTAACGGCCGATCGCCTTGGTGACGAGGTCGGCCGGCACCGCCTCGTCGAGGGACAGGGCGTGGAGCACGGCGACGACGACGTGCGCCGCGTCGACTTCGAAGAACCGTCGGAGAACGTCTCGCGTATCGGAACGTCCGAACCCGTCGGTGCCGAGCGAGATGAACCTTCGGGGCATCCATCGGGCGATCTGATCGGGCACGCCGCGTACGAAGTCGGTGACCGCCACGATCGGACCAGCGGCATCGTTGAGGGACTCGGTGACGAACGGCACGCGAGCGAGCTCTTCTGGATGGAGGCGGTTCCGGCGCTCGACCGAGATGGCGTCCTCCCGGAGCGCCTTGTACGAGGTGACCGACCATGCGTCGGCCTCGACGCCCCAGTCGACCGAAAGGAGCCGCTGCGCGGCGGTCGCCGCCTGCCAGGCAGTCCCGGAGAAGAGGATCGTGGCCCGGAGGTCTCCGCCTGCACCGCCTGCAGCGCCTGCACCGCCTACAGCGCCTGTACCGCCTGCCAGCCCACCCCCCGGATCGCGATCGCGATCGCGATCGCGGTGGGCGTCTCGGCCGCCGTCGGCCACCGGACGTGCCGCACCGTCCGTGTCGGCCTCCTCCTTGGGCGAGCGGGAGAACCGGTACATGCCGCGCACGATGCCTTCCCGGATCCGGGTCGCCTCGGCCGGATCGGACGGCAACGGGGGCATCGGATAGATTCTCGTTGTAGAGCGTGAGATACCAATACCGGTCCTGGGGCACGGGACCGGACATGCGCGCGATCCCGTCCTGCACGATGGTCGCGACCTCGTACGCGAATGCCGGATCGTACGCGGCGACGCTCGGGACCGCCGATGCGAGGAGCAGCGAGTGACCGTCCTGGTGTTGGAGTCCTTCACCGTTGAGCGTGGTGCGACCGGCCGTGCAGCCGAGCAGGAAACCCCGACCCCGGACGTCGCCCAGCGCCCAGAGGAGATCGCCCACCCGCTGGAAGCCGAACATCGAATAGAAGAGGAAGACGGGTAGCGTCTGCTCGCCCCAGGTCGCATAGGACGTGGCGGACGCCGTGAACGCAGCGGTGGCACCGGCCTCGCTGATCCCTTCCTGAAGCACCTGACCCGTCGCGCTCTCCGCGTAGTGGAGTGCGAGGTCGGCATCGACCGGCGTGTAGCGCTGTCCGTCCGGCGCGTAGATCTGGACTTCGCTGATCAGCGATTCGAGCCCGAACGTCCGGGCTTCGTCGGCGACGATCGGCACGATGCGGGGGCCGATGCCCGGATCGCGTACGAGCGACCGCAGGAGCCGTGCGAACGCCATCGTCGTCGACACCGCCTGCTTTCCCGATCCGGCGAGCAGGTCGGCGAAGGCCGAAGCCTGAGGGACCGGAAGCGGCTTGGCGCGCACGACCCGTCGCGGCAGCGGGCCGCCGAGCTCGTGTCGACGTTGCGCGAGGTATTGCGCGGCCGGTGCGTCCGGGGCAGGTCGGTAGTAGGGCGGGAGATCGGCGTCGAGGTCGCTCTCGGGGATCTCGACGTGGAGGAACAGCCGGTTCCGCAACGTCAACAACTGCGCCTTGGTCATCTTCTTGATCTGGTGGGTCGAGTTGCGCGCCTCGATCTCCGGGCCGAGCGTCCAGCCCTTGACGGTCTTCGCCAGGATCGCGGTCGGCGCGCCGACGTGCTCGGTCGCGGCCTTGTAGGCGGCATAGAGCTTCCGGTAGTCGTGGCCGCCCCGCGGGAGGGACTGGAGCTCCTCGTCGGAGAGGTGTGCGACGAGAGCTGCGAGCCGCGGATCCGGACCGAAGAAGTGCTCGCGGATGTACGCGCCGGACTCGGTGGCGTACTTCTGGAACTCGCCGTCGACCGTCGAGTTCATCTTGTTCAGGAGCACGCCGTCGACGTCCTTCGCGAGCAGCTCGTCCCACGTGCGGCCCCAGATGACCTTGATCACGTTCCAGCCCGCGCCGCGGAAGAGCGCTTCGAACTCCTGGATGACCTTGCCGTTCCCCCGGACCGGGCCGTCGAGCCGCTGGAGGTTGCAGTTGACGACGAAGGTGAGATTGTCGAGATGTTCGCGACCTGCCATGCCGAGTGCGGCGAGTGTCTCGGGCTCGTCGAACTCGCCGTCGCCGACGAAGCTCCATACCCGGCTCCCCGAGGTATCGGCGATCCCGCGTGCGTGGAGGTACCGGCTCACGTGCGCCTGGGCGATCGCGTTGATCGGGCCGAGTCCCATCGAAACGGTCGGGAACTCCCAGAATTCCGGCATGAGCCGCGGGTGCGGATACGAGGAGAGCCCGTCGCCGCCCACCTCGAACCGGAAGTTGTCCAGCTGCTCCTCGGAGAGCCGTCCCTCGACGAACGCGCGTGCGTAGATCCCCGGGGAGGCATGTCCCTGGAAGTAGACCTGGTCGCCCGGCCGGTCGCCGTCCTTGCCCCGGAAGAAATGGTTGAAGCCGACTTCGTAGAGCGCCGCCGAGCTGGCGTAGGTGGAGAGGTGGCCGCCGATCGCCTCCGAGCGGATGTTGGCCCGCACCACCATGACCGCGGCATTCCAGCGGATGTACGCCCTGATCCGCCGCTCGAGGTACTCGTCGCCGGGGAAGTCGGGCTCCTCGTCGGAGGCGATGGTGTTCACGTAAGGACTCGAGACCGTCGCCGGGAAGTCCACCGACTTCTGACGAGCCCGCTCGAGCAGCCGCATCAAGAGATAGCGCGCCCTGTTGCGGCCGTGGACGTCGACGATGTCGTCGAACGCCTCGAGCCATTCGAGCGTCTCAACTGGATCGATGTCCGGGAGTTGCTGGCTGACACCGTCGAAGAGCACGAAGCCATGTTCCCACCCCCGCAACACCACGGGTAGTCAAACAAGTAGGTACGCGCACCCGTCTTTCGGATCCGCGGGGGGAATCGTGCCCACGGCCATCCAGAGCAGGCATGCTGTCCCGGTGACCGCGGACCAGTCGGGGGGCGAGGAGGCCACCGTCGTCTACACGGACGGCTCCTGTCTGGGCAATCCCGGTCCGGGCGGTTGGGCGTGGGCGGTGGACGGAGGACCCAGCGACAGCGGCGGAGAGGCGCGGACCACCAACCAGCGCATGGAGTTGACCGCGGCGCTGCGGGCGCTGGAACGCCTGGACGGTCCGATCCACGTCGTCAGCGACTCGACCTACGTGGTGAGCTGCTTCAAGCAGCAGTGGTGGGCAGGCTGGCACCGCCGGGGCTGGCGCAATTCGCAGGGCAAGCCGGTCGCAAACCGCGACCTCTGGGAGCCGCTCCTCGAGCTCGCCCTCGACGGAGGGCGCCCGGTCACGTTCGAGTGGGTCAAGGGGCACTCCGGCGACCGCATGAACGACCTGGTGGACCTCCTCGCCACGGAGGCGGCCGCGGCACAGTCCGCCTGACAGCCGCACCGTGGTGGGCCGTGGCATCGGTTTTGGCGACCTGACGCTGCTCCCGTAACCTGCGGGCATGGAGATCAAGGGAAGTGCAGCGATCATCACCGGTGGCGCATCCGGGCTCGGCGAGGCCACGGCCCGCAAGCTCGCGTCGGATGGCGCACGGGTCACCGTGTTCGACCGCAACGAGGAGCGCGGCAAGGAGGTCGTCGCCGACATCGGTGCCGCGGCCAACTTCATCGGTGGTGACGTCACCGACCCCGACGACTGCCAGAAGGCCGTCGACCAGGCCGCAGACGGGGGGAACCTCCGAATCGTCGTCAATTGCGCCGGTACCGGCTGGGTCGGCCGGGTCATCAACCGCGACGGCTCGCCGCACGAGCTGGGGCCGTTCCAGTTCATCCAGAACCTGAACGTCATCGGTACGTTCAACGTGATGACCAAAGCGGCCTCCGCGATCTCGACCGTCGAGCCGCAGGCCAACGGCGAGCGGGGCGTGATCGTGAACACGGCGTCGGTCGCCGCCTTCGACGGTCAGATCGGCCAGCTCGCGTACTCGGCTTCCAAGGGCGCAATCGTCGGGATGACGCTCCCTGCCGCACGCGACCTCGCGGTCGTCGGGATCCGCGTGCTCGCGATCGCTCCGGGCCTCTTCGACACCCCGCTCCTCGCGATGCTTCCCGAAGATGCCCGCAGCGCGCTCGGCGAGTCGGTCAACTTCCCGAAGCGACTTGGCAATCCGGCCGAGTTCGGAGCGTTGGTGGCCCATATCGCGGCCAACGGCTACCTCAACGCGGAGGTCATCCGGCTCGACGGCGGCATCCGGATGCCGCCCAAGTAACCCGCGGAACCGGTCTCCCGCGCCGACACCGTGGCGCGCCTGGTCGACCCGGTCCGGGCGCGTTCGAATCTCAGTGCTGTCGGCGGTAGCGTCCCCGGCAGGCCCATGACCACGACCGAACGCACCGCCGAGAGCGCGTCGAGCGCCGACGGCGGCCCGATCATCCGCACCGTCGGACTGACCAAGATCTATCCGGGCACCGACTTCCGCGCGGTCGACAACCTCGACCTGCGGATCGACTCCGGCGAGATCTTCGGGCTGCTCGGTCCCAACGGCGCGGGAAAGACCACGACAGCCGGGATGCTCACCACCCGGGTGATCCCGACCTCGGGACGAGCGGTGGTCGGCGGTGTCGACGTCGTGGCCCACCCCGCGTTGGCGAAGCAGATCATGGGCATCGTCAGCCAACAGAACACGCTTGACCGACAGCTCACTGTCGCCGAGAACCTCTACTTCCACGGTCGTCTCTTCGGGATCTCCGCCCGCGAGTCGCGGCGGTTGACCGTGGAGCTCCTCTCCGAATTCCAGCTGGAGAAGTGGGCCGACGCCTCCGTCTACGCCCTCTCTGGGGGTATGGCCCAGCGGTTGATGGTGGCCAGATCCATCCTCCACCGCCCGTCGGTCCTCTTCCTCGACGAGCCGACCGCCGGCCTCGACCCGCAGAGCCGGCTCGCCCTCTGGGAGATCCTCGGTCGGCTCAACGAGCAGGGCCAGACCATCATGCTCACCACCCACTACATGGAAGAAGCCGACCTGTTGTGCGACCGGGTGGCGATCATGGACAGGGGCAGGATCCTCGCCCTCGACACGCCGTCCGCGCTCAAGTCGGCGGTCGACGCGGACACCATTGCGACGGTTACCACCTCCGGGGACCCCGGCGGTCTCGTCGACGTCCTCACCCGTGCGGTCAACGGGGTGACCCGGACACGCGTCCTCGAGGGTGGGGTCGAGCTCCACGTCAAGGGTGCGGACCGCCTCCTCCCGACGCTCGTCTCGGCCGCCGAGGGCGCAGGATTCCCCGTGCTCGACCTCAACGTGTCGGAGCCCTCGCTCGAGACCGTGTTCATCTCGCTCACCGGCAAGGAGTTGCGGGACTGATGGGGCCGGTCGCCACCGGGGCAGACCAGACGCTCGGAAAGGTCGGCACCCGCCCGACCAGGACGGCCTTCGCCGCGAGCCGGTCGGCCCTCGGAGCGTTGCTGCTGCGGGATCTCGTGGTCCTGCGCAAGCACCTCTTCGAGTTCGTGACCCGCACACTCGTCCAGCCGTTCCTCCTCTGCTTCGTCTTCCTCTACGTCTTCCCGAAGATCGGACAGGGCATCGGCGGTGGCGCCAACGCCGCGGCCGACTCCGCGTTCGCCACGGTGCTGGTGCCCGGAGTCGTCGGCATCTCGATCCTCTTCCAGGGTGTCCAGTCCGTGGCGCTGACCATGTCCCAAGAGTTCGGCTTCACCAGGGAGATCGAGGACCGGGTGCAGGCACCGTGCCCGGTCTGGTTGGTCGCGATCGCGAAGGTGCTCTCCGGTGCCGTCCAGGGGCTCATCTCCGCGGCGATCGTGCTCCCGATCGCTTCGGTCGTGCACGCCCGCGGCGTCGAGGCCCATCTCGCGCTGCACTGGTGGATCATCGTGACCCTGACGCCGCTGGCGTGCTTCGCGATGGCGTCGCTCGGACTGCTGCTCGGCACGAGCTTCGAGCCCCGCAACATCGGGCTCATGTTCGGGTTCATCATCCTGCCGGTGACCTTCCTCGGCGGGACCTACTACCAGTGGACGAGACTCGCGCCGGTCAGCGCGGGGGGCTGGCACTGGCTCCAGACGATCGTCCTCATCAATCCGCTCATCTACGTCAACGAGGGCATGCGGGCGGCGCTCACCGACGCGCCCCACATGCACCTCTACATCGTCTACCCGGTGCTCACGGGGTTCTTGTTGCTCTTCCTCGGAATCGGACTCCGGAACTTCCGCCGGCGGGTCCTCTCGTGACCGGTGTGCATCCGCTGCGACCGCGGGCGGTCCGGCTCCGCGCGGAGCCGGACCGGTGGTGGGGTGGTTGATGAACGACGACGGGTATCTCCTCGACAACCGCGACCGCGCAGCAGGCGTACGGCTCGAGGCACTCGCAGCGGTCTTCGACCCATGGACCTTCGACCATCTCCGGCGGGTCGGACTCGCCCCCGGGTGGCGGTGCTGGGAGGTCGGTGCCGGGGGGCCGTCGGTCGCGACGTGGCTCGCCGGGCAGGTGGGCCCGGAGGGCTCGGTGTTGGCGACCGATCTCGACCTTTCGTGGCTCGACGGTGCTCCGGAACCGTCGACGGGCCGATCGGGCCGGCCGAATGCCACGGGCGGCCGTTCGTTCGACGCGCTGCGCCACGACATCGGGGTCGATCCACCGCCCGAGGGCCCGTTCGACCTGGTCCACGTCCGTCTCGTCCTCGTGCACGTCCCTCAGCGCGATCACGCGCTCCAGGTGCTGGCCGGGGTGCTCGTCCCGGGCGGATGGCTCGTCGTGGAGGATGCCGACCCCATGCTCCAGCCGCTCGCCTGTCCCGACGAGATCGGACCGGACCAGGAGCTCGCCAACCGGATCCGGTCGGGGTTCAGATCCCTGCTCGAGGGCCGGGGGGCGGAGCTCGCATTCGGCCGGACCCTCCCCCGCAGGCTCCGCGAGGCGGGACTCGTGGACGTCGAGTCCGATGGCTTCTTCCCCATCACCTCCGGGGCCGGAGCCGTGCTCGAACGCACGACCATCGAGCAGATCCGCGGCCAGCTCAGTACCGGCCGGCTGGCGACCGACGAGGAGATCGACCGGCACCTGGCGAATCTGGACGCTGGACTCCTCGACGTGACGACCGCCCCGATGATCTCGGCGTGGGGCCGTCGACCGAACCACCACGGTCCGCGGGCATCGTGAACCGCGACCGCGACCGCGACCGCGACCGCGAGCACGGGGGCGCGGTGCCGGGCGTCCGGCTCCCGGTAGGCTGGCCTCGTTCCCCGCGGTTGAGACACTGACTCGATGGAGGTGGTACCCACGGCATCCGAAGCGGTAACCGAGCGGACGGCGCCGGGGGGAGCCGAGCGTGGGTCGGAGGGCGGGGGAGCCTTCGACGTCGTGGTGATCGGAGGCGGGCCGGGCGGGTACGCGGCCGCGCTGTACGGCGCGTCGGCCGGACTCTCGATCGCGGTCGTCGAGCTCGACAAGGTCGGAGGGACCTGCCTGCACAGGGGTTGCGTCCCTGCGAAGGAGTTCCTCGAGACGGCAGCGGTCTACCGGACGGTCTCCGGCTCGGAGCAGTTCGGGATCTCGACCGGCGCCGGTGTCAACGGTCCGATCGTCGACTTCTCGGTGAGCCAACAGCGCAAGCGCCAAGTCGTCGACCAGCTCTACCACGGGCTCGCCGGGCTCATGAAGGGCCGCGGGATCCAGGTCTTCAACGGCAGCGGGACACTCCATCCCGACCACCGTGTGAAGATCACCGCCAACGACGGTGCGACGACCGAGATCACCGGGACCGACGTCATCCTGGCCGCCGGTTCGGTGCCCCGGACCATCCCCGGGTTCGACATCGACGGAACGGTCGTCATGACCTCGGACGAGGTGCTCGCCCTCGAGTCGCTTCCCGATCGGGTGGCGGTCGTTGGCGGGGGGGCGATCGGGTGTGAGTTCGCCTCGATGCTGAGCGACCTCGGCTCGACGGTGACGGTCTTCGAGGCGCTCCCTTCGATCCTCAGCGGCTGCGACGAGGACGTGGTCCGGGTCGTCGCCCGCTCGTTCCGCAAGCGCGGGATCAACGTGTTGGTCGGCGTCCAGCTCCGCGGGCACACCCTCGACCCCGCGGGTCGGGGCACCGTCGTCTCCTACGACGACGGAGAGAAGCTGGCCGTCGACGCGGTGGTGGTCTCGGTGGGCCGGCGTCCCCGCACCGAGGGCCTCCTGGCCCAGGGCACCGGCGTGGTGGTCGACGACCGTGGCTTCGTGGTGGCGGACAAGTACATGCGCACCGCGGCCCCGGGGGTGTGGGCGGTCGGCGACGTGGTCGCCACGCCCCAGCTGGCACACGTGGGATTCGCCGAGGCGGTCGTCGCCGTCAAGGGGATCCTCGGGGAACAGGTCGTGCCGGTCGACTACGACCGGGTTCCGTGGGCCATTTACTGCCACCCCGAGGTGGCCTTCGCTGGTCTCACCGAGTCGGCTGCCACGGCGGCCGGGTACGACGTCGTGGTCAAGAAGGATCCGTTCGGCGGCAACAGCCGGGCACGCATCATCGGTGAGATCGACGGTCTGGTGAAAGTGGTGGCGGAGCGGCGACCTGACGGCACGGGCGGGCGGATCCTCGGCGTGCACCTCGTCGGGCCCTGGGTCACCGAGCAGCTCGGAGCCGGGTACCTGGCCGTCAACTGGGAGGCGACCGCCGAGGAGGTCGCGCAGTTCATCCAACCGCACCCGTCCCTCACCGAGACGTTCGGCGAGACGATGCTCGCGCTCGCCGGAAGGGGGATCCACCTTGCCTGACGTCACGATGCCCCAGCTCGGCGAGACCGTCACCGAGGGCACCATCACCAAGTGGTACAAGGCGGTGGGCGACTCGGTCGCCCGCGACGAGCCCCTCTTCGAGGTCTCCACGGACAAGGTCGACTCCGAGGTCCCGTCTCCTGCCGGCGGGGTCATCACGGCGATCTTGGTCGAGGAGGGGGACACGGTTGACGTGGGGGCCACCCTCGCAGTCATCGGCGACGACGGGGCTCCGGCTCCAGCGGCTCCGGCGTCCGCGGCGTCCGCAGCGTCCGCGGCGTCCGACGCAACGCCAGCCGTTGCGCCGGACGCATCGGCGCCGGCTCCCATGGCTCCGCCGACTCCAACGGCCGAACCTCTGGACGAGGCGCCGGCGCCGGCGGTGCAACGACCCCCGGCCGTGACCGCGATCACGACCGCGCTCCCCGACGAACCCGCACTCGCTCCCGAGACCGGCGCGCCGCGTCGACCGGGCGAGCCCCCCGTGGCTCCGACCGTGACGGCCACCACCTCGCAGACCCCGACCTCGCCTCCTGTTGGTCCGCCGTCCGACGCCGACAAACCGGCGACCACCCGGACGTCCCCGACGACCCCGACGTTCCCCGCCACGTCCGCCGCGTCCGCCGTTTCCGCGGCGACCGGTGGGCCTGGCGGCGGTGGGCCGGTTCGATCCGGCAACGGGATCGTGCTCTCACCCGTCGTTCGCAAGCTCCTCGACCGGTACGACCTCGACGCCTCGGCGATCGCCGGGACCGGGCTCGGGGGTCGGATCACGAGAGCTGACGTCGAGGCCCTCATCGCGGCGGGCGCCCCGGGCGGGTCCGCACCTTCGACGGAGCCGTCACCCGTTCCGAGCATCTCCGGTCGCCCCGCCACCGACGTCCCGCCACCGACCCGCGAGGGAGCCGCCGAGACCCAGCGGGCGGTCGACCGTCGCACCGGTGAGGCGTCGGCCGCAGCCGACGAGGTACTGCCCTTCACCAACATCCGGCGCCGCACCGCGGAGCACATGATCCGCTCGAAGGCGACCTCCGCGCACACGCTGATGGTCAAGGAGATCGACTACGAGTCGGTCGAACGAGTGCGGCGGGCCTACGGCGAGCGGTTCCGTGAGGAAGAGGGATTTCCCCTCACGTATCTGCCGTTCGTCGGGCGGGCGACCGTCGAGGCCCTCGTCGACTATCCGCACCTCAACGCGTCGGTCGGTGAAGATGCGCTGATCGTGCACCGTCAGGTCAACCTCGGAATCGCGGTCGACCTCGACAACCAGGGCCTCATCGTCCCCGTCGTCCACGGCTCCGAAGAGCTCAACTTGAAGGGCATGGCCCGCCGCATCCGTGACGTCGCCGACCGTGCCCGGACGAAGCGGCTGAGCCTCGACGACATCAGCGGCGGTACGTTCTCCATCACCAATGCGGGACCCTTCGGAACGCTCATCACCGGGGCGATCATCAACCAGCCGCAGGTTGCGATCCTCTCGACCGACGGGGTGTCCAGGCGACCGGTGGTGGTGACCTCGCCGGACGGAACCGAGTCGATCGGCATCCACTCGGTCGGGCTCGTGGCGATGAACTTCGACCATCGGGCAGTCGACGGCGCATATGTGGCGCGGTTCCTCGCCCGGCTTTCCGAAATCCTGTCCGACCGAGACTGGTCCGTCGAGCTCTGAGCCCCGTCGCCCCGACCGTTGCCCGACCCGACCTCACGTCTCCGAACCCGATGAGGATCCGCTGGCTGGGCCGCGTGCCCTACCGCGAGGCCTGGGCGCTCCAGCGTGCGCTCGCCAGGCGTTCGTCGGACGACTATCTGCTGCTCCTCGAGCACGGCCATGTCTTCACGCTCGGCACCAACGTGGACGAGGGGCACGTGCTCGTTGACCCCGTGGCACTCGGTGCGGAGCTGCTCAGGGTCGATCGCGGGGGCGACGTGACCTATCACGGTCCGGGTCAACTGGTCGGCTACCCGATCGTGTCGGTCGGGGCCGGTCCGCACCGAGGACCGGAGCACGTCCGACGTGTCGAGCAGCTGGTGATCGACACGCTGGTCGGGCTCGGGGTGCCCGCTGAGCAGGTCGGACGGCTCGCGGGCTATCCGGGGGTCTGGGTCGGACTCGACGAACCGGACGTCGCCACCGGCTCCGGTCCGCGCAAGATCTGCGCCATCGGGGTCCGCACCGCCCGGGGACGGACGACCCACGGGTTCGCGCTCAATGTCGACGTCGACCTCTCGATGTTCGGAGCAATCGTGCCGTGCGGCATCGAGGACAAGCCGGTGACCTCGCTCGCCGCAGAAGGTCTCCGGGTCTCGATGTCAGAGGTCGTCGACGCGGTGGTCGTGGCCGCGAGCGAGCAATGGGGTCCGATCGACGAGGTGCAGCGGGTCACCGACGGCCCCCGCCAAGGGGCGCCGATCACGGCAGACCAGGGGCGGCCACCGGTCGGGCCCGGCAGCGGCCCGGAGCGACCTGTAGGGAACGACCCGCAACCCGCCGCCGACGATGGGGGTGGGCGGCGAGTCGTGACCCTTCGGGCCCTCGACCGTCGGCTCCTCCGGTCCGGTGTCGACCCGTCGACCGGGCTCCCCGTCAGCGCGCGCAAGCCGGCTTGGCTCAGGGTCAAGGCCTCGATGGGCTCGAGCTACCTCGACCTCCGGCGCGACCTGCACGACCTGCAGCTGACGACCGTCTGCGAGGAGGCAGGCTGTCCGAACATCTACGAATGCTGGTCCGGCGGGACGGCGACATTCATGATCAACGGTGCGCAGTGCACCCGCGCCTGCGGGTTCTGCAAGGTCGAGACCGGGCGGCCACTGCCGCTCGATCCGGATGAACCCGAGCGGGTCGCGGAGGCGGTCGCACGGATGGGACTCGCCCACGCGGTGATCACCTGCGTGGCCCGCGACGACCTGACCGACGGTGGTGCCGGAGCGTTCGCCACCACCATCGAGGCAGTGCGTCGGCGGACGACTGCGACCGCAGTCGAAGTGCTGGTCTCGGACTGCAAGGGCGATGCGGAGGCGCTCGAAGTGCTCTTCTCCGCTCGACCCGATGTGTTCAACCACAACATCGAGACGGTGCCGCGGCTGCAACGCGCGGTGCGCCCGTCGGCCGGCTACGCGCGGAGCCTCTCGGTCCTCGCGCAGGCGTGCGACGCTGGACTGCTGACCAAGTCCGGCATCATCCTCGGCATGGGCGAGCACCTTGACGAAGTCCACGCCACGTTGGCCGACCTCCGCGGCGTGGGGGTCGAGATCGTGACGATCGGACAGTATCTGCGGCCAGGGGCCGGCCAGCTGCCGGTTGCCCGCTGGTGGACTCCCGAGGAGTTCGACGAGCTCCGACGCGTCGGGATGGCGATGGGGTTCACGCACGTGCAGTCCTCCCCGCTGACGCGCTCGAGCTACCACGCGAGAGAGGCCGTCTCCTCGTCCGTGGTGCAGGCGTCGTGAGCGATCGGTGAGCGGTCGGTGAGCGTCCTCGGCGACGCCCTCCGGGCCAGGCGGTGGGAGCGGATCGGTCGTGTCCGTGACCGCATGGGCGAGACCGGGGTCGATGCGCTCCTGCTCTCGCACGGAGCCGACCTACCGTGGCTCACCGGCTACCGCGCCATGCCGCTCGAGCGCCTGACGATGCTGGTGCTCAGGCGCACCGGCGATCCCGTGCTGGTCGTCCCGGCACTCGAAGCGCCCCGGGTGCCCGATGCCGGCGACCTCTTCGAGGTGGCGAGCTGGAACGACAGCGAGGATCCGATCGCGCTCGTCGCGTCCCTCATGCAACGTTCCGCGCAGACCTCCACGCATCCGGTGCTCGCCGTCTCCGACCGTGCGTGGGCCACGACGGTCCTCGATCTCCAGGAGCGGATCGCCGGAGCGACGTGGACACGCGCGTCGACCGTGACCTCGCCGATCCGCGCAGTGAAGGACAGGGTCGAGGTGGATGCGCTCCGTGCCGCGGCAGCAGCCGCCGACCGGGTGGCTGGCGCGCTCCAGCGGGGGGAGATCGCACTCGTCGGGCAGACCGAATCGAAGGTCTCCGCCGACATCGGCGCCCGGCTCGTCGACGAGGGGCACCAGCAGGTGAACTTCGCGATCGTCGCGAGCGGGCCGAACGCCGCGAGCCCGCACCACGACTCAGGACCACGGGTGATCGGGACGGGCGAGACGGTCGTCTGCGACTTCGGCGGAAGCTACTCGCTGGACGGTGACGTCGGCTACTGCTCCGACATCACCCGGACCGTGGTCACGGGCGCCCCGTCCGCCGAGGTCGCGGAGGCCTACCGTGCCCTCGCCGCCGCGCAGCAGGCGGCGGTGGCTGCGGCCGGATCGGGCATCCCGGCCGAAGACGTCGACAGGGTGGCGAGGGAGATCATCCACGACGCCGGGTTCGGCGAGCTCTTCGTCCACCGCACCGGGCACGGCATCGGCATCGAGGAGCATGAGGATCCATACCTCGTGGCCGGCAACGGCGAACCGCTGTGTCCCGGCCATGCCTTCTCGGTCGAGCCGGGGATCTACTGGCCGGACCGGTTCGGGATGCGTCTCGAGGACATCGTGGTCGTGGGGACTGACGGGAGGCCGGAGCCGATCAACCATGCGAACCACGACCTCGTCGTCATCGAACCGTAGCCGGGAGGAGCCTCCGGATGGATCTCGGGATCGAAGGCAAGGCGGCACTGGTGGTGGCGGGTTCCCGCGGGCTCGGCCGGGCGACGGGACGGGCGCTCGCCGCCGAGGGCGTCTCGGTCCTGCTCACCGCTCGGGATGCGGCGACCCTCGCGGAGGCGAGGTCGGAGCTCCTCGAGCTCGGGGGGACCGTGGAGACCGCGGTGGACGACATCACCGACCCGGCGGCACCGGCGCGACTGGTTGCAGCCACGATCGACAGGTTCGGCAGCGCGGACATCGTCGTCGCCAATGCGGGAGGTCCACCGCCCGGGCGGTCCCTCGACCTCGACGACCGTGCCCTCGAGGCGGCCCTCAATGCCAACCTCCTTTCCGCCGTCAGGCTGACCCGCGAGGCTCTCCCGGGGATGCGGCGGTCCGGGTGGGGCCGGATCTGCTGCATCACCTCGTACTCGGTCGTCCAGCCCGTGCCGGCGCTGGCGTTGTCCAACACGGCGCGCGCCGGTCTGTGGGCATGGGCGAAGACGGCGGCCCGAGACCTCGCTGCCGAAGACTCCGGCGTCACGCTCAATCTCATCTGTCCCGGACCGCACGCGACCGATCGGATGCGCGAGCTCGGCGGCGAAGGTCGAACGATGGGTGATCCTGGCGACTTCGGGCAGATCGTGGCGTTCCTCTGCTCGCAGCAGGCTCGTTTCGTCAACGGTGCGGCCCTCGTCGTCGACGGGGGCGACACACTCGCGCTCTGAGGATCGGCCGACCCCCGACGGCAGGTACTGCGCGCCGGGGGTCGTTGCCGTCCTCGCCCGAGGCTCAGTAGCCGCCGGTGCACCCGTTCTGGTCCGGAGCGGCGTTCGGATTGCCCCAGTAAGCCGTGGCGAAGGCGACCGCGACACGGATCTGCTGGTCCGGCGTCGCAAAGGCGGCGTCGCTCGGGAACCCGAAGGTGTTGAACCGGTTCCAGTTGGCGTGGGTAAAGCCGAGCCCACCGCTGAAGACGGATCCGTCGACGTTCCAGACGCCGCCCTCCTCGCAGACGTTGACCTTGTCCCACGCGGCGCGCTGGTAGGGAGTGATCCCGTCGACGGCGGCGGCGGGAGGCGCCGGTGGGCTGTAGACCGTGCTGCCGCTCAGCGAGCCGAAGAACCCGGCCGCCCCGAAGGAGAAGATGCCGCCGTCCGAGGCGACGGTGATGTACCCGTCTCGCGTCGCGGACATCCCGATCATCGGCCGATTGAGTGAATCGCCACCGGTCGACCCGTCGTACGCTGCGCCGCCAAGTGCGTAGACGGCGCCGTCGGACGCGACGAGCCGGTAACCGTTGCCCCGGGCGCTGATGCCGACGACGGGCGAACCGGCGGGAGCATCACCGCTGAAGGTCGCGGAGCCGAAAGCGAAGACCGATCCGTTGGCCGCGGCCATCCAGTAGCCCAGACCGTCCGACGTCGACGCGAGTCCGACGATCGGGCTGGTCGGCGACATGCCGGTCGCCGCTCCGAAATAGCCGGCATCGCCGAAGGCAAAGACGCCGCCGTCGGAGCTGACGATCCAGTACCCACGTCCGTCCGGTGTCGACTGGATCCCGACGACCGGCTGGCTCAGGGGGAGTGAACCCGCGGAGCCGTAGTAGCCGGCATCGCCGAAGGCGAAGACGCCACCATCGGACGCGACTTCCCAGTACCCGCGCCCATCGGGGGTTGCCGTCATGGAGACGACCGGCTTGTTGAGATGGAGGCTGCCGGTCGACCCGTAGTAGCCGGCGCCACCGAAGGCGAAGACGCCGCCGTCGGAGGCACCTTCCCAGTAACCCTGGCCATTGGGCATGGACGCGACGTCGACGATCGGGGCTCCGAGGACCATGCCTGCGCCGGTCGGCAGGGCCGCCGACGCGGAGGTGATGCTCGTGACGAAGCCGACGGTGAGAGTCGTGACGATCGTCGCCAACAGGGCGACGACCTTTCGACGGTGACGGGCGCGCCGGCGGCGGATCCGCTCGGGAATTTCCGAAAGAGCGCGCGAACGGGTATGACGAGACAGGAATGAAGAAAACACGGTGGGTGACCTTTCCTCGGTCGGTCGACGTACCGCTGCTCAGCGGATGCGCGTCGACTCTCTTCTGGTTGGGTGGACCCCACATCGGTGCATTCAACGCCCCAGCCGAGCACCGGGAAGGGTGGTACGGCCTTGCTACAAGAGCTGGGTGTGCTAGCGGGTGCTTACGTCCATTCGGTGGTGCTGGTTACGTGTCGTCTCCTGGTCAGTTGGCGCGCGCGTCGTCAAGGGTACGAACGATCGGGAGGCATTCCCCTCATCTCCCTTGACACGGTCCAACGGGTACCGCTCTTTTCTGGCGGGGAACTGTAGCGGGCGCGCGGGCGCTTGTGAAATCGGGCGCAAGCGCAATGTCGATCGGGAACGGTGGCCGCACAGGTGAAATTCCTGTGAACACGCAGGTCAACCGCTTGGATGACCGATCGTGGTCCAGAGGAATGTCGCGTGGTCGATCCTGGCCAGCGCCATGTCGGATGAGCCGAGCGGGCGTTCCAAGTCGTCGACGCGAACCGGGTGACGATTCGTTCACGGCCGGTACCTCGGTCATCGGCCTGGGCGCACAGGCCCGTGAAGGGGCGAACCTACACGGCTCTGTCAGGCGTAGGTCCGGACGAGAGCGAGCACGTCCGAGGCGTCCGGGCCGTCGCCGGTCAGCGAGGTCGATCTCGCATCCACCCTGCGTGCGGCCACTGCACAGAGGTCGGTCGCGGCGCCGCGGATGGTGGTCAGCGGGAGCTCGTCGGGGAGGAAGTCCCAAGGTGTCCCCGACGGCGAGGTCAGGCGGAACGCGATCGGACCGTGCAGTTGGCGGTCGGCCTGGGCGAAGGCGTACGGCAGCGTGCGCCACGCGAGGCGCGCCACCAGACGGAGCCGATCGCTCGGTGGGAGCACGGTGCCCACTGCGCCCGCAACGTCGTCTGCGTGGATCCATGTCTCTGCGATGCGCGTCGTGACGAGCGTGCGTATGGAGACCTGGCCGGCGACCCACATGACGCGCGTCGAGAGATCCGAGTCGGCCAGTGCGTCGACCAGTCGCGAGGAAGCGGTCGTCCAGCGTGCATGCACGTCGTCCGATGTGAGATCACGGTCCCGTGCCACCATGGACGCCACCGCTTCGTCCACGGAGTTCGCTGATCCGAGTCCGTCGGTCAGCTGCGCCATCACCGCATCGAACGTGTCGGTGACGCTTCCGACCGCCATCTCGTCGCTTTGCGCGAGATGTACGACGACGTCGCGGACTCCCCATCCGTCGCAGCGGGTGGGTGCGTTCCAGTCGTCAGCGGAGAGGCGGTCGAGGAGAACGGCGAGCTCTCGGTGCTGGTCCGAGAGTGCGGTCACATCGGTGTCCATTCGAATCTGCTCCGGTCGGTCGGTCGGTCGGTCAGTCGGTCAGTCGGTCAGTCGGTCGGTGGAGTGCTCGGTGCTCGGTGCTGGTTCAGGTGTCGGATCGGTTGAGGGCGGCGTAGGCCACCGTCGCCGCATCGGACTGCCGCGCAGCCCGGCCGACGCTCCAGCGACGGGTCGGTCGGTCGACGGCGAACGTCGTCCAGCTGGCCCCCTCCTCGTCGCTCAGATGGATGAGGAGCGTGTGCGCATCGTGTTCGACTCGGAGGCGGTGGTGCGGGTTGTGCTGCTCGTGCAGCGTGCGTGCGACCTTCCCGGCTGGAGGATCGTCGGCGACGAACGATGTCCACCTGCTCCCGGCGCGACCCGCCGAGCTGCTTCCGTCATACCGACCAGCCATCGAGAACACCCTATCCAGCCGGCCTCGCGGTGAGCCGGCGGTCGCTCTCCGTCGGCAAGGGCTGTCTTGAGCTCACGACCTCCGGCGCAACGCGAAATGGGCCTTCACCGAGTCGTCGGTGGGCACGCCTCCACGCTCGTCGGCTTCGTCGAGGAGGACGAACCATGGATCGACCGCGGCACGGATCCGACCCAGGCCGACAGCCATCTCGTCGACGACCTCGTGATGGAGCTCGAATCGCGACTCGTCGACTTCTTCGAAGATCCGGATGTCCCAGCGCGACATCCCGCTGTCCGGCCCGTCCGCGGCGAATTCGACGTCCATGATCATGACGCCTCTGTCGAAGTCGTACACCCACGGGGGTTCATCGCCGAGGCGTCGGAGCTCGCCGAGCGTGTTCACGTCGAAGATGAACAGTCCGTCGTCGGCGAGATGGTCGTGGACGCAACCGAACATGGACCGCCATTCGACGAAGGTCAGGAGATGGTTGATGCTGTCGAACACGCAGATCACGACGTCGAATCGCTCGCCGACCGAGAACGATGCCATGTCCCCTTCGACAAGGTTGGCCCAGGGCACCTTCTCCCTGGCGACCGCCAGCATCTCGGGCGAACGATCCAGTCCGGTCATCGACGCGAGATCGGGGAGACGCGCGAGGATCGCACCAGTTCCGCACCCGAGCTCGAGGAGCGAGTGTGCATGGGGGTGGAAACGGGTGATCCAAGCCGTGACACGGTCGGCCCGCGGTTGGGGATCGTCCATCACCGCGTCGTAGAAGGCGGAGATCTTGCGATAGGACGTCACGGCCGGGTCACGGCAATGCGGCCGGTTGAGAACCGGAGGCCGCGCCATTGCCCGTACGGGGTGCCATGGACCGTCGACGCTGGCCGGTCCGACCTACGAAGGTGGTGGCGGGAGCAGCAGTGGAAGACCCGGGGACGTGCCGGTCCCGGCACCCGATACGAGGTCGTCGGACCCGAGCACCAGGTCGTCAGACCCCACCACCAGGTCGTCGAAGGCGACAGGTGATCCGGGCGCCTCCGACACCAGTGGTGGGAGGCCGGCCACCGGTGGCGGTGGCGGTGGCGGTAGTGCCGACTCGCCGGTCGCCGGCGCCGGCAGGGGTGTCGTCGCGGGCAGGGGCGTCTGCGCGGGCGCCGAAGGTGGACGCAGACGCAGTGCCTCGTCTGCGTCGAAGGCGGGGAGTGGACCGGCCGCGACGACGACAGCGCCGAGCTGTGGCTCGACCTGCCGCTCTCGCCGGCGACGGGAGAGATGCCGTCCGGAGCGTTGTCCCGCGACGAACGTCGGAGCGAGGGTCGGCGGCGCGTTGGTGAGCGTCGCGTCGATCAGTGACGTGCCCGCAGCACTGACGCCGTAGCGCGCGACGTCGAAGTCGTGGTAGCCGGTCGACGCGGCCTTCCTCCGGCGCTGGTCGCGGGCGCGCTTCGCCTTGACGGTGAGCAGCACGAGCGAGATGCACAGGACGGCCGCGACGGGGTACACCTCGTCATGGACCAGGCTGCTGTTCACCGAGATGCCCCCGAGCCCCTGTCGGACGATCTCATGCATTGTCATCCATGGTACCGACGGCTCTGGGTAGACGCACGGGAAATTCTGTGTGCCGGTCGCAGCCGCCCGCCTGCTGCAGGGCGAGACGAGGGGGCGAGACCGTGGGGCGACCTACGCGGACTCGGACGGTTCCGACTCGGCAGACGTGACGCTCACCGCTGCTGAGGCGGCCGCAGCCCTGGCGCCGAGCCGGGCTTGCCGGATCCGCGCAGCCCAGGCGATCAGCGCGAGACCGACCACCACCAGCACGATTCCGTAGGCCGTGTACCTGCCGTGCCCGCTCATCACCCGCGACGAGGTGATGACATCGGTGCCCTGAAGGATCCAGACCAATCCGGTGATGCAGCACACCATGCCGAGGATGCCTCGAGACCACACGTTGCACTCCCATCTGCTGCGCAGCTCACGTCCGACAGGTCGGCTGCCGCCACGCACCACCTTGCCGACGCATCCATCGTAGTGACGATCCGGAGCCGGGGACCGTCGCGGTCGACCTGATCGGAGGCGGTGGGCCGGCCTTGATCAGGTCCCCGGCTCGAACGACAGCCGGGTACCAGGCCAGAACGTGCGTCTGGCGAACGTGATCAACTGCGACGACCCGGACTCCGAGAGGGTGAGGGCGCCGGTGACCGGCACCGCGGACTGGGCGAGAGGAAGGACCGCACTGCCGCCACGCGCGACGGCATGCAGATTGCCGAGCCTCACGGTGCTGCCGTCAGTGAGGTTGGAAACTGCGATGTCGGGTGCGCACGAGCTCGAGTAGCCGCGGAAGGCGACGGTGTAGGCGGTGTGGCGTGCCTGGACTTCGAGGTAGGGCTCGAAGGGCGGGGCGATTCCCATGTGGAGGTCGGTGGCACGGTAGAAGAGGGCGCCGTCGACCCAGACGGCGAGTTGGTTGCTGCCGTTGCTCTCGATCGAGACGTCGAGCGGTCCCGCCGTCCACGGCACCTCCTTCAGGACGTGCTCGACGGCGTGGCTGAGATGACCGAGCGAATATCCGGTGAGCAGTGACCGCCGGCCACCCGGGTCGACGATCTCGGCAACGACCACGTAGTTGATGTCGCCGGTCGTGACGGTGTCGGAGGTCTGAACCGCCATGACCAACTCGCCGACGGCCCCGGGGGTCGAGGACGCCACCGGTGGCGGTGACATCGCGTCGAACTGGAAGGCGCAGTTCGTCGGCGTGGCGCTGGTCGCGGTCAGGAACCAGCCGCGGAAGTCGTTCGTGGGACGCACGACCCCGACGTTGAGGAGACCGCCGTCGATGGTCGCGAACGCGTTGGCCGCCCCTGCGCTTCCGTTCGCCTCCCAGCCGGGGTAGGCCGGAATGGCGAGCGAGGTGCTCTCAGGGATGCGCGTCGTCGCGGAGCCTGGCGCGTCGAAGGTGACACCGTGGTAATCGGCGAACTGACCGGGTGCGGACTGCACGGGTCCCGTCGAGGCCGGCGTGCTCACGAGCAGGGTTGCGCCGCCGGTCCCGGTGACCGACTGGAACTGGTCGATGACGCTCTGGCTCGCCGCCGTCGACTCGGCGACGAGGACGATTGAGAGCACGGCCGCGACGACGGGGAAGGCGGCGACCGCCCGGCGTCCCCATGAGGGACGGCTGTGCCAGGTCCAGTGGGTCTGCCGCCGGCGGGCCCTTCCGGTCTCGTCATCGAGTGGATCCCACGATCGGGAGGGTTCGATGGACTCATCGGGGAGAGGACCGTCGGACGGGCTCCCTTCCGTCGGAGCGCCGTCGAAGGTGGACCGATCAGAACGAGGCATAGAACGACTCCTCGCCGCTCGAGAGCACCCGATAGGACGCGAGACAGGTGATGATCGTGTAGACGGTCGTCCCGGCCAGCAGGCCCCACGAGCCCGACATGAGGTTGCCACCGGCGACGAACGCCGCCGTCGCGACCGTGCTGACCACGGCACCGGTCGCCGCCCCGATCACCGGGGCCTTCGGACGGCCGAGGAAGAACAGGTACTGGCTGCAGAGCATGCCGATCGGCACCATCGCGAAACCGAGCGACGCGACCAACAGCGCGGAGAATCCGCCCGGCGACCGGACCGGTGCGGTCAGCGCGGCCGGGAGCACGGCGAGGAGGATGGACGGAAGGGTGAACGCCACGGTCACCGAGATCACGACCAGGACGGAGACGCTGGTCGCCCACTCCCGCCGGAGGGCCGCCCGGGCGTGGTCCCAACGATCGAGGCCGTGGTGCTCGAGCAGTGGGATCAGGTGCCTGCCGAACCGTTCGATGGACGCGTGAACGAGGCCGAGGAGCACCACCAGGTCGAGGAGCGCGAGGTCGAATGAGCCCTCGAAAGCTGAGGGGTAGACGAACTGCGAGACCCCGAGCGTGTGTCCGTACGCGAAGCCGACGACGAGAGAGCTGACCAGGATCATGATGAAGTAGCAGAGTCCGTAGAGGGCGTACGGTGCCGAGTGCCACAGGACGACGCGGAGCTCGGGAGGCTTCACGACGACCAGCGAGTCGGAGGCCACCTGGCCGGTCTCGGTCCGGACTGCGAGGTAGCTCGCGGCGATGACCACCATCGCGCCCGATCCGACGGCGAGTCCGAGCAGCTGCGCATGGCGGACGCCGGTCGACGCATGTGTGAAGAGGTGTGCGGACGCCAGCGTGACCACCAATGCGAGTCCGGTCGCGAGCGCCAACGTGTAGAAGCGGCGCAGCATGTACAGGGGGGCAGCGCTGACCAGGAAGATGAAGATCGCGACCGCGAACTCTGCGAACACCTCCCCCAAATGGAGCCCGTAGACCGGAACGACATAGCTGGCGTAGAGCGTCGCGATGACGAGGCATGCCGTCGCCAGCGCGTAGACGAGGACGCGGTTGACGGTCCAGCGGACGAGCGGGAAGTTCCTCTGCAGGAAGTAGAAGGTGCCCTTGCGGGCGAGCATCTGAGAGGCCGCGCCCGACAGCACTGCTGCGACGAAGAATGCCAGGGACACCATGGCGGCAACCTGGGGAGTCGAGTCCAGTGAGGACCACAGGGCCACCCGGCCGACGAAGAGGACCACGATCGACATGATCCACGGGACCCCGTACCACGACCCCGAGAGATAGTCGTCCACGAACCTGCGCCACGAGCGCTGCCGGTCGGGTGCCGGGCGGCTACGCGGAAGGTAATAGAGGTAGGTGAGGTCGAAGACCGCGACCGCGAGATCGAAGACGCTGTCGAAACCGAGCGCCTCCGCTCCCGAGGTGGTGTAGCCCATCGATTCGAGTGCGACGGTCACGTCGCGCAGGTTGCGGGGCTCCGGGTTGCGGTCGAGCACGCGGCGCGCCTCGACGTGGAGATCGTCGTAGACCGAGGGCTCGAGGCGGAGCTCGTTGAGCGTTGCGGGCACGCGCCCGACGAGGCCGGACGGCCCGAGTTCAGTGTCCGTGGACACGGTTCCGCACCTCGTCGTAGAGCCAGCGGTAGCCCTCGAGGAAGACGTCGAGGGTGTAGGACTCGATCATCGCCTGGCGGGCGAGCACGCCGAGCCGGGCGAGGTCGCCGCGGTCGTCGGCCATTGCACAGATCGCGTCGGCCAGGTCGGCGGGGCGACCGGGGCTCACCAACCTGCCGTAGGGCGGCTGGACCACTTCGGGCACGCCGCCGACGTCGGTCGCCACCATCGGCCGTCCGGCCATCAGGGCCTCGATCGCCGCGAAGGGGAAGCCCTCCGAGATGCTCGAGAGCACTGCGAGGTCACCGCCGTTGAGGGCGCTGCCGACGTCGGTGGTCGGGCCCATGAACGTGCACGAGCCGCCGAGCTCGAGCTGCTCGGCGAGCGCGTAGCAGCTCCGTGCGTAGCCGGCGTCGCTCTCCGGTCCGTAGATCTGGAGGCGGACCCCGGGGATACGGGTCTGCACGATGGCGAAGGCGCGCAGCAGCGTGTGGATGTCCTTGAGGCGTTCGAGTCGGGCCATCGCGACCAGGGTGAGTGGCCCCGTACCGCTGCCGGCAGGACGCTCGAGCGGGAACCGCTCGGGGTCCACGCCGTTCGGCATCGGGTGGATCTTGTCCTCGTCGACGCCGAGCCGCATCTCCCACGACGCGTTGAAGCGCGCGACCGGGGCGACCAGATCCGCTCTCGAATACGCCATCGCGACCACTGCGGCGTAGAAGTTCGAGAGGAACGCGCGATAGGGGCTGCTCGTGTCGTTGCGTCCGAGGGCGAGCAGCCGCTCGCGGTAGTAGACCCCGTGTTCGGTCAGGAGGAAGGGGACGCCCCACCGCTCGCGGAGCACGACCGCTGGAATCGCACAGAATGCCGCGGCCGAGGCGTGCACGACCTGCGGGATCTCGGCGGGGTAGTCGAGCGGTGCGAGATAGCGGTAGACGGACCGGGCGAGGTCGATGGCCTCGTGGGTGGTCAACCTCCGGAACAACGGATGGGCGGCAAGCGTGTCGCGGAACAGTCGCCAGGTCCGACCGTCGCGCATGGCGAGCTTGAGGCTGTAGTGCTCGGCATAGGCCGCCAATGCGCACAGTGCGGCCACCAGGTCGTCCGGTCCGCCCTCTCCGAGGGCGACCGAGACCACCAACTGGGAGTACGCAGGGAGGAATTCGCGCTCGAACCGCTTGCCGGGACGGCGCAACCTTCTCGAGATCCAACCCGGCCGAGGGTTGAACTCGGCGTTGTCCTCGGTGCCCCAGAGCGGGACGTGCACCACCTCGATCAGATTGGGCGGGGGCTCGTATCGGACCGCCATCGAGGTGTTGGCGACGACGGAGTAGACGACGAACTGGCGCTCGGCCAGGCCGGAGATCAACTGGTCGGCCCAGGTGCTGACGCCGCCGGTCACGAATGGGTAGGTGCCTTCGGTCGTGAGGAGCACGTCGACGTCGTCGGCGCGACGGGCACGCGTGCGACGTTCGAGGAGGGGTGCCCCTGTGCTGAGCGATGGCCCTGGAGGTGGCAGGAGGGCGTTGAGCATGGGTCGGCTCAGGTCACGTGGTCGCCGGCCAAGCGCGCATGGAGGATGCGGAATGCCCCCCGGCGCCGCGCTGGCGCAGCGGCGGCATTCTCTGCAACATCGCCACCGGCGGCGACAGGATCGGCGATCACGACCTCGGGTGAAGTCATCGCCGAGCGCGGTCCGGAAGGTGCCGAAGCGGCAATCGGTGGTTGAGCGGTCCCGCCCGCTCCGGCAGATGCATCCTGAGGAAGAAAGGGCTCGGCGTGCCGGAACGGGATGTCCGGGACAGCGGCCATGAGATCGGCATCAGCGCTCAGCGCGGTCTCGATGGCCTGTGCGCGACGGAGACCCTTGGAGGCCACGTGCAGGTTCTCGACGCTGAGGAAGCACTTGGCAGCCATGACGGCGGCCTCGCGGATGAAGGGCAGCGGCGTCCGGTCGTCCTCGCTGACCCTCAGGTACTCGCGTCCTGCCAGGCGCATCCAGTGATCGGAGCCGTCCACGTTCCCTCCTTGCCGCGCGGCGAGTGCGGCCTGACGGAATGCGATGGCTGCGCGCTGGGGGGCCGTGTCGACCGTGCGCTCGGCCTCCTCGAGGAAGAGCGACTCCGCCCGCTGGAACTCCCCGGCGTGGAACGCGCTGATCGCGGCCTCGAACAGCGTCGTCTCTCCGTGCTCGATCTCGAGCAGGACTCCTTCGAGATCGTCGGCATCCGTGGCGATGGGCGCCTCCGGTCCGTCGGGGTCGGCGACCTGACCCGGGCCCGCGTCCGGGCCCGCGGTCTCCCGTGCGCCGCCGATCAGGCGCGACGGGGTAGGAGGTCCCGCGATCGGCCTCGATTGCGGGGTGGGCGCGTCCGGACGCCGGTCCTCCAAGAGCTGCGCCGACCAGCTGTCATGTTCGGCGCCAATTGCAGGCATGGAGGAGGATTCGACCTGTTCGGGGCCGCACTTGAGGTAAAAAGCACCTCCTGAGGCACGTCGGTCGGGGCGCGGGCCGCCCGTCAGGCCATGAAGTACTTGGCCTGGGGATGGTGGCAGATGATCGCGGTCGTCGACTGCTCGGGGTGCAGCTGGAAGCCCTCACTGACCTCGACGCCGATTCGGTCGGCCGCAAGCAGATCGACCACCTTGGCATTGTCCTCGAGCGCAGGACAGGCGGGGTAGCCCCACGAATAGCGCCCGCCCCGGTACTTCTGCTTGAACAACCCGGTGAGCGTCGGTCCGTCCTCCTCCGCGAAGCCCAGTTCCTCGCGGATGCGCCGGTGCCAGTACTCGGCGAGCGCCTCGGCCATCTCGACGCCGAGTCCGTGGAGGTAGAGATACTGCTGGTACTGGTCCTCGGCGAAGAGCCGTGCAGCCTCCTCTGAGACCCGGGATCCCATGGTCACCACTTGGAAGCTGGCCCAGTCCGGATCGCCCGAGCTGACTGAACGGAAGAAGTCGCTGATGCAGAGCCACGGCTCGGTGACCTGTCGCGGAAAGGTGAAGCGCATCCATTCGGCGGAGCGGCTCTCGTCCTTGAAGATGACGAGGTCGTCGCCGTCCGCGTTGGCGGCGAAGTGCCCCCACACAACCTGGGGGACGAGGAGCTGTTCGGCCTTTGCCCTGGCCAGCTGCTCACGAAGGAGGCCGCGCACCCGGTCTTTGAAGGCAGCGTCGTCCTCACCGCCCTCGGGTCGGTACCCCCACTGGTTCCGGAAGAGCGCGGTCTCGTTGAGGTAGGCGGCGAGATCGTCGATCGCGATGCCCCGGGCGACCCTGCTGCCGACGAAGGGCGGCTCGAAGAGCGGGTTGTCGTCGGCGACCTCCGGCGAGCGCCCCGGCAGAGACTCGCCACGGGCACGGGCCTCGGCGGCCGCCTGCTCCCGCAGCTCCGATTTGCGTGGACCCAGGTTGCGGCCTCCGGCGGTCCGGCCGAACTCGGGATCGTCCTCGCCGCTGCGACCGAGCTCGACGAGCCGGTCCATGGTCCGGAGGCCTTCGAAGGCGTCCTTTCCGTAGAAGAGCCGACCGTCGTAGACCTTCCGCAGGTCGCGCTCGACGTAGGTCCGGGTGAGCGCCGCACCTCCGAGGATGACCGGGATGTCCGAGAGGCCGCGACGATTCAGCTCCTCGAGGTTGTCGCGCATGATGAGCGTCGACTTGACCAACAGCCCGCTCATGCCGATCGCGTCCGCCTGCGCCTCCTCGGCGGCGGCGACCATCTCGGCGATCCCGACCTTGATCCCGAGGTTCTTCACCGTATAACCGTTGTTGGTCAGGATGATGTCGACGAGGTTCTTGCCGATATCGTGCACGTCGCCTTTCACGGTCGCGAGCACCATGACGCCCTTCCCACCCTGGTCGCTCTTCTCCATGAAGGGTTCGAGGTGGGCGACCGCCGTCTTCATCGTCTCGGCAGAGCCGAGCACGAACGGGAGTTGCATCTCGCCGGAGGCGAACAGCTCGCCGACAGTCTTCATGCCGACGAGCAGGACGTCGTTGACGATGGCGAGCGGGGCCAGACCGGTGTCCATCGCTTCGTCGAGGTCGGCCTCGATGCCGTTGCGGTCGCCGTCCACGATCCGATGCTCGAGGCGGCGCTCCACGCTCCAGCCGGAGCGGTCCTCCTTGGTCGTCGCGGTCGTCGCCGAGACACCTTCGAACAAGCCGAGCAACTCGGTGAGAGGGTCGTAGCCGTCGCTGCGGCGGTCGTACACGAGGTCGAGGCAGACCTCCCGCGCCCGCCCGTCGATCTTCGAGAGCGGGAGGATCTTCGATGCGTGGACGATCGCGGCGTCCAGTCCCGCCTCGACGCACTCGTGGAGGAAGACCGAGTTGAGGACCTGCCGGGCGGCCGGGTTGAGGCCGAACGAGACGTTCGAGAGCCCGAGCACCGTGTAGACCCCGGGAAGCTCCGACTTGATCCGGCGGATTCCCTCGATGGTCTCGATGCCGTCCTTCCGGCTCTCCTCCAGCCCGGTCGAGAGCGGGAGCGCGAGCGGATCGAAGAGCAGGTCCTCGGGTCGCAGACCGTACCGCTCGACCGCGATGTCGTGGATGGCCTTCGCCGCCCGGACCTTCCAGTCCGCCGTCCGTGCTTGTCCTTCGGTGTCGATGCAGGTGCAGACGACCGCCGCGCCGAACTCCTTGGCCAAGGTGAGGAACGAGTCGAGTCGGGTGCCGGGCTCGTCACCCTCCTCGAGGTTGACCGAGTTGATGACGGCCCGTCCACCGATCCAAGAAAGGGCGGTCTCGACGACCGGCGCCTCCGTCGAGTCGACGACGAGTGGCGCCGTCGACTGGGTCGCGAATCGTGAGGCGATCTGCTCCATGTCGGCCACGCCGTCCGCGCCCGTGTAGTCCACGCAGACGTCGATGAGGTGGGAGCCTTCACCGACCTGCTCGCGGGCCATGGCGACGCAGGTGTCCCAGTCGGCGGCGAGCATGGCCTCACGAAACTTCTTCGAGCCGTTGGCGTTGGTGCGCTCGCCGACCACGAGGAATGAGGTGTCCTGGGCGAATGGAACCTGGGTGTAGATCGACGCGGCACCGTGCTCGGGCTCTGGGCGCCGGGCCGCGGGTGTGAGGCCGGCGCACTGGTCGACCACTGCAGCGAGGTGAGCCGGGGTCGTGCCGCAGCACCCGCCGATCACCGAGATGCCGAGTTCCTCGACGAACTGGCGGTGGTATTCCGCGAGTTGCTCGGGAGTCAGGTCGTAGTGCATCTTCCCGTCGACGACGGACGGCAACCCCGCGTTCGGGATGCATGAGATCGGAGTGGTCGCGTGCGCGGACAGGTGGCGGAGCGGTTCGAACATCTCGGCAGGTCCGGTGGCACAGTTGAGGCCGATGACGTCGACGTCCATCGCGGAGAGGGCGCAGAGGGCCGCACCGATCTCGGTCCCGGGCAGCATGGTGCCGGTCAGCTCGATCGTCACCGACGCCTGCAACGGCACGCGGCGCCCCGCAGTCCGCATCGCCCGCCGGACTCCGTTGATCGCCGCCTTCGACTGGAGCAGGTCGAAGACGGTCTCGACGATGAGCAGGTCGACCCCACCCTCGAGCAGGGCCGCGGCCTGCTCCTCGTAGGCGTCGCGGAGAGCGGCGTAGCGGACCTGGCCGAGGGTGGGGAACTTCGTGCCGGGCCCGATGCTGCCGGCGACCCACCGGGGTCGATCGGGCGTCGTGTACTCGTCGACAGCCCGGCGGGCGAGCGCCGCGGCAGCGAGGTTGAGCTCGCGCACCCGGTGCTGTTGTCCGTACTCGGCGAGCACGGGCGCCGACGCCCCGAACGTGTCCGTCTCGACGACGTCGCAGCCGACCTCGAGGAAGGACCGGTGGACTCCCTCGACGACGTCGGGCCGGGTGACGACGAGGAGCTCGTTGCAGCCCTCGAGGTCGGTCCCGCCGAAGTCGCCCGCGTCGAGGCCGGCCAGCTGCAGGTTGGTACCCATGGCGCCGTCGAAGACGACGACGCGTTGGGACACGGCCTGTAGGTAGCCGGTGGTGGTCGTCGTGGTGGTGGGCCCTGAGCTCATCGCCACCCAAGGCTATCCGGCAGGCTGCAAGCGGCCCGCCGCCGGGTCGACGACGGCGCGCCGGTCAACGGGCGCCGGAGCGACAGGGGAGGGAGTGGTCCGTCAGTCGGGGTCGTTTAGCATCTGGCCGGTGAGGCGACGGTGCTGAAGATCTATACGAAGACCGGAGACGACGGGACGACCGGTCTTCTCTACGGCGGCCGGGTCCGCAAGGACGCGGCTGTCATGCAGATCAACGGAGCCGTCGACGAGGCCCAGGCTGCGATGGGGGTCGCCCGGGCGGAGACGACTGCTGACTCCGAGCTCGACACCCTCTTGTCGGGCCTCGAGCGTGATCTCTACGTGCTGATGGCCGAAGTCGCGACCGATCCCTCCCACCGGTCGAAGCTCGTCGCCGGTAAGACGCTGGTCACTGCTGAGATGGTCGCGCGGCTCGAGCAGCGGATCGACGAGCTCATCGGGCGCTTCGACATGCCTGCGGACTTCGTCGTCCCGGGGGCCAACCGTGCGTCGGCGGCACTCGACCTCGCGCGGACGATCGTGCGGCGGGCCGAACGGCTCGCCGTGTCGGCACCGATCGAATCGTCGGAGGTCGGCCTCTACCTCAACCGTCTCTCGGACCTCCTCTGGGCGATGGCCCGCTGGGCCGAGGGCGACGACCACCTGCTCGCCCGCGGTGATGCGAGGTCGCGCCGGACGTCACGGTCCGGCGGTGCGGGGGCGGCGGGGATGCAGAAGCAGTCGGACGCTCCCGCAACGGAGTCGGTGAGGACAGGAGAAGGCGAGGTGACACCGTGATCGTGCGTGTCGGCACCGTCGAGACGCTGGGGACCGGTGCAGGACCGGTCGGGTTGCCGGTCCACTCGACCGATGACGGACCCCGTTACGCGGTTGCGCCTGAGCCGCTCGGACTCGGTCTGTCCGATGCCCTGGATGCGACGTGGTGCAAGCGCCACGGCTTCACCGGCGGCGTCGGGCAGTCCCTCCTCTTCCGGCCGGGGCCGGTCGGATCCGATCCGGAGCGCGAGATCGTGCTGGTCGGCGTCGGTGCTGCCGACGCCTTCGCAGGGGACAAGGGCGCCGAGTCGCTCCGTCGGGCCGCGGCAGCGTTCGTGCGGGCGGCCGGAGGTGGTTCCTCGGCGTCCCTGGTCGTCGCGCAGGTTGCCGGGTTGTCGTACGAGCGGACGACCGAAGCCGCGGCCGGAGGTTCGGTGCTCGCGTCCTACCGCTTCGACCGCTACCGGTCCGAGGACGCACCCGAAGCGCTCGACGAGCTGGTCCTCGTCGGTCCCGACGACGACCAGACGGCCGCATCCGAGGCGGGCGCGTCCCGTGGGGCACGGATCGCGGAGTCGGTCTGCCTCGCACGCGACCTGGTCAACGAGCCACCGAGCTCGATGACGCCCGAGCGGTTCGCGAAGACCTTCCTCCAAAGGTTCGAAGGTGCGCCGGGTGTGACCGTCGAGGTGTGGGACGAGGGACGGATCGAAGAGGAGCACCTCGGCGGGCTGCTCGGGGTCGCCCGAGGGTCGACGGAGCCGCCCCGTCTGGTCCGCGTCGAGTACGACCCGGCTGATCCGATCGAGATCGACGGCCGCGTCCCTCACGTAGCCATCGTCGGCAAGGGCATCACGTTCGACTCCGGAGGGCTCTCCCTCAAGACCGCGTCAGGCATGGAGACCATGAAGACCGACATGGGCGGGGCCGCGGCCGTCCTCAGCGCGCTCGATGCCGCGGTGGCACTTGGCGCCCGGATCCGCATCACCGCGATCGCGCCGCTGACCGAGAACATGCCCGGCGGATCGGCGACGAAGCCCGGTGACGTGCTCACCGCTCGAAACGGCAAGACGATCGAAGTGCTCAACACTGACGCCGAGGGAAGACTCGTCCTTTCCGACGCCCTCTCGCTCGCCGCGGAGTCCGAACCCGATGCCATCATCGATCTCGCGACGCTCACCGGCGCGGCCGTCGTCGCATTGGGCAAGGAGATCGCCGGGCTCATGGGCAACGACGACGCACTGCTCGGGCGCGTGCGGACCGCCGGCGACCAGGCAGGGGAGCCGCTCTGGCCGCTCCCGCTCCCCGACGACTACCGAAGCCACATCGAGTCGGAGATCGCCGACATGCGCAACGTCGGCCGGCCGGGTCAGGCGGGCAGCACCGCTGCGGCGCTGCTCCTGCGCGAGTTCGTCGGAGACGTGCCGTGGGCGCACCTCGACATCGCGGGCCCGGCACGTTCCGACGAGAACAGCCGCTACTTCGCCAAGGGTGGCACCGGCTTCGGTGTGCGGACCCTCGTCGAGTTGTTGACCTCCGAGGAGTTCGCCCGCTCGCTCGGTACGCCCGGTTCGACGTGACCCGGCGATCCTCCCTGGTCGTGCGGTAGGTTCCGTGCGGTGAAGATCGCAGTCCTCGGTGCGGGCCAGTGGGGGACCACGATGGCGTCGCTCATCGCACCGAGGCACGAGACGGTGCTGTGGGCTCGCGATCCGGAGGTCGCGAAGTCGGTCAACGACGACCATGAAAACGCCGCGTATCTCGCGGGCTTCGACCTCCCTCCGGAGCTGTCGGCGACCGCAGACATGGAGCAGGCGACCTGCGACGCGGACCTGCTCATTGTGGGGGTCCCGACGTCAGGCTTCCGCCGGGTCGTCGAGGACGCCGCGAGCTGCATCCGACCGTGGATCCCGGTGGTGAGCCTCTCGAAGGGCCTCGAGCGCGGCTCTCACCTGCGGATGACCCAGGTGATCAAGGAAGTCGTGCCGGGGCACCCGGTCGCCGCGTTGACCGGGCCGAACCTGGCCAACGAGATCATGTCGGGCAAGGCCGCCGCAGCCGTGATCGCGACCGAGGATCTCGAGGTGGCGATCGCGATCCAGAAGGTCGTCACCAGAGGTGTGTTCCGCGTCTATCTCAACGACGACGTCGTCGGCTGCGAGATGGGCGGCGCGCTGAAGAACGTGATCGCCATCGCGGCCGGCATCGGCGAGGGGCTCGGTGTCGGGGACAACACGCGTGCAGCCGTCATGTCGCGTGGCCTCGCCGAACTGAGCCGTCTCGGCGTCGTGATGGGCGCAAAGCCGACGACTTTCATGGGGCTCGCCGGCATGGGCGATCTGATCGCGACCTGCATGAGCCCCTACAGCCGCAACCGCGCGGTCGGGGAACAGCTGGGGAAGGGACGGAAGCTCGAGGACATCCTCGACGACCTCCACATGGTGGCCGAAGGCGTCAACACCGCCGCGGTCGCGCTCGAGCTCGCAGAACGGCACGGGCTGGAGCTCCCGATCTGCAAGATGATCGACAAGGTGATCAAAGGCGAGATCGAACCCGTCGACACGTACTGGGGGCTCACGCCGGCCGGGCACGAGGCCGAGCCGGGGTAGTTCGCCGGTCGCGGCTCGATCGACAGAGATCTCACCGACGCGACGCGCCCACGATCGCCTGCCCCTACAGCACCACCACCGACCGCAGCACCTCGCCGCGCTCCATCCGGTGGAACGCCTCTTCGACATCGTCGAGGCCGATGGTCTCGGTCACGAACCGGTCGAGGTCCAGCCTGCCCTGCAGGTAGAGGTCGACCAGCATCGGGAAGTCCCGTGACGGCAGGCAGTCGCCGTACCAGCTGGGCTTGAGGCTGCCGCCCCGCCCGAAGAAGTCGATCATCGGGACGTCGATGCGCATCTCGGGGGTCGGCACGCCCACCTGGACGAGGGTTCCGGCGAGATCCCGTGCGTAGAAGGCCTGCTCCATGACCTTCGGGTTCCCGACGGCCTCGATGCAGACGTCCGCTCCGTTGCCGTCCGTCAGGGAGCGGACCGCTTCGACGGCGTCCTCGGTCGAGGCATGGACCACGTGCGTCGCACCGAACTCGCGGGCGAGCTCGAGCTTGCGCGGATCGAGGTCGATGGCGATGACCGTCGATGCGCCTGCAAGGCGTGCACCGGCGATGGCGGCGCAGCCGACGCCCCCGCAGCCGAAGACCGCGACCGAGTCACCTCTTCCCACCTCGCCGGTGAACATCGCCGCACCGAGGCCGGCCATCACCCCGCAGCCGAGCAGCCCGACGGCTTCAGGTCGAGCGCCCGGGTCCACTTTGGTGCACTGTCCTGCGGCCACGAGCGTCCGTTCGGCGAACGCGCCGATCCCCAGCGCAGGGGAGAGCGGCGTCCCGTCGGCCATTGTCATCTTCTGGGTCGCATTGTGGGTCGCGAAGCAGTACCAGGGCCGCCCCCGCCGGCAGGCGCGGCAGTTCCCGCAGACGGCCCGCCAGTTGAGGACGACGAAGTCGCCCGGTGCCACCTCCGCCACGCCGTCTCCGACCGACGCGACGATGCCGGCCGCCTCGTGGCCGAGCAGGAAGGGGAATTCGTCGTTGATGCCTCCCTCCCGGTAGTGGAGGTCGGTGTGGCAGACGCCGCAGGCCTGCACCTCGACGACCGCCTCACCGGGGCCGGGGTCGGGCACGATGATCGGCACCGTCGACACCGGCGCGCCCTTGTGGGTCGAGACGACCCCTCTGACTTCGGTGGTCATGCACTGCTCCTTCGCCCGTCGTTCGCCGCGCGTGCCTCAGTGTCGGCAAATTTGGCGAGGCGTGTGCTCGCAGCTGCCGGCCTCGGCTCACTGCCGCGCACCGTGGACCGCTGCCACTGCGTCGGACGAAGCCCGGAAGGCGACCGCGGGGTGGAAGTGCCAGGCGCCCAGCTGACGTTCGATGTCGGCCTGGTCCCTGCCGGCGGATGCGAGACCCGCCGCCAGCCGCAGCGCCCTCCGTCGCATCTGCTCCGGCTCGGAGAGCCGTTGCTCGGCGAGCCACCGACGGTGGCTCCGTTGGAGGGACTCGGGAAGGCGACTGGCGTGGCGAAGCGGGAGGGGAGGGATGCTCGTGCGGACCGCGAGGCCACCGGGACCGTGCGGTCTGGCCAGTTCGAAGACGCACAACCGCTGGAGCGCACGGCGGAACGGCGAGTTCTTCCCCAGGCGGCTGCCGAGTCCGAGCGACGCCGCGGTCTCCGTGAAGTCGAGGTCGAAGCCGTCCGGGTTCACCTCGAGTCCGTAGGAGAGGCGACGCAGCAGCCAGCACGTCGAGGGCCCGATGATGCCGAGCCAGTACAGCTCGACGTAGCGCGAGCACGGGTGCACGCCGTGCGGATCCGCGACCGGGTCTGTCCAACGCACGATGCGCAGTTGGTCCTCGGCCGTCGATCGGCGCGAAGCCAAGGGGATCCTGACGACGCCCTCGGGCACGGTGGGCAAGGTGGGCGCGTTGGTCGATGACATGAGTTCCTCCGCGGTGGCTGGGGATCCCCCGCGGGCGGCGGGGGCACATGGGCGTGCACTGACCCGAGGAGGGTGTCGTCACCTGCTTGCCGGCAACCTGGCAGGAACCCCGCGACGAACCCCGCCACGACCTTGCTGGAGCGTGCTCCGCCGCGACCTGGGCCCGACGTGCACCGACCGCGCTGGGAAAGCAGTGAAGGACGAGCGCGACTGGTCGCCGACTTCAGCCGGTGGGCTCGGGAGCCGCCTGATACCTCGCGACCGAGTAGCCGAGGAGGATCGGGACATCGATCGCGAACAGGGCCAGCATCCAGGTGAACAGCGCGAGCTGCCGACCGGGAGTGTGGTCGTAGATGAAGACGTACTCGATGATCCCGGCGAAGACCAGGTAGGCAAGGAGCGCCCAGCCGCTCACCTGGAAGAACTTGTGCCAGGCGAACGGCTTGATTCGCGAGAGCAGCACCAGGTTCACGAGGAGCACGAGCGTTGCGGCCGCCGCGAGGACGACGGCCGGCACGAGCGTGGCCGGATGATTGACGTGGGCCGCCATGTAGATCCCGCCGGCGACGACGAGCACGAGCATCGCGGTCGCAAGGTGGTTGACCGGGGGTAGCTCGGCCTGGTGCAGGTCGATCGCGTCGGGGCTCATCGGAGGACCCTCATCCGGTGAACGGTCGGGTGCAGAGCCGGCCGGGGATCTGCCGACGGTCGCCGTCATCGGCTCGCCAGGAAGGTCATGATCACGATGGTCGCGATCTGCATGACGCCGGTGATGCCTGCGGTGAAGATGAACACCCGCATGAGGCGCCCGATGCGCTCGCCGTTCGGTTGGGGCTTCTTGAGCTCGAAGAGCACGGCGAGGTTTGCCGGCTCGAGGAGCCCGAGGGCGATGACCGCCATGATGCCCACGATGATGTACGACGCGACTAGCCAGCCGTGGTGGGGATAGGCAGCGTTCAGGTTGCCGAGATGACGGGCGAGCTGGAAGCCCGATCCGAGTGTCATCGCGACGAGCGTCGGCATGACGAGCAGCATCTTGGGCATGAACCTGGTCGAGAACTCGACGCGGGCGGGGATCGAGAGCCTTCCCAAGATCGGTCCGATGATCAGACCGACGAAGAGGTCGATGCCGGTCCAGAGCCCACCGCCGGCCACGTGGAAGAACGTGAGCGCCCACAGAGAGTTGGAGCCGATCGCGACGATCAGTCCGATCAGGAGGACCGCCACGATCGGCAGCCCGCGCACCGGGATGATCGAGAACTCGGGAACCGGCGGCGGTCCGTGATCCGCAGCCGGCGGTGCCGCACCGACATCGACGGCGAGGTCGGTCATGGGCGTCCCCCTTCCTTCGTCGGACCCTCACCGGGGATCTTCGGGTCCTCCTCCCCTGAGGACGGAGTGATGCTAGGTCCGCGACCAGGTCCGGGCAACGATCGACGGGCCCTCCGCTCCCGCGGACCCACGGGTCCCCGCCGGGATCCACCGGGTCCGACCGAGCCCCATCGTGAAGCGGCTCGGAGCGGCACCCCACCCCGGCCGCTACCAGCCCCCCCGGTGCACGCACTCCTCGATGGTCCGCCGCCCTCGACCGACCGAGGTCGACGGGGGATCGGGTTCGCCAGGGAAGCCGAGGAGGACTGCGCCGAACCACCGGAACCCGTCGGGAACGCCGAGGACGCGGCGGAGCCCGTCCTCACCGCGGAAGTTGCCGAGGAAGGCCGCCCCGAGCCCCGCCTCGGTGGCGCCCAGCAGGAGGGTCATGACGGAAAAGGCGGTGTCGACGAACCAGAAGGGGACGGGCCAGTCGGACACGCCCCGTCCGTCGTCCTTGTCGGCCTCGCGGTAGCGCTCTTCGTAGGCGCCGGGATCGGCGTATGGGAGGATCACGACCGGCGCCCGACGCATCCCCGCAACGCGGCGCGAGCGTGTACGCCAGGCATCGTCGGTCGTCGCCTCCCAGTAGCGGTCGCACTGTTCCGCACCTTCGAGGACGACGAATTCACGACCCTGGGTGTTGCCGGCCGACGGGGCGCGCAGTGCCAGCTCCAGCAGGTGACCGACCGTCTCGGCGGGGATGGGGCGGTCCGTGAAGTTGCGGGTCATGTGCCGACGCCGCACGGCCTCGGTCAGCTCCATCGCACAACCACCGCCCGAACGCTACGGCACCGGGTCCCTGCCGCCCACTGGCCGCCACCGGCCGCCACCGGTCGACCCGAAGAGGACGGGAATCTTGACCCCGCTGGTAGTGTTTTACCCGCTGGACAGGACGCCGGACCGGCACGCGGCCGGCGCCACCGACGAAGGAACGTGATCGCCGTGCCCACCTTCAGGGAGATGTTGGCCGAGGCCAAGGCCTCCGTCCGTGAGATCGAGCCCGCCACGGCCGAAGACGAGATCGGCGCCGGGGGTACCGTCGTGCTCGACGTCCGCGAACCGGACGAGTACGAGCAGGGCGCCCTCGCGAACGCGATCCATATCCCGCGGGGCACCCTCGAGACCTCGGTCGAGAGTCGGATCCCTGACAAGACGGCCCACGTGCTCGTCTACTGCGCCGCCGGTGTCCGCTCGGCATTCGCGGCGAAGACCATGCAGGAGCTCGGTTACGCCGACGTGGCGTCGGTGATCGGTGGCTTCAACCGTTGGAAGGACGAAGGCCGCGCCTGGAGTGCACCCCGTGCGCTCTCGCCCGAACAGCGCAACCGCTACCAGCGCCACCTCCTCCTACCGGAAGTGTCGGAGGCCGGCCAGCTCGAGCTCCTCGATTCGAAGGTTCTCCTGCTCGGCGCAGGAGGGCTCGGCTCCCCCGCAGCGCTCTACCTGGCCGCGGCGGGTGTGGGGACCATCGGGATCATCGACATGGACGTGGTCGACGCGTCGAACCTCCAGCGCCAGATCCTCCACAACACCGACCGCATCGGCGAGCGGAAGGTCGACTCGGCGAAGAAGACCATCACGCTGATCAATCCCGACGTCAACGTGGTCACCCACGACGTGCGGCTCGGGGCGGACAACGTCCTCGACATCATCGACGGCTACGACGTGATCGTCGACGGCACCGACAACTTCCCGACCCGGTACCTCGTCAACGACGCGTCGCTGCTCGAGCGGATTCCCGTCGTGCACGGCTCGATCTTCCGGTTCGAGGGGCAGGCGACGGTGTTCAACCCCTTCGAGGGTCCGTGCTACCGGTGCATGATCCCCGAGCCTCCACCCGCGGAGCTCGCGCCGAGCTGTGCGGAGGCGGGCGTCCTCGGCGTGTTGCCGGGGATCATCGGCTCGATCCAGGCCGTCGAGGCGATCAAGCTGCTCCTCGGAATCGGCGACACGCTGCAGGGTCGGCTCCTCTCCTACGACGCGCTCGAGCAGAGCTTCCGGACCTTCAAGGTCCACCGCGATCCCGCCTGTCCCGCGTGCGGACCGGATGCAGGTGAGATCGTGATCGCCGAGTACGACGAGCTCTGCATGCCCCACGCCTCGCAGCCGCCCGCCGTCTGAGGGTCGTCCGCCGAGCCCCTAACCTGTCGCCATGGCGAGCGACTCCAACGCGTCGGGGCAGGCACGCGAGCGGGTGACCGACTCCGGCATCGAGATCCGCGAGGTCTACGGACCTGACGACCTCCACGGGTGGGATCCCGAGGTCAAGCTCGGGGCACCCGGGGCGTTCCCGTACACCCGGGGCATCCGCGCCGACATGTACCGCGGTCGGCTCTGGACGATGCGCCAGTACGCAGGGTTCGGCACCGCCGAGTCCACCAACGAACGGTTCAATTTCCTCCTCGGTGCCGGTCAGACCGGGCTGTCGTGCGCCTTCGACCTCCCGACCCAGATGGGCTACGACTCCGACCACCCCCGCGCCGAGGGCGAGGTGGGCAAAGTCGGAGTTGCGATCGACTCCCTCGCCGACATGCGCCTCTTGCTCGCCGGCCTGCCGCTCGACAAGGTCACGACGTCCATGACGATCAACTCGACCGCGGCGATCCTGCTGCTCTTCTACCAGCTGGTGGCAGAGGAGAACGGTGTTGCCGCCGACCAGCTCGGCGGCACCATCCAGAACGACATCTTGAAGGAGTACGTCGCACGCGGCACTTACATCTTCCCGCCGCGGCCGTCGATGCGCCTCGTCACCGACACGTTCTCCTACTGTGCCGAGCACCTTCCCGCGTGGAACACGATCTCCATCTCGGGCTACCACATCCGTGAAGCCGGTTCGACCGCGGTCCAGGAGATCGCGTTCACCATCTCGAACGGAATCGCCTACGTCGAGGCAGCGCTCGCGGCCGGGCTCGACGTCGATGCCTTCGCCCCGAGGCTGAGCTTCTTCTGGAACGCGCACAACAACCTCTTCGAGGAGGTCGCCAAGTTCCGCGCCGCGCGCCGCATGTGGGCCAAGCTCATGCGCGAGCGCTTCGGGGCGAAGGACGAGCGGTCGACCCTGCTGCGCTTCCACACCCAGACGGGCGGGTCGACGCTCACGGCCCAGCAGCCGGAGAACAACATCGTCCGGGTCACCATCCAGGCGATGGCCGCGGCTCTCGGCGGGACCCAGAGCCTCCACACCAACGGGTTCGACGAGGCCCTCGGGCTCCCGACCGAGCGGGCCGCGAAGATCGCGCTGCGCACCCAACAGATCGTCGGCTACGAGTCAGGCATCACGGACACGGTCGATCCGCTGGCGGGCTCGTGGTTCGTCGAGAACCTCACCGACCAGGTGGAGGCCGGAGCCTGGGAGTACCTCGAGCGCATCGACGCCATGGGTGGTGCGGTCGATGCGATCGAGGCCCACTTCCTTCAACAGGAGATCGAACAGGCTGCATACGCCTACGCGAAGGCCATCGACGCCGAGGAGAAGGTCGTCGTCGGGGTCAACCGGTTCGTCGACGAGCAGGTCGAGCCGGCCGATGTCTTCCCCGTCGACGCCGAGCTCCAACGGTCCCAGGTCGAACGGGTGGCCAGGGTGCGCGCCGAGCGGGACCAGTCCGCGGTCGACGCCGCGCTCGGGGACGTCGAGGCCGCGGCGCGGGGCACCCAGAACCTGCTCCCACCGATGAAGACGGCGCTCGCTGCGATGGCCACCCTCGGCGAGGTCTCCGACGTGCTCCGCGGGGTGTTCGGCGAGTACCGCCCGAACGGGTAACCGATCGGCAGGCTCCGCCCGCCGCCGAGCGGCCACGTCGGCGGGTCCGGCCCGTCGCGGTCGCGCTACCGGCCGAGCAGGTGGTCCCGCAACACGCCGGGTCGGGCCGCGTCGATTGCGGTCCAGGCCATCGCGAGCGCGCCGTCGTGCACGGCGGCGTCGGCCGAGCCGGTGATGCAGGCGGCGGCGAACTCGGGTTGGTGGTTGACCGAGCCGCCCGCTTCGATGCCGAGCAACGGGTGGATCGTCGGGACCACGAGCGAGACGTTGGCCATGTCGGTCGAGAGGGTGGGCCGCGGCACGTCGGCGTCGTCGAGGTCGAAGGTCCGACCGAGACGTTCCGCGTTGGCGCGGTAGGCGGCGAGCAGCCCCGGGTCGCTCTCCATGTGCGAGTAGACCGGTGCGAGGGACTCGAACGCGACCGTGGCGCCTGTCGCAGTCGCCCCGGATTCGAAGCAGGCCCGCACCCGGCGCTCGAGTACTTCGAGACGCTCGACGGTCACCGATCGGCACATGAAGCGTCCGGTCACCGCGTCGGGGATGACATTGGCCGCCCGGCCCCCGTTGAGGACGACACCGTGCACCTGGTCGCCGGGCGGGAGCTGCTGGCGGAGCAGGCCGACGGCCACCTGGGCGACCACCATGGCGTCCCCGGCGTTGACGCCCTCCCACGGAGCGGCCGAGGCGTGCGCCCCCTTGCCGCGGAAGACGACGTCGAAGTGGGAGACCGCGAGGCAGATCGCCTCGAGCCGGTCGGCCGGCCAGGGGTGGACCATCATCGCCGCGTGGACGCCGTCGAAGCACCCGGCATCGAGCATGCTGACCTTCCCCCCGCCGCCCTCCTCGGCCGGTGTGCCGAGCACCCGGACGGTGAGGCCCAGCTCGTCGGCGAGCCCGGCGAGGCCGAGGCCGGCCCCCACCGCGGTCGCCGCGATGATGTTGTGCCCGCAGGCGTGGCCGACCTCGGGGAGCGCGTCGTACTCGGCGCAGATCGCGACGACGAGCTCGCCGGAGCCGGCCTCGGCGGTAAAGGCTGTCGGGAGGCCGGCCACGCCTTCCGTGACCTCGAAACCGCCCTCTGCGAGGCGTTCCGCGGTCCACCGTGCGGCACGTTCCTCCTCGAAGGCGAGCTCCGGCGCGTCGTGGATGGCGTGGCTGAGTCGAACCATCTCGTCGAGGACTCCGTCGACGGCAGCCCGTGCGGCTTCCTTGGCGGGATCGGGAGTGCTCACCGGGATGTCACGACCGCCGCGACCCGACCACCGCTACTCGATGACCGCGATCACGTCACCGGGGCCGACGGAGTCGCCGACACCGACCCTGACCTCCTTGACCGTCCCGCCCTTCTCGGCGTTGACGTTGTTCTCCATCTTCATCGCCTCGAGCACGCAGACGGTCTGCCCGACCTCGACCGCGTCGCCGACGCCGACGAGGATCTTGATGATCGTGCCCTGCATCGGCACCGCGACGGTGCCCGATCCGCCGGACGCCGCCGCGGACTTCGCCCGCTTCTTCGCGCCGCCACGTGCGGACGAAACCGCGCCGGAGGGTGCGACCGCGTCGGCGAGGTCGGGGACCCAGAGCTTCACCTGGTAGCGGCGCCCGTCGACCTCCGCCGTCACGTCGCGCAGGACCTTCGGGACCGGATCGGCCCCGTCAGGCGGATCTGCGTGTCCCGGCGCTGTCGACGCGGACGCTGCCGGCGCGGCGACGCCACTCAGATCGAGGCTGTGCTCGACCCAGTTGGTCGAGTGCTCACCGGCGATGAAATCGGGGTGCGTGAGGATCGCGACGTCCGCCGGCAGGGTCGTCGCGACCCCTTCGATCTGCGTCTCGTCGATCGCTCGGAGCATCCGGTTCCGCGCGGCTTCGCGGTCGTGGCCCCAGACGACCAGCTTGGCCACGAGGTTGTCGTAGAACTGGCTGACGGTGTCGCCCGAGCCGTACCCGGTGTCGAGCCGGACTCCGGGCCCGCCCGGGACGTCGAACCTGGTGATCGTGCCCGGCGACGGGGTGAAGGCTCCGCCGGCCGGGTTCTCGGCGTTGATCCGGACCTCGATTGCGTGGCCGCGCCGCTCGACGTCGTCCTGGGTGAAGCCGAGCGGTTCGCCGGCCGCGACGCGGAGCTGCCACTCCACCAGGTCGAGCCCGGTGACCAACTCGGTGATGGGGTGCTCGACCTGCAGCCGGGTGTTCATCTCGAGGAAGTAGAACTCGCCGTCCTGATAGAGGAACTCGACGGTGCCGGCATTTCGGTAGCCGCACGCCTCGGCCACCTTCACCGAAGCCTCACCCATCGCCCGGCGGACCTCGTCGGGGAAGTTCGGCGCCGGGCTTTCCTCGACGAGCTTCTGGTGGCGGCGTTGGGCCGAGCAGTCGCGCTCGCCGAGCCAGACGGTGTTCCCGTGCGCGTCGGCGATGATCTGCATCTCGACGTGGCGCGGCCAGGCGAGGTACCGCTCGACATAGCATTCGTCCCGACCGAAGTAGGCGGCGGACTCACGCCGCGCGGACTCGAGGGCCTCCTCCGCGTCCTCGGGGGTCGCGACCACCTTCATCCCGCGGCCTCCTCCGCCGAAGGCGGCCTTGATCGCGACCGGCCAGCCGAGCTCCGAACCGAACTCGACGACCTCGGCGGCGGAGGTCAGCACCTCGGTGCGCCCGGGCACGCCCGAGACCCCCGCCCGCTCGGCCGCGTGGCGGGAGCTGATCTTGTCGCCCATGATCTCGATCGCCTCGGGCGGCGGCCCGACGAAGGTGACTCCGAGGTCGGTGATCGCGCGGGCGAAATCGGTGTTCTCGGAGAAGAACCCGTACCCGGGATGGACTCCGTCCGCCCCGCTTGCACGGATGATCTCGAGGATCGCCTCGGTGTTCAGGTAACTCTCCGCCGCGGTCTGTCCCCCGAGGGCGTACGCCTCGTCGGCGAGCCGCACGTGGAGTGCGTCGCGGTCGAGCTCGGAGTAGACCGCCACGGTGGTCACCCCGAGCTCGCGACACGTCCGGGCGACACGGACCGCGATCTCCCCCCGATTGGCGATGAGAACCTTCTTCAGCACGCTGTGCCTTTCGAATCGACGTCGGAACGGGACCGGTCGGGCGAGCTGCCCCGAGGCGCTACCACACTGGCACGGCCCATAGGCTCTGTGCCATGCCGGGCACCAGGTTCAGCGACGTCCGGCGCTTCGACGAGCTCGACTCGACCAACCGGTACCTCCTCGACGAGGCACGTGCCGGCGCGGCGGAAGGTGTGGTCGCGGTCGCGCAGCACCAGCGCTCGGGTCGGGGCCGGCTCGGTCGGTCGTGGGTCGCACCTGCCGGTGCCAATCTCTTGATGTCGGTGCTGCTCCGTCCGGGGGTCCCGGCCGAGGAGCGCTACCTCGTCGGCGCAGTCGTCGCATTGGCGGGCCTCGACGCCGCAGCCACGACCACCGGGGTCGCGCTCCGGCTCAAGTGGCCGAACGATCTGATCGCCGCCGACGGTCGGAAGGTCGCCGGCGTGCTGGCCGAAGCCGACCTCGCCACCACCAGCACTCCTGTCCGAAGGACCGGTGCAGGACCGGCGCTCCGACCGCCCATCGTCGTCGGCATCGGGATCAACGCCAACTGGCCGGCAGGGGAGGCGGACCTCCCCGAAGAGCTGGTCGGTCACGCGGCATCGCTGCAGCAGCTGGCTGGCGGGCCGGTCGACCTCGACGTGCTCCTCGATGCGCTGCTCGACGCCCTCGAGCCCCGTGTCTCGGACCTCGCGACGCGGGCGGGGCGGACCCGACAGGCCGACGCTGTGCGGTCGTGCTGCGCGACGCTCGGACGACGGGTGGTGGTCGACCTGCCGGACGGGCGGCTCGTCGGTGACGCCGTCGAGCTCACGGGCGAGGGCCATCTGGTCGTCGATGTCGGCGGAGAGCGTCGCACCGTTGTGGCCGGTGACGTGATCCATCTGCGCGGCGCTCCCGGGGGGCCGAGCGGCCACAGGTAACATCGCACCATCATGCAGCTCCTCGTGACCGGCGGAGCCGGGTTCATCGGCTCCAATTTCGTGCGCTACTGGGTCGACCGGCACCCCGACGACGGCGTCGTCGTCTTCGACGTCCTCACCTACGCAGGCAACCGGCCGAACCTCGCCGACGTGGAAGACCGGATCGCCTTCGTCGAGGGCGACATCGGGGACCTCGAGACCGTCGCCAAGACGCTCGCCACCCACCAGATCGATGTGATCGTGAACTTCGCCGCAGAGTCACACAACAGCCTCGCAATCCTCGATCCCACCCGTTTCTTCAGGACAAACGTGCTCGGCACCCAGACGCTCGCCGAGGGGGCGCGCCGTCACGGGGTCAGCCGGTTCCACCACATCTCGACCTGCGAGGTCTACGGCGACCTGTCCCTCGACTCGAACGAGCGGTTCACCGAGGAGACCCCGTACCGGCCCCGCACCCCGTACAACGCGTCGAAGGCCGGCGCCGACCACGCGGTCCGCGCCTATGTCGAGACCTTCGGGCTGCCGGCAACGATCACCAATTGCTGCAACAACTACGGGCCGTACCAATTCCCCGAGAAGGTGATCCCGCTCTTCACCGCGAAGGCCCTCGACGACCTGCCGCTGCCGCTCTACGCCTCGACCCAGAACCGGCGCGAGTGGCTGCACGTCGACGACCACTGCAGGGCCATCGAGCTCGTCCTCCAACACGGCGAGGTCGGTGAGACCTACAACGTGGGCAGCGGGATCGAAGCCAGCATCGAGGAGATCGCGGACGCTGTCCTCGACGCGACCGGCAGGCCCCACACCCTGAAGGAGATCGTCCCCGACCGGCCGAGCCACGACCGCCGGTACCTGCTCGACTCCTCGAAGATCCGGCGGCTGCTCGGCTGGGAGCCGACCGTCCCGTTCGAAAGCGGCCTCGCAGCGACGGTCCAGTGGTACGCAGACCACCGGAGCTGGTGGGAGCCCCTCCGCGACCGGGCACCCGTGGTCGAGGGGTCCTGGACCCAGGAGGTCGGGGGTGCTCCGGGACGTTCCGGGTCCGACGACGGCACTGACGCCAGCACTGCGAAGGGCTCGTGAGCCGACCACGCCGCGTCCTCGTCACCGGCGGAGAAGGCCAGCTCGGACGGGACCTCCGGGACGTGCTCGCCGGGGGCGTCCCGGTCGGCGACACGGTGGTCGGGGGCCGGCGCGACATCCTCTCGCCGGTCGGGGATGACGCATTCGAGGTGCTCTCGACCGACATCGACACGTTGGACCTCCGCGAGCGAACGGCCGTCCGCGAGGTGGTCGACCGGTTCCGTCCCGAGATCGTGTTGCACGGCGGTGCCTACACCGCGGTCGACGCGTGCGAGTCCGACCCGGACACCGCCTACGCGGTGAACGCCCTCGGGACGCGCAACGTCGCCGAGGCTGCGACGGAGGTCGGCGCGCACCTCCTCTACGTGTCCACCGACTACGTCTTCGACGGCACGCTCGACCGTCCGTATCACGAGTGGGACTCGCCGAACCCCCGCTCCGTCTACGGGCGGAGCAAGCTCGGCGGCGAGCTCGAGGTCCGGTCCGTCGCGGGTCCCACCGCGACCATCGTGCGCACGGCGTGGGTGAGCGGCGCCCACGGAGCCAACATGGTCAAGACGGTCCTCCGCCTCGCAGGTGCTTCACCCGAGGGGCCGCTCCGTTTCGTCGACGACCAGAAGGGGTGCCCGACGTTCACCGCCGACCTCGCCCGAGCGGTGGTGCGGCTCGCGATGGACCGGCGGCCGGGGACCTTCCACGTGACCAACCAGGGGGAGACGACATGGTTCGCGTTCGCGCAGGCCACCCTGGTGGCCGCCGGGCTCGACCCGTCGATCGTGGAGCCGATCGCCACCTCGGACCTCGACCCGCCACGGGCGGCACCACGACCAGCGAATTCACGACTCGACAACGCCGCGCTCCGGCTCTCCGGTCTCCCCTGCCTGCCGGACTGGCAAGACTCGCTCGGGCGCTTGGTGCGGGCGCTCGAACCGACTGGCTGACCGGTCCCGGGCGGGCGTGCCCCCGGAGCTGTCGGAGGCGCGGGCGCGGGACGTCCGGGCCGGCGGAGTGGCCGCCGGGAGCGGGGACCGGCGAACATGGACAGACAGCCGATCGACGGGAGCAGTGATGAACGGGGCCGGACAGCAGTGGAGCGGACGGACGTGACGTCCCGTTGGCCGGGTACGCCGGCTGGCGGCGCGCCGGGTCGAACAGCCGGTCGACCGGAGCAGTCGGTCGCGGGTCAGGTCGCCCCGTCCGGTCGCGGGCGGTCGGTGGCGGTCATCGGCGTCGGGTACGTGGGCCTCCCCACTGCCGCGACCCTCGCCCACCTCGGGCACCGGGTCGTCTGCGGCGACGCCGACCCGTCGAAGATCGCACTGCTCGAAGAGGGCAAGGTGCCGATCGTCGAGGACCACCTCGAAGAGCTCGTCCGCGAGGGCCAGGCAGCCGGTCGACTCCACTTCGTCCTCGGGGCGAGCGCTGCGGTCGCGGGAGCCGAGTTCGTGTTCCTCTGCGTGCCGACCCCACAAGCTGACGATGGCTCCGCCGACCTCAGCTTCGTCGAGGCGGTCGCAACGGAGATCGCACCCCTTCTCGAACCCGGAACGGTCATCGTCAACAAGTCGACCGTGCCCGTGGGGTCGACGCTGGTCGTCGAGCGGGTGCTCGGGCGCCATGACGTGACCGTCGTCTCGAACCCGGAGTTCCTCCGCGAGGGGACCGCGGTCGGGGACAGCCTCCACCCCGAGCGGATCGTCGTCGGAGCCGACGACCAGGCCGCCGCAGCCCGTGTCGGCGAGCTGTTCGCGGCCACGCACGCCCCGCTCCTCATCACGGACGCGGCCACCGCTGAGACCATCAAGTACGCGGCGAACGCGTTCCTCGCCACCAAGCTCAGCTTCATCAACTCGGTCGCGGGCCTGTGCGAGGCCGTGGGTGCCGACGTACGCGACGTGATCCTCGGGCTCGGGTACGACCGGCGCATCGGCTTCGAGTACCTGCGCCCCGGTCCGGGATGGGGCGGCAGCTGCCTCCCGAAGGACACCCGCGCGCTCGTGCGCATCGGTGAGCAGGCCGGCTACGACTTCTCCTTCCTCCGTGGAGCGATCGTCACCAACGACGAGCAGTTCGAACGGGTGGTGGCCAAGGTCAGCGCCGCCGTGGAGCCATCGGATCGCGCTCCGGGCGACGGCGAGTTCGCCGGGGCGATCGTGGCCGCGTGGGGCCTCGCCTTCAAGGCCGGTACCGACGACCTGCGCAACTCGCCCGCCGTCGAGATCCTCCACCGGCTGGTCGAGGGCGGCGCGACCGTCCAGGCGTTCGAGCCGACCGTCGCAGTGGCCGATGCCGAGAAGTCCGCCCCGGTCGTCGGACTTCCGGGCTTCTCGACCGACGGCCGGGTGCCACCGTCGACGGGATCACTGCTCGCCTTTCCGGACGCGTACGCGGCGTGCGACGGCGCGCAGGTGCTCGTCGTGCTCACCGAGTGGGACGAGTTCCGCTGGCTCGACTTCGCCGAGGTGAAGGCGAGGATGGCGTCCCCGGTGGTGGTCGACGCGCGGAACCTGCTCGACCCGGCCCAGCTCCGCCGGATCGGCTTCGAGTACACCGGGATCGGCCGCCGGTGAGCGGCCGGGTGGTGGTCCTCGGCGGTGCCGGCTTCCTGGGGTCCCACCTCTGCGACCAGCTGCTCGCCCGGGGAGACGACATCGTCTGCGTCGACGACTTCTCGACCGGTCGGCCCGCCAACGTGGCCCACCTGCTCGGCGGGTCCCGCTTCGAGTTGGTCGAGGCAGATGTCACGGTGGCGCTGCCGGTCGAGGGCGCGGTGAGCGGCGTCTTCAACCTGGCCAGCCCCGCCTCGCCCCCGGACTACCTCGCCCGCCCGCTCGAGACGTTGGCGGTCGGCAGTGAAGGAACCCGACGGGGGCTCGAGCTCGCGCACCGGCACGGGGCGCGATTCGTGCTCGCCTCGACCAGCGAGGTCTACGGTGACCCCGAGGAGCACCCGCAGGCCGAGTCCTACTGGGGACACGTGAATCCGGTCGGACCGCGGAGCGTCTATGACGAGGCCAAGCGGTTCGCCGAGGCGCTGTCCATGGCGCACCACCGGTCCGAGGGGACCGACGTCGGCATCGCGAGGATCTTCAATACGTACGGCCCCCGGTTGCGACCCGACGACGGGCGGGTGGTTTCGAACTTCCTGCTGCAGGCGATGTGCGGCGAGCCACTGACCGTCTACGGAGACGGCAGCCAGACGCGGAGCCTCTGCTACGTCGACGACGAGGTGCGAGGTCTGCTCGCCCTCTACGACTCGGCACTCACCGGACCGGTCAACATCGGCAACCCGGACGAGTACACCGTGCGCGAGCTCGCCGAGACGGTGATCGCACTGTTCGGCTCGACCTCGGGCATCGAGCACCTGCCCCTCCCGGTCGACGACCCGACGCGCCGGAGGCCGGACATCACGATCGCCCGCGAGCAGCTCGGGTGGGAGCCGACCACCCCGCTGACCGAAGGACTGGCGCGCACCGCCGCCTACCTCGCCGCGGACGCAGGTCTCCCGGCGCCGACCGCTCCGGCGACAGACGTCGAACGAGCGTGACCACGAGCTGCCGGCTCGCGCCGGTCCCGACCGGAGCGGCACGGGACGGGACGGGTCCGGCAACGGTGCTAGAGAGTGGGTCGACCCCGACCTGCGGGGCGTGACGGGACATCGAGGAGCACGGTCCGATGGCTGATGTGGAACTGTCGGGTGAGGCTGACGGGTGGGATGCCGACCGCCACCACTATCAGCTGTTGTCAGTGATCGTTCCCGTCTACAACGAGCGCACGACGGTTGCCGAGGTGATCCGCCGCATCCGGGCCGTCGAGCTGCCGGTCGACATCGAGGTGATCGTGGTCGACGACGGGTCGTCGGACGGCACCGACAAGGTGCTGGCCGCACTCGGTGACTCGACCGTCCGGATCCTGACGCACCGCGCGAACCGCGGCAAGGGCGCCGCCATCCGGACGGGGATGGAGAGCTTCCGGGGCGACCTGGTTCTGGTGCAGGACGCCGACCTCGAGTACGACCCGCAGGACTGGCCGAAGCTGCTCGATCCGATGCTCCGCGGCAAGGCCCGGGTCGTCTACGGCAGCCGGTTCACGGGTGAGCGGAAGAACATGCTGCCGTTGCACTGGATCGGCAACCGCTTCCTCTCCCTCGTCACCAACATCCTGTACTCGTCGACCCTCTCGGACATGGAGACCTGCTACAAGCTCTTCGACCGTCGGGTCCTCGAGGGCATCACCATCCAATCGGACCGGTTCGACTTCGAACCGGAGATCACCGCCAAGATCCTCCGGCGTGGCGAGCGCATCTACGAAGTCCCGATCTCCTATGCCGGCCGCGAGATGACCGAGGGCAAGAAGATCACCTGGCGCGACGGGTTCGAGGCGCTGCGAGCGCTGATCCGGTACCGCTTCACCCGGATCGACGGGTGAGCACCCGCGCCGGCGGGTTGACGGCCGGCGGCGCGGATCGGGACCGCGACGATGTGGCTGGTGGCGGGGGCCGTCCCCTGCCGGTCGCGGCGGTGATCGTCACCTACGAGGCGGGTCCGGCACTCACGGCATGTGCCGAATGCCTTGTCGCGGATGGTGCGAGCGAGCTGGTCGTCGTCGACAACGGCTCGACCGACGGTTCCCTCGATCGGCTGCGCGCGACGGTCCGCGAGGTCACGGTGCTCACGAGCGGGCGCAACCTCGGGTACGGCGCCGCAGCCAACCGCGGCGTGGCCGCCACGACCGCTCCGGTCGTGGTGGTCTGCAATCCCGACCTCGTCGTCCACCCCGGGACGCTCGCCACGCTCGCGGACGCCCTCTCCGGGGACGGGAGGTGTGCCGTTGCCGGGCCGCTCGTGCGCACCTCGACCGGGGAGCCCTATCCCTCGGCACGGCAGTTCCCCTCGCTGACCGACGCTGCCGGACATGCCGTGCTCGGGATCTTCGCGCCGGACAACCGGTTCACCCGCGCCTACCACCAGCGGGATCCGGGTGACGGCGCGGGTGCGTCGCGCGAGGCCGACTGGGTCTCGGGTGCGTGCTTCGCAGTCCGGCGCACCGCCTTCGAGGAGGTCGGTGGGTTCGACGAGGCGTACTTCATGTACGTGGAGGACGTCGACCTGTGCTGGCGGCTCGGCCGCCTCGGTTGGACGGTCCGCTTCGTGCCCGGGGCAGTGGTCACCCACGTCCAGGGTGTCTCCACCGACCGGCACCCCTACCGGATGATCGCCGAGCACCACCGGTCGCTCCTCCGTTTCGCCGGGCGCTCGACGGCCGGATGGAGGCGGCTCCTGCTCCCCCTGGTCGCCGTCGGGATCGCGACGAGAGCCTGCCTGGCGTGCCTCCACCGGGCAATCCATGCACCCCGCCGCGCGGCCGAGGCCCCGGATCCCAGGCTGTAGGGTGTCGACCGATCATGGCGAGCAATCAGACGGGCAGATGGGTGCAGCGCGCCGCGACCACCGGTGGCGGGCGGACCTACCGCGGTCAAGCGCCGTTGAACTGGTACGCGAGCCTGGTCGTGATCTGCGTCCTCGGCCTGTTGCTCATCGGGTACAGCCGGTACGAGCGCACCCACCCGAGCTCCTCGTCGGCAGGGCAGCCGACCACGTCGACCCAGTGGTACGCCGGGCTCGGGATCGATCTCTGCGGGACGATGCAGCCGAGCCTGCAGGCCAGTCCGGCCAGCACGAAGACCGGCCTCACGGCGACGGGAACGGGTGTCATCTCGATCGCGCCGAAGAACAGCTCGGAGACGGGGCAGAACGCGACACTCGGGAAGTTCGTGAGCGAGTATCCGGGGCTCTCCCTCTCGTCCTCCTCGCTCCAGGTGCCGGGCAAGGCTCCGCTCACCAACAACGAGCTCTGCCCCAAGGGGTCGCCTGACGCGGGCAAGCCGGGCGTGGTGATCGTGGTCAGCTGGCCCAACCCCGAGGCGAAGGGGAAGGGGACCGAGACGAGCGGAGCGCCCCAAGACCTCCGCCTCGCCAACGCCCAGATGATCACCATGGCGTTCGTCCCGGTGGCGGACACGGTTCCGAAGCCCCCTGCCCAGACCGTCACCTCGCTGCTCCAGCTCGTGGCGCAGGCCGCAGGGAACCAGAACAAGCAGGCCGCCCCGACCACGACCACCCTGCCGGTGCTCTCCCCCACGACGACGGTGCCGGCCCTCTCCACGACGACCACGCCAAGCGGATCCGCCAAGTGAGGGCGTTGGTCCTCGTCGGGGGCGAGGGGACCCGCCTCCGTCCGCTCACCCTCACCACCCCGAAGCAGATGCTCCCGATCGTCGAACAGCCGATGATCGAGCGCGTCCTCGGTCATCTCGCGAGCCACGGGATCGAAGACGCAGTACTCTCGCTCGGCTACCGGCCGGACGCGTTCATCAACGCCTACCCGGGCAGCGTGATCGCGGGCGTGCGGTCGTCCTACGCGGTCGAGCCAGATCCGCTGGACACGGCGGGCGCCATCCGGTTCGCGGCCGACTGGGGCTCGATCGACGAGACCTTCGTCGTCCTCAACGGTGACGTGCTCACGGACTGCGACATCACCGCACTCATCACGTTCCACCGCGACCGGGGCGCGGAGGCGACCATCGGCCTCACCCCGGTCGAGGATCCGAGCAGCTTCGGGGTGGTGCCGACCGACGAGCACGGCGCGGTCACCGCCTTCATCGAGAAGCCGCCGCGAGAGGAAGCACCGACCAACCTGATCAACGCCGGTATCTACGTGCTCGAGCCGTCGGTGCTCGAGCGGATCCCGAAGGGCACCCGCGTCTCGATCGAACGCGAGACGTTCCCTTCGATGGTCGACGACCGCACGCTCTTCGCACTTGCTTCGGACGCCTACTGGCTCGACACCGGCACGCCCGACGCGTACCTGCGTGCCCACCGCGACCTGCTCTCGGGCCGGCGCGACGGTCCGCCTGCACCGGGCGCGGTCCTCGACCCGTCGATCGGCCCGGGCTCGTGGCGGATCGACTCGGTCGACGTCGCGCCCGGATCGCTCGAGCGGTCGCTCGTCGGCGCCGGGGCAACCGTCCTCGAGGGTGCGGTCGTCGAGGACTCGGTGGTCGGCGCGGGCGCGGTGGTCGAGGACGGCGCGACAGTGACCTCGTCGGTGCTCCTCGCCGGGGCGCGGATCGCGTCGAAGGCCAGTGTCGACGGGTCGATCGTGGGACCGGGGGCGATCATCGGGCAGCGGTGCATCATCCAACCGGTGTCGGTGATCGGTGCGGGCGCGGTCACCGCGTCGGGCACCGTCGTGGACGGCGAGCGGGTTCCGGCGGTCTGATCGTGCGGGCGATGGTGACCGGTGGCGCCGGGTTCATCGGTTCGACGCTCGTCGACCGGCTGTTGGCCGAGGGGCATGGCGTCGACGTCATCGACGACCTCTCGACCGGCTCGCTCGCCAACCTGGCGGCTGCCCGGTCCGTCGCCGGCCACGACCTCACGGTCCACCAGCTGGACATCCGCTCTGCCGAGCTGGTCGACCTGATGGAGCGGCGGCGCCCCGAGGTCGTCTTCCACCTCGCGGCCCAGGCCGATGTGCGGGTCTCGGTCGCGGATCCGGTCTTCGACGCCGACGTCAACCTGCTCGGCACGCTTCGCGTGCTCGAAGGCGCGCGACGGGCCGAGGCGTCCCGGGTGGTCTTCGCCGCCAGCGGAGGCACGCTCTACGGGGAGCCGGACGACTCGGAACTTCCGCTCAAGGAATCGCTGCCGCAGCGCCCGCTCTCGCCGTACGGTGTGTCGAAGAAGGCGGCCATCGACTATCTCATCGCCTACCGCGAGCTCCACGCGCTCGAGTTCTGCGCTCTCGCGCTCGCCAACGTCTACGGCCCGCGCCAAGATCCGCACGGCGAGGCCGGGGTGGTCGCGATCTTCGCCGAGCGACTGCTCACGGGGCAGCCCGTGACGATCTTCGGCGACGGCGAGCAGACCCGCGACTTCGTCTACGTGGACGACGTCGTCGACGCCTTCGTCCGAGCGTCCTCCCGGGGAGGTGGGCTCGTCTGCAATGTCGGGACCGGCAGGGAGACGAGCGTCAACGAGCTGTTCCACGAGATGGCGGTCCAGGCCGGCGCCGAGGTCGAGCCCGCGTATCAGCCGCTCCGTCCGGGTGAGCTCATCCGCAGCTGCCTCGACGCAAGCCGCGCCTCGATCCAGCTCGGCTGGTCATCGTGGACCGAGCTCGCCCCGGGCACCTCGGCGACGCTCGCGTTCGTCCGAGGGCGCTTGACCGAGGAACCGCACGACTGAGCGGCCCGCCGCCCGTCGCGGGCGGTGCGCCCGCAGTTTCGCCCACTCCGGAGCTCAGCGGAAGAGGTCCTCGCCGGGCGGACGCACGATCTCAGCGGCGACCGAGGCCGGCCGGAGCCACGTCGGGTCGATCCCCCGCACCACCGCGGCGGGGATGCCGGCGGCCTTGCCCATCACCAGCTCCGCAGCCGAGGCGAGCTCGTCGGCCACGCAGATCTCGGTGACTTCGAGAGGCCGCCCGCTCGCGTCGGTGGTGCCCCGCAGATCGACGACCGCGGCGACTCCCGCGACGCCGATCGCGACGTCGGTGAGTCCGAGACGCCACGGCCGACCGAAGGTGTCCGAGACGATCACGCCGACCGAGACGCCGTAGCGGTGTTCGAGGCCCTCGCGCAGGCGCCGGGCCGATCGGTCGGGATCGACGGGGAGGAGCGCGGCCGTGCCGTCCGCGACATTGGAGAGGTCGATCCCGGCGTTCGCGCAGACGAACCCGTGTGCGGTCTCGGTGATCAGGAGCTCGCCCCGGCGCCGGAGGACGCGGACGGCCTCGCGCTCGACGAGTGCGACCTTCGCGCGGGCATCGGCGGCGTCCAGCTCGACCACTCGTCCTTCGGCCTTGGAGACCACCTTCTGGGTCACGACGAGGACGTCGCCGTCGAGAAGCCCGGCCGGTCGCCCCGATCCGAGCCCGAGGGCGTCGGCGAGCAGGTCGGCGAGGTCGCTCCCGGGGGCCACCTCTCCGACGCCGGTCACCGGGAGCACGCTGATCGCCCCCGGCGCCGGCACCACCGACGGCGTCGCGCCGGGATCAGCGTGCGGCATCGAGGACCGTCCGGCTGAGCGCCGCAGCGCGTCCGCGGTCGGACATCACCGTCGGGGCCACGACGCACCGAACACCTTCCGCTTCGACGGCCGGTGCCAGTGTCGCGTCGGCCTCGTCGACGACCAGGCACCCGAGCCAGGACGCGTAGAGGCGGGCGACACCCACCACCGAGGACTCGTGTCCGAGCTCGACGAGCAAGCGGTCCGCCGGACCCTTGAGCGCGGCGCCGGCCACGATCGGTGACACCCCGACGGTCCGGTCGCGCCGTTCCGCGAGCGCCTCGAGCACTCCTGGGACTGCGAGCAACGGTCCGATGGAGACGATCGGGTTGGAGGGGCACGCGACGACGACGTCCGCGCCGGAGATCGCGTCGAGCACCCCCGGGCCGGGGCGGGCCTCCGATGCGCCATCGAACCTGACCGAGGAGACCGCCACCTCGTGGTGCAGGTGGACGAAGTACTCCTGAAAGGCCACCTCGGGCCCACCGGCGAGCTGGATCCGTGTCCGCAGCGGGTCGTCGGTGACCGGCAACAGGCGCACGTCGACCCCCCACGACGCGGCGAGCTCGGCGGTGACCTCCCCGAGCGATGCGCCTTCGCCGAGCCGTTGGGTGCGGAAGCAGTGGGTGGCGAGGTCGCGGTCGCCGAGACGGAACCAGGTGATCCCGCCGAGGCGCTCGAGGGACTCCATCACGCGCCAACTCTCCCCGGCGAGCCCCCAGCCGGTCACCGGATCCACAGCGTCGGCGAGGGTGTAGAGCACGGTGTCGAGGTCCGGTGAGACGTGCAACCCGTGGAGGACGAGATCGTCACCCGTGTTCACCACCGCGGTGATCCCGACTGCCGGGACGACGTCGATCATGCCCCGGAGGAGTCGTGCGGCCCCGACGCCGCCGGCGAGCGCGGTGACGGTCGGGGTTGCCATCCGGGCAGGCTATCCGCCGCACCTTCGGGCACGGGTCGGCGAGAGGGGATGTGCAAGGCTCGCTGCGTGTCGAGCACGCGAGCCCCCGATCTGAGCGCCGAGCGACTCTCGCTCGCGTTCGACGCGACGCCGTTGCTCGGCACGCCGACCGGCGTGGGTGCGTTCTGCTCGGGGGCACTCATGGGGCTCGCAGCACGGTCCGACATCGACGTCGGCGCGTTCGCGGTCAGCTGGCGGCGCCGGAGGGGCATCGAGTCGCGGGTGCCGCGCGGCGTGGCGACCCGGCAGCGGCCGATGCCGGCGCGACCGCTGCACCTGGCCTGGCGCCGCGTCCCGTGGCCACCGGTCGAGTGGTTCGTCGGCCGCCGGGACGTCGTGCACGGCTCGAACTTCGTCGTGCCCCCGACGGCTCGGGCCGCGCGGGTGGTCACGGTGCACGACCTCACGGTCGTCCGCTTTCCCGAGCTGTGCGACCCGCCGACCCTCGTCTTCCCCGCCCTGGTGCGACGAGCGGTCGCCGAAGGCGCATGGGTCCACACCCCGTCCAGCTTCGTCGCCGACGAAGTCGCAGCAGAGCTCGGCGTCGACGCGTCGCGTGTCCGCGCGGTCCACCACGGGATCCCGCCACTCTTTCCGGACCCTGGCGGATCTGCCGGCGAGCTGCGACCGCCGGAGCTCCCCGAAGGGTGCGACCGGTACGTCCTGGCCGTCGGCACGGTCGAACCCCGGAAGGACTACCCGTTGCTGGTCGCGGCCTTCGGCGAGATCGCCGGCGACCTCCCCGGTGTCGCCCTCGTGATCGTCGGTGGCGACGGTTGGGGCGCGGCGGACCTGCACGCCGCGCTCGCCGCCTCACCGGTCCGCCGCCGGGTGGTCCGGACCGGCTACCTGGATGACGTCTCGCTCGCGGGTGCACTCCGCGGGGCGGACGTCCTCGCCTATCCCTCGCGTTACGAAGGGTTCGGTTTCCCGCCGTTGCAGGCGATGGCGGCCGGCGTCCCGGTCGTCGCGACCGCGGCCGGTGCGGTCCCCGAAGTGGTGGGCGACGGCGCCCTCCTCGTGCCGACGGGCGACCGTGACGGGCTGGCCGCCGCGCTGGCTCAGGTGCTCGAGGGCGGAGCCGACGTGGCAGCGCTCGTGGCACGCGCCCGCGTCCGTGCCGGGACGTTCAGCTGGGAGGCCTGTGCGGCAGGGCTCACGACGCTCTACGGCGACGCGCTCGGTGCACTGCCGCCCGGGAGGAGGACGTGAACGTGGAACTGCGTGTCGTGCTCGCCGCCGAGCAGCTCCGCCGCGCGGTACCCGGGGGGATCGGCACCTACACACGCGGTCTGCTCGAGGGTCTCGGCTCGATCGGGAGGCCGGACCTCCCCGATCTCACGCTCTACGTGAGCCGCTCGACCGAACGACCGGACCCGCTCGCCGCGCTGGGTGTGGACGTGCACGCGTCGCGCCTGCCCGGCCCGTTGCTCACGCGTGCGTGGGACCTGGGATTGGTACGCGCACCCCGCGGCGCAGACGTCGTCCACTCGGTCTCGCTCGCGACCCTCGAGCCGGGACGCGCGGCCTTTGTGGTCACCGTCCACGACCTTCTCTGGCGGCGGGTCCCCGACGCCTACCCGATGCACGGACGTCGCTGGCACGAGGCCGCGCTCCAGCGCGCACTCCGTCGCGCTGACTGGTTCGTGGTCCCTTCGGAGGTCGTCGCGGACGACCTCGTCCGCGCGGGCGCCCCCGCCGGACAGGTGTCGGTGATCCCGATGGGTTCCGACCATCTCCCCGCGCCGGACCACGACACCGCGAACGCGCTGCTCGCCCGTCACGGTGTGGTGGGTCCCTTCCTCCTCAGCGTCGGAACGATCGAGCCCCGCAAGAACTTCCACCGCCTCGTCGCGGCCTACGAGGAGGTGCGCGACTCGCTGCCCGGGCCGTGGCCGCTCGTGCTGGTGGGCCCGAACGGCTGGGGCGAGGAGCTCCGACCGGCACCTGGGGTGGTGCTCGCGGGGCCGGTCGACACGGCGGTGCTCGCCGCCCTCTACGGCCTGGCGGCGGTGTTCGTGTTCGTGCCGCTCATCGAAGGGTTCGGCCTGCCGCCCGTGGAGGCGATGCGCGAGGAGACCCCGATCGTCGCGAGCCCGATGCCGAGCACGGGCGGTGCGGTCTTCGAGGTCGATCCCACCGACACCGGGTCGATCGCCGCGGGGATCGTCGCCGTGGCCACCGACGGCGACCTCGCAGCACGTTTGGTCCGGCTCGGTCGGCAGCACGCTGCGGAGCTCACCTGGAAAGGGGTCGCGAGCGCACATCTCGAGCTCTGGCGCTCGGTGCGGCCGAGCCGTAGGGGAGCGAGGCATGGCTGACGGAGAACTCCGGGTCTCCCTCGACGTCTCCGCGGTTCCGGCGCAACCGGTCGGCGCGGGCCAGTACACCCTGGAGCTCGCACGCGCCCTCTCGGCGCGCGACGATGTCGAGCTCGTCCTGGTCGCTCGGCGTTCCGATCGCGAGCGGTGGCGCTCGATCGCCCCGCGCGGGCAACTTCTCTTGTCGGTCCCAGCGCCCCGACCGCTCCGCCTGGGATGGGAGCAGGTCCGGATGCCGGCACTGCTCGCCCGCGAGCAGGTCGCGGTCCACCACGGCCCCCACTACACGATGCCCCGCCGCGCCAAGCTGCCCGTCGTCGTGACCGTGCACGACCTCAGCTACTTCGAGGCGCCGCGCTGGCACGAGCGGGCAAAGGTGCCCGTCTTTCGACGTGCGATCACCGTGGCTGCGAGGCGGGCCGCAGTCGTGGTCTGCCCGAGTCGGGTCACCGCTGACGAGCTGCGCCGGTGGTGTCGCGTGGACGCCGAGGTCGTCGTCGCTCCCCACGGGGTCGACGCTGTGCGATTCAGCCCGGTCGAGCCCGCACCGGGTGCGGACGCCGTTCGGCTCGCGGGTCTCGACCGCCGCCTCGGAGGTGGTGCGCCGTTTGTGCTCTTCGTCGGGACGCTCGAACCGCGCAAGGACGTCCCGAGCCTCGTGGCGGCGTTCGCCAGGGTGGTCCCGCGTCATCCCGACTCGCTGTTGGTGCTCGCGGGGGGTCGCGGGTGGGGCGCCGACGCGGTCGACCGCGCCGTTGCGGAGGCGGGCCTCGACGACAGGGTGATCCGCACCGGGTACGTCGAGGACGCGGCGGTCCCCGTCCTGCTCCGTGCCGCAACGGTCGTCGCGTACCCGGCACTCTACGAGGGGTTCGGCCTGCCGGCCCTCGAGGCACTGGCCTGCGGGGCACCGCTGGTCACGACCGAAGGGACCGCGATGGCGGAGGTCGCCGGCGATGCGGCGGTCCTCGTTCCGCCCGGCGATCCCGTCGCGCTCGCCGATGCGCTCGACGCCGAGCTCGAGGCCGGAGGCTCGACCGGGCCGGACCGTCCGGAGACGGGCTCGAGGCGTGCCCGAGGGCTCGCCATCGCGGCGGTCCACACCTGGGCGGCGAGCGCCGCGCATCACGTCGACGCGTACCGCTCGGCCGCAGGGGCGGCCGGTCGGCCGCCACGCGGTGGGGTCGGCGGCCAGCCGGTAGGGTGACCCGGCGTGCGTACCCTGATCACCGGCGGACGCGGCTTCGTCGGCACCTGGCTTGCACGTCACCTCGAGTCGTGCGGCGACGACGTGGTCGCCATCGACCAGGAGGTCGAGATCACCGACCCGGCCGCCCTTTTGACCGCGGTCTCCGACGCGGCGCCCGACGCGATCTACCACCTGGCGGCGCTCACCCACGTGGGGCGCTCGTGGGACGAACCCCTCAAGGTCTTCGAGGTCAACGTGATCGGGACCGCTGCACTGCTCGCGGCGGCACGCGAGTGTGGGACGGGGCCGAAGGTCCTGGTGGTGAGCTCCGCCGAGGTCTACGGGGCGGTGACCGATCCGCACGATCTACCCCTGACCGAGCGTTCGCCGACGGCCCCGCTCACGCCGTACGCCGCCAGCAAGCTCGCGGCAGAGGCGCTCTGCGTCCAGTCGTACCTCGGCCACGGTCAGCAGGTCATCATCGTCCGCCCGTTCAACCACATCGGGCCGGGTCAGGCGCCGAACTTCGCCGTGCCTGCGCTCGCGAAGCGCATCGTCGACGCCGAGCGCAGCGGGGCGCGCTCCATCCCGGTCGGCAACCTCTCGGCACGCCGCGACTTCACCGACGTGCGTGACGTGGTCCGGTCCTACCGCATGCTCGTCGAGTCGGGTGGTCCGGGGGCCGTCTACAACGTCTGCTCGGGCCGAGACGTCGCGATCAGCGAGATCGCGGAACGTCTCCTCGGCCTCGCGGGGACCTCGCTCGAGCTCGAGCACGATCCGTCGCTCATGCGGCCGGTCGAGGTGCCCGTCCTCCGCGGCGACCCGGCCCCCCTCGCGGCGGCCACCGGATGGAAGCCGGAGATCCCGCTCGACGAGACCCTCGCCGACGTCCTCGCCTACTGGCGGGACCGACCCGGCTGACGCCGACCGCCGGCAAAGCCCTCGGTCAGGCGGTCAGGCGGTCAGGCGGTCAGGCGGCGACCGTCGGGATGAACGTGCGCAGCTGGCTCCGCGCTTCCCTGGCCTGCACGCGCGCCTGGCGGACGGCGTCGCGGGCGGGGGCGGGCAGCCGGTCCTCGATCGGGGCGAAGGAGGTCTCGATGCGTCCGATGATCTCCTCGAGCCGGTCGGCGAGCGCTTCGACCCTCGTGTCGACGGTGCCCAGGCGGTCGTTGAGGTCCGAGCGCACCCCTGCCACGCGATCTCCGATGCCGGAGGTGGGGTCGGCGAACCGCTTGCGCAGCTCGTGGCGATGCACCTGGACCCGCTGCACGCCGAGCACGCCGGCGCCGATGAGCACGTAGGTCGCATCCTTCGCGACCGTTGCGAGGTCCTTGGCCGCCTTGGTGACGTCGGTGGTGATCTGTGGCACAGGTGGACTCCTTCCACTCGTTGGTCCGTCGGCCTCTCGCCGTGGACCCGACCGGCATGCCCGCCGGTCGCTCGAACACAAGAGTATACGAAGTGTTAAACAGTTGCAAGCACTCCCGAACGCGCCCCCCCAAGCACCCCCGTACGCACCCCCACGCCTGACGCAAGGGGCTCTCGGGCTCTCCGAGGCTGGAGTTGTCGCTTCGATGCTCCGCACTGCGGAACCCGGCGTTCGTGACCTCGGGAAACACCATGGGCCTCACCCCGGCCGATAGCCTCTGCCCCCTGATGGAAGCAGTGGCCCCACCGGTCGTCGCTGTCGTCGTCACCCACGATCCGGGCCCGTGGTTCGAGGAGACCCTGGCCTCCCTCGCCTCGCAGGACTACGAGGAGCTCGCGGTCCTGGTACTCGATGGAGCAAGCCACGAGGACCTCACGGCGCGGGTCGCCGCGACCCTGCCGACCGCATATGTCCGGCGCTTCGAGTCCAACCGGGGCTTCGGGGCCACCGTCAACGAAGCGCGGTCCATGGTCGAAGGGGCCGCCTACTTCCTGTTCTGTCACGACGACGTGGCCCTCTTCCCGGACACCACCCATCTCCTGGTGGAAGAGGCATTCCGCTCGAACGCCGGGATCGTCTCCCCCAAGGAGGTCACCTGGACCGACCCCGACCGCCTCATCCACGTCGGCATGACCGTCGACAAGACCGGGTCGGTGGTCGACCGGGTGCAGCCCCACGAGATCGACCACGGGCAGCACGACGCCGTGCGCGACGTGTTCTTCGCTCCCGGGGGGTGCACCCTGGTGCGTGCGGACCTCTTCGAAGAGCTCGGCGGCTTCGACCCGGGGATCGTCGCGCTCGGCGAGGATCTCGACCTGTGCTGGCGCGCCCACGTGGCCGGTGCACGGATCATCGTGGCCCCCGACGCACGGGTCCGCCACCTCGAGGAGCTGGCGGCCGGCCACCGCCCGCTCGAGGCGGCCCTCGTCGAGACCGATGGGGCCGAAGCGACCGATCACGGAGTGACCCTCCAGGAGCTCCAGCGCCGCCACGAGCTGCTCGCGGCCCTCAAGTGTTACAGCAGGTTCCACCTCATCCGGGTCGTGCCCCAGATCGTGCTGCTCTCGCTCGGCGAGGTGGTGGTGGCCGAGGTGAGCGGCCACCGTGCGCGCGCCCGCACCATCGTCCGCGCGTGGAGGTGGAACCTCGCCCGACACTCGGTCCTGCGCCGGCAGCGAGCGGAGCTCCGCGGGCTGCGCCGCCTCGGCGACAAGGAGATCCGGGCGCTCCAGGTGCGGGGCAGCGCACGTCTTGCGGCGTTCGGCCGTCGCTACTTCCAGCACGGCTTCCACGGCGTCCTCGCGGCCGAGGGCGCCGCCGGAGAGCTCGCGATCGAAGCCGACCTGCTCCCCGACGACGCCGTGGAAGCCGTGCCGGCCGGACGGCACCGACGACGGGCAGAGGTCGACCGCCTCCGGCGTGCGAGCGGGCGGCTCTCCCGGCGGACGCGGCTCGCGGCGTGGTTGCTCGCGACCCTCCTGGTGGTGATCGGCAGCCGCGACCTGCTGACCGGGCCGCTGCCGTCCCTCGGACAGTTCGTCCCCTTCCCGAGCTGGTCGGCCACGTTCGTCCAGTTCTTCACCGGGTGGCACCCCGGGGGGGTCGGGACGACCGCACCCGCCACGCCGGCGCTCGCGCTCTCCGGGCTGGTCGGCACCGTGCTCCTCGGTGCGATGGGGCTCACCCAGAAGGTGCTGGTGTTCGCCTGCATTCCGCTCGGGGTGTGGGGCGCGGTGCGGCTGCTGCGACCGTTCGGATCGCAGCGGGCCGCCCTCGTGACCGGGGTCGCCTACCTCGCGATGGCCCTGCCGTACAACGCGCTCGCGCTCGGCCGCTGGGGCGCGCTCGTCGTCTACGCGGGCACTCCGTGGGTGGCCGCCCGGCTCTTCCGCGCGACCGGGTCACGGCCGTACGGGCGTGACCATCGGCCCGAGCACCACCTCTCGCTCCGCGAGGTGGCCGCGCTCGGGTTGATCGAGGCCGTCATGGCTTCCTTCGCTCCGGCCGCGGCGGTCGTCGTGATCGCGGTCGCGCTCGCCCTTGTACTCTCGTCGTTGCTCCTGCGTGACTGGCGGGACTCGGGCCGGGCACTCGGGCTCGCACTCGGATCGTCGGCCGTCGCCGCCGTGATCTGCCTGCCCTGGGTGCTCGGCGTCCTGGCCTCGGGCACCGGACTGCTCGCCGTCTTCGGCGTCCCGACCCCGTCGTCGGGCGCCGCGAGCTGGGGGTCGCTGCTCCGGTTCTCCGTCGGTCCGATCGGCGGCTCGGCGCTCGCCTGGGGCTTCCTCGTGGCGGCCCTCGTCCCCGTCGTGCTCGCGCGAGGGGCGAGGTTCAGCTGGGTCGTCCGGCTCTGGACCGTCGCGCTTGTCTGCTGGCTGGCCGACTGGGCGATCGGGCGCGGGCTGACCGGCAGGCTCGCGGTCGATCCGCTCATCCTCCTCGGACCGGCCGCAGTCGCGATCGCCGCGATCATCGGTCTGGCGGTGGTCACCTTCGAGGAGGACCTGCGCTCGGCGGTCTTCGGCTGGCGCCAGCTCGCGACCGTCGTCTCCGCCCTGGCGCTGGCCCTCGGGATCGTCCCGACTCTCGTGTCCGCGCTGCCCGGGCGGTGGGACCTGCCGCTCACCGACTTCAGCCAGTCGGTGGCCTGGATGGGTACGAAGACAGGTGCGGGCGCCTTCCGGGTGCTCTGGCTCGGCGACCCCCGCTCGCTCAACCAGGGCGGGTGGAGCTCGGGCGGCGGACTCGCCTACGCGACCTCCGAGGATGGGGCCCCCGATGCGCGCTGGCTCTGGAACGCGGCGGGGCCCGGTCCGGCCGGCTCACTGTCGACGGCCGTGGACCTCGCACGGTCCAACCGCACCGACCGGTTGGGCAGCATGCTCGCACCGGCCGGCGTGCGGTACGTCGCGCTCTTGACCTCGGTCGCCCCCGAGATCGCCGGCGAGCAGAGCCCGACCCAGTACCCGGTCCCCCCCGACCTCGCGCCGGCGCTCGCCCGCCAGCTGGATCTCACCCCGATCATCTCGGGCACGGGCATCACGGTCTACGCGAACGCCGCCTGGATCCCCGAGCGCGCCCTCGTCCCGCCGTCCACCGCCGTGCCGCCGGCCCCGGCGCCCGGGCCGACCGATCCGGCGGCACCGATCGTCGCCGCGGCCCTGCCGGTCCTGCCCGGCCCGCGAGCGGCGCGCAGCTACCGTGGCCCGCTCACGCCGGGGACGGTGGTCGCGTCCGTCGCCCCGGCGGGGAGCTGGTCGTTGGTGGGGCCCTCCGGGATGCCGGCAACCCGCACCCCGGCGTTCGGGTGGGCCGCGGCCTACCGCGTGGCGTCCGCCGGCACGGGCAACCTGCGATTCGACGGGGGCCTCTTGACACCGCTCTCGGCGCTCTACTCCCTCGCGGCGTGGATCGTGGCGGCCGTCGTGGTGTTCGGGCGCCGTCGCCGGACCCCGCGGGGCGGAGCCGGTCGGTGAGCGTGCTCCCCGGCACGGGGCCGGGTTCCGGCGACGCCCCTGACGGGGACGGCACGGTGGCCGCGGTCACCTGGCGCCACCGCGTGGTCCAGCCGGGAAAGGCCAAGATCGTCACCCTCATCGCGGTGTTCGCCGTGCTCGCCGGTGTCGGTGTCGTCTCCGCGGCAGTACCGCCCCCGACGCCGGCCCCCGCGCCCGCAACGAGCGACGCGGTCCCGATCGCACCGGCCGACGCACACGCCTCCTCCGGGTTCTGCACGGCGGGTACGGGGACCTCGCTCGCCTCGACCATCTATCTGAGGAACTCGACGGACCGTGCGGTCACCACGGAGCTGACCACCGTCGCTGCGTCGGCCCCTCCGGCCTCTTCGACGCGCACCGTCTCCGTCCCGCCGCTCGGGAACGAGGCGGTCGATCCGTCCGCCGGGCTGCCGGCGGGGAGCACCGCGACCGCGGTCGCCGTCGCCGGAGGGGGAGTCGCCGTCGACCAGGTGGTGTCGGGACCGGGTGGCTGGAGCACCGCGCCGTGTGCGTCGCAGCTCTCGGGTCAGTGGTACTTCGCGGGCGGCTCGACCTCCAACGGGGACACTCTCTCCCTCTCCCTCTTCGACCCGGCCGCAGCCCAGGCGGTCGTCAACGTGTCGTTCCTCACCGCGTCCGGCGTGATCACGCCGCAGGCCTACCAGGGGCTCGCAGTGGCGCCCGGTCAGGTCCTCGTCGAAAACGTCGGGGACTTCGTGCAGAACGCGTCCGACATCGCGACGGTGATCACCGCCGAGTCCGGTGGGCTCGTGGCCGACGAGCTCCAGCAGTGGTCGACGAGCACCACCGGCGGCGTCTCCCTCCGCCTCGGCGCGCCCGAGCCGATGACGACCTGGCGGTTCGCACAGACCACGGTCACACCGGGTTCGACGGTCGCCTTCACGGTGGCCAATCCGGGTGCCGGCGCGGTGACCGCCCGTTTCACGCCCGCACTGGCGTCGGGCTCTGCCGCACCGGTCTCGCTCACCGTGCCGGCGGACGCGACCGCGGTGCTCGACGCGTCGAGCACCGCCGGATGGCCGGCCCGCGTGGCGTACGCGGTCAGCATCGACGCGTCGGGTCCGGTGGTGGTCGGCCGCTCGGTCGAGGCCGGACAGGGCGCCACGACACCGGTGCGGGGTGCGAACATGGGAACGCCGACGGCGACCGATTCGTGGCTGGTCAGCGGTCCCGGGGTCCCGGGTGCTCCCGGAGCACCCGGGGCGAGCGCTCAGAGCTTGGCGATCGCCGACCCCGGCCCGGTGGGTGCGACGGTGGTGGTCCGCCTTCTCGGGCATGCCGGGTCGATCGCGACGGTGAAGGTCGCTCCGCGGTCGCTCACCGTCCTCGGCGCGGGCCTCGTGGGCACGGCGGCGAGCGGGCTCGGGACGTACGTGGTGACGGCGGACCAACCGGTCATCGTCGAGATGGACGACGGACCGACCGGCGCGCCGGGGGTCGTGGCCTCGACCGGGTTCCCCTTCGGCCCCTGACGCGGCCGCGCGACCGGGTCAGGTCGGGCGTTCAGCTCAGCGTGATGCCGGCGGTGCAGGTGGTGGCGGCCAGGGCGCCTGCTTCGGCCACGGACCGGGAGACTGCTGGGTCGGAGGCGTCGGCCAGGACGCCGGGGTCGGTGCGGTTCCCCGCTGGCCGGTCGGAGGCGGCGGGGGCGGGGCGGGAATCGTCGAGGGGCCGGGACGCGAGGTCGCCCCGTCGGATACGGAGGCGCCGGCGACGCCGGTCTCCGCAGGGACGGCCGGTGTCGGATCGGAGGCGCCCTCGGAACCGGGACGGGCGTCAGCAGCGGCCGGGGTGCCGTTCGTGCCGTTCGTGCCGTTGGTGCCGGGCCCGGTGGGACCTTGCGCATCGGCCGGCTGGCCGTCGGCGTCCTCGGACCCGCTCGGTCCGTGCTCGGAGGCGACGAAGATCGGTGGCACCGACTTCGCCCCGGGCTCGTGGACCGGACGACCGTATGCGGTGTCGACGAGCTGCCCGACCACCTCGCCCGAGACGGTCTCCTCGTCGAGCAGGGCCCGGGCCAATGCGTCGAGCCCGCCGCGGTGGCGGGCGAGGACCTCGAGGGCGCGTTGCTCCTGGGCACGGAGGATGAGCTCGACCTCGTCGTCGATGGTCTGGCTCGTGTGCTCGGAGTAGTCGCGGGTGTGCATGAGGTCCTCGCCGAGGAAGACCTGACCCTGCGACCCCCAGGCCATCGGGCCGATGCGGTCGCTCATGCCCCACTCGCGGACCATCTTGCGGGCCAGCTCGGTGTTGCCCACCAGGTCGTTGCTGGCCCCGGTCGAGAGGTCCCCGTAGACGAGGAGCTCGGCCGCGCGGCCGCCCATCCGGACGGCCAGGGAGTCCTCGATGTGCTGGCGCGGGTGGATGTGGCGCTCCTCCATCGGCAGCTGCATCGTGACCCCGAGCGCCATGCCGGTCGGCAGGATCGTGACCTTGTGGACCGGATCGGCCTCGGGAAGCACGTAGGCGAGGACGGCGTGGCCGGCCTCGTGGAAGGCGACCCGCTCCTTTTCCTGACCGGAGAGGACGAGGCTTTCGCGACGCTGCCCCATGAGGACACGGTCGCGCGACGCCTCGAAGTCCTCGTTCTGGATGACCGTCGAGCCGCGACGCACCGCGTGGAGCGCGGCCTCGTTGACCAGGTTGGCGAGATCGGCACCGCTCATCCCCGGGGTCCCGCGGGCGACCTTGCCGAGGTCGACGGTCGGATCGATGCGCTTGTCCTTGCAGTGGACCTGCAGGATCGGCAGCCGCTCCTCGAGGTCGGGGAGGGGGACGACGATCTGGCGGTCGAAGCGGCCCGGTCGCAGGATCGCGGCGTCGAGAATGTCGGGCCGGTTGGTGGCCGCCATCACCACGATCCCCTCGGTCGGGTCGAACCCGTCCATCTCGGAGAGCATCTGGTTGAGGGTCTGCTCGCGCTCGTCGTGGCCGCCGCCGAGCCCGGCCCCGCGTTTGCGTCCGATCGAGTCGATCTCGTCGATGAACACGATGGCGGGCGCCTGCTTGCGGGCGGTGGCGAAGAGGTCGCGGACCCGGCTCGCGCCCACGCCGACGAACATCTCCATGAAGTCCGAGCCGCTCACCGACATGAACGGCACGCCGGCCTCACCGGCGACCGCCCGGGCGAGCAGGGTCTTGCCGGTGCCCGGCGGGCCCACGAGGAGGATGCCCTTCGGGATCCGCGCACCGATGTCCTTGAACCGCGCCGGGGTCTTGAGGAAGTCGACCACCTCGCTGATCTCGAGCTTGACCCCGTCGTAGCCCGCCACGTCGTCGAAGGTGGTGGAGGGGCGTTCGGTCGAGTAGAGCTTGGCCTTCGAGCGCCCGATCGACATGATGCTGCCCATCTGTCCCTGCGCTTTCCGGCTGATGTAGAAGAAGATGCCGCCGATCAGGGCGAAGGGGAGGATCCAGGTGAGGAGGAACGTGAGCAGCGTGTTCGAGGACGGGGTCACGAACTTCGCGTTGTCGCCGAGCGGCTTGAGCGCGCTGACCTCGGAGTCCGTCGGCGGGACGGGACCGTTCACCGTGTAATTGGTGCCGTCGGTCATCTGTCCGGTGATCACTCCGGTCGCGTTGTCGACCGACGCCGACTTGATCTGCTTGCCCTGGATGTCCGAGATGAAGTTGTTGTAGCTGATCGGCGCGGCCGACGTCTTCGAGAACAGGCTCGGCACGACGAAGACCGCCAAGATCGCCAGCACGATCACCGCGTAGATGACCAGTCGATTCCGGTTCGGCCCGGTGACCTGTTGACCCGGCTCGTTCGACGGTGGAGGCGCGCTCGGGATGTTCGGGGTTGGCGGAGCCACCTCATCATGGTATTCGCAGGGCACCCGAGTTGACGCATCGCGGTGGCCCGGCGCCGCCCGCCGCCTCTGGACCAGCCACGATCGGTATCGTGGTGAGGGTGATCGAGCGGTCCGACCATGGGTCCGACGCCGCCGCGACCGCCGACAGCACTCCGGGTCCAGCGTCGTCCGCGACCGGGGGGGCACCGCCACCGGACCTTCGACCTCCCGACCGTTGGCCACCGCCACCGCCGTCGACGACCGCTCCGTCCGGCCCGTGGCCACCGCCACCGCCGTCGACGACCGCTCCGTCCGGCCCGTGGCCGGGCGCGCTCCCGTCCCGACAGCGGACCGAGTCGCTCGGCAAGGTGCTCGCCGGGGGCGGCGCTCCGACGACCCGGTCGGCCGCCTGGATGTGGCTCCTCTTCGCGGCGCTCGGGTTCGTCGGCGGCCAGGTGGTGGCCGTCATCTTCGTCACCGTGTCCGCGGCGGTGAGCGGCCAGCTGAGCTCGGTCGGCGCCATCGCCAAGCTCAGCGAGCCGCCGACCTGGTACATCGTCTCGACCCTGTTCGGGCTCTGGACGGGCTTCCTCGGCTCGGCGTGGCTCGCGACCAGGGTCCGGGGCGCGGCCGGCTTCATCGCCGACCTCGGCCTGCGGTTCCGTGTCGTCGATCTGGTCGGCATCCCGATCGGGGTGGGGGCCCAGATCCTGATCGGGCTCATCTACCTCCCGATCTCCCAGCACGTCCACGACTTCACCCAGCGCTTCAACGCTCCGAGCCAACGGTTGACCGGCGGCTCGCACGGCACCGGGTTCGTCGTGATCGCGGTGTGCACGGTCATCGGTGCGCCGTTCTTCGAGGAGCTCTTCTTCCGGGGACTCCTGCTGAGGTCACTGGTGCGCCTCTTCGGCGCGGTCGGTCGGTGGATCGGCCCGGCGTGCGCCATCGTGGTGACCGGCGTCCTCTTCGGCCTGGCCCACGCCGAGTCGCTCCAGCTGCTCGGTCTCGCCATCTTCGGCGTGATCCTCTCGCTCGTTTCGTACCTCACGGGTCGGCTCGGGATGAACATGGTCGCCCACGCAACGTTCAACCTGATGGCGGTCGCGGCGGCGGTGATCCCTGCGTTCGCGGGGACCCGCGTGCTCTTCTGAGATGGCGGTCGACCTCGCGCCGGCGGGTCCCCCGAGGCTCGCCCCGCCCCGGAGCCGACCCGGTCGCCGCACGACCCTGGTGCGCCGGCTCACACGACGTTCGACGTGGCCGGCATGGGCGAGCCTCGTCACGATCGTGGGCGTGACGGCGGTCGCCTTCAGTCAGCTCCATCCGTCACTGCTCTTCTTGTCGACCACCACGGCCGGCGGCGATACCGGCTCGCACGTCGCCCTTCCCGCCTTCCTCGAGTCGCACCTGCTCACCCACGGCCAGGTGACCGGCTGGGACCCGGGGTGGTACGACGGTTTCCCCCTCTACACCTTCTACTTCCCACTGCCGGGTCTGGTGACCGTCGTCCTCAACGGGGTGTTCACCTACGACGTGGCATTCAAACTCGTCACGGTGCTCGGGACGCTCACCCTCCCGGTCGCGGCGTGGGCCTTCGGCCGTCTCGCCGGCATGCGAGATCCGATCCCCGCGGCGTTGGCGGCCGCCACGTTGCCGTTCCTCTTCGAGTCGAGCTTCTCCATCTATGGCGGCAACCTGCTCTCGACGCTCGCCGGTGAGTACTCCTTCTCGCTCAGCCTTTCGCTCGCCCTCGTCTTCTTGGGCGTGGTGGCGAACGGCCTGCGGACCGGACGGCACCGCGCCCTCGCAGCGGTGCTGTTCGCCGCCACGCTGCTGTGCCATCTCATTCCCGCGCTCTTCGCCGGCGCGGGCGCACTCGTCTGGCTGGCGCTCGACGCGGACCTCGTGCGCTCGTTCCGCGGCGGCGTGATGGCGCGGAGATCGCGGCGCCGGTGGGCGGGTCGACTCGGCTGGGGTCTGGTCGCCGGCGTGGTCGGCCTCGGCCTGGTGGCCTGGTGGCTCGTCCCCTTCGCGCTCGAGCAGTCGTACACGACGGACATGGGGTACACGAAGGTGCTCGGCTTCCCACACCTCCTCTTTCCGGGGTCGGCCCGATGGGTGTTCGCCGCGGACCTGGTCGGGCTCGTCGCGATGGTGCTCCGTCGCAACCGGCTGGCCCTGTTCCTCGTGATCATGGGGGCCCTGTCGGCCGCAATGGTCTGCCTCGACCCGGCCGGCAAGCTCTACAACGTCCGGTTCCTGCCATTCTGGTTCCTCTGTTGCTACCTTCTCGCGGGCTACGCGCTCGGCGAGGTGGTGGCCGCGGTGGCCCGTTGGAACCGGCGCCGCCGACTCGAGGCCTGGGTGATCCTGATCCGCGAGCGGCTCGCCGCCGCAGGGGCGATCCCGTGGCGCCCAGGCATCCGGATCAGCCGGTACCACCGGCCGGAACCGGGCGCCGCCCCCGCGGGGGCGGTCGCCGGAGCGCTCCTCGCCCTGGTCGCGGCCTGTCTCGTGGTCGTGCCCCCACTCGTCGTGCCGAGCTCGACGATGGCCAGCATCGGCATCGACGTGGGCGCCAACCAGCCGAGTGCGTGGGCCGATTGGAACTACTCCGGCTACGAGCGCAAGCCGGACTATGCCGAGTACCGGGCGGTGATCCAGATGATGCGGAGCGTGGGGGTGGACCACGGGTGCGGACGGGCAATGTGGGAGTACGACCCCTCGGAGAACCGGTTCGGCACGACCATGGCGCTCATGTTGCTCCCGTACTGGACCAACGGGTGCATCGACTCGATGGAGGGCCTCCTCTTCGAGTCGGCCTCGACGACGCCGTTCCACTTCATCAACCAGAGCGAGCTCTCGGTGCAACCCTCGGACGCGATCTCGAGCCCGGCGATCTCCTACACGGGCCTCGACGTGCCACTCGGGATCGAGCACCTCCAGCAGCTCGGCGTGCGCTACCTCCTCGCCGCGTCGACCACCGTCGAGCGGGCGGCCGCCGCCGACCCTTCGGCGACCCTCGTGGCCCAGAGCGGGCCGTGGAACACCAGCTACAACGGCCAGTCGCTCGGCACCACCTGGAAGGTGTACCGGATCAGCGACGCCGCGCTTGTCCGACCGCTCCCCGCCCGGCCCGTCGTCTGGCGGGGCGTCGGCACGAGCCAGTCGAGCTGGCTCGCCCCGGCGGTCTCCTGGTACGACGATCCGAGCCGGTGGAACGTCGTCCCGGCCGCCGACGGGCCGGCGGACTGGACGCGCGTCGCGATCGGTGACCGCTCGCCGGCAGCGGTGCCGGAGCCCGCCACGACGGTGTCGTCGGTGCGGGTGACGGACAGCTCGATCTCCTTCCACGTCGCCCGCACGGGGATACCGGTCGAGGTCAAGGTCTCCTACTTCCCGAACTGGCACGCAAGCGGCGCCGAAGGCCCCTACCGGGTCGCCCCCAACCTGATGGTGGTGGTCCCGACCGCGCACGTCGTGACCCTGACCTACGGGCGGTCGCCCGCTGACGACCTGGGCCAGGCCATCACCCTCGTCTCGGTGATCGTCGCCGTCGCGCTCGCAGTCGGGGAGCGACGAGCGGTCCGACGTCGCCGTGCCGCCCGTGCGCGTGGCACCGTGGTCGCGCCGCCGGGCGGAGCCGTGTCGGGCTGAGCGCCGCGATGGGCGCCCCGCTCCCGATGTTCCCGCTCTCGAACGTCACGTTCCCGGGTGGGACGCTCTCGTTGCACGTCTTCGAGCAGCGCTACCTCGCACTCGTGGCCGAGTGCCTCGGTGGGGCGGGGGAGTTCGGCGTGGTCCTCATCAGCCGTGGCTCCGAGGTCGGTGGCGGTGACGAACGGGTCGACCTCGGGACGCTGGTCCGGATCGTTCGGGTTGCAACGCCCGGGGAGGGTCGGCTGTTCGTCGAGGCGAGAGGGCTGCACCGGATTGCGGTCGAGGCGTGGCTCGACGACGACCCCTTCCCTCGAGCCCTCGTCGTCGACGAGCCGTCATCGCGGAGCGAGAGCGAGAGCGAGGGCGAGGGCGAGGATGGAGCGCTCGCCGTCGCGACCTCGGCCGTGCTCCGGCTACGGTCGCTCGTGAGCGAGCTCGGGACGACGCCACTTCCCGTCGCAGGTGCCACGCCGGCGGGCGAGCCGGTCGAGCGCTCGTGGCAGCTCTGCGACCTCGCACCGCTCGGTGCGCTCGACCGTCAACACCTGCTCGCTGCGAGCGGCGTTGCGGAGCGGATGACGCTCCTCGCAGAGCTGTGCCGCGCGATGGCCGACGACGTGGTCGCCCTGCTGGCCCGGGGCGGTTGACTTCGGTGGCATCTCCGGCCCGAGAGCGACCGGTCAGGGAGTCTCTACGGCCTGGAGGAACGCAGCGATACCGTCGGCGAGTCCCTGGGCCGCCTGTTGGCGCCAGTCCGGGCTCTCGGTGAGCGCCGCGTCGGTCGGGTTCTGCATGTTGGCACACTCGATCAGGACCTTCGGGACCGTCGAGAGGTCGAGCCCACCGAGATCCCCACGAAGGTCGATGCCCGCAGCGCCTGCGTAGTCCGACGGCTGCTCGCCGGTGTCCGGCCCGAAGGCGTTGCGGACGTCGACGGCGAGCGCGCCAGACAGGGCGACGATCGACGTGTTGTCGCTGATCGCGCTCACGACCGGCAAGGGTGCGTTCACGTCGAACCCGCGGCCGGTCACCGGTCCGCCGTCCGCATGGATCGAGACGGCGACGTTGGCGTGTGCCGCGTTGGCGATCGCCGCGCGAACGTCCACGCACGGCCCGACCCCGGTGTCGGTCGCCCTCGTCATCACCACCGTCGCGCCCTCCGCCACGAGCAGGGCCTCGAGCCGGGTCGCGACGTCGAAGTTGAACGCGTGCTCGGGATAGCCCTCCGGGGTCACGGTCCCGACCGTGTCGCAGGGCTCGAACTGGCCTCCCCCGTTGATGAGCCGACCGATGAAGCCCGGGTCGGACCCGTTGCCGCCGTCGTGGCCCGGGTCGAGGGCGACCACCTCGCCTGCGGCGGGAGGCACGCGCACCCGGCCGAGGAACGCGGCACCGAAGGCGAAGACGCCACCGTCGGCGGAGACGATGCGGTACCCGCCGCCATCCGGGGAGAGGGCAACCGCCGCGCGCTGCAGCTGCCCGACGGCCGCACCGTCGAAGGGAACGCCGAACGAGAAGACGCCACCGTCCGAGCCGAGCAGCCAGTAGCCGGTGCCCCCTGGACCCGCCGACACGGCCACCACCGGTCGGGCGAGCGGCACTCCCCCCATCGACCCGTCGAATCGGGCATCCCCGAAGGCGAACACCCCGCCGTCGGCGGCGACCAGCCAGTAGCCCGATCCGTCGGGAACGGACGCCATGCCCACGATCGGCGCGTCGAGGGCGTGACCCCCCATCGACCCGTCGAATCGGGCATCCCCGAAGGCGAACACCCCGCCGTCGGCGGCGACCAGCCAGTAGCCCGATCCGTCGGGAACGGACGCCATGCCCACGATCGGCGCGTCGAGGGCGTGACCCCCCATCGACCCGTCGAAGCGGGCGTCCCCGAAGGCGAACACCCCGCCGTCGGCGGCGACCAGCCAGTAGCCCTTCCCGCCGGGTGTCGCGACCATGCCCACGGTCGGCGCGGTGAGCGTGATCCCGCCTGCGGAGCCGAGGAAGGGAGCCCCGAACGCGAACACGCCGCCGTCGGAGGCGGCGAGCCAGTACCCGCCGGCCGGGTCGGTCGCGGTCGCGACGACGACATGGAGGCTCGTCGGCGCCGCGGAGGCGACGCGTGCGCCGGCACCTCCGGCTGTACCCCCGCCGGGCACCGTGAGCCCGTTGAAGAGAACGACCACTGCGAGCACGGCGACCGCGACCGCCGCGGCGTGGGCCGGTCGGCGGACGACCGCGGTCGGCGTCATGGTGCGATCCTGCCATACCGCCCGCGACCGTCATCTGTTCGGGCGCGAGGGTCGTCGCGGCGGAGCGGTCCGCCCGAGGCCCTCCGGGCCCTGCTGGGGTGCTGGCATAGGATGGCCCGGCCATGAGCGACCTCTCCACCGTCTTCAAGGCGTACGACATCCGGGGAGTCGTTCCCGACGAGCTCGACGCCCGTCAATTCCGAGCCATCGGGGTCGCGATGGCACGCTTCGTGGGAACGCGTCAGATCCTCGTCGCCCGGGACATGCGGAGCTCGGGCGTCGAGCTGTCCGCAGCGTTTGCCGAGGGCGTGCGCTCCGAAGGGGTGGGGGTCGTCGACCTCGGCCTCGCGTCGACCGACCTGCTCTACTACGCGGCGGGCAGTCTCGACGCGCCCGGTGCGATGTTCACCGCCTCGCACAATCCGGCCGAGTACAACGGGCTCAAGCTCTGCCTTGCGGGCGCCCGGCCCATCGGGCGGGACACCGGGCTCCTCGAGATCCAGGCGACCGCGGAGGCGCTGCTCGACGAATGGGGGACTGACGGTCCGGGAGCAGTCGACCCCGACCGCCTCGGGCCCGCCGAGGAGCGGTCGGTTCTCGGCGCCTACGCAGACCACGTCCGCTCGTTCGTCGACTCGTCCAAGCTCCGTCCCCTGCGCGTCGTGGCCGACACCGCCAACGGAATGGGCGGGCTCATCGTCCCCGCGGTCTTCGACGACCTTCCCTTCGACGTCGAGGTCCTCTTCCCCGAGCTCGACGGCACGTTCCCCAACCATCCGGCCGACCCCATCCAGCCGGAGAACCTCGCCGAGCTCCGTCGCGTGGTCCTCGCGACCGGGGCCGATGTGGGGCTCGCCTTCGACGGCGACGCCGACCGGGTGTTCTTGGTGGACGAACGGGCCGAGCCGGTTTCCGGGTCGCTCACGACGGCGCTCGTCGCGTCGTCGATGCTGGACAAGCACCCCGGGGCGACGGTGCTCTACAACTGCATCTGCTCGCGCGTGGTGCCCGAGGTGATCTCCGAGCGGGGTGGGATCGGCGTGCGCACGAAGGTCGGGCACAGCTACATCAAAGAGGTCATGGCCGAGACGGGGGCGGTCTTCGGCGGGGAGCACTCGGGGCACTACTACTTCCGCGACAACTACCGGGCGGATTCGGGGATCATCGCCGCGGTCATCGTGCTCGAGCTCTTGAGCACGGCGGACCGCCCGCTGTCCGCACTCCTCGAGCCCTTCAAGCGCTATGCGGCCTCCGGCGAGATCAACACCGTGGTCGACGACCCGCCGGGTGCCGTCGAGCTGCTGGCCGGTGAGGTCGAGGCTGCCCATGGAGCGCTCGGCGTGCCCGACCGGATCGACGGGCTCACCGTCGACCGGGGCGAGTGGTGGTACAACCTGCGACCGTCGAACACCGAGCCGCTGCTACGCCTCAACGTCGAAGCCCCGGACGAGGCGTCCCTCCAACGCCACGTCGACGAGGTCCAGACCGCGATCGCCCGGCTGCTCGGATCGCCGTCGGACGTGCAGACCGGAGGCGGAACGACCGCTCGAGAGAGGAAGACAACGTGACGCTCGACCCCCTGCTCATCGATGTCCTGGCGTGTCCGGAGGACAAGGGACCGCTGCTCTACTTCGAAGACGAAGACCTGCTCTACAACCCGCGGCTGCACCGGAGCTACGCGATCCGCGACGGCATCCCGGTCATGCTCATCGAAGAGGCGACCGCGGTCGGTGACGAGGAGCACGCCCGACTGATGGCCAAGTCCGAGGCGGACGGCGCCCGTCCGACCGGCGGGGCGGGGAAGGCGTGACCCCGCCGGAAAAGGGCGACGCGGTGCTCGAGGTCGTAACGCGTTCGCCGTTGCCGGTCGATTCGCTCGACATGTGGTCGGCGACCGCCGGGCTTCCCGAGCAGGTCGAGGCCGCGGTGTCGGCGGCGAAGGGGCTCGGCGACCTACCCACCCGGCAGGCCGTCGAGCACGTGGTCGTGCTCGGGATGGGCGGGAGTGGAATCGCCGGCGACGTTCTGGTCGCCGTCGCAGCGCCGTTCATGTCGGTTCCGGTCACCGTGGTGAAGGGCTACGAGCCGCCAGACTTCGTCGGGACCGGCACGCTCGTGTTCGCGATGTCCTTCTCGGGCAACACCGAAGAGACCCTCGAGGCCGCCGCCGGTGCCTACGAGGCGGGGGCTTCGCTCATCGTGGTGGCGGGCGGCGGTGAGCTCGCCCGGCTCGCGACCGACTGGGACGTGCCAGTCGTGCCGGTGCCGACCTCGATCCCCCAACCCCGCGCCGCCCTCGGGGCGATGGCGGTGCCGCCGCTGGTGCTCCTCGAGCAGATCGGCCTCTTCCCGGGTGCCGGCCAGTGGATCGACCAGGCTGTCGACCAGCTCAGGCGCCGGCGTGACCAGTTGGTCCGATCGGGGAGTGAGGCCGAGGAGATCGCGAGGCGGATCGGCCGGACCGTGCCACTGATCCACAGCGCGGGGGACCTCGGAGCCGCGGCGGCCCTGCGCTGGAAGGCCCAGGTCAACGAGAACGCGAAGAGCCCGGCCTTCTTCAACGTCTACCCGGAGCTCTGCCACAACGAGCTCGCCGGTTGGGGTCAGAACGGGGACGTGACCCGACAGGTGGTGACCCTGGTCAACCTGCGCCACGACGCCGAGCATCCACAGGTCTCCCGACGCTTCGACCTGGTCGAACAGGTGCTCCGCGAGGTCGTCGCCGATATCGTCGAGGTGCGGGCCGCCGGCGAAGGCGACCTCGCCCAGCTCTTCGACCTGGCGCTCGTCGGGGACTTCGTCTCCTTGCACCTGGCGGGCAACGAGGGCATCGACCCGGGGCCCATTCCCGTGCTCGACGACCTCAAGCGCGGGCTCGCCGAAGGACCGAATTGAGCGGTCCGGCCTGCGTGTTGCCGTTGTGTGACGCCGGGATCACAAGATCATGAACTCGACACGCTGACCCCGGACAGATCGCGCCGCCGGGCGTAGACTGGGTCGCGTGAACCGCGTGCGGGTCTGTGGTTGCAAGTCGAAGCCAGTCGCAGGCGAAACGACCCACGTAAGGCAACTCGTGGTTGCTGAGCATGGTGCGGCTTAGAGGTAAGTCCTGCCCGTGTCGCTCCCGGTTGTCGGGGGCGGGCGGAGAGGGGACGACGCGGTCGATTCACGGATCCGCAGGGCCGACGGCCGATCGTGGCCTCGGCCGCCGGATCCGGGCCGCAACTCCCACTGCAGGCGAGTGTGGGGTCAAAGACCAGGTCAGCCGCACGCGGTTCACGAAGGTACCCACGCGGGCACAGACGCCCCGAGCGAGGAGGATCCGAAACACCACCAGGTAGCACCCGACGCAGAGCCCAGGAGGCGACAACGTGGACGTGGTCATCGCGCATGGAAGGAACATCGTGTCCGACGAGGTGAGGATGCTCACCAGGGAAAAGGTTGCCCGGCTCGGGCGCCTCTGCCCCGGCCTCGACCGGGCAGAGATCCACTTCTCCGAGGAGCACAACCGCAGGATCCCCGCCCGCGAGCGTTGCGAGGTCATCATCCGCGGCCACGGCCACATCGTCCGGGCGCGAGCGACCGCCCGCCTCCCGCTCGAAGCCGTCGACCTGGTGGTCGAGAAGCTCGAGCACCAACTCGAGAAGAGCAAGGGTCGCCTGGTCGGACGCTCGCAACCCCGGCACCGGGCCCCGAAGGCGGTCACCGTGCTCTACGAGCGGGTCCGCACCGCCTGAACCGCGACCTCCCCCGGAGCCTCCGTCGGCGGTGGGGGAGGCCCGTCAGGACCGACGCGTGCGGGCCGACCGCAGCAGGCCCGGCAGTAGAGTGATGGGTCCATGAGCGTGCTCACGCGAGTCCTTCGCGCCGGCGAGGGAAAGAAGGTACGGCGGCTCGCCGAGCTGGTGCCACTGGTCAACGCGCTCGAGCCCGAGATGGAGGCCCGCAGCGACGACGAGCTCGCCGCGCTCACGCCGCTCTTCCGCGAGCGTCTCGACCGGGGCGAGAGCCTCGAGGACGTGCTCGTCGAGTCCTTCGCCGTCGTGCGCGAGGCCGCCTGGCGGGTGCTCGGCCAGCGCCACTTCGACGTCCAGCTGATGGGCGGCATGGCGTTGCACTTCGGCTGGATCGCCGAGATGAAGACCGGCGAGGGCAAGACGCTCGTCTCGACCCTCCCCGTCTACCTCAATGCGCTGGCCGGCAACGGGGTGCACGTGGTGACGGTCAACGACTACCTGGCCACCCGCGACTCGGAGTGGATGGGGCGTCTCCACCGCTTCCTCGGCCTGACGGTGGGCCTCGTCACCCCTGACCTCGAGCCGCACTCCGAGGCGCGTCGGGAGGCCTACTGGTCCGACGTCACCTACGGCACGAACACCGAGTTCGGCTTCGACTACCTCCGCGACAACATGACCCGCTCGAAGGAGACCATGGTCCAGCGCGGGCATCACTTCGCGATCGTCGACGAGGTCGACTCGATCCTCATCGACGAGGCGAGGACTCCCCTCATCATCTCCGGACCGGCCGCAGAGTCGGCGCAGCTCTACTACCAGTTCGCCGGCATCGTGCGGACGCTGCGGTCGGAGGACGACTACGAGGTCGACGAGGAGAAGCGGGCCGTCGTGCCCACGGAGGCCGGTATCGAGAAGGTCGAACGCCAGCTCGGGGTCACCAACCTCTACGACGCGGTGTCGGTCGGCTACGTGCACCACCTCACCCAGGCGCTCCTCGCCAAGGAGCTCTACCACCGGGACAAGGACTACCTCGTCGCCCAGGGCGAGGTGAAGATCGTCGACGAGTTCACCGGCCGGACTCTGGACGGTCGCCGGTGGTCCGACGGGCTCCACCAGGCGGTCGAAGCCAAAGAACGCGTGCGGATCAAAGAGGAGAACCACACCTGGGCGACGGTCACCCTCCAGAACTACTTCCGCCTCTACGAGAAGCTCGCCGGCATGACCGGCACAGCGGAGACCGAGGCGTCGGAGTTCGCCAACACCTACGACCTTCCGGTCGTCCCGATCCCGACCAACATGCCCCTCGTCCGGACCGACTTCGCGGACCTCATCTACAAGACCGAGGACGCCAAGTTCGCCGCTGTGGTCGACGACATTGGCGAGCGCCAAACCGCCGGCCAACCGGTGTTGGTCGGGACCGCGTCGGTCTCGAAGTCGGAGCACCTCTCGCGCCTCCTCGACAAGCGCGGCATCCCCCACGAGGTCCTCAATGCGAAGCAGCACTTCCGTGAGGCCGAGATCGTGGCGCAGGCCGGTCGGGTCGGCGCGGTGACCGTCGCGACCAACATGGCGGGCCGCGGGGTCGACATCATCCTCGGTGGCAACCCCGAGGGGCTCGCCCTCCGAGAGGCCAACGCGAAGGGGATCGATCTCGCGAGTGAGGAGGGCGGTGCGGAGCTGGCCCGGACGACCGCCGAATTCGTAAAGACCTGCACGGCCGAGGCCGCCCGGGTGCGCGAGCTCGGTGGGCTCTACGTCCTGGGAAGCGAGCGCCACGAGAGCCGTCGGATCGACAACCAGCTGCGTGGCCGCTCGGGACGACAGGGCGACCCCGGCGAGAGCCGGTTCTTCCTCTCGCTCGAGGACGACCTGATGCGACTCTTCGCAACCGGCGCGATGAACTGGGTGATGGGCCGTGCGCTGCCCGAGGACGTCCCCATCGAAGCGAAGATGGTGACCAAGGCGATCGAGCGTGCGCAGAACACCGTCGAGGGCCGCAATGCCGAGTCCCGCAAGGACGTCCTCAAGTACGACGACGTGATGAACGAGCAGCGCAAGGTGATCTACGGCCGGCGCTATCAGATCATCGACGGCGAGGATCTCCAGGGCGAGACGATCGAACTGCTCGAGAGCACGCTCACCGCCGTCATCGCCGACAGCTGCCCGTCGGATTTCCCCGAAGAGTGGGATCTCGCCCGCCTCATCACAGAAGTCACCCAGTACTACCCGACCAAGTTCGTCGCGGACGACTTTGCCGAGGCGTTGACGGTCGGACAGGTGACCGAGAGCATCATCACTGAGGCCCTCGAGCTGTACGCCGCAAGGGACGAGTCCATCCCAGGCGGGGAGGAGACCGCCCGGCAGCTCGAGCGCGACATCATGCTCCAGATCATCGACCAGCGCTGGCAGGACCATCTCGCGGAGATGGACTACCTGCGCGAGGGCATCAACCTGCGCGCCATGGGGAACCAAGATCCGCTCGTCGCATGGCAGCGCGACGGGTTCGCGATGTTCTCGAAGTTGATGGACGCCATCAACGACGACTACCTGCGCTACATCTTCCACGTACAGGTCCTCACCGAGCAGGCCGCCGAGCCCGATCTCGCGGGCCAGCTACGTCGCGGCGGACGATCCGGTCCAAGGCGACGGTGCGATCGCCGCTGCTTTCGCCGCGGCGACTCCCGAGGAGCTCGAGCAGGCAGCGGCTGCCGCAGGCATCGCTGCCGCCCCCCACGGCAACGGTCAGGCGGGTGCGTCGAGTCGGTTCGCCGACGATGGTGAGACCCAGGCGCCGATTGTGAAGTCCGAGCGGGAGAAGATCGGCCGCAACGAGCCCTGCTACTGCGGGAGCGGCAAGAAGTTCAAGTTCTGCCACGGCGCCAACTGAGATGGCCGGACAGGACGGTCCCCGGCGAGGGGACGTCGGGCCCGAGCGCGTCGACCTCGACGCCGCCCTGGCCAAGCTGGCCGGCCGGTTCGCCGAGGCCGAGCAGTTCCTGCGCAAGGACTACCTGGTCGAACGCCGTACCGAGCTGGAGAAGGCCGTCTCGGAGCCGGACCTCTGGGACGACGCCGACCACGCCCGCGACGTGACCTCCGAGCTCGGTCGCACCAACGAGGACCTCGGCCTCCTCGACGAGCTGGCCACCATGCTCTCGGACGCGACCACGCTCGTCGAGCTCTCCGAAGAGGAGGGTGACGACTCGGTGCGTGGGGAGGTGGAGGAGCTAGCCGACCGACTCGACCGACGGCTCGGGACACTCGAGCTCCACGCGCTCTTCTCCGGTGACTACGACGACGGCGACGCGGTCGCGGAGATCCACGCCGGCGCCGGCGGGACCGACGCGCAGGACTGGGCCGAGATGATGCTCCGGATGTACCTCCGATGGGCCGAGCGCCGCGGCTTCGACGTCGAGGTGGAAGAGGCGACGCCCGGACAGGAGGCGGGCCTGCTCTCCGCGACGTTCATCGTCCGCGGTCGCTATGCATTCGGCCTGTTGTCCGCCGAGCGCGGCGTGCACCGCCTCGTCCGCATCTCTCCGTTCGACGCCAACCACCGCCGGCAGACCAGCTTCGCGTCGCTCGACGTCGTCCCCTTCCTCGAGGACGTCTCCGACGAGGTGACCATCGACGAGAAGGACCTGCGCATCGACACCTACCGCTCGTCAGGTGCCGGCGGTCAGCACGTCAACAAGACCGACTCGGCGGTGCGCCTCACCCATCTGCCGAGCGGGATCGTGGTCTCCTGCCAGAACCAGCGGAGCCAGCACCAGAACAAGGCGAAGGCCATGCAGGTCCTGGCGGCGAAGCTCGCCGAACGCGAGCGCGCCGAGCACCAGGCGACGCTCGACGAGCTCTCCGGTGATCGCACCGACAACGCATGGGGCAACCAGATCCGCTCCTACGTGCTGGCGCCGTACCAGCAGGTGAAGGACCTCCGCACGAAGTGGGAGAGCGGAAACGTCGACGCCGTCCTCGACGGTGACCTCGATCAGTTCATCGAGCCGGAGCTGCGACGTCGTGCGGAGGAGCGGGGCACGAGGCGCTGAGCGCGCACCAGGTCGCAGGTCTCGCGAGCCGGCCCGGGCAGGGTGTGCTTCCGCATGCGCGTCGCGGAGGGTAGAGTGACGGGGCGTGGCAGTCCGAGCCGTGTGCCCCTCCCCGCCGCTGCTGCGCTCCCGTTCATGATCACATTCGAACACGTCACCAAGACGTACAAAGGCTCGACCGTTGCGCTGAAGGACTGCAACGTCGAGATCGACAAGGGTGAGTTCGTCTTCCTGGTCGGACCTTCCGGCTCGGGCAAGACCACCTTCATCCGGCTCCTGCTGCGCGAGGAGATGCCCGACTCCGGGCGGATCTGGGAGGCGGGCAAGGAGATCGGGCACCTGGCCAAGTGGAGGATCCCCTACTTGCGCCGGAACATCGGCTGCGTCTTCCAGGACTTCCGCCTGCTCCCCAACAAGACCGTCTTCGAGAACGTCGCGTTCGCGCTCGAGGTCATCGGCCGGCCCAAGCACGTCATCGCCTCGCAGGTGCCCCAAGTCCTCGACCTGGTCGGCCTCGCGAAGAAGCGCGACAACCTCCCCCACGAGCTCTCCGGTGGGGAGCAGCAACGGGTGGCCGTCGCCCGCGCGTTCGTCAACCGGCCGCTCATCCTCCTCGCCGACGAGCCGACGGGCAATCTCGACCCGGCCACCAGCCTCGGGATCATGCGACTGCTGGACCGAATCAACCGGACCGGAACCACCGTCATCATCGCGACCCACGACGCCGGCATGGTCGACCAGATGCGCCGCCGGGTGATCGAGCTCGACCGAGGTGTGCTCGTGCGCGACCAGGCCCACGGCGTGTACGGCATCGACAGCGCGACGGCGGCCGCAGGCGCTGGCTCGCCGACCGGCGCCATCGCGGAAGCCGCGCCGGTCGAACCGCCCGCGCGACCCCGGCCTCGTCCCGGAAGCGTCGCCGCCCGCACCTGATGCCCATCTCTGCCGGCTACGTCTCGCGAGAGGCCGTCACCAACCTGTGGCGGAACAGGTTGATGACCGTCGCCGCCATCCTGACTGTCGCGGTCTCCCTCGCACTGGTCGGTTCGGCCCTCCTGCTCAAGCAGGGTGCGTCGAAGGCAGCGGTCCAGTGGCAGAACGGGGTCCAGACCATCGTCTTCGTCAACCCCACGGCGAGTCAGTCCCAGATCACCTCGATCGGGAACCAGCTGACCCAGAACCCCTACGTGAAGTCGTGGACGTACCGAAGCCAGGCGTACGACTACAACGAGGCCAGGGCGATCGAGCCGGCCGACGAGTTCAACTCGACCCAGCTCTCCGACTACCCCTCGTCCTACCGGTGCGTGCTCAACGACCCGTCGGAGGCGACCGCGGTCTACCAGGCCTTCTATGGCAAGCCCGGCATCTTCGACGTGAAGTACCCGGGCCAGCAGATCAAGACGATGCAGAGCGTCATCCACATCCTCCAGTTGGTGTTCCTCGCGGTCGCCGTGGTCCTGTTGCTGTCCGCGTCGGTGCTGATCCTCAACACCATCCGCATGGCCATCTTCGCTCGGCGACGTGAGGTCTCGGTGATGAAGCTGGTCGGCGCGACCAACTGGTTCATCCGACTGCCCTTCATGGCCGAAGGTCTGGTCCAGGGTCTGCTCGGTGCGGTGGTCGCCGTGCTCGTGGTCCTCGCGCTCTACCTCGGGATCCCGCTCGACACGGCCAAGACGGCCGCGAACCAGGGAAACCTCTTCGTCCGGATGTCGATTCCGGGCTGGGAGGTCGTCGGCATCTGCACGGTGGTCGGTGTGGTCGGCGTGGTGGTCGGCGTGGTCGGTTCCGCGCTCGCGGTCCGGCGCTTCCTCGACGTCTGAGCTACGAGCGGCGCGAGTCCGACGCACAGGTCGTCGGCGCCCGCATGCCCTCCAGCCGCTGCGTGATCCACGCCACGATCGGGCTGGTCGCCGCAGCCAGGATGTCGTCGTGGCCGGCCCTGCGCACGGACAGGTACTCGACCGTGTCGTCCTCGGCAGCACAGAGGCGCTGCGCGACGAACGCAGTGGTCGAGGCGTACGGGACGATTCCGTCCGCGGTGCCCTGCACCACCAACACCGGTGACGAGATCGGCGTCCCACCGGGGACGTTCTGCGAGACGTCTGCGAGAAGTGGGCCGTACGTCCGCCACGCACCCGCGAACAAGGTGGTGGCCGTCTCGCCGTCGAACACCGCTTCCACGGTTGCGTCGCACTGTCCGCCGACGATTCCCATCCGGTCGAGGGTGGTCGTGGCGACCAACGAGCCGAGCGAGAGGTTGCCGTAGACGCTCGCCCAGGCGTCGAATGCCATGAGCAGGTACCCCGCCCCCGGACCCGCCGGGCCTGCGGGGCCCACCGGACCCGCCGGTCCCGCCGGACCCTCCGGGTGCGAATGGGTCGAAGGTGCGAATTCGAGGACCGAGGTCACCGGTGCTGCCGCGACCACACCCGCGACGAACAGCTCGGGTGCGTACTCGGGTGCGAGCTGCGCGGCGAAGAGTGCGGCCTGGCCACCCTGGGAGTGCCCGAGGAGCACGACCGTGTTCGAGGCCGCCGCACCGGCGAGCTGGCGAGCTGCCCTGACGGCGTCGAGTACGTCCTGTGCCTCGCTGGCACCGACCAGGTAGGGGCTCGTGCCGTCCGGGGTCCCGAGGCCCTGGTAGTCGGTGGCCGCGACGATCATCCGGTCGTGGACGAGGGCGTCGAGGTACGGCACGGTCCCCGCGCCGGTGACCGACGGCGCGCACTTCGGCGCGAGCCCTGCGGTGCCGTGCGCCCATGCGACGATCGGGAACCCGCCGCGGGGTGGAGGTCCCGCGGGGATCACGACCAGTCCGGAGACCGCGACGTCCCCGCCCCCGGCCGACTCGGAGTGGTAGAGCACGCGTTCGACGGTCGTGCCGACCGGGAGGCTGCCAGTCGTGCGGACGATCGCGGCGCGGATCACCGAGCCCGGCGGCTCGGCGTCGAGCGGCACGGGCACGGCGTAGAACGCAGTCGGCCGCGCGGGGACGGGCGGAGGGGTTGGTCCGGCGGTCGTCGGGGCCCCGGTCGCCGCGGTGCAACCGGTCAAGGCGACGAGTACGACGGCGAGCAAGGACGCGTGCCGACGCGGCAACGCTCGTCGCAGCGCACGTCGATCGTCCAGCTCGCTCCCCACCCGGTCGCTCGTCAGGCCGCCTGCGGTTCCACCCCGATGCACCACAGTAGCCAGCGGAACCGACGGGCGTCCTCATCTACGCTCGCACCGCATGGAGGCGCTGGAACTGATCGGGGAGTGGCCGGTCGACCATGCCGTCGCAGGTGCGGTGGCCATCGACGTGACTCGGACCACCGGGGGCACCGAACCTGTCGCGCGGGTGGAGACCGCCGGCGCGACGACGCGCGCCTTCGCCTGGGCGTCGGTCACCAAGCTCGCGACCGCGCTGGCGGTGCTCATCGCGGTCGAGGAAGGCACCGTCGCGCTCGAAGACGCCGCCGGACCGCCGAACGCGACCGTGCGCCACTTGCTCGCGCACGCTTCAGGACTCGGTCCGGATCCGGGTCCGCCGGTCGCAGCGCCGGGCGCGGACCGGATCTACTCGAATGCCGGCTACCTGATCCTCGCCGAGGTGCTCGAGGCGCGTTCGGAGATGCCATTTCCCGAGTACCTCCACCACGGAGTCCTCGATCCCCTCGGCATGACGTCGACCACGCTCACGCCCGCGACGTCGGACGGCGCGGCTGCGGGGTTGACCGGACCGGTGGACGACCTCCTCGCTCTCGCGGGAGAACTGCTGGTGCCGTCCCTGATCAGCTCCGAGACGCTCTGCGAGGCCACGTCGGTCCAGTTCCCCGGTCTCGCCGGCGTCCTCCCGGGATACCGCAGGTACGATCCGTGCGACTGGGGCCTCGGGCCGGAGCTGCGTGGGCACAAGCAACCGCACTGGACGGGCGCGTCCAACTCGGCGGCGACGTCCGGTCACTTCGGGCGGAGCGGCTCCTTTCTGTGGGTCGATCCGGTGGCCGGCATCGCATGCGTCGCGTCCGCGGACCGGCCGTTCGGCCCCTGGGCGCAGCGGTGTTGGCCCGTGCTCTCCGACGCGGTGCTCGCCGAGCACGCTGGGCACGGGCGGGACGTCCTCGCCTAGGCTCCCTGCCCGTGAAGGGTGTCATCCTCGCCGGTGGGACCGGTTCCCGGCTCCATCCTCTGACCCGGATCACGAACAAGCACCTCCTGCCGATCTACGACCGCCCGATGATCAACTGGGGGATCGAGGCACTGGTCAACGCCGAGATCACCGAGATCATGCTGGTCACCGGCGGCACCCACGCCGGGGAATTCCTCCGGCTTCTCGGGAACGGGCACGAGTTCGGGATCGACCGGCTCAGCTACGGCTACCAGGACCGGCCGGGCGGGATCGCCGAGGCGCTCGGGTTGGCGGCCCGGTTCGTCGACGGCGAGGCGGTGCTCGTCATGCTCGCCGACAACATCGTCGAGCGCTCGATCAAGCCGATGGTGGACGCGTTCCGTGCGGATCCGAACGGGGCGCGCATCCTCCTCACGCCGGTGGAGGAGGTCGAGCACCTCCGCCATCTCGGGGTGCCGACCTTCGACGAGGACGGCCGCATCGTCGCGATCGTCGAGAAGCCCGACCAGCCGGCCTCGAACTACGGGGTCACCGGGATCTACTGCTACGACGCCCACGTCTTCGACGTGATCTCCACGCTGGAGCCGTCGGGACGGGGCGAGCTCGAGATCACCGATGTCAACAACCACTACATCGCCGAGTCGAAGATGGCCTACGACGTCCTCGAGGGCTTCTGGGGGGACGCCGGCGAGTCGATCGACGCGTACTACACCGTCAACGACTTCGTGCGCCTGCACGGAGCCAACAAGGGCTGAGCGCAGGCGGTGCCGCTCAGCCGAGCGGCACGTCGAGCCACTGCGCCGCCTCCCGGCGGTGGCGCCCGTAGTCGACCTTTCCGGCAGGAGAGCGCCCGATGGTCGGGACGAAGCGCACCTGGCGTGGCGCCTTGTAGCCCGCGAGCCGGGTCTTCACATGCTCGATGACGCCGTCGGCGGTGAGGGATGGATCCGGCTTGTCCGCCGCGAGCTCGACGACTGCCACGATCTCCTCGCCGAAGCGCTCGTCGGGGATCCCGACGACGACCGCATCGGCGACGCCGTCGATGGTCTTCAGCACCTCTTCGACCTCTTCGGGGTAGACCTTCTCGCCGCCGGTGTTGATACAGACCGATCCGCGGCCGAGCAGGTGGATCGACCCGTCGGCCTCGACCTGCGCGAAGTCGCCGGGCACCGAGTAGCGGACGCCGTCGATGATCTTGAAGGTCGCCGCCGACTTCTCGGAGTCCTTGTAGTACCCGAGCGGATTCCGTCCCCCGAGCGCGAGCACACCGGTGACCCCCGAGCCGGGTTCGACGTCATGTCCCTCCGCGTCGATGACCCGGACCTCGGGTCCGAGCGTGAACTCGGCCGTCGACGCCGCGTGCGCTCCCGACGAGACCGAAGTGCCCATGCCGAGCGCCTCCGACGACGAGAAGACATCGACCAGCAACAGGTTCGGGTTGTGGCGCAGGAGCCCTTCCTTGGTGGGTTCGCTCCACATGACGCCCGAGGAGACCACCCCGATCAGGCTCGAAAGGTCCCAGCGCCCGGGCTCTGCGTCGAGTGCCCCGAGGACCGGCTTGGCGAAGACGTCGCCGACGATGACCAGGCTCTGGACCCGCTCGCGCTCGACCGCGTCGAGGAGCTCGACCGGGTCGAAGTGGCGCTCGGTCAGCGTCACGACCCGGCCCCCCTCGCTGAGGCACTCGAGGGAGGTGAACCCGCCGGTGCCGTGCATGAGCGGGCAGGCCGGCAGCATGGTCATCCCCGGACCATTGCGCTGGAGCTCCGCTGTGATGTCCGCCGGGGTGCCGTCATCGGGATAGCGGCGGAACCCTCCGCTGTTGAGACGCGAGAACAGGTCGTCCTGCCTCCACATGACACCCTTGGGCATCCCGGTGGTGCCGCCCGTGTAGAGCATGAAGAGGTCGTCGGGACTCCGGTCCCAAGGGGCGCGGACCCGCTCCGCTCCAGGCGCTGCGTCGGGCCCGCCGACGATGTCCTCGTACGACTGCGCCCACGTCGGGCAGGGAGCGGTGCCGTCGTCGACCCAGAGCCACTGCTTCACCCCGCCGAGACGGTCGCGGATCCCCTCGATCCGATCGGCGAACGTCCCGTGGAAGACGACGGCCACCGCGTCGGCGTTGTCCCAGACGTAGGCGAGCTCATCTGCGACGTAGCGGTAGTTGGTGTTGATCGGGACGAGCGAGATCTTGAGGCAGGCGAAGGTCGTCTCGAGGTACTCGGGGCAGTTGGTCAGGTAGAGGGCGATCTTGTCCTGGCGGGCGACCCCTGTCTCGAGCAGCCGGCGCGCGAGGCGCTCGGCGCGCTGGTCGAACGCCTCCCATGAGAGGGTGCGACCGCCGTGGGTCAGGGCGGGCGCTTCCGGCAGGGTCGCGGCGACCGCGTCCCAGGCGTCTGCGAAGTTCCACGTGCTCACGTGCTCGATCCTCCCCCTCCTGCGTCCCCGCGACCGTTGGCGGGTCCGTGTCCCTCCCCGCGGGCCGAGCGCGGCCCGCCTCCTCGGATCGGAGCAGCCTACGCTGGCCGCATGGACGGTGCGCTGCGTCTCGACGAGACCCGACGTGCCGTACGGAGATGGCTCGAGGACCATCCGGACCCGTCCGGGCGCGAGCTGGCGGAACGGGGGCTGGTCGCACCGCACTGGCCAGAGCCGTGGGGTTTGGGTGCCGACGCGGGTGTGCAGCTCGTCGTCGACGAGGAGCTGGTCCGCGCCAAGGTCACCCGCCCCGACAACACGATCGGGATCGGCTGGGCCGGACCGACCCTGCTCCACGCGGGCACGCCCGAGCAGCAGTCCCGCTACCTTCTGGCATTGCTCGCGGGCGAGGAGATCTGGTGCCAGCTCTTCAGCGAGCCCGGCGCCGGCTCCGACCTCGCCTCGCTGACGACGCGGGCGGAGCTCGACGGCGACGAGTGGGTGGTCAACGGCCAGAAGGTCTGGACGTCGTACGCACACGTCGCCGCGCCTCGGCATCCTGCTCGCGCGCACCGAGGCCGAGGCGCCGAAGCACCAGGGGATCTCCTACTTCGTGTGCCCGATGGACGCGCCGGGGGTGGTGGTCCGACCGCTGACCGACATGACCGGCACCCATACGTTCAACGAGGTGTTCCTCGAGGACGTGCGGCTGCCGGCCGCCAACCTCGTCGGGCGTCGCGGCGAAGGCTGGGCCCTCGCGAAGGTGACCCTGGGCAACGAACGCGTCTCGCTGTCGGGATCGGGGTCGCTCTGGGGGATGGGTCCCACCGCGGACGACCTGGTCGACCAGGTCCGGAGCGCAGGTGGCGTCGTCGACCCGCTCCTCCGCCAGCGGCTCGCCGCGGTGTGGGCGGAGGGCAGGATTCTCTCGCTGCTGCGCCTCCGGACGGTATCGGCGGCGGTGGCCGGTGCGCCTCCGGGTCCGGAGGCGTCGGTACGGAAGGCCCTCGCCGACGCGCACGGCCAGCACGTGATGGGGCTCGCCCGCGACCTCGCCGGCGCCCGCGGGATGCTTCACGAGGCAGGCCCCCCGGCCTCGGCCTCGGCCGGCGGGATCGGCGGGCCCCGGTCGTGGCCGGACTCCCTCTGGAGCTACGGGTTCCTGTTCGCGCCCGCGCTGACCATCGGGGGCGGGACGGCGGAGGTTCAGCGCAACATCATCGCCGAGCGCGCGCTCGGCCTGCCCCACGACGCGCCGGCCTGACGGCCGGCACGCTCACTGCGGGAGCGGGCCGGCGTCCCCGTACCCCTGGCGGACGCCCTGTCCGGCGCGGCGGGTGAGCTGGCCGGGCTCGTAGAGCATCCAGTAGGCGTTGCGCGCGTGCTTCCGGGCCCGGTCGACGCAGACCTTTGCGAGATTCGCGGGATCCTCCTCCTCGTTCTCGTGGACGAAGACCTCGAGGATGTGGGTCGAGGTGAGCAGCTGGGCGAGCATGATCCCCTGGGACGCCTCGTGCGCGCAGACCTGGTCGATCGCGGCCCTTCCGGGCATCCCGAGCGCCACCACGATCGAGCACCCCTCGAGCTCGATCAGGCGCTTGCAGGCAACCCCGAGGTCCTTGAAGCCCGGGACCGTCCGTCGCACGGTCTCGAAGGTCGTCCCGTATCCGGGGCACGACTCGAGCTCGGCGACCGCCTCTGCACCCATGTCGAAGCGGGCGAACATGGTGTCGACCACGCCGATCCGGTCCATGGCGGGCAGCCTACCGGCGGCACCCGGCGGGAGGTTCCCGGCCGACCATGCACCGGTTCGCCCAACCTCTGCGGCTGGACAAGACTCGCGCCGATGCACCGCCCACCCCCCGGACCTGCCCGTGACCCCTGGGCCGAGCGAGACGCCGCCGTGGTGTGGCACGGCTTCACCCAGATGGCGTCCTACCAGGAGAACCTCCCGCTCACGGTGGAGCGGGCCGAGGGCCGCGAGCTGATCGACGTCGACGGCAACCGCTACTTCGACGCGATCTCGTCGCTGTGGGTGACCACGCTCGGCCACCGGGTCCCCGAGCTCGATCAGGCGGTCGTCGACCAGCTCGGAAGGGTCGCCCATTCGACCCTGCTCGGCAACGGCAGCCGCGCGGCGATCGAGTTCGCCGAAGCGCTCGGTGCCGTCGTCCCGGTCGACTCGCCCCACGTGCTGTTCGCGTCGGATGGCGCGGTCGCCGTCGAGCAGGCCCTCAAGATCGCCTTCCAGTACTGGATCAACCGGGGGGAGTCCGGCCACCACCGCTTCCTCGCCCTCGGGGACGCCTACCACGGCGACACGATCGGCGCGCTCTCGCTCGGCGACGGCGGGTTCGGCACGTCGCTCTTCGAACCGCTGCGCTTCGGCGTGCTGAGGACGCCGGGCTACGCGGCACCCGACTGGGCAGCCAAGTTGATCGCCTGCGTCGAGGCGGAGGCGGCGACGCTCGCAGCGGTGGTGATCGAACCGCTCGTCCAGGGGGCCTCGGGCATGCTCGTCGCCGATCCGGCCGACCTGGCCAAGGTCGGCGAGGCGTGCCGTGCGACGGGGGTGCTGCTGGTCTGCGACGAGGTGGCCACCGGATTCGGTCGGACCGGCCGGCTCTTCGCCAGCGAGTGGGCCGGACCTGGATTCCGCCCCGATCTGCTGTGCCTGGGCAAGGGCATCACCGGCGGGTACCTGCCGCTCTCCGCGACCGTCGCGTCGGGGCGGGTCTTCGAGGCATTCGAGGGACCGGACCTCGGACCGTCGACCTTCTACCACGGCCACTCCTACGGGGGGAACGCCCTCGCCTGCGCCGTCGCCCTGCGCCATCTCCAGTTGCTCGGGGAGTGGCAGGTCCTCGACCATGTGCAGGCGGTCGCCGCCCGCCTGGCGAGCCGGCTGGCCGAGGAAGTCGCACCGCTCGTTTCGGTCGCCGCCGTCCGCCAGCGAGGACTCATGTGCGGGGTCGAGCTCGCGCCGCCCGCACCGGGAGCGCGATGGGGACGGCGGGTCTCGGCCGCCGCGGTCCGCCGCGGGGTCCTGCTCCGCCCGCTCGGGGACGTCGTCGTCCTCATGCCTCCCCTCACCACCACGGCCGACGAGATCGACCGGATCGTCGACGTCCTCGCGGAGGCGATCCAGGAGGTCACCGCCGAGGAGGTGCCGTGACGTACCACGATCAGAGGCCGACCTGGAGCGAATGGGTCGAGGACGCCTGTCGTGGGGTCGAACAGGTCGGACGGTGGCGCGCGCCGCGCACGTTCGACGCCCGCGGTCCGTCCGGGCAGCTCGCCGAGCGGGACGGCACCGTCCGACGGCCGGTCGTCTCGTTCGCCTCCAACGACTACTTGGGACTCACCACCCATCCAGCGGTCACCGCCGCAGCGCACGAGGCGCTCGACCGGTGGGGCACGGGTGCGGGCGCCTCGCGGCTGGTGACCGGCTCGCGGCCCGTGCACTCGGAGCTCGAGTCCGAGCTCGCTTCGTGGAAGCGGACCGAGGGGTGCGTGCTCTTCCCGACGGGATTCGCCGCGAACCTCTCGGTGCTCTCGGTCTTCGCGACGGCGGACGCGCACGTCTTCTCGGACGAGCTCAATCACGCCTCCATCGTGGACGGATGCCGCCTCTCGAGGGCCGTCGTGACCGTGTACCCGCACAACGACCTCGGAGCGCTCGAGCGCGCGCTGAGGACCGCGCGGAGACGTCCCGTCATCGTGTCGGACACGGTCTTCTCGATGGACGGGGACGCCGCCGATCTCGGTGGCATCGTGGAGGTGGCTGCGCGACACGGCGCGCTGGTCGTTCTCGACGAGGCGCACGCGGTGCTCGGTCCCGAGTTGCCGGAAGTCGGTGGCCACTCCGGGGATGCTGCGACCCCGGTGCTGAGGGTGGGAACCCTTTCCAAGGCACTCGGCTCGCTCGGCGGATTCGTGGCCGGTCCGCGCCGGTTCGTCGAGCTCCTCGAGAACCTGGCCCGCCCCTACATCTTCACGACGGCACCCACGCCCGCCGATGCCGCCGCCGCCCTGGCTGCGCTCGGGGTTCTCCGGTCAGGCGAGGGAGCCGGCCTGCTGGCACGCCTCGGTGCCCACGTCGGCACGGTCGCAGCCGCACTCGGTCGCGGGGGGCACCGTTCGCCGATCGTGCCCGTGATGATCGGCGACGAGCGCGAGGCGGTCGAGGCATCGGACCGCCTGGCCGACGAGGGGCTGTGGGTGCCGGCCATCCGGCCGCCGACGGTCGCGCCGGGGACCTCGAGGCTCCGGGTCACCCTCTCCGCAGCGCACGCCGAGCAGGACGTGGCGCGGCTGGTCGACGCACTCGGTGCGCTCGGCGTCCTCGAGCAACGGAACCAGCGCCGACCGCCCGACGAGCAGCGCGTTGCGTCCTGAGCGACTCGTCCTCGTCTGCGGTACCGCGACCGAGGTCGGCAAGACCTGGGTCAGCTCCCGACTCATCGACGAGCTGCGCAACCGGGGGCGTTCGGTCGCAGCACGGAAGCCCGCACAGTCCTTCGACCTCGACGCGGACGGTGCCCGTCTCGGCGGCGCGACCGACGCCGAGGTGCTGGCAGCAGCGACCGGCGAGGACCCCGATGCGGTCTGCCGGCCGCACCGCTCCTATCCGCGGGCGATGGCACCCCCGATGGCCGCCGAAGCCCTCGGTCTCGCTCCGGTGCTCCTCGCCGAACTCGTCGCCGAGCTCGCCTGGCCGGACCGGCGTGTCGACGTGGGAATCGTGGAGACCGCCGGCGGCGTGCGCTCCCCGCAGGCGGACGACGGCGACGTCTGCGACCTGGTGGGCGCGCTCGGCCCGGACCTGGTGGTGCTCGTCGCCGATGCGGGCCTCGGGACCATCAACGGCGTCCGCCTCTCGATGGATGCGCTCGGAGCCGGCCCCGGCGCGGACCAGACAGGTCCGGTCGTCGTGCTCGACCGGTTCGACGGCGACCACGAGCTCCACCGGCGCAACCGGCAGTGGCTCGCCGTCCGTGACCGCTACACCGTGGTGGCGGTACCCGGCGAGGAGACCGTGCTCACCGATCTCGTGCTCGGCGGGACCGACGGCTGACGGGTCGCACCGGCGACGCCGTCGCGGTCAGCGAGATGTTGCGGGCGTCGCTCAGCGCCCTCAGGTCGCAGGCGACTCGTCCCCGTCCACGACGCCTGCCGCCTCGCGGGTGGGAGCCGACCGCACGCCCGCGTCACCCGACGGCACTGCCGCCCGTTGCGGGCGTCGCCGGGGCCGCGCGGCACTGGCACGGGCGGCCGCGGCGGCCTGCAACCTCGGGACGACGACGGTCACGTAGGCCGTCGACAACGCTGCCAGCACCGCGATCACCCCGATCGGAGCGAGCGAGAGGTGGTGTGCGTTCTTCGGATCCGAGAACCCGGTGGCGACGAACAACACGGCGAAGAGGACGACACCCAGTGTCGCGAGGGGCCGTCCTGCGATCAGCCGGAACGGACGTGCGCGGGTGTCGCGCCGGCGCAGGATCAGGAGGCACAGCGAGGCGATGGAGTAGATGGCCGCCTCGATCGTCGCTCCGACGGCGACCAGCAGCAGCCACTGCCCGGTTGCGAAGACGACGGCGGCCACCGCAGCGGACACGGCCGCAAGCGAAGTCACCGCCAACCATGGGACCGCGTGGAGATTGAGTCGGGCGAACGCACGAGGCAGGTTGTTCTCCCGCGCCGCCGCGTAGATGAACCGGGAGGCGACGAGGAAGCCGCCGTTGAAGGTGTTGAGCGCGGTGAGGATCGTGAGGGCGAGCATCCAGAGCTCACCGACCGTCCCGAGGGCGGCGTGGCCGAGGAGGAGCTGGGGGTACGCGCTCCCGTGCAGACTGGCGAACGGCACGAGGCGGATGAGGGCGAGGGCGAAGAGGCTCGAGACGATCCAGATCAGGATCGGGGCGATGAAGAGCGCCCGGGTGATGACAGCGGGGGTGCGCGCCTCTTCGGCCGTGGTCGTGACCCACTCGAATGCGGCGTACAAGAAGAGCGCGAACGCGATCGCCTGGATACCCGAGAAGCTCCCCGCGCCGAAGAGGTTGAAGGGATGCTTGAAGGCGCCACCGACATGGAAGAGCGCGACGACCGAGAGGACCGATGTTCCGGCGAGCACGGTGTAGGTGACCACCGTCTGGACCCAGCCCGCGAGGCGGACGCCGAGCAGGTTGGCGGTCAGGGCGACTCCGAGCAGGATCGCGATCCACAGGTAGGCGAGCGCTGCCGGTTCGTGGAGCACGTGCCGGATGGCTGCACCGATGAGGAATGCGTCGGCGGCGATCACCAGGACCACCGTGGTCATGTAGGTGAACGTGACCGACAGTGCGGTCCGATTCCCGACCGCGCGGCTCAGGTAGAGCCGTATGCCGGCAGCCGACGGGAAGAGACCGTTGAGCTCGGAGAAGATGGCCGCCACCAGCACCACGATCACGCCGCCGATGGAGATCGCCACCGCCGCGGTGGCACCCGGCGCATAGGCGAGAATCGAGACCACACCGAGGTAGTCGATTGCCGCGAAGGCGAGCCCTGCGGAGGTCGCCGTGGCGGTGAGCGTGTTGACCGACCGGCGGAGCGCGATCGCGCCCGGCGCCCCGTCGCCGGCGGACATCAGGAGTCGGGCCAGATCACATAGCTGATCGCGTCGAGGCGCATCACGTCCTCTTGCGATCCCTTGACCGTGATCTCGCCGCGCAAGTACTTCGTCACCGGGTTGAGATCGCCCCAGAACATGTCGCAGAAGGTCTCGGACGTGGTCGTCACGACGATGTCAGGAGTGCCAAGGTGACCCTCGGGCGTCGAGAGGATCTCGCCGCGTTCGACCACCATCGTGAAGGTGGAACCGGTGTCGGAGCACACGAAGTGCAACGTCTTCGACCAGTCGCGCTGCATCTTGCGAAGCCGTGCGTTCTCGTTGCAGCTCACCGTGTAGTCGGCGAGCGCCTCGTCGAGCTCCTCCCAGGTTGCCACGGCCGCTCCTCAGGCGGTTGCCGCGCGGGTGGCACGCTGCGGTCGGCGACGGGGCCGCTTCGGCGTCGACTCCTCAGGTCCGGCCCCCGACTCGAGGTCGAAGAGTGCGGCCTCCAGCGCGTCGAGGAGGAAATCGACCTCCGGCTCCTCGATCACGAGCGACGGCATCAGGCGCATCACCGCCGGTTGGTTGCCGCTGTAGACGGCCAGGACCCCGTGGTTGGCGAGGTGGTACGACATACGCGGGCCCATGGACTCCTCGGCGTACTCGACACCGGCCATCAGCCCGAGCCCCCGCACCTCCGCGATGGATTGCGGGTGCGCCGCAGCGAGCGCATCGAGCCCGGCGAAGAGGCGCACTCCCATGGCCGCGGCGTGCGGGACGAGGCCGGTCTCCTCGATCACCTCGATCACCTCGAGTGCCACGGCGCAGGCCACGTCCGAGCCGCCGAACGTCGAGAGGTGGATGAAGGGATTGGGGATGAGGAATTCGCGGAGCTCCTCGGTGAACACCGTGGCCGAGATGGGGACGAGCGAGCCGCCGAGCGACTTCGCGGTGGTCATGATGTCGGGCTCGACGCCGAAGTGCTCGCTCGCCCACCATCGCCCGGTCCGACCCAGCCCGGTCTGGATCTCGTCGAGGATCAGCAGCGTCCCGGTGCGCTCACAGGCCCGGCGTACCCCCGGCAGGTAGGACGCATCGGGGACGACGATCCCCCCTTCGCCCTGGATCGGCTCGAGCAGCACCGCCGCGGTCCGGTCGTCGAGGACCGCGTCGAGCGCGTCGAGGTCGCCGAAGGGAACCTGGAGGAATTCCGGCATCAGTGGTTCGAAGGGCTGACGGTAGGCGTCTCGACCGGCCGCAGAGAGGGCGAACCCGGTGTGTCCGTGGTAGCCGTTGACGGTCGAGACGATCCGGTCGCGACCACTCGCGCCGCGAGCGAGCTTGATGGCGAAGTCGATGGCCTCACCGCCGCCCGTCCCGAACATCGAACACGAGAGCTCGCCCGGAGTGATCTCGGCGAGCCGCGCCGCGAGCTCCGCTTTCTCCTTCGAGCACAGCAGGAAGTTGCCGTGGTCGAGGCGGTCGATCGCTGCGTGGGCGGCGGCGACCACCCTCGGATTGCGTCTGCCGACGTTGAACGAGCCGGCGGAGGTGAAGCAGTCGAGGAACCGCCTACCGTCGAGGTCCCAGACCCAGGGCCCGGCGCGTTCCGCCTCGATCACGTCGAGGCCTGCCGCGCGCAGCACCCGGACCTTCTGCGGGTTCACGTACGTGGCGAACGCCTCCAGCGCGCGCTGCTTAGCCGCTGGATCGGGGACGAAGTCCGGCACCGGTCCGGCCGATCGGTCGTGGTCCATGGAATCGACCCTATCCCTGGCCCCGTGGCACCGCCCGTCGGAGGATCAGTCCAGGGAGCGTGCGATCAGGCGCCGAAGCCGGCCCGCGCGACCACCTCACGGCTGAAGGGACGCGCGAGCCGCCGCAGTTCCGCACACCCGTCCTCACCGATGGCCCCGTAGGGAAGGACGGCGAGCCGGTCGGTCGCGTCCTCGATCTCCTGTCGGACCGAGCGCCCTTCGTCGCTGAGCGCGGGTGCTTCGTCTCCCGTCGATCCTGCCAGCCATCCCCGTGTGCGGAGTGCCTCGGTCGCCTCGCGCCAGGCCGAGCTCGGCCAGCCTCGCGTGTCTCGGAGGAACGCCGGTGGGACCTCTCCGGAGGCCATGTGCATGACCATCGCCTCGACCGGGCCGAGTCCGTGGGTGACCAACAGCGCGACGTGTCCATCGCCGCGGTGCTCGCGCAAGAGGGTCTGCGCGTGCCACAGGACCAGGTGCGGTTGGTCGGGCCAGTCGAGGCCCACATGACCCGCGAAGAGCGGGCGTCCTTCGCACTGCTCCGAAGCGCGCAGGGCGGCCTCCCGCGCGAGCTCCGCGGCACGGGCCATCTCGGGAGCGCCGATCGCGTCGGGCAGCATGCGGCGGAGCGCGGCGTCGGCGGCATCGCGGCGCGCTGCGAGCACCGCGTCGGGCGGCGCAGTCCCCCAGACACCGTCCATCGCGCGGTGGACGAGCTCCGGACTGAAGTTGAAGAAGGTCGCGACCACCGTCTCGGCGGTGACCGCACCCATCGGTGCCGACCTCGACGCGAAGTACCCGCTCTCCGGGCGGAGCCCGAGCTTCACATATGAGTCGGTGGCCTCCGCTGCGAAGTAGATCATCCCGTGCAGGGGCTCGACGGTCCGCCATGTCTTGCGGGCGACGTCCGCGGACACGGGTGCGACGGCGCGACGCGGAGAGGCCATGGTCCACGGTACTCCGGCCTGCCTGCGGCAGAGAGGCCGTATAGTGCGGTTGGGAGGGGACTGGTCGGACCGATGTGGACTCGTCGTAGAGGTCGGAAACAGGAGTCGGCGATGCTGAACGGCGTTCCGGGCATGATCGGTGAGACGGCAGTGGTGACCAAGACCGTCACCGACCGTCACCAGCCGGGCTCGGTGCTGGCCCGTGGCGAGGAGTGGTATGCGGTCTCCCTCTTTCCGGGGACGACGATCCCCGAAGGGAAGACGGTGGTGGTGGCGGACGTCGACCGGGGCCTGCTGGTGGTCTACCCCACCGACTCGGACTGACGTTGCGGCCTGCGGGCGCCGCACCCGGGACGGGCTGGCCCCCACAGTGCCTACAGTGGAGTCCAGGAGGTGGTCACCATGATCATCGGATCAGCGGCCGGGGTGATCGGTGTGGCGGTGGTGGCCGTCGCGATCTTCGCCCTCGTCGTCGTCTTCTTCAAGTCCAGCCTCAAGGTCGTCCAGCAGGGCTGCGTGGGGGTGGTCAAGCGCTTCGGCGAGTTCCGGACCGTCCACCAGCCCGGTCTCCACGTGCTCATCCCGCTGGCCGACCGGATGGACAAGGTGGACATCCGTGAGTTCCCGCGCACCGGCGACCAGCAGGCGGTGATCACCAAGGACAACGTCTCCCTCCAGGTGAGTGCGACGATCTTCTGCCAGGTGACCGATGTCAAGCTCGCCCTCTTCGAGGTCAACGACTTCGGGCTCGCGATCGACCAGATGGCGCGCACCGCGCTCCGGGCGGTCTTCGGCGAGCTGACCCTCGACGAATCGCTTTCTGAGCGCGAGACGATCAACACCAAGATGCAGGACCACATGGCCGAAGCCACCCTCAAGTGGGGTGTTCGGCTCAATCGCATCGAGATCCTCGATATCACCCCGCCGGTCAACGTGCTCCAGGCGATGTCCGAGCAGAAGGAGGCCGAGCAGCACAAGCGGGCCGCCATCTTGAAATCCGAAGGCGACCAGCAGGCGGCGATCAACACCGCGCAGGGGCGCAAGCAGGCGGCCGTGCTCGAGGCCGAGGGTCAGAAGCAGGCGGTGATCCTCTCTGCCGAGGCGCAACGGCAGTCCCTCGAGCTGCGCGCCGAAGGCGAGAAGCGGGCGACCCAGCTCCGTGGCGAGGGGGAAGCTGCAGCGCTCGAGGCCATCGACGAGGCCCGCATCAAGCCGAACACGCTCGCGGTGATGCAGCTCCGCGCGCTCCAGGCTGTGGCGTCAGCGGACAACGCGAAGGTGGTCGTGCCCTACGAGGCAGCGGGCCTGGTCGGAGCTGCCCAGGTGCTCGTCGGCGCGATGAAGGACGCCGGCATGGGCGGCGAGGCCGACATCGCCGGCAACGGGCGCGCGGCACCTACCGCGACCTGAGACGTCGGGTCGGAGGTCAGCCCCCCGAAACCAGCACGTCGCCGCCTGTCGGTGGGTTCGGATCGTCCAAATTGGCCAGCCACCCCTCGGGCAGGTGCACCGGTCGGGGCCCGTTGGTGTGCCCGCGGGGGGTGCGGGCCGACTCGGGCGGGAATGCGAGGCCCGGATCCAGACGCGCCACCAGCGCGTGGAGTTCCACGAGCGACGAGACCTGCGCGAGGTTCCGTCGCACGACGGATCCGACCGGGAAGCCGGTCAGATACCACCCGGTGTGTTTGCGGAATTGCCGGATCCCGAGGTCCTCGCCGAAGGCGTCGCAGAGCAGGGCCGCATGGTCCTCGAGCATCGCAACGATCTCGCCGAGCGTCGGTGGTGGTTCGAGCGGCCGACCGCCGAACGCGGCGGCGAGATCCCGGAACAGCCACGGGCGCCCGAGGCAGCCGCGCCCGACGACCACCCCGTCACAGCCGGTCGCCTCCATCATCGCGACCGCGTCCGCCGCCTCCCACAGGTCGCCGTTGCCGAGGACGGGGATCGTCGTCACCGTCTCCTTCAGCGCCGCAATCGCGTCCCAGTCTGCGGTCCCCGCGTAGAGCTGCTCGGCCGTTCGTGCGTGGAGAGTCACTGCGGCAGCGCCTTCGGCCTCGGCGGTCGCCCCGGCGGTGAGCCAGGTCGGATGGTCGCGATCGATGCCGATCCGGAGCTTGACCGTGACGGGCACGGCGCCGGCCGCACGGACCGCAGCACGAACGATCGACGCGAAGAGCACCGTTCGGGCGGGCAGCGCCGCCCCTCCGCCTTGCCGGGTGACCTTCGCGGCGGGACACCCGAAATTGAGATCGATGTGGTCGACGCCGACCTCGGTGACGAGCCTGCTGACCGCGAGGCCCATCACCGTCGGATCGACGCCGCAGAGCTGGACGCTGCGGACCGGCTCGTCCTCGCCGAACGACGCCATCGTGATGGTCTTCGCGTTGCCTTCGACCAACGCGCGTGCGGTGACCATCTCGCTCACGTACAGGCCGGCGCCGTACCGTCGGCAGAGGCGACGGTACGCGACGTTCGTGACACCTGCCATCGGCGCGAGGACCACCGGCGGATCGACCACCAACGGACCGAGCCCGAGCGCCGGTGCGACCGGGGCCTCGGCCGGTCCGGTGTCGAGTGCCACGCTCACAGCGGGGACGGTGCCCAGAGCTCGGTGACTGCGACGCCGAGGCGCGAGAGCAGGACGCGAAGAGAGGGAGCGAGAGGCCGATCACGTTGCTCGGGTCGCCGACGATCCCGTCGATGAACGGTGCGGACCGCCCGTCCAACGTGAACGCCCCGGCGACCGCCAGCGCCTCGCCGGTCGCGAGGTAGGAGTCGAGCTCGTCATCGGTGGTCCGGCCGAACCGGACGTCGGTCTTCGCAGCGGCGCTGACCTGCCGGCCACTCTCCCCGTCGATCACGCAGTGACCGGTCACCAGGGTCGCGGTGCGACCTCGCATCGAGCGCAGCCAGCAACGGGCCTGGTCGGCAGAGACCGGCTTCCCGTACGGGCGGCCCTCGAACTCGAGGATCGAGTCGCAGCCGACGACGACGGCATCCCCGCACCGCGGAGCCACGGCCATGGCCTTCCGTCCAGCGAGGAGGAGCGCCGCGTCCTCGACGTCGGTGATGGCGATGTCGTCCTCGTCCACCCCGCTGACCACCACCTTTGGGTCGAATCCGGCCCCGCGGAGGACGGCCAGGCGCGCCGGGGAGCCGGACGCGAGGACCAGGGTGCGCGACGGCATGCCCAGATCGTAGGGGGAGGTCCGGGCGGGGCCGGACAGGTGGTGTCCCTGCGGCAACGACCGGCCCCACGGGCGTCTCCGGCCGGGCCGCGCGATCCTTGGACGATGACCGATCCCTCGACCACGCTCGCACCGACGCGGGCCGACCCCCAGCTCGACGGCGACCACGAACGGATGTCCCACATCGTGCTCGAGGGGTACAAGCCGGAGGAGGGCGAGTTCGTCTCCACCGGGCCCTCGGTGGTCGAGGGCATGGTCAACGGCACGGCGGTCAAAGCACTCTGCGGGAAGATTTGGGTTCCGGGTCGCGATCCCCGCCGGTACGCCCTGTGCCCCACTTGCAAGGAGATCGCCGAGTCGATGGGGTGGAAGGTCCCCGCGGGCTGAGACGCTCGGATGGCGGTCGTGGTCAGGGAAGCGACTGGAATCCCTTCGCGGTGAGGTAGACAGCGAACACGACCTCGACGACAAGGGTGATCCGTCGTGCGTTCCGCCCGACGAAGTGGTGACAGGCATCGAGGGCGCGGTCGGCCCGATGGCCGACGACCGTGACGACGCCGGCCGGCAGGATCACCGGGAGCAGCGTGACAACGAAGAGGAGTGCGAACGCTGCGACGCGGTCGTCGACCGGAAGTCCGGAGCGCGTGATCTCGTGGAGTGCGGGGAGGAAGAGGACCAGGGTCGAAAAGTTGACGAGCATCCCGACGGCGCCCACCCCGAGGAACCACCAGGACGAGCGGGTATCCAGGCCGCCGGCAGCCCGACGCTCGTGGTGCTCGGCCGGGGTCGGACTTCGGATCGCCGAGCGGAGCGCGAGGAGCGCGAGGAGCGCTGCGGCCGCGAAGTCGATCACCGCGGCGCGGAGGGAGTGGTGTGGTTGGTTCGACGGATGGAATCTGTTGAGGACGGTCACGCCGGCCAGCGCGAATGCGGCGAGGACCGCGGCCGCACCAGCGGCGATCGCCCAACCGCGGGCCAGCCGGTGGGTGCGGCCGGAAAGCACGAGCAGCTCGAGCGCGAACAGGGTCGGGCTGACCGCAGCACCCAGGGCGAGCGGAAGGACGGAGGCGAGCAGCCCTGACACTCAGAGCAACCTAATCCTGCAGCTCGGTGGCGCGGTCGATCAGGCGAGCATGTGTGTCAGCGGGCTCCGACCTGGCCGTGATCGCGGCAGGAGGCGCGATAGCCGGTCGGGCTGACGGCCACCGTCAATCGGCGCCCGCACTCCGGGCAGAACCTGGGGGGATCGAGCGGGCGGTGGCACCCGGGGCACTCCCCGACGACATGTCCGCAGCCTGTGCAGTGGGGACGGATGGACGCAGTGCCAGCGGTGACGGAGCGGCTCCGGTCGGGTGACACGGTCAGAGCACGCCGCTCAGGGTGCCAATAGGCATGCGGAGATCGGTGAGCATCTGGAGGTCCTCGTCAGCCGAACGCCCGAGCGTGGTCAGGTAGTTGCCGACGATGAGCGCGTTGATGCCGGCGACCATGCCCATCGACTGCAGCTCACGCAAGGTGACCTCTCGGCCCCCGGCGTACCGGAGGATGACACCGGGCAGGCCGAGCCGGAAGAGCGCGATCCACCGGATCGCCTCCCAGGCCTCGACCGGGTGCCGCCGACCGAGCGGTGTGCCCGGCCGCGGGTTGAGGAAGTTGAGCGGGACTTCGGTCGGATCGAGGTCGCGGAGCTGGGAGATCAGCTCGAGGCGTTGCGCGTCGGACTCTCCCATGCCGATCAGTGCGCCGCAGCAGAGCTCCATCCCGTGGTCGCGGACGAGTCGGCACGTGTCCTGACGCTCGTCCCACGTGTGGGAGGTGACGACCTCGGGGAAGTAGGAGCGAGCGGTCTCGAGGTTGTGGTTGTACCGGTGCACGCCTCCCTCCGCGAGCCGGCGCGCCTGCTCGTCGGTGAGCAGCCCCGCGCTGACCGCGACGTTGAGTCCGGTGCGATCGCGGACGAGCGGCACCAGCTCGAGGATGCGACGCAGCGTCCGCTCGTCGGGACCTCGCAGCGCGAGCACGATGCAGAACTCCGATGCGCCGGCGTCGCGCGTCTCCTCGGCGGCGCGGAGCACCTCGTCCTCGTCGAGGAACGGAGTGGCCTTCACCGGTGTCTCGAAACGGGAGGACTGTGAGCAGAAGTGACAATCCTCCGGGCATCCGCCGGTCTTGGCGGACAAGATGCCCTCGACCTCGACCTCCGGTCCGCACCAGGCCAGCCGCACCTGGTGGGCGAGAGCGGCCAACGAGGTGACCCAGGGGTCGGGCAGCTCGGCCAGGAGTGCCAGTTCCCCGTCGGTGAGCACGCGGCGCTGGTCGAGCAGTGCCACCTCGGCCGCCCGGAGGCGCTCTCGCGCCTCGTGGGGCTCGATCACCGCCGAGTGCGAAGGGTCGTCGCTTCCCCGCCGGGTGGGCATGGCGAGGTCGACGGTGGTACGGATGGGGGCTGCAGGGGCGTCGCCGGGCATGTCGCCACGGTAGTGGGCCCGGCTGCACACGCGAAAGACCGACAAGTGGGAGATCACCGTGGCATGGGACTTTTCGACCGAGCCCGCATTCGAAGCACAGCTGGCCTGGATGCGCGAGTTCGTCCATGAGGAGATCTTCCCGCTCGAGACCCTCGGTCTCGGCCACGACGCGATGCTGCGTGCGGTCCGGCCGCTCCAAGAGGAGGTGAAGCGGCAGGGCCTGTGGGCATCCCATCTCCCGCCCGAGCTCGGCGGAGGGGGCTTCGGTCAGGTGCGGCTGGGACTCATGCACGAGATCCTCGGACAGACTCCCTACGGGCCTGTCGTCTTCGGCAACAACGCGCCCGACTCGGGCAACGCGGAGCTGCTGGCCATCGGCATCGAGCACTCGGGGAGGACCGAACAGCGGGAGCGGTGGCTCGAGCCGCTGCTGCAAGGCCACCTCAGGAGCGGCTTCTCGATGACCGAGCCGGGCGCGGGCGCCGACCCGACGATGATCACGACCTCGGCGGTTCTCGACGGGGACGAGTGGGTGATCAACGGGCACAAGTGGTTCACCAGCAACGGCTCGATCGCGGACTTCCTCATCGTCATGGCGGTGACCAACCCGGACGTCCATCCGTACCAGGGGTGCTCGATGATCGTCGTCCCGGCGGACGCCCCGGGTGTCGAGGTCGTGCGCGACGTGGCGACGATGGAGGACCCGGTCGAGAGGTTCGGGACGTTCGGCGGGCACGCGGAGATCCTCTACCAGGACGTCCGCGTCCCCGTCGACCATCTGGTCGGCAACGAGGGCGAAGGATTCGTCCTCGCCCAACACCGGCTCGGCCCGGGACGGATCCACCACTGCATGCGCTGGCTCGGGCAGTCGAAGCGTGCGTTCGACATGCTCTGCGAACGTGCGGTGTCGCGGACGACCCACGGTTCGCTGCTCGCAGAGAAGCAGACCATCCAAAACTGGGTGGCCGACTCGCTTGCCGAGATGACGGCAGCGCGGCTCATGACGCTGTATGCCGCCTGGAAGATGGACACCGAAGGGGCATCGGCCGCTCGCGTGGAGATCGCGATGATCAAGTACTACGGCGCCGGGGTCCTCTACAACGTGATCGACCGTGCGATCCAGGTGCACGGGGCACTCGGATTCTCGACGGACCTTCCACTCGAATCGATGTACCGGCACGCCCGCGCGGCGCGGATCTACGACGGGCCCGACGAAGTCCACAAGGTCACCGTTGCGCGCCGGACCCTGAAGAGGTACACCCCGGTCGACGTGCCGACGGAGCACGTTCCGACAAGGCGCGCGCTCGCCGAGAAGCGGTTCGCCGACCTGTTGGAGGTCGAGCTCGCGAACCGCTGAACCATCAGGTGTGCCGTCGGGATGGTGAAGGCGGCGCACCCTGTGTTGCGCAGAGTGTTGCGCGCAGTGTTGCGCGAAGTGTTGCACTGTCGACACGCCACACCTGAACGTGTCATGTGCAAGTTCCATTGTGCCAGAAGCAAAACCAGTGCACACCGCGCGATCGGACGCGCAGACGGTGAGCCTCGTGCAATCTCGTCCCGGTGAAGGACCTTCGTCCCTAGCGCGCCGCGATTCGAAGTCTCAAAGTTGAAAGGCATCCCACGTCCCTCGGGTCGACCGGGTGCGCGATGGAGCACTTCTTATGGTGCTCCAAGGTGTTGAACGAGCCGTGGAGGTACCTGCCGATGAGGACACAACGCATGCTGAAGGTGACGGCCGCGCTGGCGGTGGTTGCCGGCTTCGCTGGCGGAATGCAGGGCGCAGCCGGCGCGCAGACGATCACGCCGTCGGGTGGCCTTACCATCACGAGCGGCCCGGTGTGCAGCGGCGATCCTGCCGGACAGACCTCACCGGTCTCGATCACGTTGCCCGCGTCGTCGGTGAACGACAAGGTCGACGTCGCGCTGCTTCTCGACGATACCGGCAGCTTCTCCGGCCAGTGGGCGAGCGTCGCCTCGACGTTCTCGAGCGTCGTCGACCAACTGCAGGCCGACCTCCCCTCGATCAGCATGGGCTTCGGCGTCTCGATGTTCAAGGACTACGGCGGCGCGTGGTCCGCGCAGGACGGTGACTCCGCATCGTCGAGGCCATTCATCCTCAACCAGCCCATCGTGACAGCCGGTACCGCTGGGGGGATAGGCGCATTGGGCACGCTCATCTCCAACGCGGTCGGGCTCGCCAGCCAGCTGCCCGGCAACGGAGGTGACGGCCCCGAGACGGATCTCGAGGGACTCGAGCAGCTCGCCACCGGGACAGGACTCGACGGCAACGGCAACGGCTCCACGCTCGACAGCGGGCCTGCCGGGGCGTCGTCGACCCAGCAAACCCCCGGCACGTCGGGTGACGTTCCGGCCTTCTCGTCCAATGTGCTTCCGACGAGCGGCACCCTCGGCGGCATCGGGTGGCGGCCGGGTGCGCTGCACCTCGTGATCGTCGCGACCGACACCGTGACGGTCGCCGCCTTCGCCGGAGGGTCCCCGATTCCCACGACGATCACCTCCACCAATGGTGACAGCGAGCCGAGCGCCAACTTCGCCGCGACATCGGTCACCCCGGGCTCCGATCGGTTCGGCTACGTGGCCGACACGACCGATCCCGCAACCAACTCCGTCGAGGGCGCAGTCGCCCCCGTCGGCTCGGCCACCGTGCAGGGGACCATCAACGCGCTCAACTCGCTCGGGATCCGGGTGATCGGCATGGGGCCAGGCGCGGCACCGACCAGCGCCGAAGGGCCCACTGGGAACGAGTCCGTGTGGATGTCGAGTGTGGCGCGCCTGACCGGTGCCACGAACTCGGAGGGGGCGCCACTCGTGTTCTCCACATTGGGCTCCTCGAGTGAACTGGCCACGGCGATCGTCAACAACGTCGAAACCTCCGCGACCCGTCCGGTCACGGTTGGAACGACCACGTCGACCTTGCCGGCCGGTGTGGTGTCGGTCACACCGAGCCCGACCACGGTCGCGGACGTCGGCCCGGGTGGCACGGCTTCCTTCGACCTCACGATCAAAGGAGACGGATCGCCCATCGGCGGGAGCTTCGATGTCAACTTCGTGGACACCGGCAGCGGTGCGCAGCTCGGGATGCTGGCGGTGTCCATCAACTGCCTGACGGCCGGCCCGGCGACCCCGGAGGGCTACCGGCTCCTCGGTGGCGACGGTGGGATCTTCGACTACGGAGCGGCGGTCTTCTACGGTTCCACCGGCTCCGATCTGTCCGCCTGTCCGCCGGTGACAACTGACAGGATCATGCCCGACGGCAGCTGCTGGTCGATGGCCACCACCGCAGATGGCAAGGGCTACTGGATTCTCAACGCGTCGACGGGGACGATCGTGGACTTCGGCGACGCAGGCTCCTATGGCAGTCCGCAGGCGAGCTTTGCGGGCGTCGCGCGAGACCTCGTGCCGACATTCCTCGGGATCGCGTCGACCAGCGATGGGAAGGGCTACTGGGTCCTCGAGCTCCCGCCGAGCGGGGTGGCGAAGGTGGTTCCCTACGGCGATGCGACCTCGATCGGTGATGCGACGACCATCCCGGGATCACCGAGCCACGTGGGTGTGCCGGTCGGCATCGCGGCCACTCCGGACGGCAAGGGGTACTGGATCGTCGAATCCGACGGTGGCGTGTTCGCCTTCGGGGACGCCGGCTTCTTCGGGTCGATGGGCGGTCACCCGCTCAATGAGCCTGTGGTCGGCATCGCGGCCACCCCTGACGGCAAGGGCTACTGGTTGACCGCGACCGACGGCGGCGTGTTCGCATTCGGTGACGCCGTGTTCGGTGGCTCGATGGGCGGCCAGACCCTCGCCGCCCCTGTCTCGGGCATCGCGGCGGATCCGACCGGCGGCTACTGGCTGTCCGCCCGCGACGGTGGCGTCTTCGCCCTGGGTGGGGCGCCCTACCTCGGGTCGATGGGCGGCCAACCGCTGAACCAGGGGATCTTCGCCGTCGAAGCGGCGAACCTTCCGGCCGCCTGACCCGCCCGGGAAGTCGACCCTCACGCCAGTGTCCCCGCGATGCGGGGGCACTGGCGTTGGTGGCGCCTGGGACCGGTTAGCCGGTCAGCCGCTCAGCCGGTCACGGCTTGGCCGCGATGTTCGCGAACTCGACCGGGACGGTCGCGTCGCGAGAGGTTGGCGGGCTCTGGGGGAACGGAACGAAGTACACGAGCCCGGTCCCACTGCATGGGACGGAGATCGACGTCGGGATGTTCTTCGGGGCACCGTACTTGGTGAAGCTGAGCTGACCCGGACCGGCGACCGGAGGAGGAGCGCCGAAGAACACGCCGATCGAGGTCGCGCTATTGCCGGTGTAACCGGAGTTTGCGAGGATCGCGACGTCGAGGTTCACCTCGACCTTCTGGCCCCCGAGCGGGTGACCGGTGGTGCCGGCTGGACCCGGGCAGACCACCTTGATGATCGCGGGCGTCGGCGTACCGAGCGAACCGTTGATCGTCCCGTTGAAGAACTGGTGCGGCCCGACCTTCGGGTGCGCGGCAGCAACGCCTGCACCCGGAGCGATCAAGGCCGCTGCAGTGACCGCAAGTGAAGCGCCGACAAGCGTACGACGGAGCATCTATGACCTCCTTGCATCTTGGGCACACCGATCCGCCTCGACCGGTGATGCGTGCAACGCCCTCGTAAGTGCACCGTATTGGGAGCACTTCCCGAGGTCAATCGACGTCGCACGAAATTCATCGCAACATTGCGCAATGGACAGGTCCGCCAAGTGATCGGACCGATCCTGGGGCGCGAGACGACCCGACCCACGTCATCGCGGGTTGTCTCGTTCAACGATCGACAGGCGTCGCGCGTTACTCGCCAGGCGCGTCTGTCCGGTGGAGGTGATGCCACGAGGAGAGCAGCGCGATCGCGCCCTGGCAGAGGTCGTCGATGACGGAGCCTGCCGAGCGGATCTGCGTGACGAGTCCGACACCTTGTCCGCCGTCTACTTGTGCGATCTGACGGTCGTCCGCGGCGACCGCTTCGGTGAGCGCCCTGCGGGATCGAATCTCGACTTCGAGCTCGCGCTCACGTCCGCTCCAACGCTCGGTAAAGGAGTTCGCGAGGACGCGTTCGGGATAGCGGTCGGGCCACGCGTAGCCAAGGCCCACGTCGAATGCACGGGTTGTCACCGTGGCAGTGCCCACCGCATCGAGGAGCGCCTGGCGCGTCCCGTCCGTGGCGAGAGATTCGGGGCACGTCGCGAACGCGGTCCCGAGCCATGCCCCCGAGGCGCCCGCAGCGAGCACGGCGGCCAGGCCTCTTGCCGACGTGATCCCGCCTGCGGCGAGCACTGGCACGTCGACTGCGTCGAGGACCCCCTCGAGAAGCGGCAGGGTGCCCATGGCCGGGTCGCCGTGGCCACCCCCTTCGGCACCCCTCGCGACGATCACCTCGACGCCTGCATCGGCCGCTCGACGGGCGGTCGCGACGTCGGCGACCTGGACGGCCGTCGTGATGCCCGCGGCGCGGACGCGTTCCGTCCACGGCCAGGCCTCTCCGAAGCTCACCGACAGGAGGGCCGGACCCGCGTCGATCGCGGCGTCGAGCAACCTCAGATCGGCCGCGAGCTTCCAGTCGAGCAGACCGATCCCGAACCGCTGACCTGCCGCGGTCGCGATCCCCACCTCGCGTCGGACGAGCTCGACACTTCCGGCGCTGCCGATGCCGATCATGCCGAACCCGCCAGCGGCGGAGACCGCGGCGGCCAGTGCACCGCCGGCCACTCCGCCCATCGGTGCGTTGAGCACGGGCGCACGCAACCCCAGCGTGGCCGACCACGCGGTCTCGATCGAAGCGGCGCGCGCGTTCATCCGAGCGGTGATGGTTCGACCGAGGTGCCGCTAGCCGTGCGCCTCGATCTGACCGAGGAATGGCACAAGGGCGGCGACGAAGGCGTTGTTCGGGTAGGCACCGGCGGGATCATTGTGGGCATAGGTGGTCTGACGGTTGACGAGGACGAGATTGGAGGCTGGGATCCCGGACTGCGACGCGAGCGTGCGCGCTGCGTCGATGACCGCCTGTTTCCCGAGGGAGGTGGCGAAGGCGTAGATGCGGAGGCCCTTCGGGAGGGAGTGGCCCATCGTGGCGTTCACGCCGAGCACCTGCTGGCCGGGGTTGGCGTTGCCGTTGGCGACGACACCCGTGTCGTCGGTCAGCCGTTGCGGGAAGTACCACTCGGTACCGTCGGCACCGCTGATACCCGCACCGGCGAACATCGCAGCGAACCGGGTGATCGGGGTGAGCGCCCCCGTTCCGTCCCAGCCGTGTACGGATCCGGCCGTCGCAATGCCCTGTCCGAGGTGCGCCTGTGCGGCGGCGAGGCTCGATGGTGACGTCGCAACGTTGAGCGCGTAGCCGTACTGGCCGACGTTGGTGACGGGCGTCGGCGGCACGAGATCCGTCGGCAGGAGGCCTGAGCTCTGACCGAGCGAGGGCCCGTTCGGGTCGAGGAGCGCCGACGCGGACCCGGTCGCGTTGAAGAGACCCGCGAGCGGTGCGGGGAACCCCCCGAAGACGAGCCACGGCGAGGTGCCCGGCGCCTCGAGCGCGGCCAATGTGGACGTCGCCTGTCCCGCGGTCAGTTCGGGCGGGCCGCTGCCGCCGTCGATGTAGACGAGACCGGCGAGTCCGTCCGCGCCTGGCTTGCCGCCGAAGTCCCACGTCGCGTAGGCGGTCACCACCGATCCGCCGAGCGAGTGCCCGCCGAGGACGACCTCTCCGCCGAGCTGCTCGGCTGCACCGATCACGCGGTGGAGATCCTGCACGGCGACGGCCATGCCCCACTGCTTGGCGAACTCGACCGTCGAGTCCTGGACGATCTGGTAGTGGGGGGAGATGCTCGGATCCTTGAGGTATCCGAGGTAGTAGTCGTAGAGCTGAGTGGTGGTGACCTTGCCGGCCTTGTACTCGTTGAGGACGGACTGATCCTCGAGCAAGCTCTCGCGCCGTTCGACCGCCCAGACCTGCCAACCGCTCGCCTTCGACACGATCCACTCGGCGAGCGGGACGAAGTAGGCGGCGGCCGCGGAGGTTCCGGGCTCGAGGACCAGGACATTCTTCGCGTCGGCGGGGCCGACCCGGATCGTGCCCACCTTGTCGTACCTGGCTGGCGTCCCCTGCACGGGATCACCGGACATCCAGGTCACCGCGACCGGCCGGGGCGACGTGGTGGCTGGCGTGCTTGAGCTGCAGCCGGCGGCGAGCGCCGCGATCGCCCCGACCGCAACGACCGCGGTGACCGCGACGACCTGCGAGCGGAACCGCCGGAACCACATCGTTCCTTCCTAGCACGGTCGGTGCCGCCCACCACGGGACCGGACGGCGCGCGCCGCCCGCCGCCCGCGACCTCGGGACGGAGCCACCCTAAGCTGATCAGGTCATGGCGAACCCCGATGTCCCAACCGTGGCGGACCGGTCCGGGCGGGTTGCGGTCGGTCGCCGGGTCGTGCTCGCGATGGCGGCGCTCGGCGCCGTGGGCATCGCGTTCGGCTCGAAGGTGCAGCGGGCGATCGGCGACGCGTTCGGCTCCGGTCTCGGCGGGTTGCTGCCCGGTTCGGACCGCTTCCGCATCTACTCGATCACCGGCTCGTATCCGCAGATCGCACGTTCGTCATACCGGCTCGAGGTGAGCGGCCTCGTCGATCGGGCGCACACCTACTCGCTCGCCGAGCTCGAGGCCCTGCCGAGCACGACCCTTGTCCGCGACTTCCAGTGCGTGACCGGTTGGCGGGTCCCATCGGTGCACTGGGAGGGGGTGCGGCTGTCCGATCTGCTCGACGACGCGGGCGTGGGTCCGACAGCGGCCGCACTCACGTTCGAGTCCTACGACGGGGCGGACACCGAGAGCCTCACGCTCGAACAGGCGCGAATGTCGGACGTCCTCGTGGCCTACCGGATGCTCGGTGCGCCGGTCACCACCGAGCACGGCGGTCCGGTCCGCCTTTACGTCGCGCGGATGTTCGGGTACAAGTCGCTCAAGTGGCTTTCGGCGATCCGGGTGGTCGACCAGGTCGAGCCCGGGTATTGGGAGCAGAACGGCTACCCGGTCAACGGATGGATCGACGGATCGACCGGTCCGACCGATACCGGGGGATCCTGAGCGGTGGCGGACGGGTCCCCACACGACAGTGGACCCGGGTGGCGGTTGGTGCGGTTCGACGCCGTCCAGCGCGGCGCACACTGGGCGAACGCCACGTTGTTCGGCATCCTCATGGCAACGGCCCTGCTCCTCTACTTCGGATCGCTCGGCGGCATCGTCGGTCGCCGCCACCTGATCGCCGAGATCCACCTCTGGGCCGGCCTCGTCCTGCCGGTCCCGCTCGCCCTTTCAGTGCTCGGTCGCTGGGGTGCCCGGATGCGACGTGATGTCCGGCGGGTGAACCTGTGGACGAGAGAGGAGCTCCGCTGGCTCCGGTCCCTCGGCACCTCAGGAGCGGCGACGGACAAGTTCAACCCCGGCCAGAAGCTGAACGCCGCGTTCACCGCCGGGGCGATCGTCGTCCTCCTCGCGAGCGGCACCGTCATGCAGTGGTTCGGTCACTTCCCTGTCTCGTGGCGCACCGGGGCCACGTTCGTGCACGACGTGTGCGCGTTCGCCGTGTTCGTCGTGGTCTGCGGGCACGTCCTCATCGCCCTCTCCCACCCGCAGTCGATGCGCTCGATGGTGAAAGGCTGGGTCACCGAGTCGTGGGCGGCCGAGCACGCTCCCCGTTGGCTGGCAGAGGAGTCGGACGGGCACGAGCGCGAGGAGCCGGTCCTGCCGGTCTCCTGACCGGGGTCCGCGGCTCAAGGTCGCGCGACGTCTGGTCGATGTCACGGTGCCGGGTCGGTGAGTGGCAGGCTCCTGGCCCGGTCCCGATCCGGAGGGCCCGGGCTACGGGGGGCCGGTCGCAGGTGGGCCGGTCGCGGGTGGACCCGAGGTTCGCCAGACGAGTGCGGAGGCCGAGAATCGAGATGGGTGCAATCGACGTCGGCGATCCCGCTGCTCCACGGGAGGCCGACCGATGACCTGGGTTCCGAGACGGCGTGCCGGCGACGGGGTGCAGCTCCCCGTGTACCTCGCCGGCGCCCACACCTCGGTCGAGGGCGCCGACGGGGAGCTCGTCGGGGTCGGCTTCCGCGCGTTCCTCGACCGCCAGCGCACCGTCGAGCTCGTCGAAGACGAAGTTGGGACGGTGCTTCCCGGCGTGTTCCTCACCCGGGTGGGCGGGGTCGACTTCCACGACGACGTGCTGCCGCTTGCCAACTTCGAGGCCGGACGGTGGGTCGAGATCCGACCCGAGCCGTCCAATCCGCTCGACCACCACGCACTCGCCGTCATCGGGGGCGGGCACCGGGTCGGCTACGTACCGGGGGTGATCGCAGGTTCGCTCGCGCCGCCGGGCACCCGGTCCGGCCGCGCCATCGTCGTGACCGAGTGGTCGACCAACGGCGTCCGGCACGGCATCTCCATTCTCGGTTCGATGTCGGTCACCCTGGAGGTCAGCATCGACGACTGACCGGTGGTCCCGTTGTCGTCTTCCGAGACGGACGCTATGGTGCGCTCTTCGGAAGCGTGGGGGGGATTGGCGATGGGCGACGCCGTGACTCGGCGGTTGGTGAGGTGGTCGGTCGCGGTCGGGCTCTTGGTCGGCACGCTGGGTCTGGTCGACGTCCCGTCGGTCGCGGAGGCCACCCACGGAACGCTCATCCGGGTGGGCTCGACGAGCACGAATTGGTCCGGCTATGTCGCGAAGGGCGGGCCATTCACCAGCGTCACGTCCTCGTGGACGGAGTCGAGTGCGGTCTGCGGGTCGAAGGCGACCTACTCGGCGTTCTGGGTGGGATTGGACGGGGACGGCAGCACGACCGTCGAGCAGACCGGATCGGAGCTCGACTGCTCCAGGGGCCTCCCGGTGTACGCCGTGTGGTACGAGCTCTACCCCAAGGCCCCCGTCTACTTCACGGAGCCGGTGAGCGCGGGCGACGCCTTCCAAGCCAGTGTCGTCGCGAGTGCCGGTGGCCACTTCGCGCTGACCCTGACCGATCACACGAGCGGCTGGAGCCGGGTCGTCCATGCGACGGATCCCTCCGCGAAGCGCGCTTCGGCGGAGGTCATCGCCGAGGCGCCCTCGAGCTCCCGGGTCCTGCCCCTCACGGACTTCGGTAGCGTGACGTTCACCGCGGCCGGTGTGGACGGAACCACGCTCGGAGGGGCGGGCGCGACGCCGATCACCATGGCGTCGGGCGCCACCGTGAAGGCGAAGCCTGGTCGCCTGGTCGGCGGCGCAGGGTTCACCGACGTTTGGCACCACACCTGACACCTCGGCCGCCCCTCCCGGGCGCGAGGGATCGGCGAAGACTCGCTCAGCCCCGACCGACCCCTGTCGACGAGCATGCCAAGTTCCCCCCTGGGAGCCGACCGCGATTGGCAGCAACGAGCCCGTAGAGGGACCACGCGACCCATCGTGCCGGCGGGTGCAGGAGGACCCGGCCGACGAACCCCCAGCTCCCACCTGCAGCGCGGAGCGCACGCGCGATCGCGAGATGACCGCCTTCCGCATGCCCGTCCTCGACCCACCACGCGACCCTCGCCGCATCCCGGATCGTGAGGCCGAGCCGCGCGAGGCCGTCCGCACCGAGCTCCTGTGCACTGATCGCGTCCGGACGCACCGGACCATTCCAGCGCGCGTCGATCCACTTGGCCGCCGCCACGCAGAAGCCGCATTCCCCGTCGTAGACGAGCACGGGAGCGGCGGGCATGGCTCCACGCTACCGCCCGAGCGGCCTCCGGCACGCAGTGCGGCGCCGTGTGTGACGATGGATGCCATGGACGCAGAGCCGGTCACCTTCACCGGATTCGAGGGGCTACGACTCGTCGGGGACGCGCGTGGCGACCCTGACGCATGGCCGGTCCTCTTCCTTCATGGTGGCGGACAGACCCGGCATGCCTGGGGTGCGACCGCCGAACGCGTCGCCGCAGGTGGTTGGCGGTCCATCACGATCGACCTCCGCGGGCACGGCGAGAGCGAATGGGCGAGTAATGGCGACTACTCGTTCACCGCACACTGCGCGGACTGCATCGCAGTCGTCGATCAGCTGGGCCGTCCTCCGGTGCTGGTCGGCGCCTCGCTCGGCGGGATGGCGGCGATGCTCGCCGAGGGGACGAGCGATCGGACCGTTTCATCGGGGCTCGTCCTCGTCGACATCACGCCCAAGACCAATCCGGAGGGCATCCAACGCATCGCGGCTTTCATGCAGTCGGGTATCGATGGCTTCGGCTCCCTCGAGGAGGCGGCCGAGGCCATTGCCGCGTACACGCCGCACCGCAAGCGCGCCATGAACCCGGCAGGGTTGCAGAAGGTCCTCCGCGAGCGGAATGGTCGCTGGTACTGGCACTGGGATCCGGGCGTCATCGGGCTCGGTCGGACGGAGGTGGTGCCCGACCGGCTCATCGGCCTGCTCGACGTCGCGACGAGCAACATCGCCGTCCCGACCCTGCTGGTGCGTGGTGCCCTGAGCGACGTCGTGACCCAGGAGGGCGTGGACGACCTGTTGGCCCGGATCCCCGGTGCAACGGTGGTCGACGTCGACGGTGCCGCCCACATGATCGCCGGCGACCGCAACGACGCCTTCTCCGATGCCGTGGTGGCGTTCCTCGCCGAACGGATCCGTCCGACCCTCGACTAGCCGCACCGGTGTCGAGCCCACCACCGGGGGCACCTGATCCGGTGCAGTGGCAGGGTCCGATCGTGACTTGCGATGATGGTGGGGTGGAGCACCGTCCGATGGACGAATTGGCCGCAGGCCTCGGACCCATCCGTCGTTCGCCGTCACGGATCGGCTCCCTCGAGCTGATCGTGCGGCGTCCGGCAGTCGACGAGCGCGAGGTGTTGATCGAAGGCACGCTCGACCTCGAGGTCGGGTTGGTCGGTGACACCTGGCTCGACCGGGGGAGCTCGTCGACCCCGGATGGCGGCGCGCACCCCGACGGCCAGCTGACCCTCATGAACGCTCGTGCGGCCGCGCTCATCGCCGGCCCGGTCGATCGGTGGCCACTCGCCGGCGATCAGCTCTACGTCGACCTCCAGCTCGGCGAAGAGGAGCTTCCCGCCGGAACGCTGATTGCCATCGGTGATGCCGAGGTCGAAATCACCGCCAAGCCCCACCGGGGGTGCGCGAAGTTCGCGGCGCGCTTCGGCAGGGACGCACTCCGCTTCGTGAACACCGGGGAGGGCCTCACGCTCAACCTGCGTGGAAGGAACGCGAGGGTCACGAAGCCGGGCACCGTCCGGGTGTCGGACCCGGTCCGGGTCATCGACGCCAACGAGCCGGGCCGGCCGGGCTAGCCGGAGCTGTCCGGGCTCACGATCCGCCGGCCCTGGTGCCCTCGACCTCGGCCTTGATGCGCTCGAGCGTGGTCCGCATGCCGTTGCGGTTGGTGCGTCCCCGCGCCCAGCCGAGCAGTGCCCAGTAGAGGCGGAGAAGCGCGGTGTTCGCGAGCTCGAAGGACTCGGTGACGTCGGATCCGTCTCCGGTCGGCTCGATGCGGTACCGCCAGACGTTGAGTGGTCGGTCGGGCGATCCGACCCCGAAGGCGAACTCCCGTCCGGGCTCGGCCGAGAGCACGGTGCACGGCGTCCAGTAGATGGGCCCCTTGCCATTGCGCTTCACATGGCCCCGGAAGCGGGCGCCCTTCACCGGTCCGCTGGCACCTTCGAGCCACTCCGCCTCGAAGGTCTCCGGGCTGTACCGACCGATCTTCGTCACGTCGCTGACGAGGTCCCAGACCTCCTCTGGCGTGGCCTGCATGTGAACGGTGACCTGGTCGCGCATGGGCCAACTGTAGGCGGTCGGCTCTGATCTCCTTCCTACCAGGTCCTTCGAAGTTCTCGGCGCTGAAACCTGACCGCAGTGGTGCACGGCCGGGCGTTCCACACCCTCCTCAACTTCATCTTCATCACCCAGGGCGATCTGTATTCTGCCCACATACATCGCTATACATCGCTATACATCGCTATACATCACTAGATGTATGCGGCGGAAATGGAGGTCACGGGCATCCACGCTCGACCATGCGACGCTCGTCTCGCCCGACGACTGCGCAGGTGCACACACCCCGATGGTCGCGAATCGGGCGTGTGAGCCCTAGTAGTCCACGTCTTTGCGATGAGACCCTGGGTTGAGCCGTGTCCGAATCCCGCAGTCATCCCAGTGAAGGGGCCGGGCCCGGGGGGTCTGCGAACTCCGGGGCCCGCCGTGCGCGGAGTGCGGCGAGGCCCTCGCCGAAGTCGGGTCCGGCCATCATGGGGCTGAGGAGGCGCTCGGCCGTGCGCACCGACTCGGCTGCGCTCTGGTGGAAGGCCTCGTAGACCTGGCGCTTCGATGCCGCCAGTGAGGCAGGCGACACCGACGTGGTGAGGTGGTGCGCATACTCACGGACGTGGGCGAGGAGATCGCCCCCGGGGGCCACCTCGGTCACGAGTCCCATCGCGGATGCCTCGTGCGCCTCGAAGGATCGGCTCGTGAGGATCAGGTCCATCGCGCGTGGGAGGCCGACCAACTTGGGGAGGAGCCACGCGAGTCCGAAGGCGCAGGGTAGGCCCAGCCTCCCGTGCGCGGTGGTGAAGGTCGCACCGGCCGCTGCGAAGCGGAGGTCGCAGTAGCACGCGAGCGCGAATCCGATGCCTGCGACCGGCCCGTTGACGGCGGCGATGATCGGCTTGCCGATCCCGAAGTGGTAGGCGAGCTCTGCGTCGAACTCCGGGCGGATGCCGTGGCCCGGGGTCGCGAGCTCACCGACCACTCCAGGGTCGTAGGCCCCGCGTTCGACATGGGAAGCAAGGTCGTCGATCTCCGCGCCGGCGCAGAATCCCCTGCCTGCACCCGTCACGACGATCACCCGCACCCCGCGATCGTCGGAGGCGCGCTGGAGGAGGGCCCGGTACTCCGCGTTCATCCGCGCGGTCCACGCGTTGAGGCGCGCCGGCCGGTCGAGCGTGATCGTGGCCACCCGGTCGGCGACCTCGTAGCGGGTCTCGGTCAGGTCGCCCGCCCCGGCCCCCATCATCCCTCCGCGACGGGCGGACGATCCGACAGGGTCAGTAGCGGTAGGTGTCGGGCTTGTACGGCCCGTCGACCGGCACGTTGATGTAGGTCGCCTGCTCCTTGGTGAGGGTGGTCAACCGCACTCCCAGCGCGTCGAGGTGGAGTCGGGCCACCTTCTCGTCGAGGAGCTTGGGGAGGACGTACACCCGGTTGTCGTAGGTGTCGGCGTTCGCGTACAGCTCCATCTGGGCCATCGTCTGGTTGGTGAAGGAGTTGGACATCACGAAGCTCGGATGGCCCGTCGCATTGCCGAGATTGAGGAGCCGGCCTTCGGACAGCACGATGACGGCGTGGCCGTCGGGGAAGACCCACTCGTCGACCTGCGGCTTGACTTGGATCCGCTCGATGCCCTCGAGCCGCATGAGCCCGGCCATGTCGATCTCGTTGTCGAAGTGCCCGATGTTGCCGACGATCGCCTGGTGCTTCATCCTGCCCATGTCCTCGGCGGTGATCACATCCTTGTTGCCGGTCGCGGTGACGAAGATGTCCGCGGTCGCCACGACGTCGTCGAGGGTGGCCACCTGGTAGCCCTCCATGGCAGCCTGCAGAGCGCAGATCGGGTCGATCTCCGTGATGATCACCCGGGCTCCCTGCCCGCGAAGGGAGTCAGCACAACCCTTGCCCACGTCACCGAATCCGCAGACGACCGCGACCTTGCCGCCGATCAGCACGTCGGTCGCGCGCTTGATGCCGTCGATCAGGGAATGGCGGCAGCCGTACTTGTTGTCGAACTTCGACTTGGTGACCGCGTCGTTGACGTTGATCGCAGGAAAGAGCAGTTCGCCCGCGCCCTCCATCTCGGAGAGCCGGTGCACGCCGGTCGTCGTCTCCTCGGAGACGCCCTTGATCGATGCCGAGATGGCCGTCCACCGCGTGGCGTCCTCGCTCAGGCTTCGGGCGAGCAGGCCCAAGACGACCCCGAGCTCCTCGGACTCGGCGGTCGCGGGATCGGGCACCGCGCCGGCCTTCTCGAACTCCACGCCCTTGTGGACGAGGAGGGTCGCGTCGCCCCCGTCGTCGAGGATCATGGTGGGGCCGTCGCCGGGCCAGCGCAGCGCCTGCTCGGTGCACCACCAGTACTCCTCGAGCGTTTCCCCCTTCCACGCGTACACGGGGACGCCCCGTGGCGAAGTCGAGGTGCCGTCCCGACCGACGACCACCGCCGCGGCGGCGTGGTCCTGGGTCGAGAAGATGTTGCAGCTCGCCCAGCGCACCTCCGCGCCGAGCGCGGTGAGGGTCTCGATGAGTACGGCGGTCTGGACGGTCATGTGGAGAGAGCCGGTGATCCGGGCGCCCCGCAGCGGCTGCTCCGAGGCGTGCTCGGCTCGCATCGCCATGAGGCCGGGCATCTCGTGCTCGGCCATCTCGATCTCCTTGCGTCCGAACTCGGCGAGCGAGAGATCGGCAACCTTGAAGTCGGTCGGGCGCAGCTCGCTGGACATGGTCGCTCCTTCTGGTGGGCCGGCAAGGGGGCGCAACCGGCAGTCATGAGCTCGTCTGGGTGGTGCCCCCGGACGGCCGCGCCCGGAGCGCCGGCGACCAGGTCCCCGGGACGGTGCACGACCCGGAGCAGCCTAGCCCACACCGTCTTCGCCCTCTCCGACCTGCGCTCACACCGTGGAGCGTCAGAAGCGGAACCCGGAGGGTCTGCGGATCAGCTGTGTAGGATCGCCCGTCGCGCGTCCGTGCCGAGTCCGACGGGACTTCGGGGCAGGCATGGTGCGGAGAAGGGGAGGGATCGTGACCGGAGGCCGACGGGGAGCTGGTGCGAGGGACCATCGACGGAACCGGCGTTCGGGACGGGCGAGCAGCCCGGCGTACCGGAGCGCGATCGCGGCAGCCGCGTGCCTGCTCGGCGGCGGCCTGCTCGCGGCGTGCAGCTCGAGCTCGAGCTCGACAACGACCATCCCGACCGGCACCGTGCTGCTGGTCGGGACGTTCCACGGCCATGCCGGCACGTACCCGACGATCCAGGCGGCGGTCAACGCGGCCAAGCCCGGCGACTGGATCCTCGTCGCGCCGGGGGACTACCACGAGAACGACGACGAGTCGGGAGGCTCGGTCGACGCGGCTCACGGCTATGCGGGCGGCGTGCTGATCACCACCTCGAACCTCCACCTCCGTGGAATGGACCGGTCGACCGTGATCGTCGACGGCACCAAGCCGGGCTCTCCCGCCTGCAGCTCAGCTCCGGCACAGCAGGATTTTGGTTCGGTCGGCCAGGACGGCAAGACCGTGGGCCGCAACGGCATCGTGGTGTGGAAGGCGGACAACGTCAGCGTCGACAACCTCACCGCCTGCAACTATCTCAACGGCACGGGCGACTCCGGCAACGAGATCTGGTGGAACGGAGGTGCCGACAGCGCCAAGATCGGGATGCACGGCTATTCGGGCAGCTACCTCACGGCGACGTCGACTTACTACGGCGCGCCCGAGACAGCCGCCCTGTACGGCATCTTCTCGGGCAACGCCGCGGGACCGGGCGTGTGGAACCAGGTCTACGCGAGCAATTTCAGCGATTCGGGCATGTACGTCGGGGCGTGCACGCAGGTCTGCGGCATGACGATCGACCACGCGTGGATGGAGTACAGCGCCCTCGGGTATTCGGGCACCAACTCCGGCGGATCGATGGTGATCGAGAACTCGCAGTTCGACAACAACAAGGACGGGTTCGACACGAACACCCAGATCAACGGTGATCCTCCCGCGCCGCAGAACGGGGCTTGCCCGAACAACGGGACCAGCCCGATCACCCACACCCACTCGTGCTGGGTGTTCATCCACAACAACTCACATGACAACAACAATCCGAACGTCCCGAAGACTGGCACTGCCGGCGCCGGCCCGACCGGAACGGGGATGACGCTCTCGGGTGGCCGGAACGACACCGTGATGGACAACACGTTCTCGAACAACGGTGCCTGGGGGTTCCTCATGGTCCCGTTTCCGGACTCGAGCACGCCCGAGTACAACCAGTCGTGCTCGGGGACCGGCGGGGTAGAGGTGACGGGGCTGGGTTGTGTCTACGACCCGATGAACAACGCGCTGATCGGCAACCACTTCACGCACAACGGATCCTTCGGAAACCCGAGCAACGCCGACTACGGGCAGATCGTCTTCAACGGCGGTCAGCCGCAGAACTGCTACCGGGACAACACGGCACCCGACGGAAGCGCCCCTGCGAATCTCCAGCAGACCCAGTCCGTGTGCGGAACGATCACCACTGCGTCCAACACCGGTGGCCCGCTGCTCGGACAGGTCCTCTGCGACACCGGCTTCTCCCCGTGCTCGGCGGGCCAGGTCTACCCGCAGGAGACGGGGGTGGTCATGCACCCGTTGCCACAGGGTCTGCCGACAATGCCGGACCCGTGTACCGGGGTGCCGGCCAACCCGTGGTGCTCGGGAGGAAAGCCGATCTGACCGCTGTCCTCCCCTGCCGGGCACATCATGGGGTGGTCACGGTGGCGGTGAGGGGCAGGTCCGATGACGATTGGCCGACCGAGACGGTGTAGGTGCCGGGCACGGTTGTCCACGCGCCACCGAGGTACGATCGGAACGCAGTCGGCGGGATCTGGAGGCGGACCGATTTCGACTCGCCGGACGCGAGCGGCACCGCGGAGAAGGCGGCGAGCTGTGCGGGCGGCTGGCCCGCTCCGACGGGGTCGGTCAGATAGACCTGGGGGACCGCGGTCCCGCCACGCGACCCGGTGTTGGTGGCGGTGACGGTGACGGTGACGCCCGCAGAGGCCGATCCGGTCACGACGAGCCCGCTCAGGGCGAAGGTCGTATAGGAGAGGCCGTACCCGAACGGGAAGAGCGGCTGGAGGCCCAACGCGTGGTCGAAGCGGTAGCCGACTGCGAGCCCCTCGGAGAAGGTGGACGTGAGGTTGATGCCCGGCCACTGGGCGGCGGTGTCGACCCCGCTCTGCGCATCGGAGACCGGGAAGGTGACCGGCAGGTGCCCGGACGGGTCGACGTCGCCGAAGAGCACGGCGGCGATGGCCGCCCCGTCCTGCTCTCCGGGGTACCACGCCTCGACGACGCCGGCCACCTGGTCGATCCAGGGCATCAGCGCGGGACCTCCCGTATTGAGGACGACGACCGTCCTGGGATTGGCCGCGGCGACCGCGCTGATGAGCGCGTTCTCGTCGCCGGGGAGCGAGAGGCTCGGGCGGTCGAAGGCCTCGGCCGTGAAGTCACCGGCGAACACGACGGCGACCTGCGCCTTGCGCGCCGCCGCCGCCGCCGCTGCGATCTGGCTGCTGACCTCCTGCCAGCCGAGGGTGAACGATCCTGCCGTGGTCAGCGTCTCGCCGGAAGGGGTGCGCGCGTCGAATGGCTCCCAGTTGAGTCGGAGCGCGTAGTGACGTCCGCCGACCAGGGGCACGGTCTGGGACCAGCGGCCCGACGCGTGGCTCAAGGTGTCCGACACCGCGGTGACGCCGTCGAGGGTCAAGGTGGCACCGCCTGACCCCTGGAGCGCCAGCGTGTAGAGGCCGGTCGTGGGAGGGGTGAGGGTGCCCGTCCAGGCCGCCGAGACGTCGGACCAGCCTGCCGGCAGCACGACCCGGGACCGTGAGCTCGTGGTGGCCGACCCCGGTCCGAGCAGCCGTCGCCCGAGGGAGAGCGGGTTGCGCGACGCATTGGCGGCGTCGGGGGAGACGGTCGGTGCGAGCGGGCCGGGCGTTGGCAGGAGCCGACTGGTCGGGTGCGGGCTGATCGCCACGTCGACGGTGGGCTGGACGACCTGCACGGACTGCGGGCCGGCGTCGACATCGGTCTGGGTCAGGGTGAGCGTGAGACCGTTGCCCGTGCCGGACGACGGGGTCAGATACTGGGACGGGATCGGACGGAGGGCGCCAGTCGTGCTCCCGCCGTCCGCATACGTCACCTCAGTGCGCTTGCCGGCGCGCCGACGGATCGCGGCGAGCGGCGAGGAGATGAACGGTGCGAGCACGCGGGAGCTCCCGAAGCCGGTGGTCACCGGCGTGCCCTTCGCGTCCGCGCCGATGACGGCGAGGGAGTGCAGCCCGTTGGCGCCGAGCGGCAGCACCGTGTCGGAATTCTTGAGCAGCACGCTCGAGCGCTCCGCGGCCTGGAGGGCGAAGGTCGCGTGGGCGGCCGTGTCGACGGGCGCGCCGGGGGTGCCGTCCGGGGGCCGCCCGACCATGCCGTACGAGAACATCTGCGCGAGCACGGCTTCGACGGCGCGGTCGACCGCGCCGACGCGCAGCCGTCCCGCACGCATGAGCGAGGCGAGGCTTCTTGGGCTACCCGGCTTGAGGAGATCGGTTCCGGCGGAGATCGCGGCGACCGGATCGTGGACCGCGCCGAGGTCGGAGCGGACGAAGCCGGCGAAGCCCCACGTGCCGAGGAGGCCGAGGAGTGTCGGATCCTGGCACTGGTACGTCCCGTTGAGCTGCGGATAGGCGCACATCACCGAGCTCACGTGGGCCTCGGTGACCGCCGCCTCGAAGGGCGGGAGGTACAGCTCCTCGAGGGCGGCCGCAGGGACGACGTCGTTGAGCTCGCCGCGGTCGGTCTCCTGTGCGTAGACCGCGAAGTGCTTGGCCTGGGCCATCACGCCCTCTGCCTGGATGCCGCGGATGTCGGCGACGCCCATCGACGTCACGAGCAGCGGATCCTCGCCGTAGCCCTCGTAGGCCCGACCGCTCTGCGGGATGCGCAGGACGTTCAGCGTCGGTCCTTGGATGACGTCGTACCCCTGGCCGCTCGCCTCCTCGCCCTGGACCTGTCCGTAGGCGTCGGCGACCGACGGGTCGAAGGTCGCCGCGACGCCGAGCGGCGCCGGCAGCTGGGTCACGTGGAGGGCTCCGGAGGCCACGCCCTGGGGGCCGTCCTGGAGGGTGATCGAGGGGATGCACAGACGCGGCACCCCAGTGTTTGCGTTTTCGTAAGGGCCGACCCGCTTGAGGACGATCTCTCCGACCTTCTCGCCGGGCGTCATCCTGGAGACGGCCATCGCGGCGAGCGTGGCCGGAGCATCGTGCCGGTCGATCGCCGACTCGAGCCAGGGGCACTGGGTCACGTCCGTGCTGGTGGTGATCGCAGGTGAGGTTGGCGCGGTGGCGCTTCCCGTTCCGGGGCCCGCTGTCACGTCGACCAGGTAGTCAGGGACCGGACTGCGTGCCACCAGCACCACCACGGCCGCGAAGAGTGCTCCGATCAAGGTGGCGGTCCAGAGTGCGGATCGCCGCGATCGCTGGCGTCCCCGGATCGGCGGGGTGGTCGGTGTCGCGTCCACGCAGCGGCCAAAGATAGTGACCGGGGTCGCGCGGACACGTTCAGGCCGCTCGGCGCACCGCGACCGGCCGCGCGACCCGAGACGGATCGGCTGTGCAGACCGATTAGTTGACCAATGTGGTCACCTTTGTCAAGATCGCGTGCAACGGCGCGCAGGCCGAGTCCCGGCGTGCGCGGTGAGGAGGTCAGCGTCATGCCCGAGTGGGGTTTCGAGACCCGCCAGATCCACGCCGGTGCGCAGCCCGACCCGACCACCGGGGCCCGCGCCGTGCCGATCTACCAGACCACCAGCTATACCTTCCGCGACACGGCGCACGCGGCGGCGCTGTTCGGGCTCCAAGAGCTCGGCAACATCTACACCCGGATCATGAACCCGACCCAGGCCGTCTTCGAGGAGCGCGTCGCCGCGCTCGAGGGCGGGGTCGCGGCCCTCGCGGTGGCGAGCGGCCAGGCCGCCGAGTCGATCACGCTCCTCAACCTTGCGGAGAACGGTGGGCACATCGTCTCGTCGGCGTCCCTCTACGGGGGTACGTACAACCTCTTCCACTACACCCTGCCGAAATTCGGGATCGAGGTCACCTTCGTCGACGACCCCGACGACCTCGACGCATGGCGGCGGGCGATCCGGCCGACGACCAAGGCCTTCTACGCGGAGACCCTCGGCAATCCGAAAGGCGACGTCCTCGACTTCGACGGCGTCTCGTCGCTCGCCCACGAGCACGGCATCCCGCTGGTGGTCGACAACACCCTCGCGACCCCGTACCTCTGCCAGCCGCTCCGACACGGCGCGGACATCATCGTGCACTCGGCGACGAAGTTCCTCGGCGGGCACGGCACGTCGATCGGCGGAGTGATCGTCGACGGCGGGAGCTTCGACTACGAAGGAAGTGGACGCTTCCCGGGCTTCACCGAGCCGGACCCGAGCTATCACGGACTCGTCTTCGGCGAGCTGCCCGAGGCGCTCTTCCCGGCCCGCTTCGTGCTGAAGGCCCGGCTGCAGTACCTGCGCGACCTCGGACCGGCTGTCGCGCCGTTCAATTCGTTCCTCTTCCTCCAGGGGGTCGAGACCCTCAGCCTCCGGATGGAACGACACGTCGAGAACGCACTGGCGGTCGCCACGTGGCTCGAGGCCCGCGACGAGGTCGAATGGGTCACCTACCCCGGGCTCGCGTCGAGCCCGTGGCACGAGCGCCAGCGCCGGTACCTTCCGAACGGCGGCGGTGCGATCCTCGCGTTCGGCATCGAGGGTGGTGCCGAGGCGGGCAAGCGCTTCATCGAAGGGCTCGAGCTCTTCAGCCACCTCGCCAACGTCGGGGACGTCCGCAGCCTCGCGATCCATCCGGCGTCGACCACGCACTCCCAGCTCACCGAGGCCGAGCAGATGTCTTCCGGGGTGAGCCCCGACCTGGTGCGCCTCTCGGTGGGCATCGAGTCGATCGCCGACATCCTCGCTGATCTCGAGTCGGGGTTCGTCGCGGCGAAGGGAGCGTGACCGGACCTCCGGTTCCGGAGGGGTCCGATCCGGGGGAGGACCCGGGGCACCGCCGGTTCGCGGTCGTCCGCGGGGTGGGGGGACGGGGATTCACCCTCGAAGCAGGTGGCCAGTTGGCGGAGGTCACGGTTGCCTACGAGACGTGGGGGCGCCTGGATTCGAGCCGTGCGAACGCCGTGCTCGTCGCCCATGCACTGACGGGTGACTCGCACGCGGCGGGCCCGACCGGTCCGGGGCACCCGACCCCCGGCTGGTGGGACGGTCTGATCGGTCCGGGCCGAGCGATCGACACCGACCGGTTCTTCGTGGTCTGTCCCAACGTGCTCGGCGGATGCCGGGGCACGACCGGTCCGGCCTCGCCGGGTCCCGACGGCCGTCCCTACGGGTCACGATTCCCGCGCGTCACGATCCGTGATCAGGTCGACGTCGAAGTCGCGCTCGCCGACCTGCTCGGGATCGACCGCTGGTACTGCGTCATCGGCGGATCGATGGGTGGGATGCGGGTCCTCGAGTGGTGCGTCGGCCATCCCGAGCGCGTCGAGCGCGCCGTGGTGATCGCAGTGGGAGCCGCCGCGAGCACCGACGAGATCGCACTCTGCTCGCTGCAGGCCGCAGCGATTCGTGCCGATCCCGCATTCGCCGGCGGGGACTACTACGGCACCGACGCGCGACCCTTCCGGGGGCTGGCGATCGCGCGGGGAATCGGGCAGGTGAGCTACCGGACCGCGAGTGAGCTCGAGGCACGGTTCGGACGGGAGGCTCAGGGCGACGAGAATCCGCTCGGCGGGGGCCGTTTCGCGGTCGAGTCCTACCTCCAATACCACGGCGAGAAGTTGGCGCGGCGGTTCGATCCCAATTCGTATCTCGTGCTGTCCGAGGCGATGAACAAACACGACGTCGGCCGCGACCGCGGGGGCATCGCGGCCGCGCTCGCCAGTGTACGAGCGCGGGTCGCGGTCGCCGGTATCGACTCGGACCGCCTCTACCCGCTCGGCCTCCAACTCGATCTCGCGGCCTGGTTGCCCAGCCGACCGTCCGTGTCGGTCATCGACTCACCGTCCGGGCATGACGGCTTCCTGCTCGAGGTGGATCAGGTCGGTGCCGCCATCGCCACCGCCCTCGTCGATTGACAGTGCCGGTCAGGCGCGCTCGGGAGAGAAGGTGACCGGCAGGGACTCGATTGCATGCACGAGCGCATGTTGGCCGTACGTCGGCGTGACGCCCGGCTCGACAACCATGTCGGGAAACCGACGCATGATCTCCTCGAAGAGCACTCGGATCTCGAGCCGTGCGAGGTTGATGCCCATGCAGACGTGCGGTCCGATCCCGAACGCAAGGTGCGGGTTGGGGTTCCGGTCCACGCGCAGCACGTCGGGATCCTCGAAGATGTCCTCGTCGCGGTTGGCCGACTGATAGAGGAGGAGCACCCGCTCACCTTCCGAGATCTGCTGACCGGCGAGCTCGGTGTCCTCGGTGGCAGTCCGGGAGAAGCTGATCACCGGGCTCACATACCGGCAGATCTCGTCGGCCATGGTGGTGAAATGCTCGGGGTGGGTGCGGAGCCGCTCCCACTCGGTGGGGAACTTGCTGAAGGCCCACATTCCGCCCGAGATCGCGTTCCGCGTGGTCTCGTTGCCGGCGACGAGGAGCACGACGAGGAACATGGTGAGCTCGTCGTGAGCGAGCTCTTCGTTCGACTCGAGGACACCGTCCTCGTCTGCGCCGACGAGGATGCTCACTGCGTCGTTCGGCACGGTTGTGCCCCGCTGGATCGCCTTGCGACGATCCTCCACCATGTCCGTGAGGTAGGCGAGGTACTCCCCGAACGCCGCTCCCGCGTCGGCCATGACCGGATCGTTCAGGTCGGTGCGACCCTCGCCGCTCATCATGCGATCGGACCAGTGGCCGAGCTGGACGCGGTCCTCGACCGGCAGCCCCATCAGCTCCGCGATGATGACGAGCGGCACCGGCACTGCGACGTCGTTGACGAAGTCGCAAGACGACCGTGACGCGATCTCGTCGAGCACCTCGGTGACCACCTGTCGCACCCGTGGCTCCATGTCCCGCATCACCCGCGGACTGAATCCCTGATTGAGCAGGCGGCGCTGGCGCACGTGACGCTCGCCGTCGAGTCCGATCAGCGAGAGGCTCGCCTCCTCCTTCGGGCGCACGCCCTGACCCGAGCAGAACTGGGCCGAGTGCAGCGACACGTACGAGACGTCCGCGTGGCGGGTGACCACCCACAGCTCGTTCTTCTCGTCCCAGTAGATCGGTCGGTTGGCCCGCATCCACGCGTAGCCCGGGTGGGGGTCCTGGTAGAAGGAGCGGTCGAGGACATCGATGTCACACGTCGGCCGCGTTGTGGTGGGTGCCATCGAGGTCCCTTCTTGGGCGTACCCGTCATCGGGGCAGCATCCCGTCGTCGCTCTCCGAAAGGTTAGAACGCGTTGCATTCGATGTCGAGGCTCTCGACAGAACTCGATCGACGAGCAGGGACGATCCGTCGAACTGCTTCGGATGCGGGTCCGGGGATCGCGAGAACGCGTTTCAGTTTTGGGACCTTCGGCCCTAGTGGCGCGCGCTCCGACCTGCCTACCGTGGCGGTGCCGGAGCCCACCCGGCCGGACAGCAAGGAGCGGGGATGCCACGCGAGTTCCCTCGGATCGTCTCCGTCGACGACCACGTCATCGAACCACCCACGGTGTGGTGCACGCGACTGCCGGCGAAGATGGTCGAGTCGGGTCCCCGCGTCGAGCGCTCGGGCATCGCCTCGATGGGCAACGTCGGCGGCGTCTACTCGTGGGAGGAGGATCCGAAGGGCACACCGTGCGATTTCTGGCTGTTCGAAGGCTCGCGCTATCCGATGACCCGTGTCATGGCCGCCGCCGGGATGGCGCGCGACGAGGTCACGGTCTCCCCGGTGACCTTCGCCCGCCAGGTCTACGGCTGCTTCTTCTCGGACCACTTCGGCCTGCGCCACCTCGACGAGATCGGCGAGGACAACGTGCTCTTCGAGTGCGACTACCCACATGCCGACAGCACGTGGCCCGACACCCGGAAGGTCGCCGAGGAGATGACCGCGGGGCTCACTCCCGGTGTTGTCGACAAGTTGATGCGGACGAATGCGATCGAGCTGTTCGGCCTCGGCGAGCGGTTGGCGGCGACTTCGACCGGCAAATCCTAGGAGGAGCAGACCATGGAGTTCGGAATCTTCCTGCAGGGCTACCTGCCGGGTCCCCAGGCGCACGACACGGACGCCGAGCACACCGCGCTCCTCCGCGAGCTCGAGCTGGCCCAGGTGGCGGACCGAAACAACTTCAAGTTCGTCTGGCTCACCGAGCACCACGGGCTCAACGAGTACTCCCATCGGTCCGCCCCGGAGGTCGACGCGGGCTACCTCGCCGCAACGACCGAGCGCATCCACATCGGGTCGGGCATCTTCAACATCTCGCCCCGGGTCAACCACCCGGTCCGCACGGCCGAGCGGGTCGCCACCCTCGACCACCTGACCAACCGCCGCTTCGAGTTCGGTACCGGGCGCGGCGCGGGATCCCACGAGATCGGCACCCTCAACATCCACGACAAGGAGTCGACCCGGGCCGACTACGACGACGTGGTCTACCAGCTCGTGCGGATGTGGGAGCAGAAGGACTTCACGTACCACGGCACCCACTGGAACATGGACGTCCCCCACAACATCCTGCCCAAGCCCTGGGGTCCCGGACATCCGGCCTTCTGGCTCGCGGTGGGCTCGCCGGCGACCTGGGAGAAGGCGGGACATCTCGGCCAGGGCGCGCTCGGCTTCACCTTCTCGGCGGTCCACACGGTCGCCCCGTGGATCGAGTCGTACAAGAAGGGCATCAGCGAGTGCACCGATCCGGTGGGCGAGTTCGTCAACGACAACGTGATGATCACGACCGCGGTGCGCTGTTCGACCGACCGCGCACTCGCACGCGCCCAGGCCAGCCGGAAGGGGAACGGCTACCTGCCGTCGATGGTCTCGCTGTACCACGACACGATGCCCGGACCGGGAGGCTCGAGATGGCCGAAGCCGCCGACGCCCCCGAGAGAGGACCAGCTCGACGAGCTCATCGGTGGTGGCTATCTCCTCTGCGGGTCGCCCGAGGAAATCTGCGCACAGCTCCAGCCCTTCGTCGACTATGGCGCGGACCAGGTGTGCTTCGGCCTGCCCGGTGATGCGACGTCGCACGAGGAGGCCATCGAGCTCATCGAGACGTTCGGGAACAAGGTGATCCCCGAGTTCGACCACGATCCTGTGGTCTCGACCACCCGGTACCGCGAGGCCGCGCAGCCCAAATTCCCCATGTACAACCGCGAGCCGCTCCACATCCCGACGCTCTACAGCGAGTGAACCGGTGAGGCCCGCCACGCTCGGACCGGTTCAGGCCCGTGCCGGCGGGTCCGGCCAGAGGTCTTCGGGCTCTCGACCGCGGGTCTCGGGGAGCAGCCAGAAGAGCGCAGCGCCGAGGGCCGCCGGGAGGAAGATCGCGGCGGCCGCGACGGCGAAGCGATTGCCGGCGTCGGCGACGGCGCCGAACGCGACCAGTCCGAGCACGGCGCCCACGACGCTCGCAGTGACCCACCACCCCATGACCGACGCGCGGACCGAGGTCGGGAAGAGCTCGGCCAGCAGCGCACCAGTTGCCGGTGCGATCACCGCACCGGAGAACACGCCGAGCACGTAGCCGCAGATCAGCGCCGCGCTCGACCCGCTGTAGGTGAGCGCGCCGAAGACGGCGAGTCCCACCATGCCGCACGCACCCGTCGGTCGCCGCCCGAGTCGGTCGGCCAGCCATCGGCCGGCGAGCAGGCCGGCCAGACCGGCCAGTCCGGCGGCGACCACCATCGTGGCCGTCACCGGGCCGCCCTGATGGATCACGTCCTGCGCGTAGAGGTAGACGAAGCTCGTCGCCGGGCCCGTGATCACCGCGACGGCGAACCCGATCGCGACCACGACGGCCAGTCGGCGCCGGAATCGCCGTCCGACCGGGCCGAGAACGGGTGCCGGATGGTCGTTGCCGGCGGCTGCCACCTCGAAGCGGTCGGGCTCCTCGATCCACCGCCGGACCAATCCCACCAGGCAGAGCGGCACGACCGCCAGCGCGAAGAGCCCGCGAAAGCCGAGCACGCCCGAGGCCAGGCTGTGGAGGAGTGCGGTCAGCCCGGCTCCGACGCCGTAGCCCGCGGTGACGAGGGCCACCGCAGCGGTGCGGTCGCGCGATCCGGTCTCCTCGGCCGCGATGACCTGGGCGAGCGCATTCGCAGTGCTGAGCAGGGGGCGGCCGAGCGCGAAGATCGCGACGAACCACCAGTACCCTGGACTGGCAGCTGCAGCGATGGTGAAGGCCAGCCCGAACCCGACGGTGGTGAGCAGCGTGCGTCGGCGTCCGACGCGATCCGCGATCCCGATGAGCGGCAGGCTCCCGAGTGAGGCGAGTCGGATGATCGCGAGGCCCGCACCGAGCACCGTCCCCGAGAGCCCGACCTGGTTGGCGATCGAACCGCCGCCGGAGAGCTGCCCGAATCCCCGTGCGACGTCCCCGAGGGCGGCGACGACGCCGAACTGGCCGAATCCCGACGCCGCCGCCACCAGGGCGACGCCGACCACGCGGCGGTCGAGCCACCGGTGGAGGTGGAGGTCCGGCGGGTCAGGCGTCACTCGATGATCCGGCGAACGACATGGGATGCGGTTCCGTCTCCGGTCGCGGGCTCGTGCACGGGAGATCCTCGCACGTCCCCCTGATGACAGCTGCAGTTCAGGCCGAACGGCCCTGGTCGAATCCGCTCTCCCGGCCTACAGTCCCGCGAAGGGTCGCGCGCGGTCGACGAGGCGCGTCCGGCAAAGGAGGCGGTGGCATGCAACAGCGCGGCGAAGGTTGGATCGTGTTCGCGGGAGTCATCTTGATCCTCGCCGGCATCATGAAGGTGTTCGACGCCATCTGGGCGTTCTCGTACCACGGCGTCGTCGTGGTGAGTCTCCAAGGAGCCGTCCTCGGGCAGAACCTGAAGACGTACGGATGGGTCGACCTTGTGGTCGCGGCCGTCCTTCTCCTCTGCGGCTTCGCGGTGCTCGGCGGGTCACAGCTCGGTCGCTGGGTCGGAATCGTCGCGGCTTCCATCGCCGCGGTCGACGCGATCTGGTGGATGCCCTTCTACCCGGTGTGGGGGCTCGTCTACGTGATCATCGCCTTGCTCGTCATCTACGCGCTCGCGGTCTACGGAGCCGAAGCAGAGAGCTGAGGTCCTCGGCGTCGTGCCTGCGGCGCCGAACTTCAGAGCGGGACGGAGAGGTCAGGTGGCGGAGCCATCCAGTACTGGGAGAGGTACTTCTCCCCCTCGTCGCTGAGGACGGTGATGACCGCTCCGTCGTCGTCGAGCCGGTCGCGGACAGAGCGGGCGGCGATCAGGTTCGCGCCGGAGCTCGGGCCGACGAGCAGCCCGTAGGTCGCGGACAGTCGCCGCATCTCCTCGAGTGCCTGCTCACCGGTGACCGTCACGACCTCGTCGATCAATCCCAGGTTTCTCGAGATGATGTCCGGGATGAAGCCGTCCGAGATGCCTTCGATGGCGTGGGGGCCGATGACGCCTCGGGAGATGGTGCAGGACTCCTCGGGCTCGACGGCGACCGTGCGCACGTCGTGGTTGACCTGGCGCATCGCGCGCGCGAGTCCGATGAGGGTCCCACCGGTTCCCACGCCGGCCACGATGGCGGCCGGAAAGAGATGGGACGGCAACTGGTCGAGGATCTCTCGGCCGAGCCATCTTTCGTTCTCCTCGATGTTCCACTCCGAGTCGAACTGGTGGGGGCAGAACCAGCCCGACTGCTCACCGAGGGCAGCGGCACGTTGCACGGCTGCCTCGACGTGGAACTCGCCGACGAATTCGATTTCCGCGCCGTATGCCCTCGAGATGGTCGCCCGTTCGGCGCTCAGTCCCTCGGGCATGACCACCACCATGCGGTAGCCCTTGACCGCGGCGACCATGGCGAACGCGTTGCCTGTGTTGCCGCTGCTCGCCTCGACGATGGTGTCCCCCGGTCGGAGCAGCCCCTCGCGCTCCGCCCGCTCGACGATCCACGAGGCGATGCGCGCCTTGATCGAGCCGGAGGGATTGAGGAATTCCAGCTTGGCCCAGACTCCTTCGATCTCGAGCAGGGGAGTGTCGCCGATGGCGTCGAGCACCGTCCGCGCCGGACCCCTGGCAGTGGCTCCCATAACGGAGCAGTGTGCCACACGCCCGACAAGTCCCGGCTTCCACGACCGTTGCGCGTCGTGCTCCGACTCCGTCCGCGACGACTGTTGTTCGGGAGGCGGATCGGGGGCGATCGGATCATCGAGAAGATGACCGTGGCCTCTTGCGCACCGCCGCACGAAGGCGCACCATGGGAACAGAGTCACCCTCAGGGACGTTGTATGAGATGGGTCCCGAGGGTGGATCCGGGAGGAGGTGGCCACCAGGCTTGAGATCAATGGACCATCTTGAGGACGGATTGCAGGGGACTGTTCGGGAGCACATCTCGAAAGGCTCGGTCGACAACTAAGGCAAGCGGCTCGCAGTGGGAGCGTTGCAACGGCAAAGGGCCCGAAGGCTCCGCCGAGCGCCACCCCCCGCCGACAGTCCGATCCTCGGAGTACAACTGAAAGAGAGCGCCCGATCCCCGGTCGAACGTGGGACGGGCGTTTTCGCGTGTCGCCGGTCTCGTGATGCGATCGTCAATTCGCGGTGAGCTCGTCGACGATCGGAGGATCGGCGGTCGATGGGCCGGTCAGGCGGAGTGAGATCTCGGTTGCGTCGACCGGCGCGAAGGAATAGTCGTCCTCGAGCGTCCCGGTTGTCGCGGCGCTCTGCGCGACCACGTGCCAGTGGTGGCCGTCGGTCGAGACGGTGAGCACGGAGGTGTCCGCGCGTCGCACAGTGACCGGGCCCGGCGGCGGTGGCTGCGTCGCGGACGGCGGACCCGGCCACTGTCGTCCCCAGAGGATCCTCGCGCCGTGGACGAGGTGGCGCCCACCCGGAAGTCGGACCGTCAGGGTCGCAGGCAGTGCGGTCGGCTGCCAGCCCGTGGCCGGGCTCCCGTCGACGGCGGCGAGTGAGGGACTCCCCGGAGCCGATGAGCTCGCGGTGGTGGCCGCGCAGCGGGCGAGGTCCGGACTCGACGCGAGGTCCGGACGGTGCGTCCCGACGGTCAGCGGAGCTCCGGACGTGACCACATGGAGTCCGGAGGGCGTCGCGATCGGCAACGGGGCGCCGTGGTCGAGCGTGACAGTGGTCTGGCGCTGTCCGATCGTCACCGTGAAGCGACGGCCGTGCCAGCGGAGGCCCTCGAGCCGGATCCCACCGATCTGTCGGGTGAGGTCCGGGGCGAGGGACACCGACGACGTTCCGAAACGGAGCCCCGAGGCGCCGTAGAGGAACTCCTGGAGGAAGCCGCCGATGCCGGTCAGGAAGGTGAACGCGCCGCCGGTGCGCGTCTCCGAGAACTGGTCGAAGGCGTCACGGATGAACGGCTGGACGCTGCGGAGCGTGTAGACGTAGCTCGCGCAGCCCTGGTTCCCGAGGAGTGCTGCGTCGATCGCGTTGACGGCATCGCTCATGGACGGTCCGTTGGGATCGACCCGAGGTGCGTAGTAGTTGAGGTCCGCCGCCGGCGCCCCAGCAGGCAACGCGACCCCGAGCGGGTACTGGAGGAGGGTGACGTCGGCCTGCTTGACCATCGACCCTGGGTACCCGGCGAACTCGGGAACCGGTGCTCCGGTCGGCTGCCCGATGGCCGCTGCCACGCGGGCCCAGGCTGACGGCGGTGTGTGACCCAGCGTGTGGGCGGCCTGCACCGCGTCGAGCAGGGCAAGGCGGGCTGCGGCGTCGGTGTAGGCCTCGTCGTTGACATCGGCGTTCTCCTCGTCCGGGCCGGTCACGCCGTCCAAGTGCATGGCCCCGTCTGCACCGACCGTTGCACGCGATGCCCAGTACGTTGCGGCGGCCGAGATCACCGGCCACCCCTCCCGCGCGAGCCAGCCCTTGTCTCCGGTGCTGAGGAAGTACTGCCACTGCGTCAGTGCGATGTCCGCCGTGACGTGGATTTCGTAGATCCCTTCGGTGAAGACCGACGCCGGTGGCGGGATCTGCTCGGTGCCGTCGAGCGCGCTCTCCCACGGGAAGCGCGCGCCTTGGTAGCCGCTCGCCGCAGCGTGCTGGACGGCGGTCTCGAGCCGCGCCGATCGGTAGGCGTCGATGCTCGTGGCGAGGTCCGGATGTTGCGCAAGGAGCGCCGGCTCCATCCACGTGTCGGCGTCCCAGAAGATGTGACCGTTGTAACCGTTGGAGGAGAGTCCGGCGGGCGACACGCTCCAATCGATGCCGTCGCGGACCGAGGACCAGAGGTAGAACTCGCTCGCGTTGACGTCGGTGGCGAGCGACGGGTTCCCGAGGACGTCGATGCGACCCGACCAGAGGGACGACCAGGCCGCGTCGCTCGCGGCGACGAGCGACGGGTACCCGGCCGCGGCAGCCGCGCCCACCCGTCGTCGCGCGTCGTCGACCGGTGCACCGTTCTGCTGGGAGGAGACCACCGCGACGTACTTCGAGAAGGTGTAGGTGCGGCCTGCCACGACCGAGAAGGCGAGCTGTTGCCCCACGCTCCGGTCGATCGACTGGTCGACCGGGGTCGCGATGGTCGTCAGCCCCGGGCTCACCCGCACGGTGCTGGCGATGGCGGCGGTGATGCCGGTGCCGAGGGCCGTCACGCTCTCCCAGTCGGTCCTCGCCACGGTCGACCAGCCCTTGTCGGTCTGGGTGGTGAGGGTCGCCGCGTCCCCGTCGATCCCGTCGGTGACCGTGGCGGGACCCGACCACGAAGGGGTCACCGTGAGCTTGACCAGTCCGACGTCCGGGAGGGCGCGATCGGTGAGGACCTGCTCGCTGAGGGTCGTCTGGTGCCCATCGGGCGCGGTCCATCGGGCACCCGTGGTGACGATGCCGGTGTGCAGGTCGATCGACTGGCGCCAGTCGGCGGTCGCGCCCTCGGCGCCGAGGGCGGGCCGACCGCCGTCGCCGAAGACGAGCGAGGACCAGGTCGGGATGGCTGCACGTTGCTGGATGCCACCAGCTGCCTGGGCGTAGAACCCGGCCAGCTGCGCCTCGGTCGGGACCGGACCCGGAGCGTACCCCTGACCCGAAGGCGGCACGCGGATGCCGAGGAGGCCGTTGCCGGTGTAGGTCGGTGCGTACCCCGCGCCGGTATTGGTGGCGGTGAGCACGAACGAGCCGGTGGCACCGGTGGCGGCTGCCGCAGACCCGACGCCGTCGGTCGGACCGACGGCGGAAAGGCCGGAGGCGAGGGCGACGGCCGTCAGGATTGCGACGGTTCGGTGCTTCGACTGACCGGCTCGGTCGCTCATCGGTCGGTCACCCTAGGGGGAGCGACGGTCGGATGCCTTGGAAGACCGTGAGAAGGCCACGGGCAGACGCCGTCGCGTCGCCACCGCGGAGGAACGGCCGATTGGCTACGGTTGCCCGGTTGCGGGGCTCGACGGGACCGACGGTGACCAGCAGGCAATTCGACAGACCTCTCACGCGCCACCTGAGTCGCCGCCAGCTCCTCGCGGCCGGTGCCGCAGCGGGGATCGGAGCGCTGAGCGCGTGCAGCCGGAGCCCGTCGACGGCGTCGATCTCGAAGGCGGCGTCCACGACCGCAGCCGGGTCCGACCTCGGTGCGATCGATCACGTCATCTTCCTCATGATGGAGAACCGGTCGTTCGACCACTACTACGGGACCTACCCCGGTGTCCGCGGCTTCGACGACCACGGCGCGGCTGATCTGGGCGCGTTCTCGCAGCCGTATGCGGCGAACACCTCCAGTGCCCCGGTCGGTCGACTGCTCCCGTTCCATCTCGACACCGTCCACACGGACGAGGCGGACTGCACCTTCGACCTCACCCATGACTGGGGACCGCAGCACCAGTGCCGCAACGGCGGCACCATGGACGCGTTCGTGCAGGTCCACACCCGGCCCGACAACGAGGGACCCGCGCAGGGGACGTTGACGATGGGCTACTACACGAGGGACGACATCCCCTTCTACTTCGCGTTGGCGGACGCCTTCACGCTCTGCGACGGCTACCACTGCTCGGTGCTCGGGCCGACCCATCCGAACCGGTTGATGCAGATGTCCGGCACCATCGACCCCGCGGGGCGGGCAGGCGGACCGGTGCTGACCACGAACCAGGCGCCGTCCGCCCTCTTCAGCGTGAGCTGGCCGACCATGCCCGAAGTGCTCGAGGACGCGGGGATCACCTGGAAGCACTACAACCCGACGGGCACGCTGTACTCGATCGACACCATGCGCAAGCTGGGACTGACGACCGACAGCGTCCTGCCGTACTTCTCGCAGTACGAGGACCCGACGACCACCTTGTACCAGAAGGCATTCCTCCCCACCTTCCCCGACGAGTTCGCCGCGGACGTCCGGTCCGGAACCCTGCCGCAGGTGAGCTGGGTCAGCGCTCCGGTCGGGTACGACGAGCATCCTCCGGCCCCGTCGTTCCTCGGCGAGTGGTTCACCGACCAGGTGCTCTCCACCCTCGTCTCCAACCCCGACGTGTGGTCGCGCACGGTGCTCTTCCACATGTACGACGAGAATGACGGGTTCTTCGACCACGTGGACCCGCCCGTCGCACCCCCGCGGACCGAAGGCGAGTTCGTCTCCGTCACGCCCCTGCCGACCGACGCACATGGCATCGACGGTCCGATCGGCCTCGGCTTCCGGGTCCCACTGCTCGTCGTCTCGCCGTTCAGCCGGGGAGGGCATGTCTGCTCGTCGACCTTCGACCACACCTCACAGCTCCGTTTCCTCGAGGAGCGCTTCGGCGTGCGGGCACCCAATCTCTCTTCGTGGCGGCGAGGTGCCGTCGGCGATCTGACCGCCACCCTTCACCCGGGCAGCATGGACACGACCATGCCCGGGCTGCCGGCGACCCGCAACGACCCCACCTTCATCGCGTCGAAGGGTTGCACGGCGATCGACCTGCTCGAGATCGGCACCGATCAGCCGCCCTACCCGCTGCCGCACGCCCAGCGGATGCCGGTCCAGGAGCGCCATTCGATGTCGAAGGCATGACCGTGCGGTACCGATGACCGAGCCCGCCGGGGGCTCGTCTCACCGGAGGATCGGAGCTCTGACGCTCAGTCGAAGGCGAAGCTCCGGGCGGAGATGCTCGCGTTGAGCGCGAGGTAATCGTGACTCTTCTCGCCGGTGAGCGGCCGCGAGAAGAGGTACCCCTGGATATTGGTGCAGCCGAGCTCAGCAAGCACCTCCCGCTGGCGGATCTCCTCGACACCTTCGGCCGTCGTCTCGAGGTGGAGTGTCTCGGCGAGCTGCATGATCGCATTGACGAACCCCCGGCCCTGGTCGTCGTCGAGAAGCCGGTCGACGAACCGCTTGTCGATCTTGAGGATGTCGATCGGGAGCTCTGCCAGTGCGGCGAACGACGAGTACCCGGTGCCGAAATCGTCGATCGCGATCCGGACGCCTGTCCTCCGGAGTTCGTCGAGCGTGTCGATGATGCGTCGGGACTCCGTGGCGAGGATCGACTCGGTCACCTCGATGATCAAGTTGCCAGGTTCGAGACCCGCCGCTTCGAGTGCCCCGCTGACGTGGTCGGTGAACTCCGGATTCGCGAGTTGGAGGCGGGATGCATTGACCGAGACGTGTGGCCGTGCTTCGGTGTGGAGTTCGTGCCACGAGCGTGCCTGCTGGCAAGCTTCGAAGAGCACCATGCGGCCGAGATCCACGATGAGCCCCGCCTCCTCGGCCACCGGGATGAACGTGTCAGGTGGGACGAACCCCCTCGTCATGTGGTTCCACCGCGCAAGCGCTTCGAAGGACGTCACCCGTCCGGATTGGGTGTCGATGATCGGTTGGTAGTGAACCATCAGCCCGCTGTCACGGATCGCGGCCCGGAGCTCTTGCTCGAGGTTCATGCGCTCCACCGCTGCGGTGTGCATGGCGGTCTGGAAGATCCGGTAGCAGCCCTTCCCTTCGCGCTTCGCCAGATACATCGCGGCGTCTGCGTCGGCGAGAAGCCGATCTGCGCCAGTGCTCGGGCTCTTCGTGAGCGCGATGCCCACGCTTGCGCCGATAGCGACCTCTCGATCGGAAAGCGGCAGGGGCGCCACGAGTGCTTCGAGCACCCGATTGGCCAGTGCGCCGGAATGTTCGGGACCTTCGAGCTCGTCGAAGAGGATCGCAAACTCGTCCCCGCCCAGACGCGCGATGGTATCGAAGCCGCGGAGGTGGCAGGTGAGCCGCTCTGCGACAGAGACGAGCAGAGCGTCACCCGTCAGGTGGCCGAGGCTGTCGTTCACGTTCTTGAACCCGTCGAGGTCCGCGATCATCACCGCGACGAAACCACTGGTGCGCCGGAGCCGCTTCAGCGATTGGTTGAGCCGGTCGTTGAAGAGCGCGCGGTTGGGAAGCCCCGTCAATGGATCGTGCGTCGCCTGGTGACGGATGGCCTCTTCCGCCTGGATGCGGACGATTGCCGAGGAGAGGCGGTTCGCGACGTCCTCCATGAACGTTCCGTCCTCTGAGGTGGGTTCGATGTCATCCCTGACCTCGATGTATCCGAGCGGCTGGTCCGGATTGCCTACTGGAACCCGCGTGCTCGGAGCGATGGCCTCAGAGCGATGCTCCCATTCGTCATCACCCGAGTCGGCGAGCACGATACGCACAGGAGGTCTGAGGTGGTCGGTGCCGGTCTCGGTGCCGGTGCGTTCGTCCTGCCCGGAGTGGAGCACGCGGCCGATCACGGTCGTCGCGAGATCGACCGACTCGGCGAGCGTCCGAGCACGGAGGAACTCGCGCCCGAGATCTGAAATGGCGCTCTGGCGCTCGAGACGAGCCCGGCGCTCGGTGATATCCCTCGCGTTGATGACCGTCCCCCGGACATCGGGATCCTCGAGAAGATTGGTGGCGAGAATGTCGAGCCAGCACCACGATCTGTCCGCACGTCGGACCCGCACGGTGTATTCGATCGACCCACGTGGCTGCGACAGCTTCTCCTCGAACATCGTGTTCAACTGCTCGAAATCATCCGGCAGAACCAGGTCTCTCGATTCGACGCCGATCATCTCCTCCGGCTCATACCCGAGGATCCGACGGCACGACGGGCTTGCGTACGTCACCTTCCCAGTCGAATCCGTGAGGAACACCAGGTCGGACGAGCTCTGCACGAGTGCGCGGAATCGACGCTCTCGGCTGAGGGTGAGCGCGGCCGCTTCTTCGCGCTCGACCAGGGCGGAGCGGAGGGAGCGGTAGGAGAAGGCGATCCCGATCGCCATGAGGACCGCGAGACCGTGCACCTGGGGCACCGGGATGAGCGAGGGCGCCCAACCGAGCGCGATCAGGAGCTCGCCGCCGGCGAGGCAGCTCATCGTCCAGGTCAAGATCACTCGCTCGGACGTCGATCCCGCACGTGCCAGCGTGTCCTGGCCGACGAGGACGAGCCCGATCGCGAGCGCCGGTCCCCATCCGGTTGCGTAGATGGTGGCCGTGACGACGATCGACTGTGAGGCGATCCAGAGATGGAGGCGGGGCCGGGTGGGTGAGGCGCCCCAGAGCCCGCCGGTGACCATCGTGAGGAACTGTCCGCCGACGAGCAGGAGCGGGATCAGCCAGAGGGGTGAGTGGGCGACCAGGTTGAACTCGCGGAGCACGAGGATGGCGGCCGCAGCGAGGGGGCCCATGAAGATCACGGCCGCCCAGTGGGCACCCTTGAATTGGGCCGAGATGGCCCGGCGGAGCCCGTCCGAAGTCATGGTGGACAATCGACCAGTTCAGAGGGGATCTTGAGATGCGCCATCCCGAGAGACCGGAGAAGCTCTGAAGGCCGGTCACGAGGGCTGCGCGTGGGCGTCGTCGCTGGTCAGGAGCGTTTCGCCTGGAGGCCCCTGTCGCTCGCGATCTGGACGCACTCCGTTCGACTCCCGTGCGAACGACGAGATCGGTGGAGTGGGTCCTCTGACGACATCAGCCCGCCTGGTCGGCCGGTGCCGGATCGAGCAGTCCGCGAATGTCCTGGAGCCGGCCGCGTCGCACCCTGAGGTCCGCGCGGAACTCGGGGTTGTCGGTGTCGGCGATCTCACTCGAGAGGTCGCCGAGCGCACCGTCGAGCAGTGCTCGCAGCTCCTCGACGAGCGGCTCGGAAAGCGTGACGTCCATGGGATCCTCCTCCTCAGCGTGCTCGGCGCCTCGGGGCGCATCGTCATCATCGGCCCGGCCGGCCCGGGTCGGCCAGGGTCGAACGTCCCGTCGACCATAGCCGCGACCAGGGGCGCAGGGTCCGGACCTGCACGGATCGCCGGCTGGCAGCTAGAAGAAGGAGATGATCCTCCAGGGAAAGACCGTCGTCGTGACCGGAGTGGGGGGTGGGCTCGGCCGCGAGTGCGCCGCGTCCGCCCTCCGGGACGGCGCCAACGTCGTGGTGGCGGCCCGCTCGGCCGACTCGCTCAAGGCCATCGCGGACGAGCTCGACCCGTCGGGCGCTCGCATCACCCACAAGGTCACCGACATCACCGACCCCGAGTCGTGCGAGTCGCTCGTCGATCTGGCCTGCAGTCGTTTCGGCACGGTCGACGCGCTCGTCCAGGTTGCAGCATTCGAGAATGCCTGGGGTGGGCTCTTCGATCTGAAATTCGACGATTGGCGGTCCGCCTTCGAGACGAACGTGCTCGGTGCCCTTTCGGTCATCCGCCCGGTCGCGAAGGCGATGCAGTCCTCGGGCGGGGGCTCCATCGTCCTCATCGGCTCCCAGTCGATGTTCCAACCGCAGATGCCCCAAGGCGGGTACGCGGCCTCGAAGAGCGCCCTCCTGTCCGCGATGTACTACCTCTGTGACGAGCTCGGCCCGGACAACATCCGCTGCAACATGGTGATCCCTTCGTGGATGTGGGGACCACCGGTGGAGATGCTGATGAACTGGCGGGCGAAGAACGAGAACAAGTCGGTCGAAGACGCGACCTTCGACGTCGCCGGGAAGTTCCCGCTCCGCCGGATGACCGAGGATGGAGAGGTCGCCGACGTCGTGTGCTTCTTCGCCTCCGACCACGCCAAGGCGGTCACCGGGCAGTACCTGCTCGTGAACTCAGGGGAGATGTTCCGATGAGCTCGCCGAAGAGAGTCGTCGTCTGGGGGACCGGATTCGTCGGGAGGATGGTGATCCCCGAGGTCGTGCGCCACCCGGTGTTCGAGCTCGTGGGGGTCGGTGTCTCCAATCCCGAGAAGGTCGGACGGGACGCCGGGGACATCTGTGGGATCGGACCGATCGGGGTCGCCGCGACCGACGACGTCGAGCAGCTCTGCGAGCTCTCGCCGGACGCACTTGTGCACTTCGGGCCTACCGCAGCGCACGCCCAGGACAACATCCGCGACATCGGCGCGTTCCTCCGGGCGGGCATCGACGTCTGCTCCACGGCCATGACGCCGTGGGTCTGGCCGTCGATCTCCCTCAACCCGCCGTCGTGGATCGATCCGATCACCGAGGCGTGCGAGGTCGGGGGAGCCTCGTGTTTCACGACCGGCATCGACCCGGGGTTCGCCAACGACCTCTTCCCGATGACCCTCATGGGGCTCTGCAGCGAGGTCCGCCAGGTCCGGGCGCTCGAGATCCTCGACTACATCAACTACGAAGGCGACTACGAAGAGGAGATGGGGATCGGGCGACCACCGGAGTACACGCCGATGCTCGAGCACACCGAGATCCTCACGATGTCCTGGGGTGGCACGGTCCCGATGATGGCGCACGCGGTCGGCGTCGAGCTCGACGGGATCACCTCCACCTGGGAGAAGTGGGTCACCGAGACACCGATCACCACGGCCAAGGGGGTGATCCGATCCGGCGAGGTCGCGGCCATCCGCTTCACGATCAACGGCATGGTGGCCGGGAAGCCCCGCATCTGCCTCGAGCACATCAACCGGGTCGGCGGCGACGCTGCACCCGACTGGCCCCGGGGCAACCAGGACGACGTCTACCGGGTGGTGATCGATGGAACGCCCTCGATCACCCAAGAGACCGCCTTCCGGTTCACCGACGGATCGGGGCGCGACGCCGCCGCGGCGGGCTGCCTCGCGACCGGGTTGCGGGCGCTCAACGCTGTCCCGTACGTGAACGACCTGCCGCCCGGTTGGGTCTCCGCGCTGGACCTCCCCCTCATTCCCGGCGTCGGCGTGATCCGCTGAGCCGGGACTCCATTCCCTGTGCTGTAGAACCGCAAGGAGCGACTGTGACCCCTGATGACCTCGTCGAGATCGAGCTGATCAAGAGGCTCAAGTACAAGTACCTTCGCTGCCTCGACCAGAAGCTGTGGGAGGAGATCGAGACGTGCTTCCTCCCGGAAGCGACGGCGCGTTACGGCGGAGGACGGTACGAGTTCGAGGGACGTGACGCCATCCTCGAGTTTCTGCGCACGTCGATGGGCGCCACGACGATGCTCACCAGCCATCGATGCCACCATCCGGAGATCGACCTCCTCGGACCAGACGAGGCCAGGGGGGTGTGGGCGATGGACGACGTCGTCGTCCTCACCGATTTCGGCGTCCGCGTCAGGGGGGCGGCCTTCTACGACGACCGGTACGCCAAGGTCGACGGCGAATGGCTCCTCGCACACACGGGCTATCGGCGGACCTACGAGGAGCTGGTGCCGAAGAAGGCCCTCGAGGGATGCAAGGTGACGGCCGACTGGTGGGCGACCGATGGGCGCTCCAGCCTCGGGTGAGAAGGGACGCTGGTCGTCGACCGCTGATCGAACGGTCAGGCGACCGTCCCGTTCGCGCGGAGCTCCTGGGTCCGTTCTCCGAGTCCTAGCTCGGCGAGTATCTCGTCGGTGTGTTCGCCGAGGGCCGGCGAGCCGAGACGCACCGCGGAAGGTGTGGCGCCGAACAAGATCGGATGACGCGGGTGGCGCACGGGTCCGACGACGTGATGCTCGTGCAGCTCGAAGAGCCCGGCGGCGACCGCATGGGGATCGTCGGGCAGCTCCTCCGGCTTCAGGATCATCGCGAAGGGGACCCGGTGGGCCTCGAAGCGCAGCGTCGCCTCCTCCATCGTGAGATTGGCGGCATGGGCGTAGCACAGGTCGACGAGCTCCGAGGTCGCCTCGCGGTGCTTGACACGTTCGGCGATGGTGGCGACACGGGAGTCGTCGTACCCGTCGACGTCGAGCGCTTTGCACATGCCGGCGAAGTCGTGGTCGGAGGTCGGTGTCACGATCCCCCAACCGTCGGCGAACCGCATGGGCTGGAAACCTGCGACGAAGCTCGAGAGCTGCGAGCCGTCGGACTCGAGCAGGACTTCGTTGGCGGCTGAGTCCGCCCACAGGAAGGACACCACCGAGTCCATCATCGAGACCTCGACCAGCTGACCGCCCGCGCCGTGTTCTCGCGCGTACAACGCGGCGGTGATGGCCTGTGCGGCGAACAGCGCGGTGACCTTGTCCGCTGCGGTCTGACGGAGGAAGACGGGAACGCCGACCTCGGGATCGGCCTGATTTGCCGCGAAGCCGGCGTACGCCTGCATCACGGTGTCGTACGCACTGCGGTCACGGTAGGGGCCGACGGCCCCGAATCCGGAGAGGGAGGCGTAGACGACGTCTGGATTCACCGCCTTGAGGTGCTCGTAGCCGAGACCCAGCCTGTCCATGACGCCCGGTCGGAAGTTCTGGATGACGACATCCGAAGTGGCGGCAAGGCGCTTCACGATGTCGACCCCGTCGGGCTGCTGCAGATCGACGGCGATCCCGCGCTTGCCCCGATTGCAGACGAGGTAGAGCGAGCTCATGCCGTTGACGGCGACGCCGACCCAGCGGCCGATGTCCCCGATGCCCGGGCGCTCGACCTTGATGACGTCTGCACCCTGGTCGGCGAAGAGTGCGGCCGCGTACGGCCCGGTCAGGGCGATCGAGAGGTCGAGCACCCGGACGCCGGACAGCGGACCGGTCATTCGACGAACGTCGTGTGCATGCGAGGTCGACCCTCCGGTCCGCTGTAGGCGAGGCCCCATCCGGGCTCGACGGCGAAGTCTGGCACGACCACCGAGGCCCGCGCGGCCAGCCAGGCGTCGGTGAGCGCGTCCTCGGCGCCGTAGTCGAAGGGGTCGGTGAGCACCTGCTCCTCGATGCCGCCGCGCTCGGGCGGATGCTCCACGAGCCAACGCGCCGTTCGGCGCACGGCGGTCCGTGCAGGGACGACGTCGCGATGCCCGAGCTTTGTGTGCAGGTCCGCGAGGTCGAGCACACGGTGGGTCGGGAGCGGCATCGCGAGCAGCGGCCAGGCGGGCTTGGCGAGATCGTAGGGGACGGACACGACCTCGAGCTCGGCGCCGAGCTCGGTGGCACACAGCTCGACGACCTGCCGGACCGAGAGCACCTCCTCGTCGCCCACGTTGAAGATCCTTCCGGAGCTCTGTTCCGGCGATTCGATGCCCAGCACCACCGCGGCGGCGGCGTTGACCGTGTAGCAGTGGTGGTGGAGGGTGAGGCCCTCGTCGGCGACGATGATCCGACGCCGCCCATCGAGGATCCGTCGGACCACGGACCACTCGCGGGGGGCGGGTTGGAGCGGACCGTAGAGATAGGGATAGCGGAAGTGGATCGCCGAGGGATGCGCTGCAAAGACCGACTCCTCGGTGCGCACGATGCGGTAGCCCTTCTCGTCGACGGCCGGGTCGTCGACGAGTGGGTCGGTCTCGCGGACCGGAACGGGCAGACCCGGCGGGTCGAACTGCAAGGGATCGGTCCACCCCCGATAGGCCGGTACACCGCCGATCGAGACGAACCGGTCACAGTGACCCTTCGTCACCCGTGCCACCATCCGCAGCCGACCGTACATCGCGACGACGACGTCCCAGCGCGAATGGCCGAGCGCGCTGGTGAGCGCGCCCTCGTCGTACGGATCGGCGTGGACGTGTTCGAGATCAGGGGGAGTCTCGGGCCGTTCGTGGATCCCCCGATGGAGGATGGTGACATCGTGCCCGTGTCGTACCAGCCGATCGACGATCGGCAGTCCGGTCGGACCGGTGCCGCCGATGATCAAGATCCTCATCGCACGGGGTGCCGGTCACATGCTCTGTCGAAGCCCCACGGCGGCAGTGTCGTCTCGGCCATCGCCGATCATGATCCCATGGTCACGACCCGGGCGTCGCACCGCCGGGTCGCGATGACGCTACGGTCCTGGAGGAATCGCGAGTCCCGTCCACCGCGCTCGGTCAGGGGGAGCCACCGTCGTGCCGTTCAAGATCGACGTCATGCTGTCGAACTCGGTCATCGATGCGGCCGATCGGGCGCGCGAGCTCGAGCAAACAGGCGTAGACGGCGTGTTCAGCTTCGAGAACGCGCATGATCTGTTCTTCCCACTGGTGGCCGCCGCTCCGGTCTGTTCGCTCGATCTGATGACGAACGTGGCGATTGCGTTCCCGCGGAGCCCGATGCACCTCGCCCATGCCGCCTACGACCTGCACCTGCTCTCGAAGGGACGCTTCCGGCTGGGACTCGGGTCGCAGGTGCGCGCCCACGTCGAGAAGCGGTTCGGTGCGCGATGGCACCGGCCGGTGTCCCAAATGCGTGAGTGGGTGCTCGCGACGAAAGCGATCCTGCAGAGCTGGCAGGACGGCAGCCGGCTCGAGTTCCGCGGCGAGTACACGACCCACACGCTCATGACGCCGGTGTTCAACCCTGGTCCGAGCCCGTACGGGCTGCCGAAGATCCTCGTGGGAGCCCTCGGACCGAAGATGTGCGCGATGGCAGCAGAGGTCGCGGACGGAATCCTCGTCATGCCGTTCAACAGTGCTCGACACATGGTTGAACGGACTCGTCCCGCCATCGAAGCCGGGCTCGCCGCGGGTGGGAGGTCGCGTGCCGACCTCGAGGTGATCGCCGAGGTGATCGTCGGAGTCGGCCGGACCGACGCCGAGCTCGAGGCCGCGAGAGGCGTGCGCTCCCTCCTCGCCTTCTACGGCTCGACCCCCGCGTACCGTCCGGTCCTGGACGTCGAAGGATGGGGCGATCTCCAGGCGGAGCTCAACGTGCTGTCGAAGCGGGGCGACTGGGCGGCGATGTCGGACCTCGTCACCGACGGGATGGTCGACACGCTTGCCGTCCACGGCACGCCCGACCAGGTGGCGGCGGAGATCTCGGCGCGCTTCGGCGACTGTGACCGGGTCTGTGCATATTTCCCCGGTTATCCGGTCGGCGACGATCTCGTCGCCGACTTCGTCAGCGCGATGCATGCCGTTCCATGACGGTGCGCTTCGAGGTCGACGACGGAGTCGCCGTTGTCACGCTGCACCGTCCGGAGGTCCGCAATGCGTTCGGCGCGGGCATGGGTGAGGCGCTCGCCGACGCCTACGAGCGCTGCGACGCCGACGATTCCGTCAGAGCAGTGGTGCTGACCGGCACGCCGCCTGCGTTCTGTGCCGGTGCTGACATGACGGGCGGCGAAGACACCTTCGCGCTCGAGCACGACGCCGTGTTCAGCGCCTCGGCGGTCGCGATGCCGGCGTGGCAGGTGCGCAAGCCGGTGATCGCCGCGGTCAACGGACACGCCATCGGCATCGGATTCACCCTCACCCTGCAGTGCGACATCCGGTTCTTCGCGGCCGATGCCAAGTACGGCGTCGTCCAGGTGCGGAGGGGAGTCATGGGTGACGCCTACTCGCACTGGACGCTGCCCCGCATCGCCGGGATGGCGAATGCGGCGGAGATCCTGCTCTCGGGACGCACCTTCGACGGGCACGAGGCCCTGGCGCTCGGCGTGTGCAGCCGCGTGCTCGCGAACGACGAGGTCCTCCCCGCCGCGCTGGAACTGGCGAGAGACATCGCAGTCAACACCGCGCCATTGGCCGTTGCGTACAGCAAGCGGCTTCTCTGGGACAGTTGGCGACTCACCCCCGAGGAGGTCGAGGCGTGGGAGACGGTCGATCACAGGCTCCTGATGGCGCACCCCGACGCTCGCGAGGGAGTCCTCGCCTTCCTCGAGAAGCGCCCGCCCCACTGGCAAGGGCGGATCTCGTCGACAGGAACTCCGCACTCCGGTCGGTGACCACCGGCGCAGGGGACGGGGTCCGGTGAGGGGTTTGCTCGACCATCGCGATGAATGGCGGGGGACTCCGCGTTCGGCGAGAATGGCGACGTGGCAGCATCGTTCGCGTCCCGGTTCAGCGAGGTGCGATCGAAGTTCGGGCCGCTCGCCTGGGGCATCGATCCGTCCGGGGCGCTGCTCACCACCTGGGGACTCGAGGACACGCCCGCGGGCCTCGATCGGTTCTGCACCATCGTCCTCGATGCCGCAGTCGGAACGGTCGGGTTGGTCAAGTTCCAGGCGGCCTTCTTCGAGCGCCAGGGATGGGAGGGAGTACGGACCCTCCAGCGCCTGGTCTCCGACGCGCGCAGCGCAGGGCTTCTCGTGATAGTGGACGCAAAGCGTGGCGACGTCGGGACCACCAACGACGCCTATGCAGAGGCGTACCTCGGTTCCGGGGCTCCGTTCAGCGCCGACGCACTCACCGTCCATCCCTATCTCGGGCTCGCCGCGATGGGCCAGTTCGTGCGCCGTGCACACGTCTCAGGCAGTTGCCTGCTGGTCGTGACGCGGTCTTCGAACCCCGAAGGTCGGTCGGTACAGTCCGCGGTGGGTGACGCCGGTCACAGCGTCGAAGCACAGCTGCTCCGTGACATCGGTGAGCTCAACGAAGAGCTGTCGCCGGCTGGGGTCGGGCCGATCGGTGCGGTGGTCGGACCAACCCACGTCGAGCCTCCCCTCGACCTGTGCGGAGCACGGGGCCTGTTCCTCGCCCCGGGCGTCGGCGCACAGGGGGCCACCGTGGAGGACGTGGCCCGCACCTTCGCCGCCTGTCCCGACCGGGTGATCCCGGCAGCGTCACGCTCGCTGCTCGTGGGCGGTCCCGATGTCAACCGGCTGCGGGACACTGCCTCCCAGCTTGCACGCGCGTTCCAGACGGCGCTCGGGGGCACCTGAGCAACCTGCTCCCGAGTTGGCACGCTCCGGTTCGGGCCGCGTCCCGAGTCGCTCAGCGTCGGCCGAAGAAGTCGACGAGCAGATGGGCGACCGCCTTTGCGTGGGTGAAGAACCCGAGGTGGCTCGCCCCGGCGATCTCGGCGTACTCGGCGCCCGGAATGGTCTGAGCGGCTTCGCGGGCGCGGGCCGGTGGCGAGTCGATGTCGTACTCGAATGCGAGCACCAGGCACGGCACCGAGATGGTCGGCCACGCCACCGCCCGGACTGGGTCGGTCGACCACGCGAGTGCCGCCTCGTACTGGCCGAGCCGGCCGGGGTTCGGCCACACCTCGAGATCGCCGATCATCGACAACCAGCTGTCGATGACGTCGTCGTCCTGGAGGTCGTGGTACGGCAGGTAACGGACCGTCTCGAGCGCGTAGTAGAGCCGAGGCAGCTCGACGCCGGAGGCCGCGAGGTCGCGCTCCAGGGTGGTGATGGCCTTCTCCCACGAGGTGGGCCGATTCGCGCTGCCCATGAGCGCGGCCGCCCGTACACGGTCGGGATGGTCGATCGCCAAGGTCTCCGCGATCCAGCCACCGAGCGAGTGCCCTGCGATCCGGACCGGGTCGACGATCCCGAGGTGGTCGAGCAGGCCGAGCGCGTCGTCCGCCATCTGCGCGACCGAATACGGGACCGGTGGCGAGGTGCTCGGTGGAACGCCACGGTTGTCGTACACGATGACCTGGTGGCCCGCTTCGGCGAGCAGAGGAGCAAGACCGACGTCGAACGCCTCGGCCGGCTGGCCGCAGCCTGCGATCAGCAGGAGCGGGTCACCCTCGCCGACGACATGGTAGGCAAGGGTGACGTCGTCGAGTTCCACCTCCGGCATCTCATCTCCCCGTCGCTCCCGACGCCGCGTCTTCGACCGCGGCAGACTGCGACGCCGATGGTACCGACCGATTCGGATCGGACCGTCATCCGACTTCCGCCGGGCACCGGCACCTTCTCGATCAACGCGCTGGCCGGTCGAGGGTTCTGCCCCCGTCGTCGGCGAGCCGACCCACAAGCCAGGTGAAGGATTGGACGACTCCACCGGGTGTTCGATGCTCCTCCCGGAACGTGTCGAGGACTTGCACGTCTGCACCGAGTGCTGCCTCCAACTCAGGTGCCGAGTAGCGCGCCACCGGGAGGCCGGAGCACTGAAGTGGTCCGTCCTCGGCGAACGTCGCAACGATCAACGCTCCGCCGGGATGCACTGCCGCATGGAGCGTCTGCAGATACCGCCTGCGTTCCTCGGGATCGACGAGGAAGTGGAAGACCGCGCGGTCGTGCCAGAGGTCGTACGTCCTCGTGGGCCGCCACTCGAGGAGGTCGGCGGTGATCCACGCGACCGTGTCCGGGGCAGCGAGTCGAGACCTCGCCAGGGCAAGCGCCGAGTCCGAGATATCCAAGACCGTGACGTCGTGGTAGCCGTGAGTGGCCAACTGACCGGCCAACCCAGATGCACCACCACCCACGTCGATCACAGCAGCATCGCGGGGTAGTTCGAGTCGGTCGATCAGCTCGAGTGAACGTGCCGCAGTCGGCTGGTACCAGCTCACACCTTCGACGCCCAGTGCTTCATAGGCGGCGTCCCAGAGATGACCACGGGAGTCCGAATCCGAGGAACCCACGCGGCTCACGTTATCGGCGCCACCTTCGAGACCGCGACGATCGCATGAGTCGTGTGCGGCGAAGGAGTCCTCGCCGGCTTCTACAATGTGCTCCAGAACGCTGACCTACCGTCTGCGGACACAAGAGCTCGTCGAGGAGGAATGACGTGGGCCTTCGGATCATCGGCGCTGGGCTCGGGCGGACGGGCACGACATCGCTCAAGCTGGCGTTGGAACAGCTGCTCGGTGGCCGGTGCTACCACATGTTCGAGGTCCGCGAGCGACCAGAGGATCCCGATGCGTGGGGCGACGCGTACGAGGGGAGACTTCCGGAGTGGACACGCTTCTTCGACGACTACGTTGCGGCCGTCGACTGGCCCGCCGCACCGTTCTGGTGCGAGCTGAGTGAGGCGTTCCCGGACGCAATGATCCTCTTGTCGGTGCGCGGTGCCGACGCATGGTGGAAGAGCGTGTCGGGCACCATCTTCGTGGCGATGGAGGCTTACTTCGCGCCCGACGCCCCGGATGACGGATGGACCAGGATGGCCCGGGGGATGCTGAATCGATTCACCCCTGACTGGCGGGACGAGTCCGCGGCGAAGGCCGCCTATCTCGCGTACAACGAGCACGTACGCACGACGGCACCCGCCGGCCGGCTCGTGGAGTGGACACCGAGCGATGGTTGGGGACCCGTCTGCGCGGCCCTCGGCATGGACGTGCCCGACGTCCCGTTTCCGCATGCGAACACGACGGCGGAGGCGCGGGCCGATCTCGGGCTCGACGACGCACACCAGGTGGATCCGCCCCCGGCCACGACCGGGCAGGATCCGGGCTGACCGGTCGGGAACGGACGGTCGTGTCACGCACTCGCGTCACGCTAAGGCGTCACGCGGTCTCCGGACAGAGATGGCGGCTTGCCATGCCGGCGTGGCGGAGTCCCGCCGATGAGAGCTTCCTCATGATCGAGTCATGGCCGTTTCATCTTTGGCCCGCATGCTGCGCCTTGTAATCAGGCGGTGGATCGACTGCATTGGCGGCCCACCATGAGCAAGGAGACCTTTCGTGCACAAGTCCATCACTCGACTGACCGTGGGTGCCGCACTGGGTATCGGCAGCTTGGCCGGCATCAGCGCGATCGGAGCGCTTCCTGCCGGAGCCGGCGCTGGCGTCGTCAACACGACCGTTCACTGCAGTGGGACCAGTCTGGCCAATCTGCAACTCCAACGCGAGGACACCGGTCAGCTCAGCGTCGACTTCGGGGTCGACATGGCCCGGCACAAGGCTGGCGTCAGCTGGAGCGTCCACGAGACGCGCAACGGCACCGTGTTCGTCTCGAAGTCGGTCCGCACCATCCGTGACGGATCGTTCAGCATCTCGTCGCTGCTCGCACCGCTCGCGGGCACCAACACCGTCTCCGCCACCGCCGTCAATGCGACGTCGGGCGAGATTTGCACGGTGACCGGCTCGGTCTGACCTCCGCCGGATCGGCGATCGCCACGAACGGCAACCGGCTCCGGCGATGACCCGGAGCCGGTTGCCGTTCGGCGCGCCGTGCCGGATCGGTCGTACCCACGGACGACCGCCCCGCGGGTGCTCGTGTGAGGCCAGCGGGATATCGTCGGGTCGCGGGGTCGATGAGCTGGGGATTAGGGCAATCCGGCCCTACCGGACGACAGAGGCGCGGAGCACGCTGACGGGGGAGGGATCCCGCCGATGACTGCGGACCGCGACAAGCCGAAGCTCGAGTTCAAGAACAGGCGCCGGGGTGCCTTGGCCGCGCTCACCGCTGCGCTCGTCGTCGTGGCCGCATGTTCGAGCAGCTCGACTCCGACGGCCAACTCCACGACGATGAAGCCGGCGCTCATCCGAGCGAGTGACCTTCCCGCCGGTTGGCAGTCGAGTGGTTCGACGTCGACGAGCGACGCCCAGACTCGTGCGATCGCAGCGGCGATTCCCGCATGTGCCGACTTCGTCAAGCAGTCCGACCTCGAAAAGTCTGAGCTGAAGATGACGTCCGACACGTTCAAGGAGACGACGAGCGCCGGTTCGTCGCAGAACGAAGCGTCGAACCAGATCGTCGGCTACAAGGATGCGTCCGGGGCGAGCACTGCGTACGACGTGTTCGCATCGGGTCAGACCGAAACCTGTCTGAGCAAAGTCTTCGACCAGGTCATGGCGACGGCGGCACAGCAGGCGCAACAGCAGAGCGGAGTGACACCATCCGTCACCTCGCAGGTGTCGCGACTGAGCGTCCCGAAGGCGGGCGACGCGTCCACGGCCTACCAGGTCGTCGTGATGGTGTCGGCCGAGGGTGTCAGCGAGCAGATCCAATTCGTGGTCGAACTCGTGAAGGACGGACCCTACGTTGTCAGCTACAACGCGACGCTCTATCACCCGACGCCGGAGCACTTCGGCACCGACATGGTGAGTGGTTCGATCGCCCGGCTCGATGCGGCGATGGGCTGACTTCCGTCGGATGCGCGCGGCTATCGGAACGGATGCTTGGCCACATCGGTCTTGTGCCCCTCGCCTGTTGCGGGTCGGGCACTCATGAATTTGTCACGGCAGTGGTCTGAGCAGAAGTAGGACCGGTTCCCACCCAGCAGACACGAGGCGGGAGCAGTGACGGTCTCGACCTGCATCCCGCAGACCGGATCGATCGCGTAACCCTTCCCCCCGCCGAATTGTTCGCGATGACGGTACGTCCAGTAGAGCAAGGCAAAGAGCCCGAGGAAGACGATGTTGAGGAACGTCGTGTAGTTCCACTGGAAGTGGGCAGGCGCGACTTCGGTCGGCCGGATCGAGGGCACCAGGCCCGCTGCCGAAAAGATCCCTTGCGTGAGCAGGCCGGCAACTGCCATCACGACCCAGAACAGCGCGAGCATCCGGAGCATGAGCCGCGTTCCGTAGTAGCGGCGGTAGATGAGGAGGAGCGGGAACGCGATCAGGTCGGCGAAGATGAATGAGATCACGCCGCCGAAGGAGATGCCACCCTTCCACAGAGCTGCGGCCAACGGGACGTTTCCGATAGAGCAGACGAAGCTCACGATGGCGATCAGCGGACCGACGATCACGTTCTCGACACTGGTCCAGAAGCCGTGGCCGTGGAAGAACACGGTGTTCCAGACAGAGACCGGCACGACGACGGCGAGGAAGCCGGCGACCGTATAGCCGATGATCAGCTCGCGTCGGAGCATGGTCAGGTCCGACATCGTGTAGGTGGCGGCGTCTGCCCACCCTTTTCTGGAACGCACGCGCCGGCTCCAGGGCTCGTGCTGGAGCACGGCGTCCTCTGTCGGTCCGTGCCGGTGATCGGCGGCACTCTCGTCCTCGACGAGCCGCGTCCGGGCCTCGACGACGAGACGACCGCGCAACCAGAGTCCGCCGAGGAGCGTGAGGAGGACGATCATGATGGTGCCGCCGACGAATTCACTGACTGCGAACTGCCAGCCCATCAGAACGACGAGCACGATGCCCAGCTCGATGACGAGGTTGGTCGAGGCGAACATGAACACTGTCACCGCCACGAAGTCGGCGCCCTTCACGAAGAGCGACTTTGCCATGGCAGAGGCGGCGTACGAGCACGACGAGGACACCATGCCGTAGAGAGAGGACCGCGCGACCGCAGCCGGTCGATGGTTGCCCATTGTGCGTCTGATCGACGCGCGGCTGACGAAGGACTGGATGACGCCGGAGAGGCCGAATCCGAGGATGAGCGGCCACAGCGTCTCCCAGAACATGAAGAAGCCCTCACGCAGCGAGCGTCCGACCATGTCCAGCCAGGGCCAGGCCACGGCTGCGATCACGAGCGGACCAACCGGGCAACTGCCGCCGAGGCCTCGTTGATCTTGAAGGTGGCATCGTCGCCCCCGGACAGCACGGCGTCGGCGACGCAGTGCGTGAGATGGTCCTCGAGGAGCGCCAGGGCTACCGCCTGCAGCGCGCGGGTCGCGGCCGCCACCTGGTCGAGCACGTCGATGCAGTAGCGGTCGCCTTCGACCATGCGTTCGATGCCCCGCACCTGGCCTTCGACGCGCCGAAGCCGCTTCAGGACTGCGTCCTTGTGCTCGCTGTAGCCGGGATCTGTTCCCACGGGCCCTCCGCTTCCTATACCCCCACCCAGTATAGAGAAATACACGATGCGGCACGTCCGGTCGTGGGGTTCGGCCAACGGCCAACGGTCGTCCGAAGGCGATGCCGTTGTAGATTGCTCCGGTTCACGTGGCATCGACCGCTGCTCGCTGGAGCCCGGACCGGCACCCGGTTGACGGTGGGAGCGGCGGCGCACCCCTCTGACGAACGGCACAGGCCGGGCGCCGACCAGAAAGGTCCATTGCATGTCCCACTTCGGAAACGCAACGACGACCGATGAGGTCCTCGCTGGCGTCGACCTGTCCGGCCGACGCATCGTGATCACCGGTGCCGCAAGCGGTCTCGGTCGCGAGAGCGCCCGGGCCCTCGCGGCACACGGCGCATCGGTGACCGTTCTCGCCCGAAGCGACGAGCGGGCCGCGGGTGCCGTGGCCGAGCTCGGAACCCTCGTGGCAGGAGCCGAGTTCGAGCCGGGAGTGGTCGACCTCGGTGATCTTTCCAGCGTTCGCAACTTCGCCGACTCCTACGTCGCGACCCACGACGCCATTGACGTGCTCATCAACAATGCCGGCGTCATGGCCTGCCCGTATGGGCGCACGGCCGACGGATTCGAGACGCAGTTCGGGACGAATCACCTGGGCCACTTCTTGCTGACCGCCAGGTTGTACCCGGCGCTCGCACGGGGATCGTCGCCGCGAGTGGTGACGCTGAGCTCGGCCGGACATTCGCGCAGCGACGTCGACCTCGTCGACCCCAACTTCGAGAGGTCCGAGTACTCACCATGGGTCGCCTACGGTCGGTCGAAGACCGCGAATGCCCTGTTCGCGCGTGAGCTCGCACGTCGGGCCGGTCCACGGGGATTGCTCTCGTTCTCTGTGCACCCCGGTGGCATCGTCACCGACCTTGGCCGCCACCTCACCGACGAGCTCATCAATGAGATGGCCGCATTCGCCGAGGAGCGCGCCGCCGCTTCGAAGGTCGGCGACGAGGCCGGTGTCGGCATCACCTGGAAGTCAGTCGAATCGGGCGCCGCCACCCAGGTCTGGGCCGCGACCGCTGGTGAGCTGACCGACCACAACGGCGCCTACCTGGCCGACTGCGGGTTGGGCGTCCTCGGTGCCAATCCCGGAGTCAACGGCTTCCTCCCGTACCTCCTCGACGACGACCACGCCGCCACGCTCTGGGAGTTGAGCGAACGCCTGGTCGGAACGACCTTTGCCCCTTGATCGGTTCCGTCACTCGAGAGGTGATGGCGGCGAGATCCTGACCAACTTCTTGATGCGGACGTGCGCGATGAGTGGGGACAGATGGGCGACCACAAGCCGTCCATCCGGTTCCTCTGCGTCCACAACGCTGGTCGGTCACCTCGTGCGGGAACTCCGCGAAGGATCGGGCGAGGGCGCTCGTGGGGTCTCGAGGTCACCCGCCCTCGTCGGGATCTTCCGCATGCACCGATCAGGGGGCTTGCCAGACCCTGGCAGGGCGGTGAGCTGACGACATGTGGGTTGAGGAACCGAATCGCAACCCAAGGGTCGAAGTGGATCTCGGACGTTGCAAGTCCGCGCCACTCGGCGTGCTTCGAGGTGGGTATGGTCCAACGATGGGAGTTGTCCGATGACTCGACACGGGAGCGGCATCGATCGGAGCGAGGAGTGGGACGGCCTGAGGGCAAGATACCTCAGGCCTCCCGGCGACCGTCCCGCCTCCTCGGCCAGGGGTCTCCACCATTTCGCCCTGCTGTCGAGCGATGTCGAACGAACCATCAGGTTCTATCAGGACGTCCTCGAGTTCCCGCTCGCAGAACTCTTCGAGAACCGAGACTTTCGCGGTTCTACGCACTTCTTCTTCGATGTCGGCCACGGCAACTACCTTGCTTACTTCGACTTTCCTGGTCTCGACCTGGGGGAGTACCGGGAGGTGCTCGGTGGACTGCATCACATCGCCATCTCCGTCACACCGGAGGAGTGGGAGCGGCTCGTCGCCAAACTGCAGGCGGCCGGCATCGTGACCCACATCGTGAACGGTGACTCGGCCTACTTTCCGGGTCCCGACGGCGAACGACTCGAACTGCTTTCGTACCCGCTCAACAACATGTACGGGACAATTGTCGGTTGATCGGCAGCCTCGATCAGGCCATCCGACCGGCCAGGGGACCTGCAAGCGCGTGACGCGATCGCCTCTCAGGCGCGCGGCGTCTGTTGGCACTCGTTGCGGTCCTCGCAGTGCGCAACTTCTGCAACGATCGCGGTGGCGAGCACGCTTGTGTCCCGGCACAACCGGTCCTGCCGCTTCAATTCGATCCTTCGGGCGCACGCAGCTCACCCGACTGGGAATTCGTCCAGCTATGTGACGAGACCACTCGGCTGGCCGCGGACAATCCTCCAGAGTCCCACGACGGTCGAAGCGGTCAGCGGCGCACGCATCATGGCCGGGGACGCACCGGGGAGCCCGTGTGCCACGCGCACCCGTAGCACCCCAGGGTGGATCTCCAGGCGGAGCGGGGGGTTCAATGAACATGCCTCCCCGTCGATCCCGGCCGCGACCGATGCGGATGAACGAACGTCCAATGCCGGGGTGGTCCACGAGCGGAATCCCGAGAACCGATCGGCGTGACCCGCGGCTTCGAGGGCCATGAGGCGCTGGACGTCGCCCGGCCCGTCGATCCGGACGGCGACGATGCCGAGCGTGCCCAGGTCGAGGTGCGGGCGGGTCCCGAACCCCCACAGGGACTTCAAGACGTACGGGTTGTTCGAGATTTGAACGAGTTGGGGAGCGTCGACGGTTCCGTCGGGACCTTCGACATGCAGGTCGAATGGCGGGGCATCGGGTCCGAGGAGTCTCTGGAGCGTCTCCACGGTCGTCTTCGCCTTGGCGCCGCGGTAATCGTCCGAAGCGACGATCTCCGCGTAGAGCCCGAGTGAGACATTGTTCACGAAGGTCCGCCCGTTGACTGACGCAAGGTCGATGTTGGCTTCGCGCTGCCGGGCCGAACGCGTCAAGGGCGCCAACGACATCGTTTCGCTCGACGCCGAGGTCAAGGGCGAAGTGGTTCAGGGTACCTGCAGGCACACAGACGTAACCCAATCCGTGATCCGCGGCGATGGACGCCACCAATGCCTGGGAGCCGTCACCGCCGGCCATGCCGAGCACATCGGCGCCTCTCGCGACTGCTGTCTCTGCGAGGGCCCGGAGATCCCCCCCTTCCTCCAAGATGACGGCCTCAATTCCCCGGCGGGAGGCCTCGGCGACCAGGTCATGCTTCTCGACCTTTCCACCACCGGATCTCGGGTTCATCAAGAGGAACGGGTGTGCCGCGGGAGGTACCTTCCGCCAGCGTGCAGTCACCGCCTCGCGGACTTCGTGGTAGAGCGCCACCGTGCCGAGCCCACCGGCCAGTGCGACCCCGACCAGGGCGAGAACGAGAACGAGGACACCGAGTCCCGCGGCCACCATGGCACCAACCGCGACGCCGATCAGGGCCACCGCGAACGCGAGCGCGAACCATCGCCAGTGTCGGTTCGTGAGAACCACCCAGAGCGCCGAGACAGCGAGCGTCACCGCGGCGATCGTGGCGATCAGGTACCCGAGGTTCCGGCGGGTGAAGACGATGAGGAGTGCCAGGGTTGCGGCAAGTACGGTGAGCGCCCCGGCCGCCGCGAGACGTGCACCAGGCGGCGGCGAGTCTCCGTCACCAGTCACGCCGCGGATGTTCGTTCTTGGAGCCACAACTCAATCCCCAATTCCAAGTGCTGCCGGTGCGCCAACACCTCCCGCGTCTGGTCCGAGGGTCTCCCCGACATCGAGCTTCACTCCATGTTCGATCTTCGGCGACGGTCAGTGCGGCAACATCTCCGTGCGCGATCGCGACGATCGTTCGTCGTCACCCCTGGTCCGCTCGCTTGGCTTTGGTGAACAGCCCTCCTTGGGCGGCGGCCGAACCGGCCCGGCCCCCGCCGGGCCCCCGCAACACGAAGGCAATGGCGACGGCCGCGACAGCACCGATCAGGGGGCCGACGATGTACACCCAATAGCGGGTGAAATCGGCTCCCACCAGATCGGGACCGAATGTGCGAGCGGGATTCATCGACGCGCCCGAGATCGGACTGCCCCACAGGCCGGCGAGTGCGATGTAGCCGCCCACCCCGAGCGCACCGAAGAGCCCGACGTTCTGGGCTCCCGATGCCGTTCCCAGTATCACGCTGACGAGGCCAAGGGTGAGCACGGCCTCCATCAACATGGCGTCAGCGGCAGTGTGCCCGGTCGCCGGATAGTTGGAGCCGTAGGCGGCCGAGACGTGGATGACCCCCTGCAAGAACCAGGCGGCGAGGCATGCTCCGGCCAGTTGGACCACGATGTAGCCGGGAACCCTTCGCCAAGGGAAGTCGCCCCGCAGTGAGAAGGCCAAGCTCACTGCCGGGTTCAGGTGCGCCCCTGACACCCTGCCCATGAAGAGGATGATGGCCATCACCATGAGCCCCGGTGCTGCGACGGCCGCCGACCGGCCGATTGCGCCGGGGAAGGCGTGTCCCATCATTCCTGCACCGGCTGCCACCAAGACGAGCAGGAATGTGCCGAAGAGCTCGGAGAACAGCCGCCGCCACTCCTGATGGGGATCGTCGAAATTCTGGATGATCTGCAGGACGTGCTTTTCGAGCGTTTCGGGCAGCTGTCCGGGATCGCTCAGATCGCCGATCCGAGAGATCGATTGATTATTGTCACTCACGTTGGCCAGCCTCGAAGGCGCATGCACCTTCCGTTTGATCAGACCGGCTCTTGGGCCTGCTTCTGAACCCGATCGGCACGGTCGCAAGAGTAATCACGCACCTTCCGATTGACAACGCCCTTTCGGGGCGGTTCGTTGCGAGAACCAAGGCTGGAGCGGTCGGCGTCAACCTTGCGGCACCGTGCTCGAGGATGCAAGCTGGCGAATGTCGACATCGCATCGATCCGTCGGGACACGGAAGGCAGCACATGGACATCAATCTCGTCGAGCCGGATCAGTGGACCGTCGGTATCCCGCACGAGCAGTTCGCATGGTTGCGGAGGGAGGCACCTGTCTTTTGGCACGAGTCAGATGAGCCGTCGATTCCAAGTTTTTGGGCACTCACGCGACATGCCGACGTGCAAGGCGCCAACCGCGACATCGATGCCTTCTCGTCGCAGAGCGGCGGTGTCTTCCTCAACAACCAGTCGGCGGAAGAACGAGAGATGTTCCGGTCGATCATCGAGACGGACCGGCCTGAGCACACCCGTCTCCGGCGCCTGGTCAATCGCGGCTTCACGCCCAGGACTCTCGCCCGCTTCGAGAGCAGCTACCGCCATGCGGTGCGGGATGTGTTGGCTGCCGCGTTCGAGCACGGTACGTTCGACTGGGTGACCGATGTGGCCACTGTGCTGCCCGCGTTCGCGATCTCAGAGCTGCTCGGGGTCCCTGTCGAGGACCGTTCACAGGTGACCGAGTGGACGAACATGATCTCCGGTGGCAACGACCCCGAATTCGCCAAGAGCGAGAATGCTTCGCTCGAGGCAGCCACCGCGCTCTACACCTATGCCACAGAGTTGGCCGAGAAGCGCCGGGATGAACCGCGGGACGACATCGTGACCACGCTCGTGACTGAGGTGGACGACGACGCACTCGGTGCACATGAATTCGAAGTCTTCGTACTCGCTCTTGCCGTCGCCGGCAACGAGACCACCCGGACCGCGATGTCGCAGGGCCTGCTCGCATTCCTCGAGCAGCCGGGACAGATGGAGATCCTCCGATCGGAACCGAAGCTCGCCGCGACGGCAGCCGACGAGATGATCCGCTGGGCGTCCCCGATCGTCTACTTCCGTCGGACCGCCACCTCGGACATCGAGATGCACGATGTAACAATCAGCGTGGGCGACCCCGTCGTCCTCTACTTCATGTCCGCGAACTACGACGAGGAAGTGTTCGAGGATCCGCACCGTTTCGACATCACACGGTCACCGAACCCCCACGTGTCGTTCGGCGGCGGGGGACCGCACTTCTGCCTCGGCGCCCACCTTGCCCGGCTGGAGATCTCCGTCTTGCTCGACGAGTTGCTCGTGAGTACAGCGACCATCGAACAGGCAGGGGATCCCGCTCGGTTGCGATCCAGCTGGATCAACGGGTTGAAGCACCTGCCGGTGACCGCCACGGCGTAGGCCGTCGGAGTCGTCCCCACTCAGTTCGCGTTGGTGACCAGCTCGATCGCGATCCCATCGGGGTCGCGGAGTTGCAGCGAGGGGTTGCCGTTTTCGAGTACGACGCCTTCATGGGCTATGCCGAGAGCAGTCAGATGATCAGCCCAGGCCTGGAGACCGTCTTCGTCCTGAACGGAGAAGGCGATGTGGTCGAGAGCGTCGCCGGCCGACCCACCGTCAGTCGGCGCATCGTCTGAATCCCCGAGGGCACGGTCCGGCTGCTCTCCGGACCCGGACCGGCACGTGAACACCATCACGAACCCTGCCCGCCGCTGCCGGAGAGCGATGTATCCGATGCGGCCATCGCGTGCGTAGGGCTCGAGTCCGAGTGCGGCCGCGTACCATTCAGCGCTCTTGTCGACGTCGGTGACGAGCAGTTGAATATGGGAGAGCCCGGTGATCGGGGCTTGTCGGCGCGCGGCGCTCACGACGCTGCCTCCACGTAGGCGGCCAGGACGTCGACCATCATCGCCCTTTGCCGGGCCGAGTTGACGGTGCCCTCCACCATCATCTGCTCCATGACCAGTCCCCGGAGCACGGCCCACAGCAGGTTACCGAGACCGTGGTCCGCGGGTCCGCCCAGGTTCCGGCCGAGGCGACGGAGCTCTCGGTTCATCCCGGCCAGGTGCCGCTCGAGTAGTGGGTCCCGGCCGGGGCGAGTGGCGATGAGGATCTCCAGGGCGGCCCGGGAGGTGGGGGAGGAGAAGGCGGTCCACGCGGTGTCGACCAGGACCCGGATCCGTTCGCGTGCTGGGCCGGTGGGTAGGACGAGTCCGGCCATCGAGGCCCTGAGCTGCTCGAACCCGGACTCGACTACAGCGGCCAGCAGGCCGTCACGGCTGCCGAAGTGGTACTGGATGACCCCCCAGGTCACCCCGGCCCGCTCGGTGATGTGCTTCGCGCTGGCCGCACTGCACCCTTCCTCGAGCACGCAGGCAACGGCCTCATCGATGATGACTGCCCTGGTCCGGTCCCCCCGGGGCTGGGTGCCGCTGGACGGACGGGTCGGTGCCGGCAAGGTGGCAGCCCCGGCTGTCACCTCATCGCCCCCAGGGCCCGTGAGTCCGGGAGGTCGCACACCGGGAGCGGTCCAGGCCGGGCCCGGCACACGGCCTCGATTGCATTGACGGCCCGGGCCGCGGTGGCGAACTGGATGACCCGTCGTCGCATCGCACTCCCCGTTCTCGTGGCCCGAGCGGCCGGGCATCTCCATGGATAGCATAGAGCGATCAATGGTTCTTCGCGGGCCGCACAGGGGGATGACGGAGATGGGTGCACTCGACGGCAAGGTGGCAATCGTCACCGGAACCAGCCGGGGAGTGGGAGTGGGAATCGCCCGTTATCGACGCGTTCGTGTCCCGGTTGGTGGAGACCTGCGGACGGGTCGACATCCTGGTCAACAACGCCGGAGCCACGGTCGGAAGCCGACGACAACAGATCCAATTGACGAATAGGGGAATCGAATGACGTATCGGGTCATCCAGTGGGCGACAGGTGGAGTTGGGCGTGCAGCGATCCAAGCAGTTCTGGAGCATCCGGACTTGGAGCTCGTGGGCGCCTGGGTCCACGCTGAATCGAAGGACCGCATGGACGTGGGGCGGCTGATCGGTGCCGATCCGACCGGAGTGGTCACCACGCGGGACGTCGACGCCCTGGTTGCCCTCGATGCCGACTGCGTCCTCTACAGCCCGATCTTCGCCGACCGCGATGTCGTGATCCGGTTGCTCACCTCGGGCAAGAACGTCGTCACACCGCTGGGTTGGTTCTACCCTCCCGCTCCCGAGCACGAGGAGATCGACGCCGTGTGCCGGGCGTCCGGCGTCACCCTGCACGGCACCGGCATCCATCCCGGCGGCATCACCGAGCGGTTCCCGCTCATGGTGTCGGCCCTGTCGGGCTCGATCACCAAGGTCCGGGCCGAGGAGTTCTCGGACATCCGCACCTACGGCGCTCCCGACGTGATTCGCGACTGGATGCTGTTCGGCAAGACGCCTGAGGAGTCTCGCACCAGCATCATGGCCGAGGCGCTCGGGGCCGGCTTCCGGCAGTCGGTGAGGATGGTCGCCGACGAGCTCGGTTTCGACCTCGACGCCGATCTGAGGACCACCCACGAGATGGCCGTGGCCACCGCTCCGATCGACTCGCCCATCGGTGCGATCCAACCGGGACTCGTGGCCGCCCAGCGGTTCCGCTGGGAGGGACTGGTCGACGGAGAACCGGTGATCACCGCAGCGGTCAACTGGCTGATGGGGGAAGAGCACCTCGATCCGGCCTGGAGCTTCGGTCCTTCCGGAGAGCACTTCGAGGTGGAGATCACCGGAGATCCCAGCTGCCTGGTGAGCTTCCACAAGCTCCACCCGGAGTCCATCGCCGCCGGACTCGAACGCAATCCCGGAGTCGTGGCGACGGCGATGCACTGCGTCAATGCCATTCCCTACGTGTGCGCCGCCGAAGCGGGGCTCAAGACGTACCTCGACCTACCGCTGGTGGCCGGTCGGGCCGCCCGTTCGCTTGGTCGACGAAGGGGTGAGGGATGATCCTCGATCGGTTCGGCATCGAGGGGAAGGTGGCCATCGTCACCGGAGCCGGCCTGGGGATCGGCCGAGGGATCGCAATCGGTTTGGCCGAGGCCGGTGCAGACGTGGTGCTCGCGGCCCGTACCGAATCCGACCTCGACGACGTGGCCTCGACCATCGTCCGTGCGGGTCGTCGGGCCCTGGTGGTGCCCACAGACGTGACCGACAGCGGACAGCTCGAGCGGTTGGCCGACGCTGCCGTGGAGGAGTTCGGCCGCCTCGACATCACGGTCAACAACGCCGGCGGCGCGATGCCGCGGGCCGCCCTGGACACCTCCGAGCGGTTCCTCGAGACGGCCTTCCACTTCAACGTGACGGCGCCGTTCCTGCTGACCAAGTTGGTGGCCCGACGGATGGTCGACAGCACCGGATCGGGTGCCGTGGTCAATATCTCGTCGCGGTCGGCCTCCATGACCCAGACCGGATTCGCCGCATACGGCGCGGTCAAGGCCGCGCTGGATCGGCTGACCAAGAACATGGCGCCGGAGCTCGCACCTCGCGTTCGACTGAACGCCCTCGACGTCGGTGGCGTCGCCACCCGTTCGCTCGACGTCGTCCTGACCGATGACGCCCTCCGGGACCAATTCGATCGCGGGGACCCCGATGCGGCGTCCCGGTGAGCCCGAGGACATCGCCTGTGCCGTCCTCTATCTCGTCTCTGAGGCAGGTTCGTGGGTGACCGGCAAGATCTTCGAGATCGATGGTGGCTCTGATGCCCCGTCCATCGTCGTGCCGGTCCCGCCGTTGGAGCCCGCATGAGCCGGGACGGTGGAACAAGAAGAGCGTTGTAAGTCTCACGACCGGGTGGAGGTCATGGGTCTCGGTTCGAATCCTCCTTGCTCCCTGGCTCGGCTCCACATCGTCTGTCTCCTCTCAACCCTCTCCAGGCGGAAGACCCGGCTCCCCCGTTCGACACATCGTCAGTGGGGGAGCCGGGCATCCGCGCGGCGCCTGGGTCAGCTGGCTGCGAGTCCCTCGCTGGCTACGGGGACGGCAATCGTCTGGACGGCCGTCAGCGTGCCGTCCGAGTGAATGTGGAAGGTGTCGAGGAGACCACTCCCACCGCTCTCGACGTAGAGGGTGGAGCCGTCGGGCGACACGACCGAGTCGGTCGTCCCGGGGTGGGCGGCTGCCGCCGTCGCCTGGTCGAGGACGGGCACTCCACCGGCACCGACCGTGAAGGAGCTGAGCGTGCCGCTCCCTGCATTCGATCCGTAGTAGAAGCCGTCGCTCGAGCTGATCCAGCACAGGGCGGCGCCGCCGTCAGACACGGTGCCGATGGCCGCGAGCGTCCCGTCCGAGTTGACCGAGTACGTGCTCACGTGGCTGGCCCCGGCCTCGGTGACCACGAGGCGTCCGGCACCATCGAAGTTGAAGGCGAACGGCACGGGGGACTGAGACGCAGTCGACACCGGAGCCGCACCGAGCTCACCGAAGCGCGAGACGCTGAAGGTCTGGATGGCGTCGGTCGAGTGCTTGTCGGTCACCACGAGGTGCCTTCCGTCCGGCGTGTAGCCCACTTGCCCGGGTCCCGACACGAAGAACGGCGGGTTCGTGTTGGCAAGCCCGAGGCTCCGGGTCTCCGAGGGCCGAGGAAACACGCGCCCGAAGAATTGGGCGAACTCTGCCACAGACCCTGAACCGCCCGCGTTGAGGACGGCCACGTCGAAGCCGTGGACGGCGATGCTGACCGGGAACTGCCCATCCGAGCCGATGACCTGCGTGAGGTGGAGTTCGGTGCCTTCGACAGAGAACACCGAGATCGAATTGCTGCCGGCGTTCACAGCGAGGAGCGTGTGACCATCGTTGGTGAGCACGAGCGATCCTTGCGAAGCGAGCGGATCGGCGCTCGAGCCTGTCGCCTGGCCACCGAGTCCGCCGGTGGCATACGAGCCGGCCGGTGTGATCGACCCGTCGTCACTTCGCGAGTAGCTCTGAATCGTGTTGCCCGACAGGGTGTCGGTCTGGACGAACAGTGCATGAGTGTGCTCGTGGAAGCCGGAGTCGGGCGAGGCTTCGGCAACCCCTGCGCCGACGACGCCTGCAGTGGCAGTGCCGATGCCGATCGCGAGGACCGCGGCGGTGAGGTTGCGGATGGGGCGTGTGAATGTCACGTGCTTCTCCTTGTCCAAGGGGGTTCGGGTTGGTTCGACGTGTGTGCGCCACAGTGCAGTCCTGCGAGGAATGGTCCGCGTTACAGCCGGTCGGAAGGTTCCTCGGCTGGGCGGTACGTTTGGACCGTGGATGACGTCGTCGCGCTGAGGGCGCTTCTCGATGGGGACGAGAAGGCGTTCACCGAGCTGGTGCGTCGCCACCATGCATCGATGGTGCGGGTCGCCCGCTGCTATGTCGGGAACCAGTCGAGCGCCGAGGACGTGGCCCAGGACACCTGGGTTGCAATCATCAAAGGGGCTGACCGCTTCGAAGGCCGCTCCTCGTTCGTCACCTGGCTGTTTCGGATCCTGGTCAACAGGGCGCGCACGTCCGGCGTCAGAGAGAGCCGTACGGCACCGGTCGACGTCGCCGAATCGGGTCCGAGCGTCGATGCGGCGCGCTTCGACGAGGGGGGGATGTGGGCGGAGCCTCCGACCCCGTTCACCGATGTGGTCGATGGACGGCTGGAGGACGCCGAAGCCGTCGCTGCCATCAGACTGGCCATGGCTGATCTCCCCGGACTCCAGCAGGGGGTCGTAACGTTGCGTGATGTCGAGGGACTATCCACCATGGAGGTCGCTGAAGTTCTGGGGATGACCGAGGGCAACGTGCGTGTCGTCCTCCATCGGGCACGGGCCAGGATCCGTGCCGCCGTCGAGACGGCCGAGGGAAGAGCGGAATGATGAGGCTGAGGGCTCCCGATCTGCAATGCCGTCAGGCCGTCGAGCTCGTCACCGACTACCTCGAGGGATCGCTCACCGGTCGTCAGCGACGTCGATTCGAGAAGCACCTCCGTGCCTGCGATGGCTGCGATGCCTACCTCGCGCAGGTCGAGGTGACCATCGCCACACTCGGGCGTGTCTCCCCGGACGACCTCGACCCCGACACCCTCGACGGGCTCGTGGACTTGTTCCGTGAGTTCCGTGCCGGCGACCAGTGAGAGGCAGTGCGGGTCGATTCAAACCTGCTGAACGCTCCAAGGTCCCCACTGTGACGAGCTGCGGACCGAGATGGAGCACCTCGTGGCGCTGCTCCCGACGGAACCCCAGGATCAGGCTGGCGATTCGAGCTGAGGAACCGGTCACCGAAGTCCGTGGCCGCTACCCGAGGTGCATGGGTGAGTCATGATGGCCTTGATCGACCGTGCGGCCACGGTGTCAGGGCACGGTCGCCAAAGCACGAAGGTGACGAACGATGACCGATCATGAGTTCAGCGGGCAGCACGCGTCCGAGGCAGCACCCACAGTTGCGCATCTTTCCGCTGAGCAGCGGGCCAAGATCGGCAAGGACGCCCGCGCCGTAGCCCCCCGCTCGTCCCAGGCGGAGTTCAGGCCAGCGCCCGACCGCCCGGATCCGGTCAGTCTGCTCGAGCGCCAGGCCACCACACGCGTGCCCGAGTTGGTACCGATCCGCTACGGGCGGATGCTGGTGTCACCATTCACCTTCTTCCGGGGTGCGGCGCTGATCATGGCCTCCGACTTGTCCACGACGCCGCGGTCGGGACTCAAGGCCCAGGTTTGCGGTGATGCTCACCTGTCCAACTTCGGACTGTTCGCCTCTCCCGAGCGGACGTTGATGTTCGACGTCAACGACTTCGACGAAACCCTGCCGGGGCCTTGGGAGTGGGATCTCAAGCGCTTGGCCGCCAGCGTGGTGATCGCCGCCCGGGACATTGAGTTCACCGAGAAGGAAGCGCGCTCGGCGGCCCTGGAGGTGGGGGCGAGTTACCGCAGGGAGATGGCCCGCCTGGCGGGTCTGACCACGCTGGACGTCTGGTACTCCCAGATCGACGTTGCGGGACTGCTCACCGAGCTCCAGGCGGCGGCGGAACGCACCGGCTCCAAGGTGGACAAGCGAATGGCCGCGCGTACCGTCCAGACGGTGAGCAAGGCGCGAACTCGTGACAGCCTCCAGGCGCTGGGCAAACTCACGACTGTCGTCGATGGCCAACTCCGCATCGTCAGTGATCCACCGCTCATCGTGCCCACCGACGAACTGTTCTCGAAGGAGATGAGCGAATCGCTCCGCGATTCATTCCATCAACTCATTCGCGGCTACCGGCGTAGCCTCCAGTCCGACCGGCGCCACCTGCTCGAGGAATTCCAGTTCGTCGAGATCGCACGCAAGGTGGTGGGAGTCGGAAGCGTGGGCACCCGCGCGTGGATCCTGCTGATGATCGGTCGTGGCAATGACGATCCGCTCTTCCTCCAGGCCAAGGAGGCCGAGGCGTCCGTGCTCGAAGAGTTCGTGGGCAAGAGCGGCTACGCCAACCACGGGGCGCGGGTGGTGGGCGGCCAGCACCTGATGCAGGCGGCCAGCGACATCTTTCTCGGCTACCAACCAGTCGAGGGTCCCGATGGGGTGACCCGGGACTTCTACATCCGCCAGCTCCGAGACTGGAAGGGGAGTTTTGAGGTCGAAGGGTCGATCCCACCGGGGCTGACCAGGTACGTCGGTATCTGTGCCATGGCTCTGGCCCGGGCTCACGCCCGATCTGGTGACCGCATCGCCATCGCCAGCTACCTGGGTACCGGACCCGCGTTCGACCGGGCCCTCGCTGACTTCGCCGAAACGTATGCCGATCAAAATGAGCGCGACTACGAGGCGCTGAAGGAGGCGGCGGCAGCAGGACGCATCACAGTCGAGTCGGGCCTGTAGCTCGATCGGTCGTGTCGGCGCCACGGATATCTGCCCCGCACGGCGCAGACCATCCCCGGTAGCGTCCCAGGCATGGAGCGACCCAACATCCTGCTGATCATGACGGATGAAGAGCGGTACGCCCCGCAGTACGAGCCCGATTCGGTTCGGTCGTTCCGGACGTCCCAGCTCACCGCCCGGGAGTCGATCCGGGCCCGGGGCCTGGAGTTCCACCGGCACTATGCCGGCTCGACGGCATGCGTACCCAGTCGAGCCACGCTGTTCACGGGCCAGTACCCATCGCTGCACGGGGTGACGTCCACGGACGGTGTGGCCAAGCAGAACACCGACCCGGGAATGCAGTGGCTCGATCCGAACACCGTGCCGACCCTGGGGGACTGGTTCCGGGCCGGCGGCTACCGGACCCACTACCGGGGCAAGTGGCACGTCTCGTTCGCCGACCTCACGACCCCAGGTTCGCACGAAGGGCTCAAGGCCTCCGACGACGACGGGAACCTGCTGCCTGAGGCCGTCGAGGCCTACCGGAAAGCCGATCGGCTCGATCCGTTCGGATTCTCGGGATGGATAGGGCGTGAGCCCCACGGCGCTGACAAGTCCGACTGCGGGACCGTGCGCGACGGCGTCTTCGCCGAGCAGGTCGTGGAACTGTTCGGCGACCTGGCGGCATCCCGGTCCGAGGGCCCGTGGCTGACGGTGGCTTCATTCGTCAACCCGCACGACATCGCCTTCTCGGGCTTCGGTTGGGAGCAGATGCTGCACTTCGGACCGCCCGACGACACCGTGCCCGAGGTGCCCGAGGCGCCGTCCCAGTCGGACCCGTTCACCGGGCGCCCTGCGTGCCAGGAGGCGTTCAAGGCGATCTGGCCTCAGATGATCTTCGAGACCGCCACCGATCTCGGCTACCGGAGGCTCTACTACTACCTCTTGAAGTTGGTGGACAAGGCCATCGGGCGCATCCTCGAGGCGCTCGAGCAGTCGGGCATGGCCGACGACACCATCGTCGTGTTCACCTCGGACCACGGTGACCTGCTCGGCGCCCACGGGGGATTGATCCAGAAGTGGTGCAATGCGTTCGACGAGGCCACCCGTGTACCGCTGCTCATCGCCGGTCCCGGCATCGAGCCCGGACGCGGCGGGGTCGACATGCCGACCAGCCACGTCGATTTGATCCCGACGCTCCTCGGGTTGGCCGGGATCGACCGGGAGCAGGCGACCACTGGCGTCGCCGCCCATCACGACGAGGTCCAGCCACTGCCGGGTCGGGACCTGAGCCCGGTCGTCCGGGGGCAGGTCGAAGCGGACCCGATCGTGTCGCCGATCTACTTCATGACCGAGGACGACGTCACCCGGGGAATGACCGAGGTCAATATCCTGACCGGGGCCGCGTTCGACCCCGTCGCACCGCCGATCAACATCGAGTCGGTGCTGACAACGCTCCCAACCGGTGACGGAGGCGCACCCGAGCTGTGGAAGCTCAACCACTATTACGAGCGGCTCGACGACTGGTACGCCGCCCAGGGCGTTGCTCCGAACCCGTTCCTGGGTCCGGCTGCTGAACCGGAGTGGGAGCTGCACAACCTGACCGTGGACCCCGAAGAGCGTCACAACCGAGCAGGCGACGATCCTTCGGTGGCGTCGAGCATGAGGTCGGTCCTCGAATCGGAGCGTGACGCCAAGCGTCGGATCCCGAAGCTCCGGAACGCCACCTCGTAGAGCGAGCGCCGGCGCAGGATCCGAAATCCAGGAGGATGTCTCCGAGCTGAACGATTCGACATACCGGACGCACGCCGAGCCGCTGATTCGGTCCGCCAATCGACCGGGTCAGGAGTTCGAACGTCGCCGGTGGCCCTGGTTGACAAATGGCAGTGACGAACCGTCTCTTAACAGGGAAAACGTCGTCATAAATCCGACAACATCGGTGGAGGTCATGGGACTATGAGGATGCGCGGATAGGCAGACCTTCAGAAGCTCCACCGGTCTCGTCAATCGATGAGTTTGGCGGTCAGCAGCAGGGTGACTGCGAGAGCCATCTGCGCGAGTCGATGCAAGGGTGAGCGGTCCGTGCTCCGCCGCAGCTGCCCGAAGTTCGAGAGCCATGAGTTGGTGCGCTCTACCGGCCATCGCGGTCCAATGAGTGCATGGACCGGCGGCCTGTGTTGCCCCCTCTTGTTGTCCCGGCGCTGTCGTGCGCAGATCACGTCGGCGAGGCCGTACTGGTGACAGGTGGACCTGACCCCTGCGCTGTCGTAGCCACGGTCGAGGTGGAGTGTTTCGATGTCGACGAGGAGGCCGCGTTCAGCTGCCGCATGAAGGGTCGGGGCGAACAGGACATTGTCGTGGCGGTTGGCGCCGTTGGTCGCCCATCCAATCGGGATGCCTGCTCGGTCGGTCAGGATCGACCACTTCCAGCCCAGTTTCCCCCGGTCAACCGGGTTCTTGCCCGTTCCCTCACCCCCACCCGGTGCCTTGTGCTGGGAGCCGTCGAGGGCGACGTCGGCAAGATCCAGGCCGATGATCTTGTCGTAGGCGCCGAGGGCTTCGCCACCAGGCGATCGAAGACCCCAGCCCGCTCCCATTCGTCCCGACGGGACCGCAACGTGGTGTCAGAGACCTCGCCGCCAACAAGCTGTTCGGCATCAACCCACGAGCAGCCGGTCACCAACCGGATCAGCATCGCCCGCAAGCAGGTTCTGTCTGGCGCTCGGCGACGGTGGCAGCCGAGCGGGTGGGTCTCGGTCGGAGTTGGCAGCAGCGGTTCAACCGCAGCCCAGACAGCATCGAACACGTCGGGCTCGAGCGCGCGCATGATGTGGGGGACCTCCACTTGGTCGTTGGGTGGGGTGCACCCAACAGCCAAATTGGGACCGTGCAATGACCGGTGGATGGTCGCCTATCCGCGCGGCCTCTATGGTCGAACCCCGTTGGGACTGCCGGCTGGCCAACGTACGCGTTTGCGCAGGCCCGTTGTTGAACGTGTTCCGAGGGAAACTGCGCGGTTCACCGCGCTTGCCAGAGCGGTGCCCGCTTCTCGATGAAGGCGTTGAGTCCCTCGTTGACGTCTTCCGTGGCGAGGAGGCGGCGACCGATCCGGGCCTCGACCTCGTACGCCCCCGCGAGCCCATTCGGCGCGGAAAGACCCCGCAGTACGGCCTCTTTCGTTGCCTGAACGGCCAACGGCGCGTTGGCCGCGATCTCCTGAGCCCACATGATTGCTCGATCTTCGAGTACTTCGGCCGCTACCACTTCGTTGAGGAGCCCAAGCTGGAGGGCGCGTTCCGCGCTGACGGTGCGGCCGGTAAGTAGCAGCTCCATTGCGGCAGGCCAGCCGATCTGTCGGGGAAGGCGGGCGGTGGTGCCGCCGTCGGCCATCAAACCCCGCTTCGGTTCTGGGAGCCCGAACGTGGCCTCAGGTGTGGCGAGGCGGATGTCTGTGCCTCCCAAGAGGTCCATGCCTCCAGCCAGGCAGGGTCCGTCGACGGCGGCGATGATCGGTTTGTAGACATCGAGGGTCAAGAGCACGCCATCGGTACCCACCGACATCGGGATTCCCTTGTGCTCAGTACGACCCTCAGCTGCGAGCCGCCGGGCGAGGGGAAGAAAGTCTCGGAGATCTGCACCAGAGCAGAACGAGCCCGGAACGCCGGTAACGATCGCGACCCACGCGAAGGAATCAGCGTTGAAGCGTCGCCACGCTGCCGTCAGGTCCGCAAAGTGTAAGAGGTCGAGCGCATTTCGTCGTTCGGGGCGGTCGATGACGATGCGCACAATATGTTTCTCGTCGAGCTGGTAGTGAACGGACATCTGGTTATCGACCCCGTACCGGGAGCCTCTCCAATCCCCGAGCGGTCGAGCTCCGAGCCTGGACACGATTATCCGAGTCGACCACCCATTCAGAGAACAATGTGACCTGCCGGTGGATCAATCCGTGTCGTCGGGCGGAGCGGGTTCCTCGTCCCTCGCATTCGGACGCGCTTCAAGATCGCGTCGGACGTCAGTACCGCGAGACGCAGGGCATCGAAGGGACCCCCGGGCATTGTCGAATAATATGAGTCATAGCGTCTCATGTCGAGCGGCCTTCAAGGTTCGATACGCTCCGAATCAGCATCGAGTTTTTGTTCTGGGAGGAAAATGGGCCCTTATCGGGTCGTGCAGTGGGCGACTGGAAAGGTCGGTCGGCGAGCGCTTGCCGCCATCATCGATCACCCAGAGCTGGAGCTCGTGGGTGTGTACGTTCACTCGCCGGACAAGGTCGGCGTCGATGCCGGGCAGCTCGCCGGGACGGCGGAAACCGGAGTCCATGCGACGGATGACGTCGCCGTGCTGCTCGCGCAGCGCCCAGACTGCGTGTCGTTCATGGCGGCACAACTCGACGTAGAGATCGTAGAGGCCTTTTTGCGAAGCGGTGCGAACGTCGTCACCACTTCGAACGGGTACCTGACCGGGACGAACTTCGGCCGCGGGTTGCGAGAACGACTCGATGCCGCAGCGCGTGACGGCGGGTCAACCTTCATGGGCACGGGCTTCGATCCCGGCTTCGCGAACTTGCTCGCCGGCATGCTCACTGGAGCCTGTCGCCGAGTCCACTCCGTGAAGCTCGTCGAGACGCTCGACTGCACGGGATATCCCGACGCTGACGTGTGGCGGTCACTGGGCTTCGGGAAGCCGGTGCGTGCCCGACGCCTCGGCCCACTCAGCATCACCCCCGACGGGGAGCCACCTCCACTCGCGCCCGACCTGCCCGGTTTCTTCGACACGCTCGATCTCGTCGCCAGCATGCTCGCGGTCGAGCTGGACCACAAGGAGGCATTCATCGAGTCTGCAGCGGCTCTTGCCGATGTCGACCTCGGCTGGATGCGCATTCCCGCTGGTACGACGGCGGCAGTCACCCGGACGTATCTGGGTTATGCGCATGGCCGGTCGATCGTCGAGCTGAGCGTCCGGTGGACGATGAGCCGGTCACTCGATTGCGAATGGACTGATCCCGAGGGCTACTGGATCGAGATCGAGGGCGAACCGCGGGTCGAGGCCGCGATCTCCTTTCTCCCACCGGTAATGCCAGGCGTGTCCAATGAGCCCGATGTGATGAGCGTGCTCCTGGTCGGCACTGCGATGGCAGTTGTCAACGCCATGCCGTTCGTGTGCGAGGCACCGCCGGGCCATACGACGCCTGCGAAGCTCCCGATTTTCGGCGCTCGGCATATGATCGTGTCGGAAGGTTCGAGCACGTGGTGAGGAATGAGCTCACCTGCATCCGTCGTGTCGTTCCGATCGGAACCGAGACCCCGATCGCCTCGGCGATAGCGAGCATGACCGAACCGCAACCAGTTGTGACAGTGCACATCGAGCCGTCGAACGTACGGATCGATGTGCACAGTGGCGAGCCATTGATGCGGGCCGCTGAACGGCTTGGCTACCACTGGCCGACCATCTGCCACGGGCAGGCCGCCTGCACGGTTTGCTGGATCGAAGTCGACGACACCAATGCATTCGAGCCGCCCGGGCCCCTTGAACTCAAGGGCCTGAAGCTCTTCGAGGGGCGCTCATTCTACGCCGGCAAGAACATCCGGCTCGCATGCCAGGCGCGCCCGGTCGGCGACACGGTGGTGACCAAGCGCGGCGTCAGGCCGGCGTCATGAGCCGCGTTCGGCCACGATTCCGGCGATGGCCTGGTCGACAACGCTCCGGACATATGCGGAGGTGACGGGCTTGCCGAGGAGGTACGCGCGGTCGGACAGAGCACCGGCGATCATGTCGACAGTGAGGTTGATGTTGACCCCCCGACGGAGGTCTCCCCGTTGCCGCGCTCGGCGAAGGGCCACGATCGCACCGGACCGGCGACTCACGACATTGTCAGCCACGAACGTTCGCATCTGCTGGTCGTGCGCGGCCGCGGCGATGAAGGTCGGGGCCAGCAGCGCGAGCGGACCGTCGCCGTATGAGAGCTCGGCCAGGGGTTCGAAGACAGTCAACAGGTCCTTGCGCAGATCACCGGTGTCTGCTGGTTCGATGACCTCGGCGAGCTGATCGGCACAGAAGTACAGCAGAGCGGTCTTGTTGGGCCAACGTCGGTAAAGCGTCGCCCGTCCGATGCCGGCGCGAGCAGCGATCCCCTCCATGGTGGAGGCAGTCAGCCCCTTCTCGGCGATCTCAGCGACAGCCGCTTCCACAAGCGCGCCATCGACGCCCTCGTCGCGCGGCCTGCCGCGAGGTCGTTTTGCCATGTTCGTCAGTATGCCAAATGGCTGGCGACGTCAGTCGATCTGTCAGCCACAGATCAGCTCGAAGCGGTTGGGGCCCCGGATCGGTCCGGGCTTCCACGAGACGGCCTCGCGATCAGCTAGGCGGAAGTCGGGAACAGCCGCCAGGAACTCCTCCAGGCCCACTCGGAGCTCCATCCGCGCCACATGCGCTCCAAGGCAGCGGTGGACACCGGCACCGAACGCAATGTGGGCGTTGTGCTCGCGATCGAGCACGATGTCTTCGGCATCGCTGAACCGGCGCTCATCGCGATTGGCCGAGGGGATCGAAAGGAAGACCGGGGTTCCCCCAGGTATGGGACATCCGGCCACCTCCGTGTCCGTTCGAGCGCCTCGTACCAACGAGACGGGCGCGTAGATGCGGAGGAACTCTTCGACCCCAGTGGTCATGAGCAGGCGGTCGCCGGCGAGTCTCTCGCGGGCCTCGGCGTGCTCTGAGAGGTAGAGCAGAGCATGTGCCAGTGTGTTCGCAGTGGTATCGATACCGGCGATCAGCAGGAGCTGTGCGATACCCAGGCGCTCGGCATCACTGAGTGGCTCGCCGTCGACCTCGGCGGTGAGCAGGAAGGTCAGGAGGTCGTCGCGTGGTTCCTGTTGGCGCCGCGCCAGCAGCGCCGCGAGGTATTCGTGGATCTCCGTGCTGGCATCGATGGCAGCGCCTGGATCGACACCCTGGCCGTCCACGGTCGATGCAATCCAGCCTTCGAATTGTCGGTAGTCGGTGGCGTCCACCCCGAGGATCTGGCTGATGACCACCGTCGGCATCGGGAAGCAATACGACATGTACGCCTCGATCGTGCCGGTGCACGCTGCTGCCAGCTCTCGGGCGGTGTCCCTTGCGACGGCCTCGAGGCGAGCAGCGCGGGCCGGAGTGAAGAACGGCAGGAGGAGCTGGCGGTAGCGAGTGTGCGACGGCGGGTCCTGGTCGAGCGGCGGGACCGGTAGGCGTGACTCGACCGGTATGGCTGGCGCCGTCATCACGGTTGAGGTGAAGGTGGCGTGGTCGCGCAGCGCGGCGTTGACGTCCTCGTAGCGTGACAGGATGTAGTACCCGTCGAGTTCGTCGCTGCGCGCCACAGGGCAGTCCGCTCGGAGCTGACGCAGCAGTGGGTACGGATCGGGTGCGAACGCCGGGCTCCAGTAGTCAAACGTCCTGGCCAGGTCACAGCCGCTTGCATCGTCGGCACTGCGGCTCACCGGATCCATGTCGCTGTCCACATTCGTCATGCCGAGAGGTAGCCGTCGAGGACGCGGTGATGGTGGATCAGGTTGGCCTCCTGCACGGGATTGAGCATCGCCCCCCGATATCCCTTGGACTTCATGCCCCTGGTCGCCTCGACCAAGTTCCCGAAGTCCTGGTTGTTGATGAGGCCCCAGTCCTTCGTAGTCCAGTCCTCGTAGAATTTGCGCTCGACGGGTTTTGGTTCAGAATCCGGCGGCACCCACTCGAGAGCCCAGTAGTCGAGCAGCGTGCTGTCGGGATCGAGGCCGTTGGGCCTGGCACGGTAGAGCGTCGCGTTGCCGTGGGTGATGGGCCCGAGGAAGTTCGGGAAGAGGTGGATGGTCCCTGACCCACGGAGGTCCTTGTCCGTCAGGCCCTCGACGTCGATCCCGCTACGGCGCATGGCGTTGAGCCGGAGCTCGTCGAACACCTTTCCGACCGTCTTGCCCGGAGGAGGGCCGTTCTTCTTGAGGTCTTCGAGGACGGCCTGGTCCTCACGTGGGAAGAGGCCGGCGACGGCGTCAACCCGCTCGGCGAGCACTTCTGCCGGGTCGACGTCCTCCCTTTTGAGGCCGAGGCGCGGGCTCGGCCCGCCTTCGCGCTGGCGATCTTCGGGCACGTAGTAGCGGCTGTGTTTTCCCAGCTGCTCGTAGGTGAAGAGTGTGTCATTGAACCAGGAGAGCATCTGGGGATGCAGAGCCTGCGGGTGGTAGCTCTCATTGAAGGCATCGACCGCAGTCTTCCAGTTGCACTCGAAGACGATCGTCCGGTATGAGCGGAAGCGCAGGTTCTGGAAGCGGTAGGTGGCGAAGCGATCAGGAATGTCGCCGAGGAACGAGTCGAACGCCTCGCAGTTCGGGTCCATGTTCACGAAGACGAACCCGCCCCACCGTCCCACCTGCACCTCGCCGAGGCAGACGAGATCGTCTGTCATCGTTTCTGGGAAGTCGTGGCGGTCCACCACGTCTGCGATCTCGCCTTCGAAACTCCAGCGCCAACCGTGGTAAGGGCAGCGGATCTGGGAGGTAGCGAAGCTCCCCACGCCCGACGCGAGCCGGGTGCCCCGATGTGGGCAGGCATTGAAGAAGGCTTTGATGTCTTCGTGGTCGCTGCGGACGACCAGGATCGACTGGTCGCCGATCGTGTACTCGAGGAAATCGCCGGAATTGGGAATCTCCTCCTCCCGGCAGGCAACCTGCCAGACGCGGGGCCACAGGCGATCCATCTCGAGGTCGAAGAACTCCTGAGACGTGTAGCGAGCGCCCGGGACGACCACCATGCCGTCGGCTTGGCGCAATGCGTGTCGGTCGTCGGTAATGGTCATCAGCTCGCGTCCCCCTCGAATCGTTGGCCCGGTTCGGCGCCTGTCCTGGCGCCAGACCGGCACTCCGAGGCCAGAATAACGAGTCACACCGTCTCATGCACACTGGAGCCCACTAGCGTGAGACGGTTCGTCTCGTTATTCTAGGCGAGTGACCGGGGGCCCGCTGAACTCACTTGCCGGAATGCGGGTGCTCGACCTCTCCGATGATCTGGCCGGGTCGTACTGCACGAAGGTGCTCGCCGACGCCGGCGCCGAAGTTCTGAAGGTTGAGCCGCCCTGGGGCCATTCGCTGAGGCACTGGTCCCGAACGGGGTCACTGGGTCGTGATGGCGACCCGGACGGCGTTCTGTTCCGTTTCCTCGCCGCCGGGCAGCGCAGCGTCGTGGCTGACCTCGACGACAGCGCCGGCCACGATCGGGTGATCGAATTGCTGGCGACGAGCGACATCATGGTCACCAGCTCACTGGCCGAGCAACTGGATGCCCGAGGTCTCAGCTTCGCCTATGTCCATGAGATGAACCACGAACTCACCGCTGTGTCTCTGACGCCCTTCGGCCTCACGGGCCCTCGTAGCGGACAGTCGGAGAACGACTTCCTCCTTCAGGCCTTGTCCGGTTCGTTACACAACCACGGTTCCTGGCGTGGCGAGCCGCTGGCCGTCGGCGGCGGCCTCGGCGAATGGATCGCCGGCGCCTATGGTGCAGCGGGCGCTCTGGCGGCGCGTGCCCGCCTTGATCGCACTGGCGACGGTGAACTGGTCGATGTGTCGACCCTCGAAGCGCTGGCGGTGACGCTCGTGTGTTACCCATCGGTGGCCGCTTCAGTTCCCGGGGGCGTCCGCCGGCGGGCGACGGTCGAAATGGTTCCGGGCATCGAACCCTGTAAGGACGGTTTTGTCGGGCTGACGACCCTCACCGCGCAGCAGTGGCACGACTTCCTGGCGATGATCGACCGCCCTGATCTCATCGAAGACGCCAAGCTCGACAGCACCCGCGCCCGCGTCGGTCGCGAGGATGAGTTGCGCCCCGTCATCGACGCGTGGACTGAGCAGCACCAGGTTGCAGAGATCGTCGAACGGGCAGCCATGTTCCGCGTACCCGCTGCCCCAGTCCTCAATGGGGCTACGTTGTCCCATTTCGAGCCGCTCGTCGATCGCGGGCTCTTCACCAGTAATCCCAGGGGCGGGTTCTCGCACCCGCGCCCTGCGTTCCTCAGCACGGCAACCGAGCCTCGCCCAGTGGCTCCCGCTCCGAGCGTGGGTGAGCATGCGGCGACGCCCTTCCGTTCGGGTCGCACGGCGTCGCCGAGAAGTCGTTTTGGCGGAGATGAATGCTTACCGCTCGAAGGTGTCAGGGTTCTGGATCTCACCGCGTTCTGGGCCGGTCCAGCCGCGACCCAGTACCTAGCCACCCTCGGCGCAGACGTGATCAAGGTCGAGTCCATCCAGCGCCCCGACTCGATGCGATTCAATGTCAGCGTCTCCCCAAAGACCGACCAATGGTGGGAGCAGGGATACCTGTTCCTCTCAGCCAACCTGAACAAGCGCGGTATAACGCTCAACCTCGGAGATGACCGGGGACGCGAGCTGTTCCTCCAGCTGGCCGCCCAGTCAGACGTCGTCGTCGAGAACTTCACACCTCGCGTTATGGAAAACTTCGAGCTCACCTACGACGACATCCGGGAGGTCCGCCCCGACATCGTGATGCTGAGCATGCCCGGGTGGGGCCTGGCGGGACCGTGGCGCGGCCGGCCGGGTTTCGCGACAACGATGGAGCAGGCCTCCGGCATGGCCTTCGTCACCGGCTACAACGGCGGGCCCCCGATGGCGCCCGGCTTGTGCGACCCACTTGCCGGCGTCCACGGGGCGTTCGCGGTCCTTGCTGCATTGGAGGAGCGCCGGGAGACGGGTCGCGGCCAGCACATCGAGCTGCCGATGATCGACCTGGCCGTGAACGTCTCAGCCGAGCAGATCTTCGAGTTCGAGGCCTACGGCGAGCTGATGACCCGTACGGGTAATCGTTGCCTGCAGGCTGCGCCCCAGGGAGTGTACGCGTGCGCCGGGACCGACGAGTGGCTCGCTCTGTCGGTGACCACCGAGGAGCAGTGGAAGGCACTGTGCGAGGCCATCGGCGCCCGATCGTGGTCCGCTGATCCGGAACTTGCGACCCTCGATCAACGGCATGCAGCGCATGATCGGATCGACGCGGAGATCGGAGCGTGGTGCGTGCATCTGGAGCTGGCCACTGCCCTTGACGCGCTCCGGGCTGCCGGGGCTCAGCCGGTCGTCCCCGCCTACGCCATCGACGAGGACCGCCAGATGCAGGCCCGCGGCTTTTGGGAACCGGTGACTCATCCCGTCGTCGGCGAGCACCGCTATCCCGGATGGCCGATGCGACTCTCGGGCGGTCCGGTGGGCTGGTATCGGTCGCCAGCGCCGCTCCTCGGGCAGCACAATGAGGATGTGCTCACCGGTTTGCTCGGCGTCCCGCCCGACGAGATCGCCGATCTGCGACAGGCGGCCGTGATCGGTGAACGTCCCCTCGGTCTCTGACCGGCGGACACACACGGTGTCATCGCCGCTGCAGTTGCATGCGGGCGCGAAGGTTTGACCTGCTGAAATGTGACGGACGGCCGGGGTTCGAACATTGCCATTTGCCTTGGTTGGCAATTGCCAATGAAATGCCGCCTCTGACCAGGGAAAACGTTGTTATTCCGACAACGACGTGGAGGCGAAGGTCTGAGGTTCCAGAGTTTCTGGGACACCATGTCGCGGCATTTCTGGGACACCTGATGCTGAGGTGTCCCCATGGATCTCGCCCTCTACGCGGTGCAGGCGGTGCTCGTCGAAGGTCGCTCGGTGCGCGACGTGGCCGGGAGCCACGGGTCGGTCCAAGTCGTGGGTGCAGCGCCACGTCGCGCTCTATCGGGCCGGAGGCGCTGCGGCACTCGTCCCGAAGAAGCGGGGGCCGAAGGCCCCACCCAACCAGACCCCGCCGGTGGTCGAAGACGCCATCGTCGTGCTGCGCAAGCAACTCGGCGAGCTCGGCTTGGACGCCGGGGCCCGCACCATCGCCTACCACCTCGGCCAGCAGGGTCTTGGCGTGCCGGCGATCTCCACGATCCACCGGATCCTCTCCCGCCGGGGGTTCGTCACCGCCCAGCCGCAGAAGCGTCCCCGCTCGAGCTGGCAGCGCTTCGAGGCCGCACTCCCCAACGAGTGCTGGCAGACCGACATGACCCACTGGCACCTCGAAGACGACTCGCACGTCGAGATCGTCAACTTCATCGACGATCACTCCCGGGCGGTCATGGCCTCGGTGGCCGTCGAGGTGGCCACTGCGCCCGAGGTGGTCCGCATCTTCTTCGACACCGCCGCCACCTACGGCCTGCCAGCGAGCGTGCTCAGCGACAACGGTGCGATCTACACCGCCGCGTATCGGGGGGCGGCCACCGGGCTCGAGATCGAGCTGGCCTCGCTCGGGATCACCTTCAAGCACGGCAAGCCCTACCATCCCCAGACCCAGGGCAAGGTCGAGCGCTACCACCGCACCCTGAAGGCGTACTTGCGCCGCCGACCAGCTCGCCGAAGACCTGCCGGCACTGCAGGCGCAGATCGACCGCTTCGTCACCACCTACAACGAGGAGCGTCCGCACCAGGCCCGAGGGTGCCCCCCGATGCAGGCGTGGCGGGCACTCGATAGGGCCACGCCCGTCCTCGACGGCACACCCCTACCGCGAACCACCAAGGTGCGCCACGACAAAGTCGACACCACCGGAGTGGTCACCCTTCGCCACCGCTCGAAGCTCCACCACATCGGGATCGGACGGGCCCACAAGGGCCGGCGCGTTCTGCTCCTGGTCTGCGACCTGGACGTCCGGGTCATCGCCGAGGACGGCGAACTCCTCCGACGACTCACCCTCGACCCCTCGGTCGACTACCAGGCCATCACGCGGACTACCGTCTGAGGGTTCGTCTGTCCCAGAAATCCCGAGACAGAACAGCGTGGAGCTGAGCGGACTCTTCGCGAACCCCCGCCCGACCTCGTTTATGCAGGTCATAGCGTCGGTTGTCAAGGTTCTGGACAAGGGGGAGCCCCGGAAACACCCCAAACCCGCCCCGCCGAGGGGTCGCCGCAAGGTCCACCTGACGGAGGCTCAGATGCAGGATCTGGTGGCCAGCTACCTCTGCGGGTCCACGACCGTGGAACTGGCTGCCCAGTACGACATCCACTACACCACCGTCTCGAAGTACCTCAAGGAGCGAGGAGTGGCGATCCGGCTCAAGTCACTGCCCAAGCACGACGTAGCTCTCGCAATCGACCTCTACCGGGCGGGGCTATCCACGGCTCGGGTGGCGGACCGGATCGGTTGTGCCTCCAACACAATCCGTGCCGCGCTCCTGGCCGCTGGGGTTCAGATGAGGGATGAACACGGTAGGACCCGCAAATGAATCATTCGCTACACAGCACACGAAAGGTCGACGCATAGGTCTCACTCAGATATAGCTGAGTACAGGCAAGCAGTTCTGCCTGTGGATTCGACATCGCTGCTTTCGAGAGTCCTGGCTGAGCGACCACGACGATGACTTCTATATCAAGCATCCGTGCACTGTCCAGGATCGAAATCAGATCGAGTTCACCCCCAACAACAAACCCCGTCTCGCCCCTAGCCTGCCGTCTCTCCTCTCGGCGAAGTAGTTTCCGCAGAATGACCTCGACTTCCGAACGGGCTTTATGACATTTTGCCGCTTGACCGCAAACCTCATAGAGGTCGCCAATTCGCGACCCCGGTTGATCTTCAGATGAGTATTTGCAATGCACCAAAGTCAGGTTGAGGTGATTCTCACCATCACGGCGCAAGCACACCAGATCTGCCGCCTCACCAGGTCCATCATCGTCGATGATCACTTCCCAATCGGCCTCGGCAGCGAGGGCCTCGGCGACTCGGAACTGCACTGAATCGTTGGCTCGCTCGGGGCCCTGGGACTCCTTCCTGAGATCGATTCCGTTCCAGTCGAGAACCTCAAGGCTCTGTGCGGCAAACCGAGGACGAGTTCGATCAGGCTGGATTAGGTACCCATCAGGACTGAGCAGTGCCTCCTTCTCGAAATAGACGGTGAGACCTTTCTTTGTCAGTGAATTCGCTTAAAGGTACGTCTCCCTTAGCCAGAACCATTTCGGCATCCACGTCGACTGGGTTGACCTTCGGTCCGCCTTCGTCGAAGTTGATCTGGTATCCCACCGTCCAGGTGTCTGACCTGACGACAAACTCGATCGGTCCCTCGGCGCTCCATTTCGCTATTTCAAGTTCTACATCGATGAGAGCGTACGTTTCGCCGTCAAACCGAATCTGTCGGCCTTCGCTCATCGTCGACGAGAGCGTGTGGGGCCACTCAATACCAAGAGGGACAAGATCCGGTCTCTCGACGGCGGCCTTTGGGATTCTGAAACCGCTCATGACGGTCGTGAGGTCGATGCTCTCGTCTATGACGATGGACCCCACATTTCGAGCCCACTCCACCCAGCCAAGAATGCTGTGAGCAACCTTGTGGCTCCAGATCCTCCCTTTGCGACGCGCCATAGGAGACGTGAGCCTTGTTCGCGTAACCGTGGGCGAAGATGTTGGTCTTGGATTTTTGAGCGGCCGTCGTTCCGAACCCGTCCAGGACGTTGGCGCCTACGAGCATGGAGAATCGTCGATTTCGGTTGACTGCATCGAGTAGCCCGATGTTCGTTGGAATTCGCCTCTGAATCTGCGAGAGGACTCTGTAGACAACGTCCCCTCGAATGAGGGCGGCGTCTTCTCCTCCAACTGCCTTGGCCAACGCTTCGTGCACACCATCGTTGTCCGAACTATTGATGAAGATCAGCCCATTGTCGACATCGCAGTGAACGATGTACCGGTGATGGGTCACTTCGGCAAACGTTTTGAAATCACCCCAGCGGACCGGCATTTGCTCCGCCGTCACGAACCAGACGACTCTCTCCGAATCATTGACAGCGATCTGTTTCGTAAGCAAGCCCTCCTCTTCGAATAGCTCGTAGACGCCGTTTGGATTCCACTTGATTGCTTCGGATCGAAACACGACGGTGCTCATCTTCGGCTGGAGACTTCTCAGTGCAACCTCAGTGGGGAGGTTCCCGAATCCCGCTTCAAAGTCGTTCCGAGCCTTCTCCTGTTCCACCTCCGCGTAGGTCAGGTCTCGAATCACGGAGTTCCAATCAGAGTCCTCTCCGTAGAGACGGCGAAGTCGGTCGTCAATTTCGCCAAGCTGGCGTGGGAGAAAAACACTCCAGCCCCAAGCTCCACCCACCGACTCGTGTAAAGCGGCCAATGAATTGGAAGGTGACTGCGAGGCTCTTATGCGGATCATGAATAGCAGCGATCTTCAATGCTGGGAGATCGAATCCTTCGCCCGACGTCGACGCACACAACTACCAGGGAATTTCGGGTCTGAAGCTCGGCAAGGGCGGCCTTCTGGCGGGTCATCGACATCTTGCTGTGATTCGTACTGGCTTCAGATCTGGAGCTGCCTCTGCATATATCTCCAGGACCGCTTCCGCTCGCTTGATCGATTGGAACGCGAGCCTGGTGGACATGATCGAGTCCAGCCTCACGATCCGCACGAAGTCGAGCAATTGCCGCATCAGCCACAGCTCTGTCGGCATTTCCGAGCGCCGTGATCGAGGTGTAGTCGATGTTTGCAAAAAAGCCGTTCTGCTGCGCCAGGCGAAGCGGATAGGCGTACCCGATGCGTCCCGACAAATACTGGCCATCTTCACGAAACGGCGTTGCGGTGAATTGAACGATGGTTCGTCCTGAGAAGGATTCTGATATCGATTGCCATGTCTTCGCAGCTACATGGTGAGCCTCATCAACGAAGAGCTGAGGGGTTCCTTCGACGATGCGGGCCATGGCTCAGGGGCGCACTTCGAGAGAGCTGCGCTGGTGGCAACGACGACGTTGACCGAGCGAACAGTTCGTTGCACCCTTCCACCGAATCCAGACCAGATTTCAGGATGCCGACAACCGGAGTGAGAAACGTACCGGTGATAGCACCTACTTCTGGGAGGATTTTGGGTATGAATTTCTCCCGATCTGAGTCCTTAGTGAATCTGATGGTACGACGACAAGCGTTCGCCTTGGCTCGTGGCAGTAGGCAGCGAGCATGGTCTCTGTCTTCCCGGTTCCAGTTGGAAGAACGATGGTTACGGGCTCATCCGACTCAAGCGACTTGTGCGCCAGGATCGCATGGAGCGCCCCGAGTTGAGGTGCACGCAGCCCGGGAGCCCCATCGATGGACTCGGCGAATCTGAATCCACCGGTTAACGATGTCTCAACGACCTCGACGGCTGCAGGATCCACCCCATGAGCTCCTGGGCCTTCATCCAGCCACCACAGCTGATTCCGCCCGACAGTTGTTCTCTTGATGGTCATGAATGTCCGCCACCTAAACCCAAGACTTCAGTGAGATGGGGATCGCCAAATTATTGGTGTTCCGCTTCTGTACCCCGAAGCCTTCGAGAACCTCACGCCGCCTCCATCTCTTGGCCATACTGACAGGTTGCCCGCTGGACAGCCTGACACGCGTGAGTGATTCCCCAGCCACTTATCGAAGCTCAAGCTGCCGACCGGCGAGACGACCCTGAGTCCCGGTTGAGGATCGAGTCGAGGGCCTTGCATTCCAGCTCGGAGATGGATGTAGAAGCTCGTCTGGTCGGAGGACCAGGGTCGGTTCTTCTCTGTCCACAGTGGTTCACCACCCTGCTTGAGATTGGCAAGCTCGTCCTGGTGGCTGTGGCGAATCGATTCAGCCAGCTCGCGTAACGAGAGTCCGTGCTGGCGAGAGAACACAAGGACTTCCTGCTGTCCAGTGCCGATGAGCAGATCCGTCATGTCGGATTCGAGTTCACCCGTGGATCTGAACCCAACCAGAAATTCCTCGCGGCTGGCGAGTGTTGGAGAGATCGCCGGATGATCTCCCCCGTATTGGTCGTCTCCATATTCAGGTGGTAGTTGGCATTCGTACTTCACTTCAGCCCGACTATGAGGGAATGCGCTGTTCCTGTCAATGATGGCGATCAATGTGACGGTTCTCCAGCGGCGGTAGCAAGACGCGAATCCACTCTTCGAGAACATGAACCGGAATGAGACGCCGCTTGCCAATCTGGATCGACGGCAGCTGACCGCTTGAGGTCAGTCGGTAGACCGTCGTCCGCCCCACACCAAGTGCTTCGGCTGCCTCGGACAGGCTCAACGCAAGGCGCCCGGTCGGCACCGCCCCGAGCTGTGCTTCACTCGGTTCGATCAGTGCGGAATGGTGAGGTACGGGCCTCGATTGTGGACGACGGAGGGCTTGAGCGGCACCAGTGAGGGCATCGGCGAGGATCTCGCGGAGTTCGTAGGCGGTCAGAGGCAAGTCATGGTTGGTCATGTCCCATGATCGCAACCAACGCCGTCAGATACGGTCGGAAGAGTGCTCCTCGATGAACCGCAAGACAATGAACTCTCGGGATTGATCGCAGCTCTCGTCACTGAAGTCGACGATGCCCTGCGGAGCGACGTCTGGGTACTCCTGGACAAACCGTCGTCTCCGTGCGCGTGCATGCGGGAGGTGCACTGTGGCACTGCTGCGTCCTGCTAGCCGATCTTGACCTGGCAGGCGTTGCAGGTCGGGAAATCAATCTTCGACTGCTCGCCAGGGCACACATAGAAGCCTGGATCGTTGCTTTGTTCATCCACTACGGCGAGATCGACGCCTTGGAGAAGTTGGCTGCCGATCTCAAACGTAGTTTCCAAGTTCAGCATGACGAGGGGATCAGATAC
>CAVYNA010000002.1:0-273998 GCA_963769765.1 uncultured Acidimicrobiaceae bacterium | reverse complement strand
CGGAACATGCGAGCACGGCCACTTGCTCCTGGGTCGGGAACAGGAGGTCGAAGCCGCCCCCCGCGTAGATTGACAGGGCCGCATCGAGCCATTCGAACGGGTCGGCTCCGAAGGGCGGAACGCGGTGCACGTGACCCACGGTCCTTGTGAAGCGCGTCAACGGGATGGGGTCCGGTGACAGCACTTCGACCGAATGGCCGGCGGCCGACAACTGCGTGGAGACCTGCCGGGCCGTCAAACCCGAACCATCCGTGAGGAGAACCCGCATCGAGCCAGTTTCGCGCTCGGGCACGTGAGTGGTCAGAGGGCTCCTTCAGTCGCGTCGATCGCGCCTGTCTGGGGCTCGCCAGTCCGACGACTCCCATGGTGCTCGTGACACTGTGACGAACCCGCCGGGCACACGCATCACGTCGACTCGAATTCGCGCTTCAGCCTGGTGATGGTCATCGTCTTGATCTTCCAGCCACCGTCGGACTTTTCATATGTCTCGTGGTAGTGACCGAAACCATGCATGTGCTTGAGCGGACTGCCTTCGGGCCACCAAAGGTGATCCTCGAGCGCCCACACTCCGTTGGCGGTCGAGCCCGACGTCAGCTCGATCTCGGGAGTGTGGCCGTGGTGCACCGTGACGACGTCTCTGAGTACGGTTCGGATGAACGAGAGGTACTCGCCCACGCCGGCAGTGATGCCACCGCCCTCGGCGCTGACGTCGATGCGCACGTCGTCGGTGAAGACCTGGGCCAGTCCATCCCAGTCCTTGGTGTCCATCAACCGGAAGTAGCGGGCCTTGAGTTGGCGGATCGCCTCGATGTCGTCGGAGTCCGCCACGATACCGTGATGCTACGTGGCGGATCCTGTGCGGTACCAGGTGCTCTGCCTAAGACCGGCCGACGGTGCGCAGGACGCTCCAGCGACCGACTGGCGGGGTAAGCCCGTGGGGCGACCAGCATCACGCCTCCGTGCTCGGTCGACACCGGCTGGGCATCGTGAGCCCGCTCCATGCAACGCTCGTCTCGTCTGGATCATCCGGCGGATGCCGACCACGGTGACCTCACGAAGGACCGCTCGCTGACCCTCCTGTCCGGGTGCTGACGACGCCCGCGTCATCGACCGCACCCGCGCCCGAGCTCCCGTCACCCGGCCCATCGGCGTCCACCGGCCCGTCGTCATCGGCGCCGTCGCTCCCACCCCCGGCTTCGGACCTCTCGAGCCTGGCGAACAACCCGACGAGACCGATCAGCGCGAATGCGACGAGCAGGATCACGACCGCGACCAAGACGGTCGGCTTGTTCCAGAGGACGAGCAGCACCAAGGCGAGTGCCATGACGCCCCATTGAAGGCCCTTACGATGCCGTGCGACGAAGTCGTGGACCGGACCGCCGGTCATCCACGACGCCTTGGTCAGGTTCTTCGCCCGGGCTCGAACGTACGAGTTGCCCACGACGAGCGCGACGACTGCGATCACCAGCGCGACGAACAAGATGGTCCGGACGCTGTCCAACAGGACGGCAGCCACCGTGTCGATGACCGCCGACGAGGCGTCCTTGGACTGTCCGGCCGGCAGTGAGTTGAGGTAGGCGTTCCGCCCGACCGATGCCGCGACGAGGATGACGGCCATCGAGATCGCCATCCCCGCCGCCGCGCGCACCAGTCCTTTGCGGCGGTTGCGCGTGAGCAGGACGGCTCCGGCGAAGAGCAGCAGCGTGATGATCGGCAGGACGAACACGAGGTCGTTGACGAGTCTCGTGAGCTTCTGCGCGGAAACCAGCTGCTTCGACTGGAAGAGCACCAGGTTGGTCGCCTTGGTCGTCGGAAGCTTGTCGAAGACGGTGACCCCCTTCGCATCGAGCGCCTTCTTCGCCTGCGCTTCGACCTGCGAGAGGTCGACGGTGATCTGGCCGTTGCTGGAGTTGAACGCGCCCTGCTGCTGCCCGGTGAGGAGGTTCACCATCTGCTGATGGGACCGCCGGTTCGCGACATTCCACAGCTTCTGAAACGCCGAGGACTGGACGAACTTGAGCACGATCCGGTTGGCCGCGCTCTCGAGCTCATTGGTGATCGGCGCCGCGAGGAAGCCTGCGCGGGGCGGCAACGCCTGTTTGACCTCCTGTTGGAGGTTGATCCGGGTGACCAGCTGTTGGCTCACCTTGCTGGCGACCGCGGTCTGGATCGCCGGATTGCTGGCAAGTGGCGCCACCGTGCTCACGTAGGTGTCGGTGTTGAGCAGCTCGTTGCGCACGAAAACCGAGATGACCGAGACCACCGCGAGAAGACACGCAAGGACCAGCAGGACCCAGGACATCGCCGCACGCACGCGCCGCCTCCATCGGCGGGCGTGCGCCCGCTCGTCGCCATCGCGCAGGGCGTCGTTCTCCTTCCGGAGCTCATCCACCTCCGCCCGGAGCGTGTGCGCGTCAGGTTTATCGGTGGACACAGACCAACTGTACCGGCGTCCGTACGCGCCGGCCTGCCTCGATGTTCGAGTACACGAGAGGCCCGCAGCGCCCGCCAGGCGGACGAAGGGCGACTCTCAGCTGAGCAGCTTCGCCTTCTGCGACTCGAACTCGGCGTCGCTCAGGACGCCCTTCGCCTTCAGGTCGGCCAGCTTGGCGAGCTCGTCCGCGTTGCTCGACGAGCCGGCGGCGTGCTTCACGTAGTTGTCGAACGCCTTCTGCTGCTGCTCCGCCTGCGCCACTGACCGCTCGTGCATGCTGCCGCCACGTGCGATCAGGTAGACGAGCACGCCGAGGAACGGAAGGATGATCACGAAGATCACCCAGAGCGCCTTTGCGAGCCCACCCATGTCATGGCTCCGGAAGATGTCCATGAAGATCACGATGAGCAGCCAGATCCAGACGAAGAAGAGGAAGAACTCCAACATCGTCCAGAAGATGCTGAGCAACGGATAGGTGTACGCAACCATCATCGCCATAACTCCTTGTATCGGGTCTGCCCGGACCTTAGCGCGACCACCCCGACGAGAAGGCGATTCCGCAAATGACGGCAGCGGGCCTCTAAGGTCCACGGAACGGACGGAGCACGGGATGACGGGTGTGCAGCGTGGGAGTCGAGCGTGGCTGATTGGGTACGGAGAGGTGGGCACGACGCCCGAATCGGATGCCGTACGTCGTTCCCGAGGCGCTCGGAGGCTGGCGAATTGCGACGATCTGCGTTCGTGAAGGGATTCACACGCTGATGACCACGAGCCCGCCGGCGTCGCCTCCCGAGGGTGGGCCCGCTGCCGCAGAGGGACCGGCGGACCCCATGTCACTGCTCCGGACCACCGGCTACCTCAAAGTGCTCGCACTCGCGGCGATCATCGGCGTGCCGGTCTCGGCCGTCGCGTACGGCTTCCTCAAATTGGTCAGCTGGCTGCAACACGCGCTGTTCGCGTCGCTCCCGAATGAGCTCGGCTTCCACTCGACCCCGACCTGGTGGCCGCTCCCCTTGCTCGCCCTCGCCGGTGCGATCGTGGCCCCGGTGATCGCGTACCTCCCTGGGCGCGGCGGTCACTCGCCGGCCGACGGCTTCCAGGCCGGCGGTCCACCGACCATTGCCGAGCTTCCGGGCGTGGCACTGGCCGCGCTCGCGTCCTTGAGCCTCGGCGTCGTGCTGGGCCCTGAGGCACCGCTGATCGCGATCGGAGGTGGGCTCGGTGCAGTGGCGGTGCGGCTCGCCGCGCGCGACGCACCCCCGACGACCGCCATCGTGATCGCGTCGGCCGGCAGCTTCGCGGCCATCTCGACCCTGCTCGGCTCCCCCATCGTCGGGGCGTTCCTCCTCTTGGAGGCAGCCGGGCTCGGAGGTCCGATGCTCGGGCTCATCCTGGTCCCAGGTCTCCTCGCCGCAGGCATCGGCTCGCTCATCTTCATCGGCCTTGACTCGCTGACCGGCTTCGGCACGTTTTCGCTCGCCATCCCGGGCCTACCCGCCTTCGACCACCCGACGGTCGCCATGTTCGCCTGGGCCGTCGTCATCGGACTCGCCGCCGCGGTGCTGGGGGCCGGCATCCGGCGCCTGGCCCAAGTGGTGCGACCCCACGTCGAGGCGCGGATCCTCGTCGCGACGCCACTGGTCGGCCTTTCGATCGCGGGCCTTGCCATCGCCTTCCAAGAAGGTGCCGGGCACAGCGGATCTGAGGTCCTCTTCTCGGGTCAGACTGCGCTCCCCGGGCTCGTCCAGCACGCCGCAGGGTGGACGGTCGGTGCACTGGTGCTCCTCGTTGCCTGCAAAGGGCTCGCCTACGGTCTGTCTCTGTCCAGCTTCCGCGGCGGACCAATCTTCCCCGCGATGTTCATCGGCGCTGCCGGTGGGATCGCCCTCACGCACCTGCCGGGACTGACGCTCGTGCCCGCAGTGGCGATGGGGATCGGGGCGATGAGCACGGCGATGCTCAAGCTCCCGTTCACCTCGACGCTCCTCGCCAGTCTTCTCCTCCTCGGCGACGCGGTGAACGTGATGCCGCTGGTGATCGTGGCGGTGGTCGTCACCTACGTCACGTCGGCATGGCTTGCACCGAGCCCGGCACCGGCGACCGAGGCCGCAGGTCCTCCGCCGTCCTCGCCGGCCGAACCGCAAGTGGCCGATCCGTCGTGATCGCGCTGCACACGATCTCCGTCGTCGCCGGAACGGTGCTGGTGATGGCCGTGCTCATCTCCGCGCTCGAGACGGTCGTCCTCCCACAGAGCGGCTTCACCCGCATCGCCCGGTTCGTCTTCGCGGTCGCCGACCGCATCCTCGTCCATCCGTGGAAGCGCGAGGGACGGGAGGCGAAGCTCCGAGGCCTCTACGCCCCGATCGCGCTGGTCACCCTCCCGCTCGTCTGGATGCTGACGGTGATCGTCGGATTCACCTTCATCTTCTGGGGCCTGAAGAGCGGCACGGTGCAGCGATCGTTCTCGATCAGCGGGTCCTCGCTCACGACGCTCGGGTTCGCCGAGCCCACCGGGACCGTCCGGATCGCGCTCTCCTTCGTCGAGGCGACCATCGGACTCGGTCTCGTGGCCCTGCTGATCAGCTACCTCCCGACCATCTACTCGGCGCACCACGAACGCGAGAAGGGGATGATCGTGATGCGTCCGTTTGCCGGATCACCACCGGCACCGGTCGAGATGCTCGCCACGTTGCACCGTCTCGGCACCATGGACAACCCCGAGCTCTGGAGGACGGGCGCCAACTGGACGCTCGAGATCGACCAGACCCATACGGCGTTCCCTGCGCTCTGCTACTTCCCGGAGTCGAAGCCGGAGCAGTCGTGGGTGGCGTCGTTCGGCACCATGCTCGACGCGTCGGCGATCCTCGTCTCCGCGTCGGGGTACAACACGGACCAGAGCCTGATCGAGGCCGCCCGCGGCCCGATGCTCGTGCTCGCCTACGGCGTCCCTGCCATCTCGAGGGTCGGGCTCGCCGCGGGACTCCCCCTTCCTGCACCGGCCGTCCTCTCCGAGCTGCTCTCCTCGCCCGCCGATCCCCCTTCGGACCTCTCCATCCGGCGGGAGGAGTACTTCGCTGCGCTCGACCGGCTCACGGAATTCCTGCCCGTGCCGGCAGAGGAGCGTGAAGCGTGCTGGCGCCGGTTCGCCGCGATCCGCACGGGCTACGACCGGGCACTCCGCGGGATGGCCGGACTCACCATGTCCGCGCCCGCTCCGTGGACGACCGACCGCCCCGCCCGGGTGGGCAGGCCGCGGCTGCTCCGCCGCTACACGATCCGTGTGGACTGGTCGATCCCCGAACCCGAGTGACCCGATCCGTGCCGGGGAACCCGGAGGCGCGCCCACACTTGCTCGATCCGACTCCGTTCAGAGGTGGCTGAACCCACCCGACTCCTCCTTGGTCATCGCGACCGAGACGGGGTGCGCGTCGAAGTGGGACAGCGACTCCTTCATGTCCTCGAGAAGGAGCGACGCGAGGTCGCGGCTCACCCCTTGGCGCACGAGGATCCGCTGGACGGACACGTCGGAGACCGAGCCGGTCAGGGGATAGGCCGGCACCTGCCAGCCACGCACCCGGAGGCGGTCGGCGAGGTCGTAGAGGGTGTACCCGGGGTCTGCACCCTCACGGATCCGCCAGGCCACTGACGGAATTCCCGCCACCGGATCGCCGTCACAGAGCAGCTCGAAGGGGCCGAGCTCGACCACCTCCTTCGCCAAGAAGGCGCACGTCGCGTAGCACGAGTCGTGGACGAGGCGGTAGCCGTTCCGACCGAGGCGGACGAAGTTGTAGTACTGGGCGACGACCTGTCCGGCTGGCCGCGAGAAGTTGATCTGGAAGACCGGCATGTCCCCGCCCAGGTACGTCACGTGGAAGACGAGATCGTCGGGGAGCTCGGCCTCGTCGCGCCAGATCGCCCAACCCACACCTAACGGAGCAAGCCCGAACTTGTGCCCGGACGTGCTGATCGACTTGACGCGGGGCACGCGGAAGTCCCAGATCAGGTCCGGCGCGCAGAACGGCGCGAGGAAGGCGCCGCTCGCCCCGTCCACGTGGATGTCGACGTCGAGGCCGGTCCTCTCCTGCAGGTCGTCGAGCGCCTGGGAAAGCTCGAGGACCGGCTCGTAGGAGCCCGTGTAGGTCACGCCGAAGGTCGGCACCACCGCGATCGTGTTCTCGTCCACCCGTTCGAGCATCTGTTCGACGTCCATGCAGTAACGGCCGGGGGCCATCGGGATCTCGCGCATCTCGACGTCCCAGTACCGGGCGAACTTGTGCCACACCACCTGGACGGGACCGCAGACCATATTGGGTCGGTCAGTCGACTGACCCGCCGCCTTGCGCTTCGCGCGCCAGCGCCACTTGGCTGCCATCCCGCCCAGCATGCAGGCCTCCGAGGATCCGATCGCCGAGCACCCGACTGGATGTCCTGTCTGCGGGGCGTTCCACAGGTCGGCGAGCATGTGCACACAACGCCGTTCGAGCTCCGCCGACTGCGGGTACTCGTCTTTGTCGATCAGGTTCTTGTTGATCGAGAGGTCCATCAACTGGTGGACTTCGTCCTCCTCCCAGGTTTGGCAGAACGTTGCGAGATTCTGCCGCGCGTTGCCATCGAGGAGCAGCTCGTCGGAGATCGCCTGGAAGGCGTCGTCCGCTCGCATCTCGTCGGCCGGGAAGCGGGACTTCGGGAGGGAGCGACGGAGGTCGGCACCGGCGTAGACCGAGTCGAGGAGCTCGTCGCGGAGGGACTCGCGCTTGTGCAGGGCCATGGCCCCATCATCCCATCAACCGGGTCCGCCCGCCCGGGCTCGACGTGCCCGGTCCGGGGCCTATTCGGCCGACGGCCCCTTGTGCCGCCGGCGGCGGATGATCACGAGTCGATCGACGATCGCCCCGAGCAGTGCTGCGATCAGGAGCGCCCAGATCAGGTTGATCTGTTTGTCGAAGAAGACGAAGCCGACCTTGACCGTCTGGGTGTTGTCGACGACGAACCCGACGAGCAAGAAGAGGGCGACCACGATGCCGACGACGCGGGCGATCTCGCGCGGATTCCGTGCGGAGTCCCCCGAGTCCACTGTTTCGCCCGTCGGGCCATGGCCCTTCGGATGCCTGCTCATCGCCATCGCAGCCTCCTCCCGGCGCCCGACCACCACCGACAGTACCCGGAGCGCCCCGCGGCCACCGTGATCGCCGATCGACTGCAACCCGGCATCGAGGAGGCCCCTCGTTCGCCTGTCCAGGTGGGACTCACCGCCGCCGTGCCCAACCGGCAGTCAGGAGAAGAGCAGGGTTGCCTGGTGGGCGAAGTCGAGGATCGGTCCGGGCACGATGCCGAACACGATGCTGAACGCGACGCAGGCACCGACCGCCACCGCCGTGAGCCCGGGCACGGCTATGCGTCCGCGGCCTTCGACGGCGGGCGCCGGAGGATCGTCGGTGAGCACGACCAGGCTCGCGACGGCGCCGTTGCCGGACACGTCCGCGCCCATCTGAGGCGCGGGTGCCGCACCGTCCGCTGTCCCGTCGCCCGGTGAGCGGTCCGGTGCGTCTCCGACCTCGCCGACTGGCGAGAACATGGTCACCGCCACCCGAAGGTAGAAGAACGCGGCGACCGCTGCCGACAGCATCGCGATCGTGGCGAGCACGTAGCCCCGCGTTGCCACCACCGCGCCCACGACTCCGAACTTGGCGAGGAAGCCGGTCGTGAACGGGGCGCCGGCCTGCCCGAGCAGCAGTACGGCGAAGGCGAGCGCGAGCCACGGCTGGCGGCGGGCGAGCCCCCGGTAGTCAGAGAGCTCGTGCCCGGTGTCGCCCTTCCGGGCCATCACGGTGATCACGGCAAAGGAGCCGATCACCAAGAACAAGTAAGTGAACACGTAGTACAGCGAGGCCGAGACCCCCCGTGTCGTGGCCGCTTCGACGCCGAGCAGGATGAACCCCACGTGGTTGATGGAGGAGTAAGCCATCATGCGCTTCACGTCCCGCTGGAGCAGGGCCACGGACGCTCCGACCACCAAGCTGAGCACGGCGAGCACCCAGACGATCGGCTGCCAGTCGGCCCGGGTGGTGGCGAAGGACGAGACGAAGACCCGAAGCAGGGCGGCGAACGCTCCGGCCTTGGCGATCGCGGCCATGAAGCCGGTGACCGGGGAGGGCGCGCCCTGGTAGACATCGGGCGACCACATGTGGAACGGCACCGCCGCGATCTTGAACGCGAACCCTACGAGCACGAGGGCCACGCCTCCGAGCAGGACCCCGTTGTTCGTGACGACGTTCTTCGCGAGGTAGTCGGCGATCTGCGGGAGGTTGGTCGAACCCGTCGCCCCGTAGGTGAGCGCGATGCCGTAGACGAACACGGCAGAGGAGAAGGCGCCGAGCACGAAGTACTTGAGCGCCCCCTCGCCGGACTCGGGTCGCCGGAAGTTCGAAGCGGTCAACACGTAGAGGGCGATCGACATGATCTCGAGTCCGAGGAAGATCACGATCAGGTCGTTGGCCGCGCCCATCATCATCGCCCCGGAGGCAGACATCATGGCGAGCACTTGGAACTCGGATCCCTCGAACCCCTCGCGTTTGAGGTAGCCGTCGGCCACCAGTGCGGTGAGCAGCATGGTGATCGCGACGGTGATCTGGATGAAGACGTCGAAGCCGTCGAACGCGATGGCGCCCGCGATCGTGACCTGAGCACCGTGGGTCGCGACATGGTCCCACTGCACCAGCGCCGCGACGAGGGCGGCGATCGAGGTCGCCGCGGTGACCACGGTGCCCGCGCCGACCCCGAGGATCTTGCGGAAGAGCGAGGTCGCCGCCATGAGGACCAGCGCGCCGCCCATCATGATGAGCATGGGCAGGATGCTCAGATAGTCGATGTGCGGTGTCCGGATGGTCGGTGCGGCGGACGTCGCGAGCACCAGTGAGGTCAGCGTCGACATCAGCGTGGACCTCCGGTCGCGGTCGGTCGAGGAGCGCTGCGCACCGGGGCGGCGAGGCCGCCGCCCACCTCGTGCGGCCTGGTCGGACCGGCGAGCCCGGCAGGCACCGTCGTGCCGGTCACCCGGTCGACATGGACCACGAGTTGGTTGACCGAGGGGGTGATCCGGTCGAGGACGGGCTTCGGGTAGACACCGAGGGCCACGATGAGGATGACCAGCGGCGCCACGATCAGCCGCTCGTTCCACCCGAGGTCGCGGGTGGTCGCGTCTTCGGGGGTGGGCTCTTGGTGGAACGAGCGCTGGTACGCCCAGAGCAGGTAGATCGCGGCCACGATGACGCCGACGGACGCCACCACCGCCCACCAGCGGTGTGCAAGGAACGTCCCGACGAGCACGAGGAACTCGCCGACGAACCCATTCAGCCCTGGCAGCCCGATCGAGGCCATCATCGCGACGGTGAAGACACCGGCGAGGACCGGCGCCGGTGACTGGAGACCCCGCAGCGAGGAGAGCTGCCAGGTGTTGCGCCGCTCGTAGATCCACCCCACCAGGATGAAGAGCACGGCGATGACCAGCCCATGGTTGATCATCTGCAGCACACCACCGCTCACCCCCTGGCTGTTGAGGGCGAAGGTGCCGAGCACGATGAAGCCGATTTGGGCCAGTGACGAGTACGCGAGCAGACGCTTCAGATCGCGCTGCGCACAGGCGACCACGGCGCCGTAGAGGATGCCGATGACCGCGAGGGTCAACAGCCACGGTGCGAGCGTCATGGTCGCCCTCGGGAAGAGGTTGAGGTCGAAGCGCACGATGCCGTAGGTCCCGAGCTTGGCCATGACGGCGACCAGCAGCACCGAAGCAGCCGTCGGCGACTCCGCATACGCGTCCGGCGACCAGGTGTGAAACGGGAAGATCGGCGCCTTCACCGCGAACGCAGCGGTGAAGGCGAGGAAGAGCAGTACGCCCTCGGTGCCCGTGAGGTGGGTCGCCATGAGGGCGGGCAACTCGAAGGTCAAGATGCCGGTCTGCGACTGGTGGATGAAGGCGAGCGCCAAGATGCCCACCAGCAGGAACGCCGAGCCGGCGAACGTGTAGACGAAGAATTTGATGGCCGCATAGCCGCGCCGGGCGTAGCCCCACCCGCCGATCAGGAAGTACGTCGGCACAAGGGTCAGCTCGAAGAAGAGGAAGAAGACCACGAGATCGAGTGAGACGAAGCTGCCCAGGCAGGCGGCCTCGAGCAGGAGCAGCCATGCGACGAACGAGCGCGGATCGCGCCGGGCCCGCGCACCGAGCATGGTGAGCGGGAAGAGCAGCGCGGTGAGCAGCACGAGGAACAGCGAGATGCCGTCGACCCCGACCGACCAGCGGATCCCGAGCTGGGTGGCCCAGACGTGGTCGGAGACGAGTTGGAATCCGGCGAAGCCGGACTGGAAGGCAACTGCGACGGCGACCGCGATCCCGAAGGTCGCGACCGACACTGCGACACCCACCGCCTCGTGCAGCCACGGCATCGACGCCCGCCGGGGAACCGCCGCGACGACACCCGCGCCGATTGCAGGCAACAGGACCAGCACGGTGAGGTACGGGAACGAGTCGTGCACCATCAGGCCCACCACAACCGGGTCAGCATGAACCCGAGCACGAGGACCGTGCCGAACACGATGCCGAGCACGTAGTTGCGCACGTACCCGGTCTGGGTCCGGCGGAGGACCGCACCGGTCCCGCGCACCGCGCCGGCCACCCCGTTGACTGCGCCGTCGATCACCTTCGGATCGACCACGTCCGCGCAGAACGCGGCGAGCCGCTCGGACGGGCGGCCGAAGACTGCGTCATAGAGCTCGTTGACGTACCAGGCCCCGCGCAGGAATGCCGTCTCGAGCCTCGGCCGGGTGGCCCGGGTCGACCAGAGCCAGAGCCCGATCGTCACACCGGTCACGGCGATGACCGCGTCGAGCGTGGAGAGCGTCCACACCGCCGACGACGACAGGTGGTCGTCGTAGAGGTTGGCGCCGAAGACGGGGTCGATCCAGCTGGCCAGCGAGAAGCGGCTCGACGAGATCGCCATCACGCCCGCGAATGCGGCGAAGAACGCCAGGATCCAAAGGGGGATGGTCATGATCCAGTGCGACTCGTGCGGCTCGGTGATGGCGCCCTCGGCGTGGTGCGCGCCGGGCAGGTCGCTGTCCGCGTCGACCGCGACCTTGGCCGACCAGCGGTCCCTGCCGAAGAAGGCGAGGCCGGTCAACCGACTCATGTAGTACGCGGTGAGCGCGGCGGTCACGATGCCGACCGCCCAGAGCGCGGGATGGGCGGACCACGCGTTCTCGAGGACGGCTCCCTTGGCCCAGAAGCCCGAGAGCGGCGGGACCGCCGCGATGGCCAGCCAGCCGATGCCAAAGGTGATGAAGGTGATCGGCATGTAGGCACGCAGGTTGCCCATCCGTTTGAGGTCCTGCTCGTCGTGGAGTCCGTGGATCACCGAGCCCGCCCCGAGGAAGAGGAGCCCCTTGAAGAAGGCGTGCGCAACCATGAGGAAGATCGCTGCCTCGTACGCGCCGCATCCCGCGGCCAGCACCATGTACCCGAGCTGGGAGACGGTCGAGTAGGCGAGGACCTTCTTGATGTCGTCTTGCGCGCAGGCGATGGTCGCGGCCACGAAGGCCGTCACCGCGCCCACGATGGCGACGACCAGGGCAGCGTCGGGCGACGCGTGGAGCAAGGGGTTGATCCGGCAGAGCAGGTAGACGCCGGCGGTGACCATGGTCGCAGCGTGGATGAGCGCGGACACCGGGGTCGGCCCCTCCATGGCGTCCGCCAGCCAGGGGAACAGCGGGATCTGTGCGGACTTCCCCGTCACCCCGACGAGCAGGAGGATGCAGATCGCAGTCAGGTTGGCGCTGCCGATCTTGTCGAGATTGGCGAAGATCGTGCTGTACTCGAGCGAGTGGACCTTTTCGAAGGTCAAGAACATCGCGAGCAGGAACCCGACGTCGCCGATCCGGTTGAAGACGAATGCCTTCTTGCCGGCGCTCGCGGCCGAGTCGCGGGTGAACCAGAACGCCACCAGCCAGTAGGAGCAGGCGCCCACCCCTTCCCATCCGACGAACGTGACCAGCATGTTGCTGCCCAGCACCAGGATCAGCATGGAGGCGACGAAGAGGTTCATGTACAAGAAGAACTTCGGGTAGTCGCGGTCGCCCTTCATGTAGCCGATCGAGTAGAGGTGGATCAGCATGCTGATGCCCGTGATGAAGAGAACCATCGTCATCGACAGCGGGTCCACGTAGAGGCGGGCGCTCACCTGCAACGAGCCAACCGGTATCCAAGACCAGAGGTTCTGGGTGAAGCTCCGGACCGGCTCGTTGAGCGTCAGGAGATCGAGGTAGACGCCGATCGCGATGGCGAACGAGGCGGCGATGAAACCCGTTGCGATCGCCCCGGCGGCCGGGTCGCCGAGCTTGCGGCCGAAGAGCACCTGGACGGCGAAGCCGGCGAGCGGCAGCAAGATGATGAGGTACGTCACGTGCAGCATCGCCGGGTCAGCCCTTCATCAGATGGAGATCGTCGGCGGTGGTGTTGGCGCGACGGCGGAAGATGGCCACGACGATCCCGAGGCCGACGACCACCTCGGCCGCGGCGACCACCAGGACGAAGAAGACGAGCACCTGGCCGCCGATGTCGTGCAGGATGCGGGCGAACGTGACGAAAGCCAGATTCGCCGCGTTGAGCATGAGCTCGACGCACATGAACATGACCAGGACATTGCGCCGGATGAGGACTCCGAGCGCGCCGATCGAAAACAGCACCACCGACAGCGCGAGGTACCAGTCGGCGTTGATGCTCACCGGCCGACTTCCTCACCGACGACCGCTTCGTCGTCGACCACGACCTCCGGTGTCGGCTCGGTGGCGCCTGCGACCTCCGCCGGCTGGTCGTCGGAGTCCTCGGGGCGGGTCGTCCCGGGTGGGCGTCGGGCCAGCACGACGGCGCCGACCACCGCGATGACCAGCAGGGCGGCCGTCGCCTCGAAGGGGAAGAGATACGTCGTGTAGACGGACTTGCCGAGGAGGTTGACGTTGGGCGCACCGGTGTCGGGTCCAGCGACGTGTGGCGCCCCGGTCGTCCAGCTCGAGATCTGGCCGAGGAGGAGCAGACCCGTCGTGCCCAGGGCCACCAACCCGATCGCGAGGGGACGCTGGCCGCGCAACGGTTCGATGGCGATGCTTTCCTCGCGGTCGACCCCGAGGAACATGATGACGAAGAGAAAGAGGACGACGATGGCGCCCGCGTAGACGATGACCTGCACGGCGGCGAGGAAGCTGTCCTGTTCGAGCACGAAGAGCACCGCGATGCCGAAGAGGGTCATCACGAGCATGAGGGCGGCGTGCACCGGGTTGCGGGCGATCACCACGCCGATCGCTCCAGCCAGCACGATCGCTGCGGCAACGGAGAATACGCCCACGTCGACCCAGGACGGGTGGACGCCGGTGGCGGCGAGCACGGTGGCGACCAGGGCGCCGCTCATGGGTCACCCTCGTCGTCCGCGGGCGCTCCCCGTTCGACGTCGCCCGCCTTCACCGCGGCGTCGTACGCCGCACCCGCTTCGGCGCGGTGCCGCTTCGGAGCGCCCGGTGCGAACCGTTCGAGCTTCTCTCTCAGCCGGCCCATCGCGCCCCGCGGGCCGCGTTCGGCCGACGGCATGTCAGCGGGCCGCAGGTGGCGCAGCAGCGTGTCGCGGAGCTGGCGACTGCCGGTCGACGCGTCGTCACGGGACCCGCGCTGGCCGGCCTCGGGTGCGCGGGTGCCGTACCCGAGCTCGCCGGACCACTGGACCGCGCCCTCGAAGGCCGCGTTGCCCGCGGGCGACGTCGCGCGCATCCAACCGGAGGTGTGCAGATCGTCACCTTCCCGCCAGTCCTCCCACGGCATGTGCTTCGGCCGACCGTCGTCGCCGACCAGCAGCTCCTCTTTCGTGTAGATCGCGTCATTGCGATTCGTGAAGGAGAACTCCATGAGCTTCGTCTCGGTGATCGCCTCGGTCGGGCATGCCTCGACGCACAGGTCACAGTGGATGCAGCGGAGGAAGTTGATCTCGTAGACGTAGCCGTATCGCTCGCCGGGGCTGACCGGATGGTCCGGCGGATTGTCGAGCCCACGGACGTAGATGCAGTCCGCAGGGCAGACGCCCGCGCACAGTTCGCATCCGATGCACTTCTCCATCCCGTCCTCGTACCGGTTGAGGACGTGGCGCCCGTGCTGGCGCGGCTGCTTCGGACGCTTCTCCTCGGGGTACTGCCGGGTGACCGGCGCGCGTCCAAGGTGTTCGAGGGTCAGCTTGAACCCACCGAGGAAGTTCTGCCGCTGGCGCGGTGGCTCGGGGACCGCCATCAGCTCCGTCCCCCTTCGCTCGCCCCGAGCTGCCGGTCACGCGCCGCGTCGTGACCTCCGGGCCCGCCGCTCCCTCCACCGTCCGGCGGTTGGTCGGGTCGGTGCCACAACCGGATCCCGACCTGGGGGACGATCGCCCGGGTCTGCTCGCGCTCCGCGCCGATGGAGAACGCCCGGGTCATCACCACCGCACCGGCGACCACGGCCGCGGCCATGGCGAGCCCCCACCAACCGTCGACCACGAACCCGGCCACGATCATCAGCCAACCGAGGGCGAGGGGGATCAACCGCTTCCACCCGAGGTCCATCAGCTGGTCGTACCGGAGCCGAGGCAGGGCGGCCCGCAGCCAGACGAAGACGAACAGGAAGGCGATGGTCTTGGCGAGGAACCACAGGATCGGCCACAGCCACTGGGTGTGGGGAATGTGCGGGATCGGGCCGTCGGGACCCCCGAAGAAGAGGGTCACCGTGATCGCCGACATGGTGATCGTGTTCATGAACTCGGCAAGGAAGAAGAGGGCGAACCGGATCGACGAGTACTCGGTGACGAAGCCACCGACGAGCTCGGAGTCGGCTTCAACCAGGTCGAACGGAGGGCGGTTGGTCTCGGCGATGACCGCGATGAAGAAGATCACGAACGGCACCACGGCCAGTCGGATCGCGTTCCACTGCCAGAGGTGGGCCGACTGCGCGTCGACGATCGTCCGCGTGGAGAGCGAGCCGGTGATGAGGACGACCATGACCACCGTCATCCCGAGCGCCGCCTCGTAGGAGATCATCTGGGCGGAGGCGCGCACCGCCCCGAGGAGCGGGTACTTCGACCCCGACGACCAGCCGGCGAGCATCACGCCGTAGACGCCGATCGACGACATCGCGAGGAGGAAGAGGATGCCCATCGGCGGGTCCGCGAGCTGTAGCTCGAAGGTGTGACCGGCGATGGTCACCTCGCCGCCGATCGGCACGATCGCGAAGCTGAGGAATGCGGTCACGATCGTGAGGTACGGGGCGAGGATGAAGACTGCGCGGTCGGACCGCTCGGGGATGAGGTCCTCCTTGAAGAAGAGCTTGATCCCGTCCGCGAGCGTCTGGGCGATTCCGAAGGGGCCCGCACGGTTGGGGCCGATCCGGCTCTGCATGTCGGAGATGACCTTGCGCTCGAACCAGATCATCAGCATCACCGCGACCATCAGCGCGGCGAAGACGACGAACACCTTGATGACCACGATGAGGACGACGACCCAGTTGACGCCGTTGACGTAGAGCGGGTCCGACGCCCCGACGAGGCCGGTGAGCAGTGCGTGGAAACCCGTCACGGCGTCTCCAGCCGCAGCTCGACGACGGGCGCAGTGGCATCGAGGAGGTCCGCAACCGTACTGACCGTGCCGTCGGCGCCGTCGGTGATCGGCACGTTGACCTCGATGGCGACGACCCGGCGCGGGAGCGACTCGTCCGGCACGGCGGACACGAGGGCCGATCCGGTCGCGCCGCGGGCGCGGACGGCGCCACCCGCTGCGATCCCGAGGTCGTCGAGGTCATGGGGGTTCACCCGGAGCGGTGCCCTCGCGACGAGCCGGTCGAGGGCGGGTACCGCGGACACCGCATCCCCGAGGTCGTAGAGCGCCCGCGAGACGACGAGTCGCACCGAGTAGCTGTCGGGCGGCGGGACGTGAGGGACCTCGAGCTCGACCGGCCCGCACAACGGCTCCGGTCGGGCGACCGGGTCGCCGGATTCGCTTGCCACTGCGGTGCTCGCCGAAGTCACGCCGGCGTCACGCTCGCCGGAGAACCCGGTCAGCAGCGGGGCGCCCTGTCGCTCGACGGACTCGACGCCGGCGAAGGCGATCGGATCGAGCGGCGCCACCACGTGCTCACCGCCTGCAGCCATCGGCGCGAGCACCCCGTCCGCAGACGACGCCGCGTCGAGGACCGCACCCGTGATCCCCGCGTGCACGACCGAGCGCTGCTCGATCTCGTCCCAGACGGCCCCGATCGAGTCGAACCCGAGGTCGCCGCCGAGGTGGGTCGCGAGCTCGGCGGCGATCATCCAGTCCGGCCATGCCTGTCCAGGCGGCACGAGCTTCTGGCCGAGACGGCTGATGCGCCCCTCGATGTTGGTGGTCGTACCTGGCTGTTCGTGGGCGACCGCTGCCGGTAGGACCACGTGCGCCCGTCGGGTGACCTCACTGGGTGAACCGGCGATCGCGACGACGAACTCCGCCCCGTCGACCGCCCGCTCGGCGAGGCCGCGGTCGGGGAAGTCGGCGAGCGGGTCCGCGCCGAGCAGGACCAGCGCGCGCACCCTGCCGTCCGCGGCGGGCTCCCCGGCCGCGGCCTGCAACATGGCGGACGTGTCGCGCCCCCTCGAGTCGGGTACCGCACCCCACGCCTGGACGAACCACCCGCGACCGGCCTCGAGCCCGACCCGGCCGGGCAGGAGCCCCGGTGCGAGGCCCATGTCGAGCGCACCGAGCACGTTGCCGCGCCGGAGCGCGGGAAGGAAGCGGGCACCGGGCAGCGCACGTGCGAGGACCTGGGCGGCCTCGGCCACCAGCGAACCGTCCTCCGCGAGCGACGGCCGCCCGACGACGACGACCACGTCGCCGGCACCCACGAGGCGGCGGGCCGCGGCGAGGCCGTCCGCGTCCGGGTCCCCGGTCGACGGTCCTTCCGTGCCCACGACCGCCTCGGCGAGGGCGATGACCCCCCCGGGCGCGTACCGGAGGGAGACCGCTGCGTGGGGCGTCAGCGAGGTCGCCTGCGGCGAGAGCTCGACGAGGTCGAGGCCGCCGTCGACGACCGCTCCGCGGAGGCGGAGGAAGAGCACCGGCACCTCCTCGCGGACATCGCCGGTCAGGAGGATCACGGTCTTCGCTGCAGCGGCCTCGTCGATCGTCGCACGCGGGAGCCCGAGCACGACTTCGGCCGGCAGACCGTCACCGAGCTGCGCGTCGACCGAGTCGGTGCCGAGGATGCCCTTGGCCAGCTTCGCCCAGGCGTAGGCGCCTTCGTTGGTGAGACGCGCCCCGCCGATGACCCCGATCGACCCAGGACCGTCGCTCGCCGACGCGCGCTCGAGCCCGGCGGCGACCGCGTCGAGCGCCTCGTGCCACGACGCCGGCACGAGCTCGCCGCCCTTGCGGACCATGGGCTCGACGAGGCGGTCGTCGCGGTTGACCGCCTCGCAGGCGTAGCGGCCCTTGTCGCAGAGCCAGCCGTGGTTGACCGGGTCGGCGTCGATGCCGAGCAGACGGGTGACACGGTTCGACGACGACTGCACTGCCACCCGGCAGCCGAACGAGCAGGTCGTGCACGTCGACTCGACCTGGTCGAGGTCCCAGGGTCGCGCCGCGAAGCGGTAGGAGGTCGACGTGAGCGCGCCGACCGGGCAGATCTGGACCGTGTTGCCCGAGAAGTACGAGGTGAACGGCAGCTCGGGGAAGTGGCCGATCTCGAGCTCCTCCCCGCGGCCGATGAAGTCGATCTGCGCTTCGCCGGCCACCTCGTCGGCGAACCGGACGCAGCGGCTGCACTGGATGCACCGCTCGCGGTCGAGGAGGACCAGCTCCGAGATCGGAACGGGCTTCTCGAAGTGGCGCTTCTCCTCGACGAAGCGGGTCTCGCCGGGTCCGTACGCGAGTGTCTGGTCCTGCAGCGGGCACTCGCCGCCCTTGTCGCACACCGGGCAGTCGAGCGGATGGTTGATGAGCAGGAACTCGAGCACGCCGTCTTGCGCCTTCTTGACCCGGTCGGAGTCAGTCACGACCGACATCCCGTCCTGGGCCTCGATGAAACAGCTCGGCTGCAGCGAGGATCCACGCGGTCCGCTGACCTCGACCAGGCACATCCGGCACACGCCGACCGACTTCATCCGGGGGTGGTAGCAGAAGCGGGGGATGAACGTGCCGCAACGCTCGGCCGCGGCGATGAGCATGTCGCCCTTGCGCGCAGTCACCTCGCGTCCGTCGAGCTCGAAGGTGACCGTCGGCGGAACCTCCGCTGCGCCGGCGCCGTCGGCCTGTTCCTCAGCCATGGGGACACCCGCCCTCTTTGATGTGCACGAGGAATTCGTCGCGGAACATGGTGATCGCGGAGTTGATCGACGAGGGGATCGACGGCCCGAGAACGCAGATCGTCGTCTGTTGCGGCGGCCAGGTCAACCCTGGGGCGATGTTGTCACACGCGTCGAGGAGCAGGTCGAGGTCCGCCTCGCGACCCTGCCCGTGCTCGATGCGCTCCATGATCTTCTCGAGCCACCCCGACCCCTCGCGGCACGGTGTGCACTGGCCGCACGACTCCCGTGCGAAGAACTTGGTGATGCGCCAGGCCGCTCGGACCGCGCAGGTGTGGTCGTCCATGACGACCACCGAGCCGGAGCCGAGCATCGAGCCCGCGCCGGCGACCTCGTCCTGGCCCAGGGGGAGGTCGATCTCGTCGGGCCCGAACCACGGAGCCGAGACCCCGCCGGGGATGAAGGCCTTGAGCGAGCGTCCGTGGCGCACTCCCCCGCCGAGCAGCGGTGCGTTGATCAGGTCGTCGAAGGTCGTCTTGACCATCTCGAGCTCGTAGGCGCCGGGCTTGTTCACGTGGCCTGCGAGTGCGAACAGCCGGGTGCCCGCAGAGCGACCCTCGCCGAGCGCGGCGAACGCGGCACCACCGTTGAGGACGATCCACGGGAGGTTGGACATGGTCTCGACGTTGTTGACCACGGTCGGCTCGCCGTAGAGGCCGACGGCCGCCGGGAAGTACGGGGGCTTGATCCGCGGGAAGCCCCGCTTTCCCTCGAGGGACTCGAGGAGCGCAGTCTCCTCGCCACAGATGTAGGCGCCGGCGCCCGGATGGACGACGACGTCGAGGGAGAACCCCGAGGAGAAGATGTCCGACCCCACCGCACCGGCCGCATACGCCTCGTTGAGCGCGGCTGCGACGCGCTCGAGCCCGAGGGCGAACTCGCCCCGGATGAAGATGAACGCCTGGCTGACCTGGAGCGCATAGGCCGCGATGAGCACGCCCTCGATGAGCTGGTGCGGGTCGCGCTCGACGAGCAGGTGGTCTTTGAACGTGGCCGGCTCGCTCTCGTCCCCGTTGACCACGAGGTAGGTCACCGGATTCGCACGCAGCATCGCCCACTTGCGGCCCGCCGGGAAGCCCGCTCCCCCGCGACCGAGCAAGCTGGCCGCGTCGACCTCGTGGGCCACCTCCTCGGGCGTCATGGTGAGGGCCTTGCGCAACGCGGCGTACCCGCCGGTCGCCTCGTAGCGGGCCAACGTGTGGGAGTCCTCGTGTCCGAGGCGCGAGGTCACGATCTTCGGGGCGTCCGTGATCGTCACGACGGACCACCCCCGCTGCCCGGCGCGGCAGCGCGCGCGGCCTGCGCGTCTGCCATCGCGGCGCGCTCGGTCGCCACGACCGCCCGGTCGGCCTCGAGTCCGGGGACACGCTCGACACGGTTGAGCGTCCCGTGCTCGGGGATCTCACCGGCGCGTGCGCCGGAACGCAGCTCGCCCACAAGTCGGTCGAAGGACTCGGGGGACTGCGCGCCGACGAAACGGTGGTTCACCTGCACGCACGGGGCGCGGTCGCAGTCGGCGAGGCATTCGGCCTCCTCGAGGGTGACGACACCATCCGCGGTGGTGCCCCCGGCATTGATCCCGAGCGAGCGCTCGGCGTGCTCGAGCAGCTCGACTGCGCCGTTGAGCAGGCAGGCGATGTTGGTGCACACCGAGACGACGTAGGTGCCGACCGGCTCGGTGTGGAGCATGTCGTAGAAGGAGGCGGTGCCGAGCACCTCGGCCGGTGTGACGCCCACCAGGACGGCGATGTCCTCCATCGCCGCCGGAGTCAGCCAACCGTCCTGCGCCTGGGCGAGGTGGCAGAGGGGAATGAGCGCCGAACGTGGCCGCGGATAGAGCGAGATGAGCTTCTTCGCGCGCGCGACGAGCTCCGGCGAGAGGTGGCGCGGGGCCGTGGGCCGCGGACGCGGCGGTCCGACCGGCGTCGCCGCCGGCCGCGGATGAGCGTCGCTCACCGGTCCACCTCGCCCATGACCGGGTCGATCGAGGAGCACACGGCGACCGCATCGGCCACCAGCCCGCCGCGCATCATGAGGGGCAGACCCTGCAGGTTGACGAAGCTCGGCGCCCGGATATGGAGCCGGTAGGGCTTCGGTGAGCCGTCGGAGACGAGGTAGCAACCGAGCTCGCCCCGGGGCGACTCGATCGCCACGTACACCTCGCCCTCGGGTACCCGGAACCCCTCGGTGAAGACCTTGAAGTGGTGGATCAGCGCCTCCATCGACTCGTCGATGCGCCCGCGTGGCGGCGGCGTGACCTTCTTGTCCTGGACGCGGTAGTCGCCGGCCGGCATCTTCTCCACGATCTGGCGGATGATGCGGATCGACTCGCGGATCTCGTTGAGGCGGATCGAGTACCGGTCGAAGTTGTCCCCGTAGGTCCCGACGATGACGTCGAAGTCGACCTCGTCGTAGCGGAGGTAGGGCATCGACCGGCGGAGGTCCCACGGCACACCGGTCGACCGGAGGATCGGTCCGGTGAGACTCAGTGCGAGCGCCTCCTCGGCGGAGATCGTGCCGACCCCCTCGGTGCGGCGCCGGAAGAGCGGCTGTCCGGTCAGGAGCTCGTCGTACTCGTCGGCGCGCGGCAGCACGGTGTCGCAGATGATCGCGACGTCGTCCTCCCAACCGTCGGGCAGGTCGGCCGCCGTGCCTCCCGGGCGGATGAAGTTGTGGTTCATCCGCAGGCCGGTGACCTTTTCGAAGAACGCGAGGACCATCTCGCGCTCGCGGAATCCGTAGATCATCATCGAGGTCGACCCGAGGTCCATCCCGTTGGTGGCCATCCACATGAGGTGGGAGGAGACCCGGTTGAGCTCGACGAGGAGCATCCGGATCCAGTCCGAGCGCGGCGGCATCTCGACACCGAGCAGCGCCTCGACCGCCAGCGAGAAGACCAGCTCGTTGTGGAGCGGCGAGAGGTAGTCCATCCGGGTGACGTTGGTGGAGCCCTGGACATAGGTGAGCTCCTCGCCCGTCTTCTCCATTCCGGTGTGGAGGTAGCCGATGACCGGCTTGGTCCGCAGCACGGTCTCGCCGTCGAGCTCGAACATCAGCCGGAGCACGCCGTGGGTCGAGGGGTGCTGGGGCCCCATGTTGATGATCATCGTCTCGTCGTCGGTCTGCTCGACGTCGATGTCGGACGGATCGATCGCCGCGCCCTCCGGGAGACGAAGCACCCCACCGGCCTCGCGGCGCAGTTCGTCCGCGGGGGTCGCGGTGCGGGCGGCCAGCTCCTGGCCCCCCTCGGAGGTCTCGGCCACCAACGAGGTGCCGGTCCCCTTCGACGCTCGCCCGGCGTCGCTCATCGGGGCCCTGGTGCGCCCTTGAACTGCACCGGCACGCGACCAACGCCGTAGTCCTTGCGGAGGGGATGGCCCTCCCAGTCCTCCGGCATGAGGATCCGCGTCATGTCGGGATGGCCCGCGAAGACGATCCCGAACAGGTCGTAGGCCTCGCGCTCCATCGCTTCGGTTCCCGGGTAGCAGTCGAAGAGGGACGCCACCACCGGGTCGGACTCGGGGACGGCCACGCGCACACGGACCCGTTGCGCCCTGCTGAGGGACACCAGGTTCACGACGACTTCGAAGCGCTCAGGGGTGACCCCGTCGGGAAGCCGACGCGCGCGATGGCCGAGGTAGTCGACAGCGCACAGGTCGGCGCAGGTCTCGAACCCGTCGTCGCGGAAGCCCTCCACCACACCCACGTACTGCGCACGGGTGGGGAAGACGACCTCTTGGGTCGCGGTGCCCGCCGAGCGCGCCACCGAGACACCAGTCGCTGCGCCCTCGACCGTCCCGACCGCCCCCGTCTCGCTCACAGCGGCTCTCCGACGCTCCGGGCGATGACCGGATTGCGTCGCGGCGTGCCCACGTGGACCGCGTCGGGGCGCACGGGGGTCCACCCACGGGCCTCCTCGTCGCCCCGGGTACGCGCGTCGTCGGTGTCGGAGCCCTCGTCGCTGTCGAGGCCGGCGGTCGGTCCCTCCTCGCGCCGACGGGTGATCTCACCGGAACGGACCTTCTGGTGCAGGGTGAGGATCGCGTGCATCAACGTCTCCGGCGTCGGGGGGCAGCCCGGTGCGTACACGTCGACCGGAACGATCTGGTCGACTCCCTGGACGATCGCGTAGTTGTTGAACATCCCGCCGGTGGACGCGCACACCCCCATCGAGAGCACCCACTTGGGCTCCATCATCTGGTCGTAGACCTGGCGGAGAACGGGCGCCATCTTTTGGGAGACGCGACCCGCCACGATCATGAGGTCGGCCTGGCGAGGTGACGCCCGGAAGACCTCCATGCCGAAACGCGCGAGGTCGAAGTCCGCCGCGCCCACCGACATCATCTCGATCGCGCAGCACGCCAGACCGAAGGTGGCCGGCCACATCGAGTAGGTGCGGGCCCACTTGACCAGGTCCTCCAGCCGCCCGGTCAGGAAGTTGTGCTGCAGGTCCTCGAGTCCCATGCCCGCCCGTCCCCGCCTACGCGGCGCGGCCGGGGCCGCCAGGTGTGCCGGTCACCGGCGTCACCGATCCGGGCATCGCCGCGTCCGCTGTCGCCGAGATCCGGGCGATGGTCGACGTGGACGTGCGGGGCGGCAGCGCACCGACGAGCCGCTTCGCCGGTCCCCAGCTCAGGGCTCCGTTGCTCACGAGGAAGAGGAACGAGACGAAGACGACGGCCGCGAAGACCACCACCTCGACCAGGCCGAAGGCCCGCAGCTGCCGGAAGATCACCGCCCACGGGTAGAGGAAGACGATCTCGATGTCGAAGATGATGAAGATCATCGCGATCAGATAGAAGCGGACCGGGAAGCGCATGGGCGGATCGATGCCCGGGACGATCCCGCATTCGTACGGAGCGATCTTCGCCGCAGTGGGCCGCTTGCCGGGAGCCAGCAACCCCGAGGCCACGAACGAGATACTCGCAAAGAGCAGCGCCAGGACCAGGAGGATCAGGATCGGCAGATAGTCGTCCACAGGTGACTGTTTTTACCACGCACCCCTTCGGCCAAGCACATCCGCGAGCGCCTCGCGATGGCCGGCCCTGTCGCAGCGCGGACACCGTGCCCGGCGGCCGGTGCGGCCCCCTACCATGGGGTCGGTGAGCGCCCCCGCGACCGACGTGCCCGGATCCGAGCCGTCCGGCGCGCTGGGCGACGCCCGCGGCGCGGCGCGATCGGTCGGAGCGGGCGACTCGGTCCACGACGTACTGGTGGTCGGTGGTGGTCCGGCCGGGTCCTCTTGCGCCTACTGGCTCGCCGAGGCCGGATGGGACGTGGCGCTCGTGGAGAAGAAGGTCTTCCCGCGCGAAGACCTGCGGCGACGGGCTGACCCCGCGCTCGGTGCGCCAACTCGCCGACATGGGGGTCGAGAGCGCGCTGGCGGGGGCGCACCGCTACCGCGGTCTGCGGTCGTGCGCGTTCGGCCGTGTCCTCGACCTTCCCTGGCCCGAGCACCCGAGCTTCCCGCCGTACGGCTACGTCATCACGCGACACGACCTCGACGCGCTGGTCAACGATCGTGCCGCGAAGGCGGGCGCGACGGTATGGCAGGGCACCGAGGCGGTCCGTCCGATCCTCGCCGAGGCTCCGGATCCGGTCACGGTGTCCGGCGGCCACGGGTCACTGGCACCGTGCGTCGGAGCCGTCGTGCGCGACCGGGCGAGCGGAGAGTCGCGAGAGGTCCGGGCGCGCTATGTCGTGGTCGCCGACGGCGCGAACTCGCGGTTCGGTCGTTCGCTCGGTGCAGCCCGCGACCGGAGTCAGCCCCTCGGCATGGCGCTCCGTGGCTACTACACCTCGCCGGGGCACGACGAGCCGTTCATCGAATCCCACCTGGACATCCGTGACGAAGAGGGGAACGTCGTCCCCGGGTACGGGTGGATCTTCCCCCTCGGGGACGGCCGGGTGAACGTGGGGGTGGGTCTCCTCTCCACCGGACGTCGCTGGAAGGGTCTCAACACCTCGACGCTCATGGACCACTTCATCGCCTGGGCGCCGGAGCGCTGGGAGCTCTCACCCGAGACATCGCTCGGTCCACCGACGGGCGGCAAGCTGCCGATGGGTCTCGCGGTCGGTCCGCGCATCGGAGCCACCACCGTGCTGGTCGGCGATGCGGCGGCTTCGATCAACCCGTTCAACGGGGAGGGCATCGCCTACGGCTACGAGACCGGTCGCCTTGCTGCGGCGAGCCTCGGAGAAGCGCTCTCCGGTGACGGCTACGCCGGCCTCGTGCGCTACGAGCGCCGCCTCGAGGACGCCTACGGGCTCTACTACCGGGTGGCCCGAGCGTTCGTACGCGTGATCAGCCATCCCGAGCTCATGCGCCTCTGCGTCGGCGCGGGCATGTACTCCGAGCCGCTCATGTCGTGGATCCTCACGATCATGGCCAACCTCCTGCGGCCCGACCAGGTCGGCGCACCGGAAGGCATCTACCGCGCATTGGCCCGTCTCGCGAGTCTGGTCCCCGACGGGTCCTGAACCCGACGACCGGTCCGTCCGCCGACGGCGGGGCGTTGCGGTCGGTCAGCGGGTGGCTGCCGCGGCGAGCCGCCCCGTCACCGCGTCGTAGGCGGGGATGAACGCGTCCGACGGCACGGAGGTCCCGCTCGTCGACGGTTCGAGCATCGTGAAGATGCGGCCGCTGAACAGGAATGCCTGCCCCACCACGAAGGGGCTCTGGCCCGGCAGGGTCACCGTGGTCAGCTCGCCGATCGCGGTCACCCCGGTCGGCGCGCTCAACGCGACGGCCTGGACCTGCGCCGTTCCGCCCGCCACGGACACCGCGACCAACGCGCTCTGGTACTGCGCGAAGCAGGTCGTGAACGACGGGCTCGCGAGCGCTGCGGTGAGCGGTCGCACGGAGGCGGCCGACGCGAGGACGTCGGTCGTCGAGAACATCTGGAAGGTCGGGTTGGCGAGCTGTTCGAAGGTGGGTGAGGTCGAGAGTGCGGTCGCACCCGGGAGGTCCCCCCCGGCGAAGAGCCCGTTGACCGTCGCGAGCGGCAGCCCGGTGCACGAGCTCAGCGTCCGGCTCGCCTGGAGACGGGCAGCCGGAGGTCCGTTCGGCATCCGGGTGACCGGCGTGCCGGCAGTCAGCCGGGCCCAGCCCGAGGGCAGGTCGGCGAGCCGCAGATTGATCGACGTCGCCAGCGCGACGTCGGGGCTCACCGTGGTCACCGGCGGCACCACGGTCGAAGCGGTGTTCGCACTGTTGTGGCGCTTCACGAGGACGTATGCGACGCCGCCGAGCACGACGAGCAGGACGACGACCAACAGGAAGGTGAGCGTCCTCCGACTGCGCCCGCCTGCCGGCTCACCCGGTTCGGGCACGGTCACGAGCTGCGGAGCCGACAGATCCGGCTGGTCGGGCACGGTCACGAGCTGCGGAGCCGACAGATCCGGCTGGTCGGGCACGTGGGAGGTGATCACCGGCGGGACGACGTGACCTCCGCCGTCGGCGATCGAGGGACCGGTGCCGATCGCGTCACCGGCGGTGGCCGGTGCGGACCCCTCGATGACCTCCGCACCGCCCGTTCCCGGGTCTGTCGTGCCCGCGTCGCCGTCGACGACGAATGTCGCGGCCGACGTCGCGGCCACTCCACCGCGGCGCCACCGGCGGCCCTTCTTCGAGGGTTTCCCGGTCGGCGACTCGTCGGGGAGGCCGTCGCCCGGCGCGGGCGGTGCCATGGTCTCCGAAGGCGCCGCGCCGGAAGGCGGCGGAGGTGGGAGCAGGACCGAGGGCTCGTCCGGGGACGGCGGCGGCAAGATGACACCGAGCGGGATCGCGTCGGTCGGTGCAGCCGTCGTCGGGCCCGCGGTCTCCGGCAGCACGCCGTCGTCATGACCGCGGCGACGGTGCCAGCCCTTCGCCCGCTTCGGCGGCACGATGTCAGGTGCCTGCACCTGCCCGAGCGGCGGATCGTCCCAGGCGGTCGCCGTGGGCATCGGGTCGCTCGTGAATTCCCAACCCGGCGTCGCGTCCGTGGGCCCCGGCTGCGCGGGCGGTGCCCCGGCGCGGGTCGGCCCCCGGCCGGCGACAGGCGCGACCGGTCCCGTCTCGACGTCGGGTGATGGCGGCGCAGGTGCGGCCGGCGTCGTCGGCTCGGCAGGCGCAGCGGATGCGGCGGGAGCGTGGACGGGTTGGTCCGCGGGCGCGCCGGCACTGCCGTTCGTCGATTCCGTCGCCGCCGGACCGGTCGCGGCGGCCATGGGCGGGCGGGCCATCGGCGGAAGCGCCCCACTTGGTGGTGGAGGCGGCGGAGCCGGCTGTGGCGACGACCCGGCGGACGGTGCGCCGGCCCCGTGATCGACCGGCTGACGGGTGGCCACAGCTTCGGCGTCCTCCACGGCGGCGGCGGCCGTCGCCGCCGGCCCGACCGCGCTGCGATAGCGGGCGAGCCACGCAGGGAGGGCCTGGTCGAGGTACGCGGCCTGACCCGGCGAGACCGTCTCGGTCGGAAGGAGGAACCGGATCGACTGCCCCCCGGATGTGAGCTCCATCACCGCTGCGCTCCGCCCGTCATTCAAGTCGATCTTCTCGTGGCAGCTCGCGGAGTCGAGACCGGACCAGACGAGCAGCCGCTCGATCTGTGGCTGCGGACCCTGCACGGTGATGCCCGCCGCGGTGAAGAGCAGGCTCAGGCCTTCGGTCGTCTTCGTCCCTCGGTCGGTGTCGCCGGCCAATGCGACACCACCGAGCTGCATGCCTTCGGGAGGGAGTTCCGCGATGCCGACGGTCATGGTGCTCTCCTCTGTCATTCGTGGGACCGCGCGGTTCGATGCAACGACCTCGGCCATCCTGCCGTCATCACGGTGAGTGGTGCAAGGACTACATCGCCCATTCGGCGATGCGCCTCCGCGACTCGTGCGTGGTGCGGCACGCTCTCCATTCTGTCTCACAGGCGTGCGGACCGGACGGACCCGTCCGGTCCCGCGAGAACCGGTGGGGAAAGGTCGCTCGGACGTCTACACCGTCACTGACCTGCCCTGACTCGCGACGCGGAGCTCGAGCGTTGTCAGCGATGCTGACACCACCAGCACGGGGACGGTGCCGCCGATGGCGAACGCCTGGAACTGCGCCTCGATCCGGCCGCTGCCGACGGTGGCATCCACCACCTGGACCGGAATGGCCGTCGACCCGTCGGAGACGGTGAACGTCGTCTCGAGGCCGACCGCCTGCTCGCCGGCCGGTGCGACGAGGTGCAGGACCGTCGCCGATGGCGGGCCCGGTCGGCCGGTGCCACCTGTCGCGTCGTCGACGCCGAGCTGGAGCTCGGACGCGATCGCGACGGCGGCACACCGCGGCACGTCGGGGTTGCCGAGGAGGGCGAGGTCGGTCCCCTCGTCACGGTTGGTCCGCACCACCGTTGCCTCGGTCTGCAGCTCGAGCGCGGCACCCGAACGCTCCGCCGGCGACGGCCCGACGAAGACCGGTGACGACGACTGCGCGGTCTCGTCGGCGGTTCGTCCCCCGAGCACGAACGCGGCCTGCTGGCCCGAGACGCCGCTGCAGTGCGAGAACGCAGTGGCGATCGCAGCCTGGGCCGTACGGTCGTGCGTGGTGACGGGGGCGCCGCCAACACTGCCGACCGTCCATCCCGGTGGGAGATCGTGCCGGGTCAACAAAACGGCGTCGGCGAGTTGCTGGTCGGCAGAGGGGAGGTCCGGTGCGACCACCCGCGGCGCGGGCGTCGAACCGCCATGCACGCTCGCGAGCGCGACGGCGAGCACTCCGGCTGCGAGCAGCGACGCCGAGCCGGTCACCAGTGCGACGCGACCGGAGCGGCGAGTCCGGCGGTGACCACGTGCAGTGCCGATCCACGTCGCGAGACCCTCCAGCTGCACCGCGTGCGCGGGACCGCCGTCGACCCACAGCCTGGTGGTCCGGGCGCCGACCACCACGTCGACCGGGACCGACGGACGCCCGAGCGGTCCTCGTCGGACGGGCCCGAGATCGACCGCCGTGAGGTCAGAGCGTCTGACGGTCCACCGTGGACCTGCCGCGGACCCCGAGAGTGCGACGCCGGTCTCACCGATCTCGAACGTCCAGCCCGTCGTGGGCGGTGCTGGACCATCGCCTTCGAGCGTCGCGCCGGTGAACCGGAACGTCGACGCATCGGGCACCGCCCGCGGTGGGTGCAGGCGGCTGTCGACCGTCGGCACGCTCACCTCACCGGGCGAGCGCGGCGACGATCGCCTCGGACGCGATCTCGAGGGCACGGTCGAGCTCGTCATCGCCATGTGCCATGGACGGGAACGCCACTTCGTACGCGCCCGGGGCGAGCGCCACGCCACGCTCGAGCATTGCGTGGAAGAGCCGCGCGTAGAGACCGGTCGCCGCGGATGCCGTGGCGCCGTCGTGGTCGTGCACCGGGTCGGATCCGACCGGGGTGAAGAAGAGGCCGAACAGCGGGCCCACGACGGGCACCTGCGCACCGAGCGGATGGCCGGACGCGTCGGTGGCGCCCGCCCGCGAGAGCGCGCCGCTGAGGACCTGCTCGAGAGCCGGAGCGAACCGGCCCACCCGTGCCGCGAGTCCTGCGTATGCATCCGCGTCGAGCAACTCGAGCACCGTCCGCCCGGCCGCCGTGGCAAGTGGGTTCCCCGAAAGGGTGCCGGCCTGATAGACGTCGCCCTCGGGCGCGAGCACCGCGAGCACCTCGGCGCGGCCACCGAACGCACCGACCGGCAGCCCGCCCCCGATGACCTTCCCGAAACACCAGAGGTCGGGCCGCACGCCGGTCCGACCGGACGCGCCGGACTCCCCGAGCCGGAAACCGGTGATCACCTCGTCGAAGATGAGCAGCGAACCGGCCGCGTCGCACGCCGCGCGGAGACCTTCGAGGAACCCGGTGCGCGGCTCGACGAGGCCCATGTTGGCGGCGACCGGCTCGACGATCACACACGCGACCTGCTCGTCGAGCTCGGGGACCACGTTGTAGGGCGCGACGACCGTCTGCGCGACGGCCCCTTCCGGGACCCCCGCCGAGTCGGGCAGGCCGAGCGTGGCCACCCCGCTCCCACCGCCTGCGAGCAGCCCGTCGGAGTGTCCGTGGTAGCAGCCGGCGAACTTCACGATCCGGGACCTGCCGGTGAAGCCGCGGGCGACCCGCAACGCACTCATCGCGGCTTCCGTGCCGGACGACACGAGGCGGACCTGCTCGCAGCCCGGCACCCGCGCGCAGATGGCTTCCGCGAGGAGGACCTCGCCCTCGGTCGGCGCACCGAAGGACGTCCCCGACGCCGCTGCGGCGGCAATCGCGCGCACGACCGCCGGCGCGGCGTGCCCGAGAATCGACGCACCGTACGACTGCACGAAGTCGAGGAGCCGGTTGCCGTCGGCGTCCCAGACGTACGCTCCCTCACCCCGTGTGACGAAGTAGGGATGGCCGCCGACGGTCCGGAAGGACCGGACCGGCGAGTTGACTCCACCCGGAATCACCGCGCACGCCCGGTCGAAGAGTGCCGCCGACCGGGCGTGCTCAGCCACCGAGTGCCTCGGCGACCCGAGCGGCGAAGTAGGTGAGCACGAAGTCGGCGCCCGCCCGGCGGACCGCGGTCAGCTCCTCGAAGGCCACCGCGTCGCCGTCGATCCACCCGCGCTCCGCGGCGGCCATCACCATCGCGTACTCACCGCTCACGTGGTAGGCACCGACCGGAACATCCACCGCCGCACGCACGTCGGCGATCACGTCGAGGGAGGTGAGCGCCGGCTTGACCATCACCATGTCGGCTCCCTCGGCCAGATCTGCAAGGGCTTCCGCGACCCCTTCTCTCCGGTTGCGCGGGTCCTGCTGGTAGCCCTTCCGGTCACCGCCTCCGGCGATGGTGACGCCGGCCGCGTCACGGAACGGTCCGTACAGCGCGGACGCGTACTTCGCCGAGTAGGCGAGGATCGCAATCTGGTCCGAGCCGTTCCGGTCGAGCGCCCGGCGGATCGCCGCGACCTGCCCGTCCATCATGCCGCTGGGTGCGACGACGTCTGCACCGGCCGCGGCCTGTGCGACGGCGAGCTCCGCATACCGTTCGATGGTCGGGTCGTTGTCGACCTCGCCCGTCATCGGATCGAGCACGCCGCAGTGACCGTGGTCGGTGAACTCGTCGAGGCAGCAGTCGGCCATCACCACCATTCGGTCTCCGACGGCGTCGCGCACCGCGACGAGCGCCCGCTGGGTGATCCCGTCGGGTCGGGACGCCGCGGAGCCGACAGGGTCCTTGTCCTCGGGCCTCGGGACCCCGAAGAGGATCAACGCGGGCACATCGAGCGCGGCGAGCCGCTTCGCCTCGATCGCCACCGAGTCCACCGTGTGCTGGACGACGCCCGGCAGTGACACGACCGGTCGCGGCCCGTCGATGCCGTCCGCCACGAACAGCGGCGCGACCAGATCGTCGACGGAGAGGCGCGTCTCGGCGACCAGCCTTCTGAGCGCGGGAGTCCGCCGCAGGCGTCGCATTCGGCGGAAGGGTGCACGGGCCCCCGCTGCGCCAGCTTCCACCAGGTCGGACACGTCATCTTCCACGAAGCTCCAGCCTACGGGGTCGCGTCGCAGGGTGGCTCGGACAGCCCGGCCGGAAGCGGGCCGTCACGCCCGCCGGAAAGCACCGCGCTCGAGGTCACTGCTCCGCACCCCCGGCGGTCGAACCGTCGCTGCCGACCGGAGGGAGCACGCGGGTGAGCGCGAGAGCCAGTCCGTCAGCCGTGTGCGGGTCCGCCTCACCGGCGACCGTCAGTCCGGCGCCGCGAGCCGCCGCTGTGGTGACCGGCCCGATGGTCACGACGAGCGGTGGCACGCCGCCAGGCCCGAGGAGCTCGAGCGTGCGGGTGACCGTCGACGGTGACGTGAAGAGCACCGCATCCGCCCGACAGGCCGCAGTGAGCGCATCGGCGGGCGGGCTGCCCGCGACGGTCCGGTAGGCGACGACCTCGTCGACGAGCCAGCCCTTCGACGCGAGTCCGGAGGCGAGCGTGGCACGAGCGTGCTCGGCGCGCGGGAAGAGGACGCGGACGTGTCGACCGACGTCACCGGATGGTGGCGCAGGGAACGCGTCGACCAATGCGGCGGCGGTCGCCGGCTCGGCGATCAGGGCGCATGTCACGCCCCGGTCTTCGAGGCCCGCGGCGGTCGCCGGACCGACCGCCGCCCAGTGCACCGCGATCGAGGGCCGGCGGTCACCGAGCGAGGCGAAGAGCCGGTCGGCCGCGTTCGACGACGTCACCGCCACCCATGCGTACTCTCCCGCGACGAGCGCGTCGGTCGCCGCGGTCAGCGCCCGGCCGCCGTCGGCCGGGTCGACGATCTCGATCGCCGGGAGCTCCACGACGGTCGCTCCCAGTCCGACCAGCGCGCGCGCCAGCGCGCCGGCCCGGTCGCGTCCTCTCGTGACGACGACGGTCCGCCCCGCGAGCCCCGGACCGCTCACGACTCCCGCTCCGCCCCGGTCGTCCCGAGGTCGAGGCCTGCCACCGCACCGATCACGATCACCGAAGGAGGCGGGAGCTCGACCTCTTCCAGACCGCCGAGGGTCGTGCGCACCACCCGCTGGCCGGCCGTCGTCGCCCAGTGCACCACTGCGACCGGGGTGTCGGGGCTCCGGCCTGCCTCCTGCAGCTCGGCGGCGATCCGTGCGCGCTCGGCCATCCCCATGAGCACCACGAGGGTCCCGTCGTGTGCACCGAGCGCGGCCCAGTCGACCCGCGGCTCGGCTTCACCTGCGTGGCCGGTCACGACCGTCACCCAGCTCGACGCAGCCCGGTGGGTGACCGGGATGCCCGCGGCCGCCGGTGCGGCGAACGCGGCAGAGACCCCCGGCACCACCTCGTACTCGACGCCTGCCGCCCGCAGTGCTTCGGCCTCTTCGCCGCCACGCCCGAAGACGAACGGGTCACCACCCTTGAGTCGCACCACCCGGCGGCCGGAACGCCCGTGCTCGACGAGGAGCGCGTTGATCCGCGCCTGGCGGTCGGGCTCACCTGGACGCTTGCCGACGTCGATCAGCGCCGCACCCCGTCTTGCGAGTGCCAGGACCTCCGCCGCGACGAGGCGGTCGTGGATCACGACGTCGGCGCGTTCGAGCAGTTGCGCGCCGCGGAGCGTCAAGAGCCCGGGGTCGCCCGGTCCGGCACCGACGAGCGCGACGCTCACGACGTGACCGTCGGTGGATGGTCGCCCGTACCGGCACCCGCGGGCACGTCGACGAGATCGAGCTCGCGGCCTCCCGCTTCGTCGAGGAGGTAGCAGGCGACCGATCGACCGAGTTCCTCCGGACCCGAGCCGACCTGACCGTGCCGGAGGACGACCTTGCCGTCGAAGGAAGCGAGCATCCCGATGAGCGTCATCGGTTCCGCTGGCGAGCCGTCGTCAGTCGGTCCGGTCCACCGCGCCGTCGCCCCGACCGGAAGGGTGCAGCCACCACCGAGCGCGGCGAGGAACGCCCGCTCCGCCAAGAGCAGCTCATGAGCGGGCCGGTCGTCGATGGACGCGAGCGCGTCGAGGGTCGCACCGTCCCCCTCGCGGCACTCGACGGCGAGCGACCCCTGCCCGACCTGGGGCACCATCACCGACGGGCTCAGCACTTCGACGGTGCAACCCGGTGGCGGCTCCCACGAGAGTCGCTCGAGCGCCGCCCGTGCCACGACGACCGCGTCGACCCCGCCCGCACCCACCGCGGCGAGCCTGGTCGCGAGGTTGCCCCGGAGGTCGGTGAAGGCGAGGTCGGGGCGGAGGTTGGCCAACTGTGCCCTCCGGCGCGGCGAACCGGTCGCGACCAGCGCCGCAGTCCTGAGCGAACGGAGCGACCCGCCCACCAGCGCGTCACGCGGGTCGCCGCGCTCGGGGACGGCGGCGAGCACCAATCCGGGGACCTGTTCGCCCGGTGAGGCGGGGAGGTCCTTCGCGGAGTGGACCGCGGCATCGGCGTCCCCGCGGACGACTGCCGCCTGCACCTCTTTCACGAAGATGCCCTGGCCACCGATCCGCCCGAGCGACACGTCGGTCCGTCGGTCGCCTTCGGTCTCGACGGTCACCAGCTCGGTCGCGACACCGGTGCGTTCGAGGAGTGCGGCGACGCGTCCGGCCTGCACCAATGCGAGCGGAGATCCGCGGGTGGCCAGGCGGAAGACCGCAGACATGGGCATCGGAGGTCGCCCGGCTCCGGCGTCAGAGATCGAAGAGGGTCCGCAGCGCCTCGGTCAGGCGTTCGGCGCGCGGGGTGCCCGCCGCGGACTTGAGGGCGATCGTCGGCTGGTGGAGCAGCTTGGCGACGACCGCGCGCGTGACGGCGTCGAGCTCGTCCCACTCGGCGTCGCTCATCCCCGAACGCTTCGACCGCTGCCGTTCGAGCTCTGCCACCCGCTGTTGCTCCACCATCGCCCGCAACGCTGAGACGATTGGTGCCGCGTCGCGTGCTCGGGCCGCCACCCTGAAGCGCTCGACCTCCTCGTCAACGATGCCCGATGCCTCGGCGACCTCCTCTTGGCGGCCGCTCAGTGCATCGGCGACCGACTCGCGCAGGACGTCCATGTCGATCAGGACCACACCGGAGAGCTCGCCCGCGGCCGGCTCGACGTTGCGCGGCACACCAAGGTCGACCACGACGAGCGGAGAGGCGTCGTCACGTCCGTCGGCCGCGAGCGCGAGCATCGACCGGTCGACCACCGGCTGTGCGGTGTCGACCGTCGTGAACACCACGTCCACCGTGACGGCCAGCTCGCCGAGGCGGTCGAATGGGGCTGTGCGGGTGACCGCGGCCACCGATGGCGGAAGGCCGGCCACCAGGGCCTCGCTCCGATCGGAGGTGCGGTTGGCGACGACCAGGTCCGCGACCGGATGGCCGTCGAGCGCCCGGGCCACGCCATCGCCCATCTCCCCCGCCCCGAGCACCAGGACGTGTGCGCCGGCCAGCCCACCTTCGCGATGCTCCGCTGCCAGCTCGACCGCGCTCTGCGACAGAGAGGTCGTGCCCCGAGCGATCGAGGTCTCCGTGCGCACGCGCTTGCCCGCCTCGACGGCATGTCGGAAGAGGGTGCCGAGCACCGGTCCGCAGACCTGCTCGGCCTGCGCCCGCTCCCAGGCACGACGGACCTGGCCGAGCACCTCCGACTCACCGAGCACCGCCGAGTCGAGCCCGGCGGCCACCGTGAAGAGATGGGGCGCCACGTCGTCGTCGAACCGGATGGTGAGGTGCTCCGAGAGTGCGTCGGCCGGGCTCGCGCCGATGGCCGCGAGGAACTCCGAGAGCTCGGCGACCCCGTCGTGGAAGCGGTCGGCGACCGCGTAGACCTCGGTGCGCAGGCAGGTCGAGAGCACGACCACCTCGGAGAGATTCGAGCGGTCACGCAGCCTGCCGAGCGCCTTGGGCAGCTCGGCCTCGGTGACCGCGACCCGTTCGAGCAGGTCGAGCGGTGCATGGCGCTGCTCGAGGCCGACCACGATCACCGACATGCGCTCACCGTCCCACTCCGCGGCCGCTCCACTCGTGCTCCCACTCCGTCACGACGTCGGGTCGCCCGACGACCGCTCGCGCCCACCATCGACTCAAGCGTAGGGCGCAACCGGTGGCCTCCCGTCCGCGGGCTGCATGTCTGCTGGTGAGCGACCGGTCGGAACCGCCCGACCGGTCCGCAGGCAAGCCGGCTCACTCCGACGAGCTCGTGGTGAGACCCACCGATCGGATCACCGGCATCCGGTCGCCCGGCCCGTCCACCGAGCCGCCGTCGGCGAGCCGTGACTGGTAGAAGCTCATGACCTGCAGCTCGATGCTCAAGTCCACGTAGCGGAGGAGCACGGTCGGCGGCACCTCGAGCACCGCCGGTGCGAAGTTGAGGATCGAACGGACGCCGGCGTCGACCATGAGGTCCGCGACCCGCTGTGCCCCCGACGCCGGTGTGGCGATGACCCCGATGGCGAGCGACACCACGGTCGCGAGCTCGGGGAGGTCGTCGGGGTGGCGCACCACGACCCCGTCGACCCGCTCGCCGATGATCGCGGGGTCGGTGTCGAGCAGCGCGGTCACCTTGAAGTTCCGGGCCGCGAACCCCTGTGACCGTGCAAGTGCCCGACCCAGGTTGCCGATGCCGGCGATGACCACGGGCCAGACGCGGTCGAGCCCGAGCTGCCGGTCGATCTGCTCGATGAGGAAGGCCGCGTCGTACCCTGCGCCTCTCGTGCCGAACGAGCCGAGCAGCGAGAGGTCCTTGCGGACCTTCGCCGCGTTGATCCGCGCCGCCGACGCGAGCTGCTCGGACGAGACGGTCGTCGCGCCGGAGCGCAGCAGCTCCTCGAGGATCCGCTGGTAGATGGGCAGCCTGGTGACCGTCGCCTCGGGAATGCGTCGCCCGGAGGAGACGGGCGGACCGGCGCGGGGACCGGGCGTCGGCGTGCTGCCCACGGGTGACACCGGCAGCATCGTACGGCCAGCCGGCCTCCGGCGGTAGCTCGAGGCCGTGGGGGTCGGCAGCGACCCGGCCACCGTCGATCTCAGGTCGAGGACGAATTGCGGTCGGAGGGCGGCGCCGTCGGCATCGTGCCTTCGAGTTCGACCCTGCCGCCACGGGCGCTCATCCCCAGCCGTTCGGCCGCCGAGCTCCGGTCCATGACCAGTGCGAGCCGGCCGTTCGAATCGACGAGGAGGCCGAGCTCCCCCTCCTCGAGCTCGCCGAAGGCCGTCACCCGCCTCGCCTCGATGCGGGGATCGCCCTCGGGTGGTCCGGATCCGGCTCCGGCCTCGATCCGGCTCCCCGCCCCTGTCTCGACGACGACCCGGAGGTGCCGGCCGGTGCGGGCGTCGAGGCCGGCCGCCACCAGATCGGCGGGTGTCGCACGCAGCTGCACGTTGCCGAACCGGTCGATCCAGGCGACGTCGGTCCGCACCGGAGCGACCCGACCGCCGCCGGGCGAAACGGTGCCTCCGACTGCTGACGAGCGTTCTGGGCCGCGGGTGGCGCCCACGAGCGAGCTCGACGGCGCCGCCGGACCGAGTCGGCGCGGGTCCCCGCCGGCGACCAGGTGTGCGACCGCGGGTGCGAACAGATCCCTCCCGTCGAAGGTCGGGCCAGTGGCGACCGATCCTGTCTCGGCCCGCACCGCTCCGCGCGCAGCGGTCGACGGGTCGAACGGTCGGTCGAGCTCGACCACCGACGTCGCACCGCCGAGCGCCTCGGCCACCGGGAGGAGCAGCCCGTTGTCGGGACCGACCAGCCAACGCGGATGCACCGCCTCTCGACGCTCCCCCTTGCGTGCCGGTTGGTCGACGCCGACCTCGATCGCGACGCCCCGCCGACCGGTTCCGACCCCGGGGTCGACGACGGCCAGGACGACGCCGGGCCCGAGAGACGGCGCACACCGGAGCAGCATCTCGGCACCACCGTCCACGTCGAAGGGCGCCACCTCGTGGCAGAGGTCGATGATCGGGACGCCCGGTGCCATCCGGGTGAGGACGGCGCGGACGATGCCGACGAACTCGTCGGCGGTCCCGTAGTCGGAGAGGAAGTAGATCACCGGATCCACGCCGGCCTCCGTTCGAATCGCAGCCTCAGCGCTCGGCCGGCCCCTTGGTCGCCATCTGAGGGGCGGAAAGGAACGTCACGGTCCTCACCGCCCGAGCTGGCGCGACCGCTCGGTCGCCGCGGCGATCGCCTCGATGAACGCGGAACGGACGGCCTTGAACTCGAGGGTGCGGACGGCGGCGGCGGTCGTCCCGCCCGGGGAGGTCACAGCGGCACGCAGAGCTGCCGGGTCCTCGTCGCCGGCGCGCAGCATGCTGGCCGCGCCGGAAATCGTCCCCACCACCAGCTCGCGGCTGACCTCGCGGGTCAGCCCGGCAGCGACCCCGCCCTCGATCATGGCCTCCGCGAGGAGGAAGACGTAGGCCGGTCCCGACCCCGACAGCCCTGTCACCGCGTCGAGCTGCCGCTCGGGCAGGCGAACCACCGTGCCCACCGCGCCGAGGATCCCCTCCGCCCAGTCGAGGTCCGCGGCCGTCGCGGCGTTGCCGCCCGCCATCCCCGCCACGCCGGCCCCGACGAGCGCGGGCGTGTTGGGCATCGCGCGGATGACCACCGCTCCCGACGGGAGCACGCCTTCGAGCCGTTGCGTCGAGAGCCCTGCCACGATCGAGAGCACACGTTCGACCCCGAGCGCCGCCCATGTCCGGAGCACGGACTCGGCGACATCGGGTTTGACGGCGAGCAGCACGTCGGCAGTGGACAGCGGACCCTCCACGACGGACAGACCCGGATTGGCCGCGACGAGCCGATCGCGCTGGGCGGGATCCGGCTCGCTCACCGCGATCTCCCCCGGAACGGCCCAACCCGAGCCGATCAAGCCGGAGACGAGCGCAGCGCCCATCTTCCCTCCGCCGATGATCACCAGCTTCGGTGCCATGCCGCGGCACGCTAGCAGTGGCGCACGCGGTGCCCTCCCCTTACCGGCGCCCCTCTCCGGGACGCTCCCGCGACGGAGGCGTCACCCCGAAGGTGGACGGGAAGTGGCAGGACGGCGGTACCGACCCTCGTAGCCGAGCGTCATCGCAGTCGGAAAGCACTCGTCCGTGTACGCGAGCGCCGCGCCCACGATGCAGTCGAGCTCGTCCTCGTCGATCCGCTCGATCGGTATGCGTCCGACGAGGTAGACCGCATCCTCGGGTCCGAGGGCGAACGAGACCCCCGCGAGCTCCGCGTTCTTTCGCAGCAGGTACTCCCATGTCGCCTCGACGTTCGTCTCGGGAGCGGGCATGAACTGTGCCTCGTGGTGGAGCGTCCGCTGGCGGAGTGTGAGCCAGACGGTCACGAACTCCTTCTCGTCGCCACGCATCCGCAGGTACCAACGGGGTGCCCCGGTGACCGGATCCCCGCCCGGCTGTCGGTCGACCGCCACCATCGCACCGTCGCTCGCGAGCTCTCGCATGGACCACTCGTCGATGAGCGCACAGACACGTTCCCGATCGTCGTCGCTCGCAAGGATGTCGCGGCGATCGCCGCTCACGAGCACTCGACGAGGCGACCGACCGTCAGATCGGCGTAGATCTCGCGGAGCAGGTGTGCCGCTCTCGCCCAGGTGTACCGCCGGGCCCGCAGCACTGAACCGGTCGAGAGACGCTCCGCGAGCAGCGGCTCGGCCAGGATCTGGCGGACCCACGCAGCGAACGCCTCGGGGGAGGCGTCTTCGACGAGGTAGCCGGTGCGACCGTGGTCGATGAGGCTCCGCAGCCCCCCGACGTCCGAGGCCACCACCGGCGCACCGCAGGCGGCCGCTTCGAGCGCGACCAACCCGAAGGACTCGGACCGGCTCGGCACCAGGCAGACGTCGGCGGCGCGGTAGTAGGTCGAGAGAAGCTCGTGGGGCCGTGGCGGCACGTTGAGCACCCGGTCCGCGAGCCCGAGCGTCTCCACCAACGCGTGGACGCGGGCGACCTCCTCGTCCCCCTGCGGCCCGCTCGGCCCGCCGACGACGGCGAGGTGTGCGTCGGGGCGGTCGGCCTGCAGCGCCGCGAGGGTCTCGACCGCCACGCCAAGTCCCTTCAGCGGTTGGATCCGCCCCACGAAGAGCAGGAGCGGTCCGTCATCCGGCATGCCGAGCGCCCGGCGCGCCTGACGACGGTCGCCCGGACCGAAGAACGCGTGGTCGACACCGGGAGCGACGATCCGGATGCGGGCGGGGTCTGCCGCGTAGAGCTCGGAGAGCTGGGCGGCCTCGACCGAACACGAGGCGAGGATGGTGTCCGAGCACCGAATGACCGCCGCCTCCGCCTCGGCCCGCTGGTGCGCCGCGTCCGCCTCGACCTCTTCAGGACTGGCTTCGGCCTTCACCCGGTCGAGGGTGTGGAACGTCGAGACCAGCGGCAGGTTCATCTCGTGCTTGATCAGGTGCCCGGCGACGCCGCTCAGCCAGTAGTTGGCGTGCACCGCGTCGAAGGGCAGATCTTCGTCCCCCCCGAGGTCCATTGCGGTGCCCATCGACTTGAGGACGCCGTCGGCGAACTCGTCGATCACCTCGGGTAGGGACTCCTTCGGCATCGGGCTCGGTGGCCCCGCAGCGACATGGTGGACCCGGAGCCCCGGCTCGATGTCGACCGAGGTCGGAAGATCGGCCGACCAGGCACGCGTGTAGACGTCGCAGACCACGCCGGCGCGGGCGAGCGCCGAGGAGAGCTCGCGGACGTAGACGTTCATGCCGCCGCCGTCGCCCGTTCCGGGCTGTGCAAGCGGGGAGGTGTGCAACGAAAGGACGGCCAGGCGCCTCATGCGCGAGCGATCCTAATGGGGAGGCCCCCTTCAGCCGGCTGCGCCCACCGAGGCGCCTCCGACCGGGGAGTTTCCCCGGTCGACGCCTCGGTCGGTCCCGCGTGCGCCTGACCCGTCCCCCGGGCCCGGCGCAGTCTCCGTCGACGATGACGCCGACGGTGCGCCTCCGACGTCGCCCCGCGCGTCCTCCTCGGCGAAGTCGTCGTTCTCGTGGCGAAACGAGAGGTAGATGCGCAACAGCGCCTGGCGCTGCTCCTCGGTCAGGTGGTGGTCGGCGAAGATGTAGCGGGAGAGATCGGTGTCGCCATCGGGCTTCTCGAGGATGCCGGCCTGGACGTACAGCGTTTCCGCGGAGATCCGCAGGGCCTTCGCGATCTGCTGGAGGATCTCGGCCGAGGGTCGGCGCAGTCCGCGCTCGATCTGGCTCAGGTACGGATTCGAGATGCCCGCGAGCTCCGAGAGCCGCCGCAGCGAGAGCCTCGCCGAGTTGCGCTGCTCGCGGATGAACGACCCGAGCTCGTTGAAGCGATCCGGAAGCTCCTTCACCGGTCCGGCTCCGTCTGGCATCGGCCGTTTCCCGGACTCATCGCCGCCAGGTCGCCGGGCCGGCGCTGCCGGAGAAGCCCGAAGGACTCACGTGAGCAGGCCGTCGACCGACGCCCTGCCCGACTTGTGCCGTTCGACGAGCTCGGCCTGGAGCGCGTCGATCCGCTCGTGCAGGGCACGCCGATCGATCGAGATCCGTCGCTCGAGTGCTTCGAGTCCCGTCGCGACGTCGCGGAGCGCGGCCGGATCCAGTTCCCCGAGCGTCCCGATGGCTTCAGCATCGAGGATGGCGTCGAGCTCGGCGGTGAGCTCCGACTCCTCGGTGTCCGGCGTGTGCAGCATCGGCAGGTGACCCGGACCGGACGGACGGCCCGGACCGGCGAGGATGCCCGGCAGGTTGTCCACGAGCGCGGCCAGGTCGGGAGCACCTCCTTCCGGACGGTCGAGGTAGGCGTGGACGATGTCGAGCCTGCCCTGCACGAGGCGGCGGAGGTACGACAGCTCGACCTCCGCGTGCTGGCACTCGGCCCGCATGGCACGGATCTCCTCCAGCGGACGCTCGCCGATGCCGTCGAGGTACGTGCCGGTGAGCAGGCGGCTCAGGTCGTCCTCTCCGCTTGTCATCGGCTCCGATGGTACTCGGTGGGCCGCGGCACGGGCCCGCTCCGCATGGCGGGGGCGTATCGATAGAGCGCGCGACCCTCGAGCGACGCGCGGTACAGGGGTCCGAAGACGCGGCTGTCGGAGCTTGCGGGTGCGTCGCCGAGCACCTCGAAGGTCCCCGCCGACCGGTCGACGGCCGACACCCGCTTGACCAGGGTGCGGGTCGGGTCCCGCGGGTCCCGCACCGCCACGACGGTCCCCGGTCGCGGCCAGGGCTGATATCCGAACGGTGCGCGGAGCACGAGGAGGCGGTCACCGGGGAAGAGTGCGGGGACCATCGATCGCCCGTTCACCTCGACCCGTCGGAACGATCGGTGGACGATGGCGACGCCGAGCCCGAGCCCGAGGCCGGCACAGAACACGCCGAGACCGTGGCGCTGGAGGCGGTGGTGCCCCACCGTCACGCCACGGGCCGTCCGCGCGGCGTCAGCGCCCCGGCCCACCCGAACCGACCAGGGCCGAAGCTGGGTAAGGTTGCCTCCAACCGCAGCACGTCAGAGTGTGTACCACCCGCCGTCCGGACGCGAGACCGGGTGGACGGCGACCACCGCTCGAATTGCACAAAGGAGCCCCGCCCATGCGAATCGCGGACCACCTGCTCGTCCTCGTCGACCGGCTCAGCCCGCCCGGGCCCGTCCACGCCCACTGCGACCTCCCGTGCGGCGTCTACGACCCCGCGCAGGCCCGCATCGAAGCCGAGTCGGTCAAGGCCACCATGGAGAAGGCGAACGCCTCGGACGACGAGTCGTTCAAGATCCGCGCGACCCTCATCAAGGAGGAGCGGGCCGACCTGGTCAAGCACCACCTCTGGGTCCTGTGGACCGACTACTTCAAGCCCGACCACCTGGAGAAGCACCCGCAGCTCCATGACCTGTTCTGGAAGGCGACCAAGTCCGCTGGCGAGTCCAAGAAGACCTGGGACGTCGCCGTCGCCGACCGCCTCCTCGGCCAGATCGCCGAGATCGACACGATCTTCTGGGAGACGAAGAAGTAACCACCGCACCCGGGCAGGGGCCCGGTTGCGATCAGTCGACCGGGTGGCTGGTCGACTGATCGGTGGGAGGGACCTCGCAGCGCCCGCACGTCGTCGCGGTGGGGTCGGCCCCGTGGTACGAGTCGCTGATCGGGCCACCGCACGCCGAACAGGTCGCATAGGTCCCGACGTCGAGGCGGACGAGTGCGGCGTCGACCGCGTCGAGCAGGCGCTCCACCTCGTCGACGGTGCGCTCCGACGCGCCCGCGGGGCCGTCTGCATCTCCGATGGGGCTGCCGGTGCCGGCGGCGGGTCGGTCGGTCTCAGAAGTTCGTCCGTCGGTCTCGGCGGTGCTCGTCATCGGCGCGAGCGTAGCTCCGGACCCGTGGGGGACCGTAGGGTGATCCCGTGACCACCGAAGACGCCGCCGCCCGACCGGCAGCTGCCGGAGCCGCACTCGCAACCCTCGTCGGTGCGGGGCAGCTCGTCCCCTGCGTCGACGGAACCGAGCGCCTCGCGGTCGAGCTCGACCAGGCCGCGTCGACCCAGGCCCACCCTGCCGCAGCAGCGGCCGTCGAGTCGTTCCTCCCTTGGTACTCGAGCGTCCACCGCGGCGCCGGCTTCCGGTCGCGACGCTCGACCACCGCGTACGAGGAGGCGAGACGCTCCATCCTCGAGTTCGCCGGCCGGGATCCCGACGGCACCGACGTGGCCATCCTCTGTCGCAATACGACGGAGGCGATCAACCATCTCGTCTACCGGCTCCGTCTCGCGCCGGACGACGTCGTCGTCACGACAGTCGTCGAGCACCACGCAAACCTGCTCCCCTGGGGACGGGTTGCCGAGCGGCGCTACGTCGAGTGCACGTCGGCGGGCACGTTCACCGTGGACGATGTGTGCGGCGCCCTCGACGCGGGGCCCCGCCGGCCCGCGCTGCTCGCCGTCACCGGCGCGTCCAACGTGACGGGTTGGCTCCCCCCGATCGACGCAATCATCGCGGCCGCCCACGAACGGAGCATCGCGGTCGTGGTCGACGCGGCCCAGCTGGCGCCGCACCGGCCGCTGCCCCGCACCGCGGACTTCGTGGCGTTCAGTGGCCACAAGCTCTACGCACCCTTCGGGTCCGGCGCGCTCGTCGGACCGCGTGCACTCTTCGAGAGTGGCGATCCCTTCCTCGCCGGCGGTGGCGCAGTCGATCTGGTCGACCTCGACGAGGTGGTCTGGACCGCTCCTCCCGACCGCGAGGAGGCCGGCTCGCCCAACGTGCTCGGCGCGATCGCGTTGCACGCGGCCATCGACCAGCTCCGACAGATCGGGTGGGGTCCCATCCGCGAGCACGAGCTCGTGCTGTCCGAGGCGATGCATGCCGGACTCCGTGAGATCGACGGGGTCACCCTGCTCGGGCCCCACGGGTCGGTCTCCGGCGACGACCGTCCCGAGACCTTGCCGGTTGCCGCCTTCACCATCGAGGGGATGCACCACGCGCTCGTCGCGGCACGCCTGAGCGCCGAGTTCGGGATCGCGGTCCGCCACGGCTGCTTCTGCGCCCATCCCTACGTCATCCGGCTGCTCGGGCTCGGGGAGCCGGAAGTCAACGCCTACCGAGCGGGGCTGCTGCGGGGCGATCACCGCGGAATTCCCGGCGCGGTGCGTGCGTCGGCCGGGCTCGGGACGTCGCTCGGAGACGTCGATCTGCTGCTCGGCGCGGTGACCGAGCTCGCCGGTGGCAAGCCGCCACCGGTTCCTTACGAGCAGGACACGTCGACCGGTGACTTCTTTCCGGTGACCGATCTGCCCGGGTGGCGAGGTGCAGCCGACGAGCCTGGAGCAGCCTGCTCGAAGGGCTGACGCGGCAGGCTGACGCGGCCGTCCCGCGCCGCCGTCCGCCACCGCGGGCTCACGCTGCCGACCCGTCGGCGCCGGAGTCTGTGCCGGAGTCTGTGCCGGAGTCTGTGCCGGAGTCTGTGCCGGCCGAGTGCGTACTATCTCCCCGATGCCGCCCCGACCCCACCGCGCACTGAAGCTGCCAGCAGCCGGGTCGCGGACCCAGCTGCTGGCCGCCGTGCTGGTCGCGGGGACCGCCTGGGGGCTCGCCGGCTGCGGATCGGGTTCGGCGGTCGCCTCACCGACCGCGGCCACGGCGTACGTGGCGAACGGCGCGAGCGTCGCCAACCCCGGCACGACGGTGGCGGTCGTGGACACCGGCACCTCGCGGGCGCTCGCTCCGATCACGACCGGCACGCTGCCCGCGGCGCTCGCCGTGACCCCCGACGGGAAGTCCCTGCTCGTCGCCGACAAGGGCGTCGACCAGCTGACCGAGGTCGACGTGGCGTCGGGCACCGTGACGCGCCAGCTCACCGTCGGCCTCGAGCCCGATGCCGTCGCGATCTCGCCGTCGGGAACCCTCGCACTCGTCGCGAACTTCGGGGACAACACGGTGACGCCGGTGTCGTTGCCATCGATGGTGGCCGGTCGGCCCATCGCCGTCGGGCGCCAACCGGTGGCCATCGCGTTCTCGCCGCACGGCGACCTCGCGCTCGTCGCCGACTTCGAGGACGCCGCCGTGACCCCGATCGCCGTCCCCTCGCTCGTGCCCCGGCCACCGGTCCTCGCCGGATCCGAGCCCTCCGCCGTCTTCGTGACGCCGTCCGGTGCCACCGCCCTGGTCGCCGACTTCCAGACGAGCGTGGTCACTCCGATCAACCTCGCGACGATGACGCCGGAACCGGCGATCGGGGTCGCCGGCAATCCGACCGGCATCGCCGGTCTGTCGAACGTGGGGTCGGCCTACGTGAGTGGCGGCGACTCCGTGACACCCATCGAGCTCGCGACCCTCCGCCCCGGTCAGCCCATCGCGATCGGGACGACGGCAGAGGCGATCGCACTCTCGCCGGTCGGGTCGACCGCATGGGTGTGTGGAGGTGACGGCACGCTGGTCCACGTCGACCTCGCGACCGGCACCGTCCTCGGCAGGGTCACCGTCGGGAACCAGCCCTCGGCGGTGGCGATCGCGCCGGGTCGATCGTAGGCGGGTTCAACGCGCCGGACGATCCGGCGCGAGCTCGTCGCGCGACGCTCGCCGTGTCCCGCCGTGTGAGGTCCGAACCGGGGTCGGGGCCCGCCCCGGTCGGTGCAGTGGGATCGGCGCGACACGGCAGTCGGCACCCGATCACCGTCGCCCGAAGGGCGATAGCTTTCTCGGCGGGCCGTTAGCTCATCCGGTAGAGCAGGGGACTTTTAATCCCAAGGTGGCGAGATCGAGACTCGCACGGCCCACCAGGCCCACCGGCAGGTCCTGGCCAAGGACTACTGGACCATAGGATTCTGGTGAAGTCTGCCTGCTCACCGGATCCAATAGACACCGGCACCGACCAGGGCGGGAAGGGCGAGCCGAGGCCCACCGCCTGGACGATGGTCAACACTTTCCCCGTGCCTGGACCGTCCATCGGACATCCGCAACTCACACAGGAATACCGGGTGGGCTCTCGGCTTCCAGACGTCTGCAGCCGGCCTCAGACGTACGTTCTGGTGATTGCGCTTCCGAGCACTGTCGAGCGGGCGACTACCGAGGGCGGAACCCGTCCAGTTCTGTGGCGATCTTCTCGGCAATGTCCCGAGGAACCTCGGACAGAGCGGCAAACTCGTGCCACCGGTCAACGGCGTCGAACACCTCTCGGACCAGGCGACGGTAACCAGGGACTTCGTGGCGCTCTCCGACCGCATAGAGATCGTCGAGCGTGATCCCCTCGAAGCGGCCATTGACGGACATCAAGTGTCGACTCGTCCACTCGCTGTCGCGTCGGTAGGCGTGAGTGACGTCGAACGCGGGTGCCAAGGACCAAGTCCCGGCGGGCGTGGCCAAGAAAGCCATGTTCTTGGTGTGGTCGTCGTGATTGGCCCCGGCCACATTGAACACCATGCGGCGGAAGGCCTCCGACCGCGCGCTTGGTTCCATGCCGAGCGCGGAGATTGCCCCGAGGAGCTGATCGTAGCTGTGGGTGCCGATCAAGTTGAAGTCGAGGTGGGCCAGTGCGCAAAGGGAGAGAAGGTGGACCTTGCCTCCATCTTGCGTTCGATCGAATCGGCGGGTCATGAAATGCCGCCGAGGTCCTTCGGCGAGTAGCCGGCACTCAGACATGGTGATCCCGGCAGCTGTGGCCATTCGCCAGTAAGCGTGCTCGATTCGACCATACGGCGCGCTGTCGCCCAGCCCGTCCCCGTGCCCGTCAAGCCCGGTCGCGCTGACCCCGTCGAGCTTGATCAACCACTGCTCGAAGCCGTCCTCGTGAGGAGCGTAGGCCGACCGCACCTGGTAGGTCGCGGGGTGGAACGCGACGACGGCCTTGGCCCGAGCCCCGCCAGCGCTGGTGCCCACCTGAATGAGCTGCTGGAGGGCGGCCCGAGCCGTCTCGTCGGAGGCGAACTCGCCCCGCACGGTGAGCCGGGCCGCCTGGACCAAGTCGGCGAGGGCGACTGCTGTGGGCGGTTCGTCACTGACGTCGCGGGCTGGCGGGCGAAACTCGAGAGCACCCAGGGCACGGTCAGCGGCGTAGGCAAGCCGATCGAGAGGGGTGATGGCGCCGAGCGGGATGCCCTGCTCGGCCATCCAGGCATTGACCAGCGCGTTTCCAAATGCATCTGGAAGTGCGTCGGCCAGAAGCGCGGGCAACCCGTAGTAGGTCCGTTGAGGGAGTTCGGGGAAACTGTATGGCTCGGGTCTCAGCGGCATCATGAGCGGGGCAAGCTCGATGCCTTCAGCGACCCACTCGGGAGTGAAGGCGAAGACCAACACTCCACTCACCGGGTCAGGAGCGACGGCGCCGACGCGGCGATCCCACGCCCACACCTCGACGACATCGACCGACTGGTAGCTCACCGAGTGTCTTCCACCCGACGACGGACGCGTGGTGCGGTCGTGGTGTGCGCCTCTCGGGTACGAGCCTCGAGGAGGTGCAACGGGTTGAACGTAGCTGGTGGCGGTGCAAGCTGTTCGAGCCAGTTCTCGGCCCCAAGGGCGTGAATGATGCGGGTCAGCGTGCGGGTACTCGCACCCTCGCCCCGCTCAAGGTGCTGCAACGCTCCTACCGACACGTTCGCCTTCTCGGACAGCGCGATCTGGGAAAGCCCGGCCTGGAGCCTTCGGGCCCGTATGTTCCTTCCCAGGACGACTTCGGGCTCAACTGGTGGCATCGTCCCTCCTCATTGGATGGAGCGGATCCGATCGTGTCACATCATAATTATACATGTCCTGCGGAACTCTCACACAGATTGGCACCGATTAACCACCATAATTATGGTGTTTCGTATTCGGATCCGCTATAAACATCATAATTATAACTGCTGATTCCATGACCACGCAGCAGTCGCCCGGGCCACCATGGGGCATGGGGTGGCGGTTTGTGCATCCGATCGTCCTGTTGAAACGGCCCGTTCCCGAGGAGGTTCCCCCGGACGCCTCGCCCAGGAGGTGGATCACCTGTATAACTCCGGGACGCGGGCACCACCACGAGGGTGTCCGCTTGGGGTACTACCGCTGGTAGTATCGAAGTATGAAAGTCAGCGTCAGCCTCCCCGAAGAGGACGTTGAGTTCCTCGACGCCTACGCCGCTTCCCAGGGATTCACCTCCCGCTCCGCCGTGCTCCACAAGGCGGTGCGGCTCCTCCGCGCCTCCGGACTCGGTGGTGCCTACGAGAATGCTTGGCAGGATTGGGCTACTGGTGGCGAGGCCGACTACTGGAACGTCACGGTCGACGACGCTCTCGCCTGATGCGACGGGGCGAGGTGCGCGTCATCGACCTGGACCCGGTGCGCGGTCATGGGGCCAACAAGCGACGCCCGGCGGTGATCGTCAGCAACGACGGAGCGAACAGCACCGCCGAACGCCTCGGGCGAGGTGTGCTCACCGTTGTCCCGGTGACTTCGAGCACCGATCGGGTGTTTCCGTTCCAGGTACTACTGCCTGCATCGAGCACCGGCTTGCGCCACGACTCGAAGGCTCAGGCCGAGCAGGTCAGGGCGGTGGCGGTTGAGCGGATCGGGGAACTGGTCGGTGAGCTGCCCCCGGACTTGGTGGCGGCCTTGGACGAGGCGTTGCGACTTCATCTCTCGCTTTGACCCCGCAGCTGGGCCTTTGCCCCACATCGCAGCCGGCTCGGCGGCCACCTGGTAGTCCGGAAAGGGGCTCGATGGTTGCTCTTGCTAGGGCTGGACCCCACTCATTTCACCCCAGCTGATCGGCCGGGCGCTCTCGGTCTGTGACATCGCTTTCGATGGACATACATCGCTATACATCGTCATACATCACCCTTCAAAAATTGAACGCGGCCCGTTCTCGTGCCATGACGTCCGACCATGCGTGGCGAGCGTCCGGTTCGGAGCGCCACGATGCGAAGCTCGAACGACCACGCGGCCTCGGGCTCGTGCTCCGGGCTCCTGGACGATCCGAACCGTCCGACGACTGTGGTGACCCTGTCCCCGCGGTCCCCGTCCGAGAAGTCCGAGAAGTCCGAGAAGTCCGAGAAGTCCGACAGTTCCTCGTGTCCTTCGCGGGGTGGTGATCCTGCGGGATCCTCGAACACCCCCTCGTTGGCGAGGCATGCGAGCCAGCCCTCCCGATCGCCCGAGTCGAACGTCGCCCGGCATCGGTCGATTGCGGCTCGGATGAGACCGTCAGCCGGAGAAGCCGGCGAACGGATCAGCCGTCCCCGGTACGCGTTGGCGGGGTCACGTCGCGGTTCGGCGGATCAGGCGTCGGGTTCATCGGTCCTTTCGGCCTCCACCCGCTCTCGGTGATGACCTCCAACACCTGCTGCATGTTGAAGACGTCGTACTCGTAGTCGAACTTTCCCTCACCTGCGTAGCGCAAGATGGAAACGCCGGCGACGCGGTACGACGATCCGTCGGCACGGTTGCCCGGAAGCTGGTTCCACCACATGCTGACGACCCGGTCCCCTTCCGCCATGGTCCACTCCTCGGGGAACCGCCAGTCTTCGAGGCCGGCCATGCTGTCGTCCATGAACCGTGTGATCGCCGCGCGACCGTCGAAGCGGCCCCAGGCCGAGTCGATGTAGACGGCATCGTCGGTGAAGTATCCGGCAAGCGCCGACCAGGGAAGCTCGCCCGCCTCAATCCGATCGCGGGTAGCTACCATCTCGCGGTAGGTCGCGAGCGCCTCATCAGATCTGTCTGTCACATGCGCGAGGCTACCCGCGCCTACCACCCGACCGGAGGACGACGAACCGGGTGTTCGACGCCTACGACGGTTCGCCGACCACCCTCGTCACGCTGGAGATCTTGGCTCGACCCTCGCTGACTGCGTCACGCTCACCGGTTCACGACGTCCGTCGACGTGACACCGTCGTCCGAGACGTGATCGCTCCACGCGCTCCCATCCCACCAACGATATTGGTGGCGTCCCGACGGATCGGGATGCCATTGCGGGGGCCGCGAAGACGCGGTTGCCGACGCCTCGCCATACGCCTCGCCATGCGCCCCGTGGACGGGGGCACCTGACGCCGCGGCCGACCGCTGTCGTAGCCGGTCGATTTCGGGTCTCAGGTAGGCGAGCTCCGCGTTGGCCGCGGCCAATCGACTTCGTGCGTGTGCGTTGGCGACGGCCAAGGCCACGATTCCTCCAATGAACGCGGCGAAGATCACGAGCCCGGTGATGGCACTTGCAGTGGTCGTCTTCTGGCAGGTCGTGGCTGCGGTCAGCAGGTGGAGAGAGTGCATCTCGCGAGCGTATGCAGTGGGCGGGTCTGTGCTCAGGGATCTCCCTTCCTTCACGCCGATCGACCGCAGCCGTGCGGTCGTCGTCGTCATGCCCGCGCGGAGGGACGGACCCAAGGCGCATGCCCTCGGCGAAGCCGAGCGCGCCTCTACGCTCGGCGGAGATGGTGAGGCAGCTCGTCCCGACCCGACCGATCTCTCCTGACCGTCAACATCCGTGGTCCGCGCGGAACGGCGAGGTTCGATGACAGATTTGCGGGAGCTCGAGCAACCGTCGTCGACTGATGAGCCGGCCGCGCGGCTACCCGCCTCTCCGCTGTGGGACGTCCCCGCGGTCGTCGTCTCCCTGGTCACGTCGACCGTGTTGATCGTCCGCTCGACGACGACACTGAACGGCCATCGCGCCTACCTCCTCTTCGACGATGCGGCGATCTCCCTGACCTACGCGCGCAACCTTGCGACAGGCCACGGACTCGTGTGGATGGCCGGGCAACATCCGGTCGAGGGGTACAGCAACTTGCTGTGGACCTTGTGGATGACGGTGATCGAGCTCACCAAGCCGTCAGATGCGATGGTCGGCCTGTGGGTGATGCTCAGCGGAGCGGTGCTCCTCGCCGCGACGGTCTACGTGATCACTCGCATCGCACGTCGCCTCGCTCCTGGTTCGCGCGCCGCCCCTCTGCTCAGCGGACTCGCAGTGGCCTGCTACTACTCATTGGACTCGTGGACCCTGGTCGGGATGGAGACCGGTCTCATGGCCCTCTTGCTGTCCGGAGCCGTTCTCTGCGCGCTGCGCGTGTGCGATCGAAACCAACCGGCTCCTCGGGACGACGTGTTGTCGCTCGGTGCGGGCGTGCTCCTCGCGCTGGCGGTGCTCACGCGTGACGACGGGTTGATCGTCGCGGTAGCCGTCGCAGGATTCGTCGTGCTCCGCTCGCGGCAGCGGCTCAAGGCGACCGCGCTCGTCGGCACACCCGTGCTGGTAGCGGAAGTCGGGCACCTCGCCTACCGGCTGGCCACGTACGGCTACCCGGCGCCGAACACGTACTACCTGAAGATCGCCGGGATCCCGTTGACCACGAGGGTCGACCGTGGATTCGTGGTCATCGCTCAGAACGTCTCCATGCAGCTCGTCGTCCCGCTGGTGCTTGCGGCGGCGTACTTCGTCCTGGTGCGACGGAACGGAGGTCGAGCCGTCCCCGGCAGTGGGCTCCTCCTTACGATCGTCGGGCTCCAATCGCTGTACGTCATCTACGTCGGTGGAGACTCCTACGACACGACCTTCTCGGACCGCCTGCTCGTTCCCGTCGCCCCGTTCCTCTTCGTGCTCGCCGTCCTCGGCGCCATCGAGATGGCCACGAACCTCGGGTCGGCCCGGAGCTCCGAGGCGTGGAATCGACCGCTCGTCGTCGCCGGTGCCGTCGTCGTGCTCGGTGGGGCACTCGTCCTGACGTCCTGGCTACCTGTCGACCAGCTGCAGGAGTATGCGGCCGGACAGTCCTCTCAGATCACGTGGTGGGGGTGGATCACCGTGGTCGCCGGCCTCGGGATCGTGACCTTGGGCGTCGCGGCGCCGCGCAGGAGACCGCCTGGAGCCGTCGCGATCGGCGGTCTCGTCATCGTCGCTCTGATCTGCATCAATGCCGTCCCGATCTCGATCTGGACCAGCCAGAACACCTGGGCGAGCAACTACGAGCAGTACTTCGCGCGCTACGGCGTCGCGCTCGCCGCCTCCACCTCGCCGAAGACGACGATCGCACTGAGCTCAGTCGGCAACATGACGTACTTCGACCACCGGCCGTCGGTGGATCTCCTCGGCTACTCGGACCATGTCGTCGCCACCACCGCACCGCACACCGGACGGCCGTTCTATCCCGGGCACGACAAGTGGGACTACGCCTACAGCATCGGAAGGCTGCGACCCGGGGTGATCGTCGGCCTCTACGCGCCAACCATTACCGACCTGCACAACCTCGAGACGTGGGGGTATGTGAGCTTCCTCCCTCCGAATGCCGAAGCGATCTACTACCTTCCGGGTTCCTTCGCTCCGAGCACCTTCGCCGAGTCGCTCGCCGCCGCCGCCGCCGCCGCCGCCGCACGATGATCAGGTCGGATCCGGACCGACCTTCGGAGATCGGCGCCCTCAGCGCTCCGCGATCACCGTGAACATCCGCATCCGGACCGGCTCCTTGCTCAGGTCGTGCCCCAGATGGTGCGCGTGTTCGGAGGTCGCCGTCCGGATCTTCTCGAATCCGAGGTGCCGCAGCATGTGACGGATGGTCTCCGGGGTCAGCGTCCACCAGATCGTGGAGTTCTGGAAGTTCGCCGATGCGAATCGGAGCAGGTTCTGGTCGTCCGGGAGGGTCGGATCCTGCAGTGCGTCGGTCACGACGATCCGTCGGCGCGTTCTCGCTGCGGCTTCCTGCAAGGCCTTGAACGGATCACGGAGGTGCAGCAGGATCGCGCCGAAGACCGACGTGTCGAAGGTGCCGAGGTCGCCCGGCAGCGAGTAGATGTTCCCGTAGACCATCTTCGCAACCGAGCGACGGTCGCGGTGGACGTACCACCACGAGTTCTGCACCTTGGCAACCATGTGCATGTACTCGAGCTGCTGGAGGAGCGGGTCTGCGTCGGGCCGCGGCAGGATGTCGCCGCACACGTCATAGCCCACGTCGAAGCTCACGACCTCTGCGCCTTCGTCCTCCATGTAGAACGTGAGCGCGCCGGAGGCGGGCCCGAACTCGAGGATCCGCTCGCCGGTCACGTCGACGTCCCCGAGGTACACCTGCTCCTTCCCCCGAAGGTCCCATGGACCGGGCACGACCTCGCCGTCCGCGAGCACGGACGTGTGGTAGAAGTCGCAGTCCGCCAGCTCGACGTTGCTCCAGTGTGAACTGAGCTGTGCCTGGTAGTGGGGCTCGAGCTGTCCGAGGTAGTGCGGCGGCGGAAACGTCGGCCACGACATCCCATGGCCGTCCTCATCCCGCTTCACACTGACCGTCGGTGCCGGTGGAGGGGTGTACCGGTGACGGTTCCACGTGAACGCCAACCCGCGCACCCCGCGGAACGCCTTGCGCTTGAGCCGCCGGGTGAAGGGCGGAAGTGCGTGATCGGCCTGCGGGTCGGGTCCTGCAGCTGCGTCTGGCGGAGGCACGCCGGCAGCGTACTCCGACGATCTGCAGGTGGGTTCGGAGGAAGTGCAGGTCGTCACGGGTCCGCATCGTCGTGTACGGCCCGACTCGACACGATGCGGCGCGGGGGTCCCAAGCCGGGGCCCCGATTCCGAGCGACTCCGATCGGAAGGCTCAGGTTCCGGGAAGCAGCGGACGGGTGACCAGCACGACCGTCCGTTCGAGTCCTGCGTCACGGTCGACGAGACCGTCCACGTAGTCGGGATCGGAGACCATGTCGACGAACGCGGCGACATCGGGATACTCCATGATCGCCACCTGGTCCCACCCGTCGTCCGCGCCGATGACGACAAGATCCACGTCGTTGTAGAGGACGAGACGTCCGCCGCGTCGCGTGACGTGCTCGAGCGCCCGGATGCCATAGCGCCCGTACGCCTCGGCACCGCTGAGGCCCGCTCCAGCGAGCCCATGACCCTCCGGGTAGGCCGCGTCCTCCCGGTAACGGAGCAGGTTCACGAACTGCATCGGTCCGGGCGGCTCGAGCGCGAGCAGCCCTCTGAGCTGGTCGGACGTCGGATCGATGCCGCCGCCGGCGCGTCGGCCCAGCTCGGCCTCGAGGACCGCGATCACCTTCGGGTCGTGCGCTCCCACGATCGACTTCGTCCCCCAGTGGCTCGGAACCGCCCCGACCTGGGGCTGATCCGTCTCGTCGTGCCCGTCGTCGCCATCGTGCCACGGCCGTCGCCTTCGGGTCCCGAAAGGACTTTCGTCCCTGGTGGTCGTGGGGACCGATCTGCGACGCTCCGAGGAGGGAGGTGTGATGGTGGGATCGAGCGGCGAACAATCCGACGGCTACTCGTACCTCTGGTACCGCTCGAGGCCGGGCGTCGCGATCACGATCGCGATCGTGCTCTTCGCGGCGGTCTCCGCCGCCCGTTACGTGTCGAACGGGTCGGGTCAGGCGGTCGACATCCTCTACTCGCTGCCGATCGCGCTGTTGGCGGTCGCGTTCGGGCTCCGTGGTGGACTGATCGGTGCGGCGACCGGGTTCGCCCTGTTCGCCGTGCTCGAGCTCACCAACGGAGTCGGTGACATCGACGTCACCGGCTGGGTCGCGCGTGCGGCCGGGCTGTTCCTCCTCGGATTCCTGCTCGGTCATGCGACCGACCAGATCGAGGCCGGACAACGCCGAGCCCTCGCCGACCAGGAGCGGCGCAGGGCATTGCGCGAGACCGCCCGGCGGCAGGCCGAAGCGCTCGAGGTCAGCGACACCATCCTCCAGCACCTCGCGGCGGCGAAGTGGATGGTCGAAACCGGTCGCAACCAGGAGGCGATCGACCTCCTGTGCGAGACGCTCCACGCCGGACAGCAGATGGTCGCGGACCAGCTGCCGGTCCGCCAGGGCGGGATCGACGATTCGCTCCTCGACGAATGCCCGACCCGGGTCGAGCGTGGCGGACCACCGCGCTCGGCCATCCGGACGGGCTTCCTCGCGAGAGGTGCCGACCACGCCGTCGACCGGACCGCCTCTGCGTCATAACCTGGGCCTCCGACCGGAAGGCGGTGGCGGCATGGCAGTCACACAGGCGAGGGCGAACCAACCACGGACGTCGAGACGATCGAGGTCCCAGGCGAACCCCCGGAGGACCCCTGAAGAGCGTGCAGACCTCGGGCGGCTGGCGCGCGACCGGGCGCCGCGCTCCTCGCAGGCCGCGTTCGATCCGGGCCCGGACCGCCCGGACCCGATCGCTCTCCTCGAGCGCCAGGCTGCGACGCGCGTCCCGGAGCTGGTTCCGATCCGCTACGGCCGCATGCTCGTCTCCCCCTTCTCGTTCTTCCGGGGCGCGGCGCTGGTGATGGCGTCCGATCTCTCGAAGTCCGCCCGGTCCGGACTGAACGCCCAGATCTGCGGCGACGCACACCTCTCGAACTTCGGCGTCTTCGCTTCGCCGGAACGGTCCCTCATCTTCGACGTCAACGACTTCGACGAGACGCTGCCCGGACCGTGGGAGTGGGACGTCAAGCGGCTCGTCGCCAGCATCGAGATCGCCGGACGGGACCGGGGGTTCACCAAGAAGGAGCGGTCGGCCGCGGTGCTCGCGACGGCCGCTGCGTACCGTCGCGAGATGACGCGACTTGCGGGGTGCACGAACCTCGACGTGTGGTACTCGAAGATCGACATCGACCAGATCCAGCGGGACCTCCTCGCCGACCAGTGGTCCGCGGCGAACAAGTCGGAGAAGACGATGGCGTCCAGGACGTCGAAGGCCATCGCGAAGGCGCGCACTCGCGACAGCACGCAGGCGCTTGAAAAACTGACGACGGTGGTCGACGGACGACGTCGGATCATCAGCGATCCCCCGCTGATCGTGCCGGTCGAGGAGCTCCTCCCCGACCTGGAGTCGGCCGCCCTGATCGACTGGCTGCGAAAGCTCATCGCGGGGTACCGGCGCAGCCTGCAGTCGGACCGCCGCCACCTGCTCGAAGAGTTCGAAGTGCTCCAGCTCGCCCGCAAGGTGGTCGGTGTGGGCAGCGTCGGGACGAGGGCGTGGATCATCCTTCTCGCCGGACGTGACGGCGAGGACCCGCTCTTCCTCCAGGCGAAGGAGGCGGAGGCGTCGGTGCTCGAAGAGTTCGTGGGCAAGAGCGCGTACGCGAACAACGGAGAACGGGTGGTCGCGGGCCAGCACCTCATGCAGGCGGCCAGCGACATCTTCCTCGGATGGAGGCAGGCAGTCGGCGTGGACGGCATCGCACGCGACTTCTACGTCCGCCAGCTCCGCGACTGGAAGGGCTCGGTGGACGTCGACCGGATGATCCCCGAAGGCATGGCGCTCTACGGCGACGTCTGCTCCCAGGCGCTCGCCCGTGCACATGCGCGTAGCGGTGATCGCATCGCAATCGCCTCATACCTCGGATCGAGCTCGACCTTCGATCGCGCGCTGTGCGAGTTCGCAACGGCCTGCGCCGACCAGAACCAGCGGGACTACGAAGCGCTCCAAGAAGCGGTGGCGTCCGGACGGGTGACCGCTGAAACGGGGGTGTGACCCACAGGTCATCCACGACCGGGTGGTGGCGGTCCTACCCCTTCGGGCTCCGGTCGGGCCGCCAGAATCCTGCCAGCAGGGCTGCGGCACCACCGGCGCCGGCGACGAGCGCGATCCACAGTCCGGTCCAGCCCCAGAGCCCCGTCAGGCCCGCCGCGTTGTCGATGCTCCACTCTCCTGGTCCGAGGACCGCGAGCACGAAGCCCGAGACCGTGAGCACCATCACGTACTCCCACCCCTCGCCCGGTCGGAAGATGAAGAACCCGTTCTTCAAGTGGTTGGTGATCCACGCGACCAGCATCACCCCCACCACGCCCGCACCGCCGAACGGGGTCAGCAACCCGAAGACCAGCAGTGTTCCGGCCCCGATCTCGGTGATGCTGGCCGTCCAGGCGTGGAGCCATCCGGGTTTCATGCCGAGGCTCTCGAACCACCGCCCAGTGCCGGCGATCTTCCCACCGCCGAAGATGTGGTTGATCCCGTGCGCGAGGAAGACCGCACCGATCGCAACCCGGAAGGCCAGCAACGCGAGGTCCGCCGCATGGACGTTGGTCATGACGTTCACTCCGTGAGATCGCTCGTCGAGTTGGCTCGGTACCGCACGGTTCGCTCCGAGATGTCCCGACATCGTGACGACCGTGACGACCGTGAAGACCGTGAAGACCGCCCATGTCTACCGCACGGCGACCGCCCCTCGACGATTAGTAGGACGTTGTAGTAATGTGGGGAGATGGGTCGCCCACCGCAGGGGTTGACCGGTCCGAAGGGAGACCACGGGGGTGACTGACCTCTACCGCCCGCGCCACCCCGTGCGGTTCGTCACCGCCGCCAGCCTCTTCGACGGTCACGACGCTGCGATCAACATCATGCGGCGGCTCTTGCAGGCCCAGGGGGCCGAGGTGGTCCATCTGGGCCACAACCGTTCGGTCGACGAAGTCGTCCGAGCCGCCGTCGCCGAGGACGTGCAGGGCATCGCGGTGAGCTCGTACCAGGGCGGCCACGTCGAGTACTTCCGGTACCTCGTCGACCGCCTCGCGGAAGAGGGTCGACAGGAGGTGCGGGTCTACGGCGGGGGTGGCGGGGTGATCGTGGCCGACGAGATCCGCGAGCTCGAGGCCTACGGGGTGCGACGGATCTTCTCGCCCGCGGACGGCCAACAGCTCGGGCTCGAGCGCATGGTCAATGTGCTGATCGAGGAGTGCGACCGGGACCTTGCCGATGGACCCGCACCGACGCTCGACGAGGTGGCCACGGGCGATCCGGGTGCGCTGGCCCGGCTCCTGACCTACATCGAGCTCGGGACGCTCGACCCGGCCACCGGTGCGGGCCTGACTCGGCACGCCACACGCCGACGGGTGCCGGTCCTCGGTATCACCGGCACCGGCGGCTCTGGCAAGTCCTCCCTGACCGACGAGGTGATCCGGCGCTTCCGCCACGACCAGGAGGACAAGCTTTCCATCGCGGTGATCGCCATCGATCCGACGCGCCGTCGAGGCGGAGGCGCACTGTTGGGCGACCGGATCAGGATGAACTCGATCGAGTCGCCCCGCATCTTCATGCGCTCGATGGCCACCCGTGGGTCGCCGACCGAGCTGCCCGTCGGCATCCCGCTCGTGACCAGAGCATGTGCGATTGCCGGGTTCGACCTGGTCATCGTGGAGACCCCCGGCATCGGCCAGGGCGACGGTGCGGTGGTCGACGTGGCGGATCTCTCGCTGTACGTCATGACGCCGGAGTACGGCGCCGCGTCGCAACTCGAGAAGATCGACATGCTCGAGCTCGCTGACGTCGTTGCAGTCAACAAGTTCGACCGGCGAGGCGGGGACGACGCGATCAGGCAGGTCGGCCGCCAGTGGCGGCGCGATCACCCCGACCGGTCCGGAGCCCGTCCCCCCGTGTTCGGCACGATCGCCTCACGCTTCGACGACGACGGAACGACCGCCCTCTACCAGCACCTCAGAGACGAGCTCGCCACTCGGGGCCTGCCGGTCACAGGGGGTGTGTTGGAGCGGGTCGCGACGACGATGTCGACGAAGGCCTTGCCGCTGATCCCTGCGACCCGAGCAGGCTATCTCTCTGACATCGCGAACTCCGTGCGCACGTACCACCGGAGAACCGAGCAGTTGGTGACTGAGGCCCGCCTCGCGTCGCAGCTCGAATCCGTCATCCACCTGGCCGAAGGAGAGGGCGTCGACGCCGGAGGCATCCCGGCGGTGGCCGCCCGGCTGGATGCCTCGCGCTCACCCGAGGGCCGCCAGCTCCTCGAGCAGTGGGTGGAGGTCCGGAGCTCGTACGAACCACCGGCTGGGGAGGACCTCGATCCGGCCGGAGGATCGTCCGTTCCACCGGCCGGGCGACCCCTGGCGTCTCGGCGGACGTCCCTCTCGGGGACGCCCGTCCCCCGGGTCGCGCTGCCTCGTGTGACAGAACCGGGGGAGCTCCTCCGGTGGCTGCGTTCGGAGCATCTGCCCGGCTACTTCCCCTTTACGGCGGGCGTCTTCCCGTTCAAGCGAGAAGGCGAAGATCCGGCGCGGATGTTCGCGGGGGAGGGTGACGCGCAAAGGACCAACCTCCGCTTCCATCTGCTCGCCGACGGCCAACCGGCGACGCGGCTCTCGACCGCCTTCGACTCGGTCACCCTCTACGGGTTCGATCCTGACGAACGCCCCGACATCTACGGAAAGATCGGGACGTCTGGAGTCTCGATCGCGACGCTCGACGACATGAGGGACCTCTTTGCGGGGTTCGACCTCTGCGATCCGACCACCTCGGTCTCGATGACCATCAACGGGCCCGCGCCGTCGATCCTCGCGATGTACTTCAACGTCGCGGTCGATCAGCAGCTCGACCGATTCGCGACGACACACGGACGACCACCCGACGACCACGAGCGTTCGGCGATCGAGGTCGACGTGCTCCAGCGGGTCCGGGGCACGGTGCAGGCCGACATCTTGAAGGAGGACCAGGGCCAGAACACCTGCATCTTCTCGACCGAGTTCTCCCTGAAGGTGATGGCCGACGTGCAGCAGTGGTTCGTCGAGCACCGGATCGCCAACTTCTATTCGGTGTCGATTTCGGGATACCACATCGCCGAAGCAGGAGCGAACCCCATCACGCAGCTGGCGTTCACCCTCGCCAACGGGTTCACCTACGTCGAGGCGTACCTCGCCCGCGGAATGTCGGTGGACGACTTTGCGTCGCACCTCTCGTTCTTCTTCTCCAACGGCATGGATCCGGAGTACACGGTCATCGGGCGGGTGGCGCGCAGGATCTGGGCTGTCGCCATGCGTGACCGTTACGGCGCAAACGAGCGCTCCCAACGCCTCAAGTACCACGTCCAGACCTCCGGGCGTTCGTTACACGCTCAGGAGATGGCGTTCAACGACATCCGGACCACCCTGCAGGCGCTGTGCGCGATCTACGACAACGCCAACAGCCTGCACACCAATGCCTACGACGAGGCGGTCACGACACCGACGGAGGAGTCGGTCCGCCGTGCCCTCGCCATCCAGCTGATCATCAACAAGGAGTGGGGGCTGGCGACGAACGAGAACCCACTGCAGGGGAGCTTCGTGGTCGAAGAGCTCACCGACCTCGTCGAAGAGGCGGTCCTCGCCGAGCTCGACCGCCTCAACGAGCGCGGCGGAGTCCTCGGTGCGATGGAGACCGGCTACCAACGTGGGCGCATCCAGGACGACTCGATGCTCTACGAGGAGCGCAAGCACGACGGGTCGCTTCCGATCGTCGGGGTGAACACCTTCACGACCGTTTCCCCCCCGGATGTGACAGGCGCCATCGAGCTGGCCCGATCGACCGAGGAGGAGAAGCAGCGCCAGCTCGCCCGTCTCCGCAAGTTCAAAGACGTCCATGCCACCGATCGCGAGGCCGCGCTCGACGCCCTCCGTGAAGTGGTGATCAACGGCGGCAACGTGTTCGCGGAGCTGACGTCGACGGTCCGGCACGCGACCCTCGGCGAGATCACCGGCGCGCTCTTCGATGTCGGCGGTTCCTACCGACGGAACGTCTGAGCCCGAGGATCCGGGGCGGGTCGCGTGTCCGGGCCGAGCGCGGCGCCGATCGCCTCCGAGAGCTCGGTCCACGCCTCCGGCATCGACGGCCCGTACCAGGTCAGGCTCCGGCCCGACACCAGGGCGACGGCAATCCCCTCGAACGCTTCGGGACCGTCCTCCCCCGAGAATGCATACGGTTCGTCGGGCAGGACCACCAGGTCCGGTGCGGCCGCGCGCAGGACCTCGAGGTCGATCTTCGGGTAGCGCCCGGACGAGGGTGGACATGCGTTGACCAGTCCCAGCCGGGAGACGACGTCGCCGGCGAACGTGTCCGGTCCGATCACCATCCACGGATCGCGCCAGATCGGCACGATGACCCGGGCGGCAGGCAGCGGTGGCGGCGATGCCCAGATCGACGCGGCCGTCGTGACCCATGCGGGCACCGGCGCACCGAGCGCCACGGCGAAGAGCCGGGTGATCGAGGCAATTGCCTCGTCGACCGAGTCGATCGCGGTCACCCAGACGGCCACACCCGCGGCACGGAGCCGCTCGACGTCGATCTTCCGGTTCTCCTCCCGATTGGCGACCACCAGCTCGGGCTCGAGGGCGAGGATCGCGTCGACATCGGGATTCTTCGTGCCTCGCACGCGGGTGACCTCGAGATCGGCGGGCCGACTGCACCACTCCGTCGCGCCGACCAGCCGGTCGCGGACGGTCTCGGCGAGCGTCTCGGTCAGGGAGGGGACGAGGGAGACGATCCTCTCCGGCCATCGGTCCATCGCGACCTCGGCACCGAGATCGTCCGTGAGCGCCATCGCCACCTCTGTCCCGTCAAGCGGGTCGCACCGCCAGGCGGTCCGCCTATCGCGAGACGATAGCCTCCGTTTCGGTGACTCCCGCGCCGCTCGAGTTCGACCCGATCGACGAAGCCCGCACGCAGTGGGCCGTGCGTTGGGGAGACGACGTCAGTGACGCGATGGCCGCGGCGACGTCGGTCATGCGGGCCCAGCAGATGGTGCTCGCAGCGGTCGACGGCGCGCTCCGGCCCTTCGGGCTGACGTTCGCTCGCTACGAGGGCCTCGTCCTGCTCTCGTTCAGCCGGCGTGGTTCGCTCCCCCTCGGCAAGATGGGGCAGCGCCTCATGATCCATCCCACGAGCGTCACCAACATCGTGGACCGCCTCGAGGGGCAGGGCCTCGTCCGGCGCATGCCACATCCGACCGACGGACGCACCACGCTCGCCGAGATCACCGAGGAGGGGAGGCGGTTGGTGAAGCGCGCGACGGCGGCGGTGAACAGCGTCTCCTTCGGGCTCGAGGCACTGGGAACCGCCGATCAGCGGCAGCTGACCCGGATCGTGCGACGGCTGCGCGAGCACGCCGGCGACTTCACCTCGTGAGCCCGGTCGCGGGTCTCAAGATCCGAGCGCGGCCCGCACCACCTTGCCGAGTGCGTTGCGCGGCACCATGTCGACCGACCTGACCAACCGCGGTCGCTTGTAGGCGGCGAGGAGCGGGGCAGTGAAGGCAGCCAGCTCCTCGACGGTCGGCACGGGCCCGTCCGTGACGACCCAGGCGGTGACCACTTCACCCCACTCCGCGGACGCAGTGCCGGTGACGGCCACGTCGATGATCGACGGATGGTTGCGCAGCACGTCCTCGACTTCCGCCGGGTAGATGTTGTACCCACCGGAGATGATCAGCTCCTTGCTCCGCCCCCTGATCACCAGGTAGCCGTCCCGGTCCTCCCCGAGGTCCCCGGTGTGGAACCAGCTGCTGCCAGTGTCATCGGTGCCGAAGGCCTCTGCGGTCTCCGAAGGTCGCTCCCAGTAGCCGTCGAACACGTTGGGCCCTCGGACCAGGATCTCCGCGTCCTGCGCCAACACCACGTCGACGCAAGGGAGCGGGAAGCCGACCGTGCCGGGTCTGCGCTCGCCGTCGCACGGGTTGGACACGTTCATCAACGTCTCGGTCATGCCGTACCGCTCGAGCACGCGCTGGCCGCTCGCCGCTCGGACGCCCTCGAACAGCTCGCGTGGGAGCGGTGCCGATCCCGAGACGCACAGGCGCAGGCCGGAGAGCTCACCGGCCACCCCGGCGCGGAGGATCCGGTGGTACATCGTCGGCACACCGAAGAAGAGGGACGCACGGTTCCGTTCGGCCGCCTCGACCACGGCGCCCGGGTCGAACGAAGGAAGCAGGACCGCAGACGAACCGGCGAGCAGGGTGCCATAGACACCGACGCAGAGCCCGTGCGCATGGAAGATGGGGAGGCTGTGCACGAGGCGGTCCTCCGGCGACCATCGCCAGGCGAGCCGCACCGACTCGGTCGCCGCCAGCAGGTGCCGGTGACGCAGCACGGCGCCCTTCGGCGTGCCGGTCGTGCCCGACGTGTAGCAGAGCAGCGCCGGGTCCTCGGGCAGCGCCTCGTCGATTGCGTCGCAAGGTGCGTCGGGCAGGTCGAGCTCGGGTCCGGTCACGACGAGCCCTTCCGCAGCAACGCGGGCCCACGCCGACTGTCTTGGCCGCTCGAGGATCGCCGCGCGGGGGCGGGCATCGGCGAGGAGGTAGACCAGCTCGCGCTCGGTCAGCGCCACGTTCGCCGGCACGACAACCAGTCCTGCCCGCAGGGCCCCCACATGCGCGACGAGCGACGCGATCGACGAGCCGGTCGCCCAGAGCACCCGGTCCCCGGGCGAGAGGCCTGCGCCCCGGAGGCGGCCTGCCGCGCGTCGGGTTGCCTCGTCGAACGCGCCGGCGCTCCACCAGCCCGACCGACCACCGCCCGCCGGCGCGTCGTCCCACGCAGGCGCGCCGCCCGCCTCGGAGAAGATCAACACGTCCGGCTCGTCGGCCCAGCGGGACGTCCACGCTCGCAGCAGCGTCCCCGACGCGAGGAGTTCACGTTCGTCGAGGTGGCTCCCCGGCGCCAGGTGCGCTGTCCATGGCCTCAGCGTGCTGCTCCTCTCCGGACACCTCCGCCGGCAACCGGTGGCGACGGTCGGGCCGGCCCATGCTGCACGGTGGGGCGTCGACTCGCCACCGCTGCCACGAGACGCGAGGCTGTCGGATGCCCCCGTCCATTGCAAACCTTCCCGAGAAGGCGGACCGCCATGACCGTGACCGTCCCTGATGCCCCGAGCCCGGCGGCTCCGCCGCCATCTGCCGCCGCCCGGGCGGTCGGGCTGACCAAGACCTATGGCTCGACCGACACCATGGTGCGCGCACTCGACGGGATCGACGTGGCATTCGAGCGCGGGCGCTTCACGGCCGTCATGGGTCCCTCGGGATCGGGCAAGTCGACGCTCATGCACTGCATGGCCGGGCTCGATCGCCCGACGTCCGGTCGGGTCTTCATCGGCGACGAGGAGATCAGCACCCTCGACGACTCGGGGCTCACCCGGTTGCGGCGCGACCGCATCGGCTTCGTATTCCAGTCGTTCAACCTGGTCCCGACGCTTACCGCGGAAGAAAACATCCTGCTCCCGGCCGACCTCGCCGGCCGGCCGGCCGACCGCGGGTGGTTCGACGAGCTCGTCACACAGCTGGCCATCGGCGACCGGCTCTCCCACCGGCCGAACGAGCTCTCGGGCGGGCAGCAGCAACGCGTGGCGTGCGCACGTGCACTGATCGGACGACCGGAGCTCATCTTCGCCGACGAGCCGACGGGCAACCTCGACTCGAACTCCTCCATGGAGCTCCTCGGCTTCCTCCGGCGGTCGGTCAGCGAGTTCGGTCAGACCATCAGCATGGTGACCCACGACCCGAGGGGTGCCGCCAACGCCGACCGGGTCGTGTTCCTCGCGGACGGCAAGGTCGTCGGGGACCTCGAAGCGCCCACCGCCGAGTCCGTGCTCGAGCGGATGAAAGATCTCGGGAGCTGAGATGTGGAAGGCGACGGTCAAGGGGCTGCTCGCACACAAGCTCCGGCTGGCGCTGACCGCGCTCGCCATCGTCCTCGGTGTCACCTTCGTGACCGGCACGCTGGTGCTGACCGACACCCTGCACGCCACCTTCACCACGCTCTTCGACAACGTCTACCAGAACGTGAACTTCGAGGTTCGGGCAAAGGCCGCCTTCACCGGCACGGCCGGCGCCGCAGTCCGCAAGCCGATCCCCGAATCGATCGCCAACTCCGTCCGGCAGGTCCCGGGGGTCAAGTACGTGAGCGGCACGGTCGGGGGGTACGCCCAGTTCGTCGCCCACGACGGCAAGGCGATCGGAGGTGGCGGGCCGCCGAACATCGGGCTCTCCTTCGATCCGAATCCCCAGCTCTCCAGCCTGCGCCTGCGCCAGGGGAGCCCACCGACCAGCCCGAGCCAGGTCGTCATGGACGCGGCGACCGCCGACAAGTACCACTTCACGGTCGGCGACCGGGTCCATGTGCTCCTCGTCGGCCCGCCCCGCACCTTCACCATCTCTGGGATCGCACAGTTCGGCACGGCCAACAACCTCGCCGGCGCCACCATCGCCGCCTTCCAGCTCCCGACCGCGCAGCAGCTCTTCGACCGGGTCGGCGTCTACGACGCGATCGACGTGCTGGCCCAGCCGGGCGCGAACCTCACCCAGGTCGAGCACTCGATCTCGCAGGTGTTGCCTGCGGGCGTCGAGGTGGTCACCGGCCAGACCGTCGCGAACGAGCAGACCAACTCCATCAACCAGGCGCTCTCCTTCTTCTCGACCGCCCTGTTGATCTTCGCCTTCATCGCGCTCTTCGTCGGCGGCTTCACGATCTTCAACACCTTCTCGATCATCGTCGGTCAGCGAACCCGCGAGCTGGCGCTCTTGCGCATCCTCGGCGCGAGCCGCCGCCAGGTCTTCCGTTCGGTCGTCGCCGAGGCCGCCATCGTCGGTCTGCTCGCATCGCTGATCGGGCTCGCCCTCGGCGTGCTCGGTGCACTCGGTCTCGAGGCTCTGCTCAAGGGCTTCGGGATCACCCTCCCCTCGAGCGGTCTGGTGTTCCAGTCGCGCACCGTCATCGTCGCCCTCCTGGTGGGCGTCGGGGTCACGGTCGTCTCGGCGTTGAGTCCGGCCCGTCGGGCCGTCCGCATCCCACCGGTCGCCGCGCTCAGCGATCAACAGGCCGGCGACGGTCAGTCGCCCCGCCGACGGTTCGTCATCGGGGCGAGCGTCGCCGCGCTCGGAGCGATCGCGCTCGGGTTCGGCCTGAGCCGTCCTGCCATCCAGCTCGTGGGGCTCGGCGCTGTCGGCATCTTCGTCGGCGTCGGCATGCTCGCGCCCCTCGTCGCCCGTCCGATGGCGGGTGCGATCGGCCGACCGCTCGCACGGGTGCTCGGGGTCGCGGGCAAGCTCGGACGGCAGAATTCGATGCGGAGTCCCCGCCGCACCGCGCAGACGTCGGCGGCCCTGATGGTCGGACTTGCGCTCGTCTCGACCATCGCGGTGTTCGGGGCCTCCCTCTCCAAGTCGGTCACCGCCAGCATCAACGACGCGATCAGTGCCGACTACATCGTCTCGACGACGTCGCAGGGACCCGGGGGCATCAGTGCGTCGGTCGCGAGCGCGGCCGCGCAGGTCCCCGGTGTGACCTCGGTCTCGAGCGTGTTCGTCGGGCAGTTCGAGCTGCGCTCATCGGTCTCCACGCTGGCTGCGGTCACACCGGTCGAGCTCGCCAAGACGATCGTCCTCCGGGTGACCTCGGGAGCCGGGGCGCCGGCACTCGCGGCCGGAGAGCTCCTCATCGACACGACGACCGCGAACTCGAAGCACCTTGCGGTCGGATCGGTCGTGCCCGTCACCTTCGCGCTCACCGGCCCGGGCACCATGCGGATCGGAGGGATCTACGATCCCAACGCGCTCATCGGCAGCTACGTCGTCGGCGAGCCCTTCTACCACTCGCACTTCGACAACCGGCTGCCGGTCGCCGTGCTGGTGCGAATGTCGCACGGGTCGACTCCGGCGACGACGAGCGCACTCACCGCGGCGCTCACGAGCTACCCCAACGCGAAGATCCAGACGCGGGCGGAATTCGAGCAGACCCAGCAGGCCCAGGTCAATCAGCTGCTCGGCCTCATCTACGCCCTGCTCGGCCTCGCCGTGGTGATCGCCCTCATCGGCATCGTCAACACGCTCATCCTCTCGGTCTTCGAGCGCACCCACGAGATCGGTCTGCTCCGTGCCGTGGGGATGCGACGCCGTCAGGTCCGCTCGATGATCCGGTCCGAGGCGGTCATCCTCTCCGTCTTCGGAGCGGTCATCGGGGTGGTCATCGGCACCGGCCTCGGCCTCGCGTTCTCCGCGTCGCTGAAGCAACAGGGCGTCACCGACCTCGTCGTCCCGTACGCCAGCCTGGTGATCTTCCTGGTCCTCGCGGCCCTGTTGGGTCTCGTCGCCGCCTCGTGGCCCGCCCGGCGTGCGGCGCGCCTCGACGTCCTCGCTGCGATCTCGTCGGAGTGATCCCCGACATCCGGCACCACACGCCTCGGACGTGATCAGATACCTGGCTGAGATCGGCGCCTCGCCCATGCGGGTCCTCCGCGACCACGGATCGGCGCGGCCGTCGACCGACCGGAGCGTGCACGCGGGTTCGCCGGAGACCCCGGAGGGAGCTTGACCATGGGATGGGGACCGACCGCCGGAGGTATCGGGTTGGCACTCTTCCTCCTCGTCGTGCTCTCGCTCTGGCTCGGCCTCCTCGCACTGTGGATCCTCGCCATCGTCGACATCGCGAAGCGACCGGACTGGCAGTTCCGGCAGGCGGGACAGGAGAAGATGGTCTGGCTGCTGCTGACCATCTTCATCAACGTGGTGGCCATCGTGTACTGGTTGGCCATCCGCAAGCGGCTGGTCGCGATCGAACAGGCTGCCGCCTCCCGGGGATTCGGCCCGGCCTCGGAACCTCCCGGTCCGTGGCTGCCTGGACCTGCGGGCCCGTGGCCGTCTGGGCAGCCCGGTCCGTCTGCGGTCGGCTCTCCCGCCTGGTCACCGCCCGGCTGGTACCCCGACCCGGGTGGACAGCATCGCTACCGCTACTGGGACGGACTCACGTGGACGGACTCGGTCAGCGATCCGGCACCTCCGATCCCTTCCGTCGCGGACCCCGGCGACGGGTCGGTCGAGCCGCCGCGACCTCCCGCCCCGTCGGTGCCACCGGGCTGACCGCTGCGTCGAGCGGCGTCAGTCGTCCCGAGCGTCGCGGAGCGCCGGGTGGCGCCTGGCGACCATCGGGACGACGACCCGGCGCGGCGCGAGCCAACCCGCGGCGGCGGAGACCCGGTTGGCCAACCCGGGGATGACCACCGGTCGTCCGGCCTCCAGACCGTCGACCGCGGCCTTGGCCACGGCGTCCGCGGACACCCACATGATCCTCGGCATCGCAGCGGCAGCCTCCTCGTCGCTGATGCCCGCCGCTGCGGCGAAGCCGGTCTCCACCGGCCCGGGGCAGAGCGCGGTGACGGTGACGCCGTGCGGGCGGAGCTCACCGCGGAGCGCGTGCGTGTAGGAGAGCACGAACGCCTTCGAGGCTCCGTACGCGGCCTGACCGGGCAGCGGTTGGAAGGCGGCGGTCGAGGCCACGTTGAGCACTGCGCCGCTGCGCCGTTCGACCATCCCGGGGACGAAGCGCGTGCACAGGTGGACCACGGCTTCGACGTCGACTCTGACCATGGCGAGCTCACTGCTGACCTCGGCACGCGCAACCGGCCCCATGGTGGAGAGCCCCGCGTTGTTGACGAGCACATTGACGACGATGTCGCGGGAGGCGAGCTCGCCCACGATCGCCTCGCAGGAGGAGTCGTCCGTCAGATCAGCAGTGATGACCTCCGCCCGGATCCCGTGACGTCCGGTCAGCTCGTCGGCCAGCACCTTCAGGGCCGACTCGGTGCGGGAGACGAGCGTCACGCCGTATCCGCGTGACGCGAACTGCACCGCGATCTCACGGCCGATGCCAGACGAGGCACCCGTAATGAGGCAGGTGCGGTCCGGATGCGGTGGCGGCAGTGGCATGCGGTCAGCGTAGGTCTGACGCCGGCCGGCTGCGGAGGCGGCACCGATGCCAGAGTCGGGTCGGCCACGGATCAGTGGACCGTGGGGGTCGCGTAGATCGCGCGGGCCCTGAACCGCAGCGGCCGTTCACCGAGCTCTTCGAGGTAGTGCGCCACCCACCCGGCGACGCGTGCCACCGAAAAGATCGTCCGGCCGGCATCGACGGTCATGTCGGCCGCCCAGGTGACCGCGGCCAGCGCCAGGTCCACGTTGGGTGGTGGCACGTCGTGCGCTGCGGCGAGCTCGACGATCGAGGCCACGATCTCGATCTGGCTGTCGCTCGCGAAGCTCTCGAATCGGCGGCGCAGCGCGACGAACCGCGGGTCGCCATCGGCGTAGACGGGATGACCGAACCCGGGCAGCCGACCCTGCCACCGGAGCGTTTCGCGGACGGCGCGATCGACTCCCATCCGTTCTGCATCCGCAAGGAGCCTTCCCACAAGTTGGCTCGCACCGCCGTGCAGTGGTCCGGCCATCGTGGCGAGTCCGGCGAGGAGTGCGTCGTAGAGGTCCGCCCGTGTCGATGCCGCCACCCGCACTGCCACCGTCGAGGTCGCAAGCTCGTGATCGGCGAGCAGGACGAGGGCGGCGTCGACCGCGTCGACGACGCCCGGCCCGGGTCGGGGCGCGATCGCCGCCGTGAGGTCGGCCGCGGTCCGCTGCCGGGCCTCGCCGGTCTCCTCTGGTCCGAGCGACGCGACCATGGTCGCGATGACCCGTCCCGCCGACCGGAGGACGGCGATCGGACGCAGGTCGGCCCGCAGCGGATCGAGCGCGCCGGCCATCACGACCGCCCAGCGCAGACGGTCGCTCGCGGGCAGTTCGGGCGGTGCTCCGACGGGCAGCGCCTGCCACCGCTCCTCCCGCCCCCCGTCCGCCGGTTCCGCTCCGCCCCAGAGCAGGTGGGCCGCGTCCTCGAAGGCCCCGTCGGCCGCGAGGTCGACCGCGGGCGTGCCCCGGTAGACCGGTCCGACCTCGGTGAGTTGGGTGACCCCCGTGGTGATGGTGGTCAGTCGGGTCTCGCTCGACCGGCCCGATCGCGACCGGCGGGCGAGCCGCTCGACCTCGTCGACATCGAAGAGGCTCCGCCGTCCCCGAGGGGACCGGTACGAGTTGAGCCGTCCCCGGCTCACGTAGGCGTACAACGTGGAGACCTTGACCCCGAGCCGGCGGGCGGCTTCCTCGCTCTCGAGCAGACCCTCCATCTCTCCGACACTAGAACATTGACTTGATCAACATTTACACAGCAATCGACAGCAGCCAGACTGGGGACGAAGTGAGCCACCACCGGGGCGGCGGGCAGCGCGCCCGGACCGTCGGCCCCCGACGTGAGAGGAGAGTGCCCATGACGCCCGCCGTCGGAGTCCTGATGTCGTCGCCACCGGTGGTCTGTGAGGCCGACTCCCCGCTCCACGACGCCGCGTCCCTGATGCACCGCCACGGCATCGGCTCGGTGGTCGTGACCGAGGCGGGCGCCGTCGTCGGGATCCTGACCGAGCGCGACCTCCTCCACGCCGCGGCGCGTGATGCCGACCCGCTGGTCGATCCCGTCCGCCGCTGGATGACCGCGAACCCCGACGTGGTCGACCCCCGTGACGAGGTGGACGCGGCCTGGTCGGGCCTCACCCACCACCACTACCGGCATCTCCCCGTCGTCGAGGAGGGCGCGCTGGTCGGCGTCGTGTCCATCCGCGACCTGCTCGCGCTCGCCCAGCTCCGTCCTGTCGACGAGACCGCCGATGAGGTACCGAGCGGACTCGAGGGCGTCGTGGTCGCCGCCACGTCGATCGGCGAGGTGCGCGGACGTGAGGGCTTCTTCCACTACCGCCAGTACTCAGCGGTCGACCTCGCCGCCAGCCGCTCGTTCGAAGACGTCTGGCACCTGCTGGTCGAGGGTACGCTCCCCGACCGCACTGACTCGGTGGCCTTCGCCGCCGAGGTCGCAGGTCTCCGCTCGCTTCCGCCCGGGCTCGAGACGTTGCTGCCCGCGATCGCCGCGACGAGCTCCCCGCTCGAAGCCCTGCGCACCGCGATCTCGATCGCCGGCGCCGAGCTCCGCTGGCGCCCGACGCACGACATCGACCAGTCGACACTTCGGGACCAGTCGCTCCGACTGGACTCGATGGTGCCGACCATCCTCGCCGCGGCGTTCCGGTGCCGCCTGGGCCTCCCGGTCGTCCCCCCGAGGGACGACCTCTCGCACGCCGCGAACTATCTCTGGATGCTCCTCGGCGAGCAGGCCCCGGCCGCACACGTGCGCGCGATCGAGCAGTACCTGATCCTCACGGTCGACCACGGGTTCAACGCCTCGACCTTCACCGCCCGGGTGATCACCTCCACCGGCGCCGACCTTGCCGCCGCGGTCTGCGGTGCCCTCGGCGCGCTCTCCGGCCCACTGCACGGCGGAGCCCCGAGCCGTGCGCTCGACATGCTCGACGAGATCGGGACGCCGGACCGTGCCGACGCCTGGATCCGAGAGGCGGTCGTCCGCGGCGACCGCATCATGGGGTTCGGGCACCGCGTGTACAAGACGGACGATCCGCGCTCGGTCTTCTTGCGCGAAGTCGCCCGCTCGCTCGGCGGCGCATCGGTCGACTTCGCAGAGCACGTCGAGCGGACGGCGATCGACGTGCTCGCCGAGCTCAAGCCCGGACGCGAGCTCTACACCAACGTCGAGTTCTTCGCCGGCGTGGTCATGCACGCCTGCGGGGTGCCGCGCGAGATGTTCACTCCGACGTTCGCCACGGGCCGCGTGGTCGGCTGGTCGGCCCACGTGCTCGAGCAGGCGGCGGACAACCGGCTCATCCGTCCCGCGGCCCGCTACGTCGGGCCGCCCCCTCCGCAGCCGGTCCCGGCGCGCTGAGCCCGCGGTCGGGCGCATCCGCGCTCATCCCGGAGGGCACAGAGCCACCACGGGGTGCTCCTCCACCCAGAGGAGATGGAGCACCCGACGAACGAACCGCCATCCCTGACCCGTCCTGCGGTACCCGTCCGCATACCGGATGAACCAGACCAGATCGGCGCCCGGTTGCCCGGGCGGCCCCTGGTCACCGGCGGAAGCGATGTCGGCGGCGCCGTCGAGGGCGCCGCCGGCGACGGAGGTGACGTGGTGGGCGACGCAGGCGACCGCTCCGCTCGCGCCCTCGGGACCGACCACGAACGACGCGTTGGCCACCTGGTGGAGCGTGTACGCGTACCGCCGGAGCCCGCCGGGCACCGATCGGAGCGCGTCATACCCGGCGCGGGTCACCGTCGGCCGGAGATCCTCTGGATAGCGCGGGACCACGAGCGCGCCGTCAGGGACGAAGAGCTCGGCCAGACGCTCGCCGTCGCGGGCATCGACCGCGGACGCGTAGGCGAGCGAGAGGCGGTACAGCTCCTGGTCGGCCTCCCGGCGATCGTCCGGTCCACTATCCGATCCGCCCGTGCTCACGACCGAACGGAAGTGCCGCTCGCCCCGGCCGGTGCTCCTTCGAGTCCGAATCGCTCGGCGAACCGCGACATCTCCGCGTGGATGCCGTCGAGGTCCTCGTTCATCGAGGTGGAGACCACCAGGCGCGCAGCGCCCAGTGCCTCGGCTCGCGCGACATCCTCCTCGGTGGTGGTGGGCAGGTAGCCCGACAGCGAGAGCTCGAGCGCGGCCGCGTCCCGTCCGGCCGCATCAGCCGCCCGTCGCATCTCGTCGAGCCGCCTGGCCAAGAGCTCGTCGTCGAGCCCCAGGGGGTGGAAGCCGTCCCCGAGCTGGCCGGCACGACGTGCGGCCGCCTCGCTGTGCCCGCCGATGTGGATGGGGACACCGCCTAGCTGGACGGGCTTGGGGAACGAGTGCGCGTGCTCGAACGAGAAGAGCTCGCCCTCGAACGCAGCGCCGTCCGGGCCGCTGTCGGCCCACAGGGTGCGCATGACCTCGATCGACTCGTCCGTCCGACGACCTCGCGTGCGCGGATCCGCCCCGGTCGCCCGGAGCTCCTCGTCCATCCAACCGACCCCGACGCAGAGCCGGATCCGACCGCGGGAGAGGACGTCGAGGGTGGCCACTCGCTTCGCGAGCACGACCGGGTGGTGGTTGGGCAGGACGAGGACGCCGGTCGCCAACGTGATCCGCTCGGTCACCGCGGCGAGGTAGGCCAGCAGGTCGAGCGGGTCGGGGATGCGGCAGTCGTCCGGAAGCGGCATCTTCCCCGAGGCCGCGTAGGGATACCTGCTCTGATACTCCGAGACCACGACGGCGTGCTCGACGACCACGATCGACTCGAATCCGCACGCCTCGGCGTGGCGGGAGAACGACGTCATCCAGTCCGGATCTGCGCTGACCCCGGTGCGCACAGGTGGGATGATTCCGAACTGCATGGTGCGCTCGCTTTCCACATCGACGGGACCGGTCCGGTGCGACCGGCCATCCGCCCCAAGGGTGCGCGCAAGCGCTCACGACGGATGCGCGGAAGCGTAAGCGTGCAGGTCCCGACGCGGCAACGCCGACCACGGCGCCCTCTCCAGTCCTCGGGTCGCTAGCCTGGTGCCCGTCGATTCCGGCCTCCAGGGCCACGGGCGACACCTTCGCCGATCTTCGGGGGCCGGTCGACGGCGTCGTGAGTACCTATGAGCACCGACACACCACACCCACCTGCGGAACCGTCGTCCCGACCCACCGGGCCTCCCGCACCTTCCGGGCCCACGGCACCCTTCGCACCCACCGGACTCCCGGAGGACGACCGGCCGACCCGGATGAGCCGGCGGCAGCTCTTCGGCTGGACGGCGGCAGGAAGCGCTGTCGCAGTGGCCGCAGCGGTCGGGATCGCCGAGGCGGGCAGTGGCCCGACCCGACCCGTCCGTGCCGCGACGAAGGCCACGACGCGCGTCGTGCGCACACCGCCGACCATCCAACCGGTGACCCGACTTGTGACACTCCCCGACGGAGCGATCGTCCCGACGTCGCAGGCGATCATCGATGAGAATGCGAAGCCCGGCCAGGCCTGGTGGGTGACCACGCCGCAGGCTTCGGGCGACATCGAGGGCTTCGCCAATCAGGTCAGCGCGCTGGTCGGCGACACGATCACGGTGTACGTCAACACGAAGTCCGCACGCTTCCACGTCGAGGCCTACCGCATGGGCTATTACCAGGGGATCGGCGCGCGTCTCGTGTGGCAGTCCGCCGACGCGCCCGGCTCGCGCCAGGCGATGCCCGGGCTCATCCGGCCCACCAACACGATCGAGTGCTCGTGGACGCCGTCGCTCAGCTTCGTCATCGACCCTGGCTGGCCTCCGGGCGCGTACCTCCTCAAGCTGGTCGGCGACGGCGGCGAGCAGTCCTTCGTCCCGATCTGCGTCCGCGACGACGAGTCGAAGGCGGCCATCGTGATCCAGCAGAGCGTCACCACCTGGCAGGCCTACAACCGGTGGGGCGGCTACAGCCTCTACTACGGGAACCCGGGCGGCAGGCTCTCCTTCACCCACGCACCGAGCGGCGGGACGTACGCGGACCGGGCCAGGATCGTCTCGTTCGATCGGCCGTACGACCACGACTGGGCCTCGGGCGCCGCCGACTTCGTCGGCAACGAATTCCCGGTGATCTTCCAGGCCGAGCAGCTCGGTCTCGACGTGACGTACTGGACCGACCTCGACCTGCACCTCCAGCCCCAGCTGCTCGCCAACCACAAGGCACTCGTCAGCCTCGGCCACGACGAGTACTGGTCCTCGCCCATGCGGGACGGTGCCGCAGCCGGGCTCGCCGCGGGTGTCAACCTCGCGTTCCTCGGAGCGAACGCGTGCTACCGCCAGATCCGCCTCGAGCCGTCGCCGCTCGGTCCCAATCGCCATCAGGTCTGCTACAAGTCCGCCACCGAAGACCCGCTGAACGGCGTCGACGATCCGCTGGTCACCGTCAACTGGCCGGAAGCGCCCGTCGCGCGCCCCGAGTCGCAGCTCATCGGCATCACCTACCAGGACGTCGGCGCAAACGCCGACATGGTGATCGCCGACCCGACCTCGTGGGCGCTCGTCGGCACCGGATTGACCGCCGGACAGCGCCTCCCCAAGGCGGTCGAGGGCGAATTCGACCGCTACGTCCCGGGGTCGGAGAGTCCGACCGACTTGGATGTCATCGCGCACTCACTCGTCGCCAATCGCCACGGGAACTACTCGGATGTGACCTGGTACACGGTTCCCGGAGGGGGTGGCGTCTTCGCGACGGGCAACGCGTCGTGGGTCGGGCAGCTCGCGAACAGCGCCCTCGTCCCCTCCAACGTGCTGCCGAGCGCGGAGCCCAGCGTCACGCCGGTGCTCCTGCGTGTCATGGAGAACGTCTACTCGGTGATCGGGAGCGGGCCCGGCAGCGTGTCGCAACCGTCACAGGGAACCTGGCGGAGCATCTACACGGCGGGCTCGGCCTCGATCAGCGCACCGAGCACCAACAACGCAGCCTGACCGCGATCGGGCCCGACGGCCCGGTGGATCGGCAGGTCCCCGGGCACGCCGGCGCGCAGCGGCCCGGGACTCGAACGTCCCGGGCCGGCGATCAGTTGCCGCTGTGCCGGACCGGCCGGAGCAACCGGCGGCCGGACGTGCACTCAGCCGGCTCGGCTCACTCGCTGAGCGTGATGGGCTGGTCGTCCAGCGAGAGGTCGTCGACCTCCGCGGGCAACGGGCCGGCGCCGTCGGCCGCGCGTGCGTTCTGCGCGGCGAGGTGCTCGCGGATGCGCTCGTCGACCTCGGCCATCAGCTGCGGGTTTTCGGTGAGGAAGGTCTTCACGTTCTCGCGTCCCTGACCGAGCTGCTCACCCTCGTAGGTGAACCAGGCTCCGGACTTCTTGATGAAGCCGAGCTCGACACCGACGTCGAGGAGCGATCCCTCGCGGCTGATGCCCTTGCCGAACGTGATGTCGAACTCCGCCTGTCTGAAGGGCGGTGAGCACTTGTTCTTGACCACCTTGACCCGGGTCCGGTTGCCCACCTGGTCGGCGCCGTCCTTGATGGTCTCGATGCGTCGGATGTCCAGCCGGATCGACGAGTAGAACTTGAGCGCGCGACCGCCGGGGGTGACCTCCGGCGATCCGTACATGACGCCGATCTTCTCGCGGAGCTGGTTGATGAAGACGGCGATGGTGCGCGACTTGGAGAGGGTTCCGGTCAGCTTGCGGAGGGCCTGCGACATGAGGCGGGCCTGGAGGCCCACGTGGGAGTCGCCCATCTCCCCTTCGATCTCCGCGCGTGGGGTGAGGGCGGCCACCGAGTCGATGACCAGCACGTCGAGTGCGCCGGACCGGATCAGCATGTCGGCGATCTCCAGCGCCTGCTCGCCGGTGTCGGGCTGTGAGATCAGCAGGTCGTCGATGTTCACGCCGATCGCCTTCGCATAGACAGGGTCCATCGCATGCTCCGCGTCGATGTAGGCGCAGATGCCTCCGTTGCGCTGCGCCTCAGCGACCACGTGCATCGCGAGGGTCGACTTGCCCGAAGACTCCGGCCCGAAGATCTCCACGATCCGACCACGGGGGAGCCCGCCGATGCCGAGTGCCAGATCGAGGGCCAGGGCGCCGGTCGGGATCGACTCGATGTTCATGTTGAGGTTCTCGCCCATCCGCATGACGGATCCCTTGCCGAACTGCTTCTCGATCTGGCCGAGGGCCATGTCGAGGGCCTTGTCACGTTCCATGTCTTCCATTCTCCTCGATGCGCTCGCTCTTGTAGGTGTGGCCGACCGTAGGGAGCGGGTGTGACACCCGGCCGGGAGACGCAGCCGGCCGTCACCGGACGCCGGACCCCGACGTCGCCACTGTAGACTCGAACGTCTGTTCGATGGCGGATCCCCACGTCTCGGGCCGAGGTCCCCGCCGGTCCGCTCCGACACCCGGCCACCAGGAGTGGCGGCGGACCCGACCGCGTGCCCGAACTGCTCGATGACCTGGAGGTCGATCCCGGGGTGCGGGGGTCGGGCTAGCGTCACCCGGCGTGCCCGACGAAGCATCGTCGACCGGGACGGGGGGAAACGGGTCCGGCGGCGAACCGACCATCCTCTCGAGGAAGGACCTCCGCAAGCAGTCGCGTGGGGGGCGCAAGCGCGCCTGGTGGTACGTCCTCGGCGCCGTCGTGGTCCTCCTGATCGGCGGTGGCGTCGCGTACGGGCTCACCAAGAAGACCGCCACGAGCGCCCACCAGGCCGCCGTCACGACCCTCCCCGCACCACCCGGAGCGCCGTGTCCGCTGACCGGCGCCCCGCCGCCGACGGGAACCGTGCCCGCCCGATCGGCACTCGCGGTGAAGATCGGCAACTACACCGCCGATCGTCCTTCCGCAGGACTCAACCAGGCGGACCTCGTCTTCGAGGAGCCGGTCGAGGGAGCGATCACCCGTCTGGTGGCGGTCTTCCAGTGCCAGGCGCCGACGATCGCCGGCGACGTGCGCTCGGCACGCGAACCCGACGTCGGCATCCTCTCGCAACTCTCCCGTCCCCTCTTCGCCCACGTCGGGGGGATCCAGCCCGTGCTCAACCTCGTGGACGGGGCGCCGCTCACCGACATCGACCTCCGCTCGGCCGACGTCTCGGCCATCGTCCATCCCACCGGCCGCTACGCGCCGTACTCGACGTTCGTCAACACGAACACCCTCTGGTACTTCAACTCGGGCGCCAACACACCGCCCGCGCCGATCTTCACCTACTCCTCATCGGTCCCCCCGGGCACGCTGCCCGACTCCGGGGGCAGCGTCCACATCCCGTTCTCCTCGTCCTCGGACGTGACTTGGACCTGGAGCCAACCGGGTCACGCCTACCTCCGCTCCTACGCCGGTACCCCCGACCGGCTCCTCGACGGTTCGATCACCGCTGCCCAGAACGTCGTCGTCATGTCGGTGCAGACGTTCACCGGCCCGTGGCTCGAGAACGATCTCGGGGGCTACGAGGTCGAAGTCGATGCCACCGGATCGGGCCACCTGGTCGTCCTGCGCAACGGGGTGGCCGTCAACGGGACGTGGAGTCGCTCGAGCCTCACCCAGCCGGCCACGCTCACCACCACCGGGGGCGCACCGATCTCGCTGCAGCCGGGCACCACCTGGATCGAGCTCGTGCCCGACAGCGTCCAGGTGACCACCGCTCCGCTGCCACCGGCCACCACGCCCGCTCCCTGAAGCGGGCCCGTCAGGCCCGGTCGGCCCGTCAGGCCCGGTCGGCCCGCAACGTGCGTCGCAAGAGATCGAGCGCCGCGATGGTGGCGTACTGGCGCACGCGGTCGCGGTCCCCTGGCACGTTGAACCCGAACGCCTCGGTGTCGCGCCCGGGACGGGCGAGACCGACGAACACCGTGCCCGGCGGCTCGCCGTCCTGTCGGTCGGGACCTGCCACCCCGGTGATCGAAAGCCCGATGTCGGCGCCGAGCACCCGGCGCGCGCCGTCGGCCATGGCGCGGGCCGCCGGCTCCGAGACGACCGGACCGTGCGGCACGCCGAGGACCTCGAACTTGACCTCCGAGGCGTAGGACACGACCGAGCCCCGGAACCAGCCGCTCGCGCCGGGGACGTTGACCAGTCGCGAGGCTGCGAGCCCACCGGTGAGCGACTCGGCGAGACCGAGCGTCGCACCCGTCGTCGTGAGGATCGCGGCCACCGCGTGCTCGATGGCTTCGTCGTCGACGCCGAAGACCACGTCGCCCGCGGCCCGCTCGAGGATGGTCCGGATCGTCGCTTCCTCTGCGTCGAGCCGGCGCGCGGCAGCGGTCTCGTCGGGCGCGCGCACGGTGGCCCTGACCTTGATCCCCTCGATCCCGCTGGCGAGGAACGCGACCGTCACGTTGCCGGTGCCGTCGCCATTGGCCTCGTCGGACGTGGCCGGTGCATCGAGCTCCGCGAGGTGCGCGCCGAGCACCTCGGCCAGCCCGGACTCGCTCATGCCCCAGGTCCGGATCACCCGGCTCGCGATGACCCCGCTCGCCTCGCCACGCTCGGTGAGCCTGCGGAGGAGATCCGGCGCAATCCCACGTTCGAACATGTCGGCCATCTCATAGGGCACGCCGGGGACCGCGTAGACGACCTTGTGCCCGACCGGGCAGATGAGGCCCGGCGCCGTGCCGACTCGTTGCGGAATGACCTGTGCGCCTTGGGGCACATCGGCCTGGCGGAGGTTCGATTCGGGCATCTCGCGCCCGCGGCCGGCGAACATCGCGCGAATCGTGTCGACGACGAGCTCGTCCCGTTGGAGCGGGACGTTCATCACTTCGGCGATGGCCTCCCGCGTGATGTCGTCCTGGGTCGGCCCCAGACCCCCGCAGACGATCACGCCGTCGCTCCGGGCGAGTGCCGTTCGGAACGCGAGGAGCATTCGCTCGTGGTTGTCCCCGACGACCTGGTGGAAGTGTGAGCCCACCCCCATCGCCGCGAGGTGCTCGCCCATCCACACCGAGTTCGTGTCGGTGATCTGGCCGAGGAGCAGCTCCGTCCCGACTGCGACGATCTCGATGCGCATCGTCGTTCAGGCGGCCGAGCTCGTCCCGCCGGCGCCCGCCTCGATGTCGGGGACGAGCGCGGCGCGTGCGCGTGCGGCACGTCGTCCGTCGAGGAAGTACTGCCCGCCGGTGAAGACGGTCAACGCCGCTGCGACCCAGATGCCTGCCGCGAGGAGCGTCTTGTGTGAGGCCAGGGGCGGTGCGAGACACAGGCCGATGGCGAGGTCCTGCACGAGCGTCTTGATCTTGGCGGTCGTGCGAGCGGGGATGGACACCCCGTGACGGCCCACCACGGACCGGTAGACGCTCATGGCCACCTCGCGCACCGCGATGAGGGCGACCGGCAGCCACGGGATGATGTCCTTGCCGGCGAGGGCGAACAGGGCTCCGAGCACTGCGACCTTGTCGGCGAGTGGATCGAGGAACGCCCCCGACCGGGTCGTTCCCTGTCTGCGGGCGATCCAGCCGTCGACGCCGTCGGACACCGCGAGGACCGCGCCGACGCCGAAGGCGATCCAGCTCGCACCCCAGACCAGGATCATGACGACGAGCACCGGCGCGACAAGGAGGCGCAGCACGGTGACCGCGTTGGCCGGCGTGAGAACGGCCGAGGGTCCGAAGGTCGGAGTGCCCTGCTTCTCCGCGCGTGGACCCGACGAGACCGACGGTGTGCCTTGTCCGGATGCGCCGCTCACCGTCTGCCTCCTGCGGCCGTCGTGGCACGGTGATCCGATCCGCGGTCCGCCGCGCGCAGTGGCTCCGCAACGAGATCCGGACCGATGGAACCGGTCACCACCATCTCGACCAGTGCGCCGACGCTGAGGTCGTCGGGAACGATCACGATGCCGTCGATCTCGGGCGCCTCGCCGGGGGAGCGGCCCTCTCCGGGCCGGTCGACCAGCACCTCGGTGACGGTGCCGACCAGCGCCTCCCGACGCACGGTGGTGATCGCGTCCTGGAGCTCGGAGCACTCGCGGATCCGCTCGACGACGAGCTCGGCGGGGACCTGCCCGTCGAGGTCCGCGGCGAAGGTGCCCTCCTCCTTGCTGAACGGGAAGAACCCGACCCAGTCGAGCTGCGCGGCGGCGATCCACTCGAGGAGCAGGTCGTGGTCGGCCTCGGTCTCACCGGGATAGCCGACGATGAACGACGAACGGAAGACCGCGGTCGGTTCGGAGGCGCGGATCGACGCGATGCGGTCGAGGAAGCGCGTGCCCTCACCCCACCGCCGCATGCGCTTGAGCAACGGACGCGAGACGTGCTGGAGCGAGAGATCGAAGTACGGCACGCCGGTCGCGAGGATCGCGTCGGTGAGCGAGTCGTCGAGCGTCGACGGATACAGGTAGAGGAGGCGGGTGCGGTCGACGCGTTCGGCGACGGCGGCCACCAGCTCGGCGATCGGCCGGCGACCGGTCGTCGGTCGGTCGGGATCACCGGTGCTGTCGCCGGCACGCGAGCGGTCGAGCCCGAACGACGCGAGGTCCTGTGCGACGAGCACCACCTCTCGGAGGCGTCCCGTGCCGCCGTCGAGCTCGTCGATCTCCGCGAGAATCGACGAGGTCGACCTCGAGCGCTGCGGACCCCGGAAGCTCGGGATCGCACAGAATCCGCACCGCCGGTCGCAGCCCTCGGCGACTTTCACGTAGGCCCAGGGGGCGACCGCAGGAGGCCGCGGGAGGTTCAGCAGGTCGAAGCTCGGGACCGCCGGGCGTTCGTCGCCGACGGACGGTACGGACTGTGCGGTCCGGGCGATCCGCGCCGGCTTGCGGCCGAGTGCCACGTGGACCCCGCGGCGTGAGTCGGGCACCTGGCCGGACATCTCGGACCCAGAGGACCCCTCGTCGGACCGTGCCGTGAAGGCCACGCCGAATGGGGCGACCACGTCGACCTCGGGCAGCGCCGCCGCCAGCTCGCCCCGGTAGCGCTCGGCCATGCAGCCGGTGACCACGAGCTGGGAGCCCTCACGGCGTTCCTCCGCGAGCGCGAGCACGGTCTCGATGGACTCCTGACGTGCCGCCTCGATGAAGGCACAGGTATTGACGACCACGACTTCCGCCTCGGCCGCCTCGCCGGCGGCGGTGTACCCCTCTGCGTCGAGCCGCCCGGCCAGCTTGTCGGAGTCGACCTGGTTCTTCGGGCAGCCGAGCGTCTCGATCCAGTACCGGCGGGCCACCCGTCCAATCTACTTACGGTGGTCGGGCCGCCACGGCACGACTGATTCCCGTTGCCTGGCGACGCGACGATCGCATGCGACCCGACAATTTTCGCGGAGAGGGAGGGATTTGAACCCTCGGACCCGGTTACCCAGGTCAACTCATTAGCAGTGAGTCCGATTCGGCCGCTCTCGCACCTCTCCCTGCCCCTCCGTCTTACTGGCGGCCTCTCATTTCTGGGGTGAGCCAGAAGACCAAGACGTCGAGACGACCCAAGGGTACCGGAACCGTTCGGCAACGCGGCCCTGGCCGATGGCAGCCGCGCGTCTTCGTCGACACTGATCCGACAACAGGTCCGCCGCGGCAAGCCAGCAATGAAGGTCCAGCCGACTTCTTCGCTGAGTTGGAGATGGCGATGGGTGCCATGTGGCAAGTTCAGTTCTCAGAAGGTGCACCCCGCGTGACCGAGAGCGACGTTGCCGGCTTTGTGCGTTTCGTCCGTCTTCGGGCCCAGGTGGCCAGAACGACGGAGCGGACCGGGTTCGCCTTCGCCGGCTGAGTGCGATCGGCCGGCTGTCCCGGTGGATTGATTGGACGGGAGGACCTTCGGCCCCCGGTGTCGCGTCCAGACCACCCGATCCGCCTCCGGAACCCGCGCGCAACTGCCGGGAATGCGCTCCCTGCGGATCCACCGGCTGGCCTGGTCGATGGGCCGGAGCGTCCGGGATCGCTCAGAGGGTGCGTGATACAGGGCGGTCAAGCGGGCAGGCCCGTGCTCGCAAGCGGCACCTCCAGGTCGCCCGTCTCCCTAGGTGCTGGGGTGGAATTGCCGTGCCCAGTGGCGAAAGCGGGGGATCGGTCCGTCTCCTTTGACGAGTCGTGGGCGATCGACGTGGCGCAGCGCTTCCCAGATCGGTACGTCCTGTCTGACCCCACCAAGTGCCCCACGGTGCATGAAGTCGGCGACCTCGTCCACTCGAACCCCCGCGATCACGTCGCCGGACCCCGGACGCTGGACGGTGGTCGCGATGGTGAAGTCGATGCTGTCGTGAGTGGTGGGTGTCGTGAGGAGCAAGACCCGGTAGCGGAGTCCGACCGCTTCGGCGGTGTTCAACGAATGGGCGTAGCCCAGGCCGTATGTGTCGGTGTCGAAGAACGTTGCGATCTCGTCGGGTCCCTCTCGCAGGAAGTTCGGTGTGGCGAAGTGGAACTCGGAGTGGAATGACGTACCGCGATCGTCATATGCGGGTTCCGAAAGGAAGAAGCCATGGACGATTCCGAAGTGCGCCGTGTCGACGCCGTTCTCGTGGATCGTTTCGACATGGGCCTTGATGGGGAGGGTGGTGACCTGGGGGATCGTCCATCCTTCGAGGTCGAGGTCGGGGATGTCGAAAGTGGGGCCACCGCCGGTCACGTCGTGCCACGCAAACAGGAAGCCGAAACGCTCGATGGCCGGATAGGCGGGGATTCTCACCGGGTAAGGCGGATTGCCGGGGTAGTCGGAGCCGACGCAGCTTCCGTCGACGCCCCACCGCAGACTGTGGAAGGGGCAGCGGAGGCTCTCGCCTGTCACCTTGCCGCCCCGGGCGAGATTTGCTCCGAGGTGTGGGCAGTACGCGGAAACCACTGCGCACTGTCCTGACTCCGTCCGGAACGCCACCACTTGCTCGCCGAGAAAGGTCCGCTCCACCATGGCGCCGGGTTCGATCTCGCCTGTCGCGGCGACCTTGAACCAACCGACCGGGAATCGCGGGCGCGGGTCGACAGCGGGGTCGCGCACAGCGTCGAGCGTCATCGTCACGAGATCCCTGGTGCAAAGCGTCCAGCGAACGCGCGCAGTGGGAGGTCCGCACTGGTGATGATCCCGGGCGGAGCCGAGACCACAGAGCGGATGGCATTGAGGGCCGGCATACCGGTGATCGTCATGCCGACCGACGCAAAGGCCTCCGGAGAGGAGAAGTCTGTCCCCGGCTTCGGGAAGATCATGTGCTTGGAGTAGATGCAGGGATCCCCGTCGACCTGGGTGATGTAGCAGCCCTGGATGTCCCAGTGGGGGTCGGTGTGGGGCGTCATCTGCCACTCCAGATGCATCTCGATGCGAGGCTCACCGTCGACGGTTCCCAGGTACTTGAGGTAGCACCCGCCGAGTGAGCCTTTCGGCAGCTGGTACCAGCCGAGGTCGACATTCTTGGTGCATGCACCGAGTTCGCATTCGAAGCGCACATCATCGAGGGTGAGGTCCATGCAGTCGGCAATGAGGCGGACAGCGTCTTCGAAGACCCGGGTGTACTTCTCGAGCATCCCCGGGACAGCCGGGTCATCGACTGGGCGACCGAACCCAACCTCGTTCCAGGTGTCGACCGAATGGTGGCACGAGACGTCGACGGACTCTTTGCACAGCACTCGCTCGATGTCGGTCACATCTGCCGAGTGAACAATGGTGAGGATCTGGGCGAGCCCAGGATTCATTCCCGTGCCGTAGAAGGTCGATCCCCCACGCTCACAGGCCGCCTGGACGACTTCTTCTTCGATCTGTCCCGACGGGTGCGGATGGTTCGCGTTGCGGTGGTGGCCGGTGATCCAGTCCGCGGTGGTCACGATGTTGATTCCTGCCTCGAGAATCTGCTCGTAGAGATCAACGTCGGGGAAGACGCCGTGGAAGGTGAGACAGTCGGGCCGCGCAGCGATGATCTCCCCGACGGTTCCGGTCGCCGTGACTCCGACGGGGGGCAGTCCCACGATCTCGCCTGCGTCCCTGCCGATCTTGTCGGCCGAGTAGCAGTGCAACCCGATCAGCTCCAGGTCAGGATGGCGGCGGATTCGCTTGATCATCTCGGAACCGACGTTGCCGGTTGCGACTTGGAATACCCGGATCTTTCGGTCTTGGACAGAGTTCACGAGGTCCCCCGGTCACCGCGATCGTCAGGGCCGGCGGCCCATCGCCACGGTGGAAACTACCGTCCAGACACGTGTCCGACAATGGGTGATCCGGAGTCGGACCCTCGACATCCTGCCGGGTACGAGAACGGCCCATCGACCACTCGCCGTTGCCTGGACGCTGGCACGGGAGCTGTCGAAGTGGCGGTGTGCGGGCCGACCACGCGTGCCCGCAACGTCCTTCCAGGGGATGTCCGACCCGACGGCGAGTTCCTCGAGGCTGATCGGCTCGACCGCCCCGCCGATCTCGACGGGGAGGGTCAGTTCTTCGCTATTCGTGGCACCACGAAGGACGAAAGGTGGTCCCGGTCCTGACGAGGTCCGGCGAGTCCTGAGCGATCTCGATATCCCCGCGCATCTTCGGCCCGACCTCCTCTTGGAGGTGGGCGACCAGACCCTGCTCGTGGAGGTCAAGAACCGGGTCACCGAATCCGACGCCGGCGGGATCGTGGCTCAGATGCGCGAGCACGGCAAGGCGGCAAAGGCCGACGGCGTCGTGGTGGTGGCGGATCGCATCTCGGCGCCGGCGCGCGACGTGCTCAGTTCGAGCGGCATCGGCTGGTTGGACCGGAGGGGCCACCTTCGCATGCGATGGCCGGGGCTCCTCGTCGACTCCGACGTCCCGCCGCTGGTAGATGAGCCCACGGACCGAGTCGTCGACTTGTTCTCGCCGGCCGGATGTGACGTGGCCCTGGCGCTCCTGCTCGCCCCGGCCGAGCGGCTCGGGACGATGGAGATCGCGCGTCGCACGGGTCGCTCTCCCGGCCGAACCTCGGAGCTCCTCGCCGCCATGCGCAACGCCGGGCTGGTCGAGAGCACGGGAGGACCCTTGATCCCGGATCTGTTCAATGCACTCGTCGACGAATGGTCGCCCCGGTGGTACACCCTGGCCGCCGTCCCACCGCCCGCACCCATCTACCGCCTGAGCGGCACCCTGGGAGCCCTCAGGCACAAGGCCCCCGTGGTCGCCACGTCCGACTGGCCCCCCGAGATCTACGTGGACGACCGGTGGAACTTGCGTCACGTCCTGTCGTCCGTGGGGCTGGCCGAGGACAAGCCGGCCGCGGCCAGTGTCGCGCTGTGCCCATCGCGCTATGGGTTCAGCGTCGAGGCCGGGATCAACGCAGGGTTCCCTGTGGCCAACCACGTCGTCGTCGCCCTCGACCTCGCCCAGGATCCCGGTCGTGGGCGCGAGATCCTCGACGCCTGGACCCCCGAAGGACATGTTCGTGTCTGGTGAGGTCCGCCTCCTGGACGAGGGCGGCGAGACCCGAAGGCTCCTCCTCGCACTCGAAGCGTTGGTCTCTTCGGTGTCGCCCGCGCACTTCGCCCTGATCGGCGGGCTCGCGGTCATGGCCCGTCTCGGCCAGGCCCATCGGGGTACCCAGGACATCGATACCGCCGTCGACCAAGAGGGCACGATCCCCTCGCCGGTCATCGATCGACCAGCGCGACAGCGCCGCAGACGATCCCATGCATCGACGGAACCGGTTGCCACCGGTCCCCGGCTGCTCATGTGGTCTCGTCGTCGATGACATGGGCTGCACCATCCACCTGGCGAAGAGCGCAATCACTAGAATTGTCAGGTGTTTCAAGCCACGGATGACTTGATCGCAGCAATCGAGGCACACCTCGACGTGATGCAGGTTGTCCGCTCGCAGCTCGAGGCCAACGACCACGCCCTCCGTAGCCTGCTCCACGTGTTCAAGGGAGGAGCCGACATCACTGCCGCGATGCAATCGGTGTCGACCTACGACGGAGTCATGAACACCGATGCTGCGGTGCAGGCCCTCTACGAGTCCAGGCACAGACTGCGAAAGACCGCTCTTGCGGCTGCGCTCCGAACAGGCATGACGATCGGAGATGCCGCTGTCGCCTTCGGCATCCCTCCCGACAACGTGGCCGGCTATACGAGCGAGACGGCTCGATGAGCAACGAAGCTCAAGGTGCGACGGCGCGCACAGGACTTCTGACGATCCTGGGCGATAGGACGACGGCTACCCACCCGAGACCGGCTGCTCACCCGCACCCAGCGGGTCGATCGGGCTCCACAGCGAAAGACCGCCGTCGCACTCGACGACTTGACCGGTCATCCACGGAAGCCCGTGGACCGCGAGCACCGCGGCCGCGATGTCGTCCGGGCTTCCGAGCCGACCGAGCGCCGTGCGGCGCTGCACGGCGGAGAACCACTGCCCGCTGCGTGGCGCTCGGCCGAGCATCGGCGTGTCGGTGACCCCGGGGGCGATCGCGTTGACCCGGACCGTCGGGGCCCACTCCCTCGCGGCGACCCGGACGATCATGTCGAGCGCTGCCTTCGACGCGCAGTAGAGGCCCATCGTCGCGTCGGCCAGGCGAGAGCTGACGCTGCTGACGGCCACGATCGAGCCTCCTCCCCGCTCGACCATCGCCGGGACGAACGACCGCATGACCAGCCACACCCCCCGGGCGTTGACCGACATGATCCGGTCCCATTCGTCGGCGCCGACCTCTGCGAGCAAGCCGCTGTGGCCGATGCCCGCGGTCACGGTGACGGTCGCCGGGGCGCCGACACGGTCGAGGGTGGCCTCGGCCGCCATCGCGACCTGCTCGGGATCGGCGATGTCGCAGCGCACGTCGTTCGGGCCGCCGATGTCCCACACCACCACCTCGGCGCCAGCGGCCCGCTGGCGCGCGACGACGGACGCGCCGATGCCCGACGCGCCGCCGATCACGACCGCCGCTTCGCGCTCCACCCCGGACACCTCCCCTTGGCTCACCATCCAGATCGCGCCGACACTCTCGGGATCCTGCGGTCCATTGTGGACGCTCGAACGCTCCGGCGCCGCCGCCGGTCGAGCACCACGTCGCCCCGCACGATCGCGTCCCTCCCCAGGTCCCGATCGGGCCTGCGGAACGGGCTCTCGAGTGTGGTGGAATGGCGGCGTGCGAACTGGGGACCGCCCGCTCAGGGTCGCGGTGATCGGTGCGGGCATGGCCGGCATCCTCAGCCTCATCAAGCTGCGTGAGGCGGGCATCACCGATGTCGTCTCGTTCGAGAAGGCCGACCGCGTGGGTGGGACGTGGCGCCAGAACACCTATCCGGGGCTCTCCTGCGACGTCCCGTCGCACCTCTACTCGTACTCGTTCGCGCTCAAAGCCGACTGGAGCCGCCGCTTCTCGCCCGGACCGGAGATCCAGGCGTACTTCGAGCAGGTCGCGGCCGATCACGGTGTGCTCGACCACATCCGCTTCGGGGACGAGGTCACCACCTGCGAGTTCGACGGCACCAACTGGCAGGTCACGACCGCATCGGGCCACCGTGACGAGGCCGACGTCGTGATCGCGGCGACCGGAGTGCTCCACCACCCACGCACTCCCGACATCGAGGGCCTCGACCGCTTCGCCGGTCCCCTCTTCCACAGCTCGCGTTGGGACCACGACGTCGTCCTCGACGGGACGCGGCTCGGCATCGTCGGTACCGGGTCGACTGCGGTCCAGCTCGTCTCGGCAGTGGTCGACCGCGTCGCGTCGCTGAGCCTCTTCCAACGCACCGCGCAGTGGATCCTGCCTCAAGAGAATCCTGCGGTCTCCGACGAGGACCGTGACGACTTCGAGACGCACCCGGAGCATCTGCGCAAGTTCCGCCAGGACCTCTCGGACCTGTTCGACGTCTTTGCCACCGCGGTCGTGGACACCAGTTCGCGCGAGCTCGAGTACGTGGTGCGCGCCTGCAACGAGAACCTCGAGCGCAACGTGCACGACCCCGAGCTCCGAGAGCGTCTCCGGCCGGACTACCGGCCGGCCTGCAAGCGGCTCGTCCTCTCACCCGACTTCTACGACGCCATCCAGCGCCCCAACGCCGAGCTCGTGACCGACGCCATCGAGGCGGTCGAGCCGTCCGGTGTACGGACGAGGGACGGATCCCTCCACGAGCTCGACGTGCTCGTGCTCGCCACCGGGTTCCGGGCCGACGCGTTCATGCGCCCGATGGAGGTCGTCGGCCGCAACGGCATCTCCCTCGAACAGGCGTGGACCCCGCGACCGGTGGCGTACCTCTCGGTCTCGATCCCGGAGTTCCCGAACTTCTTCATGGTGAACGGCCCGAACGGGCCGGTCGGCAACTTCTCGCTCATCGAGGTGGCCGAGCTCCAGGTCGGCTACATCCTCCGACTCATCGAACAGATCCGCGCCGACGGGCGCACCGCGATCTGCGCCACCCACGAGGCGCTCGACCGCTTCGAAGCAGAGCGGGCGGACGCTGCACAGCACACCGTCTGGGTCACCGGGTGCAAGAGCTGGTACCTCGACGATCGGGGGCTGCCCGCGGTGTGGCCGTGGTCGTTCATCAAGTTCCGCGAACAGATGCGGGCGCCCGACCTCGACGCGTTCCAGTTGGCCTGAGCGTCTCGCGGTGCACGCCGACCGGCGGGCGCGCCTCTGCCTGTGCCGGAGCACAGGTAGAGGCGCCACGTCCGGAGCAAGGTGGCGGGGCCTTGCTCGACGGACCGGTAGTGGCAGGGTACGGAGGAAACATGAAGCCAACGTGACACGGAAATGAGAACTCTCTTCGAATCCGCTCCACGGGCCTGGAAACGCGAGTGGCACCCGACGCACCCTTGCCGCCACCGTCCCGCCGCTTTCGCACGGCGATCCGGTCTGTCGCACCGCGCCCACCGGAAATGGGGCAGTAGGGTGCGGAAATGAACGGGCCGGACGATGCCCTCGACCTCGAGTTGGCGGCGGCCTCGCTCCGTGCCGACCAGGGCGACGTCCGGATCCTGTTGAAAGTCCTGGTCGACCAGCTCGGTGGGGCGCTCGGAGACGGCCTCGTCGTCAGGCGGAGCGGCGGGCGGTTCCGCAAGTCCGACGATGTCGAAGCGCTGCACGTCACCCTCGCAGAAGACCAATTCGACGCGGAGGTCGACGGGACCTCGCTCCGTTGCTCGATCGCACACTCCTCCGGCGGCATCCGCATCCGCAGTGAGAAGGTCGACATGGACACCTGGCTGGCGCGTCTGTTGGCCGGTCTGCACACCGAGGCCGCCGGCAGCCAGGCGGTCCGACAGGCGCTCGAACGCATCGTGATCGGAGGAGGCACATGACCGACCGCACCGACGATCCGGAGAAGCCGGTCCCCGACGACCTGCCGGCCGGAGCGGAGCACCGACTCGCAGAGCTCGAGCACGGGCTCTTCACGTCCGACCTCTCGGTCAACGAATTCCTCCTCGTCAAGGAGGTCGGCTTCCATCCGCTCGGCTTCGTGATGGGGTCGTCGATCTACCACATCGGCATCCAGACCCGGAAGTGGGGACAGAGCCAGGAGCTCGCCAAGCTGACCGAGGCGATGTACAACGCCCGTGAGCTCGCGATGACCCGCATGGAAGAAGAGGCCGCGGAGCTCGGAGCGGACGGAGTGGTCGGCGTCCGACTCGACGTCAACTACTACGAGTGGGGCAAGGACGCGGCCGAATTCATCGCGGTCGGCACCGCGGTCAAAGCGGAGAGCGGGACCTCCTACCTGAACAAGCTCGGCAAGCCCTTCACCTCGGACCTGTCCGGCCAGGACTTCTGGACGCTGATGCAGACCGGCCACGTACCCCAGGCGCTCGTGATGGGCACCTGCGTCTACCACATCGCCCACCGGGGACTCGGCCAGACACTCGGCTCCGCGGGCCAGAACGTCGAGCTCCCCAACTTCACCCAGGCGCTCTACGAGGCCCGCGAGCTCGCGATGACCAGGATGCAAGACGAGGCCACCCGGCTCGACGCGACCGGCATCGTCGGGGTCCGGCTCGAGGAGAAGACCCACCAGTGGGGCAGCCACACCATCGAATTCCTCTCGCTCGGCACCGCGGTGACGCGCACCGGTGCGCCGGTCACGCTCCCCACTCCCTTGACGATCGTCTCGCTCGACAACTGATGGGCAGCTCGCCCGCCGATCTCCCGGAGGCAGCCGATCGCCGTTTCGGCCAAGGCGCGTTCACTTCCGCCTTGACCGTTCCCGATTTCGCCGCCTGCCTGCAGATGGGCCTCGAGCCGCTCGGCTACGTCCAGGGATTCTGCGTCATGCAGTGGCAGTGGTACGGGGCGCTGTCCAACGCGTTCGGTCCCTCCGGTACCGGGCCCGCCGCGGGTGCGTACTCGGAGTCCTGGCAGTGCCCGCACGGGATGGTCTCCGCCGAGCATCGCTCGTGGGGCCAGAACTACGAGCAGTCGTGGCTCGAGGACGCGTGGTCGGAGGGGTTCACCTCGGCCTACCGGCGCATGCTCGAAGAGACCACCGCCCTCGGGGGGCACGGCGTGGTCGGTGTCGTGGACACGACGCAACAGCTGAGCGACATGGGGGTCCTCGAGTTCCGGGTGCAGGGAACCGCCGTACGGGTCGCCGACGCACCGACGCCAGGTGGAGATGCCGATGCCGGTGCCGCCGGGCCCCCCTGGACCACCTACCTCGCCGGCCAGCGCCTCGCGAAGCTCATCGAGGCGGGCTACGCACCGGTCTCCGTCGCGGTGTCGCTCTCGTCGGTGCGGATCTGGGCGTCGTGCATCACCGCCTTCCTGACTGAGGGAAACAGCCTCGGTTGGGGAACACAGCTCGCCGGGCAGGAGATCGAACAGGTGGTCCGGGCCCAGATCGTCGTGCGCCGACTCGCCCGCGAGCGGGTCCGCGGTCAGCTCGGTGGCGACGCGCTCCACGGGGCCTCCCTCCAGTGCTGGGAGCGCGCGCTCGGGGAGGGTGACGCGGAGCTCCAGTGCGTCCTGCGGGGCAACCGGGTCCGCCGGTTCAAGGAGTTCGATCCCATGCCCCCGCCGCGACCGACGGTGCGACTCGGGTGACCCCCGACCGGACCCGGGACGGACCTGGCGCGGTGGAGCGATCGCCGTCACCCGGAGCGCCCCCCGCCGTCGACCTCCGCGCGGAGATGGCACGCGCCGCCCGCGCGGTGGCCGGCCCGCCGCAAGACACGACAGCAGGCGGTGCAAGACCTCCGGGCCGTCCTGGCCGACCTGGCCGTCCTGGCCGTGGGGCCGGCTCCGGCTCGGGAACCGCGGCCATGACCTCCGACCTCTCGATCGACGAAGAGCTCACCTTGCACTCGGTCGGCTGGGAGCCGGTCGAGCTGGTCTGCGGTGTCTCGGTCCACTCGGTGCCCGTCGGGGTCTGGAGCTGGGGTCTAGGAGAGATCGCGTTCGCCTCGGACGCCTGGGCCCGGTCGCTCGCCGGAGCAACGGAGCGGATCCACCGTGACTGCGCCCGCGCCGGCGGCCACGGCGTCGTCGGAGTGACGGTCGAGCCGATCGTCGAGCGCCACCACATCGACATCACGCTCACCGGCACGGCGGTGCGACCGGTCGGATCGGCGCCGATCGACGCGTCGCAGGTCTTCGTCTCCGACCTCTCCGGGCGTGACTTCACCCTCCTCGTGACCGCGGGGTGGCAGCCGCTCGGCCTCGCCGGCGGCGCCAGCTTCGTCTACGCGCCGCGCCGCTCGGCGGGCACCGCGATGAAGCAGACCTCGCAGAACGTCGAGCTCACCATCCTCACCGCGGCGATGTACCAGGCCCGCGAAGCGGCGATGGAGCGGATGCAGGCTGCGGCCATCGCGATGGACGGCGCGGGAGTCGTCGGTGTGAGGATCGCCGAGGGCCCGATGGAGTTCGCCCGTCACGCCGTCGGCTTCACGTCCTATGGGACCGTCGTGCGGCTCGTCGCGGAGAGCCATCGGCCGATCGCTCCGTCGGTCGTCGTGCCGCTGGACGATCCGATCGGCGAGTTCGAAGCGAGCTCCCTGCGCGGCCGGTGACGTCGACCGCGAGGGCGGCCTTCCTCCAGCACAGCGAGACCGACCTCCCGGGCGTGCTCGGTGCACGTGCCCGAATGCTCGGCATCGAGGTCGCCGCATTCCGGAGCGATCTCGGTCCCGACCACCTCCCCGTCCCCGGCAGCTTCGATCTTCTCGTCGTGATGGGATCGGTCGCATCCGTGCTCGACACCTCCGTCGCGTGGATCGACACCGAACGGCAATTGCTCGCCGACACGGTCGCCTCGGGGGTACCCGTGCTCGGCGTGTGCTTCGGTGGTCAGCTCCTCGCTCAGGTGCTCGGGGCGACCGTCCACCGACTCGATCGACCCGAGATCGGCTGGCGCCTGCTCGAGACCCGGGACACCGACCGCATTCCTGAGGGTCCGTGGCTCTCGTGGCACGAGGACGCCTTCAGCGCGCCGCCCGGATCGGAGGTCCTCGCCCGGACCGACGTCGCCCTCCATGCGTTCACCGTCGGCGCCCACCTGGGCCTGCAGTTCCACCCAGAGGTGACCGCCGACATCGTCCGTCTCTGGGTCCACGACGCCCGCGCGGGAAACCGGCTCGACGAGGCGTCGGCCGCGGCCGTCATGGGCGGATTCGACGGGACCGGGTCAGGCCCGGACTCCCAGGCCTTTGCGCTCTTCGACGGATTCCTCGAGCGATCGGGGCTCACGGTCTGACCGGGGAGGTGCCGAGGGAAACGACGGTGGGGTGACGCCACCTGGCCCGGATGGATCGGCCGCCCCGCGGTTGCGCGCCGTCCGCGGACGTGGTTTGCTGTTAGCACTCGACACTGCTGAGTGCTAACGACCACGGAGGAACACCCAGATGGCCAAGTTGATCACCTTCGACGAGGAGGCCCGCCGAGCCCTCGAGAGCGGCATGAACAAGCTCGCCGACGCCGTCCGCGTCACGCTCGGCCCGAAGGGCCGCAACGTCGTCCTCGACAAGAAGTGGGGCGCCCCGACCATCACCAACGACGGTGTCTCGATCGCAAAGGACATCGAGCTCGAGGACCCGTTCGAGAAGATCGGCGCTGAGCTGGTCAAAGAGGTTGCCAAGAAGACCGACGACGTGGCCGGGGACGGCACGACGACGGCCACCGTGCTGGCCTGGGCGATGGTCCACGAGGGCCTGCGCAACGTGGCGGCTGGCGCCAATCCGATGTCGCTCAAGAAGGGGATCGAGGCCGGTGTCGAAGAGGCCGTGACCTCGCTGCGGGGCATCGCCCGCGACACCGACTCGAAGAGCCAGATCGCGCAGGTCGCATCCATCTCCGCGGCCGATCCGGAGATCGGCGAGATGATCTCCGAGGCCATCGACAAGGTGGGCAAGGACGGCGTGATCACCGTCGAGGAGTCCCAGACCTTCGGGATGGACATGGACCTGGTCGAGGGCATGCGCTTCGACAAGGGCTACATCTCCCCCTACTTCGTGACCGACCCCGAGCGGATGGAAGCGGTCCTCGAGGACGCCTACATCCTGCTCGTCGGCTCGAAGATCACCGCGGTGCGCGACCTCCTCCCGCTGCTCGAGAAGGTGATGCAGGCGGGCAAGCCGCTCGTCATCGTCGCCGAGGACGTCGAGGGCGAGGCGCTCGCCACCCTCGTGGTCAACAAGATCCGCGGCACCTTCCGGAGCGTCGCCGTCAAGGCACCGGGCTTCGGCGAGCGTCGCAAGGCCATGCTCCAGGACATCGCGATCCTCACCGGTGGCCAGGTCGTCACCGAGGAGGTCGGCCTCAAGCTCGAAAACGTCGGCCTCGACCTCATGGGCACCGCTCGCAAGATCGTGGTGACCAAGGACGAGACCACGGTCGTCGAGGGCGGTGGGTCCGACGACGAGATCAAGGGCCGGATCAACCAGATCAAGGCTGAGATCGACAACACCGACTCGGACTACGACCGCGAGAAGCTGCAGGAGCGCCTGGCCAAGCTCTCCGGCGGTGTCGCCGTCATCAAGGTCGGCGCCGCCACCGAGGTGGAGCTCAAGGAGAAGAAGCACCGCATCGAGGACGCGGTCTCGACCACCAAGGCAGCCATCGAAGAGGGCGTCGTGCCCGGCGGTGGAGTGGCGCTGCTCCGTGCGCAAAAGGCGATCCTCGGTGCCGCCGACAAGCTCGAGGGCGACGAGGCCACCGGCGCGCGCATCGTGGCACGGGCCGTCGAGGAGCCCCTCAAGCAGATCGCGGTCAACGCCGGTCTCGAGGGTGGCGTCATCGTCGACAAGGTGCGCAACCTCAAGAAGGCGGCCGAGGGTCTCAACGCCGCCACCGGCGAGTACGTCGACCTCTTCGAGGCCGGCGTCATCGACGCGGTGAAGGTGACCCGATCCGCACTGCAGAACGCAGCCTCGATCGCCGCCCTCTTCCTCACCACCGAGGCGGTCATCGTCGACAAGCCCGAGGAGTCCGGTCCCGCCATGCCGGGCGGCATGGACGACTTCTGATCCGGCTTCGGCCCGGGCAGCTCCGTCGCGGAGCCGCCCGTCAGCACGGCTCAACTGATGAAGGGCGCTCACTGGGGCGCCCTTCATCACGTCCCTAGACTGGTCCACGTGCCCGATCCCCTCACCCCGACCGTCGGATGGGGCGTCCTCCATCTGTTCTGCAAGGTCGACCGTGGCCCCCGGTCGGACGGCACCGCGGCGACCGGGCACACGTTCGATCGTCAGGCGGTCCTCCAGGCCGTCAAGGCGGCCGAGGGCGACGGGATCCAGGTGGTCACGGTCGCGGTCCTCGGCCACAAGGCCGACCTCGCCTTCATGGCGCTCGGCGAGGACCTCTGGCGGCTGCGGCGTCTGCAGACCGACCTCCGCGAGGCGGGGTTGGTGGTCGTCGACTCCTACGTCTCGTTGACCGAGATCTCCGAGTACGCCGAAGGCATCCCCGACGAGATGAAGCGCACCCGGCTCTACCCGAACCTGCCACCAGAGGGTCTCCGCGCCTTCTGCTTCTACCCGATGTCGAAGCGGCGTGGCGAGACCCTCCAGGCGAACTGGTTCGCCACGCCCTTCGAGGAGCGCAAGGCCCTCATGCACGGGCACGGTGCCGTCGGTCGGACCTTCGCCGGCCGGATCGTCCAGGTCATCACCGGCTCCGCCGGCATCGACGACTGGGAGTGGGGCGTCACCCTGTTCGGTGCCCATCCCGACGACCTCAAGGCCTGCGTCTACCAGATGCGCTTCGACGAGGGATCTGCCCGATTCGGGGAGTTCGGGGAGTTCGTGACCGGGATGGTCGCACCGCTCGAGACGGTGCTCGCCGCGGTCGCGCCCGAGGACGACCGGTGACCGCGGTCGTACCCGGCGGCGCCGGCGCGGACCTCGGTCGCCTCCGCAACCGGCTGGCGAGCCTTGCGCCGCTGGTCGTCGCGTTCAGCGGAGGCGCGGACTCCGCCTTCCTCGCACGGACGGCCACCGACGCGCTCGGCGCAGACCGGGTGCTCTGTGTCACCGCCGTCTCCCCGTCGCTCGCGCCCGAGGAGCTCGACGACTGCCGCGCGCTGGCTGCGGAGTGGGGCCTCCGCCACCTCGAGGTTCCGACCGACGAGCTCGCGGACGCCGCCTATGCGGCGAACGACGGTCACCGCTGCTTCCACTGCAAGACTGCGCTGATGGAAGCGCTCGTCCCGCTCGCGATCCGAGAGGGCGGTAGGTCACCGGCGACGATCGTGCTCGGGGTGAACCTCGACGACCTCGGTGATCACCGGCCCGGCCAGGCTGCCGCCTCCGAGCGCGGGGCGTGCTTCCCACTGGTGGATGCCGGCTTCACCAAGGCCGACGTGCGCGCCTGGTCGCGGGAGCTCGGACTGCGCACGTGGGACAAGCCGGCTGCGGCCTGCCTCGCATCCCGCATCCCCTACGGCACTCCGGTGACGATGACCTCGCTCAGCTCGGTGACACGCGCCGAATCGGGCCTGCGACGCCTCGGCTTCTCCCAGCTCCGGGTCCGCCACTACGGCGACACCGCGAGGATCGAGGTCCCGACCGACGAGCTCGGCCGCGCGATCGAGCTGCGCTCGCAGGTCGTCGAGGTCGTCCGGGACGCCGGGTTCCGCTACGTGACCCTCGACCTCGAAGGGTTCCGGTCCGGCAACCTCAATGCCGCGCTCGCGTCGGCCGGGAGCACGACACCATGATCGGTGTGCGGGTGCGGTTGACCTTCCCGGAGGAGCTGGTGCGCGAGCCGGTCATCGCCCGGTTGGTCCGCGAGCTCGACGTGGTCCTCAATATCCGGCGTGCGGACGTCGGTGAGCACAGCGGATGGATCATCTGCGAGCTCGACGGCGACGCGCACGTGGTCGACCTGGCCGTCGAGTGGCTCCGCGACCAGGGGGTCCAGGTGGACCTCCTCGGCGACGTCGTCGAGAGCTGAGGCTCCGGAGGCAACCCCGGAGGCGTCCGGCTCAGCCCGTCGGGTCCTCGCGGGAGCGGATCGTCCACCCTGCACCCGACACCTTGCGGGGCTCGAAGAAGAGGCAGCCGTCGGGGCAGGCGAAGGGGAGCTGGTCGTTCGCGCCCATCCGGCAGCGCTCGAGCTTCTCCTCGTGCGCGGTCGTCTGCATGATGTAGTGCCTGCAGTCCTCGTGAACGGCCACGCCCCATTGTGCCCGACGCCGGTCGTCGAGCGGTGACGGTGCGGTAGCGTCGGCCCCGTGGAGCCCGTTCCATCCACCAAGCAGCTGCTCCGCTGGAGCGAGGCCCTCGCGGGCATCGCCCGGACCGGCCTCGGTTTCACCGAGTCCCTCTACGAGCAGGAGCGATTCGAGGAGATCCTCCGCGTCGCCGCCGACATCCGGATCGCTGCGGAGGACGGTTCGGACGGCGTCGAGGACGTGGACGGTCTGGTCCACGACTGGCTGGCATCGGTCGGCAAGGGCGTCCCGGGGTACGTGACGCCGAAGGTGGCGGTCGGCGCGGCGGTCGGCAACGAGCAAGGAGAGATCCTGCTCGTCAAACGCGCGGACTCGGGCATCTGGCTCTACCCGACCGGCTGGGCCGACATCGGGTACTCGGCCGCGGAGGTCGTGGTCAAAGAGGTCGAGGAGGAGACCGGCATCGACGTCGAGGTGGTCCGCCTCATCGCGGTGCTCGACGGGCTCCGCATCGGGATCAGTCGCATCCCCCTCTACTCGCTCGTCTTCCAGTGCCGGCCGATCGGTGGCGAGCTGCGTGCGCACCCGCTCGAGTGCGCAGACGTCGGGTGGTTCCCCCTCGACGACCTTCCCTTCCCGCTCGCGGGCGCAGATCGGTGGGGCCGCCACGTCTTCGCCGCGTTGCGCGGCGAGCCGGTCGAAGTCCTCTATGACTCGGTCCGCTCTCCGATCTGGCGGGGTGATCCGGAGCGCTCCTGACGCGACGGCCGCGGACCGTGACCGGCCCGTTCTCCTGACGACGTGCTGCGTGTTCTCCGGGGCACCCGTTCCGCCGGCACCGACTCGGCGCGGGAAGCGCTGGCTACACTCGCCTGCTGTGGCTCGCCCGGATGCCGACCCCGGTCAGGAAGGCCGGCTGCCGTGATCTCCGAGATGACCGAGGTCACCGACGAGCTCGTCGAGGCCTTCGAGCGGTTGACGCCGCAGCTCTCGTCGTCCTCACCCCCGCCGACCCGCGGGGAGCTCGATGAGCTCGTCTCGTCGCCGGCAACGGTCCTCCTTGTCGCCAGGGACGCCGGCGGCACGATCGTCGGATCCTTGACCCTTGCGGTGTTCCGGATCCCCACCGGGCTCCGGGCATGGATCGAAGACGTCGTCGTCGACGGCTCCGTGCGGGGCACAGGGGTCGGGGCGGCCCTCGTGCAGGCGGCGCTCGACCGGTCGGTCGCGGCCGGTGCCCGAACGGTCGACCTCACGTCACGTCCGAGCCGGGAGGCCGCCAACCGCCTGTACCTCCGGCTCGGGTTCGAGGAGCGGACCACCAACGTCTACCGGTGGAACGGTCCGACGCCCGAGACACCGGCACCGGAACCGGCACCGGGACCGGCACCGGCACCGTGAGACGCGCGGTCCGGTGACACCCTCGACGGGGCCGGACCGTCCGCCGGAGTCCCTGATGGTCGACGGCCTCACGCTGGTCAGGGCGGACCCGGACCACCTCGACCGGCTCGTCGAGGCGGTCAACGTCAGCCTCGCATCGCTCCGACCGTGGATGCCATGGGCACAACAGCCGGCGACGAACGCCTCGATCGGATCGTTCCTCGAAGAGGCGGTAGCGAGCTGGGAGGACGGACGCGACTTCCACTTCGCGATGGCGATCGCCGGTCCGGTGCGCACCGCCCCCGAGATCGCCGGATACTGCGGACTCCACGACCGGGTCGGTCCGGGTGCGCTCGAGATCGGCTACTGGGTACGGTCGGACCGGTCCGGCCGTGGTCTGGCGACCGCCGCCGCTGGAGCGCTCGCCCGTGCGGCACTTGCCCTCACCGGCATCGACCGGGTCGAGATCCGCTGCGACCCGACCAATCTCGCGAGCGCCGCGATCCCGCCGAAGGTCGGCTTCCGGCTCGACCGCCTCGAGTCCCGCGCGCCCGAGACACCAGGTGACAGTGGGCAGCTCATGGTCTGGATCCGGCGGTGCGGAGACCTGGTGCCGTCAGCGGACCTGGACCCTTGGCCCCGGCCAGCCGATCAGTTGATCAGTTGATCTTGAGCAGGTCGATCACGAAGACCAGCGTGTCGTTGGCCGCGATGCCCGGACCCGGCGAGCTCGCTCCGTAGCCGAGGCTCGGCGGGATGACGAGCTCACGCCGTCCACCGACCTTCATCCCGGCAACGCCCGCATCCCATCCCGGGATCACCTGGCCCGCTCCGAGGGTGAACGAGAACGGCTGGCCCGTCCACGACGACTGGACCACCTTGCCCGACGAGTAGGTCGCAAGGACGTACTGGACCTGCACCGTGTCACCGGACTTCGCCGCGGCACCCGTCCCGACGATCAAGTCGCTGCTCTCGAGGCCGGTCGGCGGTGTTCCGGTCGGCACGACGACCGTCGGCTGCGTTCCGGCAGTCCCCGCAGGGGACGGGCTCCGCACCGGGGTCGTTGCGACCGTGGTGGTGCTCGCGGGCGGCGCGGTGGTCGTCGTGCCGGTCGCCGAAGTGCTGCTGCACGCAGCCGCCCCGAGCGCCGGCACGGCCAGGAGTGCCATCAGCCATCGTCGTGAGGTGGACATGGCGGATGATCCTTGCACACCCGTCGTCCGCCTGGACAGCGCCTCTCCTGTATCAGACACAAGGGTGAGGCGCCCCGTCGCCGTCAGTCCCCAGACCGTCACAGCCCGCTGGCACCATCGAACAATGGTTCTCGACGAGCTCCGCGAAATCGCCGACCGCCTGCGGCGGACGCTCGGCGACCTCGAGCCCGAGCGCCTCAGCGGACCCGACGCCGCTCACCTCCTCGACGCGTTCTCCGACCTCGAGAAGCTTGCGTCCGGTGGCAAGCTGCTCGCTGCGAGACGGGTGGAATCGTCGAACGTCTGGCGGCGAAGGGGACACCGGTCAGCGGCGGCCCACATCGCCGAGGCCACGGGCACCGGGCTCGGTCCGGCCATCACCACGCTGGAGGCCGCGCGTCGACTCGGGTCGCTGCCGATCACCGACGGAGCTCTGCGCGACGGCCGGCTGTCCGAGACGCAGGTCAAGGAGATCGCCGGCGCAGCCATCCTCCGACCTGAATCCGAGCGCGCACTGGTCGACGCCGCCCGCACGCAGCCCGTCAACACGTTGAAGCTCCGGTGCCGTCGCATCAAGGCGACCGGACAGGACCAGCAGGCGGTGTACGAGGCCATCCGGCGCCGGCGGTACCTCCGCAATTGGATCGACGGCGAGGGTGCGGTCCGGTTCGACGCGAGATTGACCCCCGATGACGGTGCACGCTTGATCGCAGCGATCAAGGACCGGACCGACCGGCTCGCCCGCGAGGCGAAGCAGGCAGGCAGCGACGAGCCGCTCGCTGCACTCCGCGCCGACGCCCTCGTGGCCCTCGCCTGCAGGGTCGGCACCCCCGCCGTCGACCCCGCGCGACGAGGCTCCACCGCGGCCCGCCCGACGTCGCCTGGTGGCGCCACGCACGGCCCCACCACGATGGTCCACGTGCGCGTGGATCACAGCGCCCTCGTGCGTGGCCGCGTCAGTGCCGGAGAGGTCTGTGAGATCCCCGGTGTCGGGCCCATCCCGGTCGAGGTCGCGCGCCGTCTGGCGGCCGATTCGATTCTGAGCGTGCTCGTCACCGACGGCGTCGACGTGACAACGGTCGCGCATGCCGGACGGACCATCCCTGCGAACCTGCGACGGGCACTGGTCGAGCGAGACCCCCACTGCGTGATCCCCGGATGCACGGTGCGCGACGACCTCGAGATCGACCATGTCCACCGGTTCGCCGAAGGTGGACTCACCGATCTCTCGAACCTGGTGCGACTGTGTCACTGGCACCACTACCTGAAGACCCACCATGGCCACCGCCTCGAGCGAGCGGACAAGGGATGGCGATGGGTGGTTCCCGACACACGACAGCGCGCGCCTTCGGATCCGGCCGACTAGGGAACGTGCCGACGAGAGTCCGCGACGCGACCCGGCCTCCCTCGACCGGCTGCCGACCGGCTGCCGACCGGCTACCGACCGGACGCGCCGACCCGTCAGGCGGAGTCGTCCTCGCCGCCCTCCCGACCGTCGTCTGCCGGCCTCGCACGGGGAATGTCCGCATCGGCATCCCGAAGTCCGCGCCACCTGGCTTCCGCACGGAAAGCCAGCTCGCGGAGCGGCGAGCCCGTCCGTCGGGCCGCCGCCGCGACATCCTCGTACTCCGCCTTGATCCGATCTGCGCTGACCTTGATCCTGATCAGCTGGCCGTCGACCACGACCGTGTCGATCGAGCGTGCCGCCGGCCAGCGCTCGGCGATCGTCATCCGGACACCCGTCGACCCGGTCGCGCTCCGGAGGACGGCTCGCAGCCTGGCCACCGAGCTCGGATCGCAGAGCACGTGGACGACCGACCCCGGACGACCCTTCTTCATGATGGCCGGCGACAACCACGCATCGTGCGCGCCGGCATCGAGCAGGACACCGATCGCATCGGCGAGCTGCTCGCCGGTCGCGTCGTCGAGCGTCGCCTCGAGGACGGCGAGGGGCTGACCGGCATCCGCGTCCCGGTCCGAGCTCACAGCCCCGATCCCGTCGTGGCCGTCCAGAGCACGACCCGAGACACGGTCGGCCCGCACCCCGAGGACCACCTGGGTGCAGTTCGGGAGGTCTTCGAGCTCGCGTGCACCGGCACCGAAACCCTGCGCGGCCACCCGCATGGCCGGCATCGGCCCGTACCCCGAGGAGAGTGACGCAAGGAGCGCGGCCCCGGTCGGCGTAGTGAGCTCCACCGGAGTGTTCCTCCCCCAGGTCGGAACCCCCACGAGCAGTGCGACCACCGCCGGAGCCGGGTTCGGCAGCATCCCATGCGCCGACCGGACCATCCCCATGCCGGTGGCGACCGGGCTCGCCCGCACCTCGTCGACGCCCAGCACCTCGAGCGCGGCGGCGGTGCCGACGATGTCGATGATCGTGTCGTGCCCTCCGACTTCGTGGAAGTGCACCTGGCTGACCGGGCGGCGGTGCAGCCCCGCCTCGACCTCTGCGAGCGCCTCGAAGGCCGCCAGCGCGCGGGCGGTCACTCGGTCGGGCAGGCGCGCCTCCTGCACGACACCGACGATGTGTGCGTACGTGCGGACCACCACGTCGTCGTCGACGGATACGAGGGCGCGAGAGGCGGCGATCCCGCCGCGGAGCACCGGCTCCACGTCGAGCTGCCAGCCGGCGATCGGCAGTCGGTGGAGCAGTGAGAGCACTTCGTCGAGGTCTGCGCCGGCGTCGAGCAAACTTCCGAGCGCCATGTCCCCGGCGATGCCGGCGAAGCAGTGGAACCATGCGACGCTCGGGCCACCGTCCCTCGCACCCCGGGGTCCAGGACCTCCATGCCCGGTCGCGGCGCCCTCGCCGGCCGCGTCGGGTTGGCCTTCGTCGCCCCGGCGCGGCTGCTTCGGCGCCGCGGCACGCCGGATCACGGGAGGATGCGGGCCACGGCGCACGCCGCCCCGAACCCGTTGTCGATCCCGACGACGGTGATTCCCGCCGCGCAGGAGGCATGCATGGCCAAGAGCGCGGTGATCCCCTCGAGCCCCGCGCCATACCCGGTGCTGGTCGGCACCGCGATCACCGGCGCCGGCGTGATCCCACCGATGAGGCTGGCGAGCGCGCCTTCCATGCCGGCGACGACCACGATCGCATCGGCGTCGGCGACATCGTCCACCGAGGCGAGCAGCCGGTGGACGCCGGCGACCCCGCAATCGGCCAACACGGTCGGGCAGAGCCCGAGCGCAGTGAGGGTCGCCTCGCACTCGCGGGCGACTGGAAGATCGGACGTACCCGCGGTCACCACCATCGTGCGTGCAGGACGTGGAGGCCTGGGCCGCCAGACGACCGTCGAGAGCTCGCCGCGCACTCGGTCGGCACCGGTCGCGCAGCCGGTGACCGTCCGATTCCCACCTGGATGTTCGGTCGTGGCCGCCTCCACCTGTCCCTCGTCCGCCCGGGTCAGGATCACCGGACCGGTGCCGGACGACTCGTCGGCTCCGTGTGCGAGCAGCTCCCCGATGATCGACGAGCACTGGCGCGGTGTCTTGCCCTGTCCGTAGACGGCCTCGGGCAGACCTTGGCGAAGGGCACGATGGTGGTCGACCTTGGCGAACCCGAGATCAGCGAAAGGAAGGCGCCGGAGGCGGTGGAGTGCGTCGTCGGGCGAGCACGTGCCGGTGCTGCACGTCATCGAGCAGTCGGGCCAGCGCGAGGTCGTCCATGATGTTCACTATCCTGCCTGGGCATGGGCGCGCACGCATCCCGGGGGGCGCAGGCGGGCCCGGACGCCTCGACGCGCATCGGCTTCCTCGGCCCGAGGGGGACCTTCACCGAGGAGGCACTCCTCGGTCAACCCGACTATGCCAGCTGCGACGTCGTCGCCCTCGACTCGCTCCTCGATGTCCTCGAGTCGGTCAGCACCGGCGCCATCGACCTGGCCTTCGTGCCGCTCGAGAATGCCATCGAGGGCACGGTGCGCGACATCATCGACAGCCTCGTCTTCGAGTTCGACCTCCGCATCCAGCGCGAGGTCGTACTCGACATCCACCTCCACTTGATGGCCCTCCCCGGCACCAAACTCGCCGAGATCGAGCGCGTCGCATCGATTCCGGTGGCGACCGCGCAGTGCCGCAGATTCCTCTCCGAGCAGCTTCCGGGCATCGACCTCCTCGCGACCAACTCGACCGCGGACGCCGCCCGCCTGCTCGGTGAGCGGGATCCCCTGCTCGTCGCGCGCCCCACGGCCGCGATCGCGCCCCCGATCGCCGCGGAGCTCTACGGGCTCGACATCCTGGTCGAAGACGTCGAGGACCACCCGGAGAACCAGACCCGCTTCGTCTCGCTCGCGCGGTCGGGCGTGCCACCACCGAGCGGTCACGACCGGACCAGCATCGCCTGCTTCCAGAGTGCCGACCATCCCGGCAGCCTCTACGCGATCCTCGGCCAGTTCGCCGCGCGAAACATCAACTTGAGCAAACTCGAGTCGCGTCCGACCAAGAAGGCACTAGGTGACTACTGCTTCATCATCGACTTCGAAGGACACCTCGCCGATCCGGTGGTCAGCGACTGCCTGGGCGCGCTCCACGCCGAGCTCGCCGGCATCAAGTTCCTCGGGTCGTACCCGGCGGCGGGAGCAGCGGGACCGGCGATCCGGCGCGAGGCCGATGCCGCCCGCAGAGACGCGGAGAAGTGGGTCGACGGGCTGCGCTCGGAGATTCTGAGCGACGGGGCCACCGACGGGGTCACGTGAGATCCCGTCGCAGCGGGATGCCGCGGCTCGGCCCGTCGCAACCGGCTCCGGCAGGACGGCTACATTCCGATCGCTCCGTAACCCCTGATCGTCACGATCGGGAGTTACGGGACATCCGGGAGGGATGGCAGAGCGGACAAATGCGCGGCTCTTGAAAAGCCGTGAGGTGCAAGCCTCCGTGGGTTCGAATCCCACTCCCTCCGCCATAGAGTATTTCATGTAGATTCATTGCAGAGGTAGAGGCCATCCGGTCGGTACACATTTTGACAAGCTGCCTGCACAGGGCAGCTTTTTGCTATCCCTGTTCAAGGGTTCGAATCCCACTCCCCGTTTGGGCATCGGTACATGTATTCAGCACAACATTCGGCGGGGGTGGGATGTGCCGATCGGACAATCGATCGGACAGGCTCATCCTTCGATATTTCGACCTCCCATGAGACACTAAGTGCACTCTCCGCAACGACTTCCTCCGGACGGACCGTGCGGCTGGCTAGCATCGCTCCGTGGCGGCATCCGGGGAGGGACCGCGGTCGCACGCGGCGACGCAGGACTCCGAGCAGCACGAACTGCTCGACGCGGCGGCCGCGTGCTACCTGCGGCTCGGGGTCGCGAAGACCACTGCGGCCGACATCGCTCGCGAGCTCGGTATCTCACGGGCGACGCTCTACCGCAGGTTCGGCAGCCACGAGGCGATCTTCCTCGCCGTCCTCACCCGGGAGTCGGAGGCGATGGCCGCCGAGGCCGAGACGTTTCTCGCGGCGATCGACGACCCGGCTGAGCGGATCGTCGAGGGGATCGTCTTCAGCGTCAGGCAGGTCCGCGACCGCCCCGTGCACGCAGCGGTCTTCGGCGGGGACGCAGCTGCTTGGGCGACCGGTCAGGCTTTTCAGGAGGAGGCCCTCCGCCGCATCGGTGATGCGGGGCTCCGTCCGATGCTCGTGCCTGCGCTGGACGCCGGCACCCTCACCGAGTCGGAGTTCGCGGACCTGATCGACTGGATCCTCCGCGTGCTCATTTCCTACGCCGTGATCCCCGGCACCGGTGGGAGGAGCCCGGACGAGATCCGTCGCCAGCTCCGCGCCTGGTTCCTCCCGTCACTCACGGCCGTCGTCAGGGGTTGATCGGACCGCGCTGGATGCGCCGACCTCGCACTCCATCTGGAAGTCGGCGCTGTTCGGCGGGGTTCGGCGCGGTTCGGCCGGGGCGCCGTCGATGCCATCGACCACGTGGTTGCAAGGCCCGAGATGAACCACGCACGTTGAGACACTAGGCTGATTCTGTCTCACGATCCGGCAACTCGCCGCGGCCCGGGCACCGCGTTGGCGGACCTCCCGACGCACGCCCACCGGGCCGGAAAACCGCTGGCATTGCGAACAATGGGGAGGACCGATGAACGAGATGCGGGCGTTGCGTGTCACGCGAAACGGTGCACCAGGTGAGGTCCTGGCGGTGGACACGGTCGAGCGACCCGTGCCCGGTCCGGGCCAGGTGCTGATCCGGGTCGATGCGGCGTCGCTCAACTTCAATGACATCGACCGTTGCCGCGGCAAGCTCGTCTCGGTACCCACCCCTCCCCCGTACACCTTGGGGATGGACGTGTGCGGCGTCGTCGACCAGACAGGGGCGGGCGCCGAATCGTGGACCGGTCGGCGGGTGGTCGCCATCACCACCAACGCGCTCGGCGGGATCGCGGAGTACGCGCTCGCCGATGCCGTCGGCGTCTTCGATGCGCCGCCGGAGCTCGACGACGTCGAGGCGGCCGGATTCATCCTTCCGTTCCACACGTCCCATTTGGCCCTCTTCACCCGGGGCAGGCTGCAGGGTGGCGAGACGCTGCTCGTGCACTCGGCAGCAAGTGGGCTCGGCACCGCCGCCATCCAGCTCGGCAAGGCGGCCGGTGCGCGGGTGATCGCGGTCGCCGGCGGCCCCGACAAGGCCGAGCTCTGCGCGTCGCTCGGTGCGGACCTGGTCATCGACCACACGACCGAGGACTGGGTCGAAAGCGTGTTCGGAGCGACGGACGACAAAGGCGTCGACGTCGTCTACGACCTGACCGGCGGCGACTTCGTCGCACCGTCGTGGCGCTGCACGGCACGTGGCGGGCGCTACCTGGCCGTCGGTTTCGCGGACGACGACGAGAACGGTATGACCGGTCGGCCGTTGCGTATGGCGTGCATCGGCAACATCGACATCGTCGGCGTGATGGTGGCCTGGGTGGACGACGTCGACCCGGGCATGCGGCGCTTCGGCTTCAATCCGTTCGGCCGGGACGTTGCCGACACGACCCACGGGCACCTTCTCGAACTGGTCGCGTCCGGCGAGATCCGACCGTTCATCGGTCGGCGGGTGACCATGGAGGAGGCCGGGGCAGCGCTCGACGAACACGAGGCGAGGCGGTCGATCGGACGCACGGTCGTCGAGGTCCGCACGACCGGCGGACGCACCGAGGCGGGGTGACCCGCGACGGGGTGACCCGCGACGGGGTGACCCGCGATGGGGTGGCCGACGACGCAACGAGATGACCGAGGCCGAGTCCACCTGGTGCGATGCTCGCCGGCGCCCAGGCGAACCGGATCGAGCTCCACCGATGGTCTCTTGACCATCCCGAGGTACACGACGAGCACATCATGAGTCCCTGGGCGATCGCCGGGCACCTGACCGGGCCCGCGCGATCATCGATCTCGCGCGGGGCTGGCCGTGCGTCAGCGACGCGGTACGCTGGTGACGGCACGACGAGCGGAAGGCGAGGTGAACCGATGGCAGGAATGACAGAGTTCTGCAAGGCGGCGATCACCCGCGGCATCGGCCAGCACGGCGGTCAAGCCGGTGTCGCTGATGCCTCCCGGTTCGGACCTGCGGCGTCGGCCCTGGTGCCGACGGCTCTGGCATCGACCGTCTGACGCAGCCTGACTGAAGCGGTCCGCCTGACGCGGACCGACTGGCGCAGGCAGGTCGATTCAAGCCGACTGACGCTGTCCGGCTGACACCGACGCCGCTGGTCCTCCTCGACCGTCGGATCCGACATCCGTCGACCCGGACCCCGAAGTGGTCGGCCCTGGCCCGACCACTCGAGAGTGCCCGGTCACCACGCTCGCGATTCTCGCTCTTCAATCTCTTGGAGTTCTCCCATGAACGACCCATCGCTCTTCCCACCGGCGACGAGCCGGGACACCCTCGCCTACTGCTGGCGTCAGATGCGGCCCGATCGGGCCAGCTTCACGATCGCGTGGTGCGGGATCGCGCTCGGGACGCTCGCCAACGCAGTCGCCGGACCGCTGATATTCGCGACCTTGCTTGCTCGGATCGCCACCTTGCACGGTCGGGTCGAACCTTGGGCAGCGTTCGGACCGTTGGTCATCGCGTATGCCGTGGTCCTCGTCGCCGCGACGCTGCTCTGGCGGATCTCCGGATGGCTCCACTGGGGCGCGACGCTCCGCTCGTTCGCGCGCTCGATCACCAACGGCTACGAGCATCTGATCGGGCTCAGTCACCGATGGCACACCGACCGACCTTCTGGTGAGGTGATCTCGGCGCTCGAGACTTTTTCGTGGGCCTTCGTCGAGGTAATCGACATGACCACGTGGGGGCTCCTGCGCGTGACCGTCACCGTCGTCGGCGCAGTGGTCGTCCTCGCAGTGGTCGCGTGGCCGGTCGCCATCGTCGTGGCCGTGCTCCTCTTCGTCTTCGCGACGGTCCTCGTCCGCCGGATGGCCGGCGTTGTCGCCGTCGAACGGGAGTTCTCCGACACGCACTCCCGGGCCACAGGCGTGATCGCCGACACCATCGCGAACCTCACCACGGTGCGGACCCAGGCGATGGAGCAGCAAGAACAGTCACACGTCGTCGACGTGGTCGGCCAGTCGGTGAGCGCGGATCTGAAGGCACGTCGGGTCTTCACGACGACCCGACTCCAGATGGAGTCCTCCATGGCAGCGTTGAGCTGGATCGCGGTCGTCGTCGGCCTGCTCCTCGCCCTCCACCACGTCGTCGCGGCGGCACCGATCTACCTCATCCTCTTCTACGCGACCTTCGTCGGCGGCTCATTGGAGGAGTCCTTCGAGTTCGTCCGGTCGATCTCCCGGGCCCTTGGTCGTTGCGCGAAGTTCGTCGGGATCGCAGCATCACACCCTGACGTCACCGACGCCCACGGCGCCGGCGCACTCGAGGTGTCCGCTGGCCGGATCGAGTTCCGGGACGTCTCGTTCTCCTACCGTGACGGCGCGCCGCTGTTCCGCGGGCTGTGCCTCGACGTGCGGCCCGGAGAACACGTTGGGCTCGTCGGACCCTCGGGCTCTGGGAAGACCACCCTGACCAAGCTCCTCCTCCGGTTCATGGACATCGAGAACGGTGCGATCCTCATCGACGGACGCGACGCGGCATCGGTGACTCAGCAGTCCCTTCGGCGCAACATCTCCTATGTGCCACAGGATCCGCAGATGCTCCATCGGACCATCGCGGAGAACATCTGCTACGGCATCGGCGGACTCGGACCGGTCGATATGGACGTCGTCAGGAACGTCGGTCGGGCCGCCCACGTCGAGGAGTTCGTGAGTCAGCTTCCCGACGGGTACGACACCGTGGTGGGCGAGCGGGGCCTCAAGCTCTCCGGGGGTCAACGCCAGCGGGTCGCGATCGCCCAGGCGATGGCCAAGGCCTCGCCGATCCTGATCCTGGACGAAGCCACTTCGGCACTCGACTCCGAGTCCGAGACACTCGTCCAAGAGGCGCTCTGGCGTCTGATGGACGGCTCGACTGCGGTGGTCGTCGCCCATCGGCTCGCGACGATCGCGGGACTCGACCGGATCGTCGTCATGGACAGCGGATCCATCGTCGAAGAGGGCACCCACGCCGAGCTCCTCGACAAGCCTTCCAGCGTGTACGGCCGCCTCTGGCGGCACCAGTCGGGCGGGTTCCTCGCCGTGTGACCCACAAGCCAGATCCGCCTTGTCCGCTGCTCATGCCTCGCAATCGAGCCATCGATCGGCATGCACCCGATGCGGTCGGTCGTGCACCAGAATGACGGCGCCTGCACAGCTGGTCGGAAGCCTGCTGATCGCCCGCCGCCTGCCTGCAGGCAACCGCGCCTCGCGCATGAGACCGCTGTCGTGTACACCTGCGGTGTCGTCGATCAAGTCGCTGCGTTCCACAGATGGTGTGTCCCGGGAACAGACGAGAACAACGGAGTTCGATGCTGACAGATACGACCAAGTGGCCGGTGCTCGACACCATGCTCGGCGAGTACGCCTCGGAGCTCCCCGACGGCGACCGATCGAACCTCTTGACCTATACGGGCTCGCTCCATCGTGCGTGGCGGTCCGTCCTGCAGATGCTCCAGGTGCCACCGGACCTGACCGTCCTCGACGTCGGTACCGGGTACGGCCTGCTCGCGTTCGAGCTGTGTGCTCAGGCGCCGATGCGGGTCGTGGGTCTCGACCTCGACCTTGGTCTCGTCCGTCACGCGGACGAGCTGTCCCGACGACTGCGCAAGCTCGACTACTTCACCGCGGGAAGCGACCTCGCCTTCGGTGCCGGCGACATCATGGACCTGCCGGTGCGAAGCTCGTCGTTCGAGTTCACCGTCGTCCGCGAAGTGTTCCAGTTCCTCCCCGATCCGACTGCGGCCGTCGACGAGCTCGTCCGGGTCACGCTTCCCGGCGGCCACCTGTGCGTGAGCGACATGGACGACCAGCTCTACCTCACCCATCCCGGACCAACACCTGCGTTCGCGCGGCTCAATGCAGCGCTCGTCGCGCTCCAGACCGAGCGGGGTGGAGACCGGCACATCGGCCGGAAGCTCACCGCGCTCCTCCGGGCAGCGGGGTGCGACATCGCCTCGGTCGTGATGATCCCGGAGGCACAGCACCTCCTGGTCGACCCCGGGTCGTTCGAGCGGGAGCTGGTCATCGCCCAGTTCGAGGCGGCGCGCGACCGGGTGCTCGCCGCGGGCGTCCTCTCTGCTGCGGCCTTCGACGCGGATCTCGAGGCCGTCCGGGACCAGCCCCCCGAAGAGCAGTTCCGGACCAACTCCCGGATCGTCGTGATCGGGACCACGCCGGCGCGCTGACCGGCAAGTCGCTCACGCCCCGTGAGCGGACCGCGCGCCGTTGCACATCCACCACCTGCGGTGGCATCCGGAGCCCTGCAGCCGGGCCACGCCCGCCGTCGAGACCGAACCCTACGAGTTGCCCTCGGCGGGCCGCAGACCGGCGTAGACGATCTCGAGCATCCGCTCGCGTGCCGCATCGTCGAGCGATGCGTCCTCGGCGGCCCGGCACACACCGACCACGAGGCCGAGCACCTCGGACGTGCACAGACCCGTGCGCACGGCACCATCCGCCACAGCAGCTTGCAACATCCGGTCCACGCCCGACTTCAGATGCTCCGATGCATCCGCGCAGTTCGTCTTGAAGTCGATGCCCGCCGCGCTCAGGGCATCGATGAGGTCGTGCTTGCGGGTGATCTTGCCGGCGAGCGCCCGCAGGAAGCCGAAGAACTCGTCTCCCGCGCCCTTCCCGCCGTCTGCCTCGGTCGTCAGTGCGATGAGCTCCTCGAGCCTCGCAAGGACGATGGCCTCGAACAGATCCTCTTTCGTGGAGAAGTGTCGGTAGAGGGTGCCCACGCCGACGCCGGCACGTTCGGCGACCTCGTCGATCGGTGCGGAGACCCCGTGGGTGGCGAACACGGCTTCGGCCGCCTCGAGGATCCGGCGCCGATTCTCGACGGCGTCGGCCCGCATCTTCCGTTCGGGCTCGACCGGGACGGCCGGAGAGCCCTCTGACACAACGGAACCGCCGGTCGCGGCGGCCGAACCGCCCGCCGCCAGATCCACCGAGGCGCCGTGATCCACGGTCACCGCGCCACCTCCCGAACGGTTGCCATCGGTCCTACCTCTCCCCCCAGCCCGCAGACCATACCGCAGCTCCCCCAGAGGGACCTTGACAACCGGAACCATCGTTCCATATAGTGATCATATCCGGAACTGCGGTTCCGACTGTAGTCGCTCCGCAAGGTCAGATCTGGTGACCGGCACCGGTCGGACCACTCTGGCCACGGCTGCTTCACCGCAGACCGGATCCTTTCGACCTTCGAACCTCCAGGGATGGTGGCCATGTCCGTGCAATCCCCCACAGCACAGCGAAACCCTGACAACGTCGAGCGACCGCCGGCCGAGCCTCCCCGGGCACCGTCCGACCCCCGACGCTTCTGGGCGTTGGCGGTCATCGCGGTCGCCCAGCTCATGATCGTGCTCGACGCGTCCGTCGTGATCGTCGCGCTGCCCTCGGCGCAGCGCGCCCTCCACATCTCGGTGGCGAACCGCCAGTGGGTGATGAGCGCTTACACCCTTGCGTTCGGGAGCCTGCTCTTGCTCGGCGGCCGCATCTCGGACTACCTGGGTCGGCGTCGGATGTTCCTCGTCGGCCTGCTGGGGTTCGCCGGAGCGTCGGCGCTCGGCGGACTCGCGCAGAACGCCGCGATGCTCTTCGGCGCCCGGGCGCTGCAGGGAGCCTTCGCCGCCGTGATGGCTCCGGCCGCGCTCTCGCTGCTCACCGTCACATTCACCGAGCCGCACGAGCGTGCCCGGGCCTTCGGTGTCTACGGGGCGATCGCAGGCGGCGGAGCGGCGATCGGTCTCGTCCTCGGTGGCACGCTCACCCAGTACGCGTCGTGGCGATGGACCCTCTTGATCAATGTGCCCATTGCGCTGCTCGCTGCCTCGGCGGTCACCCGGGTGGTCCACGAGAGTCGTCAGCGCCACCGCGGCAGCTACGACCTCCCGGGTGCCGTCACCGCGACCGGGGGCCTGTTCCTCCTCGTCTACGGATTCACGACGGCGGCGACCGACGGGTGGACTGCCACCCCCACGCTGATACTCCTCCTGGCGGCCGCCGTGTTCCTCGCGGGCTTCCTCGTGATCGAGCTCCGCTCGACCCACCCGCTCCTGCCGATGCGCGTCGTCCTCGACCGCAACCGGGGAGGTGCCTATCTGGCCTCGCTGCTCGTGGGCAGCGCCATGCTCGGCACCTTCTTGTTCCTGACCTACTTCTTCCAGGGGACACTCCATTACTCCGCCCTCAAGACCGGGTTCGCATTCCTCCCGTTCTCCCTCGGCATCATCGCGGGCGCCTCGTCCGCCAGCCGCCTGCTGCCCCGGTTCGGGCCCCGAGCCCTGATGGTGTCGGGACTCCTCCTCGGTGCGGTCGGACTCGCCTGGTTCACGCGGCTCGGTGCCGACAGCACCTACCTCGCCCACGTCCTCCTTCCGGAGCTGGTCGTGAGCCTCGGACTCGGGACGGCATTCGTCCCGATGAGCAGCACGGCACTGATCGGTGTCGATCCGACGGACGCCGGTGTGGCGAGTGCCCTCGTCAACACCACCCAGCAGGTCGGGAGCTCACTCGGCACTGCACTGCTCAACACGATCGCGGCCTCGGCGGCCGCCACCTTCGCGGCATCGCACCTGTTGAGCCCGGGCGCCGCACGGGCGGCAGCCGTCCACGGCTACACGACCGCGTTCGCCGTCGCCTCTGGACTGCTGATCGTCGCCGCGGTGGTCGCGGCATGCCTGATCCGCACGTCTTCGCGGGATCTCCACGGCGATGCACCGATCGGCACCGACGGGACGGACCGGGCGTCAGGCGGCGCGGTGTTGGAGGGTGTCGCTTCCTGAGCCTGTCGACGCCGGAGCTCGGACCACAGAGACGGCCCTCACGTCACGACGAACGACGTGGTGCTGATCGCCTTGCCCCCCGCGGTCTTCACGATGATCGGACCCGACTTGGCCTTCGTAGGCACGACGACGACCAGCTGTTGAGGAACGTCGGAGAGGATCGACGAGGGCTTCCCACCGACGTCGACCTTCGTCGCTCCGCTCAACCCGGTGCCGGTGACGGTGAGCGACGTCCCCGGCGGTCCGGACGCCGGGGAGAAGCCCGTGATCGAGGGGATGACGACGAACTTCTTCGTGCTGGTCGCGGTCCCCTGCGGCGTCGTGACCGAGATGGTCCCGCTCGTCGCCCCTGGAGGCACGGTGACCACCAGCTGGGTCGCGACGTCGCTCGTGATCGCGGCCGGAACGCCGTTGAACGTCACAGAGGTGGCACCGCCGAGGACGGCACCGCTGATGATGACCGACGTCCCCGCGGTCGCCTTGGCCGGCGCGAACGAAGTCACGACCGGTGAGTAGGTGAAGACGGGCGAGCCCTGGATGCACCCGCCCTTCCCCCCGCCTGCCGCATTCGACCAGAGGCCCTGGACGACCACGGTGCCGGTGGCGAGCGTCAGGTTGTAGGCCGCACCCGGACTGGGGGCTGAGATGTATGCGCAGAGGTCGCCGATCTCGGCACCGGCGCTGGTGGACCACCCGCCGGGCGGAGTCGTCTCGGGGAATTGGTCGGTGAGGGTCTCGCCGAACTCGTGGCTCGCCGCCTCACCCACCCCGTCGAGAGTCCCCGGGGTGTTGACGAGTCCGGCGCCGCAGGCATACCCCGCATCGGCCACGTAGGGGAGGTTGGTGAACGCGAGGATCGGACCGGCCACCGGCCCCCCACCGTCGATCGTGGGGTCATGGGTGTCGTCGTGGTAGGCGCAGTATCCGGTCGTCGGGTTGCTCCAGCCGTCCGCATTGCTCCCGGTGGGAGAGGCGATGACGTACTGGGTGTTCCGGTTCGATGTCTGGTCGAGGTTGCCGAAGTGGATCGCAGCAGCCTCGGCCTCGGCTGCCAGCTGGTTCCCCGTCGCACCGGCCGTCGCCGCCGCGGTGGCCGCGGCTCCGCTGTCGTACCAGACTCCCGCGAGCACGTTGCCCGTCGGATAGGGGATGTTCGAGCCGCCCGACGCGCAGGAGGTCGCGCCAACCGGGACTCCGTCGCAGTACTGGGTCACGATGCCGCTCCAAAGCTCGGCGTTCGTGCCCAATCCGGCATAGAGGGTCTGGAGCAGCGGGGCCTCTCCCTGCGGATCGCCGGTGAAGGTCGCCTGGCCGGTGCCGTTGGTCCCCTCGGTCCCCCACTGACTCCCCAAGAACACGAGATACAGCTTTGGCTGTCCTGTGGTGACGCCCGCTCTCACCAGACTGCCGACGGCACCCGCGCCCTGGGCGGTGAGGCCACCTCCATATGCGAGCAACCTCCCCGACGCGGGCGCGCTCGCGCGTCCGCCCGCGGTGTTGAGTCGCGCGGCCGGCGTCGCCGGCGAGCCAACCGGCGGACTCGTCAGATACGGACGAGTCGTGGGAGCCGCCGCAGGCCCGCTTGCGACGATGCGTGGCACGGCGCCATGACGGTACGTGTGGCCGCGTGCCGTCGGGTCGGTGTACCCCGCGACGGCGACACCGTCGACGGTCTTGGCGAGGTCCGGGGAGAGCAAGCTCACACCGGCCCCACCGGACGACCCGGTCGCTCCCGCGGGTCCGACCCCCGGACCGACCGCTGCAACGGCAGAGGTCAGGCCCACCGTGCAGACGAGCGCCCCGGCCAACGTGCGTCCCGTGCCCACTCGTGCCCTTGCGGTCCGTCGTTCAACAGGGCGATGCAGCGACATCCGGACCTCCGATGGTGTGATGCTCCTCCGCACCGCCGGTGGATCGCTGCACGCGATGACAACGGCTGGTGCGCTCCCCCCGGCACGAGATCACTCTCGGACGGCATCCGTGACGGACGCTTCAGGCTACCGCGGAACCCTCCGAGACACCATGGTCGTCCACGGGCTTCCCGTCGGCTGCGACCAGTGTGACCAGGTCAGGAACCGAAGAGGAGGCCGTAATTCGCGCCCCGGCGAAGGTGGTGCCCACCGTCGACAGCCAGGTGCTCGCCCGTGATCCAGGCCGATTCCGGACCTGCCAGGAAGCGCACCGCGTCGGCGACATCTTCCACCGTGCCGAGCCGGCTGATCGGCATCTGCCCGAGATAGTCGTCGAGCAACGGTCCGCCCGCGGTGATCGGCGCCATCAGCTCGTCGTCGATGATGCCCGGCTGCAGCGTGTTGACCCTGATCCCGAGGCTGCCGAGCTCCTCGGCGGCGTAGGCACAGAGCGCATCGATCCCCGCCTTGGCGGAGCCGTACGCCCAGAGGAACCGGTGCGGGAACCGCCCCGCGCCCGAGGACATCCCGATGATCGAGCCTCCCGGTGCGTCTCCCCCGCCCTGCGCCTCGCCGACGCCGGCCGCCATCAGAGGAGCTCCGTGTTTGATGCAGAGGAAGGTCCCGATGAGATTGAGCTCGACGGTCGCCTGCACCTGACCCAGCTCGGCGTCGGTGATCGGGCCCATGTGCATGGCCCCCCCGGCGTTCGCGAAGAGGATGTCGAGACGGCCGTGCACGCATGCCGCAGCCACCGCTGCCGCGACGTCGTCTTCGATGGTGACGTCGGCGACCACGTAGCGCGCCGTTCCGCGGGTACCCGATCCGTCGGCCGTTGCCGTCGCGATCGCTGCCTCCAGCGTGTCGACCGCAGCGCGCAGGCGGTCCTCGGTTCGCCCGCAGATCGTCACATGGGCACCGTCGCGGACGAGGCGGAGTGCCGCGCCGAGCCCGATTCCGCTCCCACCGCCGGTCACCAGGGCGGCGAGACCCTCGATTCCCTTGGTGCGAACCGATTCTTGCGTCACGGATCCGCGCTCCCTTCGTCGGGTGAGGACGACGACCCGCACGCGGCGGGTCCCCGGCATGGTACAGAGTGGCCCTCGGCCAGCAGCATGCTAGCGATCGCACCGGACGAGTGGCAGGCCTCCACGGTGCGGTTCGGCGCCATGACCTTGGACCCGCCGGCACGACCGACACGACCGGAAGACGGAGGATCGACACGTGGGAGGCGCAATGGGGCAGGTCCCGCAGAAAGAAGACAGGGCCCGATGAGTGGACGACAGTTCAACCTCGCCGACCTGTTCGAGGTCGTCGCCGACACCGTCCCGGACCGGCTCGCGTTGGTGGCCGGCGAGGCGCGGCTCACCTACCGCGCGCTCGACGAGCGGGCGAACCAGGTGGGCCACCTCCTCGAGGCCAGCGGACTCGTGGCGGGAACCCACGCCGGGATCCTCGCTCGCAACCGACACGAGTGGGTCGAGGCGATGATCGGCTGCTACAAGGCCAGGATCGTCCCGGTCAACCTCAACTACCGGTACGTGGCCCCCGAACTGCGCTACGTCGTCGACAACGCCGATCTCGAGCTGCTCTTCTACGAAGACGAGCTCACGCCGCTGGTCGATGCCGCGTTGACTGACGCCGGGGACGCCGGGGACGCCGGGGACGCCGACGATGCCGCCACCGGGCCCCTCAACGCACAGCTGCACCGGGTCATCATCGGATCGAAGGACCCGCCGACGGGCGTCGCCGATGGCGGCGACGCCGGCTACGAGACGGCGATCGACGCAGCGTCGCCGGCCCGGACGTTCGGTCCGCGGTCACCTGACGACCTCTACATCCTCTACACCGGCGGGACCACCGGGATGCCGAAGGGCGTGATGTGGCGCCAGGAGGACATCTTCTTCGCCGCCATGGGGGGTGGAGGTTGGGGATCGACACCGATCACGACGCCGGACGAGCTCGCGGACAGGATCAATCCCGACGACACCGGACGGGTGGCGATGCTGGTCGCCGGTCCGTTGATGCACGGGAACGCGCAATGGGCGATGTGGAACGCCTTCATGATGGGAGGGACGGCGGTGCTTTACACCGAGCATCGGTACGACCCCGACGTCGTGCTCAAGCTCGTCGAGGCGGAGCAGGTGATGTCCGTTGCGCTCGTCGGCGACGCAATGGCCCGACCGATCGCCGAGGCGCTCGAGAACGCGCCACCGGGGACCTACGACACGTCGTCCGTGGCGGTCGTCGGCTCCGGCGGCGCCATGCTCTCCGCCACGGTCAAGGCCGAGCTCAAGGCTCAGCTGCCGAGCGTCGTCGTGATGGACCGGTTCGGCTCGAGCGAAAGCGGTGCCCAAGGCGCCGTCGACGAAGGTGCGAGCGGCCCGCGCTTCTCCATGGGACCCGACACCTCGGTCCTCGACGACGACCTCCGCCCGCTCGCACCCGGCGACGGTCGGACCGGCCGACTGGCACGGTCCGGTCGGATGCCGCTCGGCTACTACAAGGATCCCGTCAAAACCGCCGCAACCTTCCCGACCGACGCGAACGGCGTGCGGTGGTCGGTCCCCGGTGACCTGGCGACGGTCGAGGCCGACGGGACCATCACCGTCTTCGGGCGCGGCTCGGCCTCGATCAACTCGGGTGGGGAGAAGATCTTCCCCGAAGAGGTCGAAGCCGCGGTCAAGTCGCATCCTGACGTGTTCGACGCGATCGTGGTCGGAGTGCCAGACGAGCGGTTCGGCGAGCGCGTGGCGGTCGTCGTGCAACTCCGTGGCGTGTCCAGGATGCTGCACCTCGACGATCTCCAAGAGCACTGTCGCGGACGGATCGCCGGCTACAAGATTCCCCGCGAGCTGGTGGTGACCGACAAGATCCCCCTCACCGCGGCGGGCAAGCCCGACACGAAGGCTGCGAAGGCACTCCTCTGACTCGACCCACCAATTCGACCTGGCCGCTGCCCGCTGGACACCACCGACCGCCGACCCGTTCGGGCACGGCGTCCTTGAAATCGCTGCGTGACGACGCCAATCGGGCGGTCGAAGTGCCGTGCACCCCGACCGCCCAACCGATGTCGCTGCTCGTCGTCTTCGCCCGCCTGATGGTCCTCACCGGACCATCAGGCGAGGCGGAACGGCTCGTTACGGGATCGTCTTGAAAGAGGGCAAGCAGAGCGTGGACGTGGACCTGATCGCCAACTCTCCCACTCCGAACTGGTTTTCGTCCCACACCGGGCTGATGATCGGCGTCTGGGTGACGGCGAAGCACACCAGATGTGCCTGTGGATTGGTGATCGGGTAGGTCTTGCCAGCCACGACTTTCTTCGTAGGCACGCAGAGGAGCGTCGGATTTCCGATCTGGACACTCACAGGGGCTGGAGCAAACTGGTCGAGCACCTGGACCGGCGGCGGGGTGAACGGCGGACTGCCCGGCGCATAGGTGGCCGGATAGCACGTGAAGTGGTCGGGCATGATCTCATTCGGCCCGGGCGGGCTGAAGACCGGAGGAGTCTTCAGCGACTTGAGCGAAGGCAGGCACAGTGAGGTCGGCGCCTTCAGAGCCAGGTGCACCGGCGCAGTGGGACTGAACTGATTGGACACCGTCGCCGTCGGGGAGATCGGCGCGGGCGCCTTGCTGATCTGGAAGCACAGCAGGTGCCAACTCGGGCTCATCGCCGCGAAGACAGCCCCCGGAACGATCTTGGTCGCCGGATTGCAGTGCGCCGCGAGCGTCTTGCTGATCTTCGGCGTGAAGCCCTTCGGAGCGAGCTGATTGAACAGCACCACACCCTTCGGAATCTTGAATTTCGGCAACCCCTTCGGTGACTTGAGGGACACCGCGTTGTAGCACAAGAAGTGGTCGAGACCAGCGGGCTGCGGCCCAGCGGGCGGTGCGACGGCGGAGGCTGGCACCGCGTTCGAACCGGCGATGAGAAGCGTCCCGACGGCTCCGGAGAGAACCATCGCAGCAGCGAGCGCGAGCACGCGTACCTTCGACAAGAGTGAGGAGCTCATCACGACGTCCTTTCAAGTGAATTATGGCGTCGCGGCAGGCCCCTCTTCTGCCGCCGCTATTTGCTGTTGTAACATGGCCAACTTCCGATTGCAACCAAGCTGGAATCGGGGTTTGCCCTGCCATTCCGGGCCGCAGAAAGCGCGGTATGTGACACGGAGACAAAAGGAGTCTCCGGGTTGTGTGGCATTCCGGTGAAATGTTTCCTGGACTTCACCCAACATTGCCGAGCCCCATTTCAAGTGATTAGTCGAATCATGGAACGAAGGCGGTCACATCCGTTCCGATGCAGCGCCGTGATGGACGCATTGCACAGGGCATCCGCAAATACCCGCAGGCCGACGTCGCCGGAGCCACGGTCAGTGCGCGGTGGTTCTCATGTTCGAGCTCGGATCACCGCGTCGACGGTGTCCAGCACGCGATCGACCGCGCCGATCAGCGCGGTCTCGTCGACCTCGACGACCGAACACTGGCCGGTGTCGGGCCAGATGCCCATGACCCGGGCCGGCATCGGCCGGCGCGACGCGCGGAGTCCGGCGACCAATCCGAGGAATGCGAGCTGGTCGGCCCATCCCTCGTGACGACAGCCGCTCGACACCGAGACGAGGGCCAGGGCTTCCGGGCCTCCTGCCACGGTAGCGCCCGCAGCGGGCAGACCCAGTCGCACCCGCATCTCCGAACGCACCTTGAGGCGTACGGTCGCACGGGCCGTGCGCGACCACTCGTCGTACGCGCCACCGAACTGGGGGACTTCGTCGAAGGCCCTCCAGTCGAACGCAACCCACAGTGCGGTTGCCCAGGTGACGGCATCTGCGAGCACGACCGCACGGGATCCACGGGCCATGCCGGCCAGCCAGGGCTCCCAATGGAAGGTGCGCCAACCACTCCGCCTCCACTCCCCGACCGCCTCTTCGGCGATCGGACCGACCGCCTCGGCAGGGCTGCGGAACCGACCTCTTGCACACGCGTCGACGACGGCGAGGCCGAGCGACCGCCGGACGAACAAGGGCTTCCACACGAACGGCTCATCGGACGCGGCCAACGTCTCGGGGCATGTGATGGCGCGACGGAGCACCGGCAGCGTGATCTCGATCGGCCGCGCGGTTGCCAGGTGACCGACGCGCTCGACGATCCCCCGCTCCAGGTGTTCGCGGATCTGCTCGCAGTGGTTGGAGGTGATCGTCCATTGCGGTGGTGCGACAAGCGCGCTCGACAACGCACCGGAACTCGACAGGTCAGTGGTCCGCATCATCGGTCGCGACGAAGCGGAGCAGGCGAGAGAGATGCCGACCCGGTCGGAGTGGACAGCGCGCTCACCGGGGTGCAGCCCGGGCTCCACACCCGCTCGGCCCGGCACGCCGCGCAACAAGCCTGCGGAGCGGCACGGTCAAGATGGAGCGAAACCCGACGGTCGCCGTCCGCGACATTCTGACGGTCGCCGTTCGCGAGGAGGACCCGGAGGCCGGCGCCGGTCCGCTGCGCCGCGGTGATCAGAAGATCCTCGGTGACCCGATCGACGATCACCTCACCGGTCCTCGTGTAGTAGGTCGCGACGGCGAACGGGGGAGCTGGGCGGCGCAGTGTCTCGATCAACGCCGCGAACTGCTGGTCGGCCCGGTGCTCGGTGCGACGTGCGCCCGTCTTGATCTCGACGATGGCGACCGACGCTTCGGTTTCGCCGGGCCTGCCGATCGCCAAGTCGACCCGGGCGACCAGCTGCACCCATCCACGGCCGAGGGACGTCCGGATCACCTCTTGCGTGCGGGGTAGCCACATCGGATCGAGCCGAGGCCACCGGCGCGCGAGACATTCGGCCTGGCGGCAGACCTCGACTCGGAGCTCCTCGTGGTCGGTTGTCGGAAGCTGGCCGATCCACGACACGAGCTCGCGCTGACCGGGATCGAGCTGCAGCGCCGCCAGGCCATCGCCCATCGGATCTCCGAGTGCACCGGTCGTCACCAGCTGGCGGAAGAGCGCGTCGACGATGGCCCCACAGGCGAGCGCCAGGCTCGGTCGACCGCACCTGTCCGCCGATTCGGCGGCGTGGGCCTCGCAGGCGAGCGCCCGGGTGAGTCGCTCCTTCGTCACCACCAACAGCTCAGCCCCACCAACCGCCCCATCGGGAGCACCGGGCGCGGCGGCCTCCTCGAGCAGCGATCGCAGGTGCGAACGGAGCTCGGGGTCGGCGACCGGGCGTCGAGATCCGGTCAACCGGAGCAGGTCCAGCAGCGACCGCCCGGACGGCGGCTGGAACACCGACGGCCGGCGACGTCCCAGCGACCTGACCCTCGCCTGCGCATCTAACTCGCGGCCCTGCACCTCCGCCTGTTGCGACTGCATGGTCCGCACGGCGACCAGACCGCCGGACCGGTGGCCGCCTGCCACGAGATCGCACTCCCCACCGAGATCGGTCTCGCCGGAGACAACGGGGTCCGCAACCAGCATGGCCACACTCTGACGTGCAGGTGTGACACCCCTCCGGGGTCCGGGTGACGACGACCGATAGCCTCGTCCGAGTGATGACAGTGGGTGCCGCCGGCGCCTCGTTCGTAGTCCTCTTTTCCGCCTTCGTCTTGGCGTCTGTCGTCCTCATCGTGCTGGTCGTCCGCTTCACCCTTCAGCGGGCATCACTCGCCCGGACCCGGTGGCTCTCGGCCGAAGACGGAGCGTCCCTCGACGAGGCGCCCGAGGACGCGGACGACGACACGGAAGCGGGCCACACGGCGCTCGTGCTCGGGGGCGGCGGCACGCGGGGAGCCGTGCAGATCGGGATGCTCCAGGTGTTGGCCGAGCACGGCTTCGTGCCGGACAGGATCTACGGGTGCTCGGTCGGCGCCCTCAACGGCGTCGCATTCGCGAGCGATCCGACGGTCGAGGGTGTCGAGCGGATGACGAGGATCTGGACCGGCCTTCGGCGAGACGACGTGTACCCGCAGGGACGGCTGCACGGTCCCTGGCTCTACGTCCAGCAGCGTGACTCCGTCTACGCCAACTCGGGGCTCCGCAAGATCATGGACGAGGGATTCGCGTGCGAGCTCCTCGAGGAGACCTTGATCCCGGTGGAGGTCGTCGCGACATCTCTGGTCACCGGTCAGGAGCGGTGGTTCACCCGCGGTTCGGCGGTCGACGCAGTGCTTGCTTCGGCAGCGATCCCGGCGATCTTCCCTCCAGTGGAGCTCGACGACGACCGGCTCATCGACGGCGCGGTGGTCAACAACGTCCCGATCCGCCGAGCGATCGAAGGCGGGGCCACCACCATCGTCGTCCTCCTCTGCTCCTCCCCGCTCTACGGTCCCGTCCTGCCCAAGCGGCCGGTGGAGGGAATGATCAACGCCCTCATGATCTCGATCCACGCACGGTTCGTCCGGGAGATGGCCCAACTACCCCCAGGCGTCGAGGTGATCCTCTGCGTGGGGAGCGACGAATCCGTGCGCGACTTCGACGACTTCTCCTCGACCGAGTCGCTCATCACTCAGGGCCGCACGGAGGCGTCCGAGGTGGTCCGTCGCTACGGGCTCGGGTCTGCGGTGGTGACCGGTGCCGGGCCGCCGGCTGAGCGTCGCGCTCCGCGGCCGGTGCCCGACGTCGGACCGGAGGCTTCGGAGGACACCGGTGCGGACGGGGAGGTCGGGGCGGTCGGTGCGGTCGGTGCGTCGGGGCGCTGACGATCCAACAGGACGTTCGGCCACCACTCCCGTCACCGCGGGTGGTGACTCGTCGACCCAGCCCGAGCCGGCGACGTAACGACGGATGATCCGGGCCGGTACGCCTGCAATGACACAGTGGTCGGGGAACTCGCCGCGGACGACCGCCCCGGCACCAACCACCACGTTGCGACCGAGCGTCGTGCCGGGGAGGATCACGACACCGGTCCCGAACCAGCTTCCGGCACCGATCTTGACGGGCACGTCGTGGGGCCACTGGGCGTGCACGACCTGGTCGGGGTCTTCGTACCCGTGGTTCTGATCGGTGATGTACACGTACGGGCCGGTGTGTACGTCATCTCCGACCTCGATGTTGAAGTGGCCGACGATGTGGCTTCCCCTGCCGATCATGCACCGGTCGCCGATCGAGACGACCGGATCGGTGACCATCGCCTGGCCGGGCACCATGCCCGCGGAGATGCTCACTTGTGGACCGACCAGGGTGTCGCGTCCGATCCGGATCCACCGTTCGCCGAAGATCGCGCCGGGAGGAAAGGCGAGGCAGGTGCCCGGTCCGAAAGCGCCGAACCTGCGGGCGAGGGCATCGCCCGGACCGACCGCCCCTTTTCGAGCGATCCAGTCCCACCCCGCATGGACGAGGCGGTTGATCAGCCGATTCGATCCCGAGACCATCGAGCGCGACCCGCGCCCGCCCTTCAACGACACCGCTGCGAAGGGGGCTTGGGGCACGTCCCGGCGAGCTCCGGGCTCCGTCCCCTGGTGATCTCCGCTCACGGTCCCCCGGTGATCTCCGCTCACTCCGCGACGCTAACCGATGGGCAATCGACGTACCGGTCCGGTCCGGCTTGCCAAGAGGGCGCGCCCACCGCGAACCTCTCGGTCCGAAGGCGGTCGGACGTCCGACCACCGACCCGACACATCGCCGGCCGCACGCGAGAGGAAGGAGCGTCCGATGGTCAAGCTGACCTGTCTGCTCAAGCGCAAGGAGGGCACGTCGCCCGCCGAGTTCCAGGCGTACTGGCGCGACCACCACGGGCCGCTCGTCGCCGCCAGCAAGTGCGGGAGCCACGTCATCCGCTACGAGCAGCATCCGAGGCCGCTTGACGACTATCGCCACGACGGCGACCGATCCGGCTACGACGGCGTCACGGTGCAGTGGTTCGCCTCCATGGCCGCGTACAACGCCCACATGTCCGAGGACGATTTCGACCAGATCTTCGGCGACTTGCCGAACTTCCTCGACGTCGAGCAACTTGCCTTCGTCGTGACCGAGGCGCCGCGGGTGATCATGGACGGCAAGATCGACTGGAGCGCCTGACCGCCCGGTAACCGGCCACCCGGCCACCCGGTGACTCGGCAGTCGATCGTCCGGCCACCCGGCCACCCGGCAGTCGATCCTCCGGCCGCCTGATGTCGTTGACACTCCTTCGCGATCGGCCGTACGATCCACTCACCCTGGGAACGAGCCCGCAGTGGATGAGGGGGCATTACTCGTGACCGACCTCGATCTCGACGCAGCATCTGTCACCTTCGACGACATCGATCTCCTGGACTCGAGTCGGTTCGTCTCGGGCGTCCCGCACCACTGGTTCACCTTCCTCCGCGCCAATGCGCCGGTTTGGTGGCAAGAGGAAACCGACGGTCCGGGCTTCTGGGCGGTCACCACCCACGCAGACTGCACCACGGTGAACCGCGACTACGAGCACTTCTCGTCGCACCGGAAGGCCACTTACATCTGGGACATCCCCGAGGACGATCTCGCCCAGCAGCAGCTCATCATGTTGAACATGGATCCGCCGCTCCACACGCGGTACCGACGCCTGGTCAACAAGGGGTTCACCCCGCGCACGATCGCCCAGCTGCACGACCGCATCCACGCGGCGACCGACGACATCATCGACGCGGTGATCGAGAAGGGATCGGCCGACTTCGTCACCGAGATCGCAGCCGAGCTGCCACTCGTGGTGATCGCCGAGCTCCTCGGCGTCCCGAACGAGGACCGGCACCGGATGTTCGACTGGTCCAACCGGATGATCGGCAGTCAGGATCCCGAGTACCAGACCGCCGGCGAGGTGGCCCAGCAGGCCTCCTTCGAGTTGTACGCGTATGCGTCCCAGCTGTTCGGAGTCAAGCGGGCCGACCCCCACGACGATCTCATGAGCGTCCTCACCCAGGTCGAGATCGAAGGCGAGAAGCTCACCGACCTCGAGCTCGAGCTCTTCTTCCTCCTGCTGACCGTTGCCGGCAACGAGACGACCCGCAACCTCATCTCCGGCGGGATGGCCGCATTCTTCGAGTCGCCCGATCAGTGGCAGCTCCTGCGTGAGGACCGATCACTGCTCCCCTCTGCCGTCGAGGAGATGCTGCGTTTCGTGACCCCGGTGATGAATTTCCGTCGGCAGGCAGTGGCCGGCTTCGAGCTCAGCGGCCAGAGGATCGAAGAGGACGACAAGGTCGTCTTCTTTCACATCTCGGCCAACCGCGACGAGACCGTCTTCGAAGATCCCCAGCGGTTCGACATCACGAGGGATCCCAATCCGCACATGGCCTTCGGCGGTGGCGGACCGCACTTCTGCCTCGGCGCCAACCTCGCGCGCATGGAGATCCGGGTGATGTTCGAACACCTGCTCGACCGGATGCCCGAACTGGAGCTCGACGGCCAGGTCGAGCGTCTCCAGTCGCAATTCATCAACGGGGTGAAGCACATCCCCATCGCGTTCCCACCCGGGCCGCGCGTCTCCTCCTGATCCGCCGGTGCCCTGCGGGTCCGGACCAGGTCTCCTTGGTCCGGACCAGAACCGGAACGGACCCGGACCGGACCCGGGCCGGAGTCAGCCCCCGGCCACCGCCGGCACGATCGAGACCGTCTGTCCCTCGTCGACCGGTGTGGCGAGGCCGTCGAGGAACCGGACGTCCTCTTCCGCGACGAAGACGTTCACGAATCGTCGGAGCTCACCGCGCTCGTCGAAGAGCCGTTCCGCAAAGCCCTGATGGGTGCTTTCGAGCGCCTTCAGCACCTCGCCGACCGTCGATCCCTCGACGGTGACCTCGCCGGAACCTCCGGTGAGCGTCCGCAGCTGGGTCGGGATCCGGACAGTGATCATCGTGTGCTCCTCAGGTCGGCCCCGTCATTTGCAGACACGGCTGCAGTCATGGCCGCGTCGAACGCCTCGAGGGTCGGTGCGATGGTGGCGGTCGGGCCGACGGTCCCGGCCAGCGCCTCGACCGTCTTCAGCCCGTGTCCGGTCACCATCGCCACCACCCGCTCGTCCGGTCGAACCTGGCCCTGGGCGGCGAGCTTGGCGAGGGTCGCGATGGTCACGCCCCCGGCCGTCTCGGCGAAGATGCCCTCGGTGCGGGCGAGGAGCCGGATGGCATCGAGGACCTCTTCGTCAGTGACGGCCGCGCAGGCACCGCCGGACGATCGGATCGCATCGAGCGCGTACCACCCGTCCGCCGGATTGCCGATGGCGAGCGACTTCGCGATGGTGTCCGGCTTGACCGGCCGGATGGTGTCGGAGCCGGACTCGAACGCCGTCGCAACCGGCGCACACCCTGCCGCCTGCGCGCCCGAGATGCGAACCGCCGGTTCGTCGTGCAAGAGGCCCACCTGCCAGAGCTCGGCGAAGCCCTTGGCCACCTTGGTCAGCTGGCTGCCGGATCCGATCGGGACCACCACGTGGTCGGGGGCCCTCCAGCCGAGCTGTTCGGCCACTTCGAACGCGAGGGTCTTCGAGCCCTCGGCGTAGTAGGTGCGGACGTTCACGTTGACGAACGCCCACGAAGGCTGCTCGCTGGTGAGCTCCGCACAGAGCCGGTTGACGTCGTCATAGCTGCCCTCGACCGCGAAGATCCGGCCGCCGTACACCGCGGTCATCGTGATCTTGGCCGTCTCGAGGTCCTGGGGGATCAGGACCACCGACTCCATCCCCGCGCGCGCCGCGTGCGCAGCCACCGAGTTGGCGAGGTTGCCGGTCGACGCGCAAGCGGCCACCTTGAAACCGAGCCGCCGCGCCTTGGTCAAGGCGACGGACACGACGCGGTCCTTGAACGATCCGGTCGGATTGGCGGTGTCGTCCTTGATCCACAGCTCGCCGAGGCCGAGCTCGGATGCCAGCCGGTCGGCACGGACCAGGGGAGTGAAGCCGGCTCCGAGATCGACCGGCGCGGCGTCGGCGACCGGCAGCAGGTCCGCATACCGCCAGATCGTGCGCGGGCCCTGTTCCACGCGCTCGCGCGTCATCGTCGCCGCGATGCGCTCGTAGTCGTAGCTCACTTCGAGCGGCCCGAAACAGAAGTCGCACACATGGAGTGCTTCCGCCGGGTAGGCGCGACCGCACTCACGGCATCGAAGCCCAGAAACGAAATCCACGTCAGTCACCTCATCGCTCGGGCATTGGCACCTTGCCCACTCTCCGGTCCACTCGAGGAGGATCGGATGGTGTTCTGGTTGCCGCGGCGTCGTAGGGCCCGGTCCCTCAACCGCTCTGGATGATGGCTCCATTGTGGTCGATGCCGGTACCGCCCGTCAACGCAGTCGCCGGCGGACGGGCGCTGGATCGGCCCGGGACACCGCCCGAGGCTGCATGAGGCGGGAGCGCCACGTCGGAACCGCCGTCACGCCGTCCGCGCAGGTGAGCGATGATGACCCCATGACATCCGCTCAGGTGCGCGACGGGAACCCGCGGCGCTACCACCACGGCCAGTTCGACCCGGCCCAGCTGGTCGCAGTGAAGGGCGCACGGCGGATCTCGGTGTGCATCCCGGCCCGCGACGAGGCGTCGACCATCGGCCGGATCGTGAGCTCGATCGGGACGGACTTGACCGGTCGGACCGGTGGACCGCCGCTCGTCGACGAGATCGTCGTGATCGACGACGGCTCACGCGACCGGACCGCCGAGCTCGCCCGCGCGGCCGGGGCCGAGGTCGTCCGCGGCGAGACGGACGGGGGGGGCAAGGGCCAGGCGATGCGCTCATCGTTGAAGGCGGCGGACGGGGACCTGATCGCCTTCCTCGATGGCGACGTCGTGAACTTCGAACCCCACTTCGTCACCGGCCTGCTCGGTCCGCTCCTCACCGACAGCTCGCTCACCCTGGTCAAGGGGTTCTACAACCGTCCGCTCAACGGGGAAGCCGACGGCGGTGGACGGGTCACCGAGCTGATGGCCAAGCCGGTCATCGAAACGCTCTTCCCCCACCTGGCCGCGATCGAGCAGCCCCTGGCCGGCGAGACCGCCGCGCCCCGCTGGGTCCTCGAGAAGTGCGACTTCGCGAATGGGTATGCGGTCGAACTGGCACTGCTGGTCGACGTCGCGGCCCTGTTCGGGGTCGGCACCATCGCGCAGGTCGACCTCGGGGTCCGCGTCCATCGCAACCGCCCGCTCTCGGAGCTCAGGCCGCAGGCGACCGACATCCTGCGGGCCGCGCTCGCGCGTGCCACTTCCGACGGCCAGCGCTGACCGGACCGCGCGACCCGGCCGGTCAGCGCCGTGGCCTGGAAGCCGACTGCTCTCCGCGGGACGTGAGTGCGCGGACGCAGGTCCCGGATCGAGAAGTCAGGTCCCCTTCTCTGGCGGAGCACACCCATCGCCCCCCTTCGGAGGCCGTGGAGCGTGAGGGAACTGGACCCGGCATTTCTCGGGGATGTCGACATACATCACGTGATGTATGTCGACAGAAAGGAACCCCGGATTCGAGAGGATCGCGGCGGAGGCGGAAGTGCACGTGGGAGAGCATGCAGGCGTAGCACGACCCGTCGGCGACGGTCGCCGGACCGTGGGGCCGATCCTCGCCGTGAACTCAGGCGGTGGCTCCGGCCGTGGCGCACACCGGCTCACGTGGTGCGCCGGCCCCGACCGGTGTCGGTTCGCACGCGATGTCGTCGAGCGACGGGCCAGGTGCGCCGCAGCCGACGTCAGCCACGAGCTCGACCATCCGCGCCTCCCGGCGGGCCCGACGTCTGCCGGGCACGATGATCGCGGTGACCGCGCCCACCGCGACGACGGCGGCTCCGACGAAGACCGCGGGGCCGAGCCCGTTGACGAAGTCCTGCCCCGAGGCGTAGCCGCCCTTGGCGCTGAACACGGCGCCGAGCGTCGCGACGCCGAGCACTCCGCCGAGCTCACGGAAAGCACTGTTGGCGCCCGACGCGACGCCTTCGAGTGCCCGCGGGACGGCCCCGAGCACGAGCGACGCGAGCGGCACGAAGAAGAGCGCCATCCCGATGCCGCAGATCACGAACGGAACCACCAGGTCCGAGTAGGCCGTCGTCGGAGTCGTCACCATGGCGAGCCAGAACAGCCCGATTGCCTGGAGGACCAGGCCGACCACGACGAGCGGCTTCCCACCCCACCGCTCGGCCAGCACGCCGATGACCGGGGCGAGGAGCATCGCCATCGCCGTCCACGGCAGCACGCGGACACCGGCAGCCAGCGGCGAGTACCCCTGGACGGTCTGGAAGAACTGGGTGAGGAAGAAGATGGCGCCGAACATCCCGAAGCTGAACAGCAGCGCGGTGAGATTGACTGCGGTGAACCCACGGTTGGCGAAGAGGCGGAGGTCGAGCATCGGATGGTCCGAGCGGAGCTCCCAGGCGACGAATCCGCCGAGCGCGATCGCTCCGATCACGAACGAGCCGAGGACCGAGTGGCTCGTCCACCCATGGGCGTTGCCCCGCACGAGACCGAGCACGACGCCGAAGAGACCGGCACTCACGAGGCCAACGCCGACGATGTCGAGCGGATTGGAGGCGCCCCGGGACTCGGTGAGCTTCCACCAGGCGAGCGGAACCAGCACCGCGCCGACCGGCACGTTGAGCCAGAAGATGTACTGCCACGCCCAACCGCTCGACACCGCGCCACCGATCAGCGGACCGATGGCCACGGCCGTCCCACCGATGGCGCCCCAGATGCCGAGCGCCACGTTGCGCCGTTCGGGTGGAACCGCTGCGCTCAACAAGGTCAGCGAGAGCGGCATGATCATGGCGCCGCCTGCGCCTTGCAGCGCGCGGGCGAAGACGAGGACGGAGATGCTCGGCGCCAGCGCGGCGAGGGCGGATGCGGCCGAGAAGAGCGCGATGCCGGCGATGAAGATCCGCCTCCGCCCAACGCGCTCGCCGACGGCCGCAGCCGACAGCAACAGCACCGCGAAGGTGAGGGTGTACGCGTTGACCGTCCACTCGAGCCCTGAGATCCCGGCGTGCAGGTGCACCCGGATCACCGGTAACGCGGTGAGCACGACCAGGTTGTCGAGCGAGGCCATGAAGAGCGCGAGCCCGGTGATCACGACGGCCCAGACCGCCCGAGACCGCGCGGTGGCGGACGACCTCGCGGGTCGGCGGCCTCCGAGCGGCGCGGCCGACCCGAGCGACGCGGCCGACCCGGCCGACCCGGCCGACCCGAGCGACCCGGCACCGGCTGTCACCGGTCGATCCACGGTCGTCGAGCGGTTGAGCCCGATCCGTGCGGTCCATGCGGAACCGCGCTCGTGCACGGTGTGCCACCTCCTGCGTTGTGAGTAGTCACTAGCTTTCCGGGGCAAAAAAAGGGGGACGATGGGCTGGGTCATGCGGGCACCTCCTCGTGTGCGATCGCATCGGCTCGACGGGCCGCCTTCACGGCTTCCGCGGCGTCGTAGATGGCTTGGGCCTTCTCCCCTTCGGGGCACATGCTCTGCGCCCACCGCTCGGAGACGGAGAGGAGGTCGATCGCGGAGATGACGTTGATCATCATCCCCATGGCGAAGAACTCGCGCAGTCGCTCGTTCGGCAGGCCGGTGCGCTCCTCCGCCAGCTCCCAGAGGACCCCGAACGTCCGCCGGCAGGTCCGCGCCACGTCCTCGTCCCCCGGGGCGGCCGCGAACCCGTGGAGCTCGACCTGGAGGACCTCGGGATCCTGCATGAGCTCGACGTAGGCGACGCCCATGGCCTGGAGGGCCTCCTCGCCCTCGAGGCCGGTACTCGCCCGTTCCATCGCCGAGACGATCCGGGCCGACACCAGCTCATAGGTGGCGACGAACAGGTCCTTCTTCGTCCCGAACAGTCGGAAGAGGTACGGCTGCGAGATTCCGGCCCGGTTGGCGATCGCCTCGGTCGAGGTCCCCGCGTACCCCGAGCGTGCGAACTCCGAGACCGCGGCCGCAAGCACGGCGGTCCGGCGCTCGTCGGCGGTCAGTCGGGGGGCCATCACCCCTGTATTGTGAGTGGTCACTCACTACCTTGTCAACCCCCAAAGGGTGATCGCCGGCCGATTCCGGGGTCGGCCGAAGCGGGGCGGGGTAGCGTCGATCCATGGTCGGCGAGCGCATCGGCTCCAGCGGGGCCGGCGCACTGGCCGACACCGTGGTGGTCTCCAACCGCGGTCCGTTCGCCTTCGAGCTCGAGGGCGGGCACCTCGTGCAGACCAGCGCCGGAGGCGGGCTGGCCGGTTCGCTCCGCCCCCTGCTCGCCGGCTCCGGCGCGATCTGGGTGGCGAGCGCGCTCGGCGCCGCGGACAAGGCCGCGTTCCGCGACGGCCTGATGACCGGGGACGGCCTCCGGGTCGAGCTGGTCGAACCCGAGCCGGACCTCTACGACATGGCCTACAACGTCGTGTCCAACTCGACGCTCTGGTACTGCCACCACCATCTCTTCGACGCCGCCCGCCGTCCTCGGATCGACCGGCGTTGGATGGAGGCCTGGGACGCGTACCGCGAGTGCAACCGCCTCTTCGCGGCCAAGGTCGCCGAGGTGGCTCCCCCCGACGGGCGGGTCATCGTCCACGACTACCACCTGGCCCTCGTGGGCACCGAGCTCGCCTCACTCCGCCCCGATCTCCACACCGCGCACTTCACCCACACGCCGTTTGCGGACCCGTCCGTCCTGCGGATGCTCCCCGCGGGGGTCACCGAGGAGCTCCTCGCCGGTCTCGGGAGCTTCGGGGCCTGTGGCTTCCACGCCGGCCGGTGGGCGGCCGCATACGAGGCAAACCACGCCGCATTCGGTCGCCGGCCCGGCGCGGGGGACCCGGCGGCCCAGACGTTCGTGTCGGCGCTCGCGCCCGATCCCGACCGACTCGAGGAGGCGGCAGCCGATCCGGCGGTGGCCAAGGCGCTCGCACGCATCGAAGAGCAGGTCGGCGGGGAGGACCGCAAGGTCATCGTGCGGGTGGATCGGATGGAGCTGTCGAAGAACCTGCTCCGCGGTTTCTGGGCGTTCGAGGAGCTCCTCGAGGCTCATCCCGAACGCCGCGGCCGCGTCGTCTTCGTCGCGCTCGCCTACCCGACCCGACAGAGCCTCCCCGAGTACCTCGGCTACCAGAACGAGGTCGAGTCCACGGTGGCCCGCATCAACGAGACCTGGGGCACTCCGGGTTGGACGCCGATCGTTCTCGAGGTCGAAGACGACTACCCGAGATCGCTCGCCGCGCTGACCCGCTACGACGTCCTCCTCGTCAATCCGGTGCGCGACGGCCTCAACCTCGTCGCGATGGAGGGACCGCTGCTCAACACCACCGACGGCGTGCTCGTGCTCTCGCGTGAGACCGGGGCCTTCGACCTCCTCGCTCCCGACGTCTTCGAGCTCAACCCGTTCGACATCACGCAGACTGCGTGCGCGCTCGCCGGCGCACTCGATCTCGGCACCGACGAACGCGCGTCGATGGCCGCGTCGCTCCGCACGAGGGTCGCGTCCCGGCGACCGACCGACTGGCTCGATGACCAGCTCCGCGCCGCGAAGTGACGAAGGGCCCTCAGTCGGCGGAATCGGTGGTCGCTTCTGCGGCGAGCCACCTCAGGAGGCCGAGCGCGCCGGACGGGCCGTCGACGACGAGCGAGGCCCGTGACGCGAGCTCCGAGGGGGTCTCCTCGTCGACGACCGCCACCGCCACCGTGGTGGTTCCTCGGGCGGCGAGGTCGTCGAGCACGTCGAATGCCGGGAGATCGCCGAGGTCGTCGCCGAAGTAGCAGGCGGCGGTCGCCCCCTCGGCAAGGTGGCGGAGGACCGTGCCCTTGTCGATCGCGACCGGCGGGCGCAGCTCGAGCGACCGTCGTCCAGGGAAGGAGTCCAGTCCGGTCCGAGCGGCTTCAGCTTCGACTTCCGTGGTCACCCACGATTCCGCCGCGGGCACCTCCCGCCAGTGCACGGTGACCGTCGCACCCTTCCGTTCGACCAGCACCCCGGGTGGTGCCGCCGCGGCGAGCCGGTCGGCCGCTCCTGCCACCACGGAGAGCCACTGCTCCACGTCGGGGGCGAGCACGACCCCGCCCGCGTCGCTCGACCACTCGAGCCCGTACAGGCCGACCAGGGTGGGCGCACGAGACCCGTGATCGCCACCGGGACCCGATGCTCCTCGGAGCCGGTCGACCAGGAACGACGCCGGTCGACCGGAGACCACGGCCGCCACGCCGAACCGGCGAGCCAGCTCGACGAGCGTGTCAGCTGCGCCGGGGAGGGGACGAGCCCTCGCGGGATCCTCGACGATGGGTGCGAGGGTTCCGTCGAAGTCGGTGACGATCGCCGTGGACGCGGGATGACGGAGCAGCGGTGCGACCGCGGCGCGGGCGTCATCGGAGGGCGCGGAGATCTCCGGCGCGCCGCGAGGAGACACCGCGTGGTCGGTCAGGTGCCCGACGGGTGCGACGGAAGCGTCGTCACGGACCCGACCGGAGTCGCCAGATCGGGGCCGACCACCACGACCACCCCTGCGGTCCCGATCGAGCTCACCGGTGCCGCCGTTGTGTACGGGACGACTGCGGACGACGGGAGGTGCAGGGATGCGGCGACGGCCGTCGCCGCCTGCTGCTGCCCGGCGAGGTAGTAGACGTGCGACGACGGCACCCGCGCGGACGCGTTGACCGGCGTCTGCATGTTCCACCCACCGACCTGCAGCTGGTTGGTGATCGACGCGGCGGCACCCGCCACGCCGGAGGCGTTCGCAACGAGCACGGGCACCCGGCTCTGGGCGTGGGTGGTCGTCGTGGACGGCGCAACGGTGGTCGAGGTCGTCGAGGACGACCCCGCCGATGTGGCAGAGGGGCTCGACGACGGGTGGAGCTGTCCGAGCGCGACCAGCGTCGCCGCGACGAAGAGCACGAGCACCGCCAGGGCTCGAAGGACCGGGATGCCGTCTCTCCGTCGATGGTGCTGGTTTGCCTGCGCATCGGAGCCGTCATCCACCACTGGCAGCCAGCCTGCCAACCGGAGGGGGCCGATGCAAGGGTTTCGCCGTCCGGGCCCGTCGTGGAGCCCACGCCGGCCGCGGCACACCCCTCAGGAGGTGCGGACGCCCGTACAATGGTCCAGGTCCGGGGCTCGCCACGGACGTGCCGGTGTGGCGCAGTTGGTAGCGCAGACGACTTGTAATCGTCAGGTCGTGGGTTCGATTCCCACCGCCGGCTCGCAGGCGGCTCGCAGGCTGCCGGCTGCCGGTCGACCCGGGAAGACCTCAGCCGCAATGGGCCCGTCCCCGCACCGGCTCCCACCTGCGGACGGCCCAGTGATCGGCCCGGTGATCGGTTCTGGGGCCCACCGGGTAAGTTCTGGCGGAGACACCCCGCCCTCGGCGCCCGCGGGGCCTGTCCACGATCCCCATGCCCACCGGAAGGAGCGGGGATGGCCGAACAGCTGACGACCGTCGACCAGCGGAACCTCGCAGAACGCTTCGCGGCCACCCGGGCGCTCACCGAGGTCCTGGCGGCCCCGCTCACCGCCGAGGACCAGACCGTCCAGTCGATGCCGGACGTGAGCCCGACCAAGTGGCACCGCGCCCATACCTCGTGGTTCTTCGAGACCTTCCTGCTCGCAGAGGAGGTCGTCGGGTACGAGCCCTACCACCCGGCCTACGCGGTCCTCTTCAACTCCTACTACCAGACCGTCGGCGAGCAGTTCCCGCGTCCCGAACGCGGCTTGATCTCGCGCCCCGGTGTCGAGGAGATCGCGGCCTACCGCCGCTACGTCGACGACCACATGATGCGCCTGCTCGAGACGCGCCTCGAGCGGCCCAGCGCCGCGCTCGTCGAGCTCGGCATCCAGCACGAACAACAGCACCAAGAGCTGCTTCTCATGGACATCAAGCACGTGCTCTCGCACAACCCGCTGTCCCCCGCTTACGGGAGCCTCTCGCCGGTGCACCCGACCGAGCTCGGGAAGATCACCTGGACCGAACACCCCGGTGGCGTCCAATGGATCGGGCACAGTGGGTCCGGGTTCGGTTTCGACAACGAGTTCCCGCGTCACCGCGTCCACCTCCAGCCCTTCGCGATCACCGACCGGCCGGTGAGCTGCGGCGAGTGGACCGACTTCATCGACGACGGCGGGTACGAACGACCTGAGCTGTGGCTCTCGGACGGCTGGGCGACGGTCCGGAACGAGGGATGGACGAGCCCGCTCTACTGGTCCGGGATGGAAGGGCGCTGGCGGGAGTTCACGCTCGGGGGGACGGTGGACGTCGATCCGTCCCGTCCCGTCTGCCACGTCAGCTACTACGAAGCCGACGCGTACGCGCGCTGGGCCGGTGCCAGGTTGCCGACGGAGGCGGAGTGGGAGCTCGCCGCAGGCGACCGGTCGGTCGCGGACCACCACCTCGAACCCGGTCCTCCCCATCCACGCCCGCTCGATCCGGTCGGCTCCGGCCCGTTCAGCGACGTGTGGCAGTGGACGTCGTCGGCCTACAGCCCGTATCCGGGCTTCGAGCCCCTGCCCGGAGCGGCGGGCGAGTACAACGGCAAGTTCATGGTCAACCAGTACGTGCTGCGGGGCGGAAGCTGCGTCTCGCCGCGTGACCACGTGCGCGCCACCTATCGGAACTTCTTTCCTCCCGCCGCCCGCTGGGTGTTCGCCGGCCTGCGGCTGGCGCGTGGCGCCTGACCACCATGGAGCAGCCGTGACCACGACGATCACCCCGACCATCGACATCCATCTCTCGGCGGACGACCTCCGGGGCGCGATGCTCCTCGACGTCCGCGAGGGCATGGCGGCGACGCCGCGGGAGCTCCCCCCCGTGTACTTCTACGACGACCGGGGCAGCCGGCTCTTCGACGAGATCACCCGGCTCCCCGAGTACTACCCCACCCGCGCCGAGCGCTCGATCCTCGAGAGGTGGGCGAAGGACATCGTGAGCCTCGCCGACACCGACGTGCTCGTCGAGCTCGGGGCGGGCACCTGCGACAAGAGCCGCATCCTCCTCGACGCGATGCGTTCGGCCGGGCAGCTGCACCGCTACGTCCCCCTCGACGTGAGTGAGTCGACCCTCGCAGCAGCAGCAGCGGCGTTGGCGGACGAATTCCGGGGATTGACGGTCACGGCGGTGGTCGGGGACTTCCACCGCCACCTCGACCGGCTCCCGACCGGGGGCCGTCGGATGATCGCGTTCCTCGGCGGCACCGTCGGCAACCTCGATCCGGACCAGCGGACCCGATTCCTCGCCGACCTGGTCGCGGTGATGGGGCGTGACGACCGCCTCCTGCTCGGGACCGACCTCATCAAGGACCGGACGCGCCTCGTCAACGCCTACGACGATGCGGCGGGTGTCACGGCCGAGTTCAACCGGAACGTCCTGCACGTGCTCAACCGCGAGCTGGGCGCCGACTTCCGCCCCGAGCGGTTCGACCACGTCGCCCGGTGGAACGAGTCCGACCACCGCATCGAGATGTGGCTGCGCTCCGCCCGCGATCAGCAGGTGCGCATCGCCGACCTCGACCTCGACGTGACGTTCGCCTGCGGGGAGGAGATGCTCACCGAGATCAGCACCAAGTTCTCCACCGAGCTGCTGGCCGCGGAGCTCGCCCGGTGCGGCTTCGCCGTCGAGGCGGCGTGGCCCTCGGACGGCGACGAGTTCCTGCTCACGCTCGCCCGACCCGCCTGATCGCCGACCCGGGGTCCTCGCTCAGGAAGCGTCCAGGTCCTTGACCGCCGCCTCGATGGCGCGGTGGAAGGTCGGGTACGCGTAGATCATGTGGCGGAGGGTGCTCGTCGGGACCTCCGCGTGGACCGCGAGCGTCAGCAGCCCGAGCACCTCACCGCCGGCAGGGCCGGCCGACGTCGCGCCGACCAGCACCCGACGCTCGGCGTCCTCGACGAGCTTGACGAACCCGCGGTTGCCCACCTTGTGGATCCAGCCGCGCGCAGACGTCGGGAGCTCCGTGTACCCGATCCTCACCGTCAGACCGGCCGCGCGTGCCTCCTGCTCGGTGAGGCCCACCGCGCCGATCTCCGGGTCGGTGAACGTGACCCTCGGCAGCGCCCGGTAGACGGCGGGGACGACCTCGTGGCCCAGGATGTCGTTGACGACGATGTCCGCCTGGTACATCGAGACGTGGGTGAACGCACCCTTGCCGGTCACGTCGCCGACGGCCCAGAGCCGCTCGTGTCCGAGCACGCGGAGGTGGTCGTCGACCGGGATGGCCCGCGCCCCTTCGTCCACGCCGATGGACGCGACGTTGAGTCCCGCCAGGTCTGCACGTCGACCCGTGGCGACGAGGAGGCGCTCGGCGCGCGCCGGGCCGCCGTCCGCGAGGGCGACCGTAAACCCCGACCCGTCGTGTTCGACCGAGACGACGGCCGCTCCGACCCGGACGTCGATGCCCTCGGCCGCGAGGAGCTCCTCGACCAGCGCGCCGGACTCCGGCTCCTCAGGTCCGAGCAGACGTGGTCCCGCCTCGACGACCGAGACCGTGGAGCCGAACCGGCGGAAGACCTGAGCGAGCTCGACCCCGATCGCCCCGCCGCCCAGGACCACGAGGGAGTCCGGGACCTGCTCGGCCTCGACCGCCTCCCGGTTGGACCAGTACGGAGTGGCCGACAGGCCGTCGACCGGTGGTACCCAGGCCCGGGTCCCGGTCCCGACGACCACCGCGCGGCTCGCCTCGAACACCCGGTCGCCCACCACGACCCGGTGCGGCCCGTCGAGCCGGCCCCACCCGCGCACGAAACGGCCACCGAGCTGCTCGAATCGTGCGACAGCCACCGCGTCGTCCCAATTGTCGGTTGCCTCAGACCGGATGCGCCGGGCGACCGGCGCCCACTCGGGCTCGACCGAGACGGCTCCGGCCAGGACCGGGACGCGCCGGGCCTCGGCGAGCACGTCCGCCGCGCGGATCATCATCTTCGACGGGACGCACCCCCAGTAGGGGCACTCCCCACCGACCAGCTCGCCGTCGATGCCGACGACGTCGAGCCCCGCGCCCGCCAGCCGCTCGGCGACGTCCTCACCTCCCGGCCCCATGCCCACCACCACGACCTCGGCCAGTTCGGTCATCGTCCGTCCTCCGTTCGGTGAGCAGAACCGGCCCGGCTCCGCGTGCGCTCCGGTTCTACCCGCTCGTCATGGCCGGCGAGACGGAGGGCTCAGTGCGGGCGACGGCGCGCGATCTCGAAGCAGGCGATCGCACCGGCCGTCGCCGCGTTGAGCGACGAGAGCGTCCCGTGCTGGGGGATCGACACGAGCAGGTCGCACCGCTTCCGTGTGAGATCGGAGAGGCCGCTCCCCTCCGATCCGACCACCAGGGCCACGGACTGGTCCTCGAAAGGGAGATCGTAGAGGGACATGGTCGCGTCGGCATCGAGGCCGACCGTCCAGACGCCGAGCGACACCAGACGCTTCAGGGCGGTCGGGACCCCCGCGACCACCGCCATCGGGAGATACTCGATCGCACCTGCCGCGACCTTGGCAACGGTCGGCGAGAGGTGGGCGGCACGGTGCCGCGCGAGGACCACCCCGGTGACGCCCGCGCACTCCGCACTTCGCAGCAGGGCGCCGAGGTTGGCCGGATCGGTGATGCTGTCGACGACGAGGAGGAACGGCTCGCGTCCCCCGCGGCGCGCTCGGCGAGCGTCTCGAGCGGGACCTCCTCGACCGGACGAGCAGTGGCGAGCACTCCCTGGGGCGCGTCGGTCCTCGCCAGGGTGTCGAGCCGTCGCCTCGAGACCCTGGTGACCGGCACCTTGCGGCTCGCGGCCAGCGCCTCGATCTCGTCGAGCACGGCGGCCGGGTCCATGCCGTCGGCCACGACCAACGAGGTGACCCGTCTCCGTCCGGCGCTCAGCAGCTCACGTACGGCCTGGCGCCCCTCGATCTGCTCGCCGCCGAGCCCGTGTCGGTCGGTCCCGCCGCCTCCCCGAGCCCCCTTGGCGGCCTCGCGCCGGCCAGGGGTGCGAGTCCCCGAGGCGCCCGACGGCGTGCGTCCGCCGGTTCGAACGACTCGTCCGCCGGCACGAACGGGTCGTCCCCCGGCCTTCCAACCGCGCGGCGCCCCGCGACGCTCCGACGGGCTCACCGGCGCCCCGACGCCGGTCCGTCGGGATCGAGCGGCGCCCGCACGAGCAGGACCACGGCCGCGACGGCGATGCCCTCGGCCCGACCGATCGCCCCGAGCCCATCGGTCGAGGTGGCCTTGACGTTCACCGGCGCGCCGAGCACGTTCGACAGTCGCTCGGCCATCTTCGTCACGAACGGCGCGAGCCGCGGCCGCTCGGCGATCACCGTGCAGTCCGCGCTCGTCGGGGCCCAGCCGTGCCGGCGGACGGTGCCGACGATCCGGCCGAGCAGGTCGAGGCTGTCCGCGTTCTTCCAACGTGGATCGGTGTCGGGTGCCACGTGCCCCAAATCCTCGAGACCCGCCGCCCCGAGGAGCGCGTCGGCCAGCGCATGGCAGACCGCGTCGGCGTCGCTGTGACCCTCGAGCGACCGGGCGTCCGCGCCGCCGACCACCACACCTCCGAGCACCAACGGACGGCCCTCGACGTCCGCGAAGCGGTGGACGTCGTAGCCGTGCCCGATCCTGAGATCGGCCGCGTCGGTCATGGTCGCCGTGCGCGGAGCACGGTCTCGGCCACGGCCAGGTCGTCCGGTCTCGTCAGTTTCAGGTTCAACGGCTCGCCCGGCACCGTCCGCACCGTAGCGCCGAGTCGCTCGAGCATCGCTGCGTCGTCGGTTGCCTCACCGCCCGATGCGTGCGCGTCGCGAAGTGCGGGAGCGGCGAACGCCTGGGGGGTCTGGACGGTCACAAGGTGCTCCCGATCCACGGTCTCGAGCACCGTGCCGTCCGCGACGCGCTTCAAGGTGTCGCCCACCGGCAGCACCGGGACGACCGCGTCCACGTCACCACGCCGGACGACCTCGACGACCGCCTCGAACAGCGCCACGGTCGCCAGCGGGCGCACGGCGTCGTGCACGACGACGACCGATGCCTCCGCCGGCACCGCATGGAGCCCCGCACGCACCGACGCGGACCGGGTCGCACCGCCGTTGACCACGCAGTCGGCACCGAAGCCCGGCGAGGCGTCCGACGGTGCGCCGGGGGCCACCATCGGCATGTCCATCGCCATGTCGGAGGGGACCACGAGGACGACCCCGTCCGCCACCGAGCGGGCCGCGTCGACGGACCAGGCCGCCACCGGACGGCCCGCCAGCTGGACGAACTGCTTGGGACCGCCGAACCGGCGACCGGCACCGCCGGCCACCACGATGGCCCAGACGGGCCCCGGTCGGCTCAGGGAAGCGCCTCGTTGAGCCGGAGCTCCGCGGTCTCCTCGTCGACGCCGAGCGCGAAGGTCAGCTCGGAGACGAGGATCTGGCGCGCACGGCTCAGCATCCGCTTCTCGCCTGCCGAGAGCCCCTTGTCCTTGTCGCGGATCGAGAGGTTCCGGACGACCTCGGCAACCTGGTAGATGTCCCCCGAACGAAGCTTCTCCGAGTGGTTCTTGTACCGCCGCGACCAGTTGGTGGGCATCCGCGCCTCCTTCTTGCGGAGGACGGCGAACACCTCCTCGACCTCTTCGTCGTTGATGACCTCACGGAGTCCCACCCCATCGGTGTTGTCCGCAGGCACCATCAAGGTGAGATCGCCGTAGGCGAGGCGGAGGACCAGGTACTCCTGCTTCTTTCCGAAGGCTTCCTTGGTCTCGCGTCGCTCGACCACGGCCGCGCCGTGGTGGGGATAGACGACCTTGTCACCGATGTCGAACACCGATCCTCCTGGTGTCGGGGGGGCGGTCCCGGGCTGGTAAGCGACATCGGGACCGCAGAGGGGAAACACGACATGGTACACGCTGCGCACTCGAGTGGACCCGGCGATGCCCGCCCGGGCGGTGCCCGGTGAGCGTGGAGCTCCAGGTCCGAAGGGTGCTGATCGCCTACTGGTACCGCTCGAAGATGCTCGCCTCGGCCAGGCGGGTGAGCCCGTCCTTCACCGAGTGGGCGCGCGCCTGGCCGACGCCTTCGACCTGTTCGAGTTCGGCGAGCGAGGCGCGCATGATCTGCTGCAGGTTGACGAACCGGTCGACGATCCGTTCGATGATGGCGTCCGAGAATCGCGGGAGGCGGTAGAGGAGGCGGTAGCCCCGCGGCTCGACCCCCGCATGCGAGTCCCCCATCGAGCTCGGCAGGTTGAGGATCGCCGCGACCCGGTTCGGGTCACGGAGCTCCTCTCCGGGCAGCATCGCCAGGGTCTCGACGATGTGGTCGGCAGCGGCGACGCGCTCGACGCCGTCCGAGGTGTTGGGCGAGCAATAGTCTCGGACGACCAGGTTGAGGGCCGGAGCCACCCCGTCGACCAGCTCCGCCGACTGCAGGCCGACGAGGCGGCCGTCGTCACCCAGTTCGACCAGGTACCCGTCGACTTCCTCGGCGATCCGGAGCACCATCTCTGCGGCCTGGACGACCCCCACCACGTCGCCGACCGAGACGGTGTCCTCGACCTCGAGGATCGAGAGGCCGTTGAGGGCGACGTCGAAGCGGCTCCGGAACCGCTGCATCGTCGCGAGCGCCTGGTCGGTGCGGTCGTGGAGCCACCCGGTCGGCTGGATCAGATGCTTCTGGTCGTTGCGGTAGACCGTGATCACCGACATCGCCGCGGAGACCGACAGCACCGGCACGTCGATCGACCGGGCGACCCGCTCCGCCGTCCGGTGGCGCGTGCCCGTCTCGGTCGTGGAGATGGAGGCGTCCGGCATGAGGTGGACGTTCGCCCGGGCGATCCGCGAGGCGTCCGGTGCGAGGATGATGGCGCCGTCCATCTTCGCGAGCTCCGAGAGGCGCTGGGGGCTGAACTCGGAGTCGAGCAGGAAGCCACCCGAGCAGATGGACAGCACGACCGGCCCGTCCCCGACCACCACGAGCGCGCCCCGTTTCGCACGCAGGATCCGGTCCAGCCCGTCCCGCAGCGGTTGTCCGGGCGCAGCCATGGCCAGCGCGTCACTGAGCGGTGAGCCCTGGCGCGTCGTCACAGGAGTGATGGTATCCGTCGGCACCCGCGACGACGGGGCCGCGACAGGCCTGCGCGGTCAGCGACCGAGCCCGCAGAGGCTGGCGGCGGCCTCTCTCAGGGTCCCCACCCGGAGGAGCTCGACGCCGGCCGGGGGATCAGGCGCCGAGACGGGGACCACCACCTGCTCGAAGCCGAGTCGCGCTGCCTCTTCGAGGCGCTGCGCCAAATTGGTCACCTGCCGGATCTCCCCGGCGAGTCCGACCTCCCCGACTGCGGCGAGCGAGGCGGGGAGCGGTGTGCGGAGCGCAGCGGAGGTCACGGCGAGCGCGGTGGCGAGGTCGGCGGCCGGTTCGGTCACCCTGATGCCCCCGGCGACCGAGACGAAGACGTCCCGCGTGCCGAGCGAGAGGTCGGCGTGGCTTGCAAGCACCGCGAGGGTCATCCCGAGCCGCGAGGAGTCGAGGCCGACCACCGAACGCCTCGGCGGGTTCTGCGTCGTCGGCGCGACGAGCGCCTGCAGTTCGACCATCACCGTCCGGCGGCCCTGCAGGGCGGGGAGGACGACACCGCCGGGCACCCCGGTGACCCGGTCGCCGAGGAGGAGCCGGCCCGGATCGTCGACGCGACTGAGCCCGTGGTCGTCCATCTCGAAGAGCCCGAGCTCCCCGGTCGGTCCGAACCGGTGCTTGACCGAACGCAACAGCCGCAGCGCGTGGTGACGGTCGCCCTCGAAGCTCAAGACGGTGTCGACCATGTGCTCGAGGGTGCGGGGGCCGGCCAGCGCACCGTCCTTCGTCACGTGCCCGACCAGCACCACCGCCACCTGGCTCGCCTTGGCCAGGCCGACCAGCTGGTCGGCGCACTCTCGCACCTGGGTGACGCTGCCGGGAGGACCGCCGTTCCGACGCGTCCCCGGCGCCGCACTCTCGGTGGCGACCGCCTGGATCGAGTCGACGACGACCAGGTCTGGCTCGAGCTCGGTGACCGCACCGGCCACGACGGAGACGTCGGTCGTCGCCAAGATCGACAGACCCGCGGGGATCGGGCCGAGCCGGTCGGCACGCAGGCGGACCTGGTGGGCGGACTCCTCTGCGGAGACGAGCAGGACCCGGTGCCCACGGCCGGCAGAGGCCGCCAGCACCTGGAGGAGCAGGGTCGACTTTCCGATGCCCGGCTCGCCGCCGAGGAGGGTCACCGAACCGGGCACCAGACCGCCCGCGAGCACCCGGTCGAACTCGTCGAGCCCGGTCGGGACGGCTGAAGCCTCGGCCGCGTCGAGGGAGGCCAACGGCACCGGCATCGAGGCGAGCTCCAATGCGTCGACGGCTTGGACCAGCGACCCGAGACGGGCCTCTTCGACCATCGTGTTCCACTCACCGCAGGCAGGGCACCGTCCGGCCCACCGGGCGGTCGTCGTGCCGCAGTCGATGCAGCGGTGCCGCTTGACCGTCTTCGCCATCACCCCGATCGTAGGGATCGGGTGTGCCGGTCGGGGTGACCGGGCGAGCGGCCCACCTGGCCCCGGACGGGCGAGCGGCCCACCTGGCCCCGGACGGGCGACGAGGGCACGACAATGACCCCGGACGCGGTTCCGCCCCGCCGTTCGACCGGCGGGGCGGATCGCTGCGAATCGTGGCGCGGGCAGGCCCGCCCGGACTATCCGGTCACACCGTTGACCGGTGCGAACAGCGAACCCAGCGCCATCGAGCCGAGATACTCGGCGTCGCCGAAGGCGAAGATCCCACCGTCGTCGCCGGCGAGCCAGTACCCCTGGCCGTCCGACGTCGGCTGGATGCCGACGATCGGTCCGGTGAGCTGGGTGCCGGACATCGTCCCGAGGAACGGCGCGTCGCCGTACGCGAACACCCCACCGTCGGTCCCGACCAGCCAGTAGCCCTTGCCGTCCTGGGACGAGGCGATGCCGGAGATCGGCGCGTTGAGGAACTGACCGGCCTTCGAGCCGTACAGGACCGCGTCCCCGAACTTGTAGACCGACCCGTCCTCGCCGACGAGCCAGTACCCCTGGCCATCGGGGGTCGGGGCCATCCCGTCGATGACCGTGCCTGACGGCGCGTTGCCGAGTGAGCCGTAGTAGACGGCGTCGCCGAAGGCAAAGACCCCGCCGTCGCCTCCAACGAGCCAGTAGCCCTTGCCGTCCGGCGTCGCGGCGATCCCCAGGATCGGGGCGTTGAGGTTCATGTTCGCTCCGAGCGAGCCGTAGTAGACGGCGTCGCCGAAGGAGAAGACCCCACCGTCGGTCCCGGCGAGCCAGTAGCCGCCGTCATCCGGCGTGTTCGCGATCCCGATCGCCGGTCCGTTGAGCGGCGTCCCGACCATCGAACCGAAGAAGGCCGAGTCACCGAAGGAGAACACTCCTCCGTCGAGCCCCACCGTCCGGTAGCCCTGGCCTCGCCGGTCACCACCTGGCCGCCGGTCACACAGTTGGCGTTGTACGCCCCGGTCCAGGTCAGCTTCACGTCGACCTGGGCCGGCGGACTCGCGGTGTTCAACGTGATGAGGAACTGCGGTAGCGGACTCGAGGTCGCCAGGTTGAACGGGGTGAGGTTGAGCGATCCGGTCCCGTCGAGGTTCTGGGTCGGGATGCCGGGGATCGGGTTCCCGTCGAAGTCCTCGAACTGGACCGTTCCCGAGGAGTACTGGCTCGGCGTCGGGTTCAGCACCTGGAGCGAGGTGTAGTTGGTCGGGATGCACTCACTGAACGGCGCGACCAAGCTGGCTGCCAGCACCCGGGTGGGCCCGGTCCCGCAGGCGCCTGCGGTGTAGGCGTCGAAGTTCTGGATCTGCGTGCCGCTGTCAGCGTTGACCCACAGGCAGGTCGGCCGCTGCGGGTCCGGATTGACCGTGTAGAGCAGGCTGAGGCTGGGACTGGTGAACGTCTTCGGGAAGCTCGGGCAGCCGGCCTGCGCGGTGTAGTCATAGCAGTCGACCGCGTTGGTGCTGGCATTGGGCACGAAGACACGGGCGCCGATCGTGACCGCGGGGCCGTTGTACTGAACCGTCGGCGTGACCGCCGTGGTCATCCCGGGAGGTGTCGCAACGGACGCACCGGTCAGGTCGTAGCAGGGAATGCCGGAAATCGGCAGGCAGACACCGGTCTGCGCGCCGGTGGTCCCGCTGATCATCGGGAAGGGTGAACCGTTCGCGCCCGTCACGGAGATCGGCCACGAACCCGAGCACGACGAATTCGTCGTGGTGTCGAAGCAGGCCAGCTTGTCGCCGGTCGTGCTCACCACCTGGATGATCACGTCGTGGCCGGCTGCACCGATCGGGTACGAGTAGCCGATTACGCTGAGCGCGACACCCCCGTCGTTGACGGGGAAGGGCTGGCTCGGGCAGGCGGAGAAGGTGATCAGGCTGAAGCAGAGCAGCTTGTTCTGCGACCCGGTTCCCACACCCGCGACCTCGTTGAACGAGTACCAGTTGCTCCCGACCTGGACCGGTGCGGACAGACCGTTGGCACTGCCTCCCGTGGACTCACCGACCCCGCCGAGTTGGGTGAACCCGCAGAAGAGCTGTGCCCCGGTGGCCGAGGCCGGCTGCGTCGTGTCGATGCAGACGACGCCTGCGGTCGAATCCGACGTGCGCACTGCGTAGACGTAGAGCTTGCCAGAGGTCTGGTTGATGAACATGCCCGGACCGATCGAGGTCGAGAAGTTGTTGCCGCTCCCGTCGACGACCGTCTTGTAGCCGGGGGAGGACCAGCACGCACTCGCATCCGACTGCAGGTGGCACGAGACGTTGAGCGTCGACAGGTGGTGGTACACCTGGTAGACCGCGGCAGGTGTCATGACGAGCCCCCAGCCGTCTCCGCCGCCGGATCCCACGAAGGACGACGGCGGGGGAGCCGGGATGTTGAGCGTCGCCGAGTAGGTCACGGACCCGCTGATCGGCTGTGTAGCGCCGCGCTGGTACCGGAGTTGACGAGACCGGGAAGCGAGGCAGCAGGCCTGCTCCGATGGCGGTGGCGAGCACGATGCGCACCGTCGACCTTGAGTCCACCTGCTTCGGATGGGACACCTGCGCCATCATGATCTCCGCTCTCCTTGCCCCTTTAGCCGCGCACGACCCCACGTGCTTCATGAGCTCGTCGTCTCCCGCGCAGGGTGATTCCCGTTCCTAGCGACACCCCTTCGTGCCGCGCCGCCCGCAAGGCGCCTCCCCGAGCCGAGAACTCCGACGCTATTCCTATTGACAGCCGCTCAAATGATGCCGAACCGACGCACTGACCGTGTACGCCCGACCACCTGCCACGCAGCAGGAGATCGCAATCTTGAGCGCTTTGCGCTCTCCGCCCCGTTCGCGAACTCGCCCCGCCGAAGACGGCGGGGCGAGGTTCCAGACTTGGTGGGCGCGATCCGCTCCGGACCGCGCCCCCGGGGCTTCAGTCGGCGGCTGAGTCCGCGCCGGCGAGCTCGACCGGCGGCGGCTCGAGTCCCTCGATGGCCTTGAACGTGAGCTGCAGCTCGCCCGCCACCAGCGGGGTGGAGCCCTTCACCTCGGATGCCGCGGCGTCCTCAGGGGTCACGGTCTCGACGTCGACCACGATGGTCTCCCCGACCCGGAACTCCTTCCAGAGGATCCGCTCGGACAGCGGGTCCTCGACCAGCTGTTGGATCGCACGGCGGAGCGGCCGCGCTCCCAGCTGCGGGTCGTACCCGCGGTCGGCGAGCAGCTGCTTCGCGGGTGGCGTCAGCACCAGGCTGAGCCCCTGGAGCTCCAGTTGGGTGGAGAGCCGCTGGATCATCAGGTCCACGATCTCGACGACCTCGAGCTTCGAGAGCTCGTGGAAGACGACGACCTCGTCGATGCGGTTGAGGAATTCCGGCCGGAAGTGGGCCTTCAGCGCCTCGTTGACCTTCGCCTTCATCCGCTCGTAGGTGATCGCCTCCGAAGTCTTGGCGAAGCCGACCGACGACTTGCGCAGATCGGCGGTGCCGAGGTTGGAGGTCATGATGAGGACGGTGTTCTTGAAGTCCACCGAGCGGCCCTGCGCGTCGGTCAGCCGACCGTCCTCGAGGATCTGGAGGAGCGTGTTGAACACGTCCGTGTGGGCCTTCTCGACCTCGTCGAAGAGCACCACCGAGAAGGGCTTGCGGCGCACCGCCTCGGTCAGCTGACCGCCCTCTTCGTACCCGACGTACCCCGGGGGCGAGCCGACCAACCGGCTCACGGTGTGCTTCTCCATGTACTCGGACATGTCGAGCTGGATCAGCGCGTCCTCGTCGTCGAACAGGAACTCCGCCAGCGTCTTGGCCAGCTCGGTCTTCCCGACGCCGGTCGGCCCGAGGAAGATGAACGAACCGCTCGGCCGCTTCGGGTCCTTGAGCCCGGCGCGGGTCCGACGGATCGAGCGCGCCAGCGCTGCGATCGCGGGCTCCTGCCCGATGACCCGCTTGTGCAGCTCGTCCTCCATCCGGAGCAGCTTGGCGGTCTCCTCCTCGGTGAGGCGGTACACGGGGATGCCCGTCCAGTTCGCGAGCACCTCCGCGATGACCTCCTCGTCGACGACGTCGAAGAGGTCCACGCCGTCGGCGCGCCACTCGGCTTCCATCGCCTCTTTGGAGTCGAGCCGTTCCTTCTCCTGCTCGGCGAGCTTCTTCGCCTGGTCGAACGCCTGCTTCTCGATCGCGGACTCCTTGTCCGCGCGCAGACGGCTGATCTCCTCCTCGAGCTTCTTGTAGGCGGGAGGCGTGGTCATCCGGCGGATGCGCAGCCGGCTGCCTGCCTCGTCGATGAGGTCGATCGCCTTGTCCGGGAGGAACCGGTCCGCGAGGTACCGGTCGGCCAGGTTGGCCGCGGCCACCAGTGCCTGGTCGGTGATCGTCACCGCGTGGTGCGACTCGTAGCGGTCCCGCAGGCCTTTGAGGATCTCGATGGTGAGGGCCACGTTCGGCTGGTCGACCTTGATCGGCTGGAACCGCCGCTCGAGCGCCGCGTCCTTCTCGAGGTGCTTGCGGTACTCGTCGGTCGTGGTCGCCCCGATGGTCTGGAGCTCGCCACGGGCGAGCATCGGCTTCAGGATCGACGCCGCGTCGATCGCCCCCTCGGCCGCGCCCGCCCCGACCAGCGTGTGGAGCTCGTCGATGAACAAGACGATGTCGCCGCGGGTCCGGATCTCCTTCAGGACCTTCTTGAGGCGCTCCTCGAAGTCGCCGCGGTAGCGGCTGCCCGCCACCAGGGCGCCCAGATCGAGGGTGTAGAGCTGCTTGCCGGTCAGCGTCTCGGGGACGTCGTCAGCGACGATGCGCTGCGCGAGCCCCTCGACGATGGCGGTCTTGCCGACGCCGGGCTCCCCGATCAGGACCGGGTTGTTCTTCGTGCGGCGGGAGAGCACCTGCATGACCCGCTCGATCTCTTTCTCGCGGCCGATGACCGGGTCCAGCTTGTGATCACGCGCGAGTGCGGTGAGGTTGCGGCCGAACTGGTCGAGCACCGGCGAGCCGGTCGGCGCGTCCGACGACTGCGAGCCGGGTGCGCCCGCACCGACGGACTCCTTGCCCTGGTAGCCCGAGAGCAGCTGGATCACCTGCTGGCGCACGCGCGGCAGGTCCGCGCCCAGGCTCTGGAGGACCTGCGCGGCCACGCCCTCTCCTTCGCGCACGAGGCCGAGCAGCATGTGCTCGGTGCCGATGTAGCTGTGCCCCAGCTGCAGGGCCTCGCGCAGTGAGAGCTCGAGCACCTTCTTCGCCCGGGGCGTGAAAGGGGGCGAACCGGTGGGCGCCGTGCCGGCCAGCCCGATGGTCTCCTCGACCTTCTCGCGGACGGCCTCGAGCGACACGCCGAGAGACTCGAGTGCCTTGGCGGCGACGCCCTCGCCCTCGTGGATCAGGCCCAACAGGATGTGCTCGGTGCCGATGAAACTGTGGTTGAGCAGTCGCGCCTCTTCCTGCGCGAGCACCAGCACCCGGCGAGCCCGATCTGTGAATCGTTCGAACACTTCACCGCCTCCATCCGCGGTCAGTTACTGGACACGAAGTCTACAGGCGACTCCGACACCCGCACCCGCGCATTCCCGGATTCTCGGTCCCATTCCCTTTTCTCAGTCATCGGCAACCTGGCCTATCGTCTGTAGGAAGTGAACCTCGTAGAGCTGCTCGGGCTTCCCGAACTCGAAGACCAGTTGCAGAGGCTCGAGCCCCTGCTCGTGGAGTCGGTGGTGACCGGCGACCGATTCCTCGACGAGGTCACGACCCACCTGCTGACTGCCGGTGGGAAGCGCCTCCGCCCGGTCCTCGCCCTGGCCACCGCCACGGGCGGTGAGCGACCGGCGACCAGGGAGGACCTGCTCGGAGCCGTCGCGGTCGAGCTCGTCCATCTGGCCTCCCTCTACCACGACGACGTGATGGACGAGGCCACCGTCAGGCGCAACGTCGAGAGCGTGAACGCACGGTTCGGCAACCTGGTGGCCATCGTCGCCGGAGACTTCCTGCTGGCCCGCTCCGCAGAGATCGCTGCGGGCCTCGGCACGGAGATCGCGGCGCTGCTCGCCTCGACGCTCGGGGACCTCTGCCAGGGGCAGGTCGCCGAGGTGCGCGCCGCCTACCAGAAGGGCCGCACCCGGGACGACTACTCGGAGGCGATCGCCGGCAAGACGGCCGCGCTGATGTCCACCTCGTGCCGGATCGGCGCGCTGACCGGCGGCCTCCCCCGCGATCGCGTCGAGTCCTTCACAACCTTCGGGCGGTACTTCGGGATGATCTTCCAGGTCCGCGACGACATCCTCGACATCGTCGGATCCGAGGCCGAGCTCGGGAAGCCCGCCGGTCAGGATCTCGCCGAGGGCATCTACACCCTCCCCGTCCTGCTCGCGCTGTCGGATCCCGTCGCCGGTCCGGAGCTCGGCCCGCTCCTCGGGCAGCCCCTCGGTCAACCCGAGCGCGACAAGGCACGCTCGATCGTGGCGCAGTCAGGTGCGATCGGGGACGCGGTGCTCGTCGCCCGCGCCTTCGCCGAGCAGGCCGTGTCCGCACTCGACGGCACGCCGGAGCCGCTCGCAGGCGGGCTCGCCGCGCTGTCCCACTCGTTCGTGGACACGCTGCCGAACAGCTGAGCCCTCCGATGGGCCGGTCCCCCCTCGGTTGCTACGTGGTCGAGGTGGTCGAGTTGGTCGGAGCGGGAGGCGTGGTGGTCGCCGGCGCGAGTGGCGCACCCGGGGCGGTGACGTGGCACCGGGCGTCGATCTTGGTCGCGATCTTCTCCTGACGGAGCTTGTACCGGGCACTCTCGAGGTGCCGGATGAGCCGGTCCAGCTTCTGCCCGTAGGACGTGTCACCGGTCTGCATCGCACGCGCGGCAGTCGCGGTCAGTTTGGGAAGACCCGCTGCGATACGGCGCTCGCTTCTCGTCAGCTTGGCGAGGACACCTCGGGCATCGGCACAACTGAACTGCGCGGCGTGGTGGACGTGGCTGCCCGGCGCGGTCGTGCCGGTGCCCGTGGCGGCACTGACCACGCCCGCACCGGCGACGGTCAGCGCACCGGTCGCGAGCACTGCCACCGTCAACTTCACCGCGGACGTTCTGATCATCCACATGGTCGCGTCACCCCCCTTCGGCCGCCGGCGCGCCCGGCACCGGCCACCTGTCGACTATCGGCCCCTCGACGAGTTGAATGTAGCGAGAACCTGTTCGGGATCGCTGGTCGCGACGCGCACCTGCCGGGACCCCTGGTCGGGGCCCCGGCGGAGCCGGCTACCCGGCGGTCGGGGCGCTCACGTGGCAGGTGGCCTCGATGCGCTGGGACACCTTGGTCAGGTGACTCTTGAACGTCGAGCCCTCGAGGCGGGTGATGACCCGTTGCAGGCGGTCCGCCCGCTTGGTGTTGCCGGCCTGCTTGGCCGCCGCTTCCGCCGCGGTGAGCCTGGGCAGGCCGGCGGCGATTCGGGACTCGGCCTTGCCGATACGGGCGAGGACCCGATCGGCCCGTGCGCAGTTGATTCCCGAATGGCTGCTGGGAGCGGTCACGCCGGGAGCGGCCGGGGTGGATGGAGCGGCTGCGCCGGCGAAGCCGGCGCCACCCAGCGAGAGCACGCCGACGATTGCGGCACCTGCGAGCACCTTGCCCACGACGGGGACGTTTGGTGACATGTGGGTTGACGACCTCCTTCGACCACCGGTCGCTCCGGGGCCACCTCAGGTATCCCACGACGGGATGTGGCGGCGATGAGCCCGATGTGAGGAGTTGATGAAGGCGCCACGACCTGCCAAGCGGATGTCCCGCGTGCACCCGCGGTTGCACCCGGGCCGACACGATCCTGCGACCTCCGGGGTACGATCTGGTCGATCACCGGCGGGCTTTCCGATCACCGGACGCCGCCATCCCATCGAGCCGGACGGTGCGAGACCGAGGTCGGACACCGCACGGATGCGACCGAAACTGAGGGTGATGACGACTTCAGGGACGTCCGAGATCAGCGCACGGGAGCCGGAGGACCGGTCCGACGGGCATGCCGCGGTCGAGACCGACGGCCGGCGACGCCGTCGGGCCCACAACCGCGAAGCGGTGGTCGAGGCCCTGCTCGATCTCTACGCGCAGGGCAACCTCCGCCCCAGCACCGACGAGATCGCGGACCGTGCGGGCCTCTCGCCGCGCTCGCTCTTCCGCTACTTCGCCGACGTCGACGATCTCGCTCTGGCCGCGCTCCGCCGTCAGCAGGCCCGGGCGGATCCGATGCTGCCCGTCGACGCCGCGCCGGGCGACCCGCTGGATGCGCGCATTCGGGCCCTCGTCGACCAGCGCTTCCGCCTCTTCGATTCGCTGGAGACCTCGCAACGGGTGGTCAGGCTCCGCGCACCGTTCCAACCGGTGCTCGCTGCGGAGCTCGCCCGCAACCGGTCGTTCTTCCGGCTGCAGCTGCTCGAGCTGTTCGCCCCCGAGGTCGAAGCGACCGGCGAGGAGCGTGCCGGTGCCGCCATCGCCGCCGCCGACGTGATCGCCTCGTTCGAGTCGTACGTCCTCTTGAAGGAGGATCAGTGGCTCAGCGAGGAGCGGGCGAAGGACGTGATGTTCGATGCGCTGCGGGCCGTTCTCGACCCCGGTCGCCAGCACGTCGATCGTCCGTCGGACCCGCCGGCAGGGGCGCCGCCGGAACCGGGCGCGACGAGCTGAGCCCGCTGCGCCCGTTCACGCACCGATGCTCGCGGCGTTGCGCTCGAAGATGATGCGCAGCCCGTGCAGCGTGAGCCACGGCTCGACGTACTCGATCTCGTCCGAGTAGGGCGAGATGAGCTCGGAGAGGCCACCGGTCGCGATGACGGTGCACTCCCCCATGACGGCCGCGAACCGCCGGCAGAGACCGTCCACCTGGCCGGCGAACCCGTAGAGCGCCCCCGACTGGATCGACTCCACCGTCGACTTGCCGATCACGCTGCGCGGCTCGACCAGCTCGACCCGACGGAGTGCGGCGGCATGAGCGAAGAGCGCGTCGAGGCTGATCGCCACTCCGGGCGTGATCGCACCACCGAGGTACTCGCCGGCCGCGGAGATCGCGTCGAAGGTGGTCGCGGTACCGAGGTCGACCACGACGCACGGACCACCGAACAGGTCGTACGCACCCACCGCGTTGGCGATGCGGTCCGCACCCACCTCCTTCGGATTGTCGTAGAGGATCGGCATCCCGCTCTTCACCCCCGGCTCCAGCACCACCGACGGCACGTCGAACCACCGGGCGACCATCTGGCGCAGGTTCGCCGTGACCAGCGGTACCGAGGAGGTGACGGCGATGCCGGTCACCGCTCCGTCGATGTCGAGGCCGTCGAGGTCGAGCAGTTGGGTCAGCAGCAGCGCCTGCTCGTCGGCCGTCCGCTCGGCGACCGTCGACAGCCTCCAGTGGTGGGCGAGCCCTGACGGTTCGGTGCCGTCCCGGGGGCCGGTGGCCTCGGCCAGGTCGCCCGCACCATCGGCGAACAGCCCGACCACCGTCTCGGTGTTCCCGACATCGATCGCGAGCAGCATGATCAGCCTTTCTCGTCGGCGTGCAGTGGTCGTGCACGATCCGGGGCCCCGTCTTCGACGCGGAGGTCGAACCCGAGGTCGAGTACCGGAGCGGAGTGGGTGAGCGCTCCCACCGACAAGAGGTCCGCTCCGGCTGCCGCGAGCAGTGGCGCCGTTTCGAGGTCAACGCCGCCGGAGACCTCCACGAGGATCCGACGGGCATCGCTCCGGATCCGTCGGACGCATGCCTCGACCCGGTCCGGCGACATGTTGTCGAGCATGATCACCGTCGCACCGGCTGCGATCGCCTCGGTCACCTGGTCCTCGTGGTCGCACTCGACCTCGACGGTGCGACCGGGCCACGCCTGCCTGGCCCGCCCCACGGCCTCGGCAATCGAGAGCCCCGCGAGATGGTTGTCCTTGACCAGGATCCCCTCCGAGAGGCTCCCGCGGTGGTTGTGCCCGCCGCCCGCGCGCACCGCCGCCTTCTCGAGCGCCCGCAGACCCGGCGTGGTCTTGCGGGTGTCGAGCACCCGCGTCGCAGGGTTGCCGGCGGCCACTGCGGTGACATAGCGACGGGTCAGCGATGCGACGCCCGAGAGGTGGCCGAGGAAGTTGAGAGCCGTCCGCTCCGCGGTCAGCAGCGAGGCCAGGGGTCCGCGCACCGTCGCGACGAGGTCACCGAGCGAGACCGGCGACCCGTCCCCGCGCTCCCAGCAGGCGTCGAGCGAGGGATCGACCTGGCGGAAGGTCTCGAGCGCACAGTCCGTCCCGGCGATCACCCCGCTCGCGCGGCTGACCACGGCAACAGTCGCGACCGTCCCGCTCGGCACTAGAGCGGCCGTGAGGTCACCGAGCGGCAGGACGTCCTCGGCCAGCGCCCGCGCGACCGCGTCGACGACCGCCGCCCGGGGCGGCAGCACGCTCGGGCGCGCGTCCTCGTGACCGGGCCCATCGGGCAGGTTGCTCATCGATGCGCACCGTCGAGCGCGCGGTCGAGGCCTGTGCCCCCCCACGTCTCGGACGGCGCGTCGCTCCCCAGCCCGCAGGTGCGCACCTCGCCGGCCGCGTGGACGATCCGGCACCGCCATGCCTCGAGGGTCTCCGGGTGATCGCTGCGCACGTGGGCGCCGCGCGTCTCGCAACGGAGGCGGGCCGAGGCGAGCAGAGCGGTGCCCGCAGTGACCAGGTTCACGAGCTCGCCTTCGACGCGCCCACCGGATCGACCGACCGTCTCGGCGACGTCGGCGAGCACTGCGCCCGCACGGTCGAGCGACGCGGCGCTCCGAACGACGCCCGCGCCCTGGGTCAACGCGCGCTGGAGGCGGTCGCGGCACGCGTGGAGCTCCTCTGGCTCGAGCCCGCCCGCGCGCCCAGCTCCGTCGGACCCGTTCTGCGCGACCACGGAGAGCGGGCGGGGCCCGTCGCCAGCTGCGGCGCCCGACGCGCCCCCTCCCAGCACGGCGGCCATGACGCCGGTCGGCTCGGGTCCGTCGACGCCCGCGACGACGCGCTCGGCGAGGCGGGCGCCGAAGACCATCCCCTCGAGGAGGGAGTTCGACGCGAGCCGGTTCGCTCCGTGCACGCCGGTGCACGCGACCTCGCCGGCCGCCCACAGTCCGGCCAGCGCGGTGGCGCCCCACAGGTCGGTCACGACACCACCGGAGAGGTAGTGCGCCGCCGGGGCGATCGGCAGCCAGTCGATCGCGGGATCGAGCCCGATCGACCGGAGCGACTCGGCGATCGTCGGGAAGCGGACATCGAAATCGTCGAGACCGGTCGCGTCGAGCCAGAGGTTCGCCACCTGTTGCGCGGCCATGCGCGCGGCCATGGCACGGCTCACGACGTCCCTCGCGGCGAGCTCGTCGACGAACCGGTCGCCGCGGGCGTCACGCAGCAGTGCGCCGTGTCCGCGCAGCGCCTCCGACAACAGGGGGCGGGGCATCGCCGGATGGTGGAGTGCGGTCGGATGGAACTGCATGAACTCGATGTCGGCCACCGCGACACCCGCACGGAGCGCCATCGCCAGACCGTCGCCGGTCGCCTCTTCGGGATTGGTCGTGACTTCGAAGAGCTGCCCGGCGCCACCGGTCGCGAGCACGGTGTGGTTCGCCCGTACTTCGACCACGCGACCCGCTGGATCGAGTGCACGCACCCCCCGGCACCGCCCGTGGTCGACCACGAGGTCGAGCGCGAACCACCCCTCGAGCACCGCGGTCGCCGACGCGCGCGTCGCGTCGACCAGCGCGCGCTCGACCTCCGCACCGGTTGCCGCCCCTCCAGCGTGCACGACCCGCGCCATGGTGTGGCCGCCTTCGCGGGAGAGCGCGAGGGCCCCCCCGGGCTGACGGTCGAAGACGGCTCCGAGCGCGATGAGCTCGTTGACCCGCGACGGTCCCTCATCGACGAGCACCCTGACCGCGGCCGGGTCGCACAGACCGGCCCCTGCGGCGAGCGTGTCGGCCAGGTGCAGGTCGGTCGAGTCCTCGTCGCCGTCCAGGACGGCGGCCACGCCCCCCTGGGCCCATCGGGTCGCCGACTGGGAGAGCTCGCCCTTGGTCAGGACGCCCACCCGCAGGCCGTGCACGCCTCCGGCGCCCGAGATGGCCGGCGGCGCCGAGAGCCGCACCGCGGCGGTGAGGCCCGCCACGCCGCTCCCGAGGACGAGGACGTCGAGCTCGCCGGGGGCGGAGTCCGCGCTCACCGAGCAGGGACGCGCTGCGATGCGCCCGGGAATTCGGTCACGGGGTCCATCGCGCGACGGCGAACCACTGTCACGGCCCGGGGAGGGGACGCGGATCGAGGTTGTCGATGAGACGGACCGGACCGACCGTCGCTGCGATCAACAGCCGGAGTGGTCGTCCCGGCGCGCAGGTGACCGCGGGCTCGAGGTCCTGGGCGTCGACTGCGACCGCGTAGTCGAGCGCCACCTCCGGCGCGTCGCAGGCCGCCGCTGCCATCGCCGCCTCCACGTGCGCCGTCCGATGCTCCCCGGCCGCCATCGCCGTCGCGCCGGCGACGAGCGCTCGCTGCAGCACCGGCGCCGCCGTCCGCTCCGAAGGGGCGAGGCGCACGTTCCGGCTGGACAGGGCGAGCCCGTCCGGCTCGCGCACGATCGGGCACCCGACGATCTCGACCGGCAGCCCCAGGTCAGAGACGAGGTGCTGCACGACGACGAGCTGCTGGTAGTCCTTTTCGCCGAAGTAGGCACGGCACCGGCCGGCCGGCGCGAGCAACTTCGCCACGACCGTCACGACCCCGTCGAAGTGGCCCGGACGCGAGGCGCCCTCCCACCGCCTGCTCGGAGCAGGCGCCACCAATGCGGTCCCCTTCGACGCCGGCCAACCCGGATACATCTCCTCGACCGAGGGCACGAACATGAGGTCCGCACCGGCGCGTGCCGCAACCTCGAGATCCGCCTCGAGGGTGCGCGGGTATTCGGCGAGATCGGACGCATCGCCGAACTGGGTGGGGTTGACGAAGTTGGTGACCGCAACCAGGTCGCACTCGGCGACCGCCCGGTCGATGAGGGAGCGGTGGCCCGCGTGGAGCGCTCCCATCGTGGGGACGAGCCCGACGCTCCGGCCGGCCGATCGTGCCGCGTCGAAGGCACCGGCGAGCGCGGCCCGGGAGGTCACGATCGCGACGTCCGCGCGCGCGGTCCGGGCTCGGGAGGGTGCGGTGAGTGCCACGCTCATGCCACCTGCTCGGTTCCGAACGCAACCTGGGTCGCGGTCCGCGCGGGTTCCGGCTCGGCACCCTCGACGGGCTCCGGCTCGGCACCCTCGACCGGGTCCATCGCCATCCGCCGGGCCAGGCCGACCATGGCGTCGTAGGCCGCCAGCTCGCTCCGGTGCCCGGGCATCGCGGCAAGCGCCCGACGGTGCAGTTCGAGGGTGGCCCAGTCGCCCCGGGCCGCCGGACCGGTGAGCGCCCGCCGGGGGCCCAGGGCGAAGGCGTCGTCGGTGGCCGCCCGGACCAGTCCCGCGAACGCATCGAGCGGGAGCCCGGCCACGGCCGCCACGCGCTCGACCTGTCCGAGCAACGCGACGAGGTGGTTTGCGGCGATGGCGGCGGCGGCGTGGTACGTCCGGCGGTCTGCGTCGGCGACGACGACGGGTCGGCCGCCCAGCGCGGCGGCCATCGCGCTCGTGATCGGATCGCCGGCGACGGCGAAGGTGACGCCCGACCGCAGCCTGGCCGAACCGATGCCCTCGTCGGGGAGCGGGACCAGCGGATGGAGCGAGCCGCGGCGCGGATGCCCACCGAGCACGTCGAGCCCGAGCGAGCCCGAGAGGTGGACGACCGCCGTGGTCTCGACCGGGCTGACCGCCGCAGCGACGTCCGCGACCACGTCGTCGGGCGTGGCGATGATCACGACGTCGACGCCGTGGGCCGCGTCGGCCGGCGGGTGGTCACGTCCCCACAGACCCAGCGAGCGGTACCCCTCGGTGTCGAGCAACGCGGTGTGCAGCGACCGGCCGGCTCTTCCCGGACCGAGTACGCGGAATGTGGTCACAAGACCCCTTTCGACGTTCCAGCCCCAGCGGGTGCCGTTCGCGTCAGAGAATCTGGCGGTTGCCGCTCACAGTGTACCCACGTCCTTGATCTCACCACCAGCGGCGGCGACGGCAGCGTCGTCGGCAAGGTCCGGGGCGAGCTCCGCCAGCGGGGCGAGCACGAATCGCCTCTCGCGCCAGCGGGGGTGCGGCACGGTGAGCTCCGGAGCGTCGAGCTCGACCCCGTCGATCCAGAGCACGTCAGCGTCGAGGGTCCGCGGGCCCCACCGGACCGTGCGGACCCTCCCGGCTGCGGCCTCCAACCGGCGGCACTGCTCGAGCAGGCGGAACGGGTCGGTCCCGGAGGGGATGGCGAGCTGGACGACGAGGTTGAGGTACGGGCCCTGGTCGTCGGGGCCGCCGACGGGCTCGGTCTCGTACACCTTCGAGACCGCCATCACCGGCGCGGCGCTTCCCGCACGGAGCTGGTCGACGGCGCGCCGCAGGTGGGCGCGCCGGTCGCCGAGGTTGGAGCCGAGGCCGAGGAACGCCCGCACGCTGGGGGAATCCGGCGCCGGCGTGGTCACCGGTGCCGGACCAGGCGGACCCCGACCGTGGCGATGTCGACATCGAGCGGCGGCTGCAGCTTCCGCAGGGTCACGCCGACCGCGCCGATCCGGCTGTCGGACCCGAGCGTGGCGTCGGCAACCGCGCCCGCCAGTCTCTCGAGCAGCTCGACCGGCGGGGAGGATCCCACCACTGCGACCGCCGCGGCGACGACGCCTGCGTAGTCGACGGTGTCGGCCAGCCGGTCGGACGCGGCGGCAGGCGCGAGATCGACCCAGAGGTCGAGGTCGAGCTCGAAGGGTTGGGCGATCGACTTCTCCTCGGGGAGCACCCCGTGGGTGGCGATCACACGGAGACCTCTGAGCTGGATCTGGTCCCCGGCCGACCCCGCCGGCGGGCCGGTCGCCTGCACTAGCCGGTCCGTGGTGCGGAGCCGGCCGGTCCTCGCAGGAGGGTGACCGGTCCGAGCTGCGCGGAGAAGGCGACGAGCTCCCGCCCGCTCGGACCCATGCCGTGCCCGGTCAGATGCTCGAGCACGGTGATCGCCTGCGGTCCGGTCGGGAGGCGCTCGGACCAGAGGAGGTAGCCGGCCACGACCCCGGCGACCCGGTCGCCCAGCTCTTCTTGGTGGATGAGCACGCGGTCGCCCGCGGTCAGCCTCGTGTGGACCTCCCGGTAGAGGTCACCGAGCTGCGGGCGCACGTCGCCGGCACCTGGCAGCGGCAGGTGCACGCACGGCATCGCGCGATCCTCGTAGGCCTGGAGGTTGTGCGACGAGGGCAGCAGGGAGAGCACGTGGGTGAAGCCCTGCGCCTGCAGCCAGATGATCTCCTCCTGGCGTCGCACCTTGCGGTGATTGGGCGCGAACCCTCCGGGCCGCTCGCTCATCGCGAGCCGGTCCTTGATCACCCAGGTGAAGTTCCGTGGCGGGATGCCCGCGGCCCACTTGCCCTTCATGCCCGGTCCCCGCCCGCGCCCGGCGCCGACCATCGACGCCGCCTGCACGGTCGCCGCCACGTCGTGGACCCGGACCATCCCGGCACCACGTTCCATGGCCCAGGTCGCGGTCGCGATCGAGGCGGCGAGCCGTTCCCCGACCGGCGCGGACTGCCCGTTCGCCGCGGGGGCGATCGTCCCGAGGAAGTTCTTCCGGCTGGTGCCCACCAGCACCGGGTACCCCGTCCCCACCAACACGTCGAGCGAGGCGAGCAGTGCGAGGTTGTGGCCGACCGTCTTTCCGAACCCGATGCCCGGATCGATCCAGACCTCTCCCACGCCGGCGTCGCGGGCCCGGCCGGCCCGTTCGAGCAGCATGGCAGTGACCTCGGCCACCACGTCGTCGTACTCCGGATCGCGCTGCATGGTCTTCGGGTTCCCCCTGCGGTGCATGGCGACCCACCCTGCACCGTGCCGGGCCGCCACCTCCCAGAGGCTGGCGGAGACGTCGTTGACCAGGGTGGCGCCGGCCGCGATCGCGGCCTCCGCGACCTCCGCCTTGGTGGTGTCGATCGACACCCTGACCCGGCCGGCCAGCGCCTCGACCACCGGGACCACCCGCGCGAGCTCCTCGTCGAGGACCACCTCGTCCGCACCGGGCCTGGTCGACTCGCCTCCGACATCGACGATGTCGGCACCTTCGTCGACCATTTCATGCCCTCTCGTGATGGCCCGTGCCTTCTCGAACCACTCGCCTCCATCGAAGAAGGAGTCGGGTGTCACGTTGAGGATCCCCATCACCAGGGGACGGGACACCAGGTCGGCCATGACCCGACAGCGTAAACCAGGCCGCGACCTCCCGCGCCGGGCGAACGGACGCGAGCTGCTCAGCGGCCGTGCAGGATCTGCATGGCCTCTGAGCGAGTCGCCGGATCACTCCGGAAGAGCCCGCGCACGGCCGAGGTGACCGTCGAGGTGCCCGATTTCTTGACGCCCCGCATCGACATGCACAGATGCTCGGCGTCCACCACGACGAGCACGCCGCGTGGCGCGAGCGCCTCTTCGATCGCGTCGGCGATCTCGGAGGTCATCCGCTCTTGCACCTGCAGGCGCCTGGCGTACCCCTCGACGAGGCGGGCCAGCTTGGAGAGCCCGGTGATCCGGCCGTCCTCACCGGGGATGTAGGCGACGTGGGCCTTGCCGATGAAGGGCACCAGGTGGTGCTCGCAGAGCGAGGCGAAGGGGATGTCCCTGACCATCACCATCTCGTCGTGGTCGGCGGCGAAGGTCACCTCGAGGTGGTCGGCGGGATTCTCGCCGAATCCCGCGAAGAGCTCCTCGTACATCCTCGCCACCCGGACCGGCGTCTTCACCAGCCCGTCCCGGTGCGGATCCTCGCCCAACGCGGTGAGCAGCTCGAGCACGGCCCGCTCGATCCGCGCGGTGTCGACGGTCACCGGTGTGCCGACGCCCTAGCGGGGTCTGCCGGCGTAGGCGTGGATCGCCGTGAGGTTGCGGTGGCGCTCGTCGACATCGAGCCCATATCCCACCACGAAATCCGCGGGGATATGAAACCCCACATAGCGGAGATCGAGGTCGGCACGCTGCTGTCCCTCCTTCACCAACAGGGCGCAGACCTCGAGGCTCGCCGGACCGCGTGCGAGCAGGTAGCGCTGCAGATAGCTGAGGGTCAGACCGCTGTCGACGATGTCCTCCACCACGAGGACGTGCCGGCCGGCGAGGTCGAGGTCGAGGTCCTTCACGATCCGGACCACCCCCGAGGTGCGGGTCGCGCTCCCGTAGGAGGAGACCGCCATGAAGTCGACCTCGACCGCCAGATCGATCGAGCGCGAGAGGTCGCTCATGAACATGAAGGCGCCCTTCAGCACGCCCACGAGCAGCGGGGGCGACGACACGTAGTCCGCGGTGATCTCCGTGCCCAGCTCCACGATGCGGGTCTGGAGCTCGTCGGCAGAGACGATCACCCGGCCGATCTCGGGATACCGCTCCGGGTCGACCTCGTGGTCGGAGGCCTCACCCACCCGGCTGGTCACGGCACGACTGTACCGGAGCATCCGCGTCCCCGACCCGGGCCCTGCCGCACGCCGCCACCGAAGGGGCGATCGAGAGCCGACCCGACGACCGTGCGACCCGTCGTCCGCCGGGGAGCTCGGTGGCGACCCGGTCACCGCGGGCGACGTCGAGGACCCGTTCGACGGCCGCGAGCGGCGGCGCGTACGGGCCGTCCCCGGTGAGCCACTCGCGCAGCGCCCGCCGTGCCACGGGCTCGGGCGCCGCGGACACCGCCTTCGCGTCCATCGGATCGACGAGCGACGCGAGCACCTCGAGGAGCGCTGCGTCGCCGGCGAGCGCGGCGGCCTGGCGCGCGAGGACCGGCACCACGTCGCGCCGGGCGATCGCCGCACACAGCGGGAGGAGCTCGTGGCGCACGCGGTTGCGGACGAACCGCGGGTCCACATTTGACGGGTCGACCACCGGGTCGAGGCCGAGCCGCCCGCACAGCCCGACGGTCTCGTGGCGCCGCAGGGCGAGCAGGGGGTGTCCGGGGCCGGCCCGCATGCCGGCGAGCCCGTCGACGCCCGCCCCGCGGAGCAGGTTGACCAGGACGGTCTCGGCCTGGTCGTCGGCGGTGTGGCCCGTGGCGGCCTGCGGACCGAGCACCGCGCGCCTCGCCGCGCGCGCCCGTGCCTCGAGGTTCGGGCCGGGTTCGACCTCGACGGTCGCAGACTCGAACGACGCGCCGAAGCGGGCGGCGGCGTCCTCCACCACACGCGCCTCCACGCCCGAGCCCGGGCGCAGCCCGTGATCGACGTGGACCGCCGTCACCGCACAGCCCGCCGCAGTGGCGAGTACGAGCAGCGCGAGCGAGTCCGCGCCGCCGGAGACTCCGCACCGGAGCCGGCTCCCACCCGGCGGGAACGTGCACCGCGCGAGGAGGGCGGCGACGGACGGATCGGTCGCGTCGACCGGTCGCGCCTCAGCCGGACAGGGCCGGCGAGGTTCCGACACGTGAGATCCAGTCGGCGGGGTTGCGGATCTCGACGAGGGACGGCAGCCACTCCGGCCCGCGCCAGACCTGGTCGAGCAGCTCGGTTCCGCCGGAGTCCTCCACCGCCGCGATGAACCGCTCGCCCTCCTCGTACTGACGCAGCTTGGCCTCGAGCCCGATCAGCTGCTGGAGGAGGCGTGCCGGGCCGCGGGTCTGCTTGCGACGCTGCCGCAGCACCTCGCTGAAGCGCGCGGCACTCGGGATCGCGGCAGCACCCGCGCGGTCCATGGTGACGTCGCCGTGGCCTTCGAGCAGGCTCATGAGTGCCTGGATCCGGTGGATGCCCTCCAGCTGCTCGGGGGTGGCCACCAATCCGAGCGCACCCGACTCCCGCAGGGGGTTCCGCCCGGCCATGATCTCGTCCGCCATCCGGCGGAGCGCGTCTGCCAGTCTTGCCGGATCCGGGTCGATCGAGCCGATGCCCTCTTCGACGAGCGAGACGAAGTAGTCACGCATCCAGGGGATGGCGGTGAACTGGCACCGGTGGGTCACCTCGTGCAACGCGAGCCAGAGCCGGAACTCGCGCGGTTCGAACCCGTGGAGCTGCTCGAGTGCCACGATGTTCGGTCCGACGAAGTAGACGAGGTCCTGGTCTTCGACCGCGTCCTCGGTGAGCAGGATGTCGTACTGTCCGAGGACCCTGGTCGAGAGCCACCCGAGGACCAGCCCCATCTGCGCGCCGGTTGCGGCGCGTCCGGCGGACGCGAGCGGTCCGACCAGGCGGTCGGTGAGCGGATTCGATCCAGCGACCCGCCTCGGATCGAGTTTGTCGAGGTGCGGTCCGACCAGGCGCTGGAAGCTGGCGATGTTCGCCCGCACCCATCCCGAACGGTCGGTCACCTTGGCCCTCGCCGGTCCCGATGCCGAGCGCAGCCCAGTCGAGACCGCGACCAGCTCCTCTGCCTGCTCGGTGAGCTCCTCGAAGTCGACTTCGAGCAGGTCGGGTCGGTAGGGAACGGGCGCACGCGACCGGCTCCCGACCCAGTTCGCCACCCGTTCGGCAGTGTCCCACGCGACCGCTCCGTCAGCGGCCACCGATCGCGGGCTCTCAGTCACGCCGACCAGTGTAGGGAACCGCCCGGGCCGGAAGCGCTCCCGGCCGCGCCGAGGCGTGTCCGGCCCGCGTCAGGCGGACGCTCAGTTGGTCTGGCGATGGTGCTCCTCGCGTATGACCGCGGCCACGCGGTCGATGAGCGTTTCCGGCACATGGTCCTTGCAGCGGTTCGCGATCACCTTGCGCAGCTCGCGCTCGAAGCCGTACGCGCCGACGCAGGGTCCACACAGGTCGAGGTGTCGCGTGATCTCGATCCGCCGCTCCTCGGTGAGCTCGCCGTCGAGGTAGAAGTAGAGACGCTCGATCGTCTCGTCACAGCCGACGAAGCCGGCAGACGGTGCGGCACCGCCCATCGGCGAACTCACTCCCTCGGTCTCCTGCTCTCCCACGACTGCTGCTCCCTACCTGGACCGGTCCCTAGCGCGCCTCGTCGGAAGCCCCGACGAGACCGTGAGCCCTTCCTCGTTCTAGCAACGCCTTCTGCAGCGCCTTTCTTCCACGGTGGATCCTGCTCATCACCGTACCGATCGGCACGTCGGTGATCTCGGCGATCTCCTTGTACGAGAACCCTTCGACGTCGGCAAGGAGCACCGCCATCCGGAACGTATCCGGGAGCGATTCGATCGCCGCTTTGACGTCGGTGTCGGTGAAGCGGTCGAGCGCCTCGTCCTCCGCGCTCCGACCGAGCCCGGACGTACCGTCCCCTGCGAGCCGGCGGTAGAGATAGAGGTCCTCGATGTCCTCGACGTCGGCCACCTCCGGTCGGCGCTTCTTCGCCCGGTAGGTGTTGATGTACGTGTTGGTCAGGATCCGGTAGAGCCAGGCCTTGAGGTTGGTCCCGAGCTCGAAGCTCGCAAACGCCCGGTACGCCTTCAGGTAGGTCTCCTGCACCAGGTCCTCGGCGTCCGCGGGATTGCGCGTCATCCGGAGGGCCGCCGTGTACAAGGCGGGCATGTACTCCATCGCGAGGTCGGAGAAGACCGCCTGGTCGGCCATGGTGCTCACCATACACACGAGTCGCGACATGCGTGCCCCGGGGGTCGACGTGACGGCACCATGGCGGCGGGTCTGTCCACTCCGCGAGGTCGAGACGTGTGCGCAGGAGCGCAGGAGCATTTGGAGCCTGGGAGGAGATTTGAACTCCTGACCTACGCATTACGAGTGCGTTGCTCTACCGACTGAGCTACCCAGGCGTGGTGCACCAAGCTACCGGCTGGCGGACAGCGGGCAGGACTGCTCCGGGTCGATCCGGAAGGTGTCGCTCCGTGGGTTCAGGACGCGAGGCCGGACAGCTCGACGAGCAGGGCGTCGAGCAACAACGACTCATTCGCGTTGCGGCCGAGGGCGGCGATGGCCGCACCGATCGCGTCGACATGTCCGGCGAGGCGCTTCTCCTCCGCCGCGTCGCCCGAGGTCAGCCTGCCGGCATCCGACGTCACGGCCACGAGACGGTCGCGATAGACCGCGGCGAGGGCGGCGAGCCCGAATCGGAGGTCGTCGGTGCGCCAGCGCCGCTCTTCCCGGCGGTGCCGCTCCTCGATCTGTTTGCGACCGGGAACGCCTCTCGCCCCCGACGCGTCCGCCTGCTCGGCGAGGTCCGCGAGCTCGCGCGCCTGCCGCTCGCGCAGCGGCGCGAGCGCCTCGTCGGTCCAGCCGAGCAGCTCGGATGCGACCTCCGCGGCCGCCGCGCCCGACCCGTCGAGCCGGGAGACGACCGACTGCCACTCCCGTTCGCGTGCGGCGAATCCCAGGTCGTCGGCGAGGAGGCGGGCGCGGTCGAGCCGTCCACCCGATGCGCGCACCACACTCCGCGCCAGCGCCTCGTCGATCCCGCGACCGGCCAACCACTCGGCGAGGACCGCGTCGGGCACCGGGTCGAATCGGATCTCCACGCAACGGCTCGCGATGGTGACAAGCCCGGGTGGCACCGCGTCGGCGAGGAGCACGAAGACCGTCGGGGCCGGCGGCTCCTCGACGGTCTTGAGCAGCGCCGGTGCTGCGCGCTCCGCCAGGTGGACGTCGCCGACGACGAGCACCTGGCGGTCGGACTCGAGCGGTCGCCGTTGCGCGCGGGCCGTGATGGTCCTCGCCTCGTCCATCTCGAGGGACGCCCCCGAACGCTCCACCACGATCAGATCGGGGTGGCTGCCGGCCAGCGCGCGTCGGCACGAGTTGCAGGCGCCACAGCCCCCCATCGGGCAGAGCAGCGCGGCGGCGAAGGCGCGGGCGGCGTCGCGCTTGCCCGAGCCGGGCTGACCCGTGAAGAGGTAGGCGTGCACCGGACGCCGGGCCGCGGCCCGCAGCTGGGCGACCGCCCGTGGTTGGCCGACCACGGCCGCGAAGAGTTCGACGGCGGGCAGGTCCTCCCCGTCGCCACGTGCGGCGGTCTCCGTCACGGCAGCACCGTCTCGAAGATCGCGCGCACGCCGTCGGCGACCGCCTCGGCGACCGCCTCGACCGGTGCCGTCCCGTCGACGACCAGCCAGGGATCCGTCGCCGCTGCGGCCAGGGCACGGAAGGCGTCGGCCACCCGCTCGAGGAATGCCTCACCCTCGGTCTCGAAGCGGTCGGTCGGCCCCGGACGGCGCAAGACGCTGGTCGCGACCGGCACGTCGACGAGCACCGTCAGGTCGGGCTCGAGCCCGCGCGCGGCCCACCGCACCAACCCGGAGAGCGCGTCGCCGCCGAGCCCGCGCCCGGCTCCCTGGTAGGCAAGGGTCGACGCGGAGAACCGGTCGGTCACCACCCACCGCCCGGACGCGAGGGCCGGCTCGATCACCTCGTCGACGTGTTGGGCACGGTCCGCCGCCATCAACAGCGCCTCGGCCCGTCCGGTCATCGGTGTCGCGTCACGGTCGAGGAGGAGCGCGCGGAGCGACGAACCCAGCGCCGTCGCGCCCGGCTCGAACGTGCGCAGCGCGCCGAGCCGCTCGGCGAGCAGTGCTGCCTGGGTCGACTTGCCGGAGCCGTCGATGCCCTCGAATGCGATGAGCCGGCCCCTCGGACCAGCGTTCACGCGGCCCCGTCGGTGCGGGCGTCCGCCCGGGACGGCGAAGGATCCTCCGACGCGCCGTCCGAGGGACGCTTCGCCGGGGCCCGCTTCTTGGCGACCGCCTTCTTCTTCGCCGCCACGCTCTTGGTCGTGGCCTTCTTCTTCGCCGGCGCCCTCTTGGTCGTGGCCTTCTTCTTCGCCGCCTTCTTCGCCGGCGCCCGCTTCTTGGCGGGCGCCGCCGCCCGGCGTTCGGCCAGCAGCTCGGACGCGCGCTGGACCGTCAGGCTCTCGACGTCGTCACCGGTCCGCAGCGATGCGTTGGTCGTGCCGTCGGTCACGTACGGTCCGAACCGGCCGTCCTTGACCACCATGGCGAGCCCGGTGTCCGGATCGGCACCGAGCTCGCGCAGCGGACCCCGTGCGTTGCGGCCGCGGGCCTTCGGCTGCGCGTAGAGGGCCACGGCCTCCTCCAGCGTCACCGTGAGGATCTGTCCCTCGGTGAGCAGGCTCCTCGTGTCGCTGCCCCGCTTCAGATACGGGCCGAAACGGCCGTTGTGGGCGACGATCTCCTCGCCGGTGCCCGGATCGGTGCCCACCACCCGCGGGATGGAGAGCAGCTCGAGCGCCTCTTCGAGCGTGATGGTGGCCGGCGACAACGTCGCGAACAGGGACGAGGTCCGCGGCTTCTCACCGCCCTCGACGAGCTCCCCGAGCTGCACGTAGGGCCCGAAGCGGCCGGCGCGCACCTGCACGGACAGGCCGGTCACCGGATCGGTCCCGAGCACCCGGTCGGACGACGGTGCCTCGAGCAGGGACTCCGCCCGGACGACCGTGAGCTCGTCGGGGGGGAGGTCCTCGGGGATCGAGACCCGCTCCTCGCCGCGCTGGAGGTAGGGGCCGTAGCGACCGACTCGTGCGACGATCTCCTGGCCGTCGGTGCCGACCCCGATCGGGATCGAATTGATCTCACGGGCATCGATCTCCCCGAGGTAGGTGGAGACCTCGCGCTTCAGCCCCATGCCTGCGTGGGGATCGAGCTCGGCGACCCGGCCGTTGGTGCCGTCCGGGTGCCCATTGCCCCCCGTCGCCCGGTGGTCGTCCGCGCCGGGCGCGCCCGTACCGAAGTAGAAGCGGGTGAGCCACGGCAGCGACTCCTCGTTTCCTGAGGCGATCGCATCGAGGTCGTCCTCCATCGCCGCGGTGAAGCCGTAGTCGACGAGCTCGGTGAAGTAGCGCTCGAGCAGCCCGACGACCGCGAACGCGGTGAAGGAGGGCACGAGGGCAGTGCCCTTCTTCCAGACGTACCCCCGGTCGAGGATCGTCGCGATGACGCTCGCGTACGTCGACGGCCGCCCGACGCCGAGCTCCTCCATGGCCTTGACCAGCGACGCTTCGGTGTAGCGGGCCGGAGGTTGGGTTGCGTGCCCGCCGGGCTCGAGCTCGGCGAGCGCGATCCGGTCGCCTTCGGCGAGTGGTGGGAGATGGACCTCACGGTCCGCGAGCTCGGCGTCCGGGTCGTCCTCGCCCTCGACGTACGCACGAAGGTAGCCGGCGAAGGTGATCACCTTGCCCGAGGCGGAGAACTCGACCTCCCGGGAGGTCCCGTCGGCTTCGCTCGTCCGCCCCGCGAGCCGGACCTGCGCACTCGTCCCGGTCGCGTCCACCATCTGGGAGGCGACGGTGCGCTTCCAGATGAGGTCGTAGAGTCGGAGCTCGTCGCCCGAGAGCGAGCGGGCGGCCTCCTCGGGCGTCCGGAACGACTCGCCGGCCGGACGGATCGCCTCGTGGGCCTCCTGCGCGTTCTTCACCTTGCGCTCGTAGGTGCGCGGCCGGTCCGGCACGTAGGCGGCGCCGTAGAGCGCCGCGGCCTGGGAGCGCGCGGCGTCGAGGGCCTGGCCCGACAGCGTCGTCGAGTCGGTGCGCATGTAGGTGATCCAGCCGCCCTCGTAGAGGCGCTGCGCGACCTGCATCGCCCTCCGCGAGCCGAACCGCAGCTTTCGACCGGCCTCTTGTTGCAGGGTCGAGGTGATGAACGGCGGGGAGGGTGAGCGCCTGAACGGCTTCTCCGTCACCGACCGGACCACGAACGGAGCGTCGTGGAGTCCCTCGGCGAGCGAGCGGGCCCCCGTCTCGTCGAGGAGCACGACCGAGCCGGGCGACGTGAGCCTTCCCGACTCGTCGAAGTCGCGGCCGACCGCGAGCGCCTTGCCGTCGACCGCCGCCAGCGAGGTCTTGAACGACCGGGGGCTGTCCGCCGCGAGCTCGACCGAGTCCGCGACGGTGGCCGTCGCGTCGATGCCCCACCAGCCCGCCGAGGTGAAGGCCATCCGGGCCCGTTCGCGTTCGACCACCATCCGGGTCGCGACGCTCTGGACCCTTCCCGCCGAGAGGCGCGGCATGATCTTCTTCCACAGCACCGGGGAGACCTCGTAGCCGTACAGGCGGTCGAGGATCCGGCGCGCCTCTTGTGCATCGACCAGGCGCCGGTCGAGATCGCGCCACTCGTGGACGGCGCGTTCGATCGCGGGGCGGGTGATCTCGTGGAAGACCATCCGCTTGACGGGCACCTTCGGTGCAAGCACCTCCATGAGGTGCCACGCGATCGATTCGCCCTCGCGGTCCTCGTCCGAGGCCAGGTACACCTCGCTCGCCTGCTTCACCAGCTGCTTCAACTTGGCGACCTGCGACTTCTTGTCGGAGGACACCACGTAGAGCGGCTTGAACCCGTTGTCGACGTCGACTCCGAGACGCGACCACGGCTCCTGCTTGTAGGCGGCAGGCACCTCGTCGGCACGTCGCGGCAGATCGCGGATGTGCCCGATCGAGGACTCGACGACGTACTCCGGACCGAGCAGGCCGGCGATCGTCTTCGCCTTCGCGGGTGACTCGACGATCACGAGGGGCTTGCCCGGACCGTTGCGCGACGGACCGCGGTCGCCGGTGTCGGCGGCGTCGGACTCGCTTGTCTCCGTCAGATCGGTGGGTGCCATGGCTGTGGCCTCAGGGTGAACGGTGGGGCGCGTCGTTGTCAACCCCGTGCGCCGGTCATGAAGGCGTTATCCCCCTCCTGACCTGCGGGTTCAGTCGTGAGATGCCTCCACGCCCACGGTTGCGGCCGTGTCCAGCGCTCCGACCCCGGGCCCGGGGAGGTCGCTGTCCATGGCGACCGTCTTGCGCTTGGAGAAGGCGATCGAGACGAGCAGGACGACGAGGGCGACGCCTGCGATCGCGAGCCGGGCGCCGGTGTGGGTGCGCAAGGTGATGACCGCCGGGAGGATCAACAAGGAGACCAGGTTCATCACCTTGATGAGCGGGTTGAGCGCAGGACCGGCCGTGTCCTTGAAGGGATCGCCGATCGTGTCGCCGATGACCGCCGCCTTGTGCGCTTCGGAACCCTTGCCGCCCTCGTTGCCGTCCTCGATGTACTTCTTCGCATTGTCCCATGCGCCGCCCGAGTTGGAGAGGAAGTTGGCCATCAGCTGTCCGGTGAGGATCGCGCCGACGAGGAATGCGCCGAGCGCGTAGTAGTTGATGCCGAAGCCGACGATGACCGGGGTCAGCACCGCGAGCAGTGCTGGAGTCGCGAGTTCACGCTGGGAGGCAGCGGTGCAGATCGAGATGACCTTCCCGTATTCGGGCTTTTCGCTGTAGTCCATGATGCCGGGGTGCTCACGGAATTGGCGGCGGACCTCTTGGACGACGGTACCGGCGGAACGACCCACGGCGCGGATCGCGAGTGCCGAGAAGATGAAGGCGACCGAGCCGCCGATCAGGATGCCGATGAAGATCGTCGGATGCGAGACGTTGATCTGGGTCTCCTGGGCGCTGAAGAGCCAGTTCACACCGACGTTGCCGATGCGGGCCTGCCCCAGCCGGGTGAGGCCGAGCTGTGAGCCGATGGTCTCGATGAACGAAGCGAACAGCGAGACCGACGCGATCACCGCGGAGCCGATCGCGACCCCCTTGGTGACCGCCTTGGTCGTGTTGCCGACGGCATCGAGGCTCACCATCACCCGCTCCGCCTCGCCGGTGAACTCACCGGACATCTCGGCCACGCCGGCCGCGTTGTCCGACACCGGGCCGAAGCTGTCCTCGGAGACGATCATTCCCGCGGTCGAGAGCATCCCGATGCCGGTGAGCGACACGAGATAGAGCGAGAGCTCGATGTTGCCGCCCGCCATGCCGACCGACACCGCGATCGCGACGACGATGGCGATGATCGCCCACACCGACGACTCGAGCCCGATGGCGATGCCGGCCAGGGTGGTGGTGGCCGGGCCGGTGCGGGCGGCCTCGGCGATCTCGTGCACCGGGCTGCGCTCGGTGGAGGTGAAGTGCTCGGTGATCTGGCTCACGACGAGCATCAGGATCACCCCGGTGAGCACGGCGTAGAACGCTTTCCAGTAGTGCATGTACGCGCCGGCGACGACCGCCGTGCCCGCGACGGTGATGACGGCCGCCGTCCACACGCCGCGGTTGATCGGTGCCATCGCGTTTCGGTCCGTCTTGCCGGCCCGGACGACGTAGATCCCGATGATGGTGGCGAGGATGCCGATGGCGGGGATGGCGATCGGGAAGATGACCGTCCGGCCGCCCACCACCCCGCGCCCGATGGAGCTGAACGCGGCGACGCCCAGGATGATCGCCGCGATGATCGTGATCACGTAGGACTCGAAGAGGTCGGCCGCCATCCCCGCGCAGTCCCCGACGTTGTCACCGACGTTGTCGGCGATGGTTGCCGCATTGCGCGGGTCGTCCTCGGGGATCCCTGCCTCCACCTTCCCCACGAGGTCCGCACCGACGTCGGCGGCCTTGGTGAAGATGCCGCCGCCGACCCGCATGAACAGGGCGAGCAACGAGGCGCCGAACCCGAAGCCGACCAGCACGGAAGTCGCCGTGTTCTGGAAGATGAAGACGATCACCGTGGCACCGAGCAGGCCGAGACCGACACAGAACAGGCCGGTGATCGCCCCCGTGCGGAATGCGACCCGCAGCGCGGGGGCCATCTGGCCCTCACGTGCCGCCGCTGCGGTGCGGACGTTCCCGCGCACCGCGAGGCTCATCCCGACGAAGCCGGTGAGCCCAGAGCAGACCGCACCGGCGAGGAAGCAGAGCACGCGGTAGATGCCCGCCTGGGCGAACGTGAGGTCGGTGATCGTCTGGTGGGTGACGACCGCACTGCCGCCAACCAGGATCACGTGGGTCACGGTGTGGGTGACCTTGGTCGCCGTGAAGAAGATCAGCACCGCCAGTGGCACGACGATGATGGCGATGGTCTTGAACTGGCGGGCGAGGAACGCCTCGGCGCCCTCCTGGATGGCCTTCGCGATGTCCTTCATCGACGCGGTGCCCTGGTCGGCCTCGAGCACACCACGCATGAGCACGAGACCGGTGCCGATCGAGGCCACCGCGCAGATCATGGCGAATACCAGCCAGCCCTTCTCCGTGCCGGTGAGGAGAAAGGCCTGGTACCCCCCTTCAGCGAGGAGGTGGGTCATCGGTGCGGCTCCCTTCGAGTCATGACGAGTTCTGTATTCGAGTCGTGCGGCCCCGTGGCCGCGACCGGCCGCAGGTCTCCGAGGTGGCGTCCCCTGCAAGGCCACGGCTGACATGCCGTGTGCCGTCGCGCGCCAGGCTCGGCGCCCCGCCGGCAATGGGGCCAGAAGCTATCGACAATTTACGGTGGACGCCAAGGAGGACGCCAATGACGTGCAGGGATCCGCCCTCGAGGACCCGGCGCGGTCGTTCAGGATGGCTCGTGGAGCGCCTCCGGCCCGGCCACGAGCTCGTAGTCGGGGTTGAGCATGGCCTGGCGGTGGGCCCAGTCGCCCACCATCCCCTCGGCGATCAGCCGGGCGCCCGGCTGGATGCCCGGGATGCGTCGCCGACCCTGAAAGACGAGGAGCACGCGCCCCGTGTCGTCCGCGAGGACACACTCGAGGTTGGCCGACCCCGCACGGGGTTGGACCCGCACCGACTTGATCCGGCCGGCGACGCGGACCCGTTGGCGCCACTCCGCCTGGTCGATCGGGGTGGTGCCTTCCATGCCGTCGCCGAAGGCCGCGCGGTCGAAGACCAGCCTGGTCGCGTCGCGTTCCGTGGCATGGGATGCGATTCCCGTGCCGTCCGTCGGGCCGTGCCCGGCCGACCGGCGACGCGAACGCCATCCGCCGGTCAGCTGGTACGGGACGACCGTCGCGTTCACATGGGAGAGCTGCCCGACTGCCGCGGCGATCTGGTCGGCCGTGGCGTCGTGGAGGACCCGGTGCCATCCGGCGACGAAGCCTCGGCGCGGGAGGAGGACCGTGAGCTCCGTGTCTCCGTCGGCGACCGTCTCCGCGGCGAGCTCGAGCGAGGCCCGGGTGAGCCGTCGATCCTCACACGCCTCGATGTCGAGCGGCAGGCGGGACAGGCCCAACCGTCCCCACTCCGCTTCGAGCCTTGCTGAGACCTCGGAGTCGAGGGTGAAGTGCACCGCACGCAGCTCGTCGGGATGGAGGGTCCGTGCGTATTGCAGAGCCCGGGCCGTCGCCATGTCGAGCCGGTCGACGAGGACGACCACGACGTGCCGGGTGAGGACGGGTGCTTCCGCGGCCTCGGCCGCACCCTCTTCGAGCTGGCGCTCCTCGTCCACGTACTGGTGGTGGAGACCGAGCAGTGCGACGACGCCCAGCGGGAGGATCACGAGGATGACCCAGGCCCCTTCGGTGAACTTCGAGACCGCAATGATCAAGAGTACGACCGCCGAGAGGACTGACGCAGTCCCGTTGATCGCAAGCCGGCGGCGCCAGTGATCCTCTCTGTGCACGAGGTGGTACTTGGCCATGCCGGCCCCGGCCATCGTGAATCCGGTGAAGACGCCGATGGCGTAGAGCGGGATCAACTTGTCCACCTGCGCGTTGGTCACGAAGAGCAGCACGATCGAGACCACGGTCAACACGATGATCCCGGTCGAGAAGACGAGCCGATGCCCACGCTTGGTCAGCTGGCGCGGCAAGTAGGAGTCCTCGGCCGCGAAGCTGGCGAGGAACGGGAACCCGGTGAAACTGGTGTTCGCTGCCAGGATCAGGATGAAGGTCGTCCCGATCTGGAGCAACACGTAGAGGAAATTGCCGAACGCCGAGCCGCCGTAGACGAACTTGGCGATCTGGGAGATGACGGTCGGCGTCCCCTGCACATAGGGGACCGGGTGCGTGATCGAGGCGAGGACGGAGATACCGAGCACCAGCGATCCGAGGATCAGGGCCATCAGGACCATCGTGATCCGGGCGTTTCGCGACTCGGGTCGGCGAAAGACGCTGACCCCGTTGGAGATCGCCTCGGTGCCGGTCAGCGCAGAGCCGCCTGACGCGAACGCGCGCATGACGACGAAGATCCCGGCTCCGAACAGGAAGCCGCTGTGCGAGCTCCCGATCGGGACAGACCCGAGGTGTCCCGCGATCGGCTGGGCGTGCAACGTGCCCGTCAACGCCCGGAAGGCGCCGACGGCGAGGAGCACCACCATGTTGGCGATGAAGAAGTAGGTGGGGACGGCGAACGTCCTCCCCGCCTCGCGGATGCCGCGAAGGTTGCCGTAGGCGATGAGGACGACCAGTGCGATCGCAATGCCGGTGGCCTCGTGGGCCGAGATCGCCGGGAAGACCGAGGTGATCGCCGCCACCCCCGCTGCGACCGACACGGCGACGGTGAGGGTGTAGTCGATCAGGAGCGACATGGCCGCCACCTGGGCCACGGTGAGGCCGAAATTCTCCCGCGCGACCACATAGGCACCACCGGCCTTCGTGTAGACCTTCACCACCTCGAGGTAGGAGAGCGTGACGAAGGCCAGGACGAAGATGACGGCGACGGTCACCGGGATGACCAGCGAGTACGCAGCGACGCCGACCGCGAGCACGAGCGGGATCAGCATCTGCTCGGTGGCGTATGCCGACGAGGAGATCACGTCGGACGAGAGCACGGCGAGCGCAGTGGGCTTGCCCAGCCGCTCGACCGACTGGCGGTCCGAGGCGATGGGCGGCCCGAGGAGCCGGTTCTTCAGGCGGTAGCGGAGTGTCTCGGGGAGATCCACCCGCACCGACGCGGCGGCACTCGGCGCGAGGCGCGAACGGTCCCCCTCCGGCCGGTCACGGGCTCGTCCGCCCTCCCCGACCGCTCGGGACACCTCTGGCCCCGACGGTTCGGGCTCCCCGGTCGCCGAAGGGTCCACCCGGCCAGTAAACCACGGCGGACGCGATGCGCCGGCCACGAGACCTGGCCTCCGAACAGGGCGGACGAGCGCCGACGCTCCGTTCGTCGTGCCCTGGTGAGTTGTGGTCCGCGTCGGTTGCGTGTTGCATGGATCGGGTGCACGTCATCGTCGTCGGATGTGGCAGGGTCGGATCGGGGCTGGCGGTCGACCTCGTCGGCCAGGGTCACTCGGTGGCGGTCGTCGACCGGAATCCGAAGGCCTTCCGGAGGCTCCCCGACGAGTGGAAGGGGGAGACGGTCGTCGGATCCGGCTTCGACCGGGACGCCCTCGACCGCGCCGGCGCGTCGGGTGCCGACGCCCTGGCAGCGGTCACCAGTGGTGACAACTCGAACATCCTCACCGCACGTATCGCGCGTGAGACCTACGGGATCGGCAATGTGGTCGCCCGCATCTACGACCCCCGCCGCGCCCAGATCTACCTCCGCCTCGGCATCCCGACGGTCGCCACCGTCTCGTGGACGATCGACCAGGTCCGACGACGGCTCGTCCCCGGTGGCCTCGAGGCCGAGTGGACCGACCCGTCGGGCACCCTCTCGCTCGTCGAGTGCGAGCTCCCCGAGGAGTGGGCGGGCAAGCGGCTCGCCGACCTGACCGTCCACGGTGCGGTCAGCCTGGTGGCGGTCACCCGTGCGGGCACGGCCCGGCTCGACACCGACGACCTGGTCGGACAGGAGGGCGACGTCGTCCACCTGATGGTGGCCGCCGGCGCGCACGAGGACCTTCGGGCGGTACTCGACGGCGCGGCGGCCGGCGCGCCCGGCCGCGCGGTGCTCCGGGGGCGGTCTTGAAGGTCGCGATCGCAGGGGCCGGCAGCGTCGGGACGGCGATCGCGTCGGATCTCCACGACGGCGGCCACGAGGTCCTCCTGATCGAGCGGGATCCCGATCTGGTCGAGCGCATCCGGGACGACCTACAGATCACCTGGGTGGTGGCCGATGCCTGTGAGGTGTCCTCGCTCGATGCCGCAGGTCTCGCCACCGTCGACGTGGTCGTCGCCGCCACCGGTGACGACGAGGACAACCTGGTCGTCTCGCTGCTCGCCAAGCAGGAGTTCGCGGTGCCCCGCGTCGTCGCGCGGGTCAACCATCCGAAGAACCAGTGGCTCTTCACCGAGAGCTGGGGGGTCGACGTGTCTGTGTCCACGCCCCAGCTGCTCACCGCGTTGGTCGAGGAGGCCGTCTCGGTCGGCAGCCTCGTGCGGCTGCTCCGCTTCGAGGGCGGCAACGCCCACCTGGTCGAGGTCACCCTCGCCGACGACTCGCCGGCGGCAGGTCGGACGCTCGCCGAGCTCGGCGTCCCCCGGGACGCAACCGTGGTCGCGGTCGTGCGCAACGACCGGCTCATCGTCCCTCGGGGGGACACCTGCCTCGTGGCCGGCGACGAGGTCCTCGTCCTCGTGACCTCCGACGCCGAGGATGCCATCCAACGGCTGCTGGTCGGGCGGTGACCGACGGTGCGCGCCGCGTTCTTCGATCTCGACAAGACGGTGATCGCGAAGGCGTCGATCGCGGCGTTCGGCCGCCCCTTCTACCAGGGGGGCCTGGTCAACCGCCGGCTCATCGTGCGGTCGGTCGTCTCGCAGATCGTCTACCTCCACCTCGGGGCGAGTGAGCAGAAGCTCGCCAGGGTCCGCGAGTCGATGCTCACCCTCACCAAGGGATGGGACCGCGAACAGATCAGGGAGATCGTGCGCGAGGCGCTGGAGGAGACCGTCGAGCCGATCATCTATGCGGAGGCGCTCGATCTGATCGAGGCGCACCGGGCGGCCGGAAACAAGGTCTACCTGGTGTCGGCTTCGCCAGAGGAGATCGTCGAGCCACTCGCCGAGCATCTCGGGGTGGACGGGTGCATCGCGACCCGTGCGGTCGTCGACGACGAGGGTCGCTACACCGGCGAGATGGACTTCTACGCGTACGGCCCCCTCAAGGCCGAAGCGATGCGCGAGCTCGCGGCGGCAGAAGGCTTCGACCTCGACGAGTCGTCGGCCTACTCCGACTCCTACACCGACCTGCCGATGCTCGAGGCGGTCGGCCACCCCGTTGCCGTCAACCCCGACCGGGTGCTGGCCAAGGTCGCACGCGAGCACGGCTGGGAGGTCATGCACTTCTCGAAGCCGGTCCGGCTGCGCGACCGCGTCGGGGTGCCGAGCCTCTCGATGACCGCCACTGCGGCCGGCATCACTGCGGCGGCGACCGCCGGTGCGCTCGTCGCGTGGCGGATGGCGAGGCGCGCGCACGCTTGAGGAGCGTGGGACCGGCCCGGTCGGGCCGAGTCGGGCCGTGCTCGGCGGACGCGCTCGACGGTCCCGGTCAGCGCCGGGACCGATCGGTCAGGAGGCGCGAAGTCGCTTGGCCGCGACGAACCCGAGTGCGAGGAGGAGGGCGAGGATGAGCAGCTTCTTCATGTCCGTCGATGGTATCGGGTCCGGGTCCGGCTGGTCGAGGCCCAGTCGGGCGTCCGTTCGGCGGAGCACGTGACTGCTGTCCGGGCCCGCCGGCTCGTGGCGTGCGCCCACCGCGCGGCCTAGGTGGTCGAACAGCGAGAGGGGGCCGGGGCCGGCTGCCTTCTCAGCGCGTGATGTACGGCGATGTATGTCGATGTATGACGATGTATGTCCAATGAGCGAACACAACGGGCCTCTGGACCGAGCGAACGCAACGGGCTTCCGGACCGACCGAACAGCCTCCGGACCGACCGAACAGGTGGTGCCGGTGGACCACCGGCTCCTGAGCTCAGACGGTCAGCAGGTCGCGGGCCCCGGTGTCGGAGGAGGGGTGTCGCAGCTTCGACATCGCCCGTGCCTCGATCTGCCGGATGCGCTCACGGGTGAGGTTGAAGTGCTCGCCGACCTCTTCGAGGGTCCTCGGCTCGCCGCGGTCGAGGCCGAAGCGGAGCCGGAGGATCTCGCGCTCACGCTCGTCGAGCGGGGAGAGCAGGCGGCCGATCTCCTCGGGGAGCAGCGAGACGGCCGCCACCTCGAAGGGTGACTCGGCCGAACGGTCCTCGACCACGTCGCCGAGCTCGGCGTCGCCGTCTTCGCGGAGCGGTTCTGAGAGCGAGAGCGGCTCGGCCCGGAAGCGGAGCGCCTCGACGAGCTTGTCCTCGGGCATCTCGACCTCGGCGCCGAGTTCCGCGAGGGTCGCCGGCCGGCCGTACTTGAGCTCGAGGCGGGCCTGGGCCTTCTGCACCCGGGCCAACGTGTCACCGGCGTGGACCGGCAGGCGGATCGTCCGCCCGGTGTTCGCGATCCCCCGGGTGATCGCCTGGCGGATCCACCAGGTCGCATATGTCGAGAACTTGAATCCCTTGCGCCAGTCGAACTTCTCGACCGCGTGCATGAGGCCGAGGTTGCCCTCCTGGATGAGGTCGAGCAGGGGCAGGCCGGACGCCTGGTACTTCTTCGCGATGGAGACCACCAGCCGGAGGTTCGACTGCACGAACGTCTGCTGCGCGGACTCACCCTGGAGCGTGGTCCGCCGGAGCTCACGCTTCTTCGCCGGGGTCAGCCCTTTCGTCGCACCGGCCAACTGGGCGTCGGCCTCCCGACCGGCCTCGATGGCCTGGGCGAGCCGCACTTCGTCGTCTTTGGTGAGTAGCGGGTACTGACCGATGTCGGTCAGGTACAGACGGACCAGATCCTCGTCGTCTCGTTCGAGGCGCTCCTTTGCCAACTTCACCTGGTCCTTCGTGATCCCACAAGGTGGGGGGGAGAGCCCGATTGCCTCCGGCTCTGCTGTCGCGACAGAGCGTCCGCTGGGGCCGGGCCTCGCGTGTTCGGGCGCAACGATTGCTGCTCGGCAAGTCTACCGGACGCGTCAAGACCTCCCGACGGACCCGAATCGGGACCGGCGCGGCTCAGCCGGCCGACATCGCCTTTCCGAGCTGGACCAGGCCCGATCGGGCGCCGGCCGCGACGACCGCCGATTCGAGCTGTTGGACGAAGTGGTGGACGACAGCGACGTCGTGGGGTCGGGTCATGAGCCGCTCGACCAGCCGCTCGCCCGCGAGCCAGTCGTCGACCTCGTCGTTGAGGATCAACCGGAGCGCGCGCGCCACCGGTGCCTCGCTGACCGCGTTGGCGGCCTCCAGGTGGAGGTGGTAGCTCGTCACGAGTCGCGGGAGCACGACCCGGTACAGCGCGGCGAGACGGGCGAGCACGGGAGGCGGTCCGTCGGAACGGTCGACTTCGGCGAGCCCGTCACTCCACGAAGGCGCTTCGCCCTCGAGGAGCGCGAGCACCGCCGCGGCGGGCGCGCCCGGTGCGGTGAGACGGTCGCCGTCGATGCCCGCCAGCACCGGCAGGCGCTCGGCCCACAGTTCCGCATGCCACGCGTGGCGCAGGCTCTGGCCGTCGAGGTGCACCTGGACCGCGGGGATCGCGACGTCGGTCACCCACCGGCCGAGCACCCCGTAGAGGGCGTTCTCGATCCAGCGGTACTCCCCGATCAGGGTGGCCGTCGCGCCGAGGGTGCGCGGAACCGTCACGCCCGGCGCGGGGGACGGATCAGACACCGACCGTCGCCCCTTCGCCCGCAGGTCCGGTCGCGCCCAGCACGTCGAGCGCGCCCGGCCGGTAGAGGTTGGTGATCGGCATCCGCCGGTCCTTCCCGAAGGCCTTGCCCGAGATGCGCACCCCGGGCGGCATCTGCCGTCGCTTGTACTCGGCGCGATCGACGAGCTCCACCACCCGCGCCACGACGGCCGGGTCGTGGCCCGCAGCGACGAGCTCGTCGGCCGACCGGTCCCCTTCGACATAGCCCGCGATCACCGGGTCGAGCGCCTCGTAGGGTGGGAGCGACTCCTCGTCGCGCTGGTCGGGACGGAGCTCGGCGGAGGGGGCCTTGACGAGCACGGCCTCGGGGATCAGGTCGAACCCGGCCCGGCGGTTGCAGTGGCGGCAGAGCTCGTAGACGAGCGTCTTCGGCACGTCCTTGATCACGGCGAACCCGCCCGCCGAGTCGCCGTACAGCGTCGAGTAGCCGGTCGCCATCTCGCTCTTGTTACCGGTGGTCAGCACGATCCACCCCTTGTCGTTGGACAACGCCATGAGGAGGACGCCGCGCACGCGCGACTGGAGGTTCTCGTCGGTGAGCCCGGCGGGCTCGGCGCCGACGAGCGGCGCGAGCGTCTCCGCGAAGGCCGCATGCACCGGCTCGATCGGGGCCGTGGCAAGGCTGATCCCCAGATTGCCGGCGAGCTGTCGCGCGTCGTCGATCGAACCGGCGCTCGAGTAGCGCGACGGCATGCTCACCCCGTGGACGTGCGACGCACCCAGCGCGTCGACCGCCACCGTCGCGACGAGCGACGAGTCGATGCCGCCGGAGAGCCCGACCACCACATCGGTGAACCCACCCTTGCCGAGGTAGTCCCGCGTCCCGAGCACGAGCGCTTCGTAGACCTCTTCCTCCGGACCGAGCACCGGGGCGAGCGACCTGGCGAGCCTCGCGGTCCCGGGCACCCGCGACGTCGAGCTCAGGACCACCTCGTCCACCCGGGCGCCCGGCGCCGTCTCGACGGTCGCCACGTCGAGATCGACGACGACGACCTCCTCGACGAACTGGCGCGCCGAGGCGAGGAGCTCCCCGTCGGGCGCGACGACGAGCGATGCGCCGTCGAAGACGAGCTCGTCCTGTCCGCCGACCTGGTTCACGTAGACGATGGGGCGACCCGTCTCGGTCACGCGTTCGCCGAGCACCGAAAGGCGCTCCGCGCGCCGTCCCCTCGAGTACGGGGAGGCGTTGATGTTCACGAGGAGCTCGGCGCCGGCCTCCGCCTGGGCGACCATCGGGCCGGAGGCGAACCAGAGGTCCTCGCACACGCTCACCGCGACCCGGACGCCGGCGACCACGGCGACCTGCTCCGGACCCTCGCCCGGCACGAACCACCGCTGCTCGTCGAAGACTCCATAATTGGGGAGCAGGCGCTTGCGGTAGACGAGGAGCACCCGACCCTCCGCGCAGAGCGCGGCCGCGTTGTACCGCCGCCCGTCGGGTGCGGCGTCGACGAATCCGACCACTGCGGCGCACGAACCCGTGGCCTCCACGACGGACGAGAAGGCCGCCATGTTGTCGGCGACGAACGCAGGACGGCCCAGCAGGTCCTCGGGCGGGTACCCGGTGACGGTGAGCTCGGGGAAGACCGCCAGGTCCGCGCCGGCCCGCTCCGCCTCCCCGAGCGCACCCAGGATCCGCTCCACGTTGCCCGCCAGGTCGCCGACCACCGTGTTGACCTGGCAGGCGGCGACCCGCACTCGAGGCATGGGCCAAGCCTATCGGCGCCCACCTGGGCTTCTCGGCGCTGCACCGCCCTCGCTCCGTGCGCCCGACGCCACGACGGACGGGAGTTCATCTGCTGTTCACGCACGGGAAACGGTCGGGAAACGCCCTGGTGGGAGAGTTCGGTGCCCGCAGGAAGCGGCCGACCACGATCGGTCGACGGGGCGGACGCGGTGGTAGTTTCCGCCCGTCCGCAGCGGGTGCGGGGGTCGACCGGGCCTCCGCGCAACAGCCACACACGGAGGAGCACACGTGCCGTATCAAGCTGAGTACATCTGGATCGACGGAACCGAGCCATCGCCGCTGCTGCGGTCCAAGACCAAGATCGTCGCCGACGGCGAGGAGCCGGGCATCTGGGGGTTCGACGGCTCCAGCACCAACCAGGCGCTCGGTCACGACTCCGACTGCGTCCTCCAGCCGGTCTTCAGCTGCCCCGACCCCCTGCGCGGGCCGAACGACCGACTCGTCATGTGCGAGGTGCTGCTCACCGACATGTCGCCGCACCCCACCAACACCAGGCACAAGCTCCGCGAGATCGCCGAGAAGTACGCTGCCTTCGAGCCCCTCTTCGGGATCGAGCAGGAGTACACCTTCTTCAAGGACGGCCGTCCCCTCGGCTGGCCCGCCATCGGCTATCCGGCGCCCCAAGGGCCCTACTACTGCGGGGTGGGCGGCGACAAGATGCCCGGCCGCGAGATCGTGGAGCTCCACACCGCGGCCTGCATCGACGCGGGCCTGGCCATCGAGGGCACCAACGCCGAAGTCATGATGGGCCAGTGGGAGTTCCAGATCGGCGTCCTGTCCCCGCTCGACGTCTCCGACCACCTCTGGGTGGCGCGGTGGCTGCTCTTCCGGATCGCCGAGGACTTCGAGGTCTATGCGACGCTCGAGCCGAAGCCGATCCTCGGTGACTGGAACGGCGCGGGCGCCCACACCAACTTCTCGACCAAGGCGATGCGCGAGGAGGGCGGCTGGGACGCGATCATCGCCGGCTGCGAGGCGATCGGCAAGAAGGTCGACGAGCACATCGCCGTCTACGGCGTGGGCATCGAGCACCGGTTGACCGGCGCGCACGAGACGGCCCACTACACGAAGTTCAGCTACGGCACGTCCGACCGGGGCGCGTCGATCCGCATCCCGTGGGGGACCGCGAAGAACAAGCGCGGCTGGCTCGAGGACCGCCGTCCCAACGCCAACATGGATCCCTACCAGGTCACGGCCGTCCTGGTGGACACGGTCTGCTCCGACGCCGCGGGGAGCTGACCCAGCGCCCCGGGCAGCCCGGCCGTCCCGTCCGGGGCGGCCGGTTCCGACCGCGACGCGGAGCCGCCCTCGACCTGGCACGCTCCGCCCTGCGATCATGAGAGCATCGATCCCGCCACCACAGACGACGAACGCTCGGAGATGTCCGCCGCCATGAGGAGCCAGGAGGACTACGTCCTCCGGACCGTCGAGGAGCGCGGGATCCGGTTCGTCCAGCTCTGGTTCACCGACGTGCTCGGGACGCCGAAGACGTTCTCGATCACTCCGGCAGAGCTCGAGAACGCCCTCGTCGAGGGGATGATCTTCGACGGCTCGGCGATCGACGGCTTCAGTCGGGTGCAGGAGAGCGACGTGCTCGCCCGGCCCGACGCCAACACCTTCCAGCTGCTCCCGTGGCACGGCCACGGCCAGCTCGGACCCGGCGGGGAGGCCCCCGAACCGCAGGTCGCCCGCGTCTTCTGCGACATCGTGAACCTCGACGGCACACCCTTCCAGGGCTGTCCCCGCCACGTCCTGCGCCGATCGCTCGAGCGCGCCCACGACCGCGGTTTCACCTTCTACGCGTCGCCCGAGATCGAGTACTTCTACTTCGCCGACGGGGATCCCGAGCACCAACCGGTGACCCTCGACAGCGGCTCGTACTTCGAGCTGACCGTCGCCGACCGCGCGAGCGACATCCGCCAGCGCACGGTGCTCACCCTCGAGGAGATGGGCATCCCGGTCGAGCACGCGCAGCACGAAGACGCCCCGAGCCAGCACGAGATCGACCTGCGGTACACCGACGCGCTGACCATGGCCGACACGGTGATGACCGTGCGGCTGGTGGTCAAGGAGATGGCGCGCGAACAGGGCGTCTTCGCCAGCTTCATGCCGAAGCCGCTGGCCGGGGTGCAGGGATCGGGCATGCATACCCACTGCTCCCTCTTCCGCGGGGGGGAGAACGCCTTCGTCGACCTCGACCGCCCGGGCGGGCTCTCGGCGGTGGCCGAGGGCTTCATCGCGGGCCTGCTCCGCCACGCCGGCGAGATCACCGCGGTCACCAACCAGTGGGTCAACTCCTACAAGCGGTTGGTCTCGGGGTACGAGGCGCCCATCCACGTCAGCTGGGCGCGCAACAACCGCTCGGCACTGGTCCGGGTGCCCGTCGTGAAGCCCGGCAAGCTCGAGTCCACCCGCGTCGAGTACCGCTCGCCCGACAGCGCGGCCAACCCCTACCTCGCCTTCGCCGTCATCCTGGCCGCCGGGCTGGAGGGCATCGAACAGGGCTACGAGCTGCCCGCCGAAGCGGACGCCAACCTCTTCGACCTCCGCCCCGAAGAGCTCGCCGAGAAGGGCATCGTCCACCTGCCCGGCAGCCTCCACGAGGCGCTCGGGCTGATGGAGTCCTCGAAGCTCCTCGCCGCCACGCTCGGGGACCACGTCTTCGAGTGGTTCATCCGGAACAAGCGCGCCGAGTGGGCCGAGTACAAGTCGCAGGTCACCCAGTTCGAGCTCGACCGCTACCTCCCGCTGCTCTAGGCGGCACGGCAGCGTCGACGATCGAACGGACGAAGGACCCACGGGGAGAAGGGGAGCACCGCCATGGAGCCGCTGTTGTGCTTCCCCGCCGCGCCACCCGCCCCGGTGACCGCGGTCCTCGATCGCGCGGGCTACCCGTGGCGCGGGATCGACCGTCCGGAGACCGCCGACAGCGACGAGCCCGAGGACGGGTGGTCGGGGGCGGTGATCTCCTCGGGGGACGACCCGGTGGGTGCCTTCCTCCTCTGTCGCCACCTCCGCAAGCGTGAGATCCCGCTCGCACCGGTGCTGGTGGTGGTGCAGTCAGCCCACCTCGGGGAGCTCGAGCTCCGTGAGGACCTCTTCGACGACCTGTGCCTCGAGCCGATCAACCCGGACGAGCTGGCAGCCCGGCTCGCCCACCTCTTCTGGCGGACCGGCAAGGGGCTCCGTCCGGACCTGCTCGAGCACGGACCGCTCGTGCTCAACCTCGAGACCTACCAGGCGGCCGTCGCGGGACGGGTGCTCGACCTCACCTACATGGAGTACGAGCTGCTCCGCTTCCTCGCCGCGCGACCGGGCAAGGTGTTCACCCGCGAGACGCTGCTCAGCCGGGTCTGGGGCTACGAGTACTACGGCGGGGCCCGTACCGTCGACGTCCACGTCCGGCGGCTCCGGGCCAAGCTCGGCGAGGAGCACGCCTCCTTGATCCAGACCGTGCGCTCCGTCGGCTACCGGTTCGGGCAGACCAGCTGGAACCCGTGACCTGGCGCCTTCAGTTCTGCGCGCGGAAGGCCCAGACCTCGACCTCGACCGCGGCTCCGAGCGGCAGCGCGGCCACCCCGACCATCGAGCGAGCCGGGCGGTGGTCGCCGAAGTAGCCGGCGTAGACGTCGTTGACCGCTGCCGCCTCGCTGAGGTCGGTGAGGAAGACCGTGGTCTTGACCACGTCGGTGCGCGTCGCCCCACGCGACCGCAGCAGCGCGTCGGCGTTGGCAAGGGCCTGTGCGAGCTGCGTCGCCGCGTCCGGACCGACGAGAGTGGGCGCCGCTCCTCCGTCGGGTGCGAGCCCGAGCTGGCCCGAGCAGATCAGGAACGGACCGGCTTCGACGACCGGGGCGTAAGGACCGACCGGGTTGCTCATGGGACCCTCCTCGTGGGGGACGGTGAGTGCGGCGCCAGACTACGACCGACGGCCGGACCGGGTGCGCCTCACCCGCGGGTCGGACGGACGCGTCGGCCAGGTGCCCGGCAGACCTTCGCTGAGCCAGCATGCGGCCGCCGTCGCGGCGAAGACCGCGTCGGAGCCGTTGACCGGGTCGCGATCGGACCGGTCACGGAGCGTGACGCGCACCCGCGGCATCGCGGAGGCCGCCAAGATCCCGAACGAGCGGACCGTGAGGTCGCAGACCGCGCCGTCGGCGTCGACCGCGATCCCTTCGGAACGGACCATCCCGACCGCCTGGTGCACGGCCCCGATGCAGTAGGAGCGGAGCACGACCTCGTCGAGCGGCGGTCCCGCCTCGACCTCGACGTCGACCGAGCCGTCCCCGCGCCAGGTTGCGACCGCCCACCCGCCTGACGGTCCGGTCACCTCGACCGGTCGGTCGAACGCGCCGACGGCGTCGTCGACGGGGCCCCACCCCGACGCGGCCGACAGCGCCGCGGCCTCCGCCCACACCGCACCGCGCAGATCGAGCGAGACCGGGGGGCCGTCCACCTCCCGTGGCTCGAGGACGAGGCCGGGAGCCACCCGCCCCACCCGCTCCACGAGCGCCTCCCACGCCGCGTCCGCGTACCCCCCGGCGGGCGCAGCGACCACGAGGGCGCCCGTGCCGTCCGACCGCACCCCGCCGGCGACCGGCGGGCGCTTCGGGCCGAGACGGACTGCGTCCTCCCGCGACCAGAGCACCCGCACCGCACAGTGGTGCTCGTCGGCGAGCCGCCGGGCGGCCGACGGCACCGGCGAGTTGCGCTTCCCGCCGAACGCACCGCCGTTCGCACAGGCCGGCGCCGGATTGCCGCCCGGCTCGCACCACGACGCGTCGGGCTCGAGGTAGGCCGGCTCGAGCCAGGTCGTCGCCAACGTCCGCGTCCAGGTTCCGGCCGGCACGGCGAGGGGGTGGGTGAGGGGCGCAGTCGTGGAGCGTCCGGGCACGGCGCCGGCAACTGCGCGCGCTTTGCGCACCGACGGCGCGGTCACGTACCCGCCCGTGCGGTCCGGCACCGCGACGAGCGCACCGCGGGGGGCGGTGTCATCCGCGAACCCGGCCCCACCGAGCGCCACGTCGGGTCCGACCCGCTGGGGCTCGCCGCCCTCGAGGGTTGCGCGTCGGCCGGCGTCACCGAGGTCGCGCAGTCCGGCCGGCGCCGCAACCGGCGCCGCAACCGGCGCCGCGTCTGGCGGAGCGCCCGGCGCCGCGCCGTAGACGAGCTCGGCCGCCTCGACGACGGTCTGCCACCCCGTGCAGCGGCACAGGTGAGCGACGAGCGCCCGGTCGACGCGGGCCGCGTCCGGCGGCGTCCCCGTGCGGTGCGGTGCGAGCGCGGCAAGGCGCATGACGATTCCCGGCGTGCAGAACCCGCACTGGCTCCCGCCGCGATCGGAGAGGGCTGCGGCCCACCGGTCGCGCTCGTCTCCGTCCAGCCCCTCGAGGGTAGTGATCTCGCGGCCGGCGACGCGCCGTGCCGGCGTCACGCAGGCGACTCTCGGCGACCCGTCTACCCAGACCGTGCAGCAGCCGCACTGCCCCTGCGGTGCGCAACCGTCCTTCGCCGACGTGAGTCCGAGCAGGTCGCGGACGACCTCGAGCAGGGTCGACGCGTCGTCTTCGACCTCGACGTCGGCGCCGTTGACGCGGAGCCGGATCAGGGGATCAGCGGATCAACTGAACGAGGAGCCGCAACCGCAGGTCCGCGTGGCGTTCGGATTGGTCACGTGGAACCCTGCGTCGTTGAGACCGTCGGAGTAGTCCAGCGTCGAGCCCTTCAAGAGATCGGCACTGGTCGGGTCCACGATCACCTTCACCGTGCCGAACTCCCGGACGACGTCGTCCTCCGCAACGTCGGCGTCGAAGAACATCTCGTAGCTGAAGCCCGAGCACCCACCTGGCCGCACCGCGACCCGCAGCGCCAGCTCGGCGATGTCCTCCTCGTTCAGCAGCTCGGCGACCTTGGCCGTGGCGGCGTCGGTGAGGGTCACCGGATCCGGACGCTTCCCGATCGAGACGCTCTGCATGGTGGTGCTCATCTTGACGATCCTCCCAGGGGGGTGTCCGGCGCCCGGTGACGGCACCGGTGCCTGCGCGCCCCCCCATCGTATCCGCGTCCCTCCCGTCGCGAAACGTATCGCTGGCCTGGACTTCCACTCCTCCCCGGTAGACTCGGGCGGGTGACGCGGCCCGACACGACTGGGCCCCGTGCAGCCGGACCGACCGAAGATGCGGTCCGTCGGGCGCTGCGCGGGGTGGTCGACCCGGAGCTCGGCGCCGACATCGTGGAGCTCGGCATGGTCACCGCGGTCGCGGTGGTGGGCGACGCGGTGGACGTCGAGGTGGCCCTTACCGTCGCCGGCTGCCCGCTGCGGACGCAGATCCAGCGGGACGTCGAGACCCACGTCGGGGCGCTGCCGGGGGTCGGGAGCGTCTCGGTCCGGACCGGGGTGCTCGGACCGGAGCAGCGCAAAGCGGTGATGGCCAGAGCCCGCCGGCTCGCCCAGAACCCTGCACCGGCCACTGACATCCCCGGCACCGCACGTGTGATCGCCATCGCGTCAGGAAAGGGTGGCGTCGGCAAGAGCTCCGTCGCGGTCAACGTCGCGGTCGCGCTCGCACGTCGCGGCCTCACCGTCGGCCTCCTCGACGCCGACATCTGGGGCTTCTCGGTGCCCAGGCTGCTCGGCATGCGCGGTGACGTCGAGGCGCGCGACAAGAAGATGGTGCCGCTCGAACGACGTGTCGGCACGGGGGTGCTGCGCGTCCTCTCGATGGGCTTCCTCGCCGACGAGGAGAACGCGATCATGTGGCGCGGCCTCATCCTCAACCGCGCGGTCCAGCAGTTCCTCGAGGACGTGCACTGGGGCGACCTCGACTACCTCTTGATCGACATGCCGCCGGGCACCGGCGACATCCAGATGGGGCTGGCCAGGATGATGCCGCGCACCGAGGTCATCGTGGTCACGACTCCGCCGGTGGCCGCCCAGAAGGTCGCCGCCCGCACCGCCGACATGGCCCGCAAGGGCTACCTGCGCGTGGCCGGCGTGATCGAGAACATGAGCGACTTCACCTGCGAGCACGGCACGACCTATTCGCTGTTCGGCTCGGGCGGCGGCGAACGCCTCGCGGCAGACGTCGGGGTGCCGCTCATCGGTCGCATCCCGCTCCACCCCTCGGTGGCCACCGGGGGTGACGCGGGGTCGCCCGTCGCCCTCGATCCCGACCAGCCGCTGGCGGCGGTCTTCGACGGCATCGCCGACGCCCTCGTCACGGTCATCGCACCGGTGACCGACATGGCGGGATGCAGTGCGCGGCTCGTCGAACGGGTCGAGGCCGCTGTGACTGCCGGCGACTCAGGCGGTGCCGGACCGTGGTCCCCACAGGTCGCGGGCGACGGCGGCGAGGCCTTCGTCGACGGATGACCCGGAGGCCAACCGGTCGGCGAGCGCCTCGGCGTACCCCTCGTCACCCGGCCGGAGGATCACCAGGTTCCCGTCCTCGGCCAGCACGATCGGCAGGATCGTTGGGACGTCGGTGACCTGTGCCGCCCAGGTGAGCACCTCGTCGACGGTGCGACAGTGGAGGATCGCCCGCAGGTTGGCGATGGTCGGAGGCATGAGCACGATCTCGCCCCGCTGCTCCTGGGCGAGCGCGTCCGCCGGTCGCACCCAGACGCTGGCGATCGTCTCCCCGTCGTCGTGGCGGGCGACCTGCCCGGACGGCGCCGCGGTCACGAAGAAGCGGGTGTCGTACCGCCTCGGCGCGAGCTCCGGCGTGATCCAGTGGCTGACGTAGAACATCCCGCCGACCCAGAGCTCGAGCCCCTCGCTCCGGCAGACCTCAACGATTCCTGACCGGCCCTCGTTGAGGGCGGTCCGGTGAGCGGCCATCCGGGCCGCGACGTCCGGATCGCGGGTGTCCAACAGCACGTCGGCAGCTGCACGGTCGAGGTCGGCACCCGCGGGAACCCCCACGAACACGCCGGCCTCCTCGAAGCACTCGCGGAGGGCGGCGATGTAGAGCGCGAGGCCTCCTCCCTCCACGCCGACGATCTTGGACGCCTCGGCATCGCTGAGCCCGCGGCAGACCGCCTCGGCCGCAGGTCCCCTGTCGTCGTCGTCGACCGATCCGCCCGGAAAGACGTAGGCACCCGCCACGAACTCCGAGGCGAGGTTGCGCCGGAGCATGCACACCTCGACGGCGGGCGCACCCTCCGCGTCGGTGGCGTCGCGCACGAGCAGCACCGTGGCGGCATCTCGGACGGCGACGGTCACAGGTGTCGACGCTACCCCGCGGCCTCGATCGCGCCCGGTCCGACCGTGCCCACTGTCGGCGGCGCGGAGCGTGCCGTGAGCGCGCCCGAGTCGACCAGCGCGGAGATCACGAGCTCACCGAAGCCGGTCGGATCGGCGATGAGCCATGCGTGCGCCCCTTCGACCACGACCCCGTCCACTCCCGCGGCCTGGCGCAGCTCGTCGAAGGCCGAGCGCGGCACCAGGCCGTCGCGGTCCGACCAGGCCACGGCGACCGGGATGCCCCTCGCCGCGATCGACCGCACCTCGCCGACGAGATCGGCCCTGCGGATGAACTCCCCGGTCCGGAGCATCCCGAGCGGGTTCTCGAGCAGGTTCGGGACGAAGTCGAAGAGCAGGGCGGGCAGGAGGCGGACAAGCCGCGGCGAGGAGAGCAGGTCGGTCCCGAAGTGCCGGCCCCAGTCCCAGAACGGCCGCTGCATCATCGTGCGGACCTCGTTCGGGAAGAGTGCCCAGGTCGGGCTCCCGATCGCATTGGCGAGCAGCAGCGACGACGCGCGCTCGGGCTGGTCGTGGACGAAGGCGGTCGCCACTCCGCCGCCGAACGAGTGTCCCGCTGCGAGTGCGACCTCACCCTCACCGACCGCGTCGAGGAAGTGTCCGACCCACCGTCCGTACCCCTCGAAGGTCCGCGCCGCCGCGTCGAGCTCCCTCGTCCCCCCGAAGCCGGGCAGCGCCGGCGCGTAGACCCGACATCCCGCGTCGGCCATGGCGAGGATCGGCCGTCGGTAGGCGTTGGGGCGCAGCCCCCACCCGTGGAGGAAGAGCGCCGCGGGTCCCGACCCCGCCGTCGCATAGCGGACCCGGCAGCCTTCGACCTCGGCGACCCGCCACTGAAGACCGACGTCCGCGGTGTTCACCGGCGCCCCTCGGGCGCTCCCGCAGTGCCCCTCTTGCCTCCGACCATCGGCGGTCAGTGTAGGTGTCAACTGCGCAGATCGGTTCGATGCGGTCCCGTGCAGCGCCCGGCGCGACGTCATCCGCCCAGGCCGAAGGGTTACGCTGCCCTGCGACAGCACGGCGAGCGAAGAGATCGCGGGGCGATGGCACAGAACAAGCAGGGGACGACGACCGGGGGCAACAAGCCCAAACCCACCTCCGGCCAGGGCGGACGTCCGGACCAGGGAGCGAAGGACAAGAGCAAGGCCCAGAGCCGGCAGGTGTCGGCCAAGGCCGCCGGCAGGGGATCGGGCGGCCGCGGGGGAAACGTGCCCAAGGGCGGCGCGCGACCGGGCCAGTCCCAGCCCAAGCGCGGCATCTCGGGGACGATGCTGGCCTGGGGTGCGGTCGGTGTGGTCATCGTCATCGTGGCCGTGCTGGTCATCGTGAAGGTGACCGGGAGCTCGACCGCGAACCTCTCCTACACGCCGGTGACTCCGGCGCCCGCCTCGGTCGTCAACCAGGTGATCTCGATCCCGAGCTCCGTCTACGACACGGTCGGCATCACGTCTTCGACCATCCCGGTGTCGGCGCCGACCGTGATCAACGGCCAGCCGCCGATGTCGATCCGCGGCAAGTCGCCCGCGATGATCTACTACGGCGCCGAGTACTGCCCCTACTGCGCAGCCGAGCGGTGGGCGATGACCGCCGCGCTCTCAAGGTTCGGGACCTGGTCGGGTCTCAAGGTCACCGCGTCCTCGCACTCGGACGTGTACCCGCAGACCAACACCTTCAGCTACTACGGGGCGACCCTGACCAGCCCGTACCTCGCCTTCGCATCCATCGAGCAGTACACCAACGTGCCGCTCGCGTCCGGCCCCGGCTACACGACCCTCGAGAACCCCACCGCCGAGGAGAAGGCGATCATCGCCAAGTACTCGTCCACGACGTTCGTGCCGTCGAACACCCAGGGGATCGGGTTCCCCTTCATCGACATCAACAACCGGGTCCTCATCTCGGGCGCGAGCTTCGACCCGGGTGCACTTGCCGGTCTCACGTGGCAGCAGATCGCGAGCGGCCTCAATGACCCGACCAACCCGGTGACCCAGGCGATCGTCGCCACCGCCAACTACATCTCGGCCTCGATCTGCTCGGGCACCAAGGGTGCTCCTGCCTCGGTGTGCACGAGCTCCGGGGTGCAGGCGGCGGCCAAGGCACTGAAGCTCACCATCTGAGCGTCGAGAGGACCTCCGACGTGCCCTCGCTGAGGTGGCAGCCGATCACCACCTTCCTCCTCGCGTGTCTCGGGCTCGGCGTCTCGATCTACCTCACGATCACCCATTTCGAGCCCCGCGCCCTCACCTGTGTGGCGAATTCAACGTTCAACTGCGAGAAGGTCACCACCTCCCCGCAGTCGGAGATCTTCGGGATCCCGGTCGCGATGCTCGGACTCTTCTACTTCGTCCCGATGCTCCTCCTCTGCCTGCCGGTCGCCTGGCGCTCGACCGACCGCCGTGTCCACCTCGCGAGGCTCGGCCTCTCCGTGGTCGGCGTGGGGATGATCATCTACCTCCTGATCGCCGAGCTCTTCCTCGTCAAGGCGATCTGCCTCTGGTGCTCGTCGGTCCACCTGATCACCTTCGTCCTGTTCGTGATCGTCGCGACGGCGACCCCGCTCGTGCTCACGCCCGAGGAGGGCAGCCTCAGCTTCGCCGGCGCCGGCGAACACGACGGGGAGTAGCCGTCGCCGACGGCGCACGACAAGGTGAACGAGGTTCCGACTGACGATCCGGCCCGGGAGGTCGCGGACCCTGTGCCCGCGCCGACAGCCGCACCCGCCCGCCAGGGCATGGCCCGCTCGGCGCGTCTCGGGTGGGGTGCGGTCCTCGTGATCGTGATCGGGGTCGCCGGCCTCTTGACCTACGCCCTCACCAAGAGCTCCCCGCGGGCGAACATCTCGCATCCGACCACCACCTCGGCGGACGTGTTGGCAGCACTCGACATCCCGCCCGCCACGTTCGACGCCGTCGGGGCGGGATCGTCCTCCCTCCAGCTCTCACCGCCCGTCGTGCTCGCCGGACAGCCGACCCTCACTTCCGGAGGGAGACCCGAGGTGCTCTTCGTCGGTGCGGAGTACTGCCCGTTCTGCGCCGCCGAGCGGTGGTCCCTCGTCGTCGCGCTCTCGCGCTTCGGGCGCTTCTCGACGTTGCACAACGTCCAGTCGGGAGGCCTGTCGGCCTATCCCTCGATCCAGACCTTCACCTTCATGCACTCGTCGTACTCGAGCCCCTATCTCACCTTCGTCGGTGTCGAGCTGTACTCCAACGTCGTCAACGCCCGCGGCGCATTCACGAGGCTGTCCACGCTCTCGCCGTCGCAGGCCGCACTCGTCGCCCACTTCGGTGGCGGCCCCGGCCAGCTCCCCTTCGTCGACATCGCCAACCATCTGGTCGCGACGACGTCAGCGTTCAGTCCTGCGATCCTCGTGGGCGAGTCGCAGGCGACGATCGCCGCCGCGCTGAGCCAACCGACGCTCACGACAGGCGAAGCGATCGTCGCCTCGGCCAACGAGCTGGTCGCGGGCCTCTGCCAGGTCACCCACGGTCAGCCCTCGTCGGTGTGCGCGAGCAGGGCGACCAGGGCAGCCGGCGCCGCCCTGGGACTGGGCTGAGCGGGCTCAGCCCGCCCGGCGGTCCATCAGCTGCTTGCGCTCGAGCTCGTTGAGCCCGCCCCAGATGCCGTGCGGCTCGTGGATCCGGATCGCGTAGTCGAGGCACTCGGATCGCACGGCGCACTCGCGGCAGATCGCCTTGGCCCGGTCCTCACGTTGAGCCTTCTCCTCCTTGCGCTCGGCATGCGCCGGCGGGAAGAAGATCTCTGCCTGGGGGCCCCGGCACGAGGCCCGCAGTTGCCATCCATCCACCGCCTGCTCCACTCCCCACTCCCCTTCTGGCCCGTCGTCCAGCATGGGCCGCGCCCCCCCGGTCCCATCCTCCAGCAAGGGAAAGTACTCGGAGTGCCCTCCCGAAACAAGGGGCCTGAGCAGGGTCTTCTCTAGAAACTGGCAAACCCGGCACGCCGGGTGACCGCGATGCGCGCGCAGGGTGGGCGGTTCCGCACGGAAGCGGTCACGAGATGGCCGGACACTACGCTCGACTCGTCATGGACGTCCGCTCCTTCTGCAGCCAGAGCCGGGTCCTCATCGTGGCCGGCAAGGGAGGGGTCGGGAAGACCACGATGGTCGCCGCGCTCGCCCATCTCGCCGCCGGCGCCGGGCTGTCGGTGCTGGTGATCGAGCTCGAGGGCCGGACCGGCGTGTCGAGCGCCTTCGGCCGCCACGGGCCGCTCGGGTACGCCGCCTCCGTCCTGCGGGCGGCCGGTGCGACCGGAGCGGTCGGCGACGACCTCGAAGCGGGCGGGGTCGTCCCGGAAGGGACCGTCCAGGCACGGACGATCACCCCCGATGACGCGTTGCTCGAGTACCTCGCCGACCACGGCCTGCGCCGGATCTCCAAGCGACTGCTCGCGAGCGGCATCGTGGACCTCGTCGCCGGGGCCATCCCCGGCATCCGCGACATCCTGGTCCTCGGCAAGGTCAAGCAGATCGAACGAAGCCGTCTGGCCGATCTGGTCCTCGTCGACGCACCGGCCACCGGGCACGCGATGACCTTCCTCTCCTCCGCCTCGGGGCTGCTCGACGCCGCCCGCAGCGGTCCGATCCGTGCGCAGGCCGCCGACGTCGTCGATCTCCTCTCTGACCCGGTGCGCTGCCAGGTCGCCCTCGTGACCCTCCCGGAGGAGATGCCGGTCAATGAGGCCGTCGAGTCGGCCTACGCGCTCGAGGACCGGATTGGCATCGCGCTCGGTCCGGTGATCGTCAACGCCTGCACTCCGGGCGTCGACGAGCTCGCGCGACCGGCAGTGGACACACTCGAAGCAGCCGGCGTCGAGCTCGATCCGAACCTCGTGGACTCCCTCGAGGCCGCGCGCCGGTTCCGTCAGACCCGGTACGCGCTCCAAGAGGAGCAGCTCGCCCGCCTCGCCCGCGAGCTCCCGCTCCCCCAGCTCCGCGTCCCCTATCTCTTCGCCGCGACGATCGGCCCGGCAGAGCTCGACACGCTCAGCGACGCGCTGGGCGCAGGAGTGGCCGCCATCCCCGACCCGGCGAAGACCTCCCGGTGACCGTCGCTCGCGGCATCCGCGACGTCGTCGCGTCGGACTCGATCGTGATCTGCTGCGGTTCGGGCGGTGTGGGCAAGACCACGACTGCCGCGGCCCTCGCCCTCGAGGCCGCCCGGCTCGGGCGGTCCGCGTGCGTGGTGACGATCGATCCTGCGCGCCGGCTCGCCGACTCGCTCGGCGTCGACGCCCTCACCAACCACCCGGTGCGGATCGACGGGGGGTGGTCGGGATCCCTCCACGCCCTCATGTTGGACCCCAAGGGCACCTTCGACGACTTGGTGCAGCGGTATGCGGACAGCCCCGAACAGGTCGAGAGCATCCGGGTCAACCGGATCTATCGCAACCTCACCAACTCGCTCTCCGGCACCCAGGAGTACATGGCGATGGAGAAGCTCTACGAGCTCGTCGAGGAGGGAGGCTTCGACCTCATCGTGGTGGACACCCCGCCCACTCGGAATGCGCTCGACTTCCTCGACGCACCCCGCCGGTTGACCCGCTTCCTCGAGAACCGCGTGTTCCGGGCCCTGATGAAGCCGGCCCACGCCGGGCTCCGGGTGATGGGTGTGGCCGCACAGGCCCTCTTGCGCACCCTCTCTCGCGTCGCGGGTGCCGACATCGTGCGCGACGCCGTCGCGTTCTTCCAGGCGTTCGAGGGGATGGAGGAGGGTTTCCGGAGTCGGGCGGCGCACGTGCGCGAGCTCCTCGCCCAAGGCGACACCGCGTTCGTCCTCGTCGCCTCACCGCGGCCCGACTCGGTGGACGAGGCGGTGCACTTCGCGGGGAAGCTCGCCGAGTCCCAGTTGTCGGTTGCCGCCCTCGTGGTCAACCGGATCCAGCCCCGGTTCGCCGACGACACGCAGCTCGCCGCCCTGCAGGCATGCCGTGACGACCACCGGTCCGCCGCCTTCGGGGCGCTGGTCGAGAACCTCCGTGGCTACACCGACGCCGCCGATCGTGAGGAGCGGGCCTTCGCCGACCTCGTCGCGAAGATCAGCCCCGCACCGGTCTACCGGATTCCCCTGCTCGCCGGAGACGTGCACGACCTCGCAGGACTGGGGACCGTCGCGGACGTCCTCTTCGCCGGACGTGCGCCCGACGTCGCGACCCACCGACCCCCGTCGGGCGCAGAGTAGCCTGGGCGCCGTGCGCACCCTTCTCGTGGCCAGCGACGCGCCGAGCGTGCGGGCCGAAGTCGCGGCGATCGCCAGCACCCCCGACCTCGAGGTCGTCGAGGCGCGGTCCGGGCCCGAGGTCATGGCCGCGGTCGCAGCGACGTTGCCCGACCTGGTCGTCGTGGACCTGCAGATGGGCAACATGGGCGGCATGGCGGTCTGCCTCGAGCTCCGGCTGGAGGAGTCCTATGGGAGCCTCGGCCATGTGCCCGTCCTCATGCTCCTCGACCGTCGCCCCGACGTCTTCCTCGCGCGACGGTCCGGTGCCGAAGGGTGGGTCGTCAAGCCGCTCGACCCGATCCGACTCCGACGGGCAGTGCGTTCGCTTCTCGACGGCGGGACCTACTTCGACGAGTCCTACCGGCCTCGCTCGGTCATGTCGACGCCGCTCGCTGCCGGCGCCTGACCGACCGGCCCGAACGTCCGGATCGCCGTGTCCGTGTTCCGCCGAGACGGAGAGCGGCACTCAGACGCCGACAGCCGGCACGACCGGCACCGTCGACCGCCCAAACGCGACCGTGCCGACCGGTCGGGGGAGCGGGCACGCGGGGCCGACGCGGAGGAGCAGTTCATCATCGACGCGCTCCACGACCTGCATGACACCCCGGTCCGCGAGGTCATGACCCCACGGGTCGACGTGGATGCGCTGTCGATCCCGCTCACGGTCGAGGACGTGTCGACAGCGGTCCGTGAGTCCGGGCACAGTTGCTTCCCGGTCTACGGAGAGAACCTCGACGACCTCGTCGGCGTGCTGTTCGTCAACGATCTGTTCCGTGCCGGCTGGAAGATCGGCGACTCACGCGGGCTCCGGTCTGGATCGGCCGGCGCGGCTGCGGGCGCTTCTGGGCCGACCGACGCATCCGGCGTCGAACCGCGCTCGCCGGATCCGATCGACATCTCGCGCCGCCTCCGCCAGCCCTTCCTCGTGCCAGAATCGCGCCGGGTCCTCGACGTGCTCTCGGAGATGCGACGACAACGACGCGCGTTTGCCGTCGTCGTGGACGAGCACGGCGGCGTCGAGGGCGTCCTCACGGTGAAGGATCTCCTCGGTGCGCTGGTCGGCGACCTCCCCGACGAGTTCGACTCCGATGACGAGCCCGACCTGGTCCGGGTCGACGGGAGCCGGTGGTTGCTCGACGGGCGGATGAGCGTCGACGACGTGCGGGACCAACTCGGGATCGACCTTCCCGAAGGGGAGTACGTGACCCTGGGCGGCTTCCTCTTCGACGCCTTCGGTCACATCCCGACCGACGGGGAGTGCCTCGAGGTCGCCGGCTGGCAGCTCCGGGTCAGCGAGATGGACAAGCGCCGGATCGCAAAGGTCGTCGCCAAGCGCTTGGCGGAGGAGGCGCCCCCGGCCGGCGACCGACCCGTCGACGAGCCGGGAAGCGCCCACTCCGAGGTCGGATAGCATCTCCCTGTTCTGGAACGGCCGAGCAGCCGGTGCCGGACATCGGGCTGTGGCGCAGTTTGGTTAGCGCGCTGCGTTCGGGACGCAGAGGTCCCCGGTTCAAATCCGGGCAGCCCGACCACACAGGTCCCGCCGACTGGTCAACGGTCAACGGCGTATCGACCAGGGCCGACGGGGCGCGACCCGCGCTTGCCGAGCCCCGTCGGAGGCCGCGGCGGGCGGGAGACGCCCCGGTCAGAAGTAGGTGAACAGGTCGACGCTGCCGACCGCGCTGGTGCCGTACGCAGAGGTCACGGTCACGTCGACCGCGACCGGATCGGCAACCGGCGGCGAGGTCGCGATGATCGACGTGCGATTGACCACTTTGAAGCGCGCCGCGATCCCACCGAAACGAACCGCGGTTGCATGGGAGAAGTTCACACCGGTGATCGTGACCTTCGTCCCACCGTCAGCTGACCCCCTCGCGGGCTGCAGACCCGAGACCCGCGGGGTCAGCACGAAGGTGAACTGATCACCCGGGTTGGTCGCGCTCGTACCTCCCGGGCCCGTCACCGTCACGTCGACGGTCCCCGTTCGCACTGCGGGAGCGACGGCGGTCACCGAGGTGTCGCTGTTCACCGTGAAGCTGGCCGCAGCGGTGGACCCGAACATCACACCGGTTGCGCCGGTGAACCCGGTCCCACTCACGGTCACCGTCGTGCCCTGAGGGGCGGAGTTGGGCGTCACACCCGAGATCCGCGGGGCGGGCACGAACCCGGCGGCAAGGACGAGATTCGCCCGGTTCGACTGGTTCACCAGCTGGTTGCCGTGGACGTCGAACACCGAAAGGGTCGGATCCACCGACGGAGCCGACGTCAGGATCGAGTCGGACACCAGTGCGCCGGTGAAGTCCCACTCTGCGGCCACCCACGCGGAGTACGTCGTGCTGTGGCCTCCACGACCACCGGCCGAACAGGTCGTCCACACATACGCGTCACCATTCGGGTAGCCGCTGCCAGGATCGAAGCCGGAGCCGAAGACGTTCTGCTGGATGCCCCCACACCAGTGGCCCAGGATGGCGAAAGCGGTCCCCTCCGGCACCTGCAGTGAGATCGGTGAGGTTGCTGCCACGGCCGGGGGACCCACGGCCAACACTCCAAGGGCTGTCGTCACCAGCGCCGCGATCCGGACCACCCGTCGACGAGCCATCAGTCATCCTCCAGTCTTCGGCACCGCTCCGAATCGCCACGCGGGCTCGCGCGGTCTTCCCGGGCTTGCTGGGCTTGCTGCGCCGGCATCGGACCCCACCACGCCGAAGGACCGCTACCGGACGGACACCACCACTGACGATCATCTGCAGGAGCCAGGGCTGAGTCAAGGTCAGTCGGCGAACATGAGAGATGTCTCACCGGCAATCCTCGAGAACCGCGACCTGACACCACGGTCACGGTGCGGCCATTCATCGCCACCGGGGTGACCGTCGAAGTCTCTGGACCGTCGGTCGCGGTGCCGGCCAGCTGAGCTGAGGCATCACCGGTCGCCCGATCAGACCAGCCCACCGGAGCAATTCGCCCAATTAAGTTGACATTCTCTAGTGATTTACTAGAGAATCGTCTCCGGGGAAGCCCGTACCGGGAGCCATCGGGACACACCCCACCACCAATCCAGAAAGGGCAGGTCCATGTTGCACCATCGCACATCCCGTCTCGGCTCCTCCGTGGCAGCCGTGACCATTGCAACCGTCGGGCTCCTCATCGGGCTCTCGGGCACCGCGTCTGCGACCGTGGCGCCCGCGGCGAACAACCTGGTGATCGGCAGCGGTGGCAACACGCCGCACGCCGTCATCTCGTCATTGGCCCAGCTCTTCAACGGGTCACAAGGGTGCAACCAGATCGTGCCTAAGGGGTTCACCCAGCCCTACGACTTCAGCTGCCCGACGGGCGGTGGCCTTCCCGCCGGCGACTGGCCTTCCGGCTACGGCCTCCCGAGCGTGGGCGGGCAGTTCTCCGAGAACCCGCTGAACGACGTCGTGTCGATCGAGCCGGGCATCGGTTCCAGCGCGGGGATCACCCAGCTCGAAAACCAGGGCACGCACTCGACGAGCACCGCGGCGATCGGATTCGCCTCGTCTGCTCGGGGCGGGCTGACCGGCCAGAACGGCAAGTACGACGACCAGGGCCTCAACTTCGTGGCGTATGCGGCGGATGGCGTCGACTACCTCGTCTACACCACCGCGAAGAAGGCACCGACGGCCGCGTCGACGGTCCCGAGCCTCACCCAGGCACAGCTCCAGGGCATCTGGACCGGTGCCGACAAGTGCTGGAGCGATGTCGGTGCGACCGGAGCGAAAGCTGACGCCCTCATCGATCCGTACTCGACGCTGACCTCGTCTGCGGTGACGTCGACGTGGGACAGCTACCTCTACCCCGACAATTCGGAGACGTACGTCGATGCCCAGGCGAGCTGGCCGCCGTCACCGCTGCCGACCTGCAAGGACGGGCACGCCGCCATCTACAAAGGGCCCAAGTTCACCAACTACGCCCAGAGCCATACGATCGTCCAGAACCAGGTCTCCTCGATCAACAAGAACGGCGACCAGGCCTACGCCATCACGTTCCTGTCGTTCGGGCGGTTCTCCCAGCAGAGCAAGTCGACCTCCTTCAAGGACACCGCGGTGGGAGCGATCGGTTCACCAGCCGTCTCACCGACCGAGACCACGATCCTGAACGGGACCTACCCGGTTCCGGAGTTCCTCTACACGGCCTACTCCGACGGCACCAACCCGTTCATCCCGGCCTCCTCGCCGGCGACGCTCAACTTCGCCAGTGAGGACGGCTTCATCTGCAAAGTGAACACCGTCGACGGGACGACTACCGGAACGCCGATCGTCGACCCGGTCACCAACAAGACCTTCCGCAGCGAGATCGACGCGGCGATCGCCGCGCAGGGATTCTTCCCGCTCGACGGCCTGGCCCCGAACGTCCCGTTCGACGAGGGTTCGGTCACCACACCGGCGTCGTCGATCTCGACCTTCACGTCGTCCTCGTACAACCAGTACGACACGCCTCCGACGGCATCGAACCTCGACCCGCTCGGCTACTGCACCGTGACCACCACCGACGGCAACGTCGGACACCAGTGAGCCGCCGCTAGACGGCTGAGGGCACTGCGACGACCGGGAGCTGGCAGAGACCAGTTCCCGGTCGTCGCCATCACCAGATGCACCCGCACCCCACATGACCATCTTCGACGAAACTCTTCCGACCGCCACCGACGCACAGCTGCCGCGTCAGATCAGGTCCCAGCGCGCCGGCGCGGACCGCGCCTATCGCGTCGGCACCGGGACAGTGGCCTTTTCCACCTTCCTCGTACTCTTCCTGATCGGGCTCTTCTTGTTCCTCAAGGGCTTCGACGCGTTCCGCTCGCAGGGCACCCACTTCCTCACCAACACCGGCTTCCAGACGGAAGGGCACCACCCCGTGTTCGGCGTGCGGTCGGCCCTGATCGGCACGGTGATGGTCGCGTTCATCGCACTGGTGCTGGCGGTACCGGTCTCCATCGCGTCGGCGCTCTTCATCAACGAGTACGCCCCGTCCTGGCTGAAGCAGCCAGCCACCTCGCTCGTCGACCTGCTCGCCGCCATCCCGAGCGTCATCTACGGACTCTGGGGCTTCCTCGTCCTTTCCAGCCACATGACCGGGATCTCACGTTGGATGTCCGATCACCTCGCCTTCATCCCGTTGCTCCGGACCTCGACGCCGTTGTTCACCTCCTCCCAGTTCATCGCCGGCACGGTCGTCGGTCTGATGGTCGTCCCGATCATCACGTCGATCACCCGTGAGGTCTTCTCCCTGACACCGGTCGCCGAGCGCGAGGGGGCGATGGCACTCGGGGCCAGCCGGGCCACCGTCATCCGCCGTGTGGTGCTGCCATTCGGTCGAGGCGGCCTGATCGGCGCGATCATGCTCGGCCTCGGCCGGGCGATGGGCGAGACGATCGCCGTCGCGATCATCTTGAGCCTCAGCTTCACCAATCCCTTCCACATCCTCGAGGTGGGGGGCACCACGATCGCATCGCTCATCGCGCTTCGCTTCGGCTCAGGAGGGCCGCTCGGCCTCTCCGCCCTGCTCGCCGCCGGATTCGTCCTCTTCGTCCTGACCCTGGCGGTCAACCTGGTCGCCTCGTGGATCGTGCAGCATTCGCGGAGCGCACAGGGAGTCGAGCTGTGACGACGACGATCGACGGACCGGTGCTCGCGTCGCCCGATACGCACGCCCCCGAACCGCAGCGTCCGCGGCGTGTCCGCGACTTGCGCTTCGAGGACCTCGGGATCCTCGCCGGTTCACTCCTCGCGGCAACTGCCGCGACGTGGCTGCTCTTCGACCAGCTGACCCAACTGAGCGGTCCCTTCGGCTTCTTCCTCTGCACCGTCGCACTGTTCTTCAGCATCTACTGGGTCGTGAACAATCAGGTGTCGGGGCGCCTCGTCGCCAACGACCGCCTCCTCACCGCCGTCGTCGCCCTGGGCGCATTCACCCTGGCGGTCCCCCTCGCCTTGATGCTCGGGTTCCTCGTGGTGAAGGGCTGGCACCTGATCAGCGTGCACCTTCTCGTGCACGATCAGATCGCCGGCCCGAACAACGCACCCGGCCTCGGTCATGCCATCGTCGGCACGCTCGAGATCGTGGCCGTGGCGATCGTCCTCGGCGTCCCAGCTGCGCTCGCCACGGCCGTCTTCTTGGTGGAGGTCGGTGGCAGGTTCACCGGCGCGGTGCGCACCGTGGTCACCGCCATGAGCGGCCTGCCGTCGATCGTCGCCGGCGTCTTCATCTACTCGATCTGGATCGTGACGTTCCACCGGGGGTTCTCCGGCTTCGCCGGAGCCATGGCGCTCGCGATCCTCCTCCTCCCCTCGGTCACCCGCACCACGGAGGAGGTCTTGAAGGTCGTCCCCGGTGGGCTGCGGGAAGCCTCCATGGCCCTCGGGGCGCCCGATTGGCGCACCACGTGGTCAGTGGTGCTCCCGACCGCCCGTCCTGGCATCGTGACCGGCATCATCCTCGGCGTCGCCCGGGCGGTCGGCGAGACGGCTGTCCTCCTCGTGACGATCTTCGGCAGCTTCTTCTGGAACTTCAACGTCGTCCACGGACCGCAGCAGGCGCTGCCGCTGCTGGTGTTCCAGAACATCAAGAGCTCGAATCAGACCGCCATCGACCTCGCCTACTCCGCCGCACTCGTCCTCGTCTTTCTCGTGCTCGTCCTCTTCGTCCTCGCGCGACTCCTCGGACGGCGACGCGGCGGCGAGGACGGAATGCGGCGAGCACCACTCCTCATGACGTCAGAGCTGACCGGCATGAACATGCCCGACGACGAGACCTGACAGGTACGCACGCACGTCGTCGAGGTGCGTGCGTACGAAAGCGGCACGGGAGCAATTGGGAGCGACTGGGAGCAATGAGATCAGCAACGGGAGCCATCGAAACGTCGGTCTCCGACGGCCATTCGTCGAATTCAGCGGGCCGCGCGGCACGCCTCGAAGCCCGGGGTGTGAGCGCCTGGTTCGGGTCACGGCTGGTGCTCGACCGCGTGTCGCTCCTCATGGAGCGGTCACAGGTGACGGCGCTCATCGGACCCTCCGGATGCGGCAAGTCCACGTTCCTCCGCATCCTCAACCGGATGCACGAAGCGGTGCCGGGCGCCCAGTTCGCCGGCGAGGTCGAGTTGGACGGCGCCGACATCTACGGGGCGATCCAGCGCGCCACCCGGACGCGCTTCCAGATCGGCATGGTCTTCCAGAAGCCGAACCCGTTTCCGGCGATGACCATCCGGGACAACGTCCTGTCCGGGCTCCGGTTCTCGCGGATCCGGGTGTCAGATCCCGACTCGCTCGTCGAAGAGATGCTGACCAAGGCCGGGCTGTGGAACGAAGTCCGGAACCGGTTGGGCGCCCTCGGAGGTGCGCTCTCAGGCGGACAGCAGCAGCGCCTCTGCATCGCCCGGGCCCTCGCCGTCCGGCCGTCGGTCCTGCTCATGGACGAGCCCTGCTCGGCCCTCGACCCGACCTCGACCCGACGGATCGAAGCGACGATCGCTGAGATCGCCCACGACGTGACGGTCGTGATCGTGACCCACAACATGCAACAAGCGCATCGGGTCTCGAACTTCTGTGCGCTCTTCCTCGCCGAGGAGAACGAGCCGGGCCGCATCATCGAAGCAGGTCCGACGGCCCAGATCTTCGAGCACCCGACCGACTCGCGCACCGCGGACTACGTCCACGGCCGGTTCGGGTGAGGTGACGGACGTGGCCACCGTCTTCGGACACCTGGGGCGCACGTGCGCCACGACCGTACGTCGAGCCCCTCGTCGCATCGGTCGTGTCGTCACCATCACGGCCTCGGTACTCACCGTTGCCGGTGCGTTGCTGGCGACGTCGTCGCCCGCGTCCGCCTCGGGACCGACGATCACCGGATCCGGGTCCAGCTACGCGGCGATCGCCATCACCCAGTGGGTGAACCAGGTCGCCCAGCGCTACGGCGACAGCGTCAACTACTCGACGTCCTCTTCGGTCGTCGGACTCAACGAGTTCGCCCAGCAGCAGGTCGACGTCGCGGCCACCGAGATCGGCTACAGCACCAACCAGGCCAACTACACGCCGCCTCCGGGGTACGCCTACCAGTACCTGCCGACCGTGGCCGGATCGACGTGCGTCATGTTCAACCTCGCCGACCCCATCACCGGTCAACCGCTCACCTCGCTCCAGCTCGACACGCACCTGCTCGTCGGCATCTTCACCGGAACGATCTCCACCTGGGGTCAACTCGCCCAAGGAGGACTGAATCCGGAGCTGGCCGGGGACGCCAACCCGATCGTGACCGTGTTCCGCACCGATCCCTCAGGCGAGAACTACATCTTCTCCGACTACTTCAACACGCTCGATCCGGGGGACTGGGCCAAGTTCACCGCGGCACTCAACTTTCCGGGCGGTCCCCAGGCGATCTGGCCATTCCCACAGTCCGGTTCGCCCCATCCCGGCTACAACTTCGCGAGCTGGAACGGCGAGCAGGGTTCCGACAACGCGTCGCAGTACGTGGCCTCCAATCCAGGGAGCGTCACCTACGTGGAGACCGGCTACGCGATCGAGCACCACGAGCCGTGCGCCGCGATCCAGAACCTGCCCGGTGGCGCGTTCGTTCAGCCGTCGGCCTACGGCGATGCCGTCGCGCTGTTGAAGGCGCAGCTCCTCCCGGACCTCGAGCAGCTCCTCACGGGCGTGTTCACCGACCCCGATCCCAACGCCTACCCCATCTCCGCCTACAGCTACCTGGTGGCACCGGAAGGTCAGATGAATCCCGCGAAGGGTGCGGTCCTCGGGCGGTTCATCCAGTTCCTCGCCTGCCAGGGACAGCTCGCCGCCCAGCAGCTCGGCTACTCGCCACTGCCTCCGAATCTGGTCGAAGACGACTTCCAGGCCATCCAGCGGATCAACGGCGCTGCCGCGCCCCCCGCCACCGTCAATGCGAGCACCTGCAACGACCCCTACGTGGCGCTCTTCGGCGGCCAGGTGCCCACAAGTTCCAGCGCTCCGGGGGGGTCGGGGGGTCCCGCTGGAAGCACCGCAGGACCCGCGGGCTCGGGCCAGAGCGGTGTCCTCGGTGGGGCCGCTGCGTCGGGTGGCAACGGCGCGGGAACAGGACCGGGTGGGAGTGGCGCAAGCACGGCATCCGGTCGATCCACCACAGCATCGGGTGGCTCCGATTCGGCGAACGCCAAAGGGAACGTCCTTCCCGGGACCGTGGTCGGGCTCGACCTGAGCCGCGCCATCGGCAGTGATCTGCATGCGCCCCGATCGATCCTGCCCATGGTGGTCTGGACCTTCGGGATCGCGATGGTCGTGGTACTCCCGCCGACCATCGCCTGGGTCGTGCTCCTGCAACGGCGAAGAACGAGGAGGACGTCATGACCCGAACGCACGGACCAGGAGCTCGGTCCCGGGGGCCAATGAGACCGCGGATCCGCAGTTCGATCACCGTCTTGACCGCAACGGTTGTCTCGATGGTGACCTTGTGCGCTGGTGGCGCGGCCTCCGCGCTGACCGCCTCAGGACCTTCCGCTTCCGCGGCCGTCCCGCAGTCCCCACCGCCGGTCTGCCCGAACGGGTACTCGTGCGTCGCGATCCCCTGCCCGCACGCACCCTGCCCGACCGCGGAGGTCGGGCCGTCGTCGGGCCTGGTCGGGTCGCTGGCGCAACCGCAGTCCGTCTTCGTCGACCTCTACCAGTATCCGGTCGGCGACACCCCCACCGTCTACTACTGCTCCGACACCGCACCCATCACGTCGAGAGCGCCCCTGTGCGAGCCCACACCGGTGCAGCTCCCGATCCTCCCCGATGGCACCTCTGCAGGGAGCCAGCAGGTGATCGAGGTCCAGAACAACGGCGCCGCCCCGTTGTCGGGCTTCGTCCCGAATGGGACGACAAGCGGCACGTTCTTCTGCGACACCGGGGCGAATCCCTGTTCCGTCGACATCTTCGACCCGGCACTCGACAGGTCGCGTACGCCGGATGCGAACAACACGATCGTGGTGCCCGTCCAATTCCTCGCCGACAGCAGCGGGTGCCCGAACGGGACCGTCTTGAACACGGTGAGCGACTTCGGGATCGAAGGCCTCCTCTCGCGGATCGCGCCGCTGAGCTGCACCGGGGCCCAGCCCACCGTCGCGGTCAACACCGCGCAGGACTCCCTCGCGGCCGTCCAGGCCCTGGCCTCGGGTACAGCCCAGATCGCCTTCACCGACGACCCGGAGGCCGCCGACGAGCAGTCGGCGCTCGCGGGGATCCATCACGCGTTCATCCCGGTGGCGGTCTCTGCCGATGTCCTCGGGTTCCTCGCCCAGAACGCGCTGAGCACGAACTTCAGACTCAACTTTCCCGAAAGCACCATGCGGCTCACCCCGAACATGGTCGCGGGACTCGTCGCTGACCTCTACAACAGCAACGTCGGCACCGCCGATGCGATCCCTGGCGCCTCGTGCGCCAACCCGTTGCAGTCGCCTCCGACCATCACCCCGTGCCCTGCGATGGAGGTGCTCAACTCAGTACCCGGCTTCCTCCCCAATCAGGGATTCGGCGCGTATCTCCGCGGCGACAACGCCGGCGTGAACGACGAACTGCTCCGGTGGCTGTGTGCTGCCCCCGACCACACGCTCACCCTCGGCGGCACGTCGCTCACGGAGACCCAGACCGCTGCGCAGGTCCTCTCCTCCTCGACGAATTGGGCGAACCCGAAGCAGTCCGGGACGTGTCCGGTGACGGACCAGTTCCCGCTCGTGACCTCACCCCCACCCTCTGGGGCACGGACGCCACACCTCAATCCGAGTTCGCCAGCCTCCACAGCGAGTTCCTCAGTCCGTCCCCGCAGCGCCAGGCCGATTTCGCAACGATGAACTGGTACGAGGCGCTCTACTACGGCCTCGATGAGGCGCAGCTCCAGAACGCCGCCGGCTCGTTCGTGAGCCCGTCGGTGCAGTCTGTCGATGCGGCGATCGGCGACGCGACCGCAAACGCCGACGGCACGCTGAGCTTCGACTTCACGAACATCGGCGATCCCGCGGCCTACCCGATGCCCGTCGTCATCTACGCGGCGGTGCCGACCGATCCGACCACGCCCGCACAGCAGGCCGCGACCAGGACGGTGCTGGAGGCCCTTCTCGGCCAGACCGGCGGCTCGGGGGCGAATCTCCCACCCGGGATCCTTCCGCTGACCGCCGGCCTGGCGACCCAGGCTTCGACAGCCGTCGACAAGTACTTCCCGGCGTCGAGCACCGCTGGTGGCTCCGGCCCCGAAGCGAGCTCGACGTCGGTGGCGGGTGCGCAAGGGGACGGCCCGACGCAGGGTGGCGCGGCGGTCCCGTCCGCGACGACCACCGCCCCGTTTTCGCCGGGTGGTGCCATCGACGGTGCCAACTCGGCGACCACTTCGGCCTCCGGCCCATCGGGAGCGGGTCGCCATCCCGGCTCGGCCGCCCGCGGAGCGTCCAACTTCAAGTCCGCGTTCGTGGCCCTGGTCGCGCCGGGTGGTCGGTGGTTGCTCGTCACGATCCTGCTCGCGGGAGTCGCCGCGCTCACACTCGGACCGATCGCCTGGGCGGTCCTCGGCTTCAGGCGCCGGGCGAGCGCCGACGGGGGCATCGGCACCGACGAACCAACGGAGCCGGAGTCGTGACCGAGCTCTCGGTCGCCGAAGCACCCCGGATGAACGGCTCTGACGCGCGGGTCGGCTGCCGGACACGACGGCGACCAGGGAACCGGTCCCGACGGTGCCACTGCCGACTCGGTGCCCGACACGATCGGTGAACTCACCACGGAATCGAAGCCGTCCCCAGCCGCCGACGTCGGCATCCGCTGGCAGAGCGTCGCAGCAACGGTGACCGTCTTCGGAGTGCTGGTCGCGCTGTTCGCGGGTTACCTCTTCGGATTCACGTCTCTCGAAGCGTCGCGATCGCAGACGCGCCTGCTCCTGGCCTTCCATGGCCCGGCGGGGCTCGCCGCCCTCACCGGGAAGGTGCCGACGGACGGACAGCCGGTCGCGCTGCTCGCCATCCCTTCCCTCGGGCTCCACCAGGTGGTGGTCGAGGGAACCGGCGCGGGCGATCTCGCGCAGGGGCCGGGGCTGATGTCCGGCTCGGCACTCCCGGGACTGCGTGGCAACACCGTGATCGCCGGGCACAGCCTGCTCTTCGGCGGACCGTTCCACGCCATCGGCTCCCTCCACCGTGGGGCCGCGATCAACGTCGTCGGCGGCTTCGGTTCGTTCGAGTACCGGGTTGTCCGGACCTTCGTCGTGAGGCCGGGCCAGGCGGATCCGGTGGTGCCGACCGCTGACGCGAGGCTCACGCTCGTGACCTCCGGCGTGTCCCTCGTTCCGTCGGACCGGATCGTCGCGATCGCCCGCATGGTGAGCCATCCGGTGTCGGTCGAGGTTGCCTCCTCGGGCCTTCCGCCGAGCTCCGCGCAGGCCTTTCCCGGTGACCATCGGGCGTTGCTCCCCACCGTGCTCTGGAGCTCACTCCTCGTCGTGGGGCTCGTCGCCACGGTCGCCGTCCGTCGACGGTGGTCCCACCCGTGGTCGCTCTACCTCATGGCCATGCCGGTTCTCCTCGCACTCGCGGCCCTCTCCTTCGAGCAACTGGCCCAACTCCTGCCGGCGACACTGTGAGCACCGCGGCACCCCGTCCAATGCGCGCACGTGCGTTCATCAGCCGGTGCGTGGCGATCGGCACGTTCCTTGCGCCCGGGGCGGTGCTGACCGCGTGTGGAACCGCTGGAGGCAACGGGGCAACCGCGCAGTCGACGACCTCGACAGTCGATCCTGCGATGTCGACCGTTTCGCCGATGACCGGACCCAGTCAGGCCACGATCAGGACTTCGAGCACGGTGATCATCCAAGGGTCGCCCGTCGCGGTTCCGACCCAGTACGGCGGCAGACCGGTGTCCCCGCTGGTCGACGACGGTCAGCAGGTCATCATCTCGGCCACGGGGTTCATGCCCGTCCGGCTCTTCTCCGCCCCCGGGGCCGCCGTCACCTGGACGAATCTCACGAACCAGTCCGAACAGGTCATGTTCGACCACCTCGCCGTCAGCTCTCCGGTGATCTCGCCGGGAGGCACGTGGTCGTGGACCGCGGTGAGCTCCCAGAGCATCTCCTACCACTCGGTCACCGGACTTCACGGTGTCGTCACCGTCAATCCACGGATCTCTTGAACGTGCACCGACGGCACCCGGATCGGCGTCGGCTGCCCGCTCCGCTCCCACCGCTCCCAGGCGATGTGGAAGCGGGCAGCCGACGACCGGATTGCCCCGACCTTACGATGCCTCTCGAACCCACGTCCGTCGAGCCCAAGGAGTAACCGATCCGCCGTGACCGCCCGTGGCCTCTTCCTCAATGCCCCCGTCCATCGCAACGTCGTGGACGGCGAGATCATCTACGCAGAAGGTGACGAGGGCTCTCACATGTACGGCATCGTCGAGGGCGCGGTCACGCTCAGCAAGGGAACGGCAACCGTCGCCCGGCTCGGACCCGGCGATGTCTTCGGCGAGCGCGCGCTGATCGATCATCTCCCGCGCAGCCTCACGGCCGTCGCGGCCGAGCCTTCGACGATCGCAGAGATCGATCGGGCCCTCTTCCTCTTCCTCATCGACGCGACGCCGATGTTCGCGCTCGAGGTCATGGGAGCGCTGGCCAGCCGACTCCGCGACTATGACGACCGGGTGGGCGGGGCCGAGCCGCGACGTGATCCGTGACGTCCGCACTGGGCGTCGCACGTGACCGGGCCGCCCGGCCACGAATGCCGGACGACCTCAGCCGGCGCGTGCGTTCGATGAGTGAGGTCGGGGGTCCCGCCACAGACGCCAGACGCTCGGCGTGCCCGGAAGGATGATCTCGTCGACGGTGACGAACCCGGACCGCCCGTACCACGAGACGTTCCCGGGCTTCTGGGTCTCGGTGTACGCGGGGATGCCCTCGGCATCGCAACGGTCGAGGACCGGACGCAGAAGGGCGGTCCCGATCCCCCGACCCTGGACGCTCGGATCCGTGGCGAGCAAGGCGAGGTACCAGTGCGACTCGGTCGGATGCCGTCGTTCGACCTCTTGGAGAAGGTTCAGCGCCTTCCGCCGGTTCCTCAGCCTCACGAGCACCGATGCGGCCCGCACGTCCCGGGTCATTCGCTCCCGTCGGGATCGCGGGAAGGCACCCGGCCCGAGCCAACCTGCGAAACCACGGGGCTTCTCCGCAACAAGTGAGACATAGCGTTCCGCCGCGTCCGTCCGGAGATCGCGCATCGCGGCACGGAAGACGGAAGGGAGTACCCGGTACTCGCCGAGGAGATCACCGCCACTCAGGAAGTCGAAGAGTGGGTCGTCCCAGAATGCACGTGCGGTAACGGCCAAGAGCTCGTGGGATCCGGCCTCGTCCGTTCGCGTAATCGTCGGCTCGGTCACTGCTCGATTCGCTGCGCCCGGACCTCTTCCCTCAACGCGGCGACATCGCTGACGAGCCCCTCCAGGAGGTGGACGACGTGAGCGTTGGAGAATCTCGGTGCAGCAAAGTCGACCGTGTCCGACCCGGCCGTCGCCGAACACTCGTAGCCCGCGGCTGTCATCACGTCGTCGTACTCGACGCCGAGGGTGCGGGCGAGACCGGCGAGGACCCGCGGTGAAGGCGTTCGGACCCGGTCCTGCTCCAGCTTGTGAACGTAGGCGGTGGAGCAACCGGCTCCCGCGGCAACCTCCTGCAGGGAGAGCCCGAGCGCCGCACGCGCATCGCCGACGCACTGACCCAACGTGATTTCTACTCTGGCTGACATACTGTCTACCTTAGTAGATGACGGAGTGGCGCACGAGGAGCGCCGGGTCGGACTCAGCCGAAGGCCATCGCCACGATCGGGCTGTTGAGCGGTGAGCTGCCCATCGAGCCCTGGAAGGGCGCGTCGAACGCGAAGAGCCCACCGTCGGACGCCACCTCGTAGTAGCCGCCGGTGGCGTAGTCGACGGTCATGCCGACGATCGGCTTGTTGAGGGGTGTGCCGCCCATCGAACCTTGATACGGGGCGTTGAACGCGAAGATGCCGCCGTCGCTGGCGACCTCGTAGTAGCCCCCCGTTGCGGGGTCGTAGGCGATCCCGACGATCGGCTTGTTGAGGGGTGTGCCGCCCATCGAACCCTGATACGGGGCGTTGAACGCGAAGACGCCGCCGTCGCTGGCCACCTCGTAGTACCCGCCGGTGAGCGTGTCGAAGGCGATCCCGACGATCGGGCTGTTGAGGGGCGTGCCACCCATCGAACCCTGATACGGCGCGTTGAAGGCGAAGATGCCGCCGTCACTGGCCACCTCGTAGTACCCGCCGGTCCGCGAGTCGAAGGCGATCCCGACGATCGGTTTGTTGAGCGGTTGCCCGCCCATCGAGCCGAAGAAGGGCGCGTTGAACGCGAAGATGCCGCCGTCGGACGCCACTTCGTAGGTGCCGCCGTTGTCCGGCTCGACGGCCATGCCGACCACCGGTTGGTTGAGACTCTGGCCGCCCATCGAACCGAAGAAGGGTGCGTTGAAGGCGAAGATGCCGCCGTCGGATGCCGACTCGGTGTATCCGTCGAGATTGGAGAACGTGTCGAACATGCCGAGGTAGTTCGTGCTGGTGGAGTAGCTGGCCCCGACGAGGCAGGTCCCGGCGACACACGACGGGGCATCGACGAAGCTCAGTCCGTTCGGATTCCCGCCGGCGGGGTAGGCCACATCGTTGCCGGTCCATGTGCCGGCGGTCAGGGTATCGACGAGGATCCGGCTCGTGAACCCGCCGTCGCTCGACACCGTTCCGGTCGCCACGCACGAACCGGGCCACGAGCAGGACACATAGCCGAGGTATCCGGTGTTGTCAGTCGGCGCCAGACCGGGGGCGGCCCGAATCGTCCAACTCCCCCCGGTGAACACGGCGGTCTCAGGTGCGTACTGGGCGGTCGACGTGGGCACGTAGCCTCCGACGGCCACACACCACTGCACGGTTGGGCACGACACGTCGTCGAAGCCGGCCGACGGCGTCTTGCCACCTCCGGCCACCGTCAAGGCATCGGCAGGGGCGGGGACGTTGAGCGCGGTCCACTGGCCACCCGACTGCATTTCGACCACGTTCTGCGCATAGGTGTCCGTGGCGTTGTAGTTGCCGACGGCGACGCAGCCTGCAGCGGACGGACAGGAGACTCCGAAGAACCCCGGATTGGGATTGGCGGCCGCGTCACTCGGCTCCGGTGCCATCGCCGCGCTCCAGGTGGTGCCGGACAGCGAGTCGAGCAGGCCGGCCTGGTTGGGCGTGCGATACGTACCCACGGCCGCACAGGCGGTACTCGAGAAGCACGAGACGGCCTGCAGACCGGCCCCAGGGTTTGCGGGCGTACCCGGCGGGACGGGTGCCTGCTGGGTGGTCCACGCACCGCCGGACAGCGTGTCGATGAAGGTCGCGTACTGGCCGGACGTCGGCGTCTCGTAGGCGCCGATCGCAACGCAGAACCCGACCGCCGGGCACGCGAGCCCGTCGTTGGTGGTATCGACAGACGGGTTTGCGAAGGCCGGAGGCAGGGGAAGCTCGGTCGTTGTCCAAGTGCCGCCGGACAGTGTGGAGGCGAAGGTCTGGCCCGCAGCTGCGCTGTCCTCGTAGTAGCCGAAGGCGGTGCACCAGGTCGGCGACGGACACTTGATCGACCGGAAGTAGGGCTGGTAGCTCGAAAGGGCGCCGGGCGGGAGGGGGACGCCCACCGACGTCCAGTGGCCGTTCGCGAGGGTGTCGGCGTCGAGGAGGGAGATTCCCGCCTTGTAGTACTCCCCCACCGAGACGCACGAACCCGGCGCGGCACAGGTGGCGGCGTCACTGCTCGAGATCTGCGTTGCGTCGCCGCCCGACGGGATCGGGGCCGTCACACCCGTCCAGGTGGGAACCGACGCCGCGCCCGCGGGCACACTCCCCGCACTCGACCAGGTGACGATCGTTGCGATGCATGCGACCGCTACCGAAAGCGTACGGGCCCGGACTCGGCCTTCCGGCGAAAGCTTGGCTGCGATCACGGATCGTTCCCTTCCCTCGGAGTCGATCGGTTCGGACCCGTCTCGGCCCGAACTGATCGACGGATGCGAGCATTGACGCTGCGGGCGCACGCTAACCGATCGGTTCTCCGACGAGGTTCATCCTCCGGCACGTGCGCGTTCGGTTGACGCGTCAATGCCGGTTGTCGCACGTCGGTGCCGAACGGTGACTCCGAAGTGCGCGCCGAACCGACAGATCGACACCGTGCCGCGCACGGGATGGCTAGTCGCCCAATGGTCGTAGCCCGGGACAACACCCGGATCCGACCAACTGAGTGCGGCACTCGAGGATGCGGATCCGCTTCTGGTCGCTCGAGCCCCCGGACGACCTACCAGTGCTTGAAGGCCTGGTCGATCGCTCCCCGTGCGGATTCGTCGACCACCTGGCCGATCATGGCGTAGGCGGCGTTTTCCGCCGCACAACCGCTCCCGGGCGAGCACGGTACGTAGAGGTCGTTGACGAAGTCTGCGTAGGCGTACTTCTTCGGGACGATCGTGCCTTTGGCATTCTTCGCCGGAAGGGTCATGACCCCCGCGTCGGAGAAGTCAGCCTTGTAGGCGGAGCAGTCCGACGCCATGCAGAACGAGTACGAGCCGGCCTTCCAGTGATTGACGGTGTCACTGACGAAGGTTGCCGCCACGCTGCTCTTGCCGAGCTTGGCTGCCTCCTGGTCGATGACCGTGACCAGATAGTCCGAGCCGGAAGGCGCGCCACCGAGCTCGTCGGTGAAGAACGTCTTCGTCACGGAAGGATCGAGCACCTTGCCGGTCGCAATCTTCGCGTAGAGATTGGAGACGTCGAACGGGGTCAGCTCGTTCCGCACGGCCCCTTGGAACCCGCAGCCGATGAACGGTTGGGCGAGCGTTGAATTCGCCGTGCCGAGGATGCGGGCGAAGTTCTGCACGTTGGTGATCCCGTACCGCTCCTCCATCCCGCGTGTCACTCTGTTGTCGCTGTTGTACATCATCAGCTGGAGGGCGCTGCCGAGGGTGGTGGTGACTGCATTCGCCGGGATCTCCCATGCCGTCTGCGGGCACACTCCCGAATTGGTGGGGTCGCTCGGATCCACGTAGTAGGTGAAGGCGCTGGAGAGCGAGTCGTTTCCGAGCTGAACCTGGTACAGCGCGTACGTGAGGTAGAGCACCTTGATGGCACTGGCCGGCTCGTAGCGGTACCCGGAATTGAACGCCACCATGGGCGCGGCGATGTTGGTCGCGGGAGCGAAGTATGCGCCGGTGAGCCCTCCGTTCCAACCGTTCGCCGCCGCGAAGTTGAACACGTTCGTGCTCGACGTGTTGATGGGGTTCTGGACGGGGTTCGAGTCGTCCAGGCCGACGCCCGCATAGACGGTTGTCCCCCCCGAGGTGTACGGAGTGATGTCGATCAAGCGCTCGCCTCTGTTGAGCATGGTCTGCACGAGCGCCGAAGAGGACAACCCGAACCACCACGACCACGATTCGCCCTCACTGCCCAGGAGGATCGCGTCGAATCCACCGCCCGGATCGGCCGCAAGACTGATGAGTCGTGCGCTGTCGGTCTGTGACATGTTGGCGATCTGTGACGGACTCTGGTTCAGCGCATACCACCAACCGACGTCGGCGTAGTCGGTCCCGGAGTTGGAGATCTCGACAATCGCGTAGTACGTCGTACCGCCCACCTGATAAGGCCGCAACGAGACCAGGCGGGCGTTGTTCGAGGCGGTAGTGGTCGCGATCGTGGAGGCTGTCGCGCCGTAATACCACCACCATGCTCTGCCCTGCGCGCCGGTGTTGGGCACCATGACGGCGGCGAACAGGAGAGTGCTGCCCACCACGTAGGGGTCGAGACTGATCAGCCTGGCGTTGTTCGTCGCGAGCGTCGTGCTGAGCGAGCTCGGGCTCAATCCGTAATACCACCACGAGCCCGACCCGTACGGACCGGAGTTCGCCACCATTGTCACGTCGAACGTCGGCGTCGACGGGTTGTCGACCCGGATCTGCGTCAAGCGAGCACCGTTGGTGGTCGTGAGCGTACCGATCTGGCTGGCAGTCACCCCTGTGTACGCCCACCATGCAGTCGAGATGGTCGTCGACTGGTCGTTGGTGCTCGGGGAGGCCTGGGTCGCCGAGGCACTCCCCATCGGGAGTACCAACGCGGCAAGCATGACCACCGCTGCCAGCGGTCCGATCCGTCGAGATCGCGCTGTCCCGCGCAGGGTGCCACGAGGACTCCGTGCAGCACACCGTGAGCAATCACGACGCCGTGAGAAGGACATGGGCTCCGCCCCTTTCCACGAGCCCTTGGCCGTACCCTCCGTCGATCGGGTACGCGATCGCCAAGACCCGCCGGGGCGAACGCTAGTGGAGAATCGCCCGTCGCGCCTTTGGTCCCGTGCGGTGCGCCTGCGGCGACCAGGCGGCCGGCGATGGCCGGCGGCGCAACCGGGTGACGACAGCAGTCAATAGTTGATTGAGCAGACAAACTTCCGCTCGACACCTCGAGTTCACTTCGTGTCGCACACTCGTCCGCGTGCCCGTCGGGTGCAGTGGGATCAGTATTCGACCAGGTCGGATCGGTACTCGGGATGTGCGGTCAACCACGCAGACGCCCGCCGCATGCTGTCTTCGTTCTGCCTGTTGATGAATCGGTAAATCGGACCCTCGAACCACCGCCACGGCCACGCGGTGAGCTGGTAGGTCTCGTCGAATGCGAACGACGTCCGATTCGTCCCGAGGGGCTGGAGGCGGATGTGTCCGATCTGATCGTTGCCGGGCTTCGGCGAGATCATCGTGAAGGTGTACTCGCGTTCGGGCTCGACGTCGGTGACAAGCTCGAGTGCTGCGCCCTCCCTCCCCAGTGGGAGCTTGTAAATGACCCGGCGCAACCGGCCGTTGTGATGTTCGTCGCCCGCAAAGAGCACCTCGACCCGGAGAACCATGGGTGCGTACTCCGTCCATCGGTCGTAGTCCTGGAAGAGCGCCCAGATGCGAGCCGCTGAGTGCGGCATCTCGAAGGTGTACCGGTGCTCCCGCATCGCAGCATCATGGCCCACCTCCAACCTCGTGCGTCGAGTGCTCGGGTCGGCTCGCTCCACTCGACCCGACCGCCCCCAGGTGCCCAGAGGTTCGCGGACTGCGTCGGGCTTCGATCCGCACGTCCGGGTCGGCCTGATCAACCAACTCGGGACCGACCTCTTCGACGGTCACGACCGTTCCGAGGCGACCCGGCGCCTCGCGTTCCCTGCAGGTGACGACCCGAGGGGATGACGCGTGCTGTCCGGTACTCGTTGGGAACGAGAGGTCGGAGAGCAACTGACAGTGCACTTCGCCTCTCGGAACCGCGCGGAGTTCACCGTTCGCGCCCCGCCACAGACCCCGTAGGATCCGACAGGTCGGCCGCCACTCGAGAAAGGGAGTCCCGATGGACATGGAGTACCGCCGCCTTGGGAGATCAGGGCTCAAGGTCAGCGTCTTGTCGTTCGGCTCGTGGGTCACCTTCGGACCCCAGCTCGCCGGCAGCCTCGCGGAGGAATGCCTTGCCGCGGCCTACGACGCCGGTGTCAACTTCTTCGACAATGCGGAGGCGTACTCGGCGGGTGAATCCGAGCGCATCATGGGCCAGGCGATCGCCACACTCCGGTGGCCCCGCCACAGCTACGTGATCTCGACGAAGCTCTTCTGGGGCATCCACTCCGACGTCAACATGCGCAACACGCTCAATCGCAAGTACCTCCTCCAGGCGATCGACGGGTCGCTCGAACGCTTCGGTCTGGACTTCGTCGACCTCCTGTACTGCCACCGCCCGGACCCCGAGACGCCCATCGAGGAGACGGTCTGGGCGATGTCGGACATCATCGCCTCGGGGAAGGCCCACTACTGGGGGACGTCCGAGTGGTCCGCAGAGGAGCTGCGCGAAGCGTGGGACATCGCCGATCGCCACCACCTCCATAAACCGATCGTCGAGCAGCCGCAGTACAACCTGCTCTGGCGCGACCGGGTCGAGCACGAATACGCGCCGCTCTACGAGGGCATCGGGCTCGGGCTCACCACGTGGAGTCCACTCAGCTCGGGCCTCCTCAGCGGAAAGTACCTGCACGAGGTCCCCGAAGGATCCCGTGCCACACTCCCCGGCTACGAGTGGCTGCGGAACCTGCTGACCGATCCCGCCCGCAACGAGAAGGTGCGCTCACTCCAGTCGATCGCGCACGAGCTCGACTGCACGCTCGCCCAGCTGGCGATCGCATGGTGTGCGAAGAACCCGCACGTCTCGACGGTCATCACCGGCGCGAGCCGGGTCGAACAGGTCCACGAGAATCTCGCAGCACTCGAGGTGCTCCCGAAGCTGAGCGACGACGTGCTCACGCAAATCGACGCCATCACCACCTGAGTTGACGCGCTCCGGTCACTGCTCGGACGCCTCGCCACTGGAGGGGAGTTTGTGGTGCCGCCCGATCGGCGGCCCGTGGTTCTGCGCGTTGAGCTGATCGAAATGCGCCAGGTCGAGCACCAGCGCGCTGACGCGGCGCGCGAGGTAGATCGAGAAGATGGCGGCAGGGATCTCGAAGAAGGCCGCGAGCAACAACGCCTCGAGCGCCGCGTTGCGGCTGCCGGCGGTCATGACGTCGAACCATGCGTCGACGAAGAGAAGGGTTGCGGTCGCGATGGCCGGGTACTGCACCCGCGGATCGAGACGGAATGCCATGTACGCGGTCCGCACGATCGCCGCGACCAGCAGGAGGTCGAACCCGACCCACGCGGCACGGTAGTGACGGTCGAAGTCGCGTTTGGGCAGCGTCTCGGCGAGGTACACGATCCACGGGAGCATGCAGATCGCAGCGGCCGAGTAGATCCAGGCCATCCGGCGAGTGGCGCGCCGGAAGCTCTCCAGTGTCCTCTGCCGCCGGACGGACTCCGGCTCCGGCTCGAGCGCAGAACCGTCTGCCACAACTGGAGCCTACGGGCCCGCCCCGCCCGAGGGGCCGCACCGCAGACCACGGCGCGACGTAACCCCAGCGGAGGTCAGTGGGCGCGCCCCACGTGTCGACCGTCGTCTCGCATCGTGTTGCGCTCGAGCGCCGCTGCCTCGAGCGCGTCCTGCGCCGAGATCCCCGCGATCGTGGGGATGCGGTGCCAGGTGCCCCCCGCGTCGAGCGACCACGACCGGGTGTCGTCGGCGAGGTTGAGCTCGAGGATCTCCTCGAGACGCACGACCGCCTCGGGGTCCGCGACCGGAATCATCGCCTCGACCCGCCGGTCGAGGTTCCGTCGCCGGAGGTCGGCGGAGCCGATGTAGTAGATCGCCGGGTTGCCACCGCCACCGAAGCGCAGGATCCGCGAGTGCTCGAGATACCTCCCGACGATCGACCGTACCGTGATCGTCTCCGACAACCCCGGCACGCCGGGTCGTAGGCAGCAGATCCCGCGGACGACAAGGTCGATGGGCACGCCGGCCTGTGAAGCGCGGTAGAGCGCGTCGACAACGGCCACGTCGTCAAGACCGTTCACCTTGATGACGATGCGCCCCTCCGGCCCGGCCGCGGCCTCGCGGTCGATGCATTCGACGACCCGGTCGCGGATGCCGCCGGGTGAGGTCACGAGCTCCTGGTAGAGGGGCGGCTGGCTGAAGCCGGTGATGTAGTTGAAGAACCGTGTCAGGTCCGCGCCGAGCTCCTCCCTCGAGGACAGCACCCCGAGGTCCTCGTACATCCGGGCGGTCTTCGGGTTGTAGTTGCCGGTCCCGACGTGGCAGTAGAGCCGAACCGCATCCCCCTCCTGACGGACGACGAGTGTCGTCTTCGCATGGGTCTTGAGACCCATCAGGCCGTAGATGACATGGGCGCCCGCTTCTTCGAGTGCGCGTGCCCAGCCGATGTTGGCCTCCTCGTCGAACCGGGCGGTCACCTCGACGAGAGCGGCGACCTGCTTGCCGCGCTCGGCAGCCCGAACCAGCGCGGCGACGATCGGGCTGTCACCGGACGTGCGATAGAGGCACTGCTTGATCGCGAGCACATGGGGGTCTTCGGCAGCCTCGTTGAGGAGCTCCTCGACGGAGGCGGAGAAGGAGTCGTAGGGGTGGTGCACGAGCACGTCCTGACGGCCCAGCACCGAGAAGATACTGAGCTCCTCTTCGCGTTCGACCGCGGTGAGCGGCTGGGGCACGAGCGGCGTCCACGAGGCGTCGTGCAGCTCCGGGCGGTCGAGCCCGTGGATCGACCAGAGGCAGTCGAGGCCCAACGGACCGGAGAACCGGTAGACGTCGTCCTGGCCGAGCCCGAGCTCTTCGGTCAGACGCTCGACCGGACCGTCGGACGTGCGCGAGTCGACCTCGAGCCGGACCACGGGCAAGAAGCGGCGCCGACGCAACTCCTCTTGGAGCGCGAGAAGGAGATCGTCCGCCGCGTCCTCGTCGAGGGCAAGGTCGGCGTCGCGGGTGACCCGGAAGATGCACGGCGCACCGACGTCCATCCCCGGGAAGAGCTCGTCGATGAACGCGACCACGGCCTGTTCGAGGGGAAGGAAGCGGTCGCCTTCGGCGAGGGGCAACAGCCGGTCGACGTTGGGCGGAACCTTCACCCGCGCAAACCTCGAGGTCCCGTCCGACCGGTTCCGTACCTCCACCCCGATGTTCAATGAGAGGTTCGAGATGTAGGGGAAGGGATGACTCGGGTCGACGGTGAGCGGCGTGACGACGGGCAGGATCAACCGGTCGAAGACACCGTGTACGAAGTGGCGATCCTTCTCGTCGAGGCCTTCCCACGTGCAGATCTCGATGCCCTCGATCGCAAGCGCAGGGATGATCTCGCCGAGCAGTAGGTGTTCCTGGCGGCGGACCATGCGCTCCAGCGAGTCACGGACGTCACTGAGCAGGCGTTCGGGTGTCGCCCCATTGAGCGCCAACCCCTTGATGCCGGCGACGACTTGCCGACGGAGCCCGGCGACTTGCACCTGGAAGAACTCGTCGATCCGTTCGCTGAACAGGACGAGGAACTTGACGCGCTCGAGGAGGGGTACTCCGCCGTCAGCGACCAGATCGAGCAGGCGGTCATTGAAGTCGAGGTCGGAGAGCTGCCGGGCGAAGAAGCGCGGCTCCGAGCCCTCGTTGCCGATCGCATCCGCCATTGGTGGTGAACCCACAACCATCGATCAACGATACCAACGGCATCTCGGACATCAGCCCGCCGACGTCCAGACCACCCGGAGTCTCGACATGGGACACAATGGAAAAGCCGAACGGATCCCGAAGGGCGGAGCTCATGAGCGACGAACGGACGATCGACGTCTTCGTCGAGATCCCGAGGGGCAGCAGGAACAAGTACGAGTACGACCACGAGCGTCACGTGATCCGGCTGGACCGGAGGCTCTTCTCGGCAACGTTCTACCCCGCCGACTACGGGTTCGTCCCCGAAACGCTGGCCGAGGACGGCGATCCGCTCGACGCTCTGGTGTTGATCGACGAGCCGACCTTCCCGGGCTGCCACGTCGAGAGCCGACCGATCGGCGTCTTCTGGATGTCCGACGAAAAAGGACCCGACGCGAAGATCATCTCGGTGGCAGTCGGTGACCCGATGTGGGAGACCGTCACAGATCTCGACGGCCTTCCCCCACACCTGACCTTCGAGATCCCCCACTTCTTCGAGGTCTACAAGGACCTCGAACCTGACAAGCGCACCGAAGTCCGCGGATTGGACGGAGCAGAAGCCGCGTGGGAGGAAATCGAACGGTCGCGGGCACGTGCAGCGATGAGCTGACGACCCTGGTCCTCGCTCGATGCAGTGCTCAGCCCAGGATGCGGGTCTTCTCCCTCGCGAACTCCTCGTCGGTCAGCGCGCCGGAATCGTGCAGAGAGGCCAGCTGCTGCAGCTGGCTGATCCGGTCGCTCGCGCCCTGCACTGGTGCTGCCGCTGGCGTCGGTGCCTGGGTCGGCTGAGCAGGCTGTGCCTGCGGCTCTGCCTGTTGCATCGCCTTGTTGGTGCCGGCTTTCGCACCCGCGTAGGCAACGCCCCCGATCGCCGCTGTCCGTAGCAATGGTCGTCGACGCATCATGATCATTGCGCCTCCCTACTCGTTTTCGGTGTCGAGGTCGATACCGAGCGCGAAGGCGATCTCCGCGGCTGCCGAGACGATCCGCACATTGCCGACCGTCGGATTCAGTGCGACGAGGAGACCGAGGATCTCCTCTGCGGTCACACCCGCATCGAGGGCGAGCCCGATCTGGAAGACATACGACGCCGGAGCGGCATCCGACGCGATCAGTGCCGCGATATTGACGAGGGCGTAGGTCTTCGGGTCGAGCCCGGACGCCTCGAGGTTGTCCAACCGCGCTTGGAACAGGCCTTCCAGGGCGGAGATGTCGTGCTGCGCAACGCCCAAGAAGACGTCTGTCGTGCCGGTCGAAACCGTCATCGCCGTACCTCCGCTCGTGTCTCGTGTTCCGGGAGGTCGACCTGTCCGGAACGTCAGGTTCGGCGGCAGGATCAGCAACAAAGCTCGCGCATCACAACCGCACCTCCCACCCTATCCGAGTGGGAACGGACGCGGACCGGCGCCCCGAGGAGTTCGCTGCTCTGCTTGCGCCTGGCCTGGAGCGCGACGTCCGTCTGCGCTCGACAGGCCTGGCGGGTAGAGATTTCGGCACGGCCGGGCCCGACCTTGAGCCCGTTTCGCGGACGGTCTTCGTGATGACCAGATGGCCTGGATTCACGGCACCGAGTGGGCCCAACGGGCGCCGGGTCCGGAGCTGTGGTCGGCTGAACTTCAGCTCAACGGACCCGGCACCCACCCATCGGCCTGTGCGCCTGCGACCTTGACCACGCCTGGGTGGGCGCAGCCTCGAGGCGACAGTCGCCTACAGTTGGGGCTGCCTGACGGGAGCACCTGAGGGTTCGGTTCCTCGGCGTGCCGGCCCGCATCGAACTTCCCGATGAGGCCCGGTGCGGCAGTCCGACCGGAGCCGTCGACGGTCGCCACGGGGATGTAGCTCAGTTGGCTAGAGCACCTGCTTTGCAAGCAGGGGGTCGTGGGTTCGAGTCCCATCATCTCCACCAAAGAGTTTCGCACTCGCAGCGGGCTCAATCGATCGGGCCGCCTCGCCAAGCGCTTCAGGACCGAGTCCGATGCGAATTCACGTGCTAGCCGGACCCGACAAATCGCGCTTCCAGTTGCCTCTGAGCTGACGCGGCTATGACCTCGGTTGGGTAATACCGGTCAAAGAGCTCTTCGGCAGCGGACAGCGTACTGATCCCGCATTCGTCAAGGAGCCGATCTATGTCATCGGCATCACGGCGGCCGCGCCCTGCGAGGAGCTTCATAGCCAGTAGCAAGTGAGGCCGAGCGACAAGGACGGCCACGCCTTCCTCATCCGCCCGAAGTTGCCAGTCCCCCTCATTGTCGTAATTGCTCATGTACATCTTCGCGGCGTCATTGAGCCATGTCTCCGGCCAGCTCTTTGCGTCAGCTATGCGCTTTACGGCTGCCTTGACCCCGGGTGACGACGTATCGAGCGCGTCGATGTCCGCCGTCAGGGCATCCCGCCCAACCTGTAGCGCCACTGCTGCGGCGCCGACAATGCGGATCGTCGCATGAGCGCCTGCGTCGACAAGCTCCAAGACGAGTGCGCGGAGCGCCTCCTCGACATCCGATCTCGTAAACAGCACTTCAGACGCTCGCCAACTCGGATGCAGCAAGTAGGACGCCGTGGCGTTTGAAGATCTTCGGGACGGAGGCAAGGTCGGTGTGGGGAGACACGAGCCATGGTTCTTTCAGCGCTCTTGAGGGTTCCCGAACCCAGCTTGGCAGCGGCAATCGGTCTTTGGAAAGCTGGAAATCCACGACAGCGGCGATGCCAGCGTCGAAACGAGCATCTCCACAGAGTGCAGGGGGCGCTACGCACAAGGCGACCCGCAGCGGCTTCGACACCGAAGCGAGGTCATCGCTGAGACCGATCAAGGCGCGAAACGCGACGACTTCACTTCGACGCGGGGACCGGAACTCCTGGTAGACGAGATCGGCCCAGTCGGCGGATGACTGGGCGGAGGTCGGAAGGACGGCCAGCCGATAGCCAGCGGCTTTAACCAATCGGTCAAGCAGTCCGACCCGTGTGTCGTGGGCGGAGCGCTCAATGTCGGCGAGGGCAGGTTGGTGTACCCCTGCGCGGGCTGCCAGAGCGCGCTGAGTGAGTCCGCTGCCCCTCCTCGCCTCTCGCACCAGTTGTGCCGTCGACATGGACGATGTCCTTCGTTCCGTTTGATATGATTTCCTATATCATATCGTCTGACCCGGGGCGGCATGCAATCGCCCTCGGGCGACCCACCTGCCTGACCGTTACCGCCGGGCAACTCGTGCCAAATCGTGCCCGTAGCAAGGGGCTCGAACGGGTACCGGCGGACCTCAACGGACAGCCACACCTATCGACTGAACTGGGGATTTCCGAGTTCGGCCAGTACGCGGCAACTACCCCATTCGAGTTTGCAAGCAGGGGGTCGTGGGTTCGAGTCCCATCATCTCCACCAATTTCAACTCCGATGGGTGCGCACACGTCCGGGCGAACTGGCGGCCCGCCGTCACCGGGATCGGTAGACATCGGAGCGGTGGTCGATGCGCACGACATTGATCGTTCGTTCGACTTCATTCAACTCGTACACGATCCGGTAGGCGCCACGACGAGCAGACCAGAGCCCGGCCAATTCCCGCTCGAGCGGATGGCCAACCTGGTGTGGCGCCTCGATCAGTGGTCCCAGCATGAACTCAACGGTTGCCGTGGCGACTTTCGACGGCAACCGAGCAAGGGAGCGCTCAGCAGAAGCAGCGAGCGTTAACCTCCACATCCCGGTGCTCAACGAGCGAGGTACTTGGCCCGCAGCTCGTCCGCGTCGACCACTTGGCGCTCGGAAATCTCTTCGCGGGCCTCCTCGATCTCCTTCAGTGCCTGGGGATCAGACAGCAGGTCAAGAGTGTCCTCCAGCGCTTCGAGATCATCGGGGCTAACCAAGACAGCCGCGGGACGCCCGTTCCGGGTCAAGATGACGCGGTCGTGCTGAAGCTCGACCCTGTCAACGATCTCGGATAGGTGGGCCTTGATGTGGGCGAGCGAGAGCGTTTCGGTCATGACCCGTATTCTAGTCACGAATGAACCCCGAGATGACCGAGCGTGACCGCGACGGCGGAGCCAAATGCGACAACCTGGTCAGAGCCAGTTTTTCATTGGCACTTGCCATTCGAGGCACCGTCGCAGGGACGGCTGCCAAGAGGTGCCCAGCAGTAGGTGTTGCTGCTCGCGCTCGCAAGCGGTGGTCGATCCTCCTGGCCGGAGAGTGCCCCACTCGACCGATGTTCAGGGCACCCCTACCCTGGTAGATCTGGCTGGTCCTCTCGAGCGACCGTCGACGGGACTCGGCCTCATCGGCGCTCGTTTCGCGGTCGCATCACGAACAGGATGCAGGCGAGGACCATGTTCGGCAGCTCATACATGGCCAGTCCGACCTGATTGTATTTGCCGGGGGCGATCTTGGTACTGAACGAAAGATAGGTTGTCTCGCCTTCCGCGACCATGCCGCCCAGGCGGCACAGGGAGAGGCCGCTCAGCGCAAGGGCGAAGAAGCCGAGCGCTGAATCCCGGTGCTTCTCACGCATCGCTCCCACGAGCGCGGCAGTCCCGATTGCCATCTGGAGGCCGCCGTACATGGCCCGGACCTCGGTTCGGGCGACGGGAGTCGACAGGTCGTACACCTCGATGCCCGGGATGACCTCACCGGACCACGACTTCGGTTTGATGAGGTTGATGAGGCCCCAGGGGAGCCAGAACAGCGAGTTCGCGACCAGGAATCCCTGAGTGAGTCTGCGGTGCCGTGCTGCATTCATGGAACCATCTCCGATGAGCTTGGTCGGACCGGTCGGTGCCGACGACCGGTGTTCGTTTGATCGGACGTGAGACCTGCGGCGTGGCAAAGCTCGGCATAGAACAACTCGGGATCGTCGTCGGGGATGAGCGCATGGCTCAGAGCGATCCTCGCTACCACCGTCGCCACGACACGGCCATCAGGTCCCGGGAAGTGGGGGAGGAGCCGGTCGCGCATGATGGGCATGACCCGGGTCATCTGGTGGACAACATGCTCGGGTTCGACATCAACGATGCGTCGCAGCGAATAGGCGTGCTGGAACTCCACGATGAATCGCAGGACGGCCTTGAGGCGTGCCTCGTCACCGAGCCCGGCGACCGCTTCGGCCAACCCGGCGTCGTACTTTTGTTGTTCGTCGACGCCGAACGCCTCTAGCAAGGCCTCTTTCGACGGGAACCACCGGTAGAGGGTCACCCTGGACACTCCGGCAGCGGCCGCAACTGCCGACATCGAGAGCTTGCGCGGCCCAGCCCGACTCAGCACCTCAAAGGTTGCCTCTAACAGGCGTTTGCGCATCGCAGGCGCCTCGACGTCCTCCATGATCTGTACACTTTGGCACAAATGTGTAATCCTCGCGGGGTATGACGAATCTGACCGTCCGAAGCCCTCACTTCGGGATCGACGAGTCGGTCCCGTTCCAGTGGCAACCGTCGAATCCGTCCTTCGGGTTGTTCGGAAATACGTTCACATTCCTGGCAATTGCATTCGAGCGGTACATCGTGTCGGCCACCCGCCAGGCCCTGCCCCGCATCACCGATCCCGCCATCGCCGAGGAGGCTGACGCGTTCGTTCGCCAAGAGGCCCAACACGCCCGGGCCCACCGTGCTCACGCCAAGGCGATGATCCTCCAGTATCCCGGCCTCGATGAGACCTACGCGGCCACGAACGCCGCCTACGACGAGTTGCTCCGTGATGAGGATGTTGAGTTCCACCTGGCCTACGTCGCCAATCTCGAAGCGACGTTCACGCCGCTATTCAAGATGATCCTCGACAACCGGCACGAGCTCTTCGCGGGTAGTGACGAACGGGTAGGCACCTTGTTGCTGTGGCACTTCGTCGAGGAAATCGAACACCGCAGCTCGGCGCTTCTCATCCACCACCATGTCACCCCGGACCACTGGTATCGCATTCGCAACGCGTACAAGGTCTTCGATCACGTCGCCGACATCTACAAGCTGGTGCTCGCTGGGTTCGAGGAGCATGTTCCGCTCGAAGATCGCCATGTCTCGACGAAGGCAGTCGGACCCAGCGGACTGTACCTCTCCGAACTTCGCGATCGTTTCCCCCTCGGCCGACCGTCAATTCATCCGTCGATGCTGAGCCATGTCCCAGGCCGCGACCTGCGGACCATGCTCTGGCGCGAGACCAAGGCTCAAACACCAGGTCATAACCCGGAGGACGAACCACTCCCCACCTGGGTAACCGAGTGGCATTCTGCATACGATTCCGGCGCGGACATCTCTACCTATGAGGGCGTTCACCTCTGAGCCTCAACGAATCCAACTCGGTGCCCCACTTCTTCGGGCGTATCAGCGCGGAGGCTGTGACGACGACAGCCCAACCGAAGTGATGTGAAATGCCGCTTCGCATGTGGCAAATGCTCTTTCCGCAGCTGGCATCATCTCGGGCGAAGAGGTGGCGATTGACTTGTCCCTCGATCTGGCCCATTGTGCTGAAGGGGCGTGCCGCCGCAATGTCACTCCATGACGTTCGCGCGCAGTTCCGCCGGTACGCGAACCGAAAGCACTGTTGATCCAACGAGAGGGAGAATCGACATCATGGGGCCCGTCACAAATGCTCTCTCGCGCGGGATCCGCCTGGCGACATGTTCGGTGGTCGTCGCACTGGGGTGCAGCGCAGCTGCCATCGCACTGCCCGCCGCGGCCGGAGCTGACACGCAGCCGTCGCACTTCATCTGGACCTCACCAGCGAGTGGCAATTTCACGCTGATCAACAACGGTGCGACCAATGGCCAACCGGACGCCATCCTGTTCGTCACTCCCAACGCAAAACCGAACGGCGTGTGTGGATGCGTCTCCGAGACTTTGCCGGTAGGGGTGTTCTACGATGCGTCTGCGTCCCAGTGGGCCATCTTCTACGAGCAGAGCGGAGTCTCCGTCCAGGCCGGTGTGTCGTTCAACGTGCTGGTCGTACCGAGCGCCAGCAGCACTGCATTCACGGTCACCAGCGGTTCGTCGAACACGAGCGGCGATTCGACCGCGATCAACAGCAGTGCCACCAACGGGCAACCGACGGCAATCCTGCAGGTGACCCAGAACGGGAATCCGGGCGGTGGCGGCGTCGTGTATCACAACGAAGTGCCGGGGGTCTGGTACAACGGATCGCAGTGGGCCGTGTTCAATGAGAGCGGCGACGCGATGCCCAATGGCGTGTCGTACAACGTCTTGGTCGGCGCAACCTCGAGTGCTGGAGGGAAGGCTAAGACCCTGATCTCCAAGAAGTCACTCGACTTCGGCAACGCCGTCATGTTCAACAATCCAGTGACCAACGGTGATTCGAACGCGTTCGTGCTGGACACGCCCAATTGGAATCCGAACGGGGTCGGCGGCAAGGTCGACAAGAGCCAGACCAACGTCCTGTACGGCGGTGCGAACATGGTCGTGGAGAATGCGGACAATGCGCCCATGACCGCCCATCAGGCGTTCAACCTCTTGTATTGGAACAGCTGAGGAGCGGGGCACTTCGCTCGCTGTCGTGTTGAGGCCCGCCACAACACGACAACCTGCCCGCTGGGCTGCGGCAAGGTCGATCTCATTCCACCGATCTCACGAGCCGCGCCCGGTGAGGGTTTCTTCGGAACGTTGCTCGAGGGCGTGGTCGAGTTCGGCCCGCAGGGCTTGGTTGGCGGATTGCAGCGCCAAGACGGCCGCGATGCCGGCGAGGTTGAGGCCGTCGTCGAGGAGCTGGCCGATCTTCAGGAGTCGGACGAGGTCGTCGTCGCTGTAGCGGCGGGTACCACCTTCACTGCGGGCCGGGTTGATCAGACCGCGGGCTTCGTAGAGTCGGAGGTTCTGCGGGGCACTGCCGACCAGCTCGGCCGCCACGGAGATTCCGTACAGGCCTCTGCTCGGATCGGGACGGTCGAGGGGAGCGCCGAGCGGGCTCATCGGAAGAATCCCGCAAAGGTGGTTGCATCGGACATGGCTCCTAGGATATAACAAATCTATGGCAGTAGCCATAGATACTGGAGCGGGAAAGGACGCTCCGCGCTGAAGTGAGGAGGCAAGTCATGCTTGTTCGTTCTGATCCGTTCCGTCAGTTCGACCGGTTGGCCGAACAGGTCCTTGGCACCGCGGCCCGCCCGGCGGCGATGCCGATGGACGCGTGGCGCGATGGCAACGAGTTCGTCGTCGAGTTCGACCTGCCGGGAATCGACCCCGGCAGCATCGATCTCGACGTGGAGCGAAACGTGCTCACCGTCCGGGCCGAACGCCAGCCGTCGACCGGACCCGATGTGGAGTTGGTGGCCTCGGAGCGTCCGAGGGGAGTGTTCAGCCGGCAGATCATGCTCGGTGATGCGCTCGACACCGGCGGGATCACCGCCGCCTACAACGGCGGCGTGCTCCGACTCACCATCCCGGTGGCGGAGAGGGCCAAGCCCCGCAAGATCACCGTCTCGACCGATGAGCAGCCCGCCGTGGCAGCATCGGAGGACCGCCAGGTGATCTCGGCAACGGCCGAGGAGCGCCAGCCCGCCACCGTGTGACCGAAGATGACCGTGACGAGGAGCGATCCGGTCTCACGGGACGAGTTCCTTGCCGTGGTGCTGGCCGATCCGGACCTGTTCGAGCTTGCCTTTGCCGAAGTGATCGCGTCGTGGGAGGCCGAGCCCCCGCTCCCGCCGGCGCGCACGCTCGTCGCAACTGCAGCACCCGACGAACCACACTCCCGGTCGACTCGGGCGGAGCGTTGGCGTCATGACTGGCGAACGTCGCTGCGGGCCATCCCCCGTCAGCCGGTGGCGCGGTCGCCTCCGTCGCGGCACGCGACAGAGGGCCGGTGCCGATCCGCTCGGTTGGCCGCCGGAGAGGTCGGCCCGGCCTCCGGTTCGGGGCACCTCAGCGCAGAGCCATCCCGCCGTCGACGACGAGGACCTGACCCGTGGAGTAGCGGGAGCCGACGAGCCCGACGCAGGCGTCGGCGACGTCCTCGGGCGTACCCGACCGTCGCAGGGGAACCACCCGGCGAACTGCGTCGCGGATCTCGTCCCAGTCTGCGGTCCACGGCGTGTCGATGAGCCCGGGTGCGACAGCGTTCACACGGATCTCCGGTCCGAGCGCACCGGCGAGCAGGATGGTCAAGTGGTTCAGCGCCGCCTTCGACACGGCGTAGGGAACCGATGAGCCGGTCGGACGCACGCCGGCAAGGGACGTGATGTTGAGGATGACGCCGTCACCGGTGGCCCGTAGGTGTGGCGCAGCCGCCCGGATCACGTTCCACGTGCCGAGCACGTTGACCCGCAGGATCCGTTCCCAGATCTCGTTCGTGGTGGCGTCGAGATCGTGGTGCGGGATCACCTCGGTGGTGCCGGCGTTGTTCACGACGATGTCCATGCGGCCGTACCGTTCAACGGTCGTCGCGACGAGCCCGTCCGCCTGTTCCGGGTCGCCGACGTCGGCCTGTGCGTAGATCGCGCCGGGGAGCTCGGCGGCCAGTCGCTTGCCGGCGACAACCGACGTGGTCGAGTTGACGACGACGCTGGCGCCGCGCAGGGCGAAGGTGCGGGCGATCGCCGCCCCGATCCCGCTCGACGAGCCGGTGACGAGCGCCACGCGGTCGTGCAGGTCAAGCATGTCGAACCGTCCAGTCGTCACGCACGTCGTCCCGTCCGATCACGACAGCACGCTCCGGCCGAGAACTGCGCCGAACGCAGCGGAGAGCTCGGCGACGGGATCGGAAGCCGCTCGCGAACTGCGCCAAGCCACGAAACGGTCGGGTCGCACCAGCAGCGCTCCGCCGGGACCGATCTGTCGCAGGCGAAGCCACCGGCAACGAGGGTCGCGGTAGTCGCCGTCGAGATGGCCGACCCGGACGGCGTCGACCGGGACGTCTGCCTTCACAGAAATGGCCATCGCTGCCTCGCACCAGTCCAGTCCGTCCTCACCGGCGATCAGAAGGAACCGCCCGGGACGAACGAGGTGCAGCGTGGACACCCGATCGCCGCCGCAGGCGTCGAGCCAGGCGTGGGGCAATGGGCTTCCCGGGCGTGTGGAAGGCTCGTAGACCCGGATCGGATCCACCGACGTCGGTTCGGGCGTCCCGTCGTCGACGACGGCACCCGAGCTGTAGGTGTAGCCGTGCTCGACGTTGTGCTCGTGGAATTCCATCGACTGACTCGCAAGCATCCGGTCGATCAGGCGCCGGTGCTCCACGTCGGCCGGGTCGTCGCTCCACACGCGGCGGACGCGGGCCCAGGCCGCTTCGGCGTCGAGGTCGGGTTCGAGGAGCCCGAGCGCGTCACCGACCGCGAAGTGGTTCAGAGCGTTTTCGACCGACCGGTCGACATTGCGCTGCACCGACGAACGGCGCTCGGGATCGTAGGTGTCGAGCAGGTGATCGCCGGCGGTGCCGTCGAGGACGGCGGCGATCTTCCATGCCAGATTGTGGGCGTCCTGGATGGCGCTGGTCAGACCCAGACCTCCGGTCGGGGGGTGACGGTGGGCGGCGTCGCCGACCATGAACACCCGCCCGATCCTGAGCTTCGAGGCCACGATCCCTTCGAGTGACCAGCGGGTGATCTTGTGGATCTCGATCGGGTGGTCGCCGATGCCCAACGCGGCACGCATGTCGGCCTGGACCTTCCCGTCGTCGAGTGCCCGGGGATCGTCATGCGGGTAGTTGAGGTGGAACACCCATTCCTCGGACTGCGGACCCCAGTGGTCGGGGCCCATGGGGACGAGGACGGCCAACGCGCCCAGGTGGGGCACCCAGATCCAGCGGATCAACACGTCGGGATCCGCAGCCCAGGCCGACAGGTCGGCGGTCATGTGGATCGAGATCTCCCGGGCGAGATCGCGCGCACCGAGCATCTCGACGCCCAGAGCCGGGCCGACCGTCCGGCCCGCGTCGCAGGCGAGCAGGTAGCGCGAGCGAACCGAGTACTCCTCATCGGCATCGCGGTCGCTGACCACCGACGTGACGCCTCCGTCGTCCTGTTCGACGGACATCACCTCGTGGTGGAACCGGACCCGGCCCGGCGCCAGTGCCTCGGCCCGCTCGCGCAGGATCGGCTCCAGGCGGATCTGGGGGAGATTGGTGGTGAGACACGGGCTGGCCCCGGTCCAGTCCGGGTCGGTGCCTCCGGCACCCCAACACTCGAGCCGGGCCAGTCGACGCCCTGCATCGGGGTGTCCGGCGAAGCCCGCGTAGAACGCCGTGGCCACCATCTGCTCCGGTGGCGTGCCTCGCCGGTAGATCTCGGCGGCTGCGCCGGTGTCGGTGAGGATCTCCATGGTGCGCTGGTTCAGCACATGGGCCTTCGGGAGGACCGACGTGGTCGGGGTGGCGCTCACCAGCAACGTCTCCACGCCCAGCTGCGACGACAGCGCCGAGGCCGTCAGGCCCGCTCCGCCACCCCCCACGATCAGCACGGGTACGTCGAGATCGCGCATCACGGTGCTTCCGGATCGGGGAGGTAGGAGGCGCCGTAGACCCGCTCGATGTCGACACGGAGCAGCACTCTGCCCGAAGCCCGGAGGTCCGCCTCCGTCAACTCGGGGATCTCGCCGCCGAAGAGGGGCGCCCAGACCCTTGCCGTCATGGTCGCCAGGTCGGTCGTCTGGATCTTGGCGGGGCCTTCGACGGTCACGCTCGAATAGGGCGCGCCGGGACCGACGACGCACAGCGACGCCCAACCGGTGCGGTCCACGTCGCCGGACTTGGCCCGGTCCGCCTCTGTGGACATCCACACCGCGGAACCGTCGAGGCAGAAGTACACCGTCGACTGGCGGGACTTCCCGTCGCGCCGCACAGTGGCCAAGACGCCGATGGGAACCGACTCGAGGAAGCTCCGCACCGCCGGATCGAGGATCCCGACGGCGGTCATCGCCCTCGTCCAGCGACGCAGCGATTCCGGATGGTGCCGATGCCTTCGATCGAGGACTCGAGGACCTGACCCGGCGCGAGGAACTTCGGTGGTTGCCGGCCGATGCCGACGCCCGCGGGCGTGCCGGTGAAGATCACGTCCCCGGGCAGCAGCGGCAGCACCGCGGACAGTTCCGCGATGAGGTGGGGCACGCTGAAGATGAGTTCGCTCGTGCGGGCGTCTTGTACCTTGTCGCCGTCGACCGAGCAGCCGAGGGCGAGGTCGTCAGGGTTCGACACCTCGTCGAGAGTCACGACCCACGGCCCCATGGGTCCGAAGCCACGACGGGACTTGCCCAGCGAGAACTGGCCGGCCGCCGCGAATTGGAGGTGCCGGTCGCTGATGTCCTGGCCGACGGTGAGCCCGGCGACATGTTCCCACGCCTCTGCTTCGACGACGCCGTCGGCACGGGAGCCGATGACGGCAACGAGCTCGACCTCCCAATCGATGCTCTCCCCGACGATCTCGACATCGTCGAAGGGTCCGGCGAGCGACGCCGGGAACTTGGTGAAGGTGGCGGGGACCTCGGGGATGGCCATACCAGACTCCTCGGCATGGCTGCGGTAGTTCAATCCGATGGCGAAGACCTGACGCGGTGCCGGAACCGGGCACCGCAGGTCGGCCTCGACCAGTGGAGCCGTGCCGATGGTGACGCCGCGAGCGAACTCGACGAACGTCGACCAGGTGTCGTAGAGGCTCATGGGGTCGGGGCCGAAGCGGCCGCCCGAAGCTTCGGCGACGTCGGCGATCTCCTCACCCAGGACGAGGACGGCACGGCCGTGGCAGTTGGCGATCTTCACTTCGGTGCTCCTTCAAGGGTGTGGACGGACGACAGGCGGCCACGCAGATCCCCGATCAACGAGGTCGCGCCGGATGCGGAGGTGGCCGAGCCGTAGAGGTGGAAGTCGGGTCGCTGCAGGGCGTAGGTGGTGTCGTGGTCGGCGAACCAGCGTCCATAGGTCGAATGGGGGTCGACCAGCGCCACGACCCGGCCGCCGATCGACTCGAAGAACGCGCGTGCGCCGTCATCGAGTCCGCCGACGTCGTCGGCGACCGTGACCAGCCGCCAACCGACGCCGTGCACGTCGTCGAACGGGCGTCCGTCGAAGGATCCCTGCACGAACAGCTCTCCCGCATGGGGGGCACTGGGGTGCACGAGCCCTCCGTCGATCCCCGGGAGTGCCGGTGCCTCGATCGGATCGGGACCGACCGCTGCAGCCATGGCCACGTCGCGGGCTGCCGCTTCATCGGGATCCGGGACACAGATCACCTTGCCGAGCTCCATGGCGAACTCGATGGCCTGGCGCGCACTCGGGAGTCGCTCTAGTTGGTAGGTGTCGAGGAGCGCGTCGTCGGCCAGGCCGCGCAGCACGAGGTCCAGCTTCCACGCCAGGTTGGCCGCGTCGCGGACCCCCGCACACAGGCCCTGGCCGGCGAAGGGCGGCGTCAGGTGGGCCGCGTCGCCGGCCAGGAAGACCGGACCGTCGCGCCAGCGCTCGGCGTACCGGGCCCGGAAGGTGTAGACGGCGTGGCGCTCCAGCCGGGCGTTGCCGGGGTTGACGTCCCAGCGGGCGAGCAGCTCCCAGGCACGGGACACGTCGTTGAGCTCCTCGAGGCTCTCGTGGGGAAGGCGCATGAACTCCCACCGGCGCCGTCCGGGGCCACCCGAGACCGCCGTGGTCGGGCGGGCCGGGTCGCAGATCTGCACGTTGATCGGGTCGAACACCCGCGGCTGGTCGAGGACGACGTCGACGATGAGCCAGTCGAAGAAGAAGCCCAGGTCGTGCACGGGCAGCCCGGCCAGGCTCCGGACGGTGCTGTTCGCCCCGTCGCAGCCCACCACATACTCGGCCCGGACCTCCGCGCCGTCGCTGCTTCGCACCACGAGCCCCTCGCCCTCGTGGCCGATGGCGGTCACCCCGAACCCACGCCGGAGGCTGATGTTCGACAGCTCCCTGGCCCGCTCGCCGAGCAGCGCCTCGAGGGCCGGCTGGTTGAACATCAACGACTCGGGCCAACCCGACGCACTGTCGCCCTTGCGGCCGAACCGCAGGAGCGTCGTCCCGGTGGCGTTGCGCCACTCGTAGACATGGGCCGGCTCGCTGATGTCGCACAGTCCCGCCCCGATCCCGCAGGACTGGAGGATGCGCGCGACCTCGTGGTCGAGGTGCACGGCCCTCGGCAGGAGGTAGGGAGCCGGCTGGCGTTCGAGGACCACCACGCGCCGACCGAGCTGGGCGAGCAGGATGGCCAAGGTCGTGCCCACCGGCCCGTACCCGACGACGGCCACGTCCGCATCGACGTCACGCACCTCGGTCATCCCTGCCGCAGCGGCTGGTGACCCCAGGCACTGATCCGGTCGTAGCGGCGGTTGTCGTCCCAGACCTCGGTGACGACCCGCCCGCCGTAGCCGACCTCGACGAGGAAGCCGGCCGGGCTCTGGACGTAGAAGCTGAACATCCCGTCGTTGTCATGACGGCCCAGGCCGTTGGGGATCGCCAGCTCGGTCGCCCATGCGCGGTCGAACGCTGTGCCGACGTCGTCGCGGGTGTTGGTCTCGACCATGAAATGGTGCAGCGTCTGCGGCAGGTCGAACGGCGCCTTGGCCAGCGCCACGGTGTGGTGCCGGGAGTTGCAGTGGTAGAAGCGGACCTCGAGCTCGATCCCCTCGGCGATCTCCATCTCGAGCCAGTCGGACTGGGCCAGTCCCAGCCCGTCGACCAAGAAGGCGTGGGACTCCTCGAAGGCGGTGGTGGCGAACACCGTGTGCCCGAAGCCGACTCCCTCGGTGAGGAACCCGCCCGGCACCAGTGGGGACGAGAACGGCGTCATGGCCGGCTCGAGCCCGAGAACCAGCTCGACGTCGGTGCCCCAGGGGGCGCTGGCGCGCACCATGCGCTCGACCCGGCGGGACTTCAGGTCGTCGTCGCTGCCCACGGCGAGCTCGTAGCCGGCCGCCCGGGCGTGTGCGACAACGGCCTCGAACGACTTGGCATCCGTCGCCTCGAAGCCGACGAAGACGGCGTCGTTGACCGGGCCAGGCTGCAGGATCACCCGATGGACCTTGTCGTCGTTGCGCCATGTCGGCGCGCCGCCGTCAGACGGCTCGCCGGGGACGAGCCCGATCACGTTCCCGAAGAACTCGGTCAACGAGGATGGATCGGGCACCTCGATGCCGACATAGGCGATCTCGATGTCGTGTCGCATGCGGTCAGTCCCTTCTTCCTCAGGTGCCGAACAAGAGCTCGATGAGGGCGTCGGCATGAGCCTCGATGACGTCGTCGGCCGTGGGGTCGAGACCTGTCAACCGGCGGCACTCCGGGCCGAGGACGAACATCGTCGGGCCGGCGCCGGTCACGATGTAGTACAGGTGGGCAGCCGGAATGGCCGGGAGAAGCCCCTGCTCCGTGAGGCGTGCGAGCCGGGCCACGGTCTCCTCGTAGACCGGGCGGATGTGACGATCGACGAGCCAGTCCATTCGGGGACCATCCGATTTGCACTCCCCGGTGATGATCCGGTGCAGCTGGGGGTTCCGGGCGGAGAAGTAGACGAACTCACGGATGATCAACCGCATGGTGGTGACGTCGTCGACTCCTCGGAGCCCCCGGAAGCGATCGGTGAGCGTCGACGTGAGCGACGCGAACAGCCGGTCGACGGCCGCCCGCCAGAGGTCGACCTTGTTCTTGAAGTGGTAGTTCAGCAGCGGTTGCGTCACGCCGGCGCGCGACGCAATCTCCCGCGTGCTCGCCCCCTCGAAGGATCGCTCCGCGAACACGTCGAGCGCGGCGTCGAGGATGCGCTCCCTCGTCGGATCGGCCGATGGCCTGGGCGACCGTGCCGATGCCGTCTGTATCACCGGAGCAGCCTAATCACATGATCAGTAAAATATCAAGTACCTGATGAAGCGATCAGGGAAGAGGTGAGCCCTGCCGGGGCATGCCCCGGCGCCGCCGGGGGACCGGACCGTTGGTCCAGCCGGCCTACGCCCTGACGAGCTCCACCACCGGGATCACGCGGCTCGTCTTGGCCTGGTACTCGGCGAAACCGGGGAACCGCTCGGCCTGGATGGAGTAGATCCGATCCCGTTCCGCACCGTCCACCGGAGCGGCAGTCGCGTCGATCGTGTCGGAGCCGATCTCCGCGGTGACCGCGGGGTTCGCCACGAGGTTGCGGTACCAGTCAGGGTCGGTGTCCGCGCCGGCTTTCGAGGCGAAGACGTAGAGCTTCCCGCCTTCGTTCAGGTACATCATCGGGTTGACCCGTTCGAGGCCGGACTTGGCTCCGGTGGTGTGGAGGAGGAGCACCGGGGCACCCTCGAAGCTCCCCCCCACCTTGCCTCCGTTGGCACGAAACTCGTCGATGATCTGCGCGTTCCAGTCGTTGACCGACGGCACCTGATCGGCTTGCCCGGTGTCTGCGTCACCCATGCCCACCTACTTCCTGTCGAAACGGAGGTCCAACCGTCAGGCAACAGCCTGCGAGGTCCATCGTAGTTGCGACCGCAAGGATCGAGACCGGGATCGTCACGCCGGCAGCGGTAGCGTCACGGCGTGCTCGAGCCCGCATCGGATCACTGACCGTGGGGAGACTGGACGGCAAGGCGGCGATCGTGACGGGCGGAGCCGGTGGGATCGGTTCGGCCACCGGGCGGGCGATCGCACGGGAAGGTGGCTCGGTCGCCATCGTCGACGTCGACGGCGACCGGGCGGACGAGGTCGCGACGGCGATCGGAGCGGCAGGCGGCACCGCATTCAGCGTCGTGGCCGATCTCTCCGACGAGGCGGCGGTGAGGTCGACGGTCGACGCGACCGTCGAACGATTCGGTCGCGTCGACGTGCTGCACAACAACGCGGCCCTGACCGAGTCGACGTTCCTGTCTCGCGACACCCAGGTCACCGACCTCGCGCTCGATGTGTGGGAGCAGACCCTCGCGGTCAACCTGCGCAGTCAGATGCTGCTGTGCAAGCACGTCATCCCGGAGATGGTCAGAGGGGGCGGCGGCTCGATCATCAACATGTCCTCAGGTGCATCGCTGAGGGGCGACCGCACCCGCACCGCCTACGGCGTCTCCAAGGCAGGAGTCAACGCGCTCACCATGTACGCGGCCACCTCGCACGGCAAGCAGGGGGTGAGGGTCAATACCATCGTCCCGGGCCTCATCCTGACCGATGCCGTGCGGGCCCACCTGACCGACGCGATGGTGACCGGGCTCGGCCGCGCCACCCTCACGCCCTACGTCGGCGAGCCTCAGGACGTCGCCGACCTCGTCGTCTTCCTCGCGTCGGACGAATCCCGCTACATCACGGGGCAGATGATCACGATCGACGGCGGCATGTCGATCCATGTGGGCTCTGCCGGACAGGACGACGCCTGAGCCCCGGCACCATCCGGGTCGGCTGGGACCCGGGTCAGGTGGGACCGAGGACGTAGGAACCGGTGTCCGGATGGTGGTACCACCCGCTCGACGCCTGGGTCCCACCGTCGACGTGGATGGTCTGGCCGGTCACGTAGCTCGACATCGAGCCGGCCAGGAAGACGGCGGCACCTCCCATCTCGTCGACGTGACCTGCGCGACCCATGGGCACCGTGAAGCCGAAACGCTCCTCGGCTCCGGGCGGCGCCACGGACACCATGCCCTCGGTCAGCGTGATGTCGGGGGCCAACGCGTTCACCCGGATGCCGTGGGGGGCCAGCTCGAGCGCGGCGGTCTTCGTGAAGTTGATGACACCGGCCTTCGCAGCGGCATAGGCCGCGTAGCCAGGTGCGGCCCGGACGCCCTCGATCGAGGTCACGTTGATGATGCTCCCGCCGGACCCCGCTTCGACCATCGACCGGGCAACCCGCTGGGTGCACAGGATCACATGTCTGAGGTTCGCCCGGTAGAGCGCGTCCCAGCCGTTTTCGGACGTCTCCAGCATCGGCGAGAAGAAGACACCGCCGGCGTTGTTGACCAGGATTCGCACGGGCCCGAGCTCGGTGGTCGTCCGGGCGAGTGCGGTGTCGACCTCGGTCGAATCACGGACGTCGGTCACGAGGCCGAGCCCCCCGATCTCCTCGGCGGCCGACTCCGCCGACTCGGGGTCGCGCTCCCAGATGGCAACGGAGGCTCCGAACGCCGCGAAGGCCCGGGCGATCCCCCGTCCGATCCCGGCACCACCCCCGGTCACGACGGCCACCTGGTCGGTCAGCAGTACCGATGCCGGATCCATGGACACAACCGCACCCGCCCTTGTTATCGTCGAGGGGACGGCACCACCCAGCGCTGCACCGACCGAAACCAGGTTGACATGCCCAGGATAGAGCCCATCCCGTTGGACCAGCTTGCCGAAGAGTCGCGGAGGATCATCGAGGACGGCGTCGCCGACGGAACCTACGCCACCCCGGTCCCGCTGCAGATCTTCGCCTACAAGACGATGCAGCTGCAGATGACCAGCGCGGCACGCGGGTTCATGGGAAAACAGAGCCTGCTCGGCGCGCGGATCGTCGAGCTCATCCGGATCCGCAGCGCGCAGCTCGGCGAGTGTCAGCCCTGCATGCAGTCCCGCAAGCACGACTCGATCACCGACGAGGACGTCGCCTGTCTGCTCTCGCCCGGGGACTCGCAGTTGACCGAGCAGGAGCGCCTGGCCGTCGACTTCCTCGACCTGCTCTCTGCCGATCACCACGCGATCGACGACGAGGTCTACCGCGAGCTTGGAACGGTCTTCACCGCGGCCCAGATAGTGGAGCTCGGCTTCACCTGTGCCAGCACCATGGGGCTCCACCGGTTCATCCACACCCTCGACGTCTTCGGCACGAGCCAACCGGTGATTCCGTACAGCCCCGACCAGGTGGACGCGGCTCGCTCCGAGGCCGGGCAGCACGCGTCGGCATGAGCGAGACGATCTTCGTCACCGGTGCGACCGGGCTGGCGGGTGCCAACATCTGCAAGCTCCTGATCGAGCGCGGCGACGACGTGCGCGCCTTGGCCCGGCCTGGTGCCGACACGGAGCCTCTCGAGGCGCTGGGGGTCGACATCGTCCGCGGTGACATCACCGCCGCCGATGACGTCCGACGCGCTGGAACGGGTGCTGATGCCGCGATCCATTGCGCGGCCCTCCTCGGTGGTGCCAGTCAGCACCTGCCGGACTTCGAAGCGGTCAATGTGCAGGGAACGAAGCACGTCCTCGACGCCGCCGGGGCGCTCGGCTTCCGCCGGGTGGTCGCGGTCAGCACGGGGACGTTCTTCGACACGGCCGGTGGTCTCGACCGCGAGGACGCCCCGGTGTCGGAGCAGCCGAGCTCGGATCCCTACACGATCACCAAGATGGCGGCCTTCGAAGACGCGATGTCCCGGGCGGCGGCCGGGCAGGACGTGGTCACCACGCACCCGGGGGCCATCTTCGGTCCGTCGCCGGTGGTCACCAATGCGCTCGGCCGGACCAGCTTCAACCGGGTGCTCTTGTCGGCACTCCGCGGCCGAATCACCCGCTACCTGACGTTTCCGGTCAGTTGGGTGTTCGGCGAGGACATCGCGAGGGGATGCATCCTGGCCCTCGACCGCGGGGTCTCCGGTGAGCGCTACATGCTCGACGGTCAACCCGAGGACGTGGTGAGCACCGCCGCTGCGTGCAACCGCATCTGCGAGCTGGCGGGAGTCGACCACCACGTCGAAGACGTGGCACCGTCGGACGATCCGGAGCTGCTCGAGTTCTTCGGCCCCACGCTGCTGGCGATCGCTCGGAAGCAGGCCGCCGTGCGGACACCGCGCACCGACCTGAAGCAGTCGAAGACCTATAAGCGGCTCGGGTACGATCCCATCGGTCTCGACGACGGACTCCTCCGCACCGCGTCGTGGTTGCGGACGATCGGCAAGGTCGACCCGACCGGCGCCTGACGGAATGCCATCGCAACGCCGCCCGATCGCCGGATCGGACACGCGATCGCGACCGCCTTTATCCGCTCGGCGGTGCGCTTCCAGCGGGAACCGCCAACCGGTAGAAGAAGAAGCCGTCCTCCTCGAGGAGGTGCACGACGTCGAGCTCGAGCGGGCGGGAGAGCTCAGGTCCGGCGAGGACACGGGGACCGGAGCCGGCGACGAGCCGGGGCGAGACGGTGAGGCAGAGCTCGTCGAGCAGCCCGCAACGCACCACGTCGGCGTTGAGCGCTGGCCCGCCCTCGAGGAGGACCGAGCGGTACCCGGTGCGGTGGAAGTGCTCGAGCACCTGGCGAATGTCCACGCGGCGATCCCCCGCGACGACGAAGTCGGCGACCTGCTCGGCGCGCGACCGTACTGCGTCGTCCAGGCCGGCGGTCGTGACGACGATCGGTCGGGCCTCGGCCTCGGTGAACAGCGGCGACGACCAGTCGAGATTGCCCGACCCGGTGACGATCGCGAGCGGTGGCACCTCCGAGAGACCCCGCGTCCGGCGCTGTGCCCGGAGCTCACCGCTGAGCCGGACCGGTCCGTAGCCTTCGGCTCGGGCCGTGCCACCACCGACCAGCACGACGTCGGCCAACGACCGCAGGACCTCGAAGACCCGCCCGTCCGCCGGTCCTCCGAGCATGCCGGAGCGGCCATTGACCGCGACTGCTCCGTCGAGGCTCGAGATCATGTTGCACCGCACGAAGGGCCGGTGATCGCCGACGCCGGCCGCGATCGCGTAGGCACCGGTGAGATCGACATCGGAGGCCGAGCGAGGGATGAGCGCCCTCATGCGACGGACGCGTTCGGTAAGGCGCCCGCCACTTCCGCCCGGCGCTCGGCTCCGACGTGGACCAGCGCGAACTGATGCATCTGACCTCCCGGGAAGCTCGACGACCGGATCGGAGCCGGCTCCTTCCGCCTCAGGGACCACGAAGGGCGTTCCCACCTGGTCCACGCCCGAGCCAGCGTAGGTCCGCTGGCCCCGTTCCTCTCCGGGCGTGCCGGAGTGTCACGCCAGCTGGCCCGGACTGCGCCGTGAGGCCACGCGCATAGCCTCGCAGTCGAGCCCCGGTCGCCGACCCGGCCGGAGCAGCCGTCCCCGGCCACCGGCCGGACGAGCCGGAGTCGCATCGATCCTGTCGAGCGAAAGGAGACCGTGGTGAACACGTCAGCACCTCGCCCCGGTTGGCCCGCACTGCCCTACGACTCGTGGAGCGCCACCTGCGACACGTTGCACGCGCTGACGCAGGTGCTCGGCAAGCTGGCGGCCGCCCTGGCGCCGCCCGAGCCACAGCTGCAACATGCGGCGCTCCGCCTCACCGCCCGCGGCTGGGAGACCGCACCGCTGCCTGCACCCGACGGTTCGGGCGCCCTGGTCGTCGCTCTGGATCTCCGCATCCATGCGGCGGTGCTCGAGCACAGCGACGGCCGGCTGGCTCGGATTCCCCTGACGCCGCACCGGGCCGTCGGCGCGGTGACCCGCGACGTCCTCGACGGCATCAGGGGACTCGTCGGAGAGGTGCACCTCAACCCCCTGCCCCAAGAGGTGCCCTGGAGCGTCCCGCTCGACGAGGACGCCGAGCACGCGACCTACGACCAGACCCAGGTGGCCGCCTACTTCGCCGCCGCCACCCGGGCCGCCCTGGTGCTGGCGGAGCTCCGCGCCCCCTACCGCGGCCGGTCCAGCCCGGTCAACGCCTGGTGGGGCAGCTTCGACCTGGCGGTGAGCCTCTTCTCCGGGCAGCCCGCAGACCCGCCGTCCTCGGAGTTCATCATGCGCAACTCGGCGAACGCGCAGCAGATCGAGGTCGGGTGGTGGCCGGGGGACCCTCGTCATCCCCGTGCCGCGTTCTTCGGGTTCGCCGCGCCGGCCCCGTCCGGCCTCGCAGCGGCCACGATCTCTCCGTCGGAGGCCCGGTGGAGCGCCGAGCTCGGCGAATTCCTGCTCGAATGGGACGACGTGATCTCCAGCTCCGATCCGCATGCCACTGCGCTGCAGTTCGGCCGCTCCGTCATCGCCCACGCCTGCACCGTCTGCGACTGGGATCCCACGCTTTCAGCCAGCGCACAAGGTGTCCCGCCCCCACTCACGTGACTCACCCCCACCCGACCGAGAAAGGCGTTCGCCATGACCGATTCCTGTAGCCATCTCGACACCGTGGCGGACGTGACACCCTCGAGCACGGGATGCGAGGACTGCCTCCGGACCGGTGGTCACTGGGTCCACCTCCGGCTGTGCATGCACTGCGGTCACGTCGGATGCTGCGACGACTCGCCCAACCGCCATGCCACCGCCCACTGGCACGCCCACCGCGACCACCCGCTCATCCGCTCCTACGAACCCGGTGAGGACTGGTGGTGGTGCTACGCCGACGAGCTCTTCTTCGAAGTCGACGGCGCGCCCGCTGCCCCCTCCCACCCCTGATCGGGGTCCGGCGCGGCCTCTGGTGACGTCACCCGTCGCGGAGCGAGGCGACGACACCGCCGTCCACCAGGAGGTCGGTGCCGGTGACGAAGCTCGAGTCCGGCCCCACCAGGAACTCGACGGCGGCTGCGATGTCCTCTGGCGTGCCGATGCGCCCGGTGGCGCTTCCGGCGATCATCGCCCGCATCACGTCGCCCGCCGGTCCCGCGAGCTCCACTTCGCCCATCGCCGTCGCGATGATCCCCGGGGACACAGAGTTGACACGGGCGCCCCGAGCTCCCCACGTCGCCGCGGCCACCTGCACCCGCAGCTGGTTGGCTCGCTTGGCGATCACGTAGGCCGTCTGGCTGTCGGAAACGGCGGCCGGCGAAAGCCCCGGCAGCTCCATCAGCTCGCGGGTCGGCGTCGACGCGAGCTGCTGCTCGAACTCCGCGGGAAGCGAAGCCATCGTCCCGGCCATTGACGCGATGCACACCCCTGCTCCCCCGGCTCCGATGACGCGTCCGAAGGCGTCGAGCACGTGCGCCGTACCCACGAGGTCGACGCGGACGATCTCCGCCGGCGTTGCCTGCGCCGGTGAGAGGCCGGCGGTGTGGACGACCGCGGCGATCCGGCCATGCGACGCCGACGACCCGGCGAGCTCGACGACCGAGTCGGCCTCCGAGACGTCGACGTCCATCGTGACGAGCTCGAGGCCCTCGCCACGGAGCTCCGTGGCCACCGCGGAGAGCGCGTCGCGATCAGTGTCCGCGAGGACGACCGTGGCCTCGGTCCCGATCCGGCGCACCACTGCAGCGCCCATGCCTCCGCAGCCGATCACGACGACGACGTCTCGCACGGTCACGAGGTCACCTCTGGACGGTCTGACACGGGCGACGCGGCGTCAATGGACGGAGAAGTAGGGCTGATCGCACCGGAAGCCCTTTGTCGGTCCGTTGACCGGAGGGTCGTCCAAGCGCTGGAACCTACCGCCGTCGACCCGCCCGACCAGGTAACAGGCGACCGGGACCTTGCCTGCCGGGTTGCTCACGGGGATCAGGTTGCCACTGTCGAAACTCGTGAGGTGCCGGAGCGCGACGAGGAGCGAGCCGCGGCTCGGATCGGGACCGGCCCTGCCGAGGGCCTGGGCGAACAGCTCGGCGCTCAACCACCCGAGCAGCGTGAAATAGTCCGGGGTGAAGTCTGGCGCGACGGTGTGCACCCAGCTGTCGAGCGTTCCCACCGCCGGAATCACGTGTGCATCCTCCCCGAGGAAGAGCGACGACTGCTGTTCGAGGTACGCACCATCGACCGCGGAGGGACCGCCGGAGTTGCCGACCAGCGTCTCGTTGTAGGCCGCGCCGCCGAGCACGACCAACGGATGGAAGTCCTGCTGGCTGAAGTCCTTGATCGCCGCGGACGCGTAGTTCTCCGGCAGCTGCTCGAGGAAGACGATCCGGACCCCCGCGTCCTTCATGGCCACGACGTTCTCCGTGAAGTCGGTCTGCGACGGTGGGAGGGAGGGGTCGTAGAGCACCTTGTAGCCCAGGTGCTCCATCGCCGCCTTCTCGTCGGTCCAGGCGGTGACCGTCGCCGGAAGGTCGGCGACGATCGTCCCGGTGTGCAGGATCTCGGTGGGGTACCTGTCCTTGAAGTACGCGAGTGGACCCAGTGGCCAGCCGTGCGCGGCCGGCTCCGCCATGAACGTGTTCGCCAGCTTCTGGGTGGTCGGGTCCAGCGACTCCGTCACATCAGGGAGCTGCGGGTTCGCGGCGAGCACCGCCTCACCGAAGCTGTCCATGAGACTGGTGCCACCGACGAGTGCGAACACCCGGGTCAGGGCCGCCTCGGTGAGCTGCTTGTTCGCGGCACCCGTGAACTGGTCATCGCTCCCCTGCACGACGAGCTTGCGCCCGTTGACTCCACCCTTCGAGTTGACGTACGCGGCGTAGGCCTCGGTGCCGACCAGTGCGCCCTTGAAGAGACCCGCGACGAGGGTCGAGATGTTGGCCACGGTGACCGTGGTCGAGGTGACGCCCGTATGGTCGGAGAAGGCAGCCGACGGAATCGGGGCAACGGTCGCCGCAGCCGAGGTCGTGACCGCGGCGTTCGTCGAGGAGCACGCGGCGAGCGTGCTCGTGAGTACCACCACGCACACCACGGCGACCGTCTTCGGGGACAACGGCATCGCGATGGCCGGCGCGTTCACCTTCCGCATGGTCCCCCCGATCGGATCGATACCGCGTGAGCTCCTCGGCCCGGCGCACCGCCCCGCGGACCGGATCGTCCGGCCGTGTCAGCGGATGGGGCGGAGCGGCAGGACCGCAGTGCCGTTGATCGTCACATTCTCCGACACGCCGAGCTCCCCCCGGAGTGACGGACGGCCCACCCTAGCGAGAGGGGACCGGTCGGTCGGCCTTCGCACCACTGTGGAGTGGCGAAGTGGGGGCAGTTCCCTGTGTTTCAATATGGCCGGGGGACTGACCGGAGCGACCGAGGAGTGCCCCACCCGATGCCGCAGCGACCACAGCCACGACGATCGCCGCCGGCACCGATCCTGTCCGTGCACGTCGGCGGGAGACGCCGCGACGCAGTGTCCAGCCGCGGTTCGGTCGAGGCTCCGCCCGACAGTGCAGGTGCCGGTACTGTCGGCACGGCACCGCCGAGCAGGGGGATCGAGGAGCCGCGGGAGATCGCGGAGACGATCGCCCTCGTCGACCGGGCGTTCGCCTTCGTCGACCTCTGTGGGTTCACCCAGTTCATCGCCACCCACGGCGAGCACGCCGCAATCGACACCCTGACCCAGTTCAGATCACTCGCCCGAAACATCGCCGTGCGGCGGGGCGTGATGGTGGCCAAGTGGCTGGGCGACGGCGCCATGATCGTCGGGTTGGAGGTCGGGCCGACGATCGCGACTGCCGCCGAGCTGATCGGGCGGTACGACGGATCCACGCTGGCGCTGCGCGGCGGGTTCGCGCACGGCCAGGCGCTCATCATGGACGGTGACGACTACATCGGCAGGCCGGCCAACCTCGCGGCACGCCTCTGCCAGGTCGCACGCCCCGAAGAGCTGTTGGCCGTGGGCTACAACGCGTCAGCGCTTCCACCGTGGATCAAGGTGCTCGGCGTCCGCAGCGTGACCCTTCCGGGCCTCGGACGGGTCCGGAGGACACAGCGCCTCGGTCTGGTGCCGGACCTCGAACTGCCCGCCTTGGATCGCCACAATCTCGAGGCTTGAAGAAAGGGCACCTGCCCGGTCGATGATCAAGAAGCGGGCTTTCTCCGGGTCGGTCGGGACGGCCATCGCGTACGCTCTGCAGTCCACGCTCGGCGACACGTCGGAGGGAACGCATGCTCACCGGAATTGCCCACTCCGCGATCTGCGTCTCCGATGTGGACGCGGCGGCGCAGTGGTACGCAGACGTGCTCGGGTTCACCGTGCTCTCGCCTCCCTACCGGATGGCCGGACCGGCGATCGAGCGCGACATGGGCGAGCTGCTCCCGGCGCCGGCCGTGGTCAAGGCGGCCATCCTCGGGTTCGGCACCGACGACCGGGTGCTCGAGCTCATCGAATACCCGGTCGTCGGAGATCGCACGGTCACGACCGACGGTCCCGACATCACCCGGCTCGGCCTGACCCACGTCGGCCTCCTCTGCGACGACATCGCTGAGACACGGGCCGAGCTGGAGGCGCGGGGAGTCCGGTTCCTCACGTCCGGGATCGCGGAGATCGTCGGGCTGCGAAGCACCTGGTTCGTCGACCCGTGGGGCGTCGTCTTCATCCTCGTCGAGAAGGACGATGCTGACCACCCCTACTGGCGACAGCCACGGGTACCCCGCGCAGGCACCGGCTGACGAGCATCGGGATGGCGCGGTGCCGTCCCGCCTCAACGGAAGTCGAACGCCACCTTGATCGCACCCGACGCCGACTGGTCGGCGAGAACCGAGAACGCCTCCCGCCACTGCTCGAGCCGGAAGGTATGGGTGAGCATCCCCGCCAGGTCGATCCGACCGTCACCGACCAGCTCGAAGTAGTGCTCCATCGCGTGGCGCCGGACTCCTTCGACCTCCTCGACGCCGAACGCGTTCGATCCGACCCACGAGATCTCCTTGAAGTACAGCGGGGACCACTCCCAACGCGACGGCGGATTGACGCCGCTCTTGACGAGTGTGCCGCGGGCTCGCAACAGCCGTACCGCGACCTCTGACGTCTCCGCCGAGCCGACGGTGTCGTAGACGACGTCGACGCCTCCGGGATGGGCCATCGGCAGGCCGATGGGTGTCGGGAGCAGCACGCCGCCCGACCAGTCGGCACCCTCCTCGATGACCTGTACGGCGGGGCTGGCCCCGATCACGTGGGCGCCGAGGTTGCGGGCGAGCTCGGCCTGGGCGGGGTGGGCGGCGACCACGGCCACCTCGACGTCGGGGCGGAGCGCCCGCAGGATCGCGGTCGCGGTGGTGCCGAGCGCGCCGGCACCGTAGACCAACGCCCTCCCCCCCGGCGGCGGCGGATGACGGGTCACCGAGTGGAGCGAGACCGAGAAGGGATCACCGAGGACCGCGACCTCGTCGGAGATCCCGTCCGGGATCGGGAAGAGCATGGTGTCGTGCGCCGGGAAGTAGTCGGCGAAGCCGCCCGGCGCGTCGCGGCACGTGCCGGTGTGGAGGCCGGCAGCGAGGGGGCCGTCGGTGAAGTGCCAGCACAGGCTCAGGTCGCCGGCCGCACAGGACGGGCACACCGGGTCGTAACCGCGCGGCTCGCAGGAGAGCCACGGGTTGAGGAGGACCCGCTGGCCGACCTCGAGGCCTCGGGTGGCCGGCCCGAGCTCGACCACGTCGGCGACGACCTCGTGTCCCATGACCATCGGCATCGAGAAGAACGCGGAAAGTGCGCTGTCGACGTACTTGTCGGTGAAGTCACCGAAGATCTGTTTGGCCTCCGAACCGCAGATGCCGGCGAGTCTGGTCTTGGCGACCGCCCACTGGTCACCGGTCGGGACCGGGCGATCCTGCTCCTCGAGGCGCATCGGCACCTTCGAGAGTCCGACCAGCAGCGGGTTCGACGGATCGGGCGGCTCCCATCGTTCACCCTTGACGCCCCAGACCAGCGCTTGCATAATCCGCCCTCCTCGCGGCCGCGTGCCGCCACGCTAACCCGGCGGCCCGAGGCCGGGCCGGGCCGTCACGTCGGTGCTGTCACCGAGCCGCCGGTCGATCTCCGCACCCATCACCGCGCACTGGACCAGAGGATGGTCGAACCGGCAGAGCAGGGACGCCTCCAGCAGCTCCTTCGACGTGGCGAGCCGCGCGATCTCCCCTTCGAGCACCGCCAGCCGACGACGCGCGATCGCCTTCCACTCCTCGACGCCGTCCGCGTCGAGGATCCCTGCGATCTCCTCGAGGGAGAGACCCGCGTCCTGCAACATGCCGATGAAGACGAGCCGACGGAGGCTGGCCGCGGCGTAGCGGCGCTGGCCGGAACGGCGCCCGTCGGCCGGCAGCAACGAGCGGCGGTCGTAGTAGCGGACGGTCGAGGTGGCGACCCCCGCCCGGGCGGCCACCTCCCCGATGGAGAGGTCTGCGTCCATCGGCACAGTTGACTTGAACCTTGGTTCAACTGTCAAGGTGTCAAGAGACGGGAGCCCACCTCTCCGGTGCCCGGACAAGGAGGAGCCCACCGTGGACACGACCCGAACCGTTCCCAACCATCACGCCGCACATCGCGGGTTCCATGGCGTCACCGGCCTGGTCGCGGCGCTGAGCATGCTCGTCGGACGGGGTGGCGCCACGCGGCTCGCCCTCGACCTCGCCCACCTCGAACCGGGTGATCGCGTCGTCGACCTGGGGTGCGGACCCGGCACCGCGGCACGCGCCGCGGCCCGGCGCGGTGCGGCAGTGGTCGGCGTGGACCCCGCTCACGTCATGCTCGCGGTCGCCCGCGTCGTGCCGCGAGGCGCGGGCATCCGGTGGGTCGAGGGCACCGCCGAGTCGAGCGGCCTCGAGCCGGCCAGCGCGACGGTGGTCTGGTCCCTTTCGACGGTCCACCACTGGGCCGACGTCGACCGCGCGCTCGACGAGGTCCGCCGGTTGCTCCTCCCCGGCGGGCGGTTCGTCGCGATCGAGCGGCGTTCGGAACCGGGGGCGACCGGCCACGCGAGCCACGGATGGACCCTCGACCAGGCGGGGACGTTCGCCGACCAGCTCATCCGTCACGGCTTCGACGCCGTGCACGTGTCGACCCACCGGGTCGGACACGGAGTCGTGGTCGCGGTCGTCGCCGGCGCTCCCGACCGCCCGGCACCTACCATGGCATCCGATGGCCTATGACGAGGACCTCGCCGAGCGCATCCGCGAGCTCATCGGCGGCGATCCCGCGGTCAGCGAGATGAAGATGTTCGGAGGGCTCGCCTTCCTCGTGGGCGGCAACATGGCGATCGCCGCGAGCGGCCAGAGCGGCGCCCTCGTCCGCGTCGATCCGGAGGAGAACGACCGGCTCGTCGCATCCACGCCGGCGACCGTCGCGATCATGCGCGGGCGCGAGATGAACGGCTGGCTCCGCCTCGACTCGGACCACCTCCGGACGAAGCGCCAGCTTGCGACCTGGGTCGAACGCTCGACTCGCTACGCGCGGTCGCTTCCGCCGAAGTGACGGCCGACTGGCGGGTCGAGGGTGGACTGCGCCGTCGCCCCGGTCAGCCGGCGAATTGCTCGAGGTAGACAGCAAACCGCCCGCGAACCTCGTCGGCGTCGAGTCCGAACGCCCCGATGTCGAACTCGTGGACGCCGTGTGCGCCCGGCGGATGCGCGGCGGCCCACGCCTCGACCGCGGCGCGGCCGTCACCCATCGCAATCCCGAGGTGGCCGAAGGCCTGCTCCAACGCGTCGACCGGACGGGTCTGGAGCGCGTCGAACTCGACGTCCGCGAACCGGTCATCACCGACCCGCGCCCTGAAGTCCATCGCCCGGCCCACCGCCTCCGTCCACAGGTCGAGCTGGTCCCGTCCGAGCTCGACCGCGTCGTCCCGGTCGCTGACCCAGCTCCGCACGTACTCGATCAGGCTGCACACCGATCCGAGCACCGCGGTCGGATCGCGGTGGGTCCAGAGGAACTTCGCCGTCGGATAGGCCGCGTACAGATCGTCGAGTGCGAGCATGTGGACCGGGGTCTTCAAGTGCCAGAGCGTCGGTGGGCACCGCCACTGAAGGAGCTGGAGCACCTGGCGATGCGTCCGGTACGCACCGTGCATGTCGGAATCGACGACCCACTCGACATAGCTCGGGACCCGCGCCATCCCGTCGAAGTGCGCTGTCCGGAACTCCATCCCGAGGAGGTCCTGGCACTCGGTCGGCCCGGTCGGCGACTGGAAGTGCAACGAGCGCATCTTGGGGAACGCGTCGTACATCGCCTCGAGCCCCGACCGCGCTGCATCGATCCGCGGATCGCTCGCCTGCGTCGCGGCCTCCGGCGGGGGAACCGGATCCGACGACTCCCACAACCGGAGCGAGCGGATCTGCGGATCCGCTGCGAGCAGGTTGCTGAGCGCTGTGGTGCCCGTCCGAGGCAGCCCGACGATGACCAGGGGTCCTTCGATCACCTCGTCCACGATGGCCGGGTGCGCACGAACCTCTTCGGTGACGCGGAGGCGGTTTGCGAGGAGCATCCCGAGACGGAGCCGCATGATGTCCTCTCCGCCTTCGGTGAGATCGGCCTCGTCGTTGAGCGCGGCGACCAGCCGGTCGAGCCCTTCTCGCCATCCACCGTCGCCGAAGTCGTCGAGCCCGGTGGACCGACGGGCCTCGCCGACCAGCACCTCCGATTCGAGCATCAGGTGAAGTCCGAGCCGCCGTCGACGTTGACATCGGCGCCCGTCACGTACCCGTTCGTGCGCGACACGAGGTACGCCACGAGCGAGGCGACCTCATCGGGCAGCCCGGCCCGACCGAGATCCGCCGGCTGGTGGAAGTGCGTGTCGATCCACCGCATCACGTCGTAGGGATCGCCCGCGTCGAGCCCTTCCTCCTCGAAGATCGCCCGGAGACCTTCGCTGAAGCTCGCCGTGACGATCGAACCGGGGCTGACCGTGTTCACCAAGATGCCCTCCGGGGCGAGCGACTTGGAGAGGTTCTTCGAAAGGCTGGTCAGCGCCGCCTTCGATGCCGTGTAGGCGACGATCATTGGACTCTGGCGTTGGGTCGAGTGCGCCGAGACGTTGACGATGCGGGCCCACTCGGCCGCCCGGAGGAGTGGTAGCCCGGCCCGCACGCACCGCACCGCCGCCAGCAGCCCGACGTCGAACGTCGAGGACCAGTCGGCATCCGTGAGCTCCTCGAACCGACCGGCCCCCGGACCGAGCGTGTTGACCAGCATGTTGAGGGAACCCCACCTGCGTTCCACCTCGGCGAAGGCCTGGTCGACCTGCCCGCCGTCGGTGACGTCCACCGAGATCGCGAACGAATCGGCACTGCCGGCGGCACGCAGTGCACCGACGGTGTCGTCGAGCGCGTCCTGGCCACGCGCGACCACGGCGACCATCGCTCCTTCCGCGGCCAATCGCTCCGCAATCGCACGACCCATGCCCTTCGAGCCACCGGTGACGACCGCGGTGGCGCCTTCCATCCCCAGATCCACGTCGCTCCTCTCAGCGCGGGAACCGACGCCGGACCGCGTCCCGCCTTGCTGCAAGCACCCGCATTCGTTCCTCGCGGTCGACGAAGACCGTCTCGTCGGGTAGGACCGAAGCGACGTCGCGCAACGGCACCACGCGGGTGTCCGGAACCGGAGCGTGCTCCGCGCGCAGCCACCTGAAGATCATCGCCCCGTGGTGGTTGCCGGCCGTGTCGAGCCAGTTGGCGACACCGGGGTCGTCACGGCTCACCACGGCGCGGAAGACGCCGTCGGCGTCGAGCACGGCCTGGTGCCCGTTGAGGCTCGACTGCCGGTTCGCGTAGTCGATGGTCTCCCACCAGTAGTTGCCGAGCGAGACGCTCCAGTACAGCGCCTCCGGTGGCGTGACCTCGATGACGAGTGCCTGGTCGTCCCCGAGGCTCCACGATCCCCAAGTGCTCACGTTCTCCGCTGCTGCGCCCATCGCGGTGAGCGCGGCCGGGGGGCGGAAGCAGTTGACTCCCTGCGAGCGACCGCCCTCCTCGACATCCAGCCAGAACGCGACACTCGCCTCGAGGAACTCTCCGAGCGCCTCGAGCTGCCCGGCCACTTCCGCCGCCGACAGTGGAACTTTGTCCGCGTCATCGGACGTCGGTCGGTCGGTGCACTCGATGGAGAGCTCGGCGGGCCGCTCCGCGGTCCAGTCGTAGAAGAACTGCCGGACGACGAGGGAACCGCTCGACCCGGTGAGCGGCATCCAGTTTCCGGGGTGCTCGGTCGCCGACAGCACCAGCTCGAACCGCCCCTCGTCGTCGAGCTCGAGGTCGTCGGCTACCACGTTGGTCGTGCTCTCCATACCGCCCATCACCTGGAAGCCGAGGTAGCGCACCGTATTGCGACGACCGCGGATCAGGTAGGTGGCGTCCCCCCGAATACCCGCCCCCGAGTACGCCGCGTCCGGGCAGTCCATGCCCCACTTGAGGACGTTGTCGACGTTGGCCGGCCCGAACGACGGACGGTACGGATCCGAGTCGCGCAAGGCCTCGTCGATGCCGAGGGCGAGCAGGACGAGCAGGTGCCGGTATCCGGCTGCCTGGTCGGTCTCCTCGCCCGGCGCACGTTCCGAACGCATCAACGCGCCCGCCCGCTCGAGCGAACCGAGCAGTGCGGTCCAGGCCGCACCCGAGCACAGCCTCGCCGGGTCGACGTCGCCCCGCGATCCTCCCGCCCTGACGGACGCGGGCGCCCACGCCGGGATCGACACGTCGCTCTCGTCTCCGTCGCCCGGGTCCCGACCGTCCGGCTCAGAGCCGGTAGAGGCGGGCCGCGTTCTCGCCGAGGATCTTGCGCTGCACCTCGGGGGTCAAGGTCGACATCTTTTCGGCGACCGTCTCGAGCGGATGGGGGTAGAGGCAGGTCGGATGCGGAAAGTCGGTCTCGAACAGGATGTTGTCTTCTCCGACCGACGCGATGAGCGCCGGCAGGTCGTTCTTCTCGAACCAGAACGTCGCATAGAGCTGCCGCTTGAAGTAGTCGGACGGCATCATCTCGAGCTGCTCGAGCTGTTCGGGGGCGTTTTCCGACATCTCGTAGTCGAGTGCCTCGAGGATGAAGGGCACCCAGCCGACCCCGCTCTCGACCGACACCATCCGGAGCCCTGGGAACCGGTCGAGCATCCCCGAAAGGATGATGTTGACCACCACCCGCGCGTTCCCGATGAAGAGGAGCGTGCCGCCGATGGCCATCTTGGTGTTCTCGTCCTGGGACTCCCAGGGGTAGGTCCCGAAGTAGGTCATGGTGGTGAGGCTCGCCCCGATGTGGAAGTGGACCGGAAGGTGCTCGCTCGAGCAGACCTCCCAAAGAGGATCCCAGGCCCGATTGGCGAGGTCGGGCGCGCCCAGATCCTGGGGGTCGGAGGTCATGTTGACCCCGCGCATGCCGAGCCCGGCGACGCGTGCGGCCTCGCGGACGCTTGCCGCGACGTCCCACGCCGGCAGGACCGGCATCGGGAGGAGCCGGTTCCCCGACTCGGCCTGCATCTCGGCCATGGCGTCGTTGTAGATCTGGATGCACAGGAGGCGGAGGTGCTCGTCCTCGACCGCGCTCGAGATGCCCTGCCCACCGAGCCCGATCGAGTTGGGGAACAGCACCTGGGCCCAGATGCCCGACTCGTCCATGATGTCGATGCGGGCCTTGGGATCGAAGGCTGCAAGATGGATCCGGTCCTGCGTCCACTCGTACAGCGCCTCGAGCGCCCGACCCTTGCTGCCGTCGCGGGCGATCACGCCGCCACCCCCTGCGAAGCCGAGCTCGCACCCGTCGACGATCCACATCGGCCTGCCGTCGACCTCTTGCACGTGCGGCACACGGTCCTTGAACGCCGCGGGCGCCCGCTTCGTCCACAGGTCGTGCGCCTCGGTGAGATGCGTGTCGGCATCGACCACCCGCAGGCCGTCGATCGAGAGCGGCATGGCGGACCCCCAGTAGTAGCTTCTCCGCAATGTAGTCGGAGGTCCACGGAGGAGCCATGCCCGTCGCCGACGTCGAAGGTCTCAACATCGCCTATGAGGTGATCGGTTCGGGACGACCGTGGGTCGTCACCCCCGGTGGACGGTTCTCCAAGGACTCGCCCGGCGTGCGCGAGCTGGCGGAGACGTTGGCAGCGGACGGCAACCAGGTCCTGATCTGGGACCGGCCGAACACCGGGGCGTCTGACCTGTGCTTCTCCGGAGCGTCGGAGTCCGAGATGCAGGCCGACGCGCTCGCCGGGCTGCTCCGAACGCTCCAAATGGCACCCGCGGTGATCGCGGGCGGCTCGGGCGGCTCGCGGGTCTCGCTTCTCACCGCCGCGCGCCACCGGGACGTCGCTTCGGGTCTCGCCCTCTGGTGGATCAGCGGTGGTCCGTACGGCCTGATCAGCCTCGGCGTCCACTACTGCGGTGACTCGATCGTCGCCGCGTGGCGCTCGGGCATGGAGGCGGTCGCAGCCCTCCCCGAGTGGGCCGAGGTGCTCGAGCGCAACCCGCGCAACCGGCAACTCCTTCTCGACCAGCATCCCGACGAGTTCATCGCGACGCTCGAACGGTGGATGCTCGCCTACTGCCCGAAGCCCGAGGAGCTGGTGCCGGGACTCCCCGACCGGTCCGCGCGGTCCCTCGACGTCCCGGCCCTCGTCTTCCGGAGCGGCGCGAGCGATCCGCACCACACGCGTCACACCTCCCAGCAGCTGGCCGCGCTGCTGCCGGAGGCCCGACTCGTCGAGCCGCCGTGGTCGGACACCGAATGGAACGAGCGGGTCGACGCCGCGCGAGCGCGACGGGGTGGGCCTCTTCTCCCGCTGGCCGTTGCTCGCACCCCAACTGCTCGCGTGGGCCGCGAGCTGACGTAGGGTCGGTCCGTGCCAGCTTGGACAACCGCGGACATCCCCGATCTCTCCGAGCGCACCGCGGTCGTGACCGGCGCGAACAGCGGGCTCGGATTCGAGACGGCCCTCGCGCTCGCCCGCTCGGGTGCCCAGGTCATCCTGGCCTGCCGCAACCCGACCAAAGGCGCCGGCGCACTCGACCGCATCAAAGAGGTGGTGCCGGACGCACGCGTCGAGCTCCGTGCGCTCGACCTGGCCGATCTCGAGGCGGTCCGCAGGTTCGCCGACGGCGTGGTCTCCGACCCGGGCTCGCTCGACCTCCTGGTCAACAACGCCGGAGTCATGGCGATCCCGCGCCACGAGTCGGTCGACGGATTCGAGATGCAGCTCGGGACCAACCACCTCGGCCACTTCGCCCTCACCGGGCTGCTGCTCGACGCGCTGCTCGCCCGCCACGGTGCGCGCGTCGTGACCGTCAGCAGCCAGGTGGCGACCGCGGGGCGCATCCGGTTCGACGATCTCCAGAGCACACGGCGGTACGGCAAGTGGCGCGCGTACAGCCAGGCGAAACTCGCCAACCAGCTCTTCATGCTCGAGCTCGACCGTCGCGTGCGGTCGCGCGGTGTCGACCTCGTGAGCGTCGGTGCCCACCCCGGCTACGCGGCCACCAACCTCCAAGGCGTCGGACCGAGGATGTCGGGGTCCGGCTTCACGGAGAAGATCACCGATCTCGGGAACTCGCTGTTCGCGCAGTCTGCCGCCGCGGGTGCCCTGCCGAGCCTCTATGCGTCGACCGCCCCCGACGTGCGGGGAGGGCAATACTTCGGCCCCGACCGGCTCTTCCACATGCGAGGCCATCCGGTTGCAGTACCGATCGTCCGTGCGGCGCGCGACGATGCGACCGCCCGGCGGCTCTGGGATGTGTCCGTCCAACTGACCGGCGTGCGCTTCGAGGCCCTCGACCCCAGGACGTAAGGGCTCGCGACTGCACGCACCGGCCGGATGCACCGGCCGGACGCACCCGCCGCGCCGAGCGCCGGTGAACTCCCAGGTCGCAGGCGCCAACGCCCGTTGACGGCGCAACGGCACCCCTGTCGCGCCTTGTGCGCCGTCGATGGTGGGCACTACCTTCGTAGGCCTTGTGTTAGACGCCCGGTGTCCACCACTGGCGGGGTCACACGCTCGAGCGCATCTCCGACGTCTCGTTCTCGCTGCGCTCGTGACGACGCTCCTCGTAGCCTCTTCTCTGTTCGCATACCACGCGACGGCGCGCGCCTCGGCCGACCAGGTCTCGGATCTGAAGGCCCAGGCCGCGTCGATCTCGGAGAAGCTCATCCAACAGCAGCTCGAGATCGGCGCATACCAGCAGCAGTACTCGGTCGCGTCGGCCGCTGTCGCAGCCGATGCGCGGGCGATCGATCGGATCGACCAGCAGATCACGACCGACCAGCAGCTGATCGACCGCAAGGCACGGACCGTCCGCCACACCGCGATCATGTCGTACATCAACGCGGGATCCGAATCTCCGAACACGTCGGTCGCACTGTTCTCCGGCAGCGGCGATCGTGTCCAGGCCGCCACCGAGTACTCGTCGATCGCGCTGGGAAACATCACGACCGCGCTGGACGAGCTGCACACCGCGCAGCGGACGCTCGTCGCACAGCAGTCCGCACTTCAGGTCCAACAAGCCCGCGACCAGGCGGACCGTACCCAACAGGCCAACGACCTCGGACAGGCCACGACGACCGCACGCCAGATGCAGTCCGTCCAGGCGCAGGTCACCGGCCAGCTGGCCGCAGCTGTCGCGCAACAGACCGCGGCACAGGACGCCGCGGCCGCCGCAGCGGTGGCAGCCGCACAACGGTCGGCGGTCCGGACGGCCAGCACGGCATCACCACCGTCGACCATCCCGCCGTCGACCATCCCGACGACGGCCGGCACGTCGAACGGGACGGCGCCGGCCGCGCCTGTCGGCGGTTCGCTGTCCGATCCCGCGCTCAATCCCTTCCTGCAGTGTGTCGTGCAAGCGGAGTCCGGAGGCAACTACGGCGCCGTCTCGCCCGACGGGCAGTACATGGGGGCGTTCCAGTTCAGCCAGGCAACGTGGAACTCCGCCGCAGCGGCTGCAGGGCTCTCCGACCTCGTCGGGGTGCCACCGAACGTCGCCTCGAAGGCGGCCCAGGACACCGTGGCGGTCGCGCTCTACTCGCTCGACGGCCAGCAGCCCTGGCTGGGCGACCGCTGCTCCTCCTGAGCCGACTTCACCCGGCAGCCACGACCTGGCATCACCGGAACGCGCAACGCCCGGTACCCGCACAGATCTCGCACTCCCCGGCATCACCTGTAGCGTGCGCGAGGCAGTGGTCGATGCGGAGCCCGACGAGATCGAGCAGCGACGCGTGTGGACCGAGCGGTGCGGTCACGAGGTGGCGGACGCCCGGGTGACTCGCGGCGGCGGCCGCGGCGAGCTCGGGGATGTCGTGGTCCCAATGGCGGCCGGGCCAGAGGAAGTAGGGCGCGACGACCACCGTCGTCGCGCCTGCGCGGACGCACGCGTCGAAGGCCGTCGCGATCGAGGGCTCGGCGAGCTCCATGTGGGCGGCCTCGACGATCCGGGCCGGCGCGGTCGCACGCCAGCTCGCGATGAACGCTTCGTGGCGGCGATTGGCTTCGGCCCTCGCCGAGCCGTGGTCGACGACCACGATCCCGAGTGACGCATCGTCCCTCGACGGATGCCCGCCACGGCGGTCGGATCGCTCCTCGTCCATGTCGGGGTCAGCCTACGGGGCGACCCGGGTCCGGTCAGTCCCGGTGGGCACGCTCGTGCTCGAGGAGCCACCGCTTGGCCTCGAGCCCCCCGCCGTACCCGGTGAGGCTTCCGTCCGCACCGATCACCCGGTGGCACGGAACGACGATCGCGAGGGGGTTGCGGCCGTTGGCCAGCCCGACCGCACGGCAGGCGGAAGGACTGCCCACCGCGATCGCGAGATCGCGGTAGCTGGCGGTCTCCCCGTAGGGGATCTCGCACAGCCCGGCCCAGACGCGGCGCTGGAACTCGGTTCCCTCGGGTGCGATCGGCAGTTCGAAACTCTGGCGGCTGCCGTCGAAGTAGGCCTCCAGCTGGGCGACGACCGGTGCGAACCACTCGTCGTCGCGTCGGGCGCCACGGGGAGGTTCCGGCGCGTGCCGCTGGCCCGGCAACGAGACGCTCGTCAGGACGCCGTCGCGGGCGACGAGGGCGAGCGCTCCGAGGGGGCTCGCGACGGTCATGGCGATCGGTCGGTTCATCGTTCCTCTCCCAACGTGTCAGGACGGTCCTTGCGGTCGGCGGGGGGCGGCCACTGGTTGATCGGATGGTCGGTCGCTGCCCACAGGTACTGCGTCGCGTATGCCCGCCACGGGCCCCAGCCGAGGGAGCGCGCGACGAGGGCCGCCGGGTCGGCCGGAAGGCCGAGGCATGCCGCGCCCCGGCGCACCCCGAGGTCGCCGACGGGGAAGGCGTCCGGGTCGGCGAGCGCCCGCATCGCCACGGTCTCGACCGTCCACTGGCCGACACCGGGTACGGCGGCGAGCGCCGCACGCGCGTCGTCACGCCGACAGCCGATCCCCAGATCGAGCTCACCACTGCAGAGCGCGTCCACCAGTGCGGCGAGCGTCCGTTGCCGGCCAGCGGGCAGGGCGACCTCCGCACCCACGAGCGCCTCAGGAGTCGGGAAGAGGTGCGTCAGGCCGCCCCGGGGATCGTGGATCGGCTCTCCCCATCCTCGGACGAGCCGCCCGGCCGCTGTGGCGGCGGCGCGTATCGAGACCTGCTGGCCGAGCACGGCACGGATGGCGAGCTCCGCACCGTCGACACACCGGGGAACCCGCCGGCCCGGCGCGGCGGCGACGGCAGCCCGGAGTTGCGGGTCCTTGCGCAGCTGCTCGTCGACCGCAACCGGATCGGCATCGAGATCGAGGAGTCGTCGGCAGCGTGCGATCACTGCCGTGAGATCCCGCAGGTCGGCGGGGACGGCGACGCACCGGACGTGGTCCGGAGCGGGGGTCAGCTCCACGATGCACGGTCCGTGGTCGAGCCGGAGGGTGCGCCGGTAAGCCCCGTCGCGGATCTCCTCCACTCCTGGCACCGCGGTCGCCGCAAGGTGCCCGAAGAGACTCTCCGGACAGAACGGTCTGCGGAACGGCAGCCGGAGGTCGATCGTCTGGGCGACGCCCCCGGCGTGGCGGAGCTGCCGCGAGGGCCGTGCGCGGAGCGCGGAGGGCGGCACCCCGAACACCGTCTTCATCGTGTCGTTGAACTGACGCACGCTCGAGAACCCGGCTGCGAAGGCGACCTCGGTCATCGGCAGGTCCGTCGTCTCGACGAGTACCCGTGCGCTCTGGGCGCGCAGCGCGGACGCGAGAGCCACCGCGCCCGCACCCACCTCCGCTGTCAGCACCCGTTGGAGCTGCCGGACGCTGTAGCCGAGCTGGCCCGCGAGCGCGGGGACCCCCGACCGGTCGACCAGCCCGTCGCCGATCAGCCGCATGGCGCGCGCGACCACATCCGCCCGCAGGTCCCACTCGGGCGAGCCGGGCGTGGCATCGGGTCTGCAGCGCTTGCACGCTCGGAAGCCCGCCTGTTGCGCCGCCGCCGAGGTTGGGTAGAAGCGGACGTGCGCACGGGACGGCGTCCGTGCCGGACAGCTCGGTCTGCAGTAGATGCGGGTCGACGTGACCGCGGTGAAGAACCAGCCGTCGAAGCGTGGATCGCGTGAGCGCACCGCTCGGTAACAGCGTTCGAAGTCCTCGGTCACGCTCCAAGCCTGCACCAGTCGCCGTCTCCTGTCCGGCGGGAATGCGACATCACGGTGACCACCTCAGAAGCGCCCGTTCGAGTGGCAGCCCACCTACCATGACAGGGGTGTCCGAACTGGCAGGTCCGACGTCCGCGGTCGCTCCGGTGCCGCGCCCGGTCCCGTCCGTCGGCTCCGATCCAGCCCAGTCCCCGGACGCATCGGCCCTCACCGGGTCGCGCGCGGGTGGCGAGCGTCGTCGTCAGCATCGTCTCGAGCTCCCCGACGCCACCGCCACGATCCTCCGGACCGAGCATCGATCCGCCGGACGGCAGCGAGGAGTGAACCTGCTCGCGGTTTCCGCAGCGGGTGTCTTCGCCATCGCGATGCGGTCCTACCGGGGACTCGTGCACACGAAGCGGATCGGGACCCTCTCCGACCTCGGCCCGCTCCAGGTCCACGTCGGCAGGCGGGACCGCACCGCGGTGCTCGACGACCTCGAGGGCCGGGTCACCGCGGTGCGCGCCACGCTCGACCAGAGCCCGTGGGCGTCCGAGGTCCCGGTCCACGGGGTGGTCTGCCTCTGGCGCGCGGACTGGGGCTTCGCCTCCCCGCTCGAGGTCGACGGCGTCTGGATCGGCTGGCCGAAGCTCCTCCCCGCGCGCCTCACGACGCCCGTCCTCATGGACTCGGCGACCGTGCGCGAGGTCTCCACCCTCCTCGACGGGCACTTGCCACCGCGCTGAGCCGGGGCCGTCACCGCGTCGTGCCCCTAGACTCGACCTCCGGTCCCATGTCCCCGAGCGCCGCCCGTGAGGAGATCCGATGAGCCGACACCGCGTGGCGACCGTCCTCGCCGGTGTGGTCGCGCTGTTCGCCGCGCTCTTCGCCGTGCCGGTCGCGTCGCGTGCGGCCACCCAACCCGTCGAGCTGGCGGCGCCCTACGAGTACCTCGGCTGGGGCAACCCTCCCGCGCCGACCCAGGTGATGGCGAGCACCGGCATCGCCGACTTCACGATGGCGTTCGTCCTCTCGCACGGAGCGTGCTCGCCGGCCTGGGACGGGACGCGTCCGCTGATCGGGGGGGTCGACCAGGCGACGATCGGGGCGATCCGTAGCGCCGGCGGTGACGTCTCGGTCTCGTTCGGCGGATGGAGCGGCCGCAAGCTCGGGAGCAGCTGCAAGACCGTGGCCTCGCTGACCGCCGCCTACCAGACCGTCATCGCCGCCTACGGCCTCAAGGCGATCGACGTCGACATCGAGCACACCGAGTTCGCCAGCGCGGCCACCCGGAAGCGGGTCGTCGCCGCGCTCGCCGCGGTGCAGGCCGCCGATCCGGGCCTCGAGATCTCTGTCACGTTCCCGACGACCCCGTCCGGTCCGGACGCGACCGGACGGAGCCTGATCGCGGACGCCGCTGCGATCGGCTTCCAACCCTCGGCGTGGACGATCATGCCCTTCGACTTCGGCATCCCCGAGCCGGACATGGGGGCGACCTCGGTCGCGGCGACCGAGGGCCTCGACGCCGTCGTCGCCGCCGCGTATCACGAGTCCGCGGCGACCGCGTACCAGCACCTCGGGATCTCGACGATGAACGGTCAGACCGACCAGGCGGGGGAGACCGTCACCGCGGCCGACTTCCAGACCATGCTCGCCTTCGCCCAGGCGAACCACCTCGCCCGCTTCACCTTCTGGGCGGTCGACCGCGACCGCCCGTGCACGACCGGAACGCCGGCCTCGGGCGCGTGCAGCGGCATCGCCCAGGCGCCGTTCGCATTCACGTCGGCGCTCGCGGGATTCCACGGCTGATCCCCGACCGGTGGGGCGCCGGGGTCAGGAGCCCGCGGCCACCGTGAGGTCTGCCGGGTCGTCCATCACCCGCCAGCAGTACCAGGCGACCACGCTCCGGTACGGTCGGAACGGCTCCCCCAGCGGTTCGAGCTCCCGCTGACCGGGGACCTCTGCGAGCCCCCAGGCCCGGGCGAAGCCGGCACGGACCCCATAGTCGCCGACCGGCCAGACGTCCAGCCGACCGAGGGTGCCGAGCAGGAACATCTGAGCCGTCCACGGACCGATCCCCCGCACCTGGGTCAGGTGGCCGACGACCTCTTCGTCGGAGAGCCGACCGATCCGGTCGAGCCCCAGCGCGCCGGCGCTCGTCTGCTCGGCGAGGTCGCGGATCGACGCCGCCTTCGAGCGACTGAGTCCGCACCCCGCGAGGACGTCGGGGGTCAGCGCCAGCACCCCCTCGGGGGTCACACGTCCTTCGAGCGCCGCAACGAAACGACCATGGATCGCCCGAGCCGCGGCGCCGGCGAGCTGCTGGTAGACGATCGCACGGGCGATCGCGGCGAACCGGTCTCCAGCCGGCGTCCGGCGGATCGCCGGGGGAGGGCCGTGACGGGCGACGAGTGCTGCCATCGTCGGGTCACGGGCACCGAGCACGAGGGCAGCGTCTGCACGGGATGGAGCGCTCACGCTCATGATGATGCCACCGGCCCGTGCCCTCCCGGTCGGTCCACGTGCCTGGGCAGAACACCTAAGGTGGACGTGGCGAATGCGACCACATGGCGGGGCCGGCCGGGTCGGTGACCACGCGGGCCGGACGCGCACCGGAAGGAGCCAGATGACACTCGACGGGAAGGTGGCCATCGTCACCGGCGGCAACACCGGCATCGGCAAGGCGGTGGTGCTCGCGCTCGCCGGGCAGGGAGCGAGCATCGTCATCGACTACGTGACCGACGAACAGGCGGCGACCGACCTCGAAGTACAGGTCCGGAGCCTCGGTGACCGGGTGATCTCGGTCGAGGCGGATGTGAGCAAGGTCGAGGACCTCCGCCACCTCGTCTCGAGCGCGACGGACACGTTCGGTCGCCTCGACATCATGGTCAACAACGCGGGGATCGAGACCAGGACATCGGTCCTCGACACCACCGAGGCGCAGTACGCGAAGGTCCTCGACATCAACCTGAAGAGCGCGTTCTTCGGCACCCAGCTCGCCGCGAAGCAGATGATCGCCCAGGGTGACGGCGGCCGCATCATCAACATGACGTCGGTCCACGAGGACTGGCCGATGCCGGGCAACACCGCCTACTGCCTCTCGAAGGGCGGGATGCGCATGCTGACCCGGACGGCGGGCGTGGAGCTCGCACCGCACGGCATCCTCGTCGTCGGGGTCGGCCCCGGCGCCGTCGACACGCCGATCAACAAGGCCACCGTCGCCGACCCCGCCCAACTCAAGCGGCTCGACGACGCCATCCCACTCGGCCGCCTGGCCCAGCCCGAGGAGATCGCGAGCGTGGTCGCCTTTCTCGCCGGCCCGGGGGCCAGCTACCTCACGGGCACCACCATCTTCGCCGACGGCGGCCTGATGCAGTCGAGCCCCGGGCTCTGAGCTCCCACCGGGACGCATCCGTTGTCAGCTCGTACACTGTCGCGGTCCGAGGATCGGAGACCCGGCCTCGACGAGACCGGAGGTGCGTGTGGAAGGCAATGTCGTGACCGTCGAGCGGACGATCCCTGCACCACCGTCCGCCATCTTCGACCTCCTCACCGATGCGTCGAAGCACCCCGACCTCGACGGATCGGGCACGGTGCGACAAGTCAAGGCCGACGCACCCGAGCGTCTCACGAAGGGCTCGACGTTCGGCATGTCGATGCATCTCGGCATCGGGTACTCGACGGCAAACACCGTCATCGAATTCGAAGAGAACCGGCGGATCGCATGGCAGACCAGGCCCAAAGGGTTTCTCGGCTCGTTCCTCGCCGGGCGCATCTGGCGCTACGAGCTCGAACCGGTCGAGGGAGGGACCCTCGTGCGTGAGAGTTGGGACATCTCACAGGACCACCAGCGGCCCCTGCTCAAGTTCGGCGGCCTGCCCGCGAGGACGCAGGCCGCCATGGAGAAGACGCTCTCGCGCATTGAGGAGCTCACGACGAGTTGAGCGGACCGACCGCGTCGCTCAGAGCGACGCGCAGCCCGGCAGCACTTCCGAACCGATGAGCGCGAGGTGGTCGAGGTCGTCCAAGTCGAGCACCTGCAGGTAGACGCGGCCGGCACCCACAGCTGCGAAGCGGCCGAGCTTCTCGGTGATCTCCTCGGGCGTGCCGCACAGCCCGTGCTCACGGAGCTCGTCGACCTCCTGCCCGATCGCGCTGGCGCGGCGTCCGATCTCGCCCGCATCCGAGCCGCAGCAGACGACCTGGGCGGCCGAGTAGGCGAGCTGGTCCCCCGCACGGCCGGCCGCCTCGCAGGCGTCGCGCACGCGCCCGAACTGGGCCGCGGTGTCGTCGATCGAGGAGAACGGCATGTTGAACTCCGCCCCGAACCTGGCCGCGAGGCGCGGGGTGCGACGCGGGCCGCCGCCGCCGATGATGATCGGCGGCCCGGGGTGCTGGCGCGGCTTCGGCAACGCCGGCGAGTTCCGCACCTGGTAGTGGGTGCCGTCGAACTCGAACCGCTCGCCGATCGGGGTCGCCCACAGACCCGTCACGATGGCCAGCTGCTCCTCGAGCCGCTCGAATCGCTCACCGAGCGGCGGGAAGGGGATCGCGTAGGCGGTGTGCTCGTCGTCGTACCAGCCCGCGCCGATCCCGAGCTCGACCCGACCGTCGCTCATCGCGTCGACCTGTGCGACCGAGATGGCGAGGGGACCCGGGTGGCGGAAGGTCGCCGAGGTCACGAGGGTTCCGAGCCGGATGCTCGTCGTCTCACGTGCGAGGCCGGCAAGCGTCACCCACGAGTCGGTGGGACCCGGTCGCCCGTCGCCGTCGCCCATCGCCAGGTAGTGGTCGCTCCGGAAGAACCCGTCGAACCCGAGACGCTCGGCCGTCTGGGCGACCGCGCAGAGCTGGTCGTACGACGCGCCCTGTTGTGGCTCGGTGAAGATCCGCAGGTGCATCGCACCGGTCTAGCCGACGGCGCGCTCGGTGTCCGACCCGGCTCGCCCCGCAACGCGGGCGGATCAGCCGGTGGCCAACCCCCCGCCGAGGACGCCCTCGTCATACTCGGCGTCGGCCGCGCCCCCGGCGGCGTCGGACATCGCGATGTCCTCGCTCACCCGCTCGAGCCCGGAGACGGTCCGCAACTTCCGCTGCTTGAGGAGGAGCGTGAGGCAGAGCATCGCGATCGCGATCGGCACGCCGACCAGAAACACCGTGTGCAGTGACTGGACGAACGACTCGAGGACGCCGTGGCGCACCGGCCCAGGAAATGCGTGCAGCTCGGCCGGGCTCATCGAGAAGTTTCCGTTGACGTGGATCGACTTGGCCGCAGCATTGGGGACGAGCAGCGGGATCCAGCGGTTGAGGCCCGCGACGAAGACCGCTCCGAACAGTGAAGTGCCGAAGGCGCCGCCCAGCGAGCGGAAGAAGGTAATGCCTGCCGTTGCGGTCCCGGTCTGGGTGGGAGCGACCGCGTTCTGCGTGGCGAGGACCATGATGTTCATGGTCATGCCCATGCCCATGCCGAGCACCAGCACGTACAGGCTCATCGTCACGTGTGAGGTGTGGAGGCCGAGCCGGCTGAGGAGGATCATCCCGATGATGACGAGCGCGGAGCCCGCGATCGGGAAGGGCTTGTAGCGACCGGTCCGGCTCACGATCTGGCCCGACGCGATCGACGAGATGAGGAAGCCCATCATCAACGGGATCATGAGCAGTCCCGACACCATCGCGGAGACTCCGTCGACCAGCTGCAGGTACAGGGGGAGATAGATGATCGCGCCGAACATCACCATCGAGAGCAGGAAGGTGATCGACGAGGCGACCCGGAAGATCCCGATGCGGAAGAGGTTGGGCGGGAGGATCGGCTCCGCCGCGTGGTGCTCCCAGATCATGAAGGCGCCGAGGAAGACGACCGCCGCGAGACAGAGCCCGAGGATCTCCGGCGAGCTCCACCCGTACTGGGTGCCGCCCCAGACCGTCACGAGGAGCGCCGCCGAGACGCCGAGCATCATGAGGACCGCACCGAGGAAGTCGATGCGGTGGGACTGCCGCCGGAATGGAAGCTTGAGCACGGTCGAGGTGACGATCAGCGCGACGATCCCGATCGGGATGTTGATGTAGAAGATCCACCGCCAGGTCAGGTTGTCGGTGAAGACCCCGCCGAGCAGCGGCCCGGCGACCGAGGAGAGCGCGAAGGTCGCACCGAAGTAGCCCATGTACCGGCCACGTTCCCGCGGCGAGACGACGTCCGCGATGATCGTCATCGCCATCACGATGAGCCCGCCCGCCCCGATCCCCTGGATGCCGCGGAAGAGGATGAGCTGGTCCATCGACTGGCTGAGTCCGGACAACGCCGATCCGACGAGGAAGACGACGATCGCGAATTGGAAGATGCCCTTGCGACCGAACTGGTCGGAGAGCTTCCCGTACAGCGGCGTCGAGATCGTCGAGGTGAGCAGGTAGGCCGTCACCACCCAGCTCATGCGGTTCAATCCGTGCAGGCTGTTGACGATGGTGGGCAGCGCGGTCCCGACGATGGTCTGGTCGAGCGACGCGAGGAACATGCCGAGCATGAGCCCGCTGAAGACGATGAGGATCTGCCGGTGGCTCAGGCCGAACGACGACCCTTCCGGCTCCGGCCGGGCCGTACCGCCGGCGTCGCGGTCGTCCGCTGTCCGGTCCTCGGGCGGGGCGCCGATGCTCACAGGACTCCTTCACCGCGATCGGTGAGCTGCTCGAGTCCGGCGCCCAGCCGGAGCAGTCCCTCGGCGAGCGCGCCGCGTTCTCGGTCCGTCCATCCCGACACGGCCTCGGCGAGCAGCTGGCGGCGCGCCTCGGACACCGCGTCGAGGACCGACTGCCCGCGGTCGCTGAGGCTCAGGAGCAATGCCCGTCCGTCGTTGGGGTCGGGGACCTTCACGAGCAGCCCGGCCTCGACGAGGTCACGGCACTGACGGCTGACGGTCGAGAGGTCGAGGTGCACCGAGTCGGCGAGGTCCGAGAGGCGCACCGGGGCGCGCTCAGAGATGCGCACGAGCAGCCAGTACCCGGCGCGATCGACCGGGTCGCCCGACGCCTGTGCCTGTCGGGACACGCCGAGCCGCAACATGGCGCGGGCCACCTGGGTCAGCGATCGCTCGAGCTCCGCGGAGACCGGGCAGTGGTCGTCCCCCCCATCCCGGCCCACGCTCCCCGGCCCGGGCGACCGACCGGTCCTCGTCGTCTCGGTGACCATCGACGGTGCTTCCTTTCCGGGTTCCGGGTCCGTGGTGCTAACTGCTTGTACCAAGCAACTATATCACCCCGGACATACCATCCGTCCGCCCGGGTCAACCGCAGGTTCTTCCGTCCTTCCAATTGCAAGCTGCAAGCTCGCTGGGCCCGAGCGCCCGACCGACGGCGAGCACACCCGCCACCGTGACCCCGGCACGACGGAGTGCCGCGGCCGCACTCTGTGCATGCGACCCGGTGGTGACGCTGTCGTCGAAGACCACCACCCGCCCGAGGCGTGCGCCCTCGAGGTCTGCGTCCGGTGCCACGACGAAGCCGTCGCGCGCCGCAACCAGATGGTCGACGACACCGGGCCCGCGCACGAGCAGCGGCGTGAACGATCCGGCCAGTCGGTCGACGGACGCGACGATCGCATCGGCCGGCGAGCGGCCCGGTCGGTGCGACGACGGGACAGTGGTGACGGTCGTCCACGCACCGAACCGCTCGACGAGCCGTGGCTCCTCGACCTCGAACCACCCCTCGAGCGCCGCGGCGAGCGCGCGCAGGCACGCCCGACGCGCCTCCCTCACCGGAGCATCCTTGTAGCCGCGCAGCAGCCGGTGCCATCGGTCGCCGATGCGGTAGGTGCCCGTCGCGACAACCGGAACGAGCGGCATGCCGAGCTGCAGCGCCGTCGTGGAGCAGCAGTAACAGATGGCGAAGGACGGCCTGGTCCGACCACCGCACATCGCACATGCCCGTCCGCGTTCGCGATCGTCGGCCACGGCTTCCCTCCGGTTCGCACTGGCCCGCAGAGGGGCGAGGTATCGGGCGGTCGTCCGACGTCGTCGACCGCGAAGGCGCCAGTCGTCGGGTGGCTCAGTCAGGCGCGGGACGCGACGGTGCCCCGGTTGGGTCGTCGCCGCGGTGGAGCAGGAAGGTGCCGGTGGAGCGACTCACGAGGTGCCCCGCCTGGTCGGTGATGGTCCCTTCCGCGTACGCGACCTGACGGGCCATCCTCACGACCTCGCCGCGAAGGGCATAGGCCTCGCCTTTCGATGCCGGCCGCATGGTCTCGACTTTCATCTCGAGCGTCGCGCGCGTGCGGTCGCGCCCGGGCATGGCGGCATTGATCGCGAAGTTCATCGCCGCGTCGAGCAGGAGCCCGTGCACGCCGGCCTGCACGATGTCGTGCGGGTTGCAGGCGAGCTCCGCCGGGACGAAGGACCCCGTCACCCACCCGAGGTCCTCGCCGTCGACCCCGTACTCCTCGAGGGCCGCCCCGAGCGCCCCGATGACCGGCATCCCCCCGTCGCCGAGCCAGCGGTCCATGTCCTTGATCCGGTCGGCCACGGAACGAACGTACCCGGTGGCTGCCTCGCAGAGCCCGGTCGCACCGGGCGTGGGCACGGTTGACCCCGCAGGAGTGACGTGTAGAATACTGGACCAACCAGTCAAGTTTTGTGGACATCCTCGACGACCCGAGGGAGCCCACCCGACGTCGGCCGACAGGACAGCGTCCGTCGGACCTGGAAGGAGAGCCCTCATGGCCAATGCCGTCATCGTGGATGCGGTCCGGACCCCCGGAGGCAAGCGCAACGGGAAGCTCCGCAACTGGCACTCGGTCGACCTCGCGTCCGAGACGCTGAAGGCGCTCGTCGAGCGCAACGACTTCGATCCGGCGCTGGTCGACGACGTGATCATGGGGTGCGTCATGCAGGTCGGCGAGCAGTCCCTCAACGTCGGCCGCAACGCGGTGCTCGCAGCCGGCTACCCCGAGTCGGTGCCGGCGACGACCATCGACCGGCAGTGCGGCTCCTCGCAACAGGCCTGCCACTTCGCCGCTCAGGGGGTGATCGCCGGTGCGTACGACGTCGTCGTGGCCGCCGGCGTCGAGGTGATGACCCGCACCCCGATGGGCTCGTCGGTCGTCCGGGATCTCGGATTTCCCTTCGGCCCGAGGGTCATGCAGCGCTATGCCGAGCGTGGCGGCCTCGTCGGCCAGGGCGAGAGCGCCGAGCTCATCGCCGAGAAGTGGAACCTGAGCCGCGAGGACCTCGACGAGTTCTCGGCCCGCTCGCACCAGCGGGCCGCCCGCGCGACCGCCGAGGGTCGGTTCGAGCGCGAGCTCGTCCCGGTCGCGAGCAAGGACGACAGCGGCGCGGACACCGACGAGCTCGTGGCGGCCGACGAGGGCATCCGACCCGACTCCACCGTCGAGACGCTCGGACAGCTGAAGCCGGCCTTCCGGCAGGAGAACGGGAAGGTGACTGCGGGCAACTCGTCACAGATCACCGACGGCGCGTCGGCGGTGCTCATCATGAGCGAGGAGCGGGCCTCCACGCTGGGATTGACACCGCGAGCGCGGTTCCACAGCTTCGCCCTCGCGGGCACCGATCCCATCACGATGCTGACCGGCCCGATCCCCGCCACGCGCTCGGTGCTCGAGAAGGCCAAGCTGAGCCTCGACGACATCGATCTCGTCGAGATCAACGAGGCGTTCGCGTCGGTCGTCCTCGCCTGGCAGAAGGAGCTCGGTGCGGACTTCGAGAAGGTGAACGTCAACGGCGGTGCGATCGCGCTCGGCCATCCGCTCGGAGCGTCCGGGGCCAAGCTGATGGCCACCCTGGTCAACGAGCTCGAGCGCACCAGCGGGCGCTATGGCTTGGTCACCATGTGCGAGGGCGGGGGGATGGCGAACGCGACCATCATCGAGCGGCTGGGCTGACACGACCACCTGGTCGCGCCACCGGCGTCAGTGGTAGCGGGTCGCCAGCATCATGCCCACGAAGATCGAGCCGATCGCGGCGATCAACCAGGCGTTGTTCACGCCTCCGGGCAGCGCGCCCGTGTAGTTGAGGATCACGATCAGTACCCCGAGCACGAAGAGCACGAGGATGAGGATGCCCATCCACCGTGGGCTCTCCTTGACCTTCTTCGAGATGGGCGGGGTGTACCGGTCGTTGCGCGCCGCCTGCGCCGGGGCCGTCGTGCGGCCGCCCGCGGAGCGGCCCTTCTTCTGCGCCCGACCCGGGCCGGACTTGGCCGCATTTGCCATGGCCGAAGGATAGCCAGCGGTCCCACCTGCCACGCACCGGGCGGAGACCTCGCGGCACGGCCGGTACGATCGGTGCGCCATGGCGACCCGCGTGCTGGTCATCGACAACTACGACTCGTTCGTCTACAACCTCGTCCAAGAGCTCGGTGAGCTCGGTGCGGAGCCGGTGGTCTTCCGCAACGACGCGGTCGACGTCGACGCGATCCGGGCGGCGTCGCCGGATGCAGTCCTCATCTCCCCCGGGCCTGGTCGACCCGAAGAAGCGGGCATCTCGATGACCGTTGTCGAGGCGCTCGCCGGAGTCGTCCCCATCCTCGGCGTCTGCCTCGGCCTCCAGGCCATCGGCCAGGTCTACGGAGGAAGGATCGTGGCCGCGCCCACGCTCATGCACGGCAAGACGTCGAACATCCACCACGGCGGCACCGGCGTCTTCGACGGGCTCCCCGATCCGTTGATCGCGACCCGCTACCACTCGCTCGTCGTGGAGCCGTCGAGCGTGCCCGACGTGCTCGAGGTGACCGCGACCACGTCCGACGGCGTGATCATGGGGCTCCGCCACCGCACGCTGCCGGTCGAAGGCGTGCAGTTCCATCCCGAGTCGTTCCTCACCCCGAGCGGGCCGATGCTGCTCGCCAACTTCCTCGCCCAGGCCGCCTGAGGTCGCACCGGAGGAGCTCCGGCTCCGGTCAGGCCGGTGTCAGTTCGGACCGGGCGGACCCTGACCGCCCGGTCCGCGGCCCGGTCGGATTCCCGGAGGGATCGTGCTCGACGTCGAGGTGGTCGACGACGAAGAGGTGGTGGTCGACGACGACGTGGTCGTGGTCGGCGGAGGTCCACTCGAGACCACGATGTTGACCGCGGTGCCCGGCGGGACCGGCGCGCCCGGGCCGGGGTTGGAGCTGATGATCAGGCCGGCGTTGTACTGGCTCGAGGACTCCGGGGTGATGTTCCCCAGCACGAGGTTGTACTGCTGCAGCAGGGCCGGTGCCTGCTGCTGGCTGATCCCGACGAGGGAGGGCACGATGACGTTCGAGGGACCCGACGACACGGTCAGCTTCACCGTGGTTCCCGATGGAACCGACTGGCCCGAAGACGGATTCGCGCTCAGCACGGTGTTGTTCGACGCGGGGTTCGTCACGTAGGTCACCGAGGACTGCAAGCCTGCCTGTTCGAGCAGGGTCTGCGCGTGCGAGAGGGACGTCTGGGTGATCCCCTGGGGCACGGTGACCTGCGGGGCGACCGCGACGGTCAACGTGACCGTGTCGCCCTTCTTGACGAGTGAGCCGGGTGACGGGTTGGTCGCGAGCACGATGCCCGCCGCCTGGGTCGACGGCTGGTTGGTGGTCTTCACGACCAGACCCTCGGACTCGAGCTGGGCGGTGACCGGCAGCACCGGCTTGCCCACGAGGTTGGTCGGGAGGTTGAACGAGGCACTGCCCCCGAGGTAGCCGAGGTTGCGCAAGAGGAAGAAGCCGAACACGCCCAGCAGGATCAGGAGGACGACCAGGGCGATCGTGTAGTTGCGGGTGCGGTGAGGATGCTTCTCTTCGGGCTCCTCCTCGTCCGCACCATCGGCGGCGAGCACAGCCTGGGTGGCGTCCACCGCGGCAACCGCGCCGATCATCTCCGTCTTGCCCTGCGCGGCAAGCATGACGGTTGGGTCGGTGGCGGCCAGCACGGAGCGGCCCTCGTTGAAGCGGAGGAGATCCGCTCGCAGGTCCTCGGCGGTCGCGTACCGGTGATTCGGATCCTTGGCCATGCACTTGAGGACGATGGCCTCGAAGGTCGGAGGGATCGCCGGGTTGAGCTCGCGCGGCGCGGGCGGGTAGTCGCGGACGTGCTTCGACGCGACCGCGACCGGTGTGTCGCCGAGGAACGGCGGTCGTCCGGTCACCATCTCGAACAGCACCACGCCGAGTGAGTAGATGTCACTGCGCGCGTCGACGCCGACACCTTCGGCCTGCTCCGGAGAGAAGTAGGTCGCGGTTCCCATGACCGCGCCGGTCTGGGTCAGGCTCTCCTCGGTGTTGATCGCACGAGCGATTCCGAAGTCGGTCACCTTCACCGTTCCGTCGTCGGTGATGAGCACGTTGCCGGGCTTCACGTCTCGGTGGATCACGCCGTGCTTGTGTGCGTACCCGAGGGCGCCGGCCACGTGCGCCCCGACGTCGGCGGCCCGCTCCGGCGAGAGGGGGCCCGCACCCTTCAGGATCGACGACAGCGGGCGCCCGTCGATGTACTCCATGACAATGAAGTAGGTGCCCGCATCTTCGCCCCAGTCGAAGACCGGGACGATGTTCGGATGCGAGAGGTTGGCGGCGTTCTGCGCCTCCCGCTTGAACCGCTCGACGAACGACCGGTCGACCGAGAGCTCCGGAAAGAGGACTTTCAGGGCGACCGGACGGTCGAGCAGGCGGTCGCGGGCGCGGTAGACCTCGGCCATGCCGCCGCGGGCGATCAGGTGGTTCAACTCGTACCGCTCGGAAAAGACTCGCGGGTTCGGTTCGGTGTCCATGTGCGTCAAAGCCTATGCCTGCACTCTCTCGGGTCAGGGGTTCTGAACAGGGGTCGCGCAACGCTCACGGCGTCGCCGCCAGTGCGTCGCCGAGGATGGCCTTCATCGGTGGACCCGAGACCGCGGCGCCTGTCGCGTCCGCCGGTTGGTTCGGCACCACGAAGGCGACTGCGACCTTCGGGTCGTTGGCTGGGGCGAAGGCGACCATCCAGTCGTTGGTGAGCGGGACAGCCGTCGATCCGACCTCGGCGGTGCCGGTCTTCGCCGCGACGTTCCACTGAGGCGGGAAGACACCGGCAGCGGTGCCGGACGAGACCACGCCCTGCATGAGCACGGTGACGGCGGCCGCGGTCAGCGGGTTGGTCGCGATCAGCCAGGGCTTCGGGACGTAGGTCGAGACCAGGTTGCCCTGCGAGTCCCGGATCTGGGCCATGACGTGGGGAGTCATGACCACTCCCTTGTCGGCGATCCCCTCGGCCACGAGCGCCATCTGCAGCGGTGTCGCGACGTCCGTGCTCACATTCGTCCCCTGTCCGAACGCCGAGTACGCCTGCAAGGGGGCGTTGTTCGTGAGCTGCGCGGCCGTCGGGAAGTTGGAGACGGCGGAGGCCGGCAGGTCGATCGGGATCCGCTGATTGAACCCGAACGCCTGGGCCTCGGTGTTGAGATTGGTCTTGAGCGCCATGCCCATCTGCGCGAACGCCGTGTTGCACGATTGGGGGAGCGTCTGTTGGATGGTTCCGCTGCAGACCTCGTGGTGGTAGTTGCAGAGCGGAAGCGGCGTCTGGGGAACCGCGATGCAACCGGCAATCGGTGTGAGCGGCGGCACGGGCGGCGGATAGTTGACGTTGGCGACCGCCGGATCGTGGTCGTAGACGGCCGAGGAGGTGACCACCTTGAAGGTCGAGCCTGGGAGGTAGCCCCGCTGGAAGGCGCGCGAGACCATCGGACTCTGGGCACTTGCCGGGTTGAGCGAGTACCAGGTCAGCCGCTCGACGGCGTCGTCGTCTGAGGCGAGACCGGACGGGTTGTAGGACGGATTCGAGTACATCGCCTCGACGGCGCCGGTCTTGACATTGAGCACGACCGCACCGACTTCCGGTGCGTGGTCCGTTGCACTTGTCTGGTTGACGATCTGCGCAACCTGGCCCTGCAGTTGGGAATTGATGGTGAGCGTGACGTTGTCGGTCGTCGTCCTGTTGACCAGAAGATCGCGTACGGACTTCGCAGGCCGGGTATGCGATTGGAGGTAGCTGTTGTACTCGGCCTCGATGCCGGACGTTCCGTACCGATGGGAGTCGAACCCGACGATCTGGCCGAACAGCTGCGCAGTGTACGGATCGTAGACCCGGCTATACCTGTAGTCCTTGGCGTACTTGCCGGTCGTCGGCACCGAGCTGGCGAGGACGATGCCGTCCGCGGAGACGATGTCACCCCGGGGCTGGTCCCGCTGGACCGCGATGACATGGGGGTTGTTCGGGCTGTTGGCGAGCGAGCTCGCCTTGACCACCTGGATGTTGTTGAGCTGGATGAACAGGGCCACGAAGCAGAGCACCATGAAGATCCCGAGCCGGCGAATCCGTTTCTCCATCAGGTCCCCTTCGTCGTTGCCGTAGTGGGAATCGTCGTTGTCGGAGCCGGTGTCGGCGTCGCGTTGGGATTGAGCTGCTGCTCACGGGTGGTCACCAGATTGGCCACGTAGACACGCGCGCTCTGGACCGAAGACTCCTCGACGCCCGCATTGAGGGCGTTCACGTAGTTGAACGGGACGTCGGACGTCGTCACGCCTGTGCGTTCGACCGCGACCGGGTGGTACCAGAGGAAGCCCCCGATGCGGCCCTGGTAGATCACGAGCTCGTTGTTGTCTACCCCGACGTAGTAGGAGTTCACGTCGTACCAGCGGATTGCGTAGAGCGTTCCGGCGACCACCGCGCCGAGCAGGACGATGAAGAGCAGCGTCCGCGGCGTGATCAGTCGCCGGCCGCGCGCGAGTCGTCGCTGACGCCGCTTGAGGCGCCGGCGCTCGCGACGACTCGTGCGGTCGACCTCGGGCACCGGCATCGGTCCCGGTGGCGATTCGACGTCGGTCGCCGTTCCGTTGGCCCGGGGCGTCGCGGTCCGGAAGTCGGGAGCGACCGCCGCGACAGCCGGTCCGACGGGCTCATCGCCCTCGCCGAGAACGACATCGACGATCACGACCGTGATGTTGTCGCTCCCCCCATGGGTGCGGGCCGCACGGACGAGCAGGTCGGCGGTCTGGCTGGGATCGCTCACCGAAGTGAGCACCTCGGCGATCTGGTCGTCGTCGAGCTCGTTGGTCAGCCCGTCGCTGCAGAGCAGGAATCGGTCTCCACGGACCGGCTGGATCCGCCAGAGATCGACGGCGACGTCCTCGGAAACCCCGAGCGCTCTCGTGAGGATGTGCCGGTGAGGGTGCAGGGCCGCCTCGCTTGTGGTGAGCTCGCCGGTGCGGACCATCTCCTCGGCCAGGCTGTGATCGGTGGTGATCTGGGTCAGCTCGCCGTCATGGAGCCGGTACGAGCGGGAGTCGCCGACGTTCACCAGTGCGAGGACGTCACGCCCGTCCTCGTTGACCAGTCCGACGGCCGTCAGGGTGGTCCCCATACCGCGCAGCTCTGGGTTCTCGAGACTGTGCTGCCACACGATCGCATTGGCCTCGACGACCGCCTCGGAGAGCCCGGATCCGGTCGGCTGGCGGCCGAACGCCGCGCCGAGCGCGTCGACCGCCAGACGTGATGCGACCTCGCCGCCGGCGTGTCCGCCCATCCCGTCGGCTACCGCGTAGAGGTTGGGAGACTCGACAGCCAAGTCTTGGTTGACCGACCGGACGAGTCCGGTGTCGGTCGCCGATCCCGAACGGAGGAGCGTCATCTCACTTCCCCACTTCGAAGACCGTGCCGCCGACCTGCAGCAGGTCACCCTTCTGGAGCTTGGTGCGCTCGCTGATCCGGACCGTATTGACCCAGGTGCCGTTGGTCGACCCGAGATCCTCGGCCCACAGCGCGCCGTCGAGCCGGAAGAGCCGGGCGTGGAGGTTCGACGAGTAGGCGTCGTAGTCGATCGGGACCCCGCATCCCGGCGCCCGGCCGACGGTCACCTCGTCGCCGATGTCGTAGATGCGGCCGGCCTCCTCGTCGGGCCGGATCACGTGCAGCTTGAGCTGCCTGCGACGGGGCGCCTTGCCGTTCGCCGACGGATTGAGCTCGTCGCCACGTCGCCGGCGACGGCGCTTGAGCGGGCGCACTTCGACCCAGACGGCACGGACGACCCACATGAAGAAGAGCCAGAGCAGGATGATCACCGCCCATTCGAGGACGCGGAGCACCGGGGTGTTGTCCGTCGGTCCCGGAAGCGAAACCATCAGCAGGTGCATGGTGGTCAGATGCCGGCGATCACGAGGCTTCGAACCGGAGCACGGTGGTCCCGATCACGATCTCATCACCGTCGGCGAGCACCCGCTCGCGGATGGTCGCCCCGTTCACCCGGGTCCCGTTGGTCGAGTCGAGGTCGACCACCACCACGTCGTTGCCCTGCCACCTGATCTCCGCATGGCGCCGGCTCGCATTCGGATCGGAGACCAGCACCGTGCTCTCGGGCAGGCGCCCGATCGTGATGGGCTCGGGCCCGAGCACCACCCGCTCACCATCGGCGAGGACGACCGAAGCCGCCGGCAGTCCAGCAGTTCCCTCTTGGACCTCCGAGTCGATCGCGAATCGGCCCCGGCGCTGGGAGGGGTCCTCCACGACCGAGACCGTGACCGGACCGACGAAGGTGTACTCCTCGGTCCGAGCATGCTCGCGTGCCGCTTCCTCGAGCTCCCTGACCAGGGCGTCGAGGAACCCTTCGAAGCGATCGAAGTCACTGGTGGAGAGGTGCACCATGAACGCGTTGGGCGCGATCAGGCCCTGGACGCCGAGATTCCGCTGGAGGTCCATCTCGCGCGTCAGCCGGCGCCCGATCTCCACCGGGTGCAGCTCACCTTTGAAGGCCCGCGACAGGGTGCCGTCCACCATGCGCTCGAGGCGCCCTTCGAACTTCTGGAGTCCCATGCTGGCGTCAGCCTACCGGCGCCGACCTGGGAGTTGGAGGTAGCCCGGGGCCCGGCGAGCACGAAATGGGGTGCGACTTTCGGGCGCGCTCACGAGCCGGACACCATGATCGCTGCGTCCTTGCGGACGGGTCCGGCGTGAACTGGTCATTTCGGGGATCGGGTAGCCTCATGCGGTCACTCGGGCGAGTGGCGGAATTGGCAGACGCGCAGGATTCAGGTTCCTGTGTCCGAAAGGATGTGGGGGTTCAAGTCCCCCCTCGCCCAC
>CAVYNA010000001.1:0-521249 GCA_963769765.1 uncultured Acidimicrobiaceae bacterium | reverse complement strand
TCGCCCTCGACGGGGAACTGCCGGTGCAGATGCAAGACAGGATCCCGGTGTCCCCTGAACCGACCGAGGCAACTTGGAACTGCCATCGCGGGGAACGTCCGCTGTCGATCGGGCAACCGAGCACTGTCGTTTGCCAGCCACATGGGACCAGTTGACCGCTGGTTTTGCCAGTGACATGGGACCACCCTCTTTGCCAGTTATGGGACCACCCTGAGGGTCCACCAACGCCGGCCGGAAAGACATTCGGCTGGGCCTCTCGAAGCCACTGGCGAGGAGGCCCCATGGCGTTTCGGGAGGTATCGGTGGTCCAGGTCAAAGAAGCGCTGCGGCGCTGGCTGCGCGGTGAGGGCGAGCGCCCAATCGCCCACGGGGTGGGAATCGATCGAAAGACGGTCAGGCGCTACATCGCCGCCGCCATGGAGCTCGGGTGTCGACCGCTCCGGCGGTGAGGAGCAGCTCAGAGACGAGCTGATCGGCCAGGTGCTCGAGCGGGTCCGCCCGCATCGCCCCGACGGCCACGGCGAGGCCTGGCGGATGCTGCTGGGCGAAGAGGAGCGCATCAAGGGCTGGCTGAACGATGACCTGACGGTCACCAAGATCGGCATCCTGCTGGCCCGCCGCGGCGTAGTGGTCCCGCCGCGCACCCTGGCCCGCTTCGCCGTCGAGCGCTGTGGGGCGGGGAGACGCACTGTCACGGTCCGAGTCGACTGACCCGCCGCCGGGACGAGAGCTGCCAGGTCGACTTCGGCCGGCTCGGGTTGGTCCCCGACGGGGAGCGCCGGCGGGTCTGCCACGGGCTGATCTTCACGGCGGTCTCGAGCCGCCACCAGTTCGTCTGGCCGACGTTCCTCCAGACGACCGAAGAGGTCATCCGAGGCTTCGAGGCGGCCTGGGGCTACTTCGGCGGCGTGTTCCCCGTCGTCATCCCCGACAACATGAAGTCGATCGTGATCACGGCCGAGAACACCGCGCCGCGGATCAACGACACCTTCATGGAGTACGCCCAGTCCCGCGGCTTCGTCATCGACGCCGCCAGGGTGGCCACCCCGACCGACAAGCCACACGTCGAGCGCGTCGTCCACTACGTGCAGCACAACTTCTTCGCCGGAGAAGAGTTCGTCGACTTGCCCGACTGCCGGGTGCGGGCCGAGACCTGGTGCTCGACCACCGCCGGCATGCGCATCCACGGCACCACCCAGTGCCGGCCCATCGAGGCCTTCCGGAGCGAAGAGCTCCCGCTGCTCCTGGCACTGCCCTGTGCCCCCTTCGACACGCCGAAGTGGTCCGATCCCAAGGTGCACCGGGACTTCCACGTCGAGGTCGGCAAGGCGATCTACTCGGTGCCGCACCACCTGATCGGGCGGACGCTGCGCGCCCGGCGCGACACCTCGACGGTCAAGCTGTACTTGAGGGGCGAGCTGGTCAAGGTCCATGCCCGCAAGCCCCCGGGGGGCAAGTCGACCGACCCCGCCGACATGCCGACGGGCACCGAGATCTACGCCACCCGCGACATCGAGCGGCTCGGGCGCATGGCCGCCGATCACGGTCCCTCGATCGGCCTCTACGCGGCGGCCATCTTGGACACGCCGTTGCCGTGGACCAAGATGCGCCAGGTCTACCGCTTGCTCGGATTGGTCAAGAAGTGGGGACCCGAGCGCGTCGAGCAGGCCTGCCGTCGGGCTCTCGAGGCCGAGGCCGTCGACGTGAACCTCGTCTCGCGCATGCTCGAGCGGGCCCGAGAGGACACCGATGCCGATGTGCGGCCAGAACCGGTCGTGATCCAGGGTCGCTTCGCCCGCGATCCATCCGAGTTCGCGAGCGTCACCGAGGCGGGACGATGAGCGCGCCCACCCCAAGCGTCTCGCCCGAACTCAAGGTCCTCATGCGCCGCCTCAAACTCGGCCAGCTCCTCACGACACTTCCCGAGCGCCTGGCCCTCGCGCGGAGCCACAACCTCGGCCACGTCGAGTTCCTCGAGCAGCTGTTCAGCGACGAGGTGTCCCGCCGTGACGCCGCCTCGGCCGGGCTGCGGGCCCGGGCGGCCAAGTTGGATCCGCACATGGTGCTCGAGGCCTGGGACGAGGGAGCCAAGATCACCTATGACCGCGCCGTCTGGTCCGAGCTGGTGTCGCTTGCGCTTCGTCGACCAGGCCCGCAACGCCTTCATCATGGGGCCGGTCGGCGTGGGCAAGACCTTCATGGCGACCGCGCTCGGCCACATCGCCTGTCGGCGCCGCATCAGCGTGCACTTCGAGCGACATGACCGGCTCCACAAGAGGCTCAAGGCGGCCCGTCTCGACGCCAGTTACGACCAAGAGATGCGCAAGCTCATCGGGGTCGACCTGCTCGTGATCGACGACTTCGCCCTCCAGCCGCTCGACATGCTCGAAACGGCCGACGTCTACGAGCTGTGCGTGGAACGACACCACTCCAAGGCCACGGTGCTGACGTCGAACCGTGACCCGAGCGAATGGCTGGCGACAATGGCCGACCCGCTCCTGGCCCAGTCCGCCGTCGACCGGCTGAAGAGCGCCGCGTGGGAGCTCGTCATCGAAGGTGAGTCCTACCGCCAGCACGAGAAGCCAACCCTCGAGTCAGATCCAACGGGGACATCTCCGTCAGGCCGTCAGCGCCGACGCACTTGACACTGAGAACCCCCTCCGAGATCATCAGCACAGCCGGTCGAAGTGGACGCGACGTGGTCCCATGCTTCTGGCAAGAGGGTGGTCCCTTAGGACTGGCGAACGACACCAGATCGACATCTCAGCGAACGACTAGCAATGTCCGAGCGAGCGATTCGGGAACTCCCGACCGCTGGACTGATCCTGTTGGTCCGTAACCAGTTTGATCCGGCGGGTAGCCAGATTGACCTCGTTCGGTAGCGATTGATTCGCCTGCACGTCCGGATCGGCCGGATCGCTGGCGGCGGCTCCCAGAGCCGGCGTTCCGGGGTGGGGGCATCCCTCCACATTGGATTACTGCGCGCAAGAGGGGCCCGAAGGCCCCTCTGCCGGACTACCTCGCCCTGACTGCCTCCAGGTTACCAGGCATTGTCACACCTCGACCGTAGTTCTCGGGTGCGCCTTGGGTCTGGACGACTGCCTCGCCCTGTCTAAGCGGAAGCACCGGGTTCGATTCCCGGCCGGGGTGCCACACCCGGGAGCTGGGTCGCTGGTGATTGGTCTCCACCGTACGAGCGGCCCAGCTCACCGGATGCCCGAATACGGACATTTCACAAGTGTGGGCGCTAGAGGACTCGAACCTCCGACCTCAGCCGTGTGAATGCGGCCCCTGCCTGCGCACTGGACGACACCGGACGGCGCATGACGCTCTGAACTGGGACGATGGTGGCACCGGACGACCTCCGACTGTGGCCCACGGCGAAGGTTGTGGAGCATTTTGTGGAGCATTTCCGGTGGGATTCAGAACCGCACGGCGCCTTCGGGGGCACTTCCGCCCCTCACCTCTTGATCTACGACATCGTCCTGCGAGACCGGGATCATCGGCGCCGGGGCCAGCTCCCAATCATGATGGTCCGCCGAGAGCGGCCAAGGCCTCGTCGATTCGGAGGTACATGCGCCCTTCCACGTCTCCCTCGACCAGTCTGAATCCGAACTTCGCATAAAAGGCACGTGCCGCTTCATCGATCGGATCGACCGCGATGAACCGTGCGGCCACGTGCGTTCCGGCATCGGCTGCCCGCTCGATCGCTTCGATCAGCAGATCGCGACCCAGCCCCTGACCCTGTCGCTCATCGGCGATGGCGAAGCGGGCCAGCAGGACCATCCCGATGTCGAATTTCGGCAGCCCTCGCCCATACCGGGTGGGCAGCGCCTCCTTGCGCACTCCGCCCATCGTGAGGGCGTAGTACCCGGCCACGCGATCGGCATCGTCCAACAACAGAAACGTCCGCGACAGGTCGCGTCGTTGATTGTCGACCGCGTGGACGCTCAGCCAATCGTCGAGGTCCTTCACCCCACAGCTGAAATTGCCGACCTCGTGGTGATCCCCGAGGCGTTCGACACGCACTTAGTCGACCCGTTCGAGCCGACGGGCTCGGCGTGCCTGGGCGATCAACTCCTCGGGCGGCCGGACCGGCCCGTCGAGCGCTGCGATGAACCGCTCGTGGTCCTCGTCAGCTAAGCGGATCGTCCGATGTGCCTCCACGAGCTCGGCGGCTTCCGACATCGCTCGATCCAAGAGAAACTCGGATACGGACACGCCCGCCAACCCAGCGGCCTCGGCCAACAGGTCGTCATCGTCCGCTGAGATTCGAACCTCGCGACGCTTGTCCTTTACAGTCATCATTCCTCCTGTCCGTACGATTGTACGGCGTCCCAGCCAGCAGGTCAACTCGGCGCCGGTCGGACAATCGGGGTCCGCCGCTCCAGGGGTTCAGGAATCGTTTCGAATCAACGACAGAAGTGATGAATGCGGGCCAGCATGGGATCCGCGCAGCGACAGCTACTCCCCCGCAGCGATCTGGGGTAGTTGGGACAGCCCATTGTCTCCGGGTAACACAAGCCTGTTCCCATTTGGTCACCGAGCCGGCGAAGAGGGGCACCCTCGTGTCAGGCAAGTCCACACGCTTGGGCTGGGTGTTAGTTCAGCGCAGAGAACGGGAGGACGAGGACGGCGACCGAAGCCGCAAGAGCGAGGGCTGCGACGGATGGCGATGACCTCCGCGAGCGGAGAAGTCGATGAATCCGCAATGCGACCGCGGTCGAATTCGCGGCGAATGCACAGCTGGGCGACGCACCCGAAGCAGACATCTCGAGAAGTGCGCCGGCGAGGACCTGCGGGCGACTCGAACGCAGTGCAAATTCGTCCGCCGCCATCTCCAGGAGGAGCGCCACCTGAGTCCGCGCACATCGGACATACGGCATCCACCGCAGGAGCGGGTCCATCGACGCGAAGGGCAGCATGACCACGCCGTGTCGACCGTGGGCGTGTCCCCGCTCATGGGCGACCACCGCACCGATCTCTTGATTTCCGAGCAGCCTGAGTGCACCGGTACTGACGACGATACGAGGTCGAACCCCGGGGAGGCAGTACGCAGTGACCCTCGGGTCGTCGAGCACGTGGACATCCGGCACCTCGTCGACACTGTGGCTGACCAGATCGAGCAGGTGACGGTGGCGCGAGCGATCGAACGTGGTGCGCAGTGCCGTGGTCGCCAGTCCGAGGATCAGCACGCCGCAGACATCAGTGGCCAGGGTCAGGCCGAGTGCCCCGCTGATTCCCAGCCCCTGCAGTGGACGGCCTGCCATCACCTGGCGGCCAAGGTGGACGATGCCACCTCGCAACCCGGCGTGGGTGGGCAGGACGGTCACCGCGAGGCCGAATCCGATGGCGGCAAGGGCTCCAGAGATACCGATCGCCTGCCAGAGCGCTACGGCGGCCCGCGGGGCACGATGGGTCCAATGGGCTCGGGCCAGCAGCGGGCCGGCGGGCCCGAACATGACCACGCAAAGAGCGGCGAGCCCGAGCGCGTAGATCACGGTCGGGGCGTGGTCCCCGAACTCGCCATGTCTTCCAAGGCCCTGCGCAGAACGGCGGCCTCGGTCGGCGACACAGTCTCGGCGAACCGGACCAACGCTGCGTCCCGATCCGACCCCACGTCGAGCGCGTCGTGCATGAGACCAGCGATGTACGACTCCCGGGTTGCCGTGGCCGCGAAGTGGTGCTGTGATCCGGTCCGTTCGTGGCGCACGAGACCCTTCTTCTCCAGCCGAGTCAGCACCGTGAGCACCGTCGTGTAGGCGTAGCCGGGGAGGTGCTCGGCAACCTCACGTCCTGTCAGCTCTGAGCCGAACTCCACCCAGAGGATCTCCATCACCCGTCGCTCCAAGTCTCCGAGCCGTACCAACGTCCCTCCAGTGGTTGCCGGTTGGTTCGGCAGTGTACCAAGCGGACGCTTGCTTCTCTACGGGACGTAGAACTACGTTCCGTAGAATGTCAGATCGGCAGTCGGCAACGCGCCACCAGGAGCCGTGACCAGGATGACCGCGTATGTCTTGGGCGACGTTGCCCTGCCGGACATCGGAAGTCACCTCGGATCGACGGCGATTGCCTTCACGCCGAGCATCCTGATCGGCGGGGCCGCTGCCCTCTACGTGTGGGGGGTCATACGGGTCAACCGGATGGACACGGGCCGACCGTGGTCCGGGAAGCGGACGGCGGCATTCCTGGGGGCGATGGGACTCGTCTTCATCGCCATCGAGCTGGTCGTCGGTGTCTACGACGACACGCTCTTCTACGACCACATGATCCAGCACCTCATGCTCATCATGTTGGCTGCACCGCTGATCGCCATGGGCGCCCCGGTCGAACTCCTGGAGAGATCGACAACCGGCTCCACCCACGAAATCGTCACCCGGGTCCTGGGCTCCCGGGTGGCCGGCGTCATCGGCCACCCGATCACGGGGTTCCTCCTCTACACCGTCCTCGTCCCCGCGGTGCACCTCACCAGCCTCTACAACACGATGCTCACCAACGACCTGGCCCACGACAACGAGCACCTGCTGTTCCTGGTCGTCGGCTACCTGTTCTGGCGTCCGGTCGTGGCCATCGAACCGACCAGACACCCGCTCACCCCGGCTCTCCGGCTCGTCTACCTGATGCTGGCCGTCCCCATCGACACCTTCAGTGGGCTGGTCCTGTTGTCGGCGAATCACGAGATGTTCTCCGCCTACTTGAGCGCTCACAGGGCCTGGGGGCCGTCGCTGATCAGCGACCTCCACATCGGGGGCGCCATCATGTGGGTCGCCGGCGACAGCCTCATGGCGCTGGCCATGATCCCGGTCGTCCTCGTATGGGTGCGTAGCGAGGATCAAGCCACGCGTCGCATCGATGCCGAATTGGATGCCCAGGCTGCTGAGCGTGCGTCGATGGACCACCCGTGACCTGGTGGCCGCACGTCATCGGAAACCATCTGTCGATCATGTCGATAGCCCGATTCCATCGGGGCGCCCGGTGAAGCGGCTCCGCAGACTGCTCCTCGGGTTCATTGGCGTGGCCCTGATGCTCGTCGCCAGCGCGGTGCCGGCCAGTGCGCACGCCCAGCTGGAATCCACCAACCCGGCCCAGTCCTCGGTCCTGCTGGTCCCGCCGACCCAGGTGGTCCTCCACTTCGGCGAGCCGGTTGAGATCGACTTCGGCTCACTGCGGGTGCTGGGCCCGAGTGGGCAGCGGGTCGACAACGGAGGCACCCACCACCCGGCCGGCGACAGCCATGCAGTGGCCATCTCGCTCCCGGCGAACCTCGTCAAGGGGACCTACGTGGTCGCCTGGCGGGTGATCTCCGCGGACTCCCATCCTGTTCACGGAGCGTTTGTCTTCTCCGTGGGCACGGCGAGCGGTGCCGCCAAGGCCAACGTCGAGGCGACGGCACTGGCCAACCAGTCCGGAAGTGCGGCAGTCGGCGCCATCTACTGGATCATTCGCTTCGCTGCGTTCGTCGGCCTCCTGTTTCTGGTGGGACTTGCCGTCATGGTCACGCTGACCTGGCGCCCGGGGGGCGTGACTCGTCGGGTTGGACGACTTCTGTGGACATCCTGGTGGCTGCTCGTTGCCGCCACGGCGCTCGGGATCGCCATCCAGGGCGTTTACGCCGCCGCACTGCCGCTCGGGGACATCGTCCGACCATCGTTGGTCAATGCCGTACTGCACACTCGTTTCGGGAAGATCGAGGCACTGCGGCTCCTGCTGCTCCTGGCCTTCGTCCCCGTACTCCTCGGGATCCAGGATCGGCTCGGCAAAGGTCCCCGAAGGTGGATGTGGGTGGTCCCGGCCGAACTGGTCCTCGGCGCGGCGCTGCTGTTCACGCCCGGCCTGGCCGGCCACGCCTCCACGGGTGACCAACCTGGAGTCGGGCTGGCGCTCGATGTCGTCCACCTGGCCGCGGCCAGTGTCTGGCTGGGCGGGCTCGCGCTCCTGGCCTCGTTCCTCGTCGGAAGACCGGGAGATGGCCAGCAGCCGGACGATCCGACTGAAGTCACCCTGAAGGTCTCGGCCTATGCGTTCACCGCGGTCGCAGTGATCGTGGGGACCGGGACGTACCAGTCGATCCGGCAGGTGGGCAGCCTCTATGCCCTTTTCCACACCACGTACGGGCGCACCCTCGTGGTGAAGATCCTCCTCGTTATTGCGCTCATCGGCGCGGGAGCACTGAGCCGGCGGATCGTGCACGGAGGCTGGGGCATGCGACACCCGGGCCAACCCGGCGCCCCGGAGCCCGACGCCACTGGCGCGTTGCGCCTTGCGCCAGCGTCATCCGCCGGCCAGCTGTCATCCGGAGTCGGGAACCCGGGGAGCCCATCTTCGGAGTGGGTGGAAGTGGCCGAGCGCGAGCGCATCGACGCACCGGAACGAACTGGCCAACTCCGCAGACTCCGCCGGTCCGTCCTCGCCGAGATTGCCATCGCCCTCGCCGTACTCGCCGTGACAGCGCTTCTCGTGAACGCCGTGCCAGCCAAACAGGCCGCCGGGCTGCCGTTCTCGACGTCGTTCACCACACTCGGCGTCCAGGTGAATGCCATTGTCGATCCTGCCCGGGCGGGCACCGGAAACCAGGTCCACGTGTACGTCCTGAGCGGTCTCGGCACCCCGAAGGCGATTCCCGAGTTGGACATGACCCTCAGCCTTCCCGCCGAGAACCTGGGTCCTTTGGCCATCCCCCTCGTGATCGGGGGGCCGGGCCACTACTACGCCACCAACGTGGACATCCCCGTGGCGGGGAACTGGATCCTGCGGTTCACCGTCCGGACCGATGCGATCGACGAACAGGTGGTTTCCGTGCCACTGCCCGTCCACTGATGCCAGCGCCAATCCACCCCCTTCTATCCCGCACAACTCGTACCAACACAAAGGAGACCAATCCATCATGAAACGCTTTGCCGGACGATGCAGCCGATTCATTGCACTGGGATCGGGTGCCGTGCTCGTGCTCACGACCCTGTTCGCCACGCCAGCTTGGGCCCACGTCACGGTGCACCCTGAGACGATGCCGGCCGGGACCGGGGACATCGAGCTGACCTTCCGGGTCCCCAACGAGCGGGACAATGCCAACACCGTCGGACTCCAGGTGTTCTTCCCGGCCAACCTGCCGCTGCTGACGGTCAATGTCCTACCCGTGCCCGGATGGACGGCCAAGGTGGACACCCAGACGCTGGCTAAGCCGATCCAGTCCGGCGACGGACCGGTCAGCCAGATCGTGACTGACATCACCTGGACGGCCACCGCAGGCGGCATCGCACCGGGCCAGTACCAGGACTTCGCGGTCTCTGCCGGTCAAGCACCGGCGCAGACTGGCGACGTGATCTTCAAGTCGCTCCAGACCTACTCCTCAGGCGAGGTGGTCCGATGGATCCAGGTCGCCTCGACCCAGAACCCCAATCCGGACACCCCCGCGCCGGTGTTGACCCTGACGAACCCCACGCCGACCGCGGCCGCCATCACGACGTCGACCAGCTCGAGCTCGAGCCAGGGACTCGCCATTGCGGCCCTGGTCGTTGCGGTCATCGGACTCCTCGGAGTCGTCGTCCTGTTCGTGCGTGGACGTCGCAACGAGCGACAGGACGGGACACCGCACCCGGACTCTGGCATGCCGGCCCCTGGCGAAACGGCAGCGTGAGGGTTCGAGGTGCATGAGGCGACGGCGGCCCGAGGACGTCACCCAGCGGTGATGTCCTCGGGCCGTGGGCTCCGGGGCAGCCGCGTGCTCCGCCTGGTGCTCACCGCCGTCATCATGGTGGTGTGCCTCCTCGGGCTGTGGTCGGCGCCTGCGTCGGCCCACGTGGGAGGTATGGGTGTGACCCCGTCGAACTACACAACGACGGTCAAGGGGCTGCAGCCTCCGGTCCCCGGCATCCAGTTCCAGGTGTACGAGGGTGGCAACTGGGTCATCCTCACCAATCACACGTCGCACGACGCCGTCGTGCTCGGCTACCTGGGTGAGCCGTACCTACGGGTGGGGCCGAGCGGAGCATTCGAGAACATGGCGTCGCCATCCCTTGCCCTCGCGCAAGCGCTCCCCGGCGATGGCGTGACCCCCGCTTCGGGTGCATCCAAGGTGCCCGTCCAGTGGTCCAAAGTCAGTGACACTCCTTCCATCGGATGGCATGACCACCGTGTCCACTGGGCGCTTCCGACATCCCCACCCGAAGTCCTTCGCTCGCCCGGCACCAGCCATCAGGTCATTCCCAACTGGCAGATCCCTGTTCGCTGGAACGGCCGTGTCGTCGTCATCTCGGGGAGCGTCCTCTGGATCCCGGGCTCTTCGGCCTGGCCATGGATAGGAGGGGTGATCGTTCTAGCGATCGTGATCACCGCACTGGGTTGGCCCAGTCGGCGGAGCCGAGTGGTGGCGATGGCAGCCATCACCGTCGGCGTCGTTGCCGACCTGATCTGGGCGGTGGACCGCTGGTCCGCCTCGTATGTCCCCATCGGCAATCGGCTCGACGCGTTGTTTGCCGCGTTCGGGGCAACCATCTTCGGTGTTTCGGCCCTGTGGCTCATGCGCCGTCCGGGTCAGGGAAGAGGCATGGTGGCCGCTGTGTTCACCGGGGTCTTCCTGATCGGTGACGTCCTCCCACAGAACGGGGTGTGGCGGTTGTCCGACGTGCCGACGAACCTGACCGCGGATGCGGTGCGCGTGATGGCGCTGGTCATCTTGTCTTGTGGACTGGCACTCCTGCCCGTGGGGTGGCATCAGGCGGTTTGGATCCCGGGGCATGCGCCGCCGGACGGTGACCTCTCCGACTCGCCGCCGGAGAAGCCGACGCCTCCTCAGGAGTGCGAGGGCAGTGGCATCCCGGCCCCGGTGCGGCAGTGAAGATCGGCGGTGGACGAGCATCCACTCAGGCCCTTCCATGGATTGGGAGCTTCGTAATCACACTCATCGCGGCGGCCATGATGAGCTCATGTGCTTCGAGTCCTCCGGGTCCTCCTTCCGCCTCACAGGGAACGGTGGAACACCGGGCAATACCGGCCTCGGTGGCGGATCTCCCTCTCACCGATCAATTTGGCCGAACGATGACGCTCCGGTCACTCCGAGGCCGGACGGTGATGCTGGTGCCGTTTCTCACGCTGTGCAGTTCGGTGTGTCCGATGACAACCGGCAACCTGCTCCAGCTCCAGCAGAGCCTGCAGCAAGCCGGCGATGCCTCCAAGGTCGTGGTCGTCGAGCTCTCCGTGGATCCGGAACGAGACACGCCGGCGCGCTTGGCCGCCTACGCCAAGTTGACGGGCGCCACATGGGAGCAAGTAACCGAGTCTGGAACGACGTTGGACGCGTTCTCGCGGTTCTTCGGCTTCCTGTATCTCCAGGTACGGCAGGAACAACCGGCGGCTGTCGACTGGCTCACCCATCAACGCCTTGTTCTCGATGTCGACCACTCCAATGGTTACGCCCTTGTCGACCCGGAGGGCTACGCGCGATTCGGAACGGGAGCCGCCCCAAACTTTCACGGCAAGCTCAATCCAATCCTGCGGCGCTTCCTGAGCCGACAAGGACTCCAGAACCTCTTGCACCCTTCAGCGACCGCGTGGACTCCCGACTCAGCGCTTGCGGCGATCAGCTGGCTGGTCGGGGCGAGGATTCCTAGCGCAGGCAGTTGAGTCCGTCAGAGGGATTGTCGGGAGCTCTCACCGCTGCGGGCGGGCCTGGGTCCAGGAATCCCGCCAGGGCTCGCAGATCCTCCCCACAACTGTCGCCTCCATGAGACTGCCGACGAGGCAGCCATGGGCGACATCGGGTCGGCAATTGCCTGCCCCACTCGTGCCTGGTAGGTAGGGGACGCTTTCACCCGTGTAATCGCGTTATTGGGACTGACCGAGAGAATTCCTCGGTCGGCAGTCCTTCAGCGAGGTATTTGCCCATCGTCCCAACGTCACCCTCAACGTCACCCTCCCTGGTCAGGCCGCTAAATGCCCGGCCGGTGATGGAAGGCTGGACGTCGATGACGGGAAGGACCGCAGTCCCAGCTGAGATTCAGGTCGAGAGGTGGATGGGACGCCGAGTTCGCGCGCGGTCGGGGCCGCCCCGCTGAATGGCCGAGCCCCCCTGGATCAGCAGGTACGGCCGCACTCGAGCGGAACGGGCACCCAGGCTCGGTTAGCTCAACTGGTTCGACGCCGCCAAGCTTCCGCGGCGTCGTCCGAATCCGATGGGCGGCCCGGCCGATCCCCCATCACGCCCGATGAATACCTTGAACACGAGTGCATCAAGGGGGGTCTCTTGCAGTTGAGAACCGTGTCGACCAACCTCGGGGGCCACAGATGACCAGTGACGCGGTGCCTTCGCCTTGGCGGCGACTCTGGCGCCCCATGGCGGGACGGTGACCCCTTCGCCGCGCCTGCCCACCGCACCCACCCGATCGGGAGAGCATCGGAGAGCCCTCGTAGGTGCTCCCGAATGACGTGGCGCCCAGGCGGGCATCGAGCCCGCCATGGCCGCCGAGGCAACGTGATCCTGATCGGTTCTGCCAGAGCAGTACACATCATCCACACCTGTGCACTCGAAGGTGCGGCGCCCTTCGGGCGGGCTCCGCCACCTTCGCGATCCGAGTCTCGCGTCGGGCGAGGGTGACGTTCGCATCGATGGTGCAGATGTGTGGCAATGATCGTCCCGGTCTGGCGGAGCCGACTTCCTGGCATGTCGTAGGTCCCTTTCGAAGGGGGACCTACGGCATCGAGCGCTACTCCGGATCAACACCGGAGCGCGCCGACGCTTGGCACGGCACCGTGGACTGCGCGCTCGATCCACCGAAGGGGTCAGCAGACCCCGGGTGTCTCCCAGCCGAGCTGAAACCGGGGATCGCCTTGGGCGTCGGGGCACGGAGGTGAGCGCACGGCGTGGCAACGGCAGCTCGCGAGGACCGGCCCGGGGATCACCGTCTGCGCGCCCGCAAGGACCGCACGAGCTGATCGGTCCCTCTACCTGGGAGGGTGACGTTGGAGGACGTTGAGGGTGACGTTGGCCCCACCCACCGGATGTCGCTTCCTGACCAACATTGCTACCGGGGGTGACGTTGCGGGTGACGATGGCGTGGATCATGGATCGGCCGGGACAGGTTGCCCCGGGAGCTGTCCAGCGATCCCAACCGTGGAGTAACCATGCTGATCGAGTTCAGACGTCCAAATGGCAAAGGTGGGGCCGGCAACGGTGGCGGCACCGACCTGATCTCCGTTCCCGAGGCTGCTCGCCGGATCGGCCTCCATGCCGACACGCTCTATCGGCTGTGCCGAACGGGCCGGTTCAGCCCCGCGATCCAGATCGGCTCGCGATGGCGGGTGTCAGTGCCGAAGCTCGAGCGCTATCTCCACGGGACCGACGACTCCGCTTGACGCACCGGAAGACCGGAACGTCTCCGCCCAAGATCGAGGAAGCCACCATTGCGATTCCCCCGGGGCGATTCAGCGGCGCTGGGTCTTGGCCTGCTCCAGCGCCTGCCCCAGCACTCCGGCGGCCTCCCGGTCACGCTCGGGCAGCGCATGGGCGTACAAGTCGAGCGTCATGGTGGCCCGGCGGTGGCCGTGGCGATCGGCCACCGTCTTGATGTCCATCCCGGCGGCGATCAGCGTCGTGACCGAGAAGTGCCGGAGCCCGTGGAAGGTGAACGGCCACCGGTCGCTCGGGGCCAGATCCAGGCTCGTGGCTTTCGCCTTCGTGCGCCGGAGCTCATTCAGCTCTGGCTGTTCCATCTTGCGGCACAGCCGCTCGAAGCGGTGGCTCAGCGTGTCCGGGTTGACCGGCAGCCCGCCGTTCAGGTTGAAGCTCAGGACATAGGGGTCGGCCACCAGAGGGCTCTCCCCCTCCGTGCTCGTGACGACCATGAACTCCCATCGGCGACGGAGTACCTCGACGGCGATCGGATCGAGTGCAAGCTCCCGGGCGGCGTGGGTCTTGGTGTCCCCGATGTACTGGCGCCCGTTGGCCACGGTCAGTCCTTTCCAGATCTTCACCCGGCCCGCAGTCAGGTCCACGTCGGACCACTGGAGCGCCACCAGCTCGCTCCTCCGGGTGCCGGTCAACGCGGCCAGGGCGATCGCCGTCGCCATGAGCGGGTCATCCACCTCGGCCATGCCGATCAGATCGGCCAGCTGCTCCGGGGTCGGGGTCTTCGGCTCCCGCCGGACGATCCGCGGGGGCGAGGCCTTGTCCGTCGGGGCCCGGTCGAGGTAGTCCCACTTGACCGCCTGACGGCAGGCGGCCGACAGGATGCAGTGGTACTTGTGCACCGTCGCCTCGGACAGCCCCTGGTCGAGCCAGTGACGGTAGGACTTGTCGAGCCTGGCGGCGTCGAGCTTCTCCAGCTTGAGGTCGCCGAGGAGCGGGCGGATGCGGTGGTCGATCTTCCGCCGGTTCTCCTGGAGTGTCCGGGGCTTCTGCTTCGACCTGCCCAGTTCGAGCCACTCGTCGAGGAGCTGGCCGACGGTGACGCCCCGCCGGCTCACGTCACTCGATTCCACTTCCTGCACGAATGCTCCGAGCGCCCTGGCCGCGGCCCGCTCGGAGCCGACGAAGGTCTTCGTCCTCCGGATCTGCTTTCCGGTGACGGAATCGTAGCCACCGAACACCCGTAGCTCCCAGTGTCCGGGGGTCCGCTCGCGCATGGTTCCGGGTCGATTCCCGCTGGCCTTCGTCGCCATGCTCCACACGTTACGCCGTGTGGAGCATTTGTGGAGCACATCCGGGACTGGCCCTGCTCCACAGTCCATATATAGCCCCTTACCTGGGATTTTGAGTGGGCGCTAGAGGACTCGAACCTCCGACCTCAGCCGTGTGAAGGCTGCGCTCTAACCAACTGAGCTAAGCGCCCGAGAGCGAGATGGCCCGAGCCATCTCCTACCCGACAAGCCTGTCATGGTATCCCCCTGACCGGTGGACCCGGCCGGCGTCGCTTCTCCTGCCTCGCGCTGCAGCGGCCCACTACATGCCATTGCTCGCGACGGCGCATCACGCGCCCGGGCCGCGCCAGGGCCACGCCCCGACTCAGCCGGTCACCGGGAACGGTGCGAACTCGTCGAAGCCGAGCGCTGCCTCCAGCGCGGCCGCGGTCCGCAACACGACGAGGTCTCCATGCTGGGGACCGACCAGCTGGATGCCCACCGGGATGCCGGACGAAGTGAGTCCCGCGCAGACCGAGGCGGCCGGCGAGCGCGTCATGTTGAACGGATAGGTGAACTTGACCCAGTTGTAATCGTCGACCCCGTTGATCGACGCCATGCCCCCGAGCGAACGCGGCGGGGCGGCCGCCGCGGTCGTAGGCGTCACCAGGATGCGAACGTCACGGAACAGCTCAACCAGCCGCAGGTTGAGCGCATGGCAGGTGTCCTCAGCCTTCACGACGTCGAGCGCGCTGGTTGTCGCAGCGCCGTCGACGACCATCTTGAGGATCGGATCGATCTGTTCCATCGCCGATGTCCCGACGACCTCCGCGAGCGTCCGCAAGTTGTAGACGCCAGCCAAGGTCAGCCACTGGTCGATCGGATCGCGGTCGAAGACGGTGTCCACCTCGACGATCTCGGTCCCGAGGGACGCGAGCACGCCCACCGCGCGCTGGCAGATCTCGAGCACCTCGGCGTCGACATCGCCGTACCCGAGGGTCGGCGACCACGCGACGCGGAGCGGGGGCTTCGGATTCTCGAGTGCCGCGATCCACGACGCCTCCGGACGCGGCAATGACCGGAGATCGCTCGGGTCGGGGCCGACCACGATGTCGAGCGCCGCGACGACGTCGGAGAGCCGCCTCGCCATCGGTCCCTTGGTCGAGAGGTGCTGCCAGTCCGGAGCACTCGCCCCACCGCTCGGCACGCGACCGAGCGAGGGTTTCATCCCCGAAAGCCCACAGCAGGCCGACGGGATCCGTATGGAACCCCCGCCGTCGGAGCCGGTCGCAAGCGGCACCATGCCCGCCGCGATCGCCGCAGCGCTCCCTCCCGACGAACCACCGGGGGTGTGTTCGAGGTTCCAGGGGTTGAGCGTCGGACCGAACACCTGGTTGTCCGTGTCGGCCTTCCATCCGAGCTCGGGGGTGTTGGTCTTGCCGACCACGATGCACCCGGCGGCGACCAGGCGGGCGACGAGTGGGGAGTCCGAGCTCGCCGGAGGTCCGTCTGCGAACACCGGCGAGCCGTGCGTCGTGACGAACCCGGCGGCGTCCTCCAGATCCTTCACTCCGATCGGGATGCCGGCCAGCGGACCGGGGTGGTGCCCATCCTTGACCTTCGCGTCGATGGCATCGGCGGCTCGCCGGGCCCGATCCGCGTCGACGGCCACGAAGGCGTTGATCGTGGGATTGTCGGCCTCGATCCGAGCCAGGGCGTGATCGACGAGCCCCCGAGCCGACTGGCGGCCCTCTCGAACCTGCTTTGCGAGCTCAACGACGGAGGCGCGGCGGAAGTCCATGGAATGGACCGTACCGGCAGGCAGCTGGACGGACAATCGCGAGTGCGACCGGTCGTGTCGTCGATTTCGACAGCTCGGGCACCGCCATGCATGCTGTGCGGATGCCGCAGCTCACGATCGACGGGGTGGTCCTCGACCACGTGGCGCACGCCGTCCCGCGTTGGCGCGACGTCTGGGAGCGCTACGCGGTCGACCTGGGCGCACTGTGGGCATCGGGCGGGCCCGGACCAGGGTTCGCCCCCGCCCAGCTCCGGTTCGCGAATTCGGCCCGGATCGAAGTCCTCCGCCCGTGCAATACCGAGGTCAACGACTTCCTCGCACGTTTCATCGACCGCAACGGCGCCGGTCCGCACCATCTCACCTTCAAGGTGCCGGACCTCGACCGCGCCCTCGACCGCGTGGAACGCTCGGGCTTCGAGCCGATCAACATCGACCGGAGCGATCCGGAGTGGCTCGAGGCGTTCATCCACCCGAAGGGCGCGACCGGAGTCGTCGTGCAGCTCGCCCAGCAGGGCTCCTCATGGAGCAGCCCGCCTCCGGCGCACTTCCCGACCGGGCATCGTCTTGGACGCGACGGCACTCCGCTCCCACCGGCGTCCCTTGTCTGTGTCGTCCACGCGGTGGCCGATCTCGAGGGTGCCCGCGGTCTTTTCGCCGACCTCCTCGGTGGGGTGCCCGTTGCGGAGGGGTCGGCGGACGACGTGGCTTCGGTCGACCTCGCCTGGCCGGGTCCGCTCGGCGTCCGGCTGGTCGGCCCGGCCAGGCCCGGGGTGCTGCCACCTGGACCGCTCGCCGACTGGTTGGGCGGACGGTCCGGCCGCATCCACCATCTCGAGCTCACCGCGCCGGAGCCGTCATCTGTCCGCGGCGCGAGGCCGCTGTCCGAGGTCGCGATGCTCGGCGGTGCGTCCGGTGCGTCCGGTGCGCCCGGTGCGTCCGGTGCGGCGGGTGCGCCCACTGGATGCTTCGAGGTTCCGCCCGAGGAGAATTTCGGCCTCGGTCTGCTGCTGCGACCCGTCTGAACTGCTCGCACCAGCACGGTGCCCGACGGTCGGCTTTGCCTGACTTCGGGTCCGATCCGTCGGCCCGGTAGCCTCGGAGGACGATGACCGGACGCGAAGACGACGACCGGGACGCGACGCCACGCTCCGACGAGGTCGAGGAGGAGGGTCCGGCGCGGCGACCGGGGATGTTCGACCGCCTGCGCAACGCCGTGCGCCCGCCCGCGCCGCCCGAGGAGCCGCCGACCGGAACCCGCGCCATCCGTCGGGCCATCGATCGACTCGACCCGAGGGAGCGCCGGCTCGGCTTCGCGGCGGCCGCGCTCGCGGTCTTCTTCGGTGTGCTCATCTACGTCTCGGAGACCAACAACCACAAGTTCCACCCGCAAAAGGGCCAGCTCTCACCCCAGACGCAGCTCCTGCTCGGCCTGGCCGCGGGTGCGCTCCTCGCCATCACCACCTGGCTCGGACGCCGGGCACTGGTGGGGTTCGTCGCGCTCTTCGCGTTCCTCGCGTTCGGGGGGAGCGTCCCCGGACTCCCCTTCCTCCTGCTCGCGGTCTGGCTCCTCTACCGGTCGTACAAGGTCCAAAAGAGCGCCAATGCGACGATGCGCGCCGCGCGGGGCGACAACCAGAAGGGTTCGTCGACGCCGCGGGCGGCCCGCAAGAGCTCTGCCCCCTCGCGCACGGCGACCAAGGCGGGCTCAGGCAAGCGGCCGACCACCTCCGAAGCCAACAAGCGCTACACCCCGAAGCGACCTCCGCCTGGTGCGCCCAAGCCCACGCGACGCGACCAGAGGCGGGCCCGCGCCGGCGACTGAGCATGCCTCCGCCCGCTCACCCGGCTTCGATGAGAAGTGCCGAGCGGAGCAGGTCGAGGATCTCCGCTCGTCGCCGGACGAGCGAACGTCCGGTCGGCTCCTCACCGAAGGCACGAAGCACCTCGACCTCGGTGAGCATGCCGATGACCGTGGAGTAGATGGCCAACAGCAAGAGGCGGGGATCGTGCCGTCGCAGATGACCCGCGTCCATCTCGGCTTCGAGGAACTCCGACGCCCGGCGCACCAGCGGCTCGAGCGCCTCGATCAACCGGGTCGCGGCGGGGGTGCCCGAGCGACCCATCTCACGGACGAGACCGAGCAACTCGGGTCGGCGAGCGGCCAGCTTGAAGACGGAGCGCACCACCGCCTCGATCCGCGCCCAGCCCCCGCCGGCCGACGCCAGCGACGCCTCGAGCGCCGCCGACAGCTCCGCGGCGCTCCGGTCGATCACCGCCTCGAGGAGCACCTCCTTCGAGGGGAACCAGTAGAGAATGGTCTGCTTGCGCACCTCGAGCCCCTGGGCGAGCGCGTCGAGAGAGGTCGCTTCGTACCCACGCGAGGCGAACGAGGCGAGTGCTGCGTCGAGGATCCGCTCGGAGGTGCTCGCACCGTCCCCGGGGCCGCTTCGGGCACGGGCGGGCCTCGGCCGCTTGCGCGACGCCCCGGCGTGCGCGGTGCCACCGACCTCCTCGATGCTCGACCCGGTCACTTACCATATGGTAGACACATCGGATGACCCCGGTCCGGGAGGCCCTCGCCGGCAAACGCATCTTCATTACCGGCGGTACCGGCTTCCTCGGGACGGCCCTGGTCGAGCGCCTCTTGCGCACCGTCCCCGACTGCGAGCTCGTCTTGCTGATCAGGCCGGGGCGTCGGGCGAGCGCCGGGCAGCGTGCGGCCCGCGAGATCCTGCGCAACGACTGCTTCGACCGGCTCCGAGAGGAGCACGGTGACGCCTTCGAATCCGCCGTCGCCGCCCGGGTCACCGCGGTCGCCGGCGACGTGGCGACCGACGGGCTCGGCCTCGACGACGACGGGCTGGAGGTGCTCTCCACCTGTGACGTGGTCATCCACTCGGCGGCCTCGGTCAGCTTCGACTCGCCGCTCGATGCAGCGGTCGAGGTCAACCTCCTCGGCCCGTCCCGAGTCGCCGCGGCGATGGTCGAGGCGAAGCACCGCGCCGAGGCCGCCGGCCGCACCGGCCCGCGTCACTTCATCCCAGTCTCCACCGCGTACGTGGCCGGGACGCACCAGGGCGAGGCGCGTGAAGTCCTGCTCGACACCAACCGGTTCAACGTGCGCGTCGACTGGCGCAAGGAGGTCGACGCCGCGCGTCGGCAGCGCGGCGACACGGACGCAGCGTCCCGTCGTCCCGAGCAGCTGGCCCAGTTCCGCAAGGCTGCCCGCCGAGAGCTCGGAGCCGCCGGCCTGCACCTGCTCGCCGACCGGGCGGAGCACCTGCGCGAGGAGTGGGTCAAGAAGCAGATGATCGACATCGGGCGGGCCCGTGCCCAATCGCTCGGGTGGCCCGACGCCTATCCGTACACGAAGGCCCTCGGGGAGCGTGCGCTCGTGTCGCAGTTCGGCGACTCGGTACCGATGACCATCGTCCGGCCCTCCATCATCGAGTCGGCCTTGCGCGATCCACGCCCCGGATGGATCCGCGGCTTCCGGATGGCCGAGCCGATCATCATCTCCTACGCGCGCGGGTTGCTCCGGGAGTTCCCCGGCGTGCCAGAGGGCGTGACGGACGTGATCCCGGTCGACCTGGTGGTCGCCACGATCATCGCGATCGCGGCCGAGCGGATCGACGACCCGGTGGACACGGTGCCGGAGCCGACGGTGTACCACGTCGCCTCCGGCGTGCGGAACCCGCTGCGCTACGGCCGGTTGGTCGAGCTCGTACAGGCCTGGTTCGTCGAACATCCCCTCTACGACGGCGACGGCCAGCCCATCGTCGTCCCGGCCTGGTCCTTCCCGGGTCGCGGACGGGTCCAGCGCCAGTTGTCCCGGGCGTCTCGCGCGATGGACGCTGCCGAGCGCGTCGTGGGCGCACTGCCGATCCGCGGAAGGCAAGCCTCGTGGATGGCCGCTCTCGAGGAGCAGCACCTCCTCGCGGACCGCGCGCTCGGATACGTCGAGCTCTACGGCGCCTACGCGGAGACCGAGGCCCTCTACCGCGTCGACCGCCTGCTGGCCCTCAGCGGGCGCATGGACGAGAGTGACCGTGAGACCTTCTGCCTCGACCCGGTGGCCGTCGACTGGACCGCGTACGTGCGCGACATCCACCTGCCGTCGATCATCGAGCACGCACGCGTCCGGACCTCACCGGGTAGGTCCACCCAACCGAGCCGTGCCGAACGAGCCAGGCGGGCGATCCTCTCCCCCGACCGGCACCTCGCTTCGTTCGACCTCGAGAACACGCTCATCGCCTCCAACGTGGTCGACTCCTACGCCTGGCTGGCCTCACGGCACCTCCCGGTCGCCGAACGCGCCCGCTTCGTCGCCGACCTCCTCGCCGAGGCACCGGCGCTGCTCGCGCTCGACCGCCGTGACCGCGGCGACTTCCTCCGTTCGTTCTACCGGCGCTACGAGGGCGCCCCGGTCGACCGGCTCCGCGACGACGCCTGGGAGCTCTTCCACCACCTCCTCCTCGCAAAGTCCTTCCCGGCCGGCATCGCGCGCGTGCGCGAGCACCGTGCGCTCGGCCACCGGACCGTGCTCATCACCGGGGCGCTCGACCTGGTGGTCGAGCCGCTCCGTCCCCTCTTCGACGACATCGTCTGCGCCCGGCTCGAGGAGGAGGACGGTGCATTCACCGGTCGCCTCGCCGAGCTCCCACCGATCGGAGAGGCGCGGGCGCTCCTCCTCGAGGAGTATGCGACGGCCGAAGGCCTCGTGCTCGAGGAGTCGATGGCCTACGCGGACTCGGCGAGCGACCTCCCGATGCTCGAAGCGGTCGGTTTCCCGGTCGCGGTGAACCCCGAGGCGAAGCTCGCCGCCATCGCGCGGCGGCGCGGCTGGCACGTCGAGCAGTGGGAGCGTGCCGACGGCGGTGCGGAGCCGCTCCTCCCGCTCGGCCCGGTCGACCGGCGCGGCACACCTCGCGGTGCCCGCAGCAGCCCGGCCGCACTGGTCGGAGCGGCGCGGCGGATGGCGGGAGCTCCAGACCGGTGAAGGCACTCGTCTTCGAGCGCAACCTGCCGCGCTACGCGGCCTCGCGGGTGGCGTCGCTCTTCGGGTCGGGCCGCGGGGCGGGGATCGGTCCGCTCCAACTGCTCGATCACGAACCGCCCGAACCGCCCGGCGAGGACTGGTACCACCTGCGTCCCCTCCTCGCCGGCATCTGTGGGTCGGACCTCGCCACGCTGGACGGTCGGAGCTCTCGGTACTTCGAGGACCTGGTCAGCTTCCCTTTCGTCCCCGGCCACGAGGTGTGCGGGGTGCTCGACGGTGGTGGCGTCGACCAAGCCGGCACAGTCCTCCGACCGGGGACGCGCGTCGTCATCGAGCCGGTCCTCGGCTGTGCCCCGCGCCGGATCACGCCGCCCTGCCCGCGGTGTGCCGTCGGCGAGACCGGACGCTGCGGCAACGTCGCGTTCGGCGAGCTCTCCCCCGGGCTCCAGACCGGCTTCTGCGCGGACGTCGGCGGGGGCTGGTCGGCGGCGGGGCTCGTCGCCCACCGGTCACAGCTCCACGCCGTGCCTGCCGCGTTCAGCGACGAGGATGCGGTCGTCGTCGAACCGGTCGCCTGTGCGGTGCACGCGGCGCTCGGCGGTGCCGTGGGTGACGGTGACGTGGTCGCCGTCGTCGGTGCCGGCACCCTCGGGCTCGCCACCGTCGCCGCACTCGACAAGATCGTGCGACCGACGACCGGATGCACGGTGATGGTCGGAGCGAAACACGCTCACCAACGCCGCCTGGCGGAGTCATTCGGAGCCGACGCCGTCGTCCCGCCCGACCAGCTCGCCCGTGCGGTCCGCCGCCGCGTCGGCTCGCTCGTGCTCGGTGGCAGACTCACCGAGGGCGCCGACGTCGTCTTCGACTGCGTCGGCACCGCCGACTCGCTCCGTCAGGCGCTCGGAATGGTGCGTGCCCGGGGGACGGTCGTCCTCGTGGGCATGCCGGGTCGGGTGACCGTCGACCTCGCGCCACTGTGGCACCGAGAGCTCAACTTGGTGGGCGCCTACGCGTACGGCGTGGAGTCGACCGCGGACGGCGACCGCAGCCCCGTCCGGACGTTCGACCTCGCCTTCGGGCTCGTGACCGACGCCGGGCTCGGATCGCTCGTGTCCGCCGCATATCCGCTCGAGCGGTACGAGGAGGCCATCGCCCACGCGGGCGCAGCCGGCCGCCGCGGCGCGGTGAAGGTGGTCTTCGATCTCCGATCGCGGAAAGGATCCCCCCGATGAGTCCCAGACCCGGTTTCGTGCTCGACGTGGATCGCTCGACGCCGCCGACGCTCTTCTGGCACGGCGAGCGGTTCAGTCTCGAACGCCTCCCCGAGGGCAGCCGGGTCGTCTACGCGCCGGAACCGTTCGAAGCGCTGGAGGACCCCTCGTCCGCCATCCGCGCCGCCCTCTGCAACCCGGTCGGTGACGCCGAGCCCCTGCCCGCACAGTTGCGCCCCGACATGAAGCTCACCATCGCGTTCGACGACATCTCGCTCCCCCTCCCGCCGATGGAGCGACCCGACATCCGCCAACTCGTCATCGAGCAGGTCCTCGACCTCGCTGCTGCCGCGGGCGTCGACGATGTCGAGCTGATCGTCGCCCTCGCGCTGCACCGCCGCATGACCGAACCGGAGCTGCGCCACGCGCTCGGCGACCGGATCTACGACGCCTTCGCGCCGAACGGTCTCCTGACCCAACACGACGCCGAGGACCCGGGCGCGCTGGTCCATCTGGGGACGACCGAGCAGGGGGAGGACGTCGAGATCAACCGCCGTGCCGCCGAAAGCGACCTGCTCGTCTACGTCAACATCAACCTCGTGGCGATGGACGGCGGCCACAAGAGCGTCGCCACCGGGCTCGCGAGCTACAAGAGCCTCCGGCACCACCACAATCCCGTCACCATGCAGCACAGCCGCTCCTTCATGGACCAGCACCGCTCGGAGCTCCACTCGTCGAACTGGCGGATGGGGCGCCACATCGCAGCAAGCGGCGTCAAGGTCTTCCAGATCGAGACCACCCTCAACAACGCGACCTTCCCGCGGACGGTCGAGTTCCTCCAGAAGCGTGAGTGGGAGTGGACCGCGCGGGACCGCCTCAGCTACCTCGCGACCTCGAAAGCCCTCGACCGCACCCCTGCCCGCCTCGCACGCCCGATCTTCCACTCGGTGAGGGCGCCGCACCGGATGACCTCGGTGCAGGCGGGCGAGGTCGAAGCGGTCCATGTCCTCACCACCGAGCACGTCTGGTCCCAACAGGGCGTCGCCGTCGAGGGGCAGACCGACATCCTGACGATGGGGCTTCCCTACATCAGCCCGTACAACGTGAACTCGATCCTCAACCCGATCCTCGTTGCCTGCCTCGGACTGGGGTATTTCTTCAACCTCTACCGCGGTCGGCCGCTCGTGCGCGAGGGCGGGGTCCTCGTCATGACCCACCCGACACCGTGGGAGTTCAACCCCGTACACCACCCCAGCTACATCGACTTCTTCGAGCAGGTCCTGAGCGAGACCACCAATCCGATCGAGATGGCCGACCGGTACGAGGAGTCCTTCGCGACCGACCCCTGGTACGTTCATCTCTACCGCACCGGCCACGCGTACCACGGGGTGCACCCCTTCTACATGTGGTACTGGTGCGCGCACGCGCTGGACCACCTCGGCGCAGTCATCATCGTGGGCGGCGACCGGGCCGCGGTCCACCGGATGGGCTTCCGCTCGGCCACGACGCTCGCCGACGCGCTCGAGATGGCCGGTGACGTCGTCGGCAGCTCGCCCACGGTGACCCACCTCCACGCGCCACCGATCCTGATGGCGGACGTCCAGTGACGGGACGGTCGCGTTCGGCGAGCTCGCTCCGGTCGCGCCGGGCGGTCCGCCGGGATGCCGCGCTCGGCGCGACAGGCGATGAACCGTCGGCCTCCCGCAGCGCGAGTCGCCTCACCCCCCGCGGACTGGCCGCGAGCGCCGGGCGGCGTGCCTTTCCGCTCACCGCACCGAGCTGGCCGGAGTCCGTCCCCCGACCGATGGACGAGCCAGAGCTCGGCGTCCACTACGACACCACCTGGTCGAGGAAGTACCCGGTCCGACTGGCCCGGGCGATGGTGCTCGACAACGTCGCACGTCCGCTCGCCGCCATCGTCGCTGCCCCGGTCGTGCGCGGCGACGAGGCACTGGTCGGTCTCGAGCCGCCCGTCATCTTCGCGGCCAATCACGCGAGCCACATCGACACCCCGCTCCTCCTCGGCTGCCTGCCCCTCCGCTTCCGCCATCACACGGTTGTCGCGGCGGCGGCCGACTACTTCTTCGACCGTCGCTGGAAGGCGGACGCCTGGTCCTTCGTGCTCGCGGCGATCCCCATCGAGCGGACCAAGGTGAACCGGCGGTCCGCGGAACTGGCCGCCGGCCTGCTGACCGACGGCTGGAACCTCGTGATCTTCCCGGAGGGCGGGCGCTCCCCCGACGGCTGGGCCCAGGAATTCCGGGGCGGGGCTGCCTACCTCGCCACCCGCACCGGCTGTCCCGTGGTGCCGGTGCATCTGGACGGGACGCGCCACGTCCTCCCGAAGGGACGCCGCACCATGCGGCGCACCCGCACGACAGTCACCTTCGGCACCCCGCTCCGTCCAGACGAAGGAGAGGACGCGCGCCGGTTCGCCGTTCGCATCGAGGCCGAGGTCGCAGCTCTGGCACACGAGCTCACCTCCGACTGGTGGACCGCGAAGCGGACCGCGTCACGCGGCGCGACCCCGTCGCTCCGGGGGCCACAGGCCTCCCCGTGGCGGCGGTCGTGGGCGCTCCGGCCCTCCTCGCAAGATGACTCGCGGACGAAGGAATGGCCGCTCGCCGACCGCTGAGCGCTGAGCCTGCTGATCAGTGACGCCGTGACAGGAACCGCCGGCGTGACGGCGACCGGGGAGGTGCGAGGCGCTGCCGGCGCAACGCGGCCTCCTCCGAGTCGTCCAGGACCTCGAGTGGACCGTCGATCCCGCGCGCAGCGAGTGCCCAGCCCAACAGCACGTCGGCGAGGGCGACGTTTCGGGCGAGGACCGGTCCGTGCAGGTAGGTCCCGACCACCCGACCGGACCACGCACCTTCGCTCCCGTCGCCACCGCCATTGCCGACCCCGCGGACGACGATGCCGAGTGGTCGGGCACCCGGGCCGAGGGTGGTCACCGCGCTGTGGTTCTCGAAGCCGGTGAGTCGCGGGAGGCGCGCCGGGCCGTCACCGTCGAGCGCGAGGTCCACCTCGGCGACGACCTCGCCGACGGCGCGCTTGCCGGATCCCTTCCGCGTCGTGACGTCGAGCAGGCCGAGTCCTGGCTGCGGCCGGTCTCCGGCGTCGGGGAAGCTGTGGCCGATCAGCTGATACCCCGCGCAGACGGCCAGGACCACAGCCCCCCGGGCAACGGCCCGCTCGAGGGTTCCGCTCTCGGCGAGCGCGGTCGCTGCGCGGACTTCGGGCCCGTCCTCGCCGCCTCCGAGGCAGTAGAGGTCGGCCTCGGGGATGGGGCGTCCGGAAGCGGCCTGGACCAGGCGGACCGCGTGCCCCCGCCATTCGGCACGGCGGGCGAGCACAAGCCCGTTGCCGCCGTCCCCGTAGGTCCCGAGCAGGTCGGGGTAGACCACGGCGACGACCAGCGGATCGGTGGCGCCGAGCGTCGTCACAGCCGCCCCCGGAGGTCGGCGAACGCCGTGTAGTTGCCGAGGAACTCGATCGTCCCACCCGGCGCGACGAGCTCGCCGGCACGTCCGAGCGCATCCAGCGGATCGTCCACGACCACGTGCTCGACGTCGGCGTAACGCAGCCGCACCGCGAGATCGCGGCAGCGCTCGCCGGTCGCGACGACCCGACGCCCTGCGAGCCGCTCGAAGGGCACGTCCCAGAGCCAGCTGGTGTCGAGACCGTCGGCGATCCGGGCGTTGACCGAGAGCACGACCTGGTGGTCCCGCCGTCCGGGCTCCTCCAGCAGCTCGAAGACGGCCGTCCACCCGGCCGGGTTCTTCGCCAGCAGCAGCCGGAGCGATCGCCCGTGCCAGTTCGCCGTCGAGAACCGGCCGGCGACCTCGTCGACCGCTCCGATCCCTTCGAGGACGGCCTTCGGCCACCCGTCGTCGACCACGTCCGGCATCGCGCGGGCGGCGAGCAGGGCCATCGCGGCGTTGGCCCGGTTGAAGCTCCCGGGAAGACGGAGGTCGAGCGCCAACCGCTCCCCGGAGTCGAACACCACCTCGCCACCGTCGACCCAGGCGGTTCGTGCTGGACGAGCGAAGTCGCACCGCTCACACGACCACGCGCCCTGGTCGGCGAATTCGATCCGCCCCCCGCATGCGGGGCACCCGACTGCGTCGTCGTGCCAGACCTGACCCGCGCCGACCCAGACCACCCGGCCTGCGGCCATCGCCGCCCACGACACCATCGGATCGTCTGCATTGGCGACGACAGCCGGTCCCCCGCCTGCCGCGGACGCACCGAGTGCGCCCCGCCACCGGTCGACGAGCATGCGGACCTCTGCGATCCGGTCGAGCTGGTCGCGCGAGAGGTTGAGCAGGACCACCACCTCGGGCCGGACATCCTCGATCACCTGGCCCAGGTAGCTCTCGTCGACCTCGAGCACCGCGGTCGGTGCGTCCAACGCCCCGACCAGTGCGGCCACGTGACCCGCCGGCATGTTGGCGCCAGTGTCGTTGCTCACGACCCGTCCACCGCCGGACTCCAGGGCGGCGAGCAGCAGCCGGGTCGTCGTGGTCTTGCCGTTGGTGCCGGTCACGAGGGCGATCGATCGACCCTCCGCGAGCGTCGCGAGCAGTCCCGGGTCGACCAACAGCCCGGCGCGGCCGCCGAAGACGGTCCCACTCCCCCGCCCGAGCGATCGCGACAGCCAGTTGCACGACCGCACACTCGCGGCCGCCAGTGCGGCACGGGCGCCAAGGGGTGGCCTGTCCGGCGCAAGCGAGATCGTCACGCCGAAGGACGGGTGCGGGCGAGCTCCTCTTCGGTCGGGACGTGCTGGTGCTTCGCCTCCTCCGGGAGGAGCGACACGATCGACTCCATCAGCGTCGCCGTGTCGGCGGCGGCGTCGACGAGGTCGAGCCCGACTTCGGGCCCGACGGTGACGGTGACGTGCGGAGGATGCTGCAACGTCGTCACGTTCGGCACTTTCGAGGATCTCGGCCAGACCTGCTCGGTCCCCCAGATCCCGACCGGGACGACCGGTGCGCCGGTCGCGGCAGCGAGTCGGGCGGCACCGGTGTGACCACGGAGGACCGGATCGAAGAACGCATCGCCGCGTGGGATGGTCCCCTGAGGAAGCACGATGACGACCTCACCGGCCCGCAGGGCCGCGGTCGCCCGGCGCATGGGATCACCCGAAGAGGTACCACGGTCGACCGCGATCCCTCCGAGCGCGCGGGCCAGCTGCCCGACGACGGGCGCATCGAACACCTCTTGTTTCGCGAGAAAGCGCACCGGACGGCCGAGGCGGGCGGCGACGAGGCCGAGAGCCGCCACGTCGAAGTAGCTCCGGTGGTTCGAGGCGAGCACGACCGGCCCGTGGGCCGGAACGTGCTCGAGTCCCGAGAGTGCGAACCGGGCGTACGGGAACGCCTCCGGCCGGAAGAACAGCCGGACCAGGTGGTACGGCTCGAGGCCGATCAGCGACGGCACCCCCGGCGCCCGGTCCCAGTACTCGAGGGGCCACCGCCTCGCGATTGCGACCGCAGCGAGGCGTACATCGGCGTTGAGCGGGTGGGGATGGCCGACCGCGTGGAGGAGGGGGAGGTCGAAGAAGCTGTCCGAGTAGGCATGGCATGCGGTCAACGGGCAGTCGTGCTCTGCGGCCCACCGCACCACTGCGTCCAGCTTGCCGGTCCCCCACACGAACCGGCCGGCGAGCCGTCCTGTGTACCGACCGTCCGCCTCGCCGTAGCGGGTGGCGATGACACCGTCGAAGCCGAGCGCCTCGGCGAACGGCGTGACCAGGTCCGCTGGCGAGGTCGTCGCGAGCACGAGCGCCCGCCCCTCGGCGCGGTGCGCGTCGAGGACGTCACGGGCCCAGGGCTGCACGAGGTCCTCGAGCGGCGCGACCGCACGCTTGCCGGCCCGACGCACGGCCTCGGCGCGTCGGCCCCGCATCACGATCGCGGTGGCCCACGCGAGGCCCATCATGGCGAACGACTCGCCGAACCGGTCGTAGAGGCTGTAGAGCAGCCGGTCGCCGGGCAGGTGCCGGTCTCCGGAGACCACGTCCTCGGCAACCAGCGCCTCGTGGAAGACCGGTCCGCTCGCGCTCCCGATCAGTGTGCGGTCGAGGTCGACGAAGACGGCGCCCGCAGGCTCAGGCATGGGTGCACGCTACCCCCGCCCGAACCCGACCGGAGGCCACACTTGCGGGGTCGGTCGTCCGACGCCGCGGGTCCGGTCCAGCCTGCAATCGGGGCCCAGACATGGCAAAGGGACCGCCGGGGGGGAGGGCGGTCCCTTCGCACTGACTCAACAAGGAAAGGAGGGGGATTCCTTAGATCCTGTGGTCGTGGAGCTATCGTATAACACCCGCGAGCAATCAGTCAAACAGCTTATATTGATACCTGCTATCGTGATGGGCGATGGAGCTCCGCCACCTCCAGGCACTGACGGCGATCAGCGACCATGGCACCTTCTCGGCCGCCGCCGAACATCTCGGGACGGTCCAGTCCAACATCTCGGCCCACATCGCGCGCCTCGAGCGCGAGCTCGGTGCGCCGATGATCGACCGGTCGGACGGTCACCTCACCGAAGAGGGCCTCGCGGTCGTGGCCCGGGCGCGCCGGATCCTCACCGAGCTCGACGCGCTGGTCTCCGACGTCGCGGCCTGCCGGGACGAGGTGACCGGCACCGTCCGCGTCGGAATGATCGGGACGACGGCCCGATGGCTCGTCCCGCGCCTGATGGACGCCGCTCGCTCGACCCACCCCAAGCTCCGGCTCGTGATCGTCGAGGGGAACACGACGGGGCTCGAGCCGCAGCTCGCCGCCGGCCAGCTCGACCTCGCCGTCGTCAACCTGCCGGTCGCGGGCCGCGACCTCACGACCCGACTCCTCTTCGAAGAGGACCTCATGTTGGTCCTCCCGAAGGGCCATCCGATGGCCGAGCCGGGACGCCACATCACGCTCGAGGACCTCGCCGACCTCGAACTCCTCTTGCCCCTCCCCGGCACCTCCTTCCGCGACGAGCTCGACGCGGCCACCCGGCCGCTCGGGGTCAACCTCCTGCCAGCCGCCGAGATCGACGGCCTCCGTCTCATCGCGTCGTTGACGTTCGAGGGGTACGGTCCGGCCATCCTGCCGGCGACCGCGATCCCCTCTCTCCTCCTCGGCCGGTTCGAGCCGCTGCAGGTCGAAGGACTGCCACGTCGGCGGGTCGGGGTGGCCCAGCGCAGCCGCGGACTGCCGTCCGCTCCGTCGCGGGCGCTGCTCGAGCTCTTGGCGCTTGCGCTCACCCAACCCGGCCCCCGTCCACAGGGCCTCCACCTGCCGATCTGAGTTCACCGGTCGGTTTCCGGGACCACGACCAGGTGAAATGCGGGCGCCTGGCACGGGATCCTGGCGTGCGTGTCCGGCCTGTGCTCCCGCCTCCGTCGCCGCGGCACGCTCGGATCCGGTGGTCCGTTCTTTCGACATACATCACCTGATGTATACGTACATCACCTCAAAAAAAACAGGACCCGACCGCCCTTCCCTCCACGGCCTCCAGCCGCCCTTCTCTCCATCCGTGCGCTCACGTCCCCCAACCGGGATCGGCGCTTCGTCCGAGTTCGTCCCCGGCGCGATCAGGGGAGCTCGGGCACCCGCGGCTCGCGCCACATGCGCCAGATCGGCGGGCTGCCGACCTTGGAGCGGAACTCCTCGATCACCTCGAATCCGTACCGCGCGTAGAGGGGAAGATTCCGCTCCTTGGAGGACTCGAGGTAGGCAGGATGGCCCTCTTCGTCGACCTGCGGGAGCACCGTCTCGAGCAGAGCCGACCCGATTCCCTTCCCCTGCCGTGAGGGTTCGGTCCCGATGGTCGCGAGGTACCAGTGCGGCTCCTTCGGGTGCAGCTCGTCGACCTCGAAGAGCAGCCGGAGGGCCCGGTGGGCCCGTCCGCTCGCGAGGAACGGCGCGGTCGGGAGAAGCTGGAGGAGTTCGACGAGTCCATTGCGATTCCGGTCGGGCGGACCCCAGATCGCGACACCGTCTCCTGCCTCGGTCGTATAGACCTCGCCGTAGGGCAGGTACTGCCGCTTGAGCTGCGAGGTGAAAAAGGAGTGCAGCCCGAGCCGGCGACGCCGTTCGCCGGCGAACATGAAGTTGGCGACGGGGTCGTCTGCGAAGGCCCGGACCAGCAAACCGGCAAGTGCGGGCACGTCGGCAGACACCACCCGCCGCACCGGCGGTCGAACGATCCCCTCGCGCACGGCCCGCATGGTAGCGCCGTGCCGATCAATTGCAGGAGGGGTCGTCGGGGAACGCCGACTCGAGCGCGAGTGCACCGCCCTGGCGGCGCAGCACCCGGCGCCAGAGCCCCTCCGGGTCGGCCGAGATCGGGTCACGGGCCTCGGCCCGCACCACGTACCACGAGCCCTCGTCGATCTCGACCTCGAGCTGGGCGGCATCCCACCCCGCGTAGCCCGAGAAGAGGCGCGCCGCCTCGATCGATCCCAATGAGTCGGCAGGGTCGGACGAAAGATCGACGGTCCCGACCGGTCGGTCGTCGTCGACCAGCACGCGCCAGCCGGCGGGGGCGGTGGGCGTTTCCGCTCCGGCTTCCCTTGCAGCGAGCCGGACCAGGCCGATCAGCGCGTTGCGGGCGACGGGGCCGCCGGTGAACAGCTCGGCCGGCGGCGTCGCCACCTCGTGCCACTGCGGGAGCAGCTGGTCCACCCGGACCCCGCCCGGGCGGTCGATCACGATGCCGAGCGCGCCGTGCGCCCCGTGGTCGAGGACGAGCACCACCCGGCGGGAGAAGTTCGGATCCGAGAGCCGGGGAGTGGCCACGAGGAGGTGCCCGGTCAACGAGTCCGGCGGCGGCGAGCCACCGAAAGGATCGAAGGCGCTGAACGGCTCGATCGGCACGGCACGATGATGGCCCAAACCCGGGCTGCCGAGTGGCGCCGCAACCCGCCGTCGGTGAGGCTGTGGCCATGGCACTCGTCTCGATCGACCGGGTCCGTCCCCACGTCTCGGTCGTGACCCTCGACAATCCGGCGCGTCTGAACTCGATGTCGTTCGCACTGGTCACCGATCTGTACGCCGCGCTCGACCAGGTCGCAGCCGACAACGACTGCCGGGTGATCGTCCTCACCGGTGCCGGCCGTGCGTTCTGCTCCGGCCTCGAGCTCGAGCACGCCGGCATGCCACCGGGCGCGGACGATCTCGGGCGCCACCGCATGGGCATGCGCGCGATGGAGTACATGGGCGGCGTGGTCCCCGCCATGCGGGCGATCCCCCAGCCGATCATCGCGGCGATCAAGGGACCGGCGTACGGAGGCGGCATGTGCCTGTCGCTGGGCGCGGACGTCCGACTCGCAGGACGGTCGGCCGTCTTCTGCGGCGCGGGCATCAGCAACGGGCTCTCGGGCACCGAGCTCGGAATCAGCTGGTTGTTGCCGCGCGCGGTCGGGACCTCCAACTCCGCGGAGATCCTCCTTACCGGCAAGTTGGTCGACGCCGAGGAAGCGCTCCGGATCGGCCTCGTCTCGCAGGTCCTGCCCGACGAGGAGCTCCTCGAGCGGTCGATCGAGATGGCCGTGGGGATGTGCCGGTTCAGTCCGTTCGGCCTCGCGCTCACCAAGGACACCATCTGGGCAGCCCTCGAAGTCGGCAGCCTTCAGACCGCGGTCGATCTCGAGAACCGCACCCAGCTCCTCGCCGGTCACACCGGCAACCTGACCGAGGCCTCGGCGGCCTTCCGTGAGAAGCGCCCGCCCGTCTACACCGAGTAGTCCGGCCCGTGTCCGCCGCGCGGCGGAACCGCCGACGCCCGCCCCCGACCGGGGCGACCTCACGCGACAGGACCGAGGGAGCCGGAGCCGCCCGCGAGCACTGGCGGTCCGACGGCACCCCGAAGACGCGGTTCGCCACCGAGGAGGACGCCAACCGCTCGTCGCTCCGACTCCGCCTCGAAGAAGGTGCGGACCTCGATCCCTACCGCTGCAGCTTCTGCGCCGGCTGGCACCTCGGGAACCGGCGGTCCTGAACCGACCCTGACCGCCCCCGACTGTACCGTCCAGACGGTACAGTTCCGGGTGTGACCACGCTCTCCGACCGCCGTCCGTCCCGGCCGTCACGCCGTGCCGCCGCCCACCGCGGCTCGGACACCAAGTCGCGCATCGTCGCCGCGGCGGAGGAGATCGTGCTGCGCGACGGCGTCGCACACCTCACCCTCGACGCGGCGGCCGCGGGTGCAGGCCTGAGCAAAGGCGGGGTGTTGTACCACTTCCCCACCCGTGATGCGCTCGTCTCGGGAATGGTCGACGCACTCATCGCCTCGTACGACCACGAGATCCTTCGCCTCCTCCCAGACGCACCTGGACCCGGTGACTACACGCGCGCCTACCTGCGCGCGACGGTGGCCCCGTCGTCGGCGACATCCGAACGCGACGATCGGCTGGGTGCCGCCCTCATCGCCGCGGCTGCTGCCGAGCCGGCGCTGCTCGAACCGCTCCAACGAGCCGCGGACCGCTGGCAGGCCCGACTCCTCGACGACGGGCTCGACCCGGCGGTCGCCCTGACGGTCCGCCTCGCATGCGACGGGCTCTGGATGTGCGACCTCTTCGGGCTCGCGCCCCCTTCCCGCAGTCTGCGCAACCGCCTCGAGCGCAAGCTGGTCGCCATGACCCGGTCCCGACCATGACCGCGCCCGTCGCTGAAGGCGCGACCTCGCAACGGGACACGTCGGCGCGCCTCATCCGAACCCTCTCGATCACGATCTTCCTGCAGTGGCTCGGCGCAAGCGCGATCATCCCGATGTTGCCGGTCTACATCCGGCACCTCGGGGGGACCGACGCCACCGCGGGACTCGTGATGGGCGCCTTCTTCGCCGCCGGCGTGCTCTTCCAGTACCCGCTCGGCCGTCTCGCCGACCGGGTGGGGCGCCGGCCGGTGCTCATCGGGGGCCTCCTCCTCTACTCGGCTGCCAGCCTCTCCTTCCTCGCGCCGATCACCCCGACCATCGCGATCGGGCTCCGTGCGCTGCAGGGCACCGGCGCCGGCGCGGCAGCGGTCGCATCGCTCGCGATGGTTTCGGCATCGGTGGCGATCGAACGACGTGGCCGTGCGTTCGCGGCGATCTACGGCGGGGAGATCGCCGGCATGGCCATCGGCCCGCTCATCGGGAGCGTCCTCGGCATCAGCCACATGTGGGTGGTCTTCCTCGGTGCAGGGCTGACCTCGCTCGGCGCATGCATCCCGGCGCTCGGCATCGCCGACCCCGGGGGCCGGCGACCGGCGCTCGGCCGGACCGTGCTCGCTCCCTTGCACCTGCACCGCTCGTCGATCGGCGCACTGGTCGCGGGAGCATCGCTGGGCCTGACCACCGGGGTCTACGAGATCTGTTGGACGTTGCTCCTGGTCGCGCGCGGTGCCTCCGGCTTCGAGATCGGCCTCTCGTGGACGCTCTTCGCCGTGCCCTTCGTCGTGGTCTCCAAACCGAGTGGCTGGCTCGCCGACCATGTCGACCGTCGCGTCCTCGTCCTCGCGGGGATCGGCTCGTCCGCGGCGCTCTGCGCCTCGTACCCGTTCATCCACGACGTCCCCGTGCTCGTCGTCCTCGGTGCCACCGAGGCCATGAGCTTCGCCGCGGCTCTCCCGGCGATGCAGTCCCTGCTCACCCACGGCAGCGATCCGGCCGAGGTCGGCAGGGTCCAGGGGCTCTTCGCGACCACCCAGACCGCGTGCACCGCGGTCGCCGCCGCGTCGGCCGGTGCAGCCTTCGCAATCGCCGCATGGGTCCCGTTCGTCTCGGTCGCGGCGATCGTGGCCGTGCTGCTGGTCGTGACCGCGATCGTCTGGCGAACGACCGTCGGGCGCGTCGTACACGTCGAAGGTACTGCCGAGCGCGTCGCCGACGAGCCGACCCCACAGCTACGACCTGTCACCGCGCGCCAAGAGCTCCAGCCGGCAGACGACTGAACCGCCGGGTCGCCCCCGGTCAGGGCCGGCCGGTGTGGATCGCCGCCGACCAGCGCCCGGTTGTCTCGACCGTGCAGACCGCGGCCGCCGCACGGAGCAGCCAGCCGACGACCGCCGCCGGCTCCTCTTCGGCGGGCACGAGGGCGACCAGCCCGCGCCGCGGATGGTCCTGGGTGATGCGCCACCCGTCTGGCACCGGCAACCCGAGCTCACGCAGGCGGAGCGCGACCCGCGTTCCGGCCGCGTGCAGGAGGCCGACCGTCGTCGGCTTGCGCGAGCCGTCCGGCGCGATCCTCCCGGGCAGCCAGGTCACCGTTGGCACCTTGTGGGTCGAGCCGCCGAGGAAGGCGAACGGCCCCGGTGGAGGCGGCTGGTGCTCCTCGTCGACAACGGGCCGGATGTTGACCCAGCCGGTCCCAGCTTCGGCGATCGCGTCCAGCTCGGCGAGCAGCGCCGGGTCGTCCGGTGCCGTGAACTCGAGCTCGACCGGTCGTGAGCGCGTCACGTCTGCAGGTCGAGGACGGCCGCGGCCAGCGCCTCGAGCTCGGCGCGCCACGGACCTCGCTGCGTAAGGGGTCGGACGACGAACTTGGAGAACCCGACCGCGAGGAACCGCTCGAGCAGCTCGCGAAGTCCCTGCAGTCCCACCGGCACCACCGCCGCCGGATCAACCCCCTTGCGGAGCGACCGCAGAGTGCGGATCGCCCCCTCCGAGAGCGCTTCGTCGGCATAGGCGATCGAGACTCCGAAGTGTTCCGGGCTGATCGTGCGTCCGGTCCGGGCTGCCTCCTCTTCGATGACCGTCCGGCCTGATGCCGCTTCTTCCGGTGTGCACGACGAAGGAAGCCACCCGTCCGCCAACCGGCCGCAGCGCCGCAGCGCGGCCGGGGCCATTCCGCCGGTCCAGAACTCGAGTGGTTGCTGCACCGGGCGCGGCCAGACCGTCACCTCGTGCACCTGAGCGGCCGGACCCTCGTGGGTCACGGTCGCACCGCCCCACCACTGTCGCAGGAGGGGGAGCGCGTCGTCCATCACCGCACCGCGGGCAGCTGCCGGCAGGCCCGTCGCCGCGGCTTCCGGCTGGATCGGCAGGCCGGGAACGAAGGTGACGAGGAGTCGACCGTTCGAGAGCACGTCGATCGTGGCGAGCTCCTTCGCGAGGCGGACCAGATTGCGACCGGGGAGCAGCAGCGTCGTGCCGAGCTTGAGCCCGGGCTGGTGGGCCGCCGCGAACGCGAGCACGGCGAGGGGGTCGAGCGTCGGAGCGGTGAGGACCTCGGGGACCCAGAGCGAATCGAACCCGAGCTCGAAGAGCGCATCGACGAGGTCCGCCACCCCGGTGCGATCGGGCGTCACCGATACGCCGCTGCTGAACCCGATCCGGACCTTCACCTGCGGCCCCGGACGGTCCGGTCGTCGGAGATCACGTCTCACCGAGTGGCTGACCGTCGTACCGGTCGACGGTCGCGAACTGCTCGACCGGCTCGCGACGGAGCCGCGTCGGGCGGCGGATGGGCCGACCGAGCGCCATCACGCCGGTGACGGTGAGCGTGTCGGGCACGCCGAGGAGGCGCCGCACCGCGTCCTCCTCGCGCACCGCGACCGTCGTGAGCACGCCACCAAGGCCCTCCGCATGCGCAGCGAGGAGGATGCTCCATGCGAACGGGTAGACCGACGCGCCGCCGACCATCGTGTAGTGGTCGGCATCCCGGTCGACCGTCGAGAGCTTGGCCAGGTCGGCAAGGAGCACCAGGAGGACCGGCACCTCGTCGAGGTGCTCGGCGAAGCCGCCCGGCCCGGCCGCCGCGGCCGCCGCGATGCCCGGTGCGTCCGTGTCGATCGACCGTCGCTCGAGGTCGCGGTCGCCCACCACCGACCACGGGGTCAGGCCGGCGCCGACCTGTGCCAGGTACTCGTACCAACCGGGCAGATAGCTGTCGCGGATCGCCCGGCGGAGCTCGGGGTCCTTCACCACCACCACCCGCCAGGCCTGCCGGTTCCCGCCGTTCGGTGCGAACCGGGCGGTGTCGAGCAGCCGGTAGACCACGGCGTCGGAGACCGCTTCGTCCTCGAACTCTCGGACCGCGCCGGTGGTCCTGAGCGCCTCGATCAGCTCCATCGTCCCGACCGTAGTTGGGGCCGGGTCGCTGCGAGGACTGCCCGGACTCAGAGGAGTTCGAGGACGGCGTCCGCAGAGCTCACCGTCAGCCCCGGACCGGGCTCGACCTGCAGCGCGGTCACGACACCGTCCTCGATGACCATGGCGTAGCGCTGCGAGCGCGTGCCGAGCCCGAACCGGCTGCCGTCCATCTCGAGTCCGACGGCCTCGGTGAAGGTCCCGTTGCCGTCCGCGAGCATGAGGACGAGGTCGTCGACGTGGTGCACCTTGCCCCAGGCGTCCATCACGAACGGGTCGTTGACCGAGAGGCAGGCCACGGTGCCGACCCCCTTCGCCCGGAGCTGCTCGTTGCGCACGACGTAGCCCGGGAGGTGGAAGTCCGAGCAGGTCGGGGTGAACGCACCCGGCACCGCGAACAGCACAACCTTGCCACGGCCGAGCATGTCTCCGGACTGCACGTGGATCGGTCCGTCCGGTCCGAAGGTCATCAGCTGAACATCGGGGATCCTGTCGCCGACGGCGATGGTCATGGGGGGTCTCCTGTCTCTGTTCGCTCGGACGATCGGCCGATCGGTCGTCGACGCAGCCGCCAGGTCCGTGCTCCGTCCCGCGCGACTCGACGCCAGTCGCAGCATAGGGGTCCGCCCCACTCGTTCGGCCTTTCAACCGCCGATCGGGACGGCGCCAGGGAGTGCGTCGAGCCCGTCTTTGACGAGTACCAGGCGCTCGAACCTCCGGAGGATGTCGTCGAGGTCGTTCTCCTCGGTGACATCTCGTTCCGCACCCCGCAGGATCATCTCTGCCTGCCGGAAGAGGACCGAACGCTGTGAGGCATCGGTGGTGGCCTCCATGATGTGTGCGAGTGCATCGATGAGCCGAATGATCACCGCCGGCATGCCCCGGGAGGCCTGGCGGATCTTGTCGAAGGCGCGGTTCACCATCCGCGGGTAGCTCGGATCGAACTCGATGAGCCGGATCTTGCCGCTCCGGCCCCGGTACACCCCCTCTTCGAGCACCCGGGCCGAGATCGATGACAGCCCGGCGGAGAGCCAGTCGATGCAGGTGAGCGCGGTGAAGGTGTCGTTGACCGCGGCCGAGAGCGCGCGGATCGCGATCTCGACCAGCTGGTCGATCGGGAAGACCGGATCCTGGGCGAGGGTGCGGTGCGGACCGGTCACGTGTGCCCGGTCGAGGGCTTCGGCCACCTGGAGGGCCGCGCCGCTCGGCCAGACCGTCGCCAGGCGCCGGTCCGCCACGACGAAGTGACCGGGCCGGTGGGCGAGACGGATCACCGCGTCGAGGCGCTCGGCGATCTCGACGAGCTGTGCGTAGCCGACGAACTGGAGGTACCCGCTGTGTCGCGCCGAGACCTCCCCGCCGCGGGTCGCCAGCTTCTCGAGCAACTCGCCGAGCGAACCGTCCACGTCCTCCTCGGATGGCTGGTCGGTCGTGACCCGCAACGGGAATTCGGCGTCGATCGCACGCTGCAGGTCACGGGCGATGCCGGCGATCACCTCGGGGAGCTGGATCGACTTCGCGATGTGGTGGATGAAGTAGATGAGGACCACTACGTCGACGAGGAGCAGGCCTTCCGCAACGGTGATCGAGAGATGGGGGACGAAGTCCCCGCCGGGAAGCGCGGTCACCGAGCCGAGCGCGAGCACCGAGTAGACGAAGGTGCCCACGAAGACACCGAGTGTCAACTGGTTGCCGAGATCGCGCACGAAATTGCGCATCATCCTCGGACCGAACTGCTGGGACGCCAGGGTCAGCGCGAGGATCGTGATCGAGAACACAACGCCGACCGTGGTGATGACCGCAGCGGCGATCGCGATGAGCACCTGGCGGCCGGCGTCGGCGCTCCCCGTCTTCACCCAGGTGGGCAGTGAGAGCCGGCCGTGGAACGCCGCGAGATCGATCTCGAAGGTGAGGACGAAGAGCATCACGGCGAGCACGATGAGGATGGTCGGGATCACCCAGAACGTGGTGCGGAGGGCCTCGCGACGCCAGCTGGGCAGACGCAGATGACTCCCGTCTGCGTGGGCGCCGCTCCGGTCGGCGGCTCTCGTCTGGTCTCGGTCGGTCACCGCGCTCCTTCACGGGGGCGGGCACGCCCGCCCGCACGATGCCGACCAGACTTCCCGGCGCGCCGAGCCCAGCCTACCCGGTCGGATCGAGCGCGACCGGTGACCTGGCCACTCTTCAGGCCCGCCCGTGAAGGAGCGTCAGCCGACGGCCATCCCGACCACCGGTTGATTGAGGAGAGTGCCACCCATCGAACCCTGGAAGGGAGCGTTGAAGTTGAAGAGCCCGCCGTCCGAGGCAGCCTCGTAGTACCCGCCGGTGGCCGTGTCGAACGCCATCCCGACCACCGGTTGGTTGAGCGCGATGCCGCCCATCGAGCCCTGGAACGGCGCATTGAAGGCGAAGATCCCGCCGTCACGCGCGACGAGGTAGTACCCACCGGTCGTCGGGTCGATGGCCATCCCGACGACGGGCTGGTTGAGCGGCGTGCCCCCCATCGATCCCTGGAACGGCGCATTGAACGCGAAGATCCCGCCATCGGCGGCCACCTCGTAGTAGCCGCCGGTCACCGGGTCGAACGCCATCCCGACGATCGGCTGGTTGAGGTGCGTGGCACCCATCGAACCGTAGAAGGGCGCGTTGAAGGCGAAGATCCCGCCGTCACGCGCGACTTCGTAGTAGCCACCGGTCCGGGTGTCGAAGGCCATCCCGACGACCGGCTGATTGAGCCGTGTCCCGCCCATCGAGCCGAAGAAGGGGTTGCCGAAGGCGAAGATCCCGCCGTCGGCCGCGGCCTCGTAGTAGCCACCGCTGTCGGGCACGACGGCCATCCCGACCACGGGCTGATTGAGCGGAAGACCGCCCATCGAACCGTTGAACGGCGCGTTGAACGAGAAGAGACCGCCGTCCGAAGCCACCAATTGGTAGCCGGTGAGGTTCGGGAAGGTGTCGAGGAACCCGGCGTGTCCACCTGCATTCGAGTAAGTGCCACCGAGCACGCAGTTGCCCGCGATGCAGGAGATCGCGTTGGATGCGAGCTCGCCGGTCCCGAGCACGACCGACGGAGGTGACGTCGCATCCGCCCCGAGGATCGCCGGTGTCTCGCTCCACGTACCGTTGGTGAGCGTCTCGACGACCCCCGGAGTCCCGGCCGCGCCGCTGGTCACGCCGGCCGCCACGCACGAGCCCGGCCACGAGCAGGAGACACCGAGCAGCACCGCCGCGGACGCAGGGTCGAACGTGCCCGGTCCGGTCGACGCCGTCCACCCCGTACCAGATAGCGTCTCGATGAGCGGCGTCGAGCCGGATCCGGTGTTGGTCGTGCTCACGTACGAGCCCACCGCGACGCACGCGGTCAGCGACGTGCAGGAGACCGAAGCCAGAAATGCGGAGGGACTCGGGCTCGATCCGCTCGTCTTGGCGCCCAGCGGGAGTGGCGCAGTGACCGCGGTCGAGCTACCGCCGGAGGTCGGGACGGGGGTCGAGACGATCAGCCCTGCGGTGTTCCCCAAGGTGTTGGCGTAGTCGCCCACGATCGTGCACAACGTCCCAGAGCACGAGACGCTGGTGAGGACGACCTGAGGATTGGCTGCGGCATCCGAGGGCAACGGCGCAACGGAAGGCGTCCAGGTGGAGGTGCTCCCGGTGACCGCGAGGGTGAGCTGCAGCCCCTCAACATGCGAGGCGTTGTTCGTGTAGTGCCCGGCCGCCGTGCAGGAGGTCGCCGTCGGACAGGAGAGCGAGAACAATTGGACCGCCGGTGCCGCGTTGGCATCGCCCGGAAGAGGCGCCTTGGTTGCGCTCCAGCTTCCCCCAGTCAGCGTGAGAAGCAGTCCTTGGACCTGGCCCCCGCTGTCGGTGTACACACCGACCGCGAGGCACGAGCCGGCCGCGGGACAGACGAGCGACAGGAGGAGCACCGAGGGGTTGGCGCCTGCACCCGAGGGAACCGGCGCCTCGCTCACCGTCCACGAGCCGCTCGCAAGGGTGGCGACCATCCCCTGGACGTGGCTGCTCGCGTCGCGGTAGATGCCCACCGCTGTGCAGGCGCCGACGGCGGTGCAGGCGACCGCGGTGAGCTCCACCGATGGGTTCGCCGCGGCGCCGGTCGGGGCCGGCACCTCCTCCGCGGTCCAGGTCCCTGCCGTCAGCGTGTCGGCGAGACCGACGGCGTCGCCACCGGTCACGTACGAGCCGACCGCGACACAATTGCCGGGGGCCGGACAAGTCGTCGCGAGCACCGCGGCCTGGTTCCCCGCGTCGGCGTTGGACGGCACCGGCGCGCCACTGCCCGTCCAGGTGGACTGGGAGGCCGCAGCAGCAGGCAGACTTGTGACAGCTCCACAGCCAAGAGCAACTCCGAGCACCAGGGCCACGACTGCCGTGAGGTGGCGACGCCGCACCGCGGGCAACCCCATTCGAACCGACCGTGCTCCAACGCGTTCCGCCCGCATCTCGACCCCTTTCGCCGGGTCCCCTCGACGTCTCCGATGCTGCCACACCGGGATGACCGTTGCTGGTCAGCCCGTGCCGGAGTCGGCGTTGAGCACCTCACGCCCGAACGATGCGATGGCCGCGAGCTGCGCGTCCCGCGTCTCGCCGGGGAGCGCCACGCTGACCCAGCTCACCCCTATCTCGGACAGTGCCCTGATCGACGAGCGCACGCGATCGGTGTCGACTTCGGCCGCTCCCCCCATCGAGAGTCCTTCTGGGATGAAGACGAACTCGAGCGGTTCGACCCGTCCGATCGACCCCGCATAGGACCGCGCGTACTCGATCCGCTCGGCAAGTTGCTCGACGGTCTCGAGCGGCGCGGTGCGCGTGCGTGCCGCGCCGCGTGCCGGGTTGGGGAACGGGCACCAGCCATCTGCGAGCTCGACGGCCCGGCGGATCGCCCGATTGGAGTTGCCCCCGATCCACAGTGGCGGCGCGGGGCGCTGGGCGGGCACCGGCAGCATCGTGTTGCCCTTCGCGTGGAAGCCGTCCCCCTCGAACACCGTGCTCGTCCCGAGCCAGGCGGCGCGCATCGCGGTGATGGCCTCGTCGGTGCGCTCGTTCCTGTCGTCGAACGACGCCCCGAGCGCGTCGAACTCGGCCTCGAGGTAGCCGGTGCCGACGCCGACGATGACCCGACCGCCGCTCAGGACGTCGAGTGAGGCCACCCCCTTCGCGACGAGGAACGGATTCCGGTAGGCCAGGATGAGCAAGTTGGTGTGCAGCCGGATCGAGCGCGTGGCCGCCGCAGCGAAGGAGAGTGCGACCAGCGGATCGAGCGCGTGATGACCGCCGTGCGCGAGCCAGTCGTCCCCGGGGAAGGGATGGTCCGTCGTGTACACGGCCGCGAAGCCGGCCGACTCGGCGGCGCCCGCGAGCTCCCCGATCGCGCCCGGCCCCACGAACTCCTCACCGAGGTCGACCCGGTGAGTCGGGAGCCCGTAGGAGACCCGCACGTCGGGCATCGGGTCAGCCACGACGGTCGGAGGCGGCCACCCCGGCCACTTCGGCCATCCAGGCGGGAAGCCGGGAGGGCCTTCCGTCGCGGTCGACCGCGCCGTGCACCGTGACGGCCGTCGCCCGGACCTCGCCGGCGACGGAGAGCAGGTAGCCGACCTCGAAGGTGGTCCTGGTCACCCTCGCGACCGTAAGGTGCACCGACACTTCGTCGCCGAAGCGGAGCGGCCGGCGGTACCGGACGTAGAGCTCGAGGACTGCGAAGTCGATCCCGTCACCGCGGACCCCGTCGTAGGCGTGGCCCGCGGACTCGAGAAAGGCCGCCCTCGCCTCTTCGAGGTAGGGCGCATAGGCACTGTGGTGGATGATCCCCATCGCGTCGGTCTCCGCGAACCGTGTCCGGAGGCGGTGGACGAACGGGTACTCCTCCGGGTCGGTCGACGGGGTGAGCGAGAGGCGCACGACCCGGTTCTCACTCGGCAGACGCGGCGCGAGGGGGCTGGTTCCACTCGATCCAGCCGTTGCCCGACCTCCCGTCGCCGGTCGTGAACCGGGCCGCCGCCCGAGGGAAGCGACTGACCCTCCCGTCGGTGGCGGTAAGCACGAGCGGCCCGAACGCGAATGGACGGATCGCGACGTCGATGCCCTGTGGTTCGAGCACGGTCGACGCCTCGACCGGCATGCCGTGCTCTCCGAGGACCTCGGTCACCGCTGCCGCCTCGACGACTTCGACCGGCCCTCCCGGCGGCTGCACGTAGCCGAACGCCACGGCCTGCCCCGGTATCCGGATGTCCGCGAGGTGCAAGCGCGTGCCGTCGTCGAGCCGGACGGCCGCCCAGCACCAGCCGAACGCCCACCAGTCGCGCTCCCCCCACGAGTGGTCGCGCTGGCCCGACCCGCGAACCTCGAAGCGGTCCGAACCGACGGTGACCTCGCCCTCGACAAGGCAGGGGATCTCGTAGCGGGTGGTGACCTCGTAGTGGTACGGAACCCCGTCGGTCCGCCAGGTGAGATCGAACCCGACCTCGGTCGGCCGTCCGCCTTCGCCGAGATAGATCTCGGCGGCATCGGCGTGCTCGACTCCAGGCACCGTGCCCCGGAGCGTCATCGCCTCCAGCGGTGCCTCCACCACGCCGGAGACGCGGTGGCCCACGGCGTCGAGGTCGAGGCCGGTGCCCGCTGCGACCGGCAGGTCGTAGGAGACCGAGGCGACGACCGGACGGTCGGGACCGACCACCATCGCCGTCCACCAGGTGACCCCGAGATTCGGGTAGAGCCCGATCCGTGCGTAGCCCGCGAGGGATCCCTGGTCGTCGACGAAGTCGAGATAGTGCGACTCGTTCCAGAGCGCACCGGCGTCCGGTGCGTGGCGCTGCTCGTCGGCGGGATCGACCTGGTGCGGGAGGCGGGCGGCCATGGCGTGTCCGAGCATAGGAGGTCGGACTCCCGCGGCAGGGTGTCGCGTGACACCCGCACCGGGTCGTCGGCCGCTAGGGTCGCCGCGCGGGTGGGATGCTCCGGTCGGCGGATCAGAGCGGACCGGAGTGGACCAGAACGAACCGGAGACGCACGATCGCGAGCAAGGCGGTGCGCATGAGATCGGTGATCAGAGGAGCGCTGCTCGCCGCATCGGCTGCGGCCCTGGTGCCAGTCGCTGCCGTCGTCCCGAGCGGCGCGGCCTGGGCCCAGTCCGGCGCGGGCATCTCGGTCCAACCCGCTGCGGGTCCGGCCTTCAACGGGGACGCGCCCGACCCAGACGTCGTGACGGTCGGGTCGACCTACTACGCGTTCACGACGGGAACGGTGCTCGGCAACCACCTCCAGGCCCTGGTCGACACCAGCGGGTCACCGGCATCCGGCTGGCGCTCCTACACCGGCACCTCGTCGGGCTCCAGTGCGCTCCCGGTCGTGCCCTCGTGGGAGGCGGTCGACACCCAGACCTCGCCGGGGGTGATCTTCTGGGGCGGGCGGTGGCTCATGTACTACGACGCGGCGACCGCCGGCCATGCCGGTGACAGCGGCTTCAACTGCCTGTCGGTTGCCACCGCCGCCACCCTCACCCTTTCCGACCCGGTCTTCACGGACAGCTCCACCGGCGGGCTGGTCTGCCAGACCGGCTACGGAGGAGCGATCGACCCGAGTCCGTTCGTCGACCCGAAGACCGGCAGTGCGTACCTGATCTGGAAGTCGAACGACGGCGGCGCCCTGGCGGGTGCGCGCATCTGGTCCCAGCAGCTGAGCTCCGACGGGCTCTCGCTCGTCGGCAACCCCACCCAGATCGTGGCCCAGGACAGCGCGGACTTCCCGTGGGAGACCACGGTCGAGAACCCCGACATGGTCGATGTCGGCGGCACCTACTTCCTGATGTTCTCGACCGGGATCTGGAACTCCGATTCGTACTCGGAGACCTTCGCGACCTGCGCCGGTCCGCTCGGTCCCTGCTCCCAGGACCAGTCCGCTCCGTTCCTCACGTCGTACGGAGCCGCGGCCGGCCCCGGCGGAGGCTCGCTCTTCCAGGACACATCGGGGAACTGGCAGCTCGCCTACGCGGCCTGGCAGCCGGGCTGCACCGACTACACGTGCGGCGGCGCTCGACGGCTGTTCGTGTCGCCGGCGACGATCGCCGGTGCGACACTGCCGGCGCCGGTCACTGGTATCGCCGCCGACGCTTCGGGCAGCGGCTACTGGCTGACCGACGCGGCCGGCGGGGTGAGTGCGCACGGCGACGCCCAGGTCTACGGGTCGATGGCAGGCGCGTCCCTCAATGCGCCCATCGAGCACCTCGTCGCCACGGCCGACGGGAAGGGCTACTGGCTCGTCGCGGCGGACGGCGGCACGTTCGCCTTCGGGGATGCAGGCTTCTACGGGTCGATGGGCGGACAGGCGCTCAACGCGCCGGTCGTCGACCTCGCACCCACCCCGGACGGCGGTGGCTACTGGCTGGTGGCGAGCGACGGTGGCGTCTTCGCCTTCGGCGACGCCGCGTTCCGCGGCTCGATGGGTGGCCAGCACCTCAACCGTCCGGTTGTCGGCATCAGCGCCGACAGTGCGACGGGCGGCTACTGGCTGGTCGCGACGGACGGTGGCGTGTTCGCGTTCGGCGCACCCTTCTTCGGCTCGACCGGCGCGCTCGTCCTCAACAAGCCGGTCAACGGGATCGCTCCGGCACCGGACGACGCCGGCTACTGGTTCGTCGCGTCAGACGGTGGCGTCTTCGCCTTCGGGAGCGCCGGGTTCCACGGTTCGATGGGCGGCACGCCGCTCAACGCACCGGTCGTCGGCCTCGCCGCGGACCGGGCGACGGGTGGCTACTGGTTGGTGGCGAGCGACGGCGGCGTGTTCTCGTTCGGCGCACCCTTCTTCGGCGCCGACTGATCGGTTCTCGCACTTCGGGGAACCGGTGCGGCCACGGAACCGCGGACCTCACGCCGGCGGCAGGGCGGCGATGAGCACCTCGGCCACCTGCTCGATCCGCGCAGGGGTCAGCGGCCCGCGAGACGCCACCTGCGAGCAGGCCGCGGGCGCAGGACCGACCCAGACCCCGTCGACGATGGACCCGCGTCGCGGTCGGCGCCGGGCGACGAGGACCACCATGGGCCGCACCCGGATCGAATTCCCGAACCCGGCGACCGCCAACGCGTGCTCGACGGCCCGACACTGGTAGGCCATGCCGTCGAGGAGATCGGCGCGGTTCCGACCACCGACCACGAGCCGCCCACGACGTCGTCGGTCCGCACCGCGCGTGGAGCGCACGACGACCCGAGCGGCGAGGCGCTTGGCGTCGAGCACGTAGACGCCGGCCGGACCGACCACCACGTGGTCGATGTTGGCGCGGACGCCGGGAATCGACCGGTCGTGCAGCACGACTGCGATCGGCGGGAGGCGCCGTGCCAACATGGTGGCGAGAAGCTGCTCACCGTCCGCGCCGATCTTCCACGAGGCGCCGGCCGGCATCGCACGACCCGCCAAGAGGGTGGCGAGCCCGGTCGCCGTGGCAGCGGCCGCGATCAACGGGAGACCGGTCCGATGACCCACCGAACTCACGATGACCGATGGGCCCGCGAGGACGACGAGGCCCACGAAGGCTGCCGGGGCTACGAAGTTCGAGCGGCGGCGGCGCGCCTCGCGTCGGGCCGAGCGACCGGCCACACCCACCACCCGGGGGCCCTTGCGGGTATGCGGCCTGACCAGCACGTTCGCCAACCTATGGACCGGCTGCGACAGTCAGCGCCGGGCGTTCGGCCCGGACGTCCCTCACCGTAGGGTGGGAGGGAACGCCCTCCACCCCCGCCGGAGGCCACGCCCGGATGCCACGCTCGCAGGTGCCGACGATCCACGAGTTGCCGCAGGTCACGCCAAGTAGACTGACGTGCGGCGACGTCCGCGACCCGGGCGTGACGTAGGAGCAGCGTCGCGATGGTCTATCTGCTTGCGCTCAGTTCGGCTCTGGCAAATGCCCTGACCAGCATTCTCCAGCGCATGGGTGTGGAGAACGCGCCCGAAGACTCGACCCTCAAGCTCTCGTTGCTCACGCACGCAATCCGACGCGGAGTCTGGCTGTTGGGCTTCGCGTTCATGGTCGCCTCCTTCCTGCTCCAGTCGTTCGCACTCCACCTCGGCGACCTGAGCCAGGTCCAGCCGATCCTCACGACTGAGCTGCCATTCCTCGTGATCCTCCTCGCGACCTGGTTCCGGTTCCGTATCGGGCTGCGGGAGTGGGTGGGATGCCTCGCGGCCGCCGGTGGGCTCGCCGGGTTCCTCTACTTCGCACAGCCGGCGGGCGGCGATGAGGTGCCCACCGCGGTCGAATGGCTGATCACCGCAGGGACGTGCGGGGGCATCATGCTGCTCGCCGTCGTGCTCGCCCTCCGCGGCCCGCGCTGGTGGCGAGCCGCGATGTTCGGCGCCGCGGGGGCCATCGGCTTCGCGTTCACCGCGTCGCTCATCAAAGTGGTCGGAGACTACGTCGCCACCGACTGGACCCAGATGTTCGTCCACTGGCAGACCTACGGGCTCGTGATCAGCGGCGTGCTCTCGCTCTTCCTCGCGCAGAACGCCTTCCACGCGGGACCGATCGCCGCGTCGCAGACCGCGTTGGTGCTCGTCGATCCACTGGCGAGCCTCGCCATCGGGATCGGGCTCTTCGGCGACAACCTGCGGACGGCCGGACCGTACGGCCCCCTCGAGGCGGTCTCCCTGCTCGTGATGTTCGCCGGGGCGGCGTCGATCGCCCACTCCCCGCTCGTGTCCGGAATGAAGGGGGACGACCAGCGGTATGCGGAGATGCTTTCCCTCCGGTCCCATTCGAAGAAGCTGATCGAATCGGTCCAAGAGCAGGTGCCGTCGGAGTTGGTCGCCGAGCTCGCGCCGAACATGGTGCCCCAGGTCGTACCGCGAGCCGGCGAACCCGTCTCGCGCGAGTAGCGACGGAGGGCCGGCACGGCGGCCCTCCGCGTCAGTGCGGGCGGCTCTTCTCGAGACGTTCGACGAGGTTGGGTGGCATCACGTCGTAGTGGTCGTGGTCCGCCCGGAACCGACCCCGGCCGCCGGTGAGCGAGCGCAGGTCGATCGAGTACCGCTGCAGCTCCGCCGTCGGCACCAGTGCGCTGATCGTCTGCACTCCGCCGTCCAGCACGTCGGTCCCCTGGACCCGGCCGCGCCGCGCGTTGAGATCGCCGAGCACGTTGCCCTGGAGGCTCGCCGGGACGGTCACCTCGAGGAGGGAGATCGGCTCGAGCAGCACCGGCACGGCCTTCGCCAGCGCTTCGCGGAACGCGAGGGAGCCGGCCATCTTGAAGCTCATCTCCGACGAGTCAACCGGGTGGTACTTGCCGTCGAGACAGGTCACCCGCACGTCCACCACCGGAAATCCGTGGACGCCCCCCTGCGCCATCGTCTCGAGAACCCCCTTCTCGACCGCAGGGATGTACTGGCGTGGGATCGCGCCGCCCACGACCTTGTCGACGAACTCGAAGCCCGAGCCCCGGTCGAGGGGTTCGATCCGAACCGTTGCGACGCCGTACTGCCCGTGTCCGCCGGTCTGCTTCTTGTACTTGCCCTCGGCTTCGGCGGTCGAGGTGATGCTCTCGCGGTACGGGATGAGGACCTCGAGGGTCTCGACCTCGACACCGAACTTGCGTGCGAGTCGCTCGGCGGTCACCGCGAGGTGGGTCTCCCCGGTGCCCCGCAGGAGGGTCTGGTGGGTCTCGTCCACCCGTTCGACGCGGAGCGCGGGATCCTCCTCCTCGAGTCGGTGCAGCCCGGTCATGAGCTTGTCCTCGTCGCCCTTCGACTTCGGTCGGATCGCGATGGCGAACGTAGATGGCTCCGCGGTGACCGGTGCGACCACGACCGGCGACCCCTTCGGCGCAAGCGTGTCCCCGGTCGCCACACCCGCCAGCTTGGGCACCGCGACGATGTCCCCGGCGCGGGCCTCGGTGACCGCCAGGGCCTCCTTGCCGCGAAGCACCTCGAGCACGTGGAGCCGCTCGTCCGCGTGAGTGCGCGGATTGCAAAGGACGGTGTCGGGACGGATGGTCCCCGAGAGCACCCGCAGCAGCGAGATCTTCCCGACGTACGGGTCGGAGATCGTCTTGAAGACCCGCACGAGGGGCTGACCCGACGGGTCGGACGGCACCTCGTGCGTCGTGTCACCGGCCAACACCTCGACCGGGGGGCGGCGGTCGGGCGACGGGGCGATCTCTGCGAGGAGGGTGGCCAGCCGGTCGATGCCGACGCCGGTCGCGGCGGAGCCGCAGACGACCGGGAAGACCAGACCGTCCGCCACCCCCGTCGCGAGCGTCGCCTCCAGCTCCTCGGTGCTCGGCACGTCGCCCTCGAGGTAGCGCTCCATCATTGCATCGTCACCGACGACGATGCCCTCGACCAGGTGCTCGCGAACCACGTGCTCGACCGCCGCGAGGTCGTCGGGGATGGGGCGGGACTCGGGCGTGCCGGAGTCGTAGATGATCGCGGTGTCGGTGAGCAGATCGGCGATGCCCCTGAAGCCGGCCTCTCCACCGACCGGGAGCTCGAGTGGCGCGATGCCCGCACCGAAGCGGTCGCGCAGCTCGGCGAGCGTGGTGTCGAAGCTCGCGCGTTCGCGGTCGAGCTTGTTGACGAAGACGAGCCGGGGCAGACCGAGCTCCCCCGCCAGGTTCCAGGCCGCCTCGGTCTGCGCCTCGATGCCTTCGACCGCGCTCACGACCACGACGACGAGATCGACCACCGAACAGGCCGCCCGCACCTCCCCGAAGAAGTCCGCGTACCCCGGCGTGTCGACGAGGTTGAGCTTCACGTCGCCGACCGCACAGGGTACGAGCGAGAGCGAGAGCGACATTTGGTTCTTGACCTCTTCGGGCTCGAAGTCCGAGACCGTCGTGCCGTCCTCGACCCTCCCCTGGCGGGTGAGTGCCCCGGTCGCGAAGAGCAGCGCCTCCACGAGGGTGGTCTTGCCGGCCCCGTTGTGCCCGACAAATGCCACATTTCGGATGGCGCTCGGCATCGGGCCGTTGGTGACCCGGCCGCTCGGTCCCGAGTCACGCCGCTGCGACGGCGACGGCTTCGTCCTGGTGGCATCGATCGCCATCAGATCGAACCCTTCCGAACTGTGTCGTCCCGGATGTCCATGATCTCTCCGCCCTTCTCTCCCCGGCGGTTCGTGGCGCAGCGCCCGCAAGCGGGACGCTCCAGCCATCTGACCACAATTCGCGTGAGCTTGCCCAGGGGCGAGCGGGATTTCGACGGTGCGGACCGTTGGACTGGGACGTCACCGATGCGCCGCGCTCCGTTCACCCGTGCGCACACAACATTCATCGGCGGTTCAGGCAACCGCGACGCTCCGGACGGATCCCGCTGGTAGAACGAGGAGTGGTCCGGAGCACAGTCGGGTGCAACCTCTGTCGGGGACCGGGGTTGCAGCTCCCCCACGTCGTCCTTCCGCTGGCCGGCGTGGGGGAGCTCCCTCTCGAGGTCGCCCGGTTGACATGGCGACCCCCGGCGATCACCTCACGGCCGTCCCTCCGGCGATCCCGCCGCCCGGCGCCTTCGGTCAGGGAATCGTGACGACGAAGTTGGCGGACTTCACGGTGTCTGCCGTGACCGACACCATCCGGGACGGACTCACGACCTCTGTGGAGCGGACGCCACTCTAGAGATCGACGAAGCCCGAGACCCACCACGTCCCCGGGGCGAATCGAGCGTGTACGTGCCAGTGGACGAAGCGTACGCGTCGACCTCCCCGGGGCACACCGTCCCGGTCGGTGCCGCCGTACAGGCGCGGGCCCCGGCGGTGATCCCCCCGGCCGGCCCACCGACGACCGCGACCGTGCCCTCGACGGCACCGAGCACCGGCTTCTGGTAGGCCACATGGAGGTCGAGGCTCGTCGTCTTGCCGGCTTCGACGGTCACCGCGGTGCCGACCGGCTCGCTGTACGACCCGAAGATGGTCTGGTAACCCGGGTAGAGGATCCACGTGCCGGGGGTCAGCGTCGAGAGCCGGTACCGGTCGTACGGCGGGGCGGCCGCCGTGGCTGCGGTCGTCGGCACGTGGGCGGCGATGCCGAGCTTCGACGCCGCAGGGATGTAGCCGCCGAAGCCGGCGGGACCGGAATACTCGTCGACGCAGGCGAGCTGTCCGAGGAGGCCACCGACCGATGTCGACGCCGGGCACGCATGCACCGTGTAGTCGGTGATCGAGACCCCCTTCGGCACGCCGGTCACGTCCACCTTCCCGGCAGCGCCTCCGAGCACCCGGTACGGAACGGTGAGGTCGAGGGAGGTCACGCTGTTCGCCGCAACCTTGAGGGTCGTGATCGGACCCTCGACGGCATTGTAGAAGGGAGGCACTTCGTAGAAGGCGACGAGCTGGAAGGTGCCCTTCGGGAGGAGCAGCGTATACGTCTGGCCCGAGACGTTCGTGTAGTAGCTCGAGCAGATGCCTCCTGCCGGCCGACAGGCGATCACGCCCATCGGCTGGCTGAAGCCCACGGGTGCACCGGTCACGCTGACCGTGCCGGTGACCACACCCTCACCGGGGAGGACGAACGGCGTCTTGACATCGACGGTGTACGAGCCGCCGGCGGCCGTGGTCACCGCGACACCGGCCTTCGAAATGTCCACACAGGCGTACTGGACGCAGAACCCGGGGTAGACGGTCCAGACACCCGGCGGCAGCGTCGCGACCTTGTAGCTCGCCGAGTCGGGACCGGTCGGGGTGCCGTACGCATGCACGCAGGCGATCGAGGCAGCTCCGCCGGTGTACGGGGCGAAGGAAGGACAGAGCAGGGCCTCGAGGTTCTGGAGCACGAGCGGCGAGGGCACCTTGGTGATCGCCACCGTGCCCGAGATCGTGACCGGAAGCTGGTAGGGCACGCTGACGTTCTGGGTCACCGTTCCGTTCGTCGTGACCGTCACCAGGTGCGCCGTCCCGATGAACGCGCCGCTGTAGGCGCCGAGCTCGTAGAAGCCCGCCACGAACCACGTGCCGGCGGGCAGCGTGAGCGAGTAGAGCCCGTTGGTCGCGAGCGTGTTGGCGGGACTCGCGCACGCGATGCCCGGTGGGCCGCCGATCGGGCAGGCACCTGCCCCCTCGTAGGCGGGGACGAAGCCGGCCGGCGCACCGGTCACCTTGACCTTGCCGGTCACCGTCCCGAAGCCCGTCGGGCACACGCTCGAGGAGCTCGAGCCCGAGCTGCCGGAGCCACTGCAACAGCCACTGCTGCCCGAAGACGACGACCCGCTCGAACCGGAGCCGCTCCCCGAGCCGCAACCGGCGGAGCTCGCCAACCGGGCGCCGAGCGAGGTGAGCCCGATGCCCGAGGCGACCTCGGGGAGGACGGTGACGAGCAGCACGAAGCTCGCAGCCGCCGCCACGCCGAGACGCGTCCACTGCTTCCAGCGCTTCATCCGGTACCCCCGTTCCGCCGCGGCCCAGGTGCCTGGCCCCTTCGACACGGTACCGCAGGAACGTTTCGAGCGGAAGAGCCTGCAGGTTCCGTTCACCCTCGTGCCAGATACGGACCACTCGGCGTGAAGCCGAGGCGCACCATCGCCACCGGGCGTGGGATGACGGGCCCCGGATCGTTCGCGTGGAACGGGTTGTAGAGCAGGAACACGTCGCGTCCGTCGTGGAAGAGGGATGACTCTCCCGGGCCCGAACCCTGGAAGTTGGAGCCGAGGAACGGCGAGGGCCGCGGGTCGGTGCACGGACCGAACGGGCTCTGGCATGCGGCTACGCCGATGCCGTAGGACGTCGAGTAGTACCAGTTGCCCGAGAAGACGAGCCAGTAGGTGCCCCAGGCCTCGATCAGGTCGGGTGCTTCGACGATGGTCCCTTCCCAGGGCTGCGTGGGTCCGAAGATCTTCACGGGCTGGCCGAGAAGGTCACGACCGTCCGCGCTGAGAGCCTGCGAGTAGATGCCGGTCGGACCGTTCTGGTCCGGTCCGGGCACGTCCGGATTGGCGTTGTCCTCCGACTTCCAGAGCATGACCAGCCGACCTCCGGTGTCGTCGTAGACACGTGCGTCGATCGACCCCCGGTGGTCGAGCTGGCAGATGAACGGACGATCCGTCGGAGTGAACGGACCCTCCGGCGTCCGCGCGTAGGCCGCGCCGATGCAGTGGGTCGGCGGCCCGACGCCTCGCAACAGCGACGTGAAGTAGAGCGCCCACCCGCCGCGGACCCGATGGACATCGGGCGCCCACGTCAGGCCCCCCTCGGCCCACGCCGGCAGCGTGGGCAGCACGTCGGTCGGCGGACTCCACCGTCCGGGCGTCGCGCCGATGCGCAGGGGGACGTTGAGGAAGCCAGTCCCCTGGCTCGTATAGAGGAGGAACCGGTTGCCGACCTTCACCATGAAGGGATCGGTCGGATCGGGTCCGGAGAGGATCATCCGGGCTGGCGCGTCGGGCGTCGACGTCGGCGCGGGGGCGCGCCGTGAGCCGTCGGGACGCCGGTCGCCTCGCCGGCCGCTCCGACCACGAGCTGGGCGGTCACGAGCGCCATGACGGCCGCGACCCACACTCCGGCCGGCCCGACGGGACTGGGCAGCCGTCGCGCGCGTTGCCGGTCGACGGGTCTCCCCGTCGCCGCGACGGACGAGCCGAGACCGGCCGCACAACCGCCCACGAGCGCGAGCGCAGGCAGGTGCCAACCCGTGTCGACGACCCCGGCAACCGCGAAGGCGACGGTGGCCCCGACCGCGGCGGTCGCGAGCCGCTCACGGCGTTGGAGGTCGGACGCGATCGCGGCACCCGCTGCCAGGAGCAGCACCCCGCCGACGATCCCGGCGTCCGCCAGGACGGTGAGGTAGCCGTCGGGAGCGAGACCCGGATAGGCATCGACCGCGACCCGCACAGGACTCGGTCGAGCTGGACCGACTCCGGTGAGGAGTGACGTCTTCCACGCATCGGACGCGGCCGACCACGCAAGCCGCTGATTCTGGTCTGCAGGCGCGCGGATCTCCCGACCGTTCGGTGGGTGGATCTCGAGGAGGACGACTCCGGCAGCGACGACGACCAACGCGGCCACGCCTGCCACCTGCCGACCCTCCGGTCGAGACCACGGCCACGTCACCACCGAACCAGCGGTTGCCACGACGACGGCGAGGACGGACAGCCAGCTCGGGCGGGTACCGGTCGAGGCGTCGACGATCACGAGTCCGGCAACGGCGCCCATCACGAGCGGCCAGAGCGCATCGGTCCACTGGCGGATCGGGACCGCGAACGCGCCGACGCCGAGCGCCAGCAGCTCCCACGGGCTCCGAGCCACGATCATGCCGGCAAGACAGCAGCAGACGGCGAGCCGCGGAAGGGGTGTCCGGAGGTCGAAGGAGAGTGCAAGGAGGATCGAGACCGCGAAGAGCACGGCCGACGCGCTCGACGAGGTCAGCGTGCTCGAGAGGCGCCAGCTCCCGTCCGCGATCTGGGCGACCGGGTGCCAGTGCACGAGCGTGCCTGCGACCCCGACCGACGCGGTCGCGGTGCCGATCGCGACGACGACCGCCGCGACCCGGCTCCGGTCTCGGTGGTCGAGGTTGCGGACCACCAGGTACGCAGCGAGGAAGCCGACGAGCGACGCACCGATCGGGAGCACCGCGGCCGGTGTGCCCTCCATGCGGGCACGCACGTCCCACCAGATTGCGAGGCCGCCCAACGACGCAGTGACCACGACCGCGACGAGGTCGTGGCGCAGACGCAGCGCCCAGACGACGAGGAGAACCGAGGCGACGGCCATCCCGAAGGCATCCACCGGGTAGAAGGCCCCTTGCCGGTAGACGGAGGCAGCAAGCATGCCGACCACGACGGCACCGAGCACGGGCACGGTGACGCCGACCGCGACGGCCGGCGGCGAGCCAGTCCTCGACGTGATGGGCGCTGTCTCGAGCTCGGTCTCGACCGCCGGTTGACCACCGGTGAGGGTCATCGACGAACAGCTTCGCACGGCAGCCTGATCCGGCCGGAACTTCGCATGGCGGCCGACGTGCATGCGCCACCGGGGTGGCCGCTGGGTAGTGTGACCCCGTTCGAGGCGGAACAAGAGGAGCGCGATGGTGCGAACACGGGGACCGCGCGCCCATTTGCGATGAGCGCCGCGCCTCCGAGGGACCACCCCCCCTTGCTCCTCACCGCTGCATTGCTCGTTGCGGCGGCGGCCTGCTACGTCGGCATCGTCACGATCCGCCAGGGGCCGCCATCGGGTGGGGACACCGTGCCACTCGTCGCCGTCACCTCCGCAATCTCCACGGGGCAGCTCCATGCGGCAGCAGCGAACGACGGACTGCCCAACCCGCCGGGGTACGCACTGCTCGTCTCGCCGTTCGTCGCCGCGCTCGACCACTGGGTCGGCTCGGCGACCTGGTGCACGACGGTCGGTCGTGCGAACACCCTCAGGAGCGGGCGCGGGTACCTCCACGATCCGACGTTCGCCACCGACGTCGCCCAGTGCGGGTCGCCGGCGCGGCTCCCCGACGGCACCATCGGGCCCGGCCGGCCCCCGTGGTATCGGTCGCAAGGGCTCCTCGGCGTCCTCATGTGGCTCGTCCTCGCCGTCGGATGTCTCGCCCTTCTCCGTGCGAGCGGTGCCGACTCGCTCGGCCGCGAGGTCGGGTTGCTCGCGTTTCTCGCGTTCCTCCCGGCCGCGACTAGCGCGATCGTCCAGCTCTACCATCCAGAGGACATCGCGAGCCTCGGCCTCGGGATCGCCGGGCTCGCACAGGCGCTCCGTCGTCGCTGGGTTGTGGCGGGCGCGCTGTTCGGCGTCGCATGCTTGACGAAGCAGTTCGCGGTGCTGCTCTTCATCCCGGCCCTTGCCACAGCAATGGGAGCGCGTGCACGGCTCACGCTGGCCGGCACCGGCGCGGTGGTCTTCGCCGCCGGCATCGTCCCGTTCTTCGTGTCGGCTCCAAGGGCCACGTGGGAGAATCTGAGCGGGTTCAGCGCAGGGGGTGCGGTGTCGGGCTCGACGGTGCTGAGCTTGGCCGGGGTCACCGGAAGCGTCGCCTCGGCGGTCGCCCGCGACCTCCCGGTTCTCTTCGCAATCGGGCTGAGTATCTGGGTGGGGCATCGCCTCGCAGGGCGTGCGATCACCCCCGAGCGGCTGGTCGCGCTCGGGCTCGCCTGCATGGCCAGCCGGCTCGTCTTCGAGTCAGTCGTGTTCGCCTACTACCTCCTCGGCGCGAGCGTCCTCTACTTCCTCTACGACCTCGTGGCGCGCCGCTTCCCCGTCCAGTCGCTCGCCTGGTGTGCAGCGGCCGCATTCTTCGTGGCCGTCCGGCCCGACAACCGCGCAGTGGACGCGTTCGGCACGCTCCTCCTCGCCACGCTCGCGGTCGTACCGGGCATCCGCGAAGCAGCCCGACAGCCGGAGCTCCCCGAGGTCGCACCGCCGCCGGCCACCTGAGGCGGTGCGCCGGAGGTCAGCTGTAGTCGACCGCCCCCTGCCCGGGCGTGCCGACCGCGAACGCGAGTCCACGGAGTGGGACGTCGGGCTCGTCGGGCCAGATGCTGTGCGTCGTGTCCGGCGGCGTGTACACGAGGTCGCCGGTCTTCACCGGCCGCTTCTCGTCAGCGATCTGCATGATGCCCTTGCCGGCGAGGATGTAATAGAACTCGTGCGTCGGATGCGAGTGTTCCTCCACCGCCCCGCCCGGTGCGATCTCCCACTCGCTCACCAGCTCGAGGAATCCACCCTCGGTCGCGGAACGCAGCTCCTGGGGCGGGACGAGCCACCAGACAGGTGTCGTCCCGTTGTGCTCGACCACCGGCGTGATGTCCTCTGCCGACCGCACGTCCATCGCACTCGTCTCCTTGTCGTCCGAGCCCGGCCCGGTTCGCTGGGCGACCTTCGCCGCGCCACTGTAACGACGAGTCCGGAGCACCGGCGGCCGGGGCTCGGGAGCTTCGGCTCTCGCTAGCCTCATCTGGTGCCCATCTCCCCGTTCGTCCGTCGGCTGCGCGAGGTTGTGGGGCACGAACTGCTCCTCCTTCCGTCAGTGGCCGTACTGCCGTACGACGACCAGGGTCGCATCCTGCTCGTCCGGTCGATCGACACCGGGCTGTGGATGACCGTCGGCGGTGCGATCGAACCGGACGAATCACCCGAACAGGCAGCACTCCGAGAGGCCGAGGAGGAGGCCGGGGTCGTCCTGCGGCTCGGACCGATCCGGGCGGTCCTCGGTGGTCCCGAGTATCGCGTGACTTATCCGGGAGGGGACCAGACCGCGTACGTCGTCACCGTCTTCGAGGCCACCGTGCTCGAGGGGTCGCCCCGGCCGGACGGTGACGAGACCTCTGAAGCCAAGTGGTGGCCACCCGAACGATTGCCGTTCGACGAGATGGGCCCGCTCACCAAGGCACTCCTCCGAGACGTCGACGTCATGGCCCGACCGGCCACGGGCTGAGCTGCGGGCCCGCATGGTCTGCGCAGTGGGGTGACCGTATCCCGTGGCGGACCCCGACCCGGGGTGGACCCAAGCTCGGGGCGACCCTGACCCGGGGAGTCCGACTGGGGAGACCGAGCGCGAACACGAACGTCAGGCGGCGCCGGCGACCTGATGGAGCTCGACGACGTTGCCCGCCGGATCGTTGATGAACGTCTGGCGATTCGCACCGACGGTCATGGGATCGCCGACGCTCAGACCCTTGGCGCGCAACTCGCGCACGACATCCCCGAGGTCGCCGACCCGGATCGCAAAGTGCTGACCCATGTTGGGCGGGACCGGTGCCTCGATCAGATGGACCTGCTGGGCCCCCATGTCGATCCAGGCGCCCGCGAGACCGAGATCCGGTCGGTCGTCTCGGACGACGCCACCGAGGATCCGCGTGTAGAAGTCGACACCCTCGGCGACGTCGGGAACATTGATCGACACGTGGTGGATGGACAGAGGATCCATTGCCTGAGGCTACTTCCCGATGTTCGGCGGGGCCTCGTCGCACCCACCAGGCACGGAGCGGAGACGAGCCGGTCGATCCGCATCTCTGGTGACCGGCTTCCATCCACCTACGGCCCGATGCTCAAGGCGGGTGGCCTCCTGTACCGATAGGTGGACATGGTCCGGATCGCCGGCTCGACAGGCCTCGTCACCCCGATGCATTCCGTCGGGATCACCCACTACTGCTTCGCCGCCGCCGCCGTGGTCACGTTCCTCGCGCTCGTCGTCAGGTCGGTCGTCAAGCGGGAGCATGCGTTCTGGCAACGTCAGCTTCCGATCGTGCTGACGGTGGACGGGGCGGGTTCGACCGCAACGCGACAGTGGTGGTTGATGGCCTTCGCCGTGAAGACACCCGATGGATGGCGGCGAATCGAGCGGGCGTTGGGAAGAATCGCCGCCTTCGCCGCCATGGTCGCCGTGGCTTCGCTCCTCGCTGGTGCCTCGTAGCCGCCCGCTCCGCCTCCTGGCGCAGTTCGGCGGGATGATCGAAGAACGCTGTGGTGAACCACTGACTCATCGAAGAGGGAAGCAATCCGGGAAATGGCTGCGGCGAACATGAGCCCTCCCTGATTGACGCCGTGTCGGGCGGGTCTGCTGACGATTCGCTGAAAGGTGCGCGAGTCGAGAGAAGACCCGCTTCATTTCGCACACGGGTTGAGCCCGCGGGATCGCGATCGAATCCATCGCGGTCTGCCGTGTGGCACAACCGGTCGTTCTCGCGCACCACCTCACGCGACGACGGGCAGGGCGTCGAGTTCTGAGGCGATCGCGCTGAGCACCCGCTGGCCCACGTCGAACGAGAGCGCGGCCTCCTGGGACCACACAGCACGCCGGTCCGCGTCGGCAAGCAACTGCAGCCACGTTCGCTCGATCTCGACCCGGCGGGCAGCGATGTCCTGCCGGTTCGTCGACACCAGCACTTTGGCGAGCCGTTCGAGTACCCGCTCGTCGGCCGCGAGGACCGCGGTGACGTTCTCGGCGTCGGGGTGAGGTCCTCTGCCGATCGGACGTCAATGGCGGTCTCCCCTTCCTCCGGGTGGCCCACTCGGGCGCCGTCGTACCGGGTGTGCGAGCGTCGCACGGCCACAGCACCGGCAGACGTCCGTGCGGACCCGCCGTGGTCGGCGGTCCTCAGGTCGGCTCGTCGTAGCCGATCGTGACCCGCGTGCGGATGCAGCGGATCGCCTCCTCCAGCGCCCGGTGGTCGGCGACACGACCACGCACCGTCACCACGTGGCCGTCCGTTCCCTCCCGCCAGTCGACGTCATCGCCCGGACGCCGGTTGAGGTGGACACGCTCGACGCCGGAGGAGCCGCAGAGCTCGTCGAGCCCGTCGACGCTGACGACCCGGTGTGCGGAGGTCGGCGGTTGGAGCATGAGCCAGAACCCCACCCCGTCGCATGGGGCCATCGACCCCACCCCGGCCGGCGCGCCCGTCGCGACCCGGCAGGCGACCCGGAAGAGGTTGACGGAAGAGACGCTCGCCAGGACGTAAGGCGGGCGACCTCCCAGCCGGCCGTTGACCTCGACGAGCCGGAGCCCGTGCGGCGTGAGCTTGATCTCCGTGTGGAGCACCGCGCTGGTGATGCCCAAGCACTCGATCGCGGCGTCGACCAGCGCGAGCACATCGGACTCGAGGCGCGGGTCGAGGATGCCGGGGATGAAGTTGCCGGTCTCACGGAACGGCTCGACCAGCGGGAACCGTCCCGTGAGGGCGACGTGGACGACTCGCCCCGATCCCACCACGGACTCGACGGAGAGGTAGCTCGCGTACCAGTCCGGCAGCGACGGGTCGTCGGGCAGGTACTCCTCGACGAGGCAGTCCGCACCGTGCCCGTGCAGTGCCAACAGGGTCGGCAGGTCGTCCGCCGACTCGAGGCGGCACATCCCCCGGCTCCCGGTGCCCTCCGCGGGCTTGAGCACCGCCGGATACGTGATCCGCCGCGCAAGTTCGGCGACCTGTGCGGGCGTGAGGTCCGACGACACCGGCCAGAACGCCGGGCCGGGGACGCCTGCCCGGTCCAGGGCCGCGCGCTGTCGTCGCTTGTCGACGAGGACGGCGGCCACCTCGGGCAGGTGGTACGGCAGTCCCAGGTGGGCGGCGAGCGCCGCGGCGGCCTCGAGCCGGGCGTCGACGAAGGAGACGATGCCGTCCGGGCGCTCCTCGGCCAGCCGGCTCGCCGCCTGCTCGGGATCGAGGCCCGACACGTCCACGACCGTGCCGAGCCGCCGGAGGAGGCGGCTGGTCGCAGGGTCCCCGACCACCTTCTCGTCCACCACCCAGAGGAGCTCGGCGGCGTCCCCCACCTCGTGGTGGAGGTCCAGGGGGAAGAAGGAGCCGGGGTGGTGGAGCACCGCGACTCGCGGCCGCATCAGAGCTCCTTGCGGATGAGCAACGCCTGGCTCATGGCCTGCAGCGCCCGGTCGTTGTTGACCATGAGCGGGGCGGCTGTCGCGTCACGCAGGATGCGCGCCATGCTGGTCGTCGAGTGGTTCTTGTAGCCGGTGAGCCCGCAGATCGCCATCGCGCGCCGCACGACGTCGAGCACCAGCGTGGAGGACGAGAGCTTCAGGTAGTCCATGCGGCTCGAGAACCCGAGGGTCTCCACCTCGGGTGTGTCCTTGAGCCGCTCGTACCGCGCTGCACCACCTGCGATGACCTCGCGGAGCTGATGGAGCACGACGCCGAGTTCCGCCAGTCGAAGGCCCACGGTCGCGAGTGCCGTTCCCGACGGGTCGTTGCGCGCCTTACGGGCTTGTGCACGCGCCGATTCGTGCGCCCGCCGGGCGGCGGCCTCCGCGAGCCCCAGCCAGACGGAGCTCAGCAGGACCGCGCTGACCGGGAGCGACGTCCGCACGAACGCCTGCTGGTAGTCCGCGATCACCAGGTCGGCCGGCACGTCGGCCGTCAGGTGGAACGGCCGGCTGCACGTCCCGCGAAGGCCCAGCGTGTCCCACTCCCCGGTCGGCTCGAGCGCGAGAGCCGGCGGCAGGCACACTGCGAGGGACTGGTCGTGGCCCGGGCTCGACGGACCCCGACGCGCGGTGACCAGGATGCCGTCGGCGTGCCCTCCGTAAGAGACGGTCGACGCGTGCTTGTCGAGGTGGAACCCACCGCCGGTCGGTTCCAACGCGCAATGGCTCGCCCGTCGCTCACCTTCGAGCCCGACCTCGCTGGCGGCGTTGGCGAGCAGGAGCGAGCCCGAGCCGACTCGCTCCACCACCTCGGCGAGCGCGGCCGTCTCGCCGTGGCGTAGGAGGACGGCGACCTGGATCTGGTGCATCGCCAGAATGAGCCCGCTCGACGCGCAGGACTCGGCGAGCGCGGCGACCGCGGCCGACAACTCCGGCATCGAGGCGCCCGCGCCGCCACGATCGGCAGGGACGAGGGCGCCGAGCAGCCCGGTGGCGCGCACCTCGGCCATCGTCTCCGCCGGGAACCGCGCCGCGGCGTCGACGTCGTCGGCCCAGGTGGACGCCGTCCCCTCGCCGACCCTTCGCGCGACTGCGACCAGCTCGTCCCCCGGCATCGTTCGCACGAGGTTACTGTCCCGGACCGGCGGGTCCCTGCCCGCCGTGTTCACACCGTCGACGCCCCGGCGGGGAGGCGCGACCTGTCCATCGAGCGCATCAGGTGACCGACCGGAGAGCCGACTCGACGCGATCGACCGTGCGCTCCAGAGTGAACGCCGCTCGGACCCGGGCTGTGGAGAGCTCCGCGAGCCCCGGCTCGTGCTCTCGCCACCCACGGAGGTCGTCGAGGCACGCCGCGAGCCCGCGGACGTCCCCACGCTCGACGAGGAAGCGTTCCAGCGGTCCGACCAGGATCTCGGGGATGCCTCCCACCCGGGTGGCGACGACGGGTCGTCCGGTCGCGAGCCCCTCGATGACCGAACGTCCGAACGGCTCGTCCCACACCGACGGGACCACCGAGACGTCCGCCGCGTGGAGTGGTGTCACGACGTCGCGCTGCGCCGGAAGGAAGCGCACGCGCTCGTCGGCCAGCTCGTGGAGCCGCGCGACGTGGGAGCCGCCGTCGTGGTCGGTGACCGACGACCCGACCACGAGGAGGCGCGCCTCCTCCGGTCCCCCGTCGACGAGCCGCCACGCCTCGAGCAGCAGGTCGACCCCCTTCTCGGCGTCGAGGCGACCGACGTAGACCACGACGAAAGCCTCCGGCGGGAGGCCCAGCGCGTGTCGCGCGTCGGCTCGCTCCTCGAGCCCGCCGACCGGGTACTCGGCCGGATCCACCCCGTTGTGGACGACCTCGACCTTGTCCGGATCGAGCCCGTCCGCCAGCCAGGGCGCCGCGACGAAACGCGAGATCATGAGGAAGCGGTCGACGTGCCGATTGAGGAAGGCGATCCGCCGAGGACCGAGCTCGACGTAGCCGTGCTCGTGGCAGACGACGGGCGCGGACACCACGAGGCCTGCTGCTACCGCCCACCCGGTCGAGAGGACGCGGTTGCCGTACATGACGTCGGGCCGGCGTCTCGCCGTCGCCCAGATCGCCGGTGCGAGCCGCGCCTGTGCCAGCAACCGACCCCGCCTTCCCGACGGAAAGGGATAGTCGAGGTGGTCCACCCGGGTAACCGAGGCGCAGAAGGAGCGGTACTCGGGAAGCAGCGACCCGGGTGTCTCGTAGAGAAGGTGCACGCCATGGCCCCGGCGGGCGAGCTCGCGGCCGACCTGCAGGACGTGCAGCTCGAGACCGCCGGTCGGCGACGTCAATTGGACGTTGGTGACCAGCTCCACGCAGGCCTCTCACGCTGCCCAGTTGGACGCCGTCCCGTCGCCGACCCTCCGTGCGACTGCGACACGCTCGTCCACCGGCATCGTTCGCACGAGGCTACTGCCCCAGACTGGCGGGTCCCATCCCGCCGCGTCCGGACCGTCGACGCTTTGCCGGGGAGGCGCAATGTACCCATCGGGCGCCGCAGGTAACCGCGAGGTCGCCGGGGGTCCATTCGTCTCTGGCATCGCGGGCCAGGGCTACTACGCCGGGTTTTCGACCGTCACCGCCAAGAATCCAACGGCGGCCGCGAACATTGGGGACGGCCGTTGCCATCCGCATCCCGGTGCAAACCGGCACCGCGAGCTTTCCAAGGAAGATTGCCGATACTTGGGTCTGTCGGCCCTATTGACACAGGTGACATCGGCGTAAGTTCGAACTCTGGCCGGACTGCGGCGGCAGTCGAGATTAAAGGATCTCGCTCAGAGACAGTTGGCGCGGGCCAGCCACCGGGGGGCGGAAGATGACGTCTGACAATGAGCGAAAGCCAACCGGGCCATCTTTCCCAGAGGAGTCGGGTCGTCATCCTCGTGGGTTTGATGCTCTTTGCTGGGACACTTGGCAGTGCGGTCCAGCAGGCTCGAACTGCCACGGCGGCCCCTGCCGAGTGGTCGGTCACCCCGAGTCCCAATCCAGCCGGAAATGCGGGGTCTGCCCTCCGTAGCGTGTCATGCACGAGTTCAAGCAACTGTGTAGCCGTCGGGGATGGCTTCTTCAACGGCAACTTCGGTACGATCATCGAATCTTGGGACGGGACTACCTGGACGGTCGTGCCCAGTCCCAATCCGATCAGTGGCCTGGGCTATCCAAGGCTGAACGGCGTGTCTTGCACCGGTCCGAGAAGCTGCGTGGCGGTGGGTGACTACGGAACCCAAAGCGGCCGAAATTTCACGCTGATCGAGTCGTGGAACGGCGGTGTCTGGTCGATCACACCAAGCCCCAACCCAGGCATCGGCAGTCTGCCGGGCAACTACCTCGACAGCGTGTCCTGCACCAGTGCGATGAGTTGCGTGGCCGTCGGTATGTTCACTGGTCCCCTTGGGTACCAACCCCTCATCGAGACGTGGAATGGGACTGCCTGGTCGGTCCTCGCAGGCCCCAGCCTTCCTGAATCCAGTGAGTTGGCCAGCGTGTCCTGCTCCGATGCAGGTAGTTGTATGGCGGTGGGGTTCTCCGAAGACACCTACCAGACGCTGATCGAAACCTGGGACGGAAACACCTGGTCGGTTGCGCCAAGCCCTAGTCCCGGTAGTTCCCTAGCCAGATACACAGCCGATAGCGTTTCGTGTACCGGTCCGAGCAGCTGTGTCGTAGCGGGAATCATAAGTGGGTCCTCGGGCAACCAGACTTTGGTTGCAGTGTGGGATGGCAGTCACTGGTCGGTAGCAACCAGCCCCGACCCCGTCCAGGGAGCCTTTTACGAAGTCGATGGCTTGTCCTGCGTCAACCCGACGAGTTGCGTGCTGGTGGGTGATGTCATGAGTCAGGGGGTCACGCAGACGTTGGTTGAGTCGTGGAACGGCAACCTTTGGGTTTCCACTAGCCCGAGCCCGCACAGAGACGACTACCTTTACAGCGTCTCCTGCACCGACTCGATCGATTGCGTGGCCGTGGGGAAGACCATGAACCAAACGTTGGTCGAGACAGGTAGCACGCCGAGTTCCGTTGCGTTTACGAGCGCCGACTCGGCAGCGTTCACTGTCCCAGTGCAAGGTCTGAATTCACGCCAACCGGGCCACCGGATCTCATAGCATTCGAATGATGGGATCGAAGGACGAGACCCATTTCGACGACCTGGCGGACGACCCACGGTGATTTGACCGACGAGGAGTGGGAGCTCATCGCCGATCTGGTCCCGACCTACTCGGGGGACGGGCGGATGGGCCGCCCGACCAAGTGGGCCAAGCGCGACATCGTGAACGCCATCTTCTACGTGGCGGCGACCGGCTGTCAGTGGCGGGCGCTGCCTGCGTACTACCCGCACTGGAACACCGTGCACCGCTACCACGTGCGCTGGTCAGAGAACGGCACCTGGGAGCGGGTCTGTGAGCGCCTGCGGGACCAGGTGCGAGAACGAGAAGGACGCGACGCCGAACCCTCGGCCGGGGTCATCGACGCCCGCAGCGTCCGGGTGCCTCGACGGTCACCAGTCCCACCAGGGGATACGACGCCGGGAAGAAGATCTCGGGCCGCAAGACCTTCGGCGTCGTCGACACCCTCGGCCTGCTTGTGCCGTCGTCGTGGTGGCCGCCAACGAGTCGGACAACGTCGGCGGCATCGCCGCCGTCGACCGGGCGAGGAACCGCACGAGCCGACTGAAGAAGGTCTTCTGCGACGGTGGTTCAAGAAGACCTTCGTCGCCTCGTGCGGGGCCCACCACATCTCCGCCGAGGTCGTCAACAAGATCCACGACCACCGCTTCGAGGTGCTCCCGCGACGCTGGGTCGTCGAGCGCACCTGGTCGTGGCTGATGAACAACCGCCGGCTGCAGGTCGACTATGAACGCAACCCGATCGTCACCGAAGGATTCGTATGGGCCGCCCACGCCCGGCTCCTCCTCCGCCGATTGACCGAACCGGTCATCGCGTGATCGCGCTGGGTAAACATCGCGACAGCCTCTGAGGGTTCGCCTATCTTCTTCATGGTGACAGCAGCTGGAGTTCCGTATCCCATCCTCACGGAGTCTGGCCCGCTGCCTAGCGGTGTCACTTTTCACGACAACGGTGACGGAACGGCCTTACTGGCAGGCACCCCGGCCGTCAGTGGGTCCTATCCCTTGACAGTTTCCGCATCCAACGGCATCTCGCCCGATGCCAGCCAGAACCTCACGCTCACCATTGGCCAAGCCCCAACGATCACTAGTGTTGACCACGCAACGTTCACTGTCGGGGCGACCGGGAACTTCATGTTCACAAGCGGTCCAGGTTTTCCAGCTCCCACCTGGTCAGAGTCGGGGTCGCTACCGAGCAAGGTGAGCTTCACGGATAATGGGGACGGCACGGCCATTCTGACCGGGGCACCAGATGCTGGCATGTTTGGCACCTACGCCATCACGGTCACCGCATCCAATGGAATCGACCCAGATGCCACTCAGCACTTCACGTTGACTGTTGACCAGGCTCCGACGATCACCAGCGCAGCTTCGACAACTTTCATTCATGGATCCGGCGGTTACTTCTTGGTGAGCGCCACTGGCTTTCCAACTCCCAGCATCACTGAGTCAGGTCCGCTTCCAAGCGGAGTGACGTTCGTGGGCGGTGTGCTATCGGGCGTCCCGAACACCAATGGGATCTACCCACTGACATTCACCGCCCAGAATGGAATCGGAGTTGATGCTGTCCAGACCTTCACACTCACGATTGATCAAGCCCCGACAATCAGCAGCGCTGACCACACAACGTTCCCAGTTGGGACTAGCGGGAGGTTCACCTTTACTTCTGGTGCTGGATTCCCCACTCCCACATTGGCCGAGGTCGGGCGGCTACCCAGTGGTGTCGTCTTCACGAGCAGCGGTAACGGTACGGCGACGCTCTCCGGTGCTCCCGCCATGGGAACCGCTGGGAGCTACGTCATTACGGCCATTGCTTCCAATGGTGTCTTGCCGAATGCCAGCCAGAGCTTCACGTTGACGGTGACGCCTTTGTGGATCACCACCACCTCGCTGCCTCACGGTTCAGTGTGGACCAAGTCGCACAAGGTCGTCTACTCGGCCTCCCTGACTGCGACGGCAGGAAATCCTCCCTACAAGTGGTCGTTGGCTGCAGGGTCGAATCTTCTGCCTCCTGGCCTTCGGCTCAAGGGATTGACCGGAGTGATCACCGGGAAGGCCACGATGGCTGGCAACTACTCCTTTACCATCCAGGTCTTCGACACGAAGATCCGGATATCGAAGGGCCATCCGGCCACCCAAGACACGGCGACCGCTCAACTCTCCATCACGATTACTCCCTGAGCTGCCCCTCCGACCAAACTGGGATCGAGCAATCGGTCTTGCTCCACTGACGGGACCGACGGTGCCGCCCGGTGCCATTGACGTTACCCTCGATCATTCGTCCGACCCCTGGCTGACGGCGGAGTTGTCGCCGGCCGGTCGGCTGGATGGTTCGTGTCGCGCACCGTCGGTTGATCGACCTGCTGCGAACGCCCGCTTCCGGCCTGCCCCACCGGCGAGATCGCCCCTTCCCCATTTCACCGGAAGCGGGTCGGTTATCGGCGACGTCTGGGGCAGCCCGACGGGCTTCCTAGAAGACGGACGGACTCCAGCGAGGATTGCGCCCCAGGCGGGCTAGGAGCCTGGTCTGTGCATCTGCATCGTCTGGCACATCCCAAGGAGAGTCATACATCCCGGTCTTCGCAAGCGCAGTATCCCCCGTGGGGAGTCTGCTCAAGAACAGAGCGGACAGCTCGGGGTCAAGGGTGACTTCGTGACCCGCTGCCCGAGCGAGGTCCCAGGTGTGGACCAGGACATCGAGGCTCAGCGGCGGCACGATGCGGATGGCATCGAGCTGCGACGCGGGGTGGTTCCCGACCGCAGGGACATCGACCACTCCGTCGAACAGACCTGGTCTGCTTAGTACCTGATCAAGCGCCGAATATGTGGCCGCCCACCGGCCGACAGGATCGTCCTTCGGGCGTTGGGGCTTGGTCGCGAGCGGCCGAAGAAGAAGTACGTCATGGAATCCGATGACGTGCTCTAGGACACCTCTGGCGTCCCACTCGCTGCATGGTGATTGGGCTTGCCAGTGATCGCCGACGGTGCTCACCGCGTCGCCGAATGCCTCGCAGACCTGCCGATGCCGGTTCGCCAGGTCTTCTACGCCGTCCAGCATCGGTACTCCCACGAGGCCATTCTCTCACTGCCGCTCTGTCTGTGCCCTGTGACTCCCAGCGGCGACGCACCCATACGACGGGGTAGATTCCTGACTTGGACGAGAAAGTATGAGTCGTGGCGGTTGATGCCATACCCGCCGGACTTCGGAAGCGCGGGATGCACGGATCAGAATGACATCGAGCTGGGGTTCTACTTCAATTCGTGAAGGTCAGTTGGAGCGGAAGATCTCCCGTCGATCAGCGATCAAGATCTTGGGAGGAGCGGTTGCAGGGAGCGGAGCCCTTCTTGAGGCATTGCCGTCGAGTCAAGCAGTCGCAGCACCAAGGTGGAAATCAAGAACGACCACTCCCATCGGGCATGCGATCTTCATCATGCTCGAGAACCACACCTTTGACAATTTCTTTGGTGCATTTCCCGGTGCTGACGGTGTCGCATCGAGACCAGCCCCGAATCCTCTCTCCTCCGACATCATTCACACGCACTCCCACTTTCTCGCGTCCTTCGTCCCACCCGGGGGATCAGGATTCGATGTGGCTGGAGAGGTCACCTATGCGGAAGCCGATATTCCGATGTATTGGAACTACGCCGCGTCAGTTCGGACTAGGTGACAACTTCTTCTCCTCCGCCTCCACCAGCAGCACGCCCAATCACCTCTACATGATTGCGGCCCAATCCGGGGGGCTATTCGACACCAAACCGACGGAGGGAAGCTGCCGAGCCACGCCTAATCATGTCATCGTGTGCATGGACGAGAACGGGAAGCAGTCCCTGCAATTCCCCTGCGTCAACATCTCTTCTCTACCCGCATTGCTCGATCAAGCTGGGATCTCGTGGCGCTACTACAGCGGTGAGGACGTCTGGATGGCTCCCCGCTTCATCTCTGGACTCTGCAGGTCACCACATCTGTCAGCGGATCCCTACGAGATCCTCAATCACATCCATGGTGGGAGCTTGCACAACGTCTCCTGGGTTTGTCCCCGTGACCTCGACAGCGACCACCCGGCGAATCCGGTCGGTCCTGCGCAGAACTTCCTGGCTCAGATCGTCAATGCGGTAATGAGCAGCTCCTACTGGAACAAGGTGGCGATCTTCGTGACCTGGGATGACTGGGGTGGCTTTTACGACCACGTGCAACCCCCCGTCGTCGATGTCTACGGGCTTGGGCCCCGGGTGCCCCTCCTCGTCATCTCACCGTTCGCCAAGCCCGGCTACATCTCGGGCCAGCAGGGCGAGTTCAGCTCCTTCTGCAAGTTTGTCGAGGTCAACTGGTCGCTGCCGAACCTCGGCCAGCGCGATGCGCTGGCCGCGACCAGCGACCTCATGGACTACTTCGACTTCTCCCAGGCACCCCGGCCTCCTCTGCTCCAAAACCCGGTCCCCGCACCCACGATGCTGGGCGTCCCCTTCCATGACCACACGGTAGGAAGCAGCGCGGTTGTGCCCCACACCGGCGGCCCACATACCGAGTTCTCTTTCTGGATTGTCTATACCCCCTCCACGCCTCCCGATACGGCGAACGTCATCATCGATGGAACACCTCACCCGATGACGCCCGCAGGTCCTGAGACCGCCGACCCGAAGGGCACGCTGTATACCTATCGGTCCACTCTGGCGCCTGGTCTCCACGAGTTCGAATTCTCCTTTAGTTCCGCAGGCATGACGCAAGCGCTTCCGTTCAACGGCGTGCCCTACACCATTCAGGTCCAGCCATTCGACGTCGAGGACCTGAGCGTGTTCGGCAATCCCCAGGTCGGCCAGACGCAGCGCTTCGTCATCGGATACAGCTCGCCCCAGGGGAGGCCACCAACCTTGACCGAGGTGGAGATCGACGGGAACCCGTTCCCCATGACGCTGCGACCGGACGGGAGTTACGTGCGCGCCACCACCTTGGAGGAAGGACTGCACTACTACCGCTTCCGTGTCTCAGATGGCACCGTCACCGGCGTCTACGAAGCAGGTCTCACCCACATGGTCCTGCCGTTCGCCCTGTACGGGCCAGTGCTCGTGCCGACTTCGGGCTCGACAACGACGCCTTTTGAGTTCAGCATCAACTACAAACATCACGCCGGGTTGCTTCCGCAGACGGCCCTCTTGTACGTGGACCATCATTCGTACCCGCTGATTCAACAGCCTGGCGACCCACGCACCGGCGTCGTGTACTCCACTAAACTCGCACTGGGACCCGGCAATCACCGGTATTCTTTCGTGTTCGACGACGGCCAGACTCGAAGTGTGGATCCCATCGGCCCTGCCTTCTTCGATGGCCCTGTTGTGACGTAGCAGGCTGGTACTGCCCAGGGAAGGCGGTTCCTGCCGTCTTCCGCAATTCACTCAATTGAAGTGCGCTGAGAGGGACCATCTCGGTTCGGTACGATGGGTCTGCTGCACTGACGGGTGACATCTGAGATGGCTTGCCCTGCGGGGCGGGCTGGAAGGATGTTGCTATGCCGAAGCCCTTTCCTAAGGAGTTCCGTGAGGACGTCGTGCGGGTCGCCCGGCGGCGTGATCCAGGGGTGACCCTGGAGCATATTGTCGTTCGCCGTAGGGCTGGCGTCTACCACGACAAAGTGCTTCAAGTGCAGCCAGGTCCAACTTCGAGGACCGAAGTCCAGGTTGTCGGAACCTACAAGGCGGAGCTTCACCATCAGCTCGTCAGACTATGCGCACCCCGTCCCCAATCGCTTGTTGGACTCCAATACCTTCGGTGACGACTTCGCGAAGGCTGCGCGTTGCGCGGGCGTCCCGCGGCCGTGTGCAAGTGGGTGCCAGCCCACGACCGGCGTCGCCGGTGCGAAGGGGAGGTCACGTTGCTCCTCGCGACGGGCTGAAGGTTGCGCTTTGCGTGTCGCTTCACACGCGGAGTTCAGTCCGCCTATGCGACGCCCTCGATGAGCTGGACGAGTTCCTCCCTGTCATAACCCTAGCGCTGAGCCAGCTTGACGAGTTCCTGCGCTCGCGCGATCAACATTCCCTTGGTCGGCGCGTCACCGGCGACAGTGATGCCCCGCCCGCGGCGAAACTCCAACAGCCCCTCATCGCGCAGCGTCCGCAGCGCGCGGAGCACCGTGTTCGAGTTCACGCCGAGAACCGCCGCGAGGTCCTTGGCCGGAGGCAACCGCTCCCCCGGTCCGGCTTCTCCTTCGGCAATCGCGCGCCGCAGCCGACCGGCCACCTGCTCGTGCAAGGGAACCGGACTGGCGGGGTCGACCTGGACATCGAACATGGTGATAGTTACACTAGCATCATGCAATCCTGTGGGCAGACGACCCTCACCGAACCTCGACCCACGTCGGACAGCCCGGTCCCCGACGCGCAGGTCGTGATCGCGGAGGCCCGTCAGCACCAGCGAATGAGACACCGCCGAGTCGCGCTCGTTGTCATCCTGTTCGTCGTGGCAGGAGCCGTGGCGATGGTCTCCGCGGCGACGCTCCACACGGGCTCACCTCCAACCGGCACCGGCCGGGTGGCTCCGAAGCCTGCACCCTTGATTGGTAGTGGCACGCCCCTCATCCTCGACCTGTTCTGGGGCGTCCCCATTGGTTACTGGACCCTGGACCAACGCCAGCGTTGAGCTCAGCACCGGCACAGTTCGCACCTATATCAATCTTGGACCATCAGGTGGCTCGCCCGGAATGGCTATCGTGCTCGGCTACAACAACAACGTCGTTGGCGCCTTCTCCTATGACCTCAAACGCGCCCTCTCCGCCTGGACCGGGAGGTACGGGGGGCATCCGGTTCCTGCCAACAATCCGTCCTATGTGTGGGAGTCCACGGAAACCGGCACCGCGACCGAACTCAACCTGAACGAACGACCGGTGGGCCCGACGATCACCATCCCCGCGGACACCGTCATCGAAGGCCAGGTCGGTCCGAACCTCTTGTTGATCGGGCCACCACCGACGCAATTCCTGGTGCTGTGGAGTCCATCGCAACGGCGCGTGCTCGCGACCCTCGGCAGCCAGAAGTTCTCCGCGGCTGTTCCAGCCACGAGCGCGACCAACATTGTGTGGTCGGATGGGCACTCGGTGCATGTCGACGGTGTCACCGGTGATCCGGGACAGGTGCTGGTCGGTCCCCCAGGTGACGAAGCGTTCTCCCTCGTCATCTCCCCGAACGGTTCCAAGGTCGCCATCAACTTTCAACCGGCGCCGGGTACCCCAGGTGCCAGGAAGGGCGGCGTCGTCGTGATCGACGACCTCGCCACCGGTTCGACCACCACGGTGCCGGGGAGCATCGGGGCGCTGAACATGCTCGCGTGGTCGCCGGACAGCACCTGGGTGTTCTTCGCGCAATGGAACGCCGCGGGCACGTCGGTCAACATGGCGAGCTACCTGATCGGGAGCCGACGAGCCACGCCCCTACCGATTCCCGGCCTCCGACTGCCGGTGACGTTCAACGGTGCGTCCGGCTCGGTCATCGTCGGAGACACGGCTAGAGGGGGCTGAGAGAGCGCCTCGGGTCCGCGACCGTCGCCCCGATTATCAACTACCAGGGTGCGCCCTGAGTACGGGCGTTTCGATGTGTCTACGATGTCCTGACACAGCTGTCTCCGATGTCTCGCGACATCACACTGGTGGGCCGTGCCGGACTTGAACCGACGACCCCTTGCGTGTCATGCAAGTGCGCTACCAACTGCGCCAACGGCCCGTGGGCTTCGACGCTACCACCGGCCGCAACGGCCCCGGCCGATGTGGAGAGGCCCCCAGTGACGTCGATCCGTCACGTCTGACCTGCACTTCGGGGCACTTCGAGTCCATGTGGCGTGGCGCGGTCGACGGCCGTCCAGCCGCTCAGGTCGAGGTGTCGCTGAGCTTGGACCTTGTGTCCGCCACGAATGCCGAACAACCGCTTCGCGACGAGCAGGTAGACGACGACTGCGAGGTTGACGACGAACGCGATCGACTTGATCACGGTCACGCTGATGGTGAGCTCGTAGATCTCGTACGGGAGGAATGCCGAGGTCGCCACCAGGGTCAGATACTCGGCCCACCGTTTGCCCATCCAGAGTCCGACCATCTCCGTGGCCTCGAGGGCCGCGTAGGCGGTCACGATCAGCCCGAGCACGGTCAGGTGCAACGTCGAGTAGTTGACGACCCGGCGGAAGTACCCGAGGATGCCTCGGACCTGGGTGACGCCGGGCACACCGCCCGAGAGGTCGTTCATGATGTTCGTGTACGCCTTGCGCAGGGTCGAGTCGTGCCGGGCGAAGGTGAACAGCGCGACGGCGAGCAAGGTCAAGACGATCGACGTGGACCGCACGGTCGATCGCGATGAGGCGCAGGACGTACCGGTCGCGGAGGAACGGGCCGCGCAGCGGCACCTCGATCTCGTCACGAGGGGGCATCCGCTCCCGTGTCGGGTGCTCCGGCGGCGGTTGGGCGATCCAGGCATCGCAACGGAGACAGCGGTACCAGCGCAGTCCGTCCCACTCCCGCACGATGGCCGCGTCCTCGTCGGTGATCGTCGCGACGTCGGTGCCGACGAGCGTGTGATCGCGCCACCAACAGGTGAAGAGCTCATACCGCCGTTCGGTGCGTCGACCTCTGGCCACCGCAGCACCCTAATGCCGGCCGGTCCGCGTACCCGGGGCACGTCGGTGCGAGCGGTCAGCCCCCGGACACCGGCGGCAGCACGGCGACCTCGTCACCGTCACCGACGGCGAGCCCCAGCGGTGCAGGCTCGCCGTTGACCCAGATCTTGCACGTGGCGAGCACTCCGGCGAATCGGTCGCCGTAGCGGTCCGCGGCCGCAGAGATCACGTCCCCCACCGTCGCTCCCTCGATCGTGTCCCGGCCGACTCCGGCGGCATCCCGTGCGGGTCCGAACAGCACGACTGTTGCCACCGACTCAACCACCGATCATCGACATCGACCGTCGGGGACGGATGAAGACCGCCTCGCCGATGGCATGTCCCGCACGCTTCCGGGCGACCGCGTGCCGCATGAGGTCGGCGAGCTCATCGTCCGAGCCACCGCTGCGGAGCAGCTCGCGCGCCGAGAGCTCGTCGTCGGAGAAGAGGCAGTTGCGCAGGGCGCCGTCCGCCATCAACCGGAGCCGGTTGCACGACGCACAGAACGGCCTGCTCACGCTCGAGACCACCCCGATCTCGCCCCGTCCGTCGGAAAAGCGGTAGCGCTCCGCGGGTGCTGCGCCTCGATCGGTCCCGTCCCGCTCGAGTGGCCACAGTGCCGCGATCCGGTCGACGACAAGTTGGCCTTCGACAACCTGATCACGTTGCCAGTGTCCGTCTCCGTCCAGAGGCATGTACTCGATGAACCGGACGGGACGGCCCGTCGTGCGTGCGAAGTCTGCGAAATCGAGGATCTCGTCGTCGTTGATGCCCGCCACGAGCACGACGTTGACCTTCACCGGGGCGAGCCCCGCCCGCTCGGCTGCATCCATGGCGTCGAGCACCACCTCGAGCTCGCCGCGCCTGCGGATCCGCTCGAACCGGTCGGGCCGCAACGAGTCGCAGCTCACGTTCACCCGGTGGAGGCCGGCCGCCGCGAGCTCACCTGCCAGTGGACCGAGCAGCATGCCGTTGGTCGTGAGCGAGAGATCGGTGAAGCCGAAGTGCGGCGACCATCGAGACGAGTCGCGTGATCCCCTTGCGCACGAGCGGCTCCCCGCCCGTGAAGCGCACCGACCGCACGCCGAGCGAGTGCGCGACCCGAGCGACGCGGGTGATCTCCTCGAAGGAGAGCAGCTCGTCGCGCGGGCGGAACTCCACCCCGTCCTCGGGCATGCAGTAGAAGCACCGAAGGTTGCACCGATCGGTGACCGACAGGCGGAGGTCGTCGTGGACGCGGCCGAAGCCGTCGACGAGCGGCTCGCTCGGTGGCACGCGGTCGACCGCCCCGGACGCCGTCACCGGGGTACGGCCCCGGTTTGGTCGATCTCCGGCTCTTCGGCGGTGAGCCTTTCCGGATCGAGGAGCATGACCTCGACATCGGCTCCCGCCGCTACCCCGTCCCCGTCGGGGAGGACGACCAGGCAGTTGCCGTCGGCCATGGCCCGCAGCTGGTGGGAGTCCTGCCCTCCGGACGGTCTTGCGACCAGGTGCCCGTCGGCACCGACCGTCGCGTTCGACCGCACGAGATGGAGCTTGCCGTCGCGCATCCGTCGGAAATCGACCGCCGCTGTGGCCTGCAATGCGGGCAGGACCAGCGAGTGGTGGCCGGCCATCCGGCGCAGTGCGGGGCGGGCGATCTGCTCGAACGAGACCATCGCCGAGACGGGATTGCCGGGAAGGCCGATGACCGGGATGCCGGAGGCCGCCAGCGCGCCGAAGGCAAGGGGCTTGCCCGGCCGGACGGCGATCTGGAGCCACTGCATGGTGCCGCCGCTCAGCTTGTCGAGCACGATCTTGACGAGATCGAGGTCGCCGACGCTGACCCCACCGGTCGTCACCAGTGCGTCGCAGCACTCCGCCGCCGCCTCGATCGACGACGCAAGCGCGTCCTCGTCGTCACCGACGATGCCGAAGTCGACGGGTGCGAAGCCGGACCGCCGGGCGAGCGCGAGGAGGGCGGGACGCGCCGAGTCGCGGATCTGGCCGGGCGCGAGCGGGCTCCCGTCCCCGACCAGCTCGTCGCCGGTCGCCAGCACCCCGACCCGTGGGCGCGGATGGACGGAGACCGATCTCAGCCCGAGACCGGCCAGCACCCCGACGTGAGCCGGCGAGAGAGCGGTCCCGCTCCGGACCACGAGGTCTCCGGCGGCGATGTCGCTCCCAGCCGGACGGACTGCAGTCCCCTCCTCGACGGCGACCTCGATCACGACCCCGGCTCCCCCGGCGGGACGGGTGCGCTCGACCATGCAGACGGCGTCCGCGCCGGCGGGCAGTGGCGCACCGGTCATGATCCTCGAGGCCTCGCCCGGACCGACGGTCCGACGGCCAGGGGTGCCGGCCGTGATCGTCTCGATCACCCGGAGCGAAACCGGGGCGGAGGTCGTGTCGACGGCCCGGAGCGCGTACCCGTCCATCGACGAGTTGGCGAACGGCGGGACAGCCGAGGTCGCCACCACGTCCGTGGCGAGCACGCAGCCGAGCGCTGCGTCGATCTCCAGTTCCACCGGGTCCAGCGGAGCACAGATGTCGACCACGAGTCCCCGGGCTTCGTCCAGCGCGATCACGAGCCGGTCCTCGCCACCGGTTCGTCGGCGTGTTCCGCCGGAACGGGGGAATGATCGCAGTGCACCCATTCTGAGCCGCCCGACCAGGTCTCGTGCTTCCAAATGGGCACGTTCCCCTTCACGTCGTCGATGCAGAATCGCGCCGCCTCGAAGGCCTCGATCCGGTGCGGGGCGGAAACGGCCACCACCACCGAGACCTCACCGACCCCGAGCAATCCGGCACGGTGGAACAGGGCGACCCGGCCGATCACCGGCCACCGACGGCGTGCAGCCGCCGCCACCTCGGCGAGCCGCGGCTCGACGTACTCGGCATAGGCCTCGTACTCGACGGTCGAGACGTCGGGTCTTCCCTCGGAGTGATCGCGCACCGTTCCGCTGAAGGTGACGACGGCGCCGCAGCTCGGCAGGACCGCCCAGGTGAGCGCGTCGCCGACCGGAAGAGGCTCGTTCGAAAAGAGCACCCAGTCGAGACCCGGCGGTGGGGTCGCCATGGTCAATGGTAACCCCGGCTGCACGAGCGACCTGACCGATCGAGGAGCCCGCCGCGCGAGCATGCGGACGCTCGGTGTTCCAGAGGCGGCGGGCGGAATCGAACCGCCGTACGGGGCTTTGCAGGCCCCTGCCTAAGCCACTCGGCCACGCCGCCACAGCGCCCGGCGATCCTACCCTCGCCGTCGGGATGCTTGAATCTCACCATGCGGATCGGAATCATCGCCCCGCCGTGGACGCCCATCCCGCCGCGGCTCTACGGCGGCATCGAGCTGGTGGTCGACCAGTTGGCGCGCGGCCTCCAGGACGTCGGCCACGACGTCCTCCTCTACGCGACCGGCGATTCGACCTGTCCGGTGCCGAAGCAGTGGGTGCTCGAACACGCCGAGGGCCAGCGCATCGGGATGGCCGTCCCCGAGCTCCGCCACGTCATCCACGCCTACGAGGCCGTCCATGACTGCGACGTCGTCCACGACCACACGATCATGGGTCCCTTCCACGCCGAGCACTACCCCCACCTGCCGGTCGCCACCACCATCCACGGGCCGTTCAACGAGGACCTGTCCGATCTCTACCGGGCCACGAGCGAACGGGTGCCACTCGTGGCGATCTCCCACGCCCAGCGGCGATCGGCTCCCGACATCCCGATCGTGAAGGTGATCCACCACGGCGTCGACGCGTCGCTCTTTCCGGTCGGCGACGGAAGCGGTGACCGGGACGGCCCCTATCTCCTCTTCCTCGGGCGGATGGCCGAGGACAAAGGCGCACACCGGGCGATCGAAGTGGCTCGCAAGGCCGGGATGCGGATCCTCATGGCGGCCAAGATGCGCGAGCCGTCGGAGCTGCAGTACTACACCGAGCGCGTCGAGCCGCTCCTCGGCAGCGATGCGCGCTACCTCGGCGAGGTGTCCCACGAACGCAAGCTCGAGCTCCTCGCGGGTGCGGCCGCCCTGGTCTTCCCGATCCGCTGGAACGAGCCGTTCGGAATGGTGATGCTCGAGTCCATGGCCTGCGGGACGCCGGTGCTCGCCTTTCCCGAAGGTGCAGCTCCTGAGGTCGTCGACAACGGTCGGACCGGATTCCTCTGCGAGGACGAGGCCGACATGGTCGAGGCCATCGGACGGCTCGACAAGCTCGACCGGCGCGACTGCCGGCTCTCGGTCGAGGGTTACTTCTCGACCAATCGGATGGTCACCGAGCACGTCGAGCTCTACGAGTCGATGCTCGCCTGAGGGGTCGGAGCCAGGCGCACACCGGACCACTGCGCCCGAGCCTCGGCTATGAGCGGTGTCGTCGGAACAACAGGCGTGCCACGATCGCGATCACAGCGACGATCACGACCACTTTGACCACGAGCCAGACGATGCCCACCACGAAGTTGAAGATGGTGAAGGCGACGAAGAGGGCGATCAGCCCACCACCCACGACGAGCACGCCGTCGAACAGGCTGATTCCTGTGTGTTGGTCCTCTGCCACACCACCACGCTAACCGCCCCCACCGCCGGTCGGGCCGCGGATCGGTTTCCACGAGTGGGTCGGTTCGGCCACGTCGACCCGGTGGTACGGTCCGCAGGTGTCACTGCGCGAGCGGCGCGAGGCGCTCATCCAGACCCCCGATCTCCGCGGCGACGCCTTCTGTCGCGCGTATTCGGCCGCGGCCGACGAGTGGATCACCCGCCTCTTCGAGGACGCAGTCGACGGGGACGAACGGGGGATGGCGCTGGTCGCAGTGGGCGGATACGGGCGTGGCGAGTTGTGCCCCCACAGCGATCTCGACGTCATCCTCGTCCACCGCGCGAAGCGCGACGTCACCGCAGTCGCCAACCGGATCTGGTACCCGGTCTGGGACGAGGGCATCGGCCTCGATCACAGTGTGCGGAAGCCGAGCGAGGTGCTCGACCTCGCCGCGGAGGACCTGCGGGTCGCACTCGGTCTCCTGGACGCCCGCGTGATCTGTGGCGACGCGAAGGTCGCCGAGACCGTGCTCGAGGGTGCCCGCGAGCGCTGGAGGAAGCAGAAACCACCATGGTTGGCGGTCCTCGCCGATCAGGTCGTGCAGCGGCACCGCTCGGAGGGCGACGTCGGCTTCCTCCTCGAGCCTGACCTGAAGGAGTCCCACGGCGGCCTCCGCGACATCGGCGCGCTCGCCGCGCTCATGCTCGCGGTGCCCGCCCTCGCCGACTACGTCGACACCGTCGCGATCGACGACGCTCGTGCGGTCCTCACGTCCAGCCGGGTCGAGCTCCACCGGCGGGCGAACCGCGAGCTCAACAAGCTCCTCCTCCAAGAACAAGAGCAGGTCGCCGCTGCGCTCGGCGCCGCGGACGCCGACTCGCTCATGCACTCGATCGCGACGGCCGGCAGGACCGTCGCCTGGGAGGGGGACGATGCGTGGCGGCGCCGGAGTGCCTGGACGCGCGAACGGGTGGGGCGTGGTCGGCGTCGCCCGGCTGCGGGCGGTGCGGGGAGTGGGCCCCTCCCGTCGGACCGCGGGATCCAGGTCAGCGGCGACGAGGTCGGCCTGACCGAAGACGCGGACGTGGCCGTGGACGCGTCACTGTCGTTCCGGCTCGCCGCGGTGGCGGCGGAGCGCAATCTGCCGATCTCCCGCGATGCGCTCAACCTGCTCGGTCGGAAGGCGCCAGAGCCGCAGGCGCCCTGGCCCGATGCGGTGCTGTCGGCGTTCCTCCGGGTGCTCGGCACCGGTCCCCCGGCGATCGCAACACTCGAGGCGCTGGACCAGCGCCGGCTCCTCGAGCGGTACCTCCCCGAGTGGGCCGCGGTGCGGAACAAGCCGCAGCGCAACCCCTACCACCGCTTCACCGTCGACCGGCACCTGCTCGAGACCACCGCCACCGCGGCGATGCTCGCCCACCGGGTCGGTCGGGTCGACCTCCTCCTCATCGGCGCACTCCTCCACGACATCGGGAAGGGCTTCCCCGGGGACCACACCGAGGTGGGCATGGTGGTCGCGGCAGACGTCGCGAGCCGGATGGGGCTCGGCCCCGAAGACGTCGACGTCATCGTGACGCTCGTCCGGCTCCACCTCCTCCTCCCGGACGCGGCGACGCGGCGCGATCTCGACGACCCGGCAACCGCCCAGCGCGTGGCCGACGAGGTCGGAAACCGCGGGACACTCGAGCTGCTCGCCGCGCTCGTGGAGGCCGACAGCCTCGCGACCGGACCGTCGGCATGGGGTCCGTGGAAGGCCGGGCTCGTCGCAGACCTGGTCGACCGGACGGCGAGCCTCCTGGCCGGCGAGCCGGTGACACCGGCGACCCCCTCGATCAACGACGACCTCCGGCTGATCATGGACACCGTCCGCACCAAGGGCGCGCCGGCCCTGTCCATCGACGACCCGACCGTGACCGTCGTCGCTCCCGACCGCTCGGGCCTGCTCGCCGAGGTCACGGGCGTGCTCGCCCTCCACGGGCTCAACGTACGCTCCGCGGTCGTGGCGGGCGAAGACGGCGTGGCGGTGGACTCCTTCACGGTCGAGCCGCAGCGGGGAAGATGGCCGAGCGCCGCGCAGCTCGCCGACGACCTCATGGCGGTGATGGACGGCCGACTCGCCCTCGAGGCGAAGCTTGCCGAACGCGCCCGCATCTACCGCAACCCGAATCGGGCGACCGCTCCCCACCTCGTGTCGACGCAGGTCACCGTCGACAACGCTGCATCGGCGACGGCGACCGTGGTCGAGGTCCGGGCCGAGGACGTGGTCGGCCAGCTCCACCGCATCACGAGAGCCCTCGTCGACAGCGAGGTCGACGTCATCTCGGCGAAGGTCTCCACGTTCGGCTCCGCCGTCCTCGACGCGTTCTACGTGCGCGGCCCCGACGGCGCCAAGGTGACCGATCAGAGGCGGATCGACGCCCTCGAGCGCGCGGTCCTGTCCCGCGTGGCGGAAGGAGACCCCGGCTGAGCGGGAGTGAGGCCGTCGACACCCCCGTCCGGCGACTCTGGGCCAGACATCGCTCCTGCTAGGTTGAGTTCAGGACGAAGAGGTCATGCCCGGAAGCCACGCACACGCACGAATGAAGCGATCCACGACCGGCCGGGGGCACCGCGCATGGCCCCTCACCGTCACGCTGCTCGCCGTCGTCGTGCTCGGTGCCGGCATCGCCGCCGTGGTCCTCCACCGGTCGAATGGACGCGCCGTCGCCTCACCGCCCTCCACCCCGACGACGATCCATGCGGCCGGGCCCCTCACCGTCGTCTCGGTGAACCCGGCCAACGCGACGACCGGGGTCGCAAGCGACGCGACGATCTCGGTCCATTTCTCGGCCCCGCTCGCCGCGCACAGCCCGACCCCGACGCTCACGCCGCCTGTCGCGGGCAGCTGGCAGGCGGTGACCCCGACCACGCTCGACTTCGTGGCGTCGGCACCGTTCGTCCCCTCGACCACCGAGACCGTGTCCGTGCCGGCGGGCAGCGGCGGCGTTGTGAGTGCGAGCGGTCGGCCGCTGGCCCAACCTGCCACCGCGCAGTTCGAAGTGGCCGCGGGCAGCACGCTGCGGCTCCAGCAGCTCCTCGCGCAGCTCGGCTACCTGCCGCTCGGGTTCACGCCCGCAGGACCCCTCACCTCCCCGCAGGAGGCGGCCCAGGCGCAGGAGGGCACGTTCACCTGGCGGTGGATGCTGCCGGCCTCGATCGGGAGCCTTTGGGCCCCGGGCATCCCGAATGTGGTCACGAGGGGCGCGGTGATGGCGTTCGAATCCCACCACGACATGAAGACCGACGGTCAAGCCGGGCCCTTCGTCTGGGCACAGCTGCTCGCCGACGCAACCGCCGGCGCGGTCACAAGTCAACCGTACGACTACGTGTACGTGTCGACGTCACTCCCGCAGACGACCACGGTCTACAGCAACGGTGCGGCCGTCTACACGACGCCGGCGAACACGGGCGTCGCCGCGGCGCCGACCGCCCCGGGCACCTTCCCGGTCTACCTTCGCTACACGGTCACCACCATGTCCGGCACGAACCCCGACGGCTCCCACTACTCGGATCCGGGCATCCCCTGGGTCAGCTACTTCAACGGCGGCGACGCGCTCCACGGATTTGTCCGACCCGGCTACGGCTACCCCCAGAGCGACGGCTGTGTGGAGATGCCGCCCTCCAACGCAGCGGTCGTCTACCCCCTGACGCCGATCGGCACCCTGGTCACGGTCGCCTGACGGCGGAGGGGAATTCAGGCGGTCGGCGTTCTCGCAGTGCGGCGAGGCCCTCTTTCGCATCGGGTCCGAGGAAACCGAGCATCTCGAGGGCCAGCGACTCCCCGAATGCGGGCGCCGCCGCGAGCATCCAGTGGTTGAGCGCCCGTTTCGTCCACTGCACCGCGGTCCGACTGCCGCGGGCGAGCCGTCCTGCGATCGCGAGTGCCTCGGACAGGACGTCGTCGTCTGCGACGCAGCGGGTCACGAGTCCGATCCGCTCGGCCTCCGGACCCTCGACGAACTCCGCGGTCATGAGGTAGTACTTCGCCTTGGCGACGCCACAGAGGAGCGGCCAGAGGATCGCGGCGTGATCACCCGCGGCGACCCCGAGGCGGGTGTGGCCGTCGGACAGGCGGGCGGAGGCACCGATGACACTCACGTCGGCGAGCAGGGCGACCGCGAGACCCGCGCCGACCGCCACCCCGTTGATCGCCGACACGATGGGCTTGACGGAGCCGAGCATCTCCTCGACGACCGCCTTCGCGTCGTGCCACTGCTCGACGACCGCGTCGTGGTCGGTGGTCATCCGCTCGACCATCGCCAGGTCGCCCCCGGCCGAGAAGGCCGTCCCCGTTCCGGTGATCACCGACACTGCGACGTCGTCGTCCGCGTCGATCACGCGCCAGACCTCCGAGAGCTCGCGGTGGAGGCGCTCGTTGGCCGCGTTGAGGACCTCGGGACGGTCGATGGTCACGAGGATGACCTGGTCCGTGCGTCGATCGAACCGAAGGTGCTCGAAGTCGTCGTAGGTGTGGATCGGGCGTCGTGCAGCTGAGGTCATGGACGGCCGCTCCTCACCGCTCGAGCAGGGGGTGTCGGAGGCCGAGATCGGCGAGGCTCTTGCCCGGGTCCCGCGGCTCGACCATCGCCTCGGGCGCGCCCTCGCCGGCGAGGACGTACAGATTCCAGTACGGGGCGAGGTCCGCGGGCTCGATGTCCGCGTAGAGGCGTCGTTCGATCTCGGGTCTCCTGATCAGTCCGACCTCTGCGAACCGTTCGGTCCACCACTCGAACGAGGCGATGCAGAGGTGCCCTTCGACGGGCTTCCCCTCGGCGTCGACCGCCAGGTCCTCGAACGGTACGGGTCCGCGGTAGTCGGGACCGAGCGCGTGGTAGTGGTCGAGACGTTCGGGCCGCACCTTTCCCTCGAAGTGGCCGGCGGCTCCCGAGGCGTTGGGGCCGAACGAGGGAATCGTGGCGTAGAGGAAGGCCCCGCTGACCCGGGCCAGCTCGGCCAGGGCGTCGGGGACGAGGTCCGGCGGCAGGTGCTCGAGGATCTCGAGCGCGGTCACCAGGTCGAATGCGCCGTCCGGCCACGGGAGGCCCGCGAAGACGTTTGCGACCCGCACGTGGCCCGCCGCGCCGGGGACTGCATGGTCGATCGCGAACTCGCTCACGTCGCAGCCCTCGGCCTCGACGCCCCGCTCGCGGAGCACCTCGACCAGGTAGCCCGTGGCACACCCGACGTCCAGCGCCGAATTGACGCGGAAGTTGCGCCACAGCAGCCACCCCGCGATGTCGGCGTTGGAGGCGATCCGGTCGTAGCGGGCGTACCCCGAGAGCCCTTCACGATCACCCGAGGCATCTCGCCCCTGGCCGAAATAGCTGCCGTCGTAGGTGTCGGCGATCCCCGCGTCGCGTGCGCGGGCGAGCGCCCGGGCACGGTCTGCCACTCCCGTCAGCTCCCCGCCGACCCGCTCCATCCACCGCCGGACCCATTCGTTGCCTGTGGCCAGCTCCACCATGGCGCTCTTGACTCGGTCGGCGGCCGAACTCCGCCGGCGACTGGGCATGCCGCCGAGGTTAGCCCTGGGCAGAATCGACATCCGGGCTCGGACCCGCCGGTGGAACAGGGCTGTCCTCCCTGGAAGGAGGTGAAAAACCACGTCGAGTGTGGAAGTTGCCACGCTTCGCGGTTATTGTGGTCTGCAAGAGCCTCGACTGAAGGACAGGGGTGATGGCCAGGAGACGTGGGTCCTCAGGAGGATCGCAAATGATCGAGCATGGTGGTGGGGCAGAGCAGAGCCCATTCGTCGCGGTCGAACCGCCCGGGGCATCCGGCACGGTCGGCCTCGACACCCTTCCGGCACCCGACGAGGTGGCGAACGTCCTGGAGCCCGTCCCCGACGACTTCGGCGCGCCCTTCGATGGTCCATCAGGAGCGTCGCTCGTCGGATCACTCACGGTCTTCCCGCTGGCCGACGTCTTGTTGCTCCTCTCGTCGGTCGGACAGACCGGGGAGCTGCAGGTCGAGGGCGACGCGGCCGAAGGAAGCCTCTGGTTGGAGGCCGGCCAGCTCACTGATGCACAGGTCGGGACCGCGACGACGATGGGTCAGGCCATCTTCGAGCTCGCCTGCCTCGTCGACGGTTGGTTCTCGTTCCTGACCGATTCGACCTCCTCGAGCGGCCACCCACCGGTGCCAGTCGAGGGCGTCCTCGCCGAGGTTCGCCACCAAATCGACGAATGGCGGGAGATCCGCAAGGTTGTGCCGCTCACCTCGTCCGTCGTGCTCTCCCCCACTCCCCCCGGGCAGGATGTCCAGATCCGGAGCGACCAGTGGCAGGTCCTCACGACCGTCGGCACCTCGGGCCAGTCGGTCGAGTCGGTGCTCGAAGCGATCGGCGGGGACCAGATCGCCGGCCTCCGTACCCTCCGCGACCTGCTCGCGGAAGGACTCATCATCATGTCCACCGATGACAACGCTCCGGCGGGAGTTGCCGGGGCTCAGCCGCCGCCGTTTGCGGTCGTGCCGTCCACGCCGTTCCCCGTCATCCCGCCTGGTGGTCTGAGCGACGAGCCAGCCGACGAGCGGCGCCGCGCATCGTCGGAGCCCGTGCAGGACGGATCGACCGATCCGGCCACCGAGGCACCACCGAGCCTCGCAGAGGTGTCGATCATGCCGCCGCCGATCGCGGAGGACCCATGGACGCCGGTCGCCCAGGCGAACGGCCCCGCGGACAACGGCGTCGCCTGAGTCCGTTTGCCGGTGACCTGCACCCCTACCAGCTGAAACTCCTGGCATCTGCCGCTCGGACCTGTCACCCACGGGCCCTTTTCGTCATGAACGACCCGAGTGCGCTCCTGCGTGGGTTCGCCTGCATGCCTCGACCGTGCCTGTTCCGAGCCGTCTCGTAAGAGTCCGAGCCGTCTCGTGAGAGTCCGCGCCGTCTCGTGAAAGCTTTTTTCGCGCATACATCGGTATACATCGGCATACATCACCCGAAAAAGACAACCGGGCCTGGCCCGGCTCCCGCCGACCACTCGACTTCGAGCCGAGCTCAGGAGTTGGGCGCCAGCCCCGCTGCGAGCGCGCGGAAGGCTCTCCCCCGATGGGACAGTGCGTGCTTCTCCTCCGCCGTCATCTCGGCGAAGGTCCTCCCGTCGAGCCCGTCGAGCCCGTCGAGCCCGTCGAGCCCTTCGGGAACGAACACCGGGTCGTAGCCGAAGCCGCTCGTGCCACGGGGCACGGTCGCGATCGTGCCCTCGACCACCCCCTCGGCCCAGCGCTCACGCCCGTCGGGATACGCGACGAACGCGACGCATCGGAACCGAGCGCGCCGGTGCTCGGGGCCTCGGGCCCCCGCCGCGTCGAGCTCCGCGACGAGCTTTGCCACGTTGGCGGCGTAGCTCGCGTGCTCACCGGCGTACCGCGCCGAGAACACCCCCGGAGCCCCGCCAAGCGCGTCGACCTCGAGTCCGGTGTCGTCGGCCACCGCTGCGGTTCCGGTCGCCTCCGCGAGTGCTCGGGCCTTGAGCCGGGCGTTGTCGAGCAGCGTCGCACCGTTCTCTTCAACATCAGCGACCCAGGTCGGCCGAGGGAGCAGTTCGAGACCCGAAACGACGCCGAGCAGCTCGGCGATCTCGGCGGCCTTGTCGGGGTTGGCGCTGGCGATGACGAGCTGCAGCGAACCCACCTCAGCGCGGGGCTGGCGACTCGGCGAGCACCTCGGTCTGCACGTCGAGCACCTGGACGATCCCGAGCTCGGCAAGCCGCAGCAGTTCGTCGAGCTCGCCCTTGGAAAAGGGCATCCCCTCGGCGGTCCCCTGGACCTCGATGAACCGTCCGGACGCGGTCATCACCACGTTCATGTCGACCTCGGCGCGACTGTCCTCCTCGTAGGGCAGGTCGAGCATGCAGACCCCGTCGACCACGCCGACCGAGACCGCGGCGACTGCCTCGGTCAGCGGATTGGACCGCAACACCTTGCGCTGCACCATGCGGGTGAGCGCGTCATGGAGCGCGACGTAGGCCCCGCAGATCGAGGCAGTGCGGGTGCCACCGTCGGCTTGGAGAACGTCGCAGTCGACCGTGATCTGGACCTCGCCGAGCTCGACGAGATCGCAGACCGAGCGGAGGGACCTCCCGATCAGCCGCTGGATCTCCTGGGTCCGGCCCGACTGGCGGCCCTTCGCAGCCTCGCGGGTCACCCGTTCTCCGGTCGATCCGGGCAGCAGTGAGTACTCGGCGGTGACCCAGCCCTTCCCGCTCCCGCGCATCCACGGAGGGACGCGCTCCTCGACCGACGCCGTGCAGAGCACCCGCGTCCGTCCCATCGACACCAGCACGGAACCCGGGGCGAAGACGGTGAAGTCGCGCTCGAAGGAGACCGGCCGTAGCTCGTCGACGGCTCGCCCGTCGCCTCGTGCGACGACCGATCGGTCTGCGATGGATCCCTCACTCACAGCACGAACTCCCTTCCAATGGCTGCCTGTTCCACCCGGGCCTCGAATGCCAGCCCGGCTTCGTCGAGTACCGCGCCCGCAGACACGGTCGGCCACCGGTGGGTGATCACCAGCCGCTGAGCTCGAGCCTCGCGCGCCGACGCACCTGCCTGCCGACCGCTCAGATGACCGGCGGTCCCCTCGTGCTCGGCGGTGTACGTCGCTTCGCACAGGATGAGGTCGAGACCCGTCCCGAGCTCGCCGACCGACCAGCCCGGGCCCGAGTCGGCAGAGTAGCCCACCGAATGTCCTGCTCCGTCGAGTCGCACCGCCAAGGTCTCGAAGGTGTGGTCGGTCCGAGAGAACGCGGCCGCGAGACCGCCGATCACCACACGGTCGCCATCGGTGACCGTTCGCCAGTCGAACGAATGGGTGGCAGCGAGACCCGAGCGTTCCGCGACCGAGGAGGGTGCGTAGACCGGGAGGCCCTCCCGACCGATGGCCCGCCGGCAGTAGGTGTCGAGGACGAAGAGGTCGGCCCAGTGATCCGGATGGTGGTGGCTGACGATGACGGCCCCGATCGAGGCGGGGTCTGCGATCGACTGCAGGTTTGCGAAGCTCCCCGGGCCGAGGTCGACGAGCACGCGCGTCTCACCGACCTCGACGAGGTAGCTGCTCCCTGCACCGCCGGGGCCGGTCCAGCTCCCGTCACATCCGAGCACGGCGAGCGAGAATCGATCGACCGGTTCCGTCGAGTGCGTCACGTCGCCATGCGACACAGGATCCCGAGCACGGGTCCAGGCTACGTGACGGCCATCGGTCGATCCGCCCGGAGCGCGACCCTCAGAAGTAGGTCAGGTGCTTCGCGCGCTCCGCGACCACGTCGAGGTCATCGGTCCACGCTCCGGTCGAGAGGTACTTCCAACCACCGTCCGCCGACACGACCACGATGCACCCTTCCTCGATCGACGAGGCCACCTTGACCGCGCCGGCGAGCGCCGCACCCGACGAGATCCCCGCGAAGATCCCGACCTCCGCGAGGCGCCTCGTCCATTCGATGGACTCGCGCGGTCGCACGATGCGCTTCCCGTCGAGGAGGGAGGATCCGGCGTTCTCCACGAAGATCGGCGGGACGTACCCGTCGTCGAGGTTCCGCAGCCCGTCGACCAGCTCACCGGCTGGCGGTTCGATGGCGCACACCTTGACGTCGGGGTTGCGCTCCTTCAGATACCGGCCGGCGCCGAGCAACGTTCCCGAGGTGCCGAGTCCGGCGACGAAGTGGGTGAGCTCGGGACAGTCGCGCCAGATCTCGGGACCCGTTCCTTCGTAGTGCGCACGCGGATTGGCCTGGTTACCGTATTGATAGAGGAAGACCCACTCGGGGTGCTCGGCCGCGAGCTGTTGCGCGCGCCGAACCGACCCGTTGGAACCTTCGGACCCCGGTGACTCGATGATCTCCGCGCCCCACAGTTCGAGGAGCTGGCGGCGCTCGGTCGACACGTTGGTCGCGAGCACCACCTTCAGGTGGTAGCCCTTCACACGGCAGACCAACGCCAGGCCGATGCCGGTGTTGCCCGACGTCGGCTCGATGAGGGTCGCGCCAGGCTCGAGCCGCCCGCCCTTCTCCGCCTCTTCGATCATGGCGAGCGCGATGCGGTCCTTCACCGATCCACCCGGGTTTTGCCCTTCGAGCTTGACGAGGAGGCGGACCGACGGGTTCGGGCTCAGCGTGCTCACGTCCACGAGCGGGGTGTTCCCGATCAGGTCGAGGACGGAGCCGTACACGGTCATCTCCGGAGATCCGCTCCATCCGACGTCGCACCCCCGGCCACGGCCGGGAGGATCGAGAGCTCGTCGGTGTCCGTGACCGGGGTGTCGAGGGCCGAGAGATACCGCACGTCGTCGTCGTTGACGTAGACGTTGACGAACTTGTGGAGCGCGCCGCTGCCGTCGATGACCTGCCCCGAGAGGCCCGGATACTCCTTCTCGAGGGACCGCAGGACGTCCCCGACCGTGGTCCCGTCGGCCGTGACCGTCTTCACGCCGCCGGCGTGCGCTCGGAGCACGGTCGGAAGGTTCACTCGGACGGGCACGGCGGCTCCTTTGGTCTGGTTGGGCATTGGCCGGGCGGTCGATCTCCCGGACCGGGTTGGTGCGCCCGGATCGGGCGCCTCCGGGGTGGCGCCAAGCCGGCCCGGCGGGTCGAAAGCTGACCAGTTCGGTTGGGATTCTACCGGGGATGCAGCCGGACCGGCTCCTCGGTGATGAGCCCCCCGACGATGCGGTAGCTGCGCACGACCGGGAGGACGTCCCGCAGCGAGACCAGGACGTAATGCCAGTCGGGGTCCGGGGCCTGGGCCACGTCGGTCGCCGAGGGGTAGGCGTCGGTGTGGGTGTGGGAGTGGAACACGCCGATGATCGAGTTACCGGCAGCCTCGGCGTCGCGGTCCGCGCGGAGGTGTTCGACGGGATCGACCGTGTAGAGCTTGGCGGAAGCGGCGAGATTCCGGGTCGGGTAACACGTGAGGGCCTCTCCCGCTTCCGGGTCGCCTCCCAGAAGACCGCAGGCCTCCTCGGGCAGTCCGGCAAGGCAGTGGGCGACCATCTGGTCGTACACGGTGTGGCCGAGGGTGAACATGACGACGGTCACGCTAGAGGAAGAGTGGCGCTGGTCGGTCGATTGCCCGGCTGCGTGATCCCCATGACCGGCGGTTAGCGTCCATTGGATGGCTGCGGCGAAGAAGCGACGCGAAGCGTTGACGGCACAGCAGAAGGGAACGGGCCGTCGGGACAGCGCCGACGCGAATCGGGTGGTCACCACGAACCGTCGCGCCCGCCACGACTACGACATCATCGACACCACAGAGTGCGGCATCGTCCTTCAGGGCTCCGAAGTCAAGTCGCTGCGAGGTGGCCGGATCGCCCTCCAAGACGCCTATGCCCGGATCGTCGACGGCGAGATGTGGCTCTTCGGCGTGCACGTCCCGCCCTACAGCCAGGCGACCGGCGTCGGCGCGCACGACCCGGACCGCAAGCGCAAGCTGCTCCTTCATCGGCGGCAGATCGACGAATGGATGGGTCGGAGCCAGCAGCAGTCGCTGACCCTGGTGCCCCTTTCGATCTACTTCAAGGACGGCCGCGCCAAGGTCGAGCTCGCGCTCGCCCGCGGTCGCAGGCAGTACGACAAACGCCACGCCATCGCCGCACGCGATGCGGGACGAGAGGCTGCCCGTGAGGCTCGTGCCGCCGCGAGGGGCAGTTCGTCACGCTGACGGGTGCACCCATGCCCCCACGAGAGTGCTGTTCCGGGCGTCGGCCTCGCCGGTACCGACTCGAAGTCGGCCTCGAGGCAGTACCATGGTAGGTCTGGTCGGATTCCTAATCCGGCCGGTGACAACCCAGCGACATCCCAGGGGGTGACAGGCTTCGACTCTGGTCGTCGATCTAGGAGAAGCGAGCCGTGGTCTCCGGAGCCACGTTAAAGAGCCGGAACCAAAAACAAACGCCGAGCCTCAGCTCGCGCTCGCTGCCTAAGAACAGCGACGTCCGACCGGTCTCAGCCCTGCGGGCCGGATCCGGGCGACATCTTGTGGGGCTTACCTGACCGGCTTCGCCGACTAGCCGTCAGGGACACCTTCGTCGGATACGGAACAGCGCTGTCGCCGGTAGCGGCGCCGATCCCGACAATCCCATACCGGCTGCGCTCGGAGAAGGCCTAGTGAGAAGCCGGAGGACGCGGGTTCGATTCCCGCCACCTCCACGATGCCCTGACTTGTTTTCCCGCAGGTCAGGGCATTTCTTTGCCCCGAATTCGGGCCCGGTTCTTCGGGAAGGGCTGAGAAAGGGCACGTCAGGGCACGGGAAGCCGGTGACACGCCGGTGCACAGATGTGAAGACGTGGCTAGCCTTCCCTCTGGCACAAGGGCACCAACGCGCAAGGAGGTACTCACCTTGCTCGCTCCACCCAGGCGGCTGCTGGCGGCATCAATCGCGGCGATCCCGCTCGTCCTCCTCATCGCATCTCCGTCGGCAACGGTGAACGCGGGGGCGGCCACCTCCCCACCGAACGTGATCATCCTTGGTACGGCGATCGACGCCTCCTTCCACCCGAGCGTCATCAAGGCACCGCCGACGAATGGCACCTGCACGTCCAACAATTATTCGGTGAGCATCACCAACAAGTCCCACGCGACCCAGCGGCTCACGGAGCGGGGCAGACCCTTTGAGGCGGCGATGCCGTTCAACGGGGTCAACGTCGTGTGCGGCTCGTCCGGAACGTTCACGTTGGGACTGCGACACTCCAAGTCGCGCCTGCGCGTCACGATCACCTGAGAAGCGCGTCCGAAGTAGCAGACGCTGGTTTACGCTCCGGGACCATCGACGACAGCGTGGTGAATCGGCCGGCCAGGCGACCGGCTCGGCTCACCGACCGACTGCACCAATCCGGTGGCGGTCGGCGTTCCCGTCGCCTTTCTGCCAGCGACGTCCGTACTGCCTGCCGGAGGAGTGGTCGAACCGGCCCGTCGCCTGCATGACCCGCCGCGGTGTCACGGTCGGAGGTGACGGGCTGCAGGTGCGAGCCCGGAGCGCAGGTGGCGGGACCTTCGCTCAACGGACCCGTGACTTCAGTGTGCGCTCGTGGGGACCGCGGCACCAGGGCCGAAGGCCTCCTTCGCGCTCACGACCGGCCTATTCGCCCGGAACGGCATTTGAGGGTCACCCGGCAAGTACGAGCCCTGTGTCGTCGAGGCCTCAGAGTCGTGCGCCCTCGTAGGTGGTGATGTCCACACCGGAGTCGAAGGCAGAGTGCCAGTCGCTCACCCAGGTGGGAAGCGGTTCGTCGAGCCGGGTCATGCCGCGCCGTCTGGGCCTTGGTCTCGCGCCAGAGCATGGTCCGCAGGTCCCGGCCACGGACGTGGCTCAGCATCGACGTCCGGGTTGGTCGTCGACCGAGAGGAATCCGATCGCGCAGCTCGGAGAGGTAGAGGCCGCTCGGCCCGACCGCCTTCGTCGAGATGTGGCGGTCCTCGAGGGGAACGTGCTCCTCGAACCCGGCGAGGATGAGCTTGTAAATTCCGGTGACGTGATCGAACACCTTGGGTGCTTTGCGGATGCGGTACCAGCGATCCGGGGTGACATGGTGGTGGATGAGCAGCGCCGAGCTGCGATGCTCAATCTCCTCGACGAAGTGCCAAAGGAGCATCGTGCCGACCCTCTCGTCGCTCCCGACGAAGAGCTCCCGTCGGTTGTCGAGGACCATCTTGAAGAGTGGCGTGAACGTCGCCTCGAGGTTGGCGATGTACGCCATGTGGAACTCGACATCCTCGTGCTCGAGCAGCCTGTCGTAGGCGGCGTTCGCAGCGGCGTAGGTCTCGTCGAGCCCGGGGTAACGGTCGATCATCGCCTTCGCGTGCGCACGGTGCGCCCGAGCGTGCTGGGCTTCCTGGCGGACGAACACGTCCGCCTCCTCGGCGACGCTCGAGTCGGTGATGCGGGGTAGCGCCTGCCGGGTCGCCGACACGATGTAGCGCTCGAAGGCGATCGCCAGGAATGTAAAGGTGTTGCCGAACAGCCCGAAGCTCGGGTTTCTCGGCTGCCACTGGAACGGCACTGACTCGTCGATCCGGAATCGGGGGCTTCGCACGGTGAGGATGCTCATACCCTCCAAGCGTTACATTCGTATGCAAGAATGTAAAGCCGATGGTGGCAGCCACTGAGATGGTGACGACGAGCGAGCGCATCCTTGAGGCGACCGTCGAGGTCCTCGCACGATCCGGAACCCGCAAGCTGTCGTTGTCGGACGTGGCCGCCACCGCCGAAGTGTCCCGGCCGACTCTCTACCGGTGGTTCCCCTCGAAGGAAGCGCTCCTCGAGACGTTTGGCCACTACGAGCAGGAGAAGTACGACACCGGCATCGCCGAGGCAGTTGCCGGGCTCGAGGGTGATGCTCGACTCGAAGCCGTGCTGCGTTTCATCGTGAAGTTCCAGAAGACTTACTCGCTGCGGCGGATCGTGGACATCGAACCTGAGCACGTCGTCTACCAGATGACCCGAGTGATGCCGATCATGCGTGATCGCCTCCTTCCGCACTTCCCTGGCCCTGATGGCAGGGTTGTCGCGACTCGTCGTCACGCGGGTCGCACTCAGCCACGCCCTCATCCCCGACGATGACTCCGAGTTGTTCTATGCCGAGCTTCGCCACGCCGCTGGGCTCGAACCCAACCGCACGAAGCACGCTCGTCGCCGGCAGCGGTCGGCGCGTCCGACAACCCGAGAGAACGTCCCATGAACCCGAAGCGACATCGCAGACTCACTCAGGGCTTCCTGGTCGCGAACTCATTGTTCTGGCTTCCCTGGGGTCTCATCAACCTCATCAAACCGCAGTCGTGGTCGGGTGAAGTCATCCCAGGCATGGACGTGTACGACCTTTCAAGTCCCGTCGCCCGCACCGAGGTCCGGGCCATGTACGGGGGTCTTCAGATGGCGATCGGGACCGCCGCTCTTGTGGGAGCGACGCGGGAGAAATACCGTGAATCAGCGCTCGGCTTCTTTGCCCTCGCGCTGAGCGCCCTCTCGCTTTGCCGCCTGGGCGGGATGGTCGCGGAGGGAGACACCACGTATCTGTCCTTCAGCACCAAGATCGCGCCTGGCAAGTACAACCAGGTCGGGCTGGCCATGTACGAGCTGCCAAACATGATCTTCGCCTTGATCCTTTGGTTGGTCCGGCCACAACGACGCCGCAGAGGTACGGGTGAGATCGTGCCTGGCTACAGAGGACGGGCTCTTCCGCCTATCTCATAGCGCCGGCTCGGCGGCGACTATCGACGGTCCAGCACTTGCCACCCGGGGACTACCTCGCTCTGGCACGTCGGAGGCAGGGGCTTGATCGCGACTGGCCAGACGGTATCTGGCGAACCTGGTTTATCCATTGACCAAACGATCTGAATGATGTCAGCTTGGGTCCGATGCCGCCAAACGCTCTCGCACGTCTTCAGGGATTTCGTCGAACGTCGTGACTTCGAGCCTTGCAATCCGATTTCGGCGGACCGTAAAGCGATGGATCTTGGATACTCCTTCGCCTAGCCGCTTCAGCGCGCGGTCGTAGAAGTCGTGATGTACCACAACGATGACGGCATCCCCCATCTCGACAAATTCACTCGGCACCATGGAGTGCACGGCGCCAAGCGATCGCCGCCACAGTTGGGCCATCGCCTCCTTGCCATGCACGACGGTCAGAGAGACCGGGTCCGTCATTTCGATTTCGTCGTCGAACAGTTGAAGGAGTTTGTCGCCGTCTTCTTCATGGGCGTACTTGTAGGCCTCGCGGATCAAATCGATTCGGCGGCTCGTCATGAGGAGAATTGTAGGAGGCAGAAGTACCGAGTATCGGGATCCAGGAGGAGAGGCTGCACTGGCCAGGTCACTGGCGACGAACCATTGGGGTGTCTCCGAACACACCGGAACTGGGGCCTCAATTAGCGCAGGGGCTTGTGCTGCCAGATAGCTTCTACTCACAGAGAGTTGCAGAACCCAGTGCTGCTTCAGGTGCCGAAACGACATGCCAGAGTTCCCTGCGATTACTCACGTGGCGCTCACGGTGACGAGCCTCGAACGGAGTGTGCCGTGGTACAAGGCTCTGTTCGGCTCGGACCCGATCCTTGACGAGGACACAGGTCCCTTCAAGCGTGTCGCTTGGCTTACGAGCGGGACCATCGTCGGTCTAACCCAGTTCCCTGACTTGAACAGCACTCAGCCGTTCAACGAGCGCCGGCCGGGTCTCGATCATCTGGCTTTCGGCTGTGCCAACCGCGATGAGTTGAAAGCGTGGGAAGTCCGCCTGAACGAGCTCGGCATCCCCAACGGTGGCATCGTGGACGCACCTTCCTACTCGGCATTGTCATTTCGAGACCCCGACAACATCGCCCTCGAGTTCTTCGCACCTCGGGGCTAGGGCGGGCGGAGTATCCGACTGCTCTCCGAGGCTGCACGGCCATCCCCTGCCACCGGTTCCACGCGACACACGGGCCGGCCTCAGTTCGGTCTAATCGATCGAGCCTTCGTCCTTCGAATCCGGTGAGGAACGGAGCAAGGCGATCGCAGCGATCACCCAGATGACGATCAGCACCAGCCAGATGACGAGACGAACCCACGGGTGTAGCCCTGGCCCGGGTAGGTCTGCTGTGTTGACGCTATTGGACAACGGTGCGTAGGCGACCCAACCGGCACCATTGCCTCGAGTCGTCGCCCAGCCGCCGAAGAAATACAGCCCCACCCCGAGGCCGATAACGACAACGATGCGCTGACGGGCGTTGAGTCTGCTCGATCGCACATGGTGAGTCTGTCAGACGGAGATTGGGCTGGATGGGGGCTGAGATGATGATCACGACCCCCACGGTTGCGAGCAGCCCTGCACCGAGTGTCCGGTGGCGCGCAGCACCGGTGCCGCATGGGCGTGCTGAGGTACCGGGCAGCGTCGCCGGTGCTGCGTAACCTGACGACACGTCAAGGAGAAGAGGTGGGTCCGTAGCCCATGTGGACACGCAGTCGCCGCCATCCCCGGCCAACGGCTACCGGGCGAGCCGTCCCCGACCGCGCGCCGACCTCCGGAGCCCTCGCGACGGCCAAGGCACCCCCTCGGCGATACATCTCCTGGACGGTCTTGGCGATGATGACGGTCGGATCCGTCGGCTATCTCGGCTCCGCACCGGCCACATCGGTCTTCGGTCTCGCTTCAGTGTTCTTGTACGTCTTCCCTGCATTCGTCTTCTTGGTGCCCGTCTCGTTGGTCGCGGCCGAGTTGGCGTCCGGTTGGCAGGGCGGCGTCTACAACTGGGTGCGAGAAGGCGTGTCTGCCCCGATGGGGCTCCTGGCCGTCTGGTGCGAATTCGCCCAGACGATTTTCTACTACCCCGCTCTTCTCGCCTACGTCGCCGGAACACTCGCCTATGTCACTGATCCGAGTCTCGCCGCCAATGGCGTCTACAACGCCGTGGTCATCATCGTGTTGTTCTGGGGGGGCGTGTTCGTCTCCTCGCGGGGAGTCGGACTCGTGGCAAAGCTCTCCTCGAGTGGGACGCTGATCGGTACCCTCATCCCGGGAGCAATCCTCGTCGCTCTCGGCATCGCCTACCTGCTCCAGGGGAACCACTCGGCTGCCCCGATGGACACACACCATCTCCTACCGGCGTGGACGGGCATCGCCAGCGTCGTCCTGGTCGTCAACAGCTTCTTCACCTATGCCGGAATCGAGGTGAATGCCGTGCATGTCGACGAGCTCCGCAACCCCGGCCGCGAATACCCGAGGTCCATCTTCCTCGCCATGGCACTCGTCCTCGCCATCTTCGTCCTCCCCACGCTGGCGATCGCCTGGGTGATCCCCGAAAAGAACATCAGCTTCACGGCCGGTGTCATGCAAGCATTCAACAGTCTCTTCGCGCACTTCGGGATCAAGTTCGCCGTGCCGTTGGTTGCGATCGCTCTTGCGATCGGGGCACTCGCAGGAATGATGGCCTGGCTCGACGGTCCTTCCGAGGGGCTTCTCAGAATCGGGCGCGAGCAGGGCTTTCTCCCTCCCTTCTTCCAGAAGGTGAACCCGAGGGGCATCGAGATGCGCATCCTCACGGGGCAGGCGATCGTGATCACCGTCATCGCCCTGCTCTACGCCCTCATACCGGACGTCTCGCGCTCCTATTGGATCTTCGCGGTGATGGCCACGCAGGTCTATCTCATCATGTACGTGCTCATGTTCATCGCAGCGGTCAGGTTGCGCCGGAAGCAGCCGGGGCATGCCCGCGGATATCGAGCGCCGGCTCTCGGCCTCCTCTGTGTCGTCGGCACCGTGTCGTCGGTGACGGCTCTGGGCATCGGCTTCATCGCCCCATCGCAGTTCGGCCATTCGAACCGGCTCCTCTACGCCCTCTTCGTCCTCGGGGGGATCCTCGCGATCGGGATCGTTCCGCCTCTACTCTTGGATCGACTTCGCAAGCCGGAGTGGAAGGTCGCCGGCAGCGCGCCGACCCCCGAGCTCTGACCCGCAACTCACCTTGCCGGGCAGTCGACCCCGGCCTCGAGCGCCGCGACCCGGTACCGTGGACCCGTGAGCGGCCCGAACGTGCCCGGTGGGGTGGTGCACAAGCTTCCAGGAGACCTGCGCAAGGCGCTGATCGCCAACTCCACGGCACTCGATGCCTGGAAGGACATCACGCCGCTGGCACGGAACGAGTTCATCTGCTGGGTCGAGGACGCCAAGCAGGAGACGACCCGACAACGCCGCATTCGCCGGACCAACGAGGAGCTCGAGGAAGGCCAGCGACGGCCTTGCTGTTGGCCGGGGTGCGCACACCGCGAGCGCACCGGCAGATAGCGGCCCTCGAGGAGCCCATGACGACACGACAGGACAGCACCCACCCACATTCCAAGCGCCGACGACCGATCAGCGGTGGCCGCAGGGCCCTCGCCACCGCCGCAGCCGCGATCCTCCTCGTCGGCATCGGCGTCGTCGTCGGGCTGACCGCCGCGTCGACCGGGGCCGACACCGGGTACAGCGGACCCCTCGGATCCAATCCGAGCGGGCCGGGGGCGACGGCCGGTTCAGGAGTCACCGGTGGGGCCGGCAACAGTGGAAGCGCGGCAGTCGCAACCAGCGCCGGGACCTCGGGGTCGACCGGCACGACGGGGTCCGGATCCCAGACCAGCAACCCCGCCGGGGCCACGGGTGCCGCGGGTGCGTCGGGCGCAGGGCAAGGTGGATCGTCGGCGGGTTCAGCGGCAGGCAACTCCGGGGGCGGTTCCTCGAGTGCCGGGGTCGGAGCTGGGTCCGGCACCGCGGGATCGGGGGCAGGGAAGTCCTCCGGCGGTGCGGGCGCGGGCGGCTCCACCACCGCACCGGGCTCGGGAGCCTCGACCACGTCGTCGGGGTCCACGTCCTCGCAACCCTGACCGGAGCCCTGCCGGGGACCCCAGCCCGATCACGGGAGGCCTCGTGCCCTCCGCCTCCAGAGGTCGACCAGCCCGAGACCGATCACGACCGCCGGGAAGATGGCGATCAGGAGCGGATACGTCCCGAACCCGGCGTACCGGAAGACCACACGGTGGACTCCGGGCGCCACCCGTACCCCGACCACCGCCGGCGCCACCATGACCGTCGCAGCCGGCGCCGCGTCCACCGTGACCCGCCATCCCGGGTCGTAGGAGGAGGCCAGCACGACGAGACCCGGCCTCGCCATCCGAACGACCGCTGACACGGCACCTTCGTCCAGACGGGCGTCCTCGGTGAGCACCGTCCCGGCGGGGCCGCTCGCGACCCCGACGCTCGGCCTGGTGGCGACGTTGGCCCCACCCGACGACCATCTCACGATCGGGGCCCGGCCTTCTTCCGGCAGGGTCGAGTGCAGATAGGCGATCGATCGGAGTCCGACGTTGGAACGGTCCTCGGTGACCGTCCCGACAGCGTCATCGATATGCACATAGCCGACCGAGGCCACCTCCCAGAGGCTGTACCGGCCGCGCACCATGATCCGCCGGGCCGGGACCGGCGGGCTCGCCGTGGTCGGGAGGAGCAGGTAGCGCACGCCGAACACCGTGTAGTCCCCCGGATTGGTCTGGTCGAACCAGTACTCGGGATCGGTCATCAAGGATGCGGTGCGCAAGGTGTACCCGACCTCGTCGATGTCCTGTGATTCGAGGTACTGGTAGACCGGCACCGCACCGACGGTGAAGGTTGCTCCCCAGTTGTCGGGCAGACCTGCATACGTGCGACCGCCGCCTCCTTGGCGGATCCGCTCGAGGAGTGGGGCGAGTTGCGCACCGTCGACCCTGTCCCCGACCTGCTGGGTGCGAATGGCATCACCGTTCCGGTTGGCCAGGTCGACCACCTGGGTCCATGCCGGCGCCGAGCGCGACGACGACCACCGCGAAGCCGACGAGGACGAGGACCGATCGCCGCCACCACTCGGGCGGCCCTTCCGGGTGGTCCTCGGACCTCCAGATGCCCCGTCGCACGAGCACCGTCCGGACGCCGCCGGCCAACGCCCCCGCACCGAGGCCGGCCAGGAGGAGCGCGGCCAACTGGACTCCCATCATGAATCGGCGCATGAACAGGTCGGAGCTCGCGGGGAGGACAGCGACCAGGGGGCCGAACGTGGTCCGTCCGAACGAGAGGACGAGGCTCATGACCAACAAGGCGATGAGCGCCCGTCCGCGCTCGTCCGTGCGGAACCGCACGATGGCCGCGACGAGGCCCACCCCGGCCAAGACGGTGACGACCGGCAGCCGTCCGTGGTCGAGCAGCCCGCCACCCGCGAGCCACGTGAGGACCTGGCGCGCGCCGTAGCCGTTCTCCAACGGCGTGCCGCGCAACACCTCGTTGATCGAGGCCCACCGACCGGTGGCCAAGAGCGGAACCGTGACCCACGCGGTCGCCAACAGGCTGCCTGCCGCCACGACCGCGGCCCGCGCCAGGCGCGGACGCCACGCCGACGGGGTCAACCACGGCAGGATCGCGAGTGGCAGCAGCGCCAGATACCCGGTCTCGTAGTGGAACATGACCGTGAGCGAGATCCAGAGCACGGCCGGGAGGAACGGTCCGTCTCCCCGCACCGCCCGCCACGACCAGCCCCACGCGAGCGGCAAGGTCCACATGGCCCAGAGCTGGGTCCACACGCCGAACCCGATCCAGATGTAGGCCCGGGTCTCGTAGCCCACGCCCACCGCCGAGACGACGAGCGGGGCGAGGACGGCCGCTGCCGCGGCTGAGCACCGGTTGAGACGGAATGCTCGGGCCCCCAGGTAGACGCTGACCGGCCAGAGCGAGACCAGCAGGTAGATGCTCCACACGAATGCGCGATTCGGACCGACCACGGTGCCGACCAGGCCGGTCAGCGTCGCGGGCAGGCTCTGGTAGTGGAGGAACTGCGGCGAACCCAACCCCAGGTAGGGGAACCAGCTCGTCTGCGGCAGGTGCCCCGAAGACAGCCGGGCGGCGGCGAAGCGGACCATCTGCTCGTGGACCGAGCTGTCGTTGAGATAGGCGACCGACAGGAGCTCGGGCCGCAGGAGCCAGTAGTTGAAGCAGACGGCCACGCCGACCACCAGCCATGGAAGCAGCGACCGGCGAAGAGGCTCCGGCGCCGGACCTCGCATCAAGAAGTCAGCCCAGTCGGAGTGTCTCGAGCGGTTCGAGCCTGGCCGCCTTGATCGACGGGTAGAGGCCGGCCACCACCGACACTGCGAGGGCCAGGCCCATCCAGACGGGGATCTGTCCGTAGTTGATAACCACCACCCAACCCGCGACCGCCGAGATGATGGTCACGACGGCCACACCCAGCACCGCACCGATCGCGCCACCGAGCAGGCCGACGAAGAGTGACTCCAGCAGGAATTGGATGCCGATGGTGGCCCGACTGTGGCCGACGGCGCGGCGGATGCCGATCTCCGAGGAGCGCTGGATCACCGAGATCGACATCACGTTCGCGATCCCGATACCGCCGACCGTGAGGGCCAGCAGACCCGCGAGGAGCGCCACCTGTTGGAGGGTCTTATCGGCCTGCGCTGCGGCTTGGAGGACGTCACTCGGGATCTGCGTGGACGCCTGGGTCGTGCCACCCAGACTGAGCGCCGTCGGCACGGCCGCCGCCGTGGCCGCTGTCGTCCCCGGGACGGACCTGATGTAGATCTCGTTCGGCCGACCGTTGGTGTGGAAGGTGTTCTTGGCCGCCGCCTCGGTGATGAAGGCCGCGTTGTCGAGGGTCGGATCGAGGGGCACTGCCTTGAGCACGCCCACGACACCGAAGTTCACGCCGTTCAAGCGGACCGACCGGGGCTCCCCAGGGAGATAGCCGTACTGCTGGGCGATGCCCTCGCCGAGCACGAGGGCGTAGGTGCCGAGCTGTTGGTCGGACCCGTTCAGCCAACGGCCACTTTGCAGTTGGACTCCGAGCACGTTGGGTAGGACGTCGTCAGCGGCCCGCACCGGCACCGGAAACGCTTCGTAGTACGTACTGGCTCCCTGGATCGGCAGCGCGATCACCCCTGACAGGTTGGTCGTGGCGGACGCACTCGTCACGGTCGAGATGTTCTGCACGCGAGCGACGGCATCGCTGGTCAGCGTCGGGCTCTGGGAGCCGAACGAGCCACCCGCCTGGGCGATGATCAGGTTGGTCCCCAACGTCGCGAGCTGGGCCTGCAGGGCCCCTTTGGCGCTCTCGGTCAGACCGACGGCGCTCACCATGGCGGCGACGCCGATGATCGGTCCCAGCATGATCATGAGCGTCCGGATCTTGCGGGCCCGCAGTCCGGACCAGGCGACGCCGGCGAGATCCTCGAAGTCGCTCACGCCCCGGCCCCCGGACGACGCTCGTCGGACACGATGCGGCCGTCCCGCATCGCGATCCACCGGTCGGCGATTCGGGCCACCTCGGTGTCGTGGGTCACCATGACGACCGCCCGCTCAGGGGAGCGCAGACCCTGGAAGATCTCGAGCACGTGGGCGGCGTTGGACGAGTCGAGTGCCCCGGTCGGCTCGTCGGCCAGGATCATCAGCGGCTCGGTGACGATGGCCCTGGCGAGGGCCACCCGCTGCTGTTCGCCACCGGACATCTGCACCGGACGGTGGTCGGCCCGGGCGGCGAGACCGAGGGACGTCAGCGCGGCAAGCGCCCGATCTCGTCGTTCCTTCGGCCGGAGGTTCCGGTAGAGCAGCGCCGTCTCCACGTTGCCCAGGGCAGTCAGGTGGGGGATCAGGTGGAACTGCTGGAAGACGAACCCGATCGACGATCCCCGGAGCCGCGACCGCGTCGGATCGTCGAGCAGGCTCACATCCTGGCCGGCCACGCTGACCGTCCCCGACGTCGGCAGATCCAGCACGCCGAGCAGGCCGAGCATGGTCGACTTGCCCGATCCCGACGGTCCGACGATGGACATGAAGTCGCCGGGCAGGATCTGCAGAGAGACCTCGGACAAGGCGTAAACGGGAACCTCCTCGCCGTAGACCCGCGAGACCTCGTCCAGCTCCAAGAGAGGCGTGGCGGTGACGGCGATGCCCGACGGCGGGGTGTCGAACAGGTCGGTCACGGGGTGGCATTGACCCCGACGAGGATCACCTGCCCCGCGCTGAGGCCGCCGGTGACCTGGATGTAGGAGCCCTGGGTCAATCCCGTGGTGACCGGGACCGCGGTGATGTGCCCATGGTTGGCGAGGTCGACCGTCCGGACCACGTCCACCCCGCTCCCGTTCTGCAGGACCGCCGCGATCGGCACGGTGAGGGCGTTGTCCACCTGTTGGTCGACGACCGTGATCGAAACCTGCGAGCCGTTGGCGCCGGTGAAGTCCGGTACTTGGATGGTGCCTTCGTAGACCTGGCTGGAGCCGCCCGTGCTGGCGGTCACGCTCGTCGCGTTGTCATCGAGCTCGGTGATCACCCCGTGTCCTTGACTGGTGGCCCCGTCGATCTGGACGGTGCAGGGCTGCCCGACCTGCAGCTGGCTCCGCTGTGCCGCGGTGGCCTGGAGCGTCACGCTCAGCTGCGGTTCGGTGAGGGAGAGGATGGGCTCGCCGGGCGCCACCGCAGCGCCCACCTTCACGTTCACCGTGCCGATGCGTGAAGGCCACTGGCCGACGATCATGTCGGTCGGCTCGAAGGTGATGTTGGTCTGGAGCGTCTGGAGCACCACCGTCACCGAGGTCTGACCGGCGGGCAACAGGGCGAACCCGGGGACCGGCACGTAGTTCTGGCCGGGCTGGGCGGTACCTTGCACCACGAACGCGACCGAGATCGCCTGGGTGGGCGCCTGGTCCGCGGTGATCGTCAAGGTCGCTGCGCCCCCCTGCGACACGGCGGGCGAGCTCGCCGAGATATCGAGTGTCGGGACGACGGTGGAGTTGATCGTGACCGACGCGGTGTTGGGGGAGCCGATGGCATACGAGCCGCTCGGTGCGAGTGAGACCGTGAGGAGCGTGTTCGCCCTCACCGTGTTGTCGGTGACCGTCGGGATCTGGACCTGGGCGGCGGTCTGACCGGCCGGCACGATGACGTTCCCCGGGGGAACGACGTAGTCGACTCCGGGCACTGACGTACCCGCGTAGCTCAACTGAATGGTCGTGGGCGTGCTGACCGCCTGGCTGAGGCCGATCTGCACGATGTACGGCGACCCCTTCTGGAGGTAGGTGGTGGCCGAGGAGAGGGTCACGGTCGGGAGGCCGTTGCTGCCGGCGATGGTGACGACCGCCGAGCCCGGCGACCCCACGTTGTAGTTGCCGGGCGACGGGGCAATCGACACCACTGCATAGGAGCTCGGCTCGATGGTCGAGGACGCCACCGTGGTCAGGGTCACCTGCACGGAGGTACGGCCCGCCGGGAGCACGGCGACCGGGTCGACCGGGTCGTAGGCCGACCCCGGCTGGGCACTTCCCGCCACCGCGAGGGCGACCTGGAGATCCCCGACCGGGGCCTGGTCGCTGGTCACCGTCAACGTGGCCACCCCTCCCGGCGTGACCGACGTGCCTCCCGAGATCGTGAGGGTGGGAACCGTCGTATCGGCGATGACGGTGGCAGCGGTGGCGGGAGCCCCCACGACGTAGCCGCTGCCCGGCGCCAGCGAGATCGCCACTGAGCTGTTCGGCCCGACGGTGTTGAGGACGCGAGTCTGGACGACGACCTCGGTCGAGAACGCCCCGGCGGCCAGGAGGGCGGTCGAAGCGGGGGTGATGATCTGTTGACTGGTGGCCGTACCCCCGATGTTCAGGTTGATCGGCAGCGCGCTGACGGGCGCGGACGACGCGCTGATCACGAAGACGGCCGTCTGACCCTGGGAGACCTGATCCGCCACCGACTGGATCGTGAGCACCGGGTCGGGATTCGAGAGGAAGGTGGCCGGTCGCGCACCCCCTCCGCGACCGACCACCGCCGCCTGGAGGCCTGTCGACCTCGTGGGAGGGCCGATGACCAGGCCGGTCGAGCTCTGGTCGCCCACTTTGTAGCCGGCGCCCTGCTGCAACGAGACCGTCGCCGACTCGTTCGTGGCCGGGGTCGAGCTCGGATAGCCGTTCTGCGCCTGCCACTGCGCCAGTGCGAACTGCGTCTGCTGGGTGAACATGTCGGTGGGCGGGCCGGGATAGTCCCCCGCCGCGGCCAGGATCTGTTTGAGCTGGACGACGTCTTGGCCCTGGTCGCCGGGGACCAGCGAGCGGAAGAAGGAGATCAGTCCTTGCTCCGTGATGGCCGGGCGACCACCGATGGCGAACAGCGTCTGGGCGGACCCGACGGACTGGCCGGCCGTCGTCGGCAACGCGCTGACGATCCCCTGGCTGGCGGCATCGATGTTGCGCAGTGACTTTCGTGCGAGCGTCCCGGTGAGGTTGACCGTGCTCTGGAGGTTTCGGGCTTCCACCCGGCTGAAGATCACCGTCTGGCTCGACGCTGAGGAAGAGCCGCCACTGGCCACCGCATAGGTGATGCCTCCGGCAACCACTGCGGCCGCGGCGGCGATCACCAGGATGGTTCGGGTTCTCGTCACGACGTGCTCCTCGGTGTGGTTCCCACTAGCTGCCCTGGGCCTTGGCCGCACAGGCTTGCATGTCGGAGCTGCCGAGGAGGCTCTGGCCGGCAGGCGGTGTGAATCCCGCCCCGCCGCCCGAGCCGTCGAAGCTGAACAGGAGGCCCTTGGCGTTGGGAGTCGGGGCCGGAATGCCCCATCCCCTGCCGATCATGCACGTACGCCAGCGAAGGTAGGCCTCGTTCTCCTTCTTGACCTGCGCGGGTGTCAGGTTCTCCTGAGACGACTTGGCCGCGTTCAACGCCTGGATGATGTTGCTGCGCGCCGCGCACGTCGTGAGGTTCTTGATGTAGTTGGGGTCGTTGGCCGGGGAGCTCGGGTTGGCCGCATTGGGCGCGCCGACGAAGGTGACACCCAGGGCCGACAGGCAGGATTGGAAGCTGCCGATGGCGGTGAAGAGCGCCGTCGTGGGGTTCTGCTTCGCCAGCGGGATCGTGGCGACCGAGACGCCCTGGCCGTGCGCGCCCCCGCCGGGCCCGAAGGGACTTCGGAAGGGGGCAGCTGGCCCGACGCGACGAACGACGTGGTGCTCGACGTCGCCGTGCTGCACGCGGCAGCGGCCAGGGTGACGACGACGAGGACGAGGATCGGTCGACTCCGCCCCGTGATCCGGATGGTGGACGGGAACCGGAGAGTCGACCTGGCACCTGAGCCCGCGGGACGGGGCCAAGCGATCAATTCGACACCTCCCCCTCCATGCAGCGGTGCTTCCGAAGCTGCTCGCGCAACAGGCTCAGCACTCTGTGCTCGATGTGCAAGCTACATTTGCGTGTCGTTCGGTCACAAACCCCTGAACGCCTGAGGCACCCGACCAGGGTCTGGAGCTCGATCACCTGCCCGAGGTGCGCACCGTGCGGTGCGTCGGGAGATCGCCTGATCCGTGGGCTCCTAGGCCACAGTCGGCGGCTGACGCAGTCCGATGTCGTTGCCGTCTGGGTCCACGACCCTCGCGACGAGCATCCCGGCACCCACGTCGGTCGGCTCTTGGGCCACCTTGGCTCCGGCGGCCTCGAGGGCGCCGAGGGTGGCAGACACGTCTTCGACGTCGAAGTACGGGACGGGCCCCGTCATACCCTGGTCGTGTCCCCCCGGGACGAGCCCGATCTCAGCGCCGTCGACGGAGAATCCGACGTAGTACGACGAATCGACATGGGGTTCGATGCCGAACAAGGCCGCAAAGATCATTCTCGTCTCGACGAGATCCTTCACGGGGTAGAGCACGGTCTTGAACTGGACTGGCATGACTCCTCCTTCTGTTCCTTCTGTCACGTTTCACCACGGTCGTGGGTCGAGGTGTATGACACCGGAGGACAGGAGAATGTGACACGTGGATCCGAACCGGACATCAGCGGAGCAGTTCGAACGGGATCGGCCCCATCTTCGTGCCGTGGCGTACCGGATCCTCGGCAACACCGAGGACGCCGACGATGCCCTGCAAGAGGCCTGGCTGCGCCTTTCCCTCACCGATGTGTCCGACGTCGAGAACCTCACTGGCTGGCTGACGACCGTCGTCTCACGGATCTGCCTCAACACGCTCCGGAGCCGTCAACGGCATTTCTCCGTGTCCATCGACGACTCGCCCGACCTCGCCCAGTCCGCGCCGCGGGGCGCACTCACGCCCGAAGACCAGGCCGTGCTCGCCGATTCGATGGGCCAGGCGCTCCTCGTCGTTCTCGACAGGCTCACGCCGGCCGAGCGGATCTCCTTCGTGCTCCACGACATGTTCTCTGTCACCTTCGACGAGGTCGCCGGAGTCCTCGGCAAGTCCCCGGCAGCCTGCCGGCAGCTCGCCAGCAGGGCCCGGCGACAGGTCCGCGTGGCGGAGGATCCGACCGCTGATCCGCGGCGTCAACGCCAGATCGTCGAAGCGTTCCTCACTGCTGCCAAGTCGGGGGATTTCCAGATGTTGGTCTCGCTCCTCAGCCCAGAGGTCGAGCTCGTGGCCGATCCGGCAGCGGTCGCCATGGGTGCGCCGGCGTGCTTGATGGGACCCGATGACGTCGCATCGAGGTTCTCCGGGGGGGCGAAGGCGGCACGCGCGGCACTGCTCGACGGATTCGCAGGGCTCGTGTGGGCGCGGGGCGGCGCACCGGTGGTCGCCTTCGACTTCACCGTCGCGGCGGGCAAAGTGACGAAGATCGAGATGATCGCGGACCACGACGTCCTCGAGGAGATCGAGATCGAGTACCTCGCCCGCGGGAAGTCGCGATGAGCACCCTCGTCAGGATCGATCGCTGGAAGGATGACGAGCGGAACGCCCCTACTGGTGGTGCACCCAGGTGTCGCCCAGGTAGTTCGTCCCGTCGTAGCCGCCGAAGAGGATCAGCTGGCTCGTCGCAGCATCGGCGACGACCGGCGTGAAGAACCGTCCGGCCGGACCGGACGTGGCCCGTTGCTTGGCCCACGTGGTCCCATCCCAGGTCCACGTCGACCTCAGTGCACTCGTCCCGTCGTAGCCGCCGAAGAGGACCAACAGACCACTGACCGGATCCTCGGACATCGAGCTGTACCCGAGGGTGCCCGGACTCGTCGCCGGGTGGAGATGCGTCCACGTGGTACCCGTCCAGGCCCACGTCTCGTCGAGGAATTTGGTCGACCGCTGGCCGCCGAAGAGGACGAGCTGGCCGGTCGACGCGTCGTAGGCCATCGCCGCGCCGCACCGACCGGACGGGGAGGTCGCCGGGTGGAGATGCGTCCAGGTCACCCCGGTCCACAGCCAGGTCGTGGTCTGCGTGCACGTGTCCTCGACCAGGAGGAGTTGGCCCGAGGACGCGTCAGTACGCGAGAACGGGATCGAACGCGGCAGGTGGGCTGGAGGCAGGGTGGAGCTGCGTCCAGGTCGCGCCGGTCCACTGCCACGTGTCATTCAGGTTGACCCCGCCGCTGCTCGCACCCCCGAAGAGGACCAGTTGGTTCGTCGCGGGGTCGAAGGCCATCGCCGCCCCACCTCGCGAGGCCGGGATCGTGACCGGGTGGAGCTGCGTCCAGGTCGTGCCGGTCCACTGCCACGTGTCGTCGACGCTCGTCGTGCCATTGACCGCCCCTCCGAACAAGAGGAGCTGGCCGGTGCCGGTGTCGTCCGCAGCCGAGGCCAGCGCGCGAGGGGACGGGCTCATGGCGGGACTGAGCATCGTCCATGCGAGCCGATGTGTCGCGACCGCACCGGCCGGTGCCGCCGCCACGCCGGTTCCCCCGAGGATGGCCAGCACAAGCGCCAGCACCCGCACATGCACCCGCACATGCACGCGCACGAAGCCCGACCATCGTCGACGGCCTACGCCCGCCGGTCTCCGCTCGGGGAGCCACACCACTCGGTGGTGACCCACGACACTCCGACCGACCTCCATCGCCCCACCCTTCGTCGCGCGACAGTGCGCCCTCTCCTCCACCGGTCCGCCCACAGTCTTCCACGTGAGTCCCGCGTAGGATCTGAGGGCCGCTCCGTCTCCGATCACATGAAGCTCACCGTGCAGACATTCTTGACCCTCGACGGCGTGATGCAGGCGCCCGGGGGACCGGACGAAGATCGGAGCGACACCTTCACCCATGGCGGCTGGCAGGCCCCGTTCGCTGATCCAACCGTCGGCGAGTTCGTCACCGAGCTCAACGGCCACGCCAGTGCCTTCCTCCTCGGGCGCAGGACGTTCGACATCTTCCGCGGCTACTGGCCTGATCAGACCGACCCCGCCAATCCCATTGCCAGGGCGATCAACTCGCTGCCCAAATACCTCGCGTCCAACTCGCTCAGCGGGGCCGATGCCACGTGGCGCGGCGAGCACCCCGACACCGCTCATCTCATAACAGGCGACGTCGTGGCATCGGTTCGGTCGCTGAAGAACCAACCCGGCGACGAGCTGCAGATCTGGGGAAGCGGCAGACTGCTCCAGACGCTGTTGCAGCACGAACTCGTCGATCGCTTCCGGCTGATGACGTTCCCAGTGGTGCTCGGCTCCGGTCGCCGCTTGTTCAACGACGGCATCCTCCCGGCGACGATGCACCCTGTCGACCTCACCGTTACCGATCTTGGCATCGTCCTCGGCACCTACGAACCAGTTGGTCCGGTCAGCCACGGTCAGATGTGACCTGCGTTGGAGCTCGGTGGAGATGTCACCGGGTGAACGGCTGCTACCGTCAGCGGGCCGTCGGGCCCGTCGAGTGGGATCCGCCGCCCGCTCCGGGCCCGTCGGCACTTCGCACCGGCGTGGGCACCTGCCCGGTCCTGCTGCTCCACCGCGACAGCGTGTCCTGGCGAGCGGCATCCACGTGGCCCGGAGTAACGAAAGAGGTTGCTGATCCGTTCGCGGAGGGGCATGGTTGTCGACGGCATCGAGCCCTCCTCCTTCTCGGTCGTCGTCCGGACGGACGCGGGCGCCAACGGGCTCGAGGAGTGCCTCCTGCGCACCTGCGCCCTCGACCACCCGTCCTTCGAGATCATCGTCATCGAGGTGCGCGGGCTCGACGCGGAGCCGTCGGAGGTTGTCGCGTGCCTCACCGCGCGATTCGCCGACGTGCGCCTGCTCTCCGTGCCCGGAGAGGATCACTCGCTCACGCGGAACCTCGGGTGGATCACGGCGACCGGTGAGGCGGTCGCCTACCTGGACGGTGAAACCTCGCCGGATCGGGCCTGGCTCACCTACCTCGCCGCCGCGCTCGCGGACCCTGAGACCGGAGCCGCCCGCGGACCCGTCCTCTCGTGGGAAAGGAGCCAGGCCACTGGCAGGCGGCGGCGCACGAAACGCACGACGGGGAAGGCGTCAGCCGACGGGAACCGACCTGGCTCGGCATCGATGTGCAATCTTGCAGTCTGGCGCGACCTCCTCTTCGAGGTCGGTGGGTTCGAGCCGGCGGAGTTCTCGATCGACGCGGACCGCGACCTCACCGAGAAGCTGCGGAATCGGGGATGGCGGGTCGGCTTCCATCCCGCTGCCACCGTGTGGTCGCCTCGCCGTCTGCACCACGCGCTCTCCTGAATCCACGACTCCTAATCACCGATCCACGGCGTCACCGGGATGGACGACGGGCTGCGGTGCACGTTCGAGGGCCGGGCGCTCACTTACGGGACGACTGCGTTCGACGCCGCCGAGGGCGGTCCCGTCCCCATTGCGTTGGTCGCGGTCACCGTGAAGCGGTAGGTGTCGCCGTGGACGAGTCCGTAGATCGTGATCGGGCTCGTCGAGCCGTTTCGGCTCTGCCCACCGGCGCCGGGGATGGAGAGATCCGATGCGACGATCGTGTAGTGGGCGATCGCAATGCCACCACTGCTCACCGGCGGAGCGAACGAGACCGTTGCGTTTGCCCGAGCCGCAACTGCCGATCCGATGACCGGTGCGCCGGGAATTCCGGCGGGGACCACCGAGTTCGAGAGCGTCGAGTGGGTTCCGGTGCCCACCGCATTCGCAGCAGTGACGCTGAACCGGTAACGATCGCCGTTGACCAGTCCGGAGACGACGATCGGGCTGGCAGCACCACTCGCCGACTGTCCCCCATTGGTCGGCGTCGTCGTGTCGGTGGCTGTCACCACGTATCCGGCGATCGGCAGGCCACCGTTGGAGATCGGCGCACCGAAGGTGACCGAGGCGGACGCGTCACCAGGAGTGGCCGTCCCGGCAGTCGGTGCCGCCGGCACCGTGAGGACGACGAGACAGGTTGCACACGCCACGGTGCCGCCATCGGGGTTGGTGACGGAGATCCCATACGTACCGTTCGTGGCGTTCGCACGCACCGTGACCGGCACGGTCACCGAAGTCGGCGCGACCGCTGTGGGCGTCCCGAAGACGACCCCGGGAAGCAGGCTGGAGACAGCGACGCCGCTCTGGAACCCGGATCCGCCGAGCGTGACCGGAACGGTACCCCCGGCGACCACCGTGCCGCTCACCGTTGACACGACCGGCGCGGGGGTGACGAGAAGGCATCCCTTGCAGGTTCCGGTGCCGAGCGCTTCGTGGACCGTGACATCGACCGGACCCAGGGTCGTGTTGGCAGCGACCTGAACCGGAATCGACAGCTCGTTCGGATTGACGTAGGTGGGCGGACCCGTCGGGACGACACCCGGGTCGGAGAAGCTGACCGTCGCGTCGGGCGTGAAGCCCGGTCCGTTGATGTCCACCGTGGTCGCCTGGGCACCCTGCCCGACCGTCGAAGGTGCGATCGAGGTGACCGACGGAACAGGCGCATAGGAGTAGGCGGTCAGCCAGTCGACCTGGAAGTGGCCCTGCGAGCTCGGCAGTGGCTTGGGAGCCGGCGCGAGATCGCTCTCCCCTCGGACGATCAACGTCATCGGCGTCTGTGGCACATCGAGCGTGGTGGTGCCGAGGATGACTCCGTCCAGAATGAAAGTCACACTGCTCGGAGTCCACTCCATGGTGGCGGTGTGCCATGACGTCGAAGCGACGCCGGAGGTCCAACGCTGGATCTGCGAACCGCCGGCGATCGTGTGCAGGGACCCGGTGATCGTCGAGTCGAGGTGGTTCTCGGGGTAGTCGATCTCACCGTGGATGCCGTCGACCGGCCAGAGGAAGGCGATCTCCTTGAAGCCGGCGACCGGGTCGCCACGGAATCTGATCGAGTATCGCTCGAAGGTCAACTTCGGCATCAGCGGGAAAAGCGCGGCGCCCATGCACGTGCCGTTCGATGCCGTGTGCACGAAGACATCGAGGACCCCTCCCGACACGCTCAGGGTCTGCGAGGGCGTGTACTGGCAGTGACCGGAGGTGTCGGGGTGTCCATCGGGTGTGGCACCCCAGGGGAACGACGACGCGCCGGGACATCCTGTGGATTGGCAACCGCTGAAACTGCCGAGCGGGTAGGCGTCATTTGCGAAGTTGTCCGCGAAGACCTGGTGCCATCCGGGAAGGTCCCCGACCGGCATCGCCTGACCGGACGGATCCCAATTGACAGCTGCCGACGCGCCACTGCCTCCGCTGGGCGCGACCAGGGCGAAGAGGGCGATGACCGGCACCACGGACGCGACGAGGACAAAGCGTCTCATCGGCGAGACGTCCTCGGCGACAGGCGCGCCACACTACGAAGCTCCACGATTCGTCAGCTGCCCCTCTGCTTCCTCAGTGGAAAGCTTCGGCAAACGGACCGGCCAACTTGAGGGCCACGCGTCGCCTGACGGCAGTTCCGCCGTACCGGGGCGCCCCGAGGACCGGCCTCGCGGTTCGAGTCCGCTCGATTCGCTCCACGCCGGATCCGGTCTCGAGGTCACAGACACACTCGCGGCAGAGTCGGCGGTAACGCAGCCGTCCTCCGTCGCACCGAGCCTCATCCATCGCGACGCGCTCGAGCGGGAGGTGCCAACCGCAGCGGGGACATGCACGGTGGCAATCGCTTCGACCCGCTCTGTTCAGTGATCCTGGACCCACGGCCACCACCCCCGTTCACGTTGTGCGTGGTGCCAGACTCAGTGTGGGCGGCGAGCCTGACGCGGGGGTGAACGACCGGTGAGGGTTCTCTCATCGGCCGGGTTCTGGCTCGGCGCGTTCGGCGGCACGAGGACGCCGAACGTGTGCTGCCGGTCTCCGTCGACCTCAGGTCGCGTTCGCCCCGCTGGCCGCGCCGAGCTGGCGCTTGCGCACCTTGCCGTTGACGTCACGTGGGAGCTCGTCGACGACCTCCCAGTCGCGGGGGATCTTGTACTTCGCGAGGCGCGACCCGACGTGCTCCGCAAGCTCGTCCATGGTCACCCGGGTGCGCAGCTGCACCATGGCCTTGAGTCGTTCGCCGTCACGCTCGTCGGGCACGCCGAAGACCGCGCAGTCGACGACCGCGGGATGTTCGAAGAGGACCTCCTCGATCTCCCGTGGTGCGATGTTGACCCCGCCCCAGAGCACCATGTCCGAGACGCGGTCGGTGATGTAGAGGTAGCCGTCATCGTCGAGATACCCGATGTCCCCCACGGTGAACGCATCGCCCCGCCAGGCGTTCAGTGTCGCGTCCTCGTCGTTGCGGTAGGTGAATCGCTGAGGACCCGCCGGCTTGATGTACACGATGCCGGGCGTACCCGCCGGCACCGGGTCTCCCGCGTCGTCGAGGATCCGGATCTCTACGCCCGGCCAGGGCAGGCCGACGCTGCCGGGTCGCTTCCGCCACTCGTCCGGCGAGATCTTGGTCGCGCCCCCTTCGCTCGCGCCGTAGAGCTCGTGGATCTCGGTGTCGGGGAAGGCGTCCATCATCTTGAGCTTGACCTGGACCGGGCACGGGGCGGCAGCGTGCACGACGAGCGAGAGGCAGGACAGGTCGAGTGCCGCCCGCTCGTCGACAGGCAGCTCGAGGATCCGGATGAAGTGCGCAGGCACCATGAACGACCGCGTCCCCCGCCTGCTTGCGACCTCGCCGAGCCACGCCCGCGCTTCGAACTGCTCGGTGAGCACCGTCTGCGCACCGACGTAGAGCGCGCACAGTGCCCATCCCAGATGCGAGGCGTGGTAGGCGGGACCGCTCATGACGTAGACGTCCTTCGACGTCCACTGCCACAGGGCTACCTGTCCCTCCATCGCGCGGGCCCTTCCCGCGTCGGTGGCCAGCCCCCCGTGCACCACCCCCTTGGGCTTGGCGGTCGTGCCCGACGTGTAGAACATCAGCTCCGGACCCCCACCACTGTCGGCACCGGGGAGCGGGTCGGCCGCGGCGATCGCCGGCTCGTAGCCCGCCCCGACCCGGATGACTCCGACCGCGCCTTCGGCTGGTGCATCGCCGAGGTCGTCGACACCGCTCTGACCCACGACCACGGCGACGCCGGCATCGCCGAGGATGTAGTCGAGCTCCTGGCTCCGCAGATGCCAGTTGACCGGGAGGAACGGGGCCTCGAGCATGGCGGCTGCGGTGGCGACCTCGAACAGCTCGAACCCGTTCGGGAGCACGGTCGCCACGGGACGGCCCGGGCCGGCGCCGCTCGCAGCGAGGACCGTTGCGAGCCGTGCCGCCCGCCGGTCGAGCTCTCCGAAGGTGCGCTCGGCTCCGCCGAGCACGATCGCGACGCGCTCGGCCCCTGTCCGTGCGTGTGCGCTGACGCCCCGCTGAGGGGCGCTGTCTCCGTCGTCCGTCATTGGGCGAGGCTACCGCCGCGGGGTCGCGTCCTGCCGTGGTCGACCGGTCCTCACCACGGTTTCGAGGTGCCCGAGGACTGCCCGGGCGAAAAGGTCGCCGGCATGGTCACCACGCCCGCGAGTGACGGGTCCCGCTCGTAGTAGCTGGTCGCGGCGCGGTCCACCCGGTAGTCCGGGATCCGTTCCAGCACGGTCGACACCATGGTCTGGAAGAGCGTCCGGGCGAGGTGCATGCCGATGCACCGGCGCGGTCCGACACCGAACGCGAGGTGCGGGTTCGGGGCCCGGTCGAGGACGATCTCGTCGGGGTGTCGGAACGTCGCTCCGTCGAGATTGGCGGAGAGCCAGCTCAAGAGCAGACGGTCCCCGCGTCGGAGCTGCTGGTCTCCGAGGACGACGTCGGCGAGCACCGTGCGGGTCAGCGTCTCGTTGGGGCAGAAGTACCGGAGGTACTCCTCGGTCGCCAGCGGGAAGAGCTCGGGCTCCGCGGCGAGTCGAGCCTTGGTCTCCGGCACCCCGTCGAGGTGCTGGAGCGCGAGCGCGGTCAGCGACGACGTCGTGTCGAGCCCGCCCGCGACCAGGTTCCAGAGCACCGCGCCGACCTGGTCGTCGGGCACCCGTGTCCCGTCGTCGAGCTCGAGCGTCGCCAACTTCGTCAACAGGTCGTCGCGTGGTGCCCGACGGCGGTCCTCGATCACCGACTGGAGGTCCGCGACCATCGCGGGGACCCGGGCGACCGCGTCGGCGTGCTCCGGCGTGCCGACCGCGTAGGCGACCGTCCCGTGGAACACGGCGGCGTAGTGCTCCCAGCTCGCCAAAGGGAGCCCGATCATCTTGAGCGTCGTCAGCGCAGTAACCGGATTGGTGAGCTCCGCGACCAGGTCGATGCGGCCCCGCTCGACGTGGCGGTCGAGGAACCACGCCGTCGACTGCGCCATGAACGGTCCGAGCTCGCGCACGGCCGGCGGCAGCAGATAGGGGTTGAGAAGTCGACGGAGCGCGGCGTGCAGGGGTGGTGGGGCCTCGGCGATCCCCGCCGGCTGGATGCCCCGCGCACGCGGGATGCCCGTGATCCCGAGGTACTCGATCCCGTCGGGCGCGTCCCGCAGGTAGGTGCTGGCGTAGGTGGCCTCGTCACGTGCCACTTCGGCCACCTCGTCGTAGCCGCTCACCACCCAGAAGCCGCCGTAGCGCGGACTGAACGCGACCGGGCACGACCGCAACGTCGCCCACGTCCCGCGCCGGTCCGACCGGTAGGTCTCCCCGTGCGGATCGAAATCGACGACGATCCGCTCCGTCTCCCCCATGCGCTCCGCTCCCCGTTCGTGCCCTCGACCGCTCGACGGCTGGTCGGCCGCACACGGCACTGTACGACCTGTCGAAGTCGATCGCCGTAGGACGTCGCACCCACGTCGACGTCGGTGACCTCAGCTACCATCGCCGGGTCGATCCAGGGGAGGCGGCGATGCAGGGGGAGTCTGCGATCAGCACCTGGCGCGGAGCGCTCCCGCCGGCACTCCGGCCCGAGCTCCCCGCCGCGGACCTCGCACGCATGCGCCGCTACCGCCACGCCCGGCTGCAAGCGGCGATGGCGCGACGGGGTGTGACCGCGCTGTACTGCGCGGCGGGCGGCGCCGTGCAGTACGCGGCCGGCCCCGAGGTCGTCACCGGCGATGCCGGGCGCGCGACCTACCGACGCACCGCGGCGCTCGTCGTCGCCGGGGACGACCACCCTCACCTCTTCACGCCGTGGCCCGAGGGGGCGCCGACCGAGCTCGACGGTGAGCACGTCCATCCGCCGCTCGCCACCGAGACCAGCCTCGGGGCGCAGGCCGCGCTCGACGCGATCTGCGAGATCGTCGGCGCCGTGCCGGAGCGGTTGGCGGCGGACGACCTCAGCGCTCCGCTCTACCTCGCCGCGACCGAGCGACTCGTCGAGGGCGCACTCGTCGACGCGGGTGCGGTGCTCGGACCGGCCCGGATCGTGAAGTCCCCCGACGAGCTCGCGTGCATCCGCGCCGCCCAGCACCTGAACGAAACCGCGATGTACGACGTGCAGGCCGCGCTCCGGCCCGGGATGCGCCCCACCGACCTCACCTCGGTGTTCTTCGCGCGCATCTTCGAGCTCGGGACGACCGGCAATGCGATCGATCCGATCTTCCAGGTCATGCCCGACTCCATCGCATCGGGCCCGTTCACCACCCACGGCGACGTGGCCTTTCCCTTGACCCCGTCGCACCGGATCCTCGAGGACGGCGACGTGCTCTGGGTCGACACCGGCCTCCTCGTCGACGGGTACGCCTCCGACTTCGGCCGGACCTGGATCGTCGGCGACGAGCCGCGCCCGTCCCCTCGACAGGTCGACCAGTACCGGCGGTGGTGCGACGTCGTCCGGGCGGTGCTCGACGCGGTCCGACCTGGTGCGACCGGCGCCGACCTGACCAGGGCCGCCCGGGCCGCCGTCGGTGGGCGCACCCCGTGGCTGGCGCACTTCTACCTCGTGCACGGCGTGGGGACCGAGAGCGCCGAGCCCCCGCTCGTCGGCACCGACGCCGGACCCGAAGCCGACGAACGCCTCGTGCTCGAGCCCGGGATGGTCCTCGTGGTCGAACCGGTGATCTGGGACGACGGGTACGGCGGCTACCGCTCCGAGGACATCGTGGCCGTCACGGAGGACGGATGGACGGCGCTGTCGGCGTATCCCTACGACCCGTTCCCACAATGACCACGCACGCGACCACCCGGGCGCATCTCGACGCGTGCCTCGCGGCGATGGCCGCGCACGATCTCGACGCACTCGTCCTCGGCCGCGAGCCCGACGCCCGGTACGTCTCGGGAGCGGAGCGGCTCTGGACCGCCGGCGCCCGGCCCTTCGGTCCGGGGTGCGTGGTGATCGCGGCGACGGGGGCGGTTCACGTGCAGAGCACCTGGGACGCGGGGATCCCAGCCGAGATCGCGTCCGATCGCCTCTACGGTCTCACCTGGAACGGTTCGATCCTCGCGACGCAGCTGGCCGCGGTCCCGGGTCTGCCCGACGCGCGTCGGATCGGCGTCGACGGGATGTCGCCGGGCGTCGCACGGCTCCTCGCTGCGCTCGCGCCACGGTCGGCATTCGTCGATGCGACAACCGTGTTGACCGCGTTGCGGGCGGCGAAGAACACTGAGGAGGTCGCGTCGATCCGGGCCGCGGTCGCGCTCGCGGCGTCCGCCCTCGAGGCCGCGCGCGCCCACCTGCGACCCGGGGTCCGCGGCCGCGTGCTCACCGGTCGGGCCGCCGCGCACCTCGCGGGCCTCGGGACGACGACGCCCGACCTCGAGGCCTCGTTCTGGCCGAACTCACCCGGTCCTTCGCCCGCCGGGGCCGTGCCGACCCGACCCGACCCGACGGGCTCGCCGCTCGGGGACCCGACCCTGCCCGCCGGGGCGCTCGTCGCCGCGCACGTGAGCGTGATCGCCTCGGGCTACGAAGGGATCGCACTCCAGACCTGGGTCAACGGACCCGCCGGGGGCGGACCCGGCCGTCCCACCCCCGACCAGCTCACCCTCGGCGAGCGGTGGCGGGGCCTGTTCGCAGACCTCACCGCGGCGTGCGTCGCCGGACGGCCTGCCGGCGACCTCGAAGGCGCCTACCGCCGGGCCGGAGCGCCGTTGCCGGCGGGCCCCGTCGTGCACGGGGTCGGGCTCGGGATGGAGCCGCCCCTCGTCGGGGCCGGGTTCCCCGACGACGCCGGCCGGACGACGGTGCTCGCGCCAGGGATGGTCCTCTTCGTGCTCGGAGAGGTCTCCGAACCAGGCGTGGGGACCGTGGTCGGAGGTGAGACGCTCCTCGTCACCGCGTCCGGGGCGGAGCGGCTCGGCGTCCTCGAAACCGGGCTCCTCGACCCACGTTGAGGCCGGCCGGGGTAGGCCGGGGCCGGCCGGGGGTCGTCAGGCCGAGGCCAGTGCACGCACGGCGTCGACGAGGCCCGCCCGCGACGGCAGGACCGCAGACTCGAGGGTGGCCGCCGAGCCGATCGGTGCGAACGCGGCGCCCACCCGACGCACCGGAGCGAGGAGCTCACCGAAGAGCTCCTCGTGGATGAGTGCGGCGAGCTCCGCGCCGAAGCCCCCGAAGCGCGTCGCGTGGTGTGCGACGACTGCCCTGCGCGTGCGGGCGACCGACGCGAGCACGGTTGCCGTGTCGAGCGGCACGAGGGTGCGGAGGTCCACCACCTCGACCTCGATCCCCTCGGACGCGAGCTCCTCGGCAGCGCCGAGCGCGTCCCGCACCGTCCGTCCGTAGGTCACGATCGTCACGTCCGTGCCCGGACGCGCGACGTTCGCCGTGCCGAGCTCCACGCGGAAGGTGCCTTCGGGCACGGGTCCCTTCGTGCCGTAGAGGGCCACGTTCTCGACGACGACGCAGGGATCGTCGTCGAAGATGCAAGAGGTGAGCAGTCCTTTCGCGTCGGACGGCGTGCTCGGGACGGCCACCTTGAGCCCCGGAACGTGTGCGAGCCACGCCTCGAGGGTCTGCGAGTGCGTCGCGCCGGATCCGATTCCGCCGAAGACCGCGGTGCGCACCGTCAACGGCACGCCGAGCAGGCCGCCCGACATGAACCGGGCCTTCGCCGCGTGGTTGACCAGCTGATCGAGGCCGATGCTGATGAAGTCCATGATCATGAGCTCGGCGACCGGTCGCATCCCGGCCATGGCCGCACCGACCGCCGCACCCACGATCGCCGCCTCCGAGATCGGAGTGTCACGGACCCGGTCGGTGCCGTAACGGGTCGAGAGGCCGGCGGTGACCTTGGAGATGCCTCCCGCAGGATCTGCGAGGTCCTCGCCGAGGAGGAAGACGGAGGGGTCCCGAGCGAGTGCGTCGTCGAGCGCCTGGTTGAGCGCCTCGCGCATGGTGCGTTCGACCGCGATCCGCTCGTGGTGAGCTCCGGTCATGCCGGCATCCCGGCCGCGGTTGCGTAGACGTCGACCCGGGCGTCGCCGGCCGCCGGAGGCTCCTCCGCGAGCGCTTCGGTGAAGGCGCCCTCGACCTCTGCGCGCGCCTGCTGCTCGAGTGCGGTTGCGCCCTCGTCGTCGAGCAGGCCGCCGGCGAGGAGGGTGGCCCGGTACCGGGCGATCGGCTCGGCCCGGCGGGCGGCGTCGAGCTCGCCGTCGCGCAGGTACGCCATGGGGTCGCCGAAGTAGTGGCCGAACAGCCGGAAGGTCGTGCATTCGAGGAGCGTGGGGCCGGCTCCGCCCCGGGCCCGCTCGACCGCCTCGGCGATCGCCGGGTAGAGCCGGTCGGGATCGTTGCCGTCGACGGTCGCCGACGCGATCCCGTAGGCCGCGGCGCGCTCGGCGACGTGCGCGACCGGCTGGGACTCGTCGGTCGGCGTCATCTCCGCATACCGGTTGTCCTGGCAGACGAAGACCACCGGCAGCGACCAGAGCGCCGCCAGGTTGACCGCCTCGTGGAAGGACCCCGTCCCGGTCGCGCCGTCCCCGAAGCTCGCGACGGCCACCTGGCCGCTGCCCCGCAAGGCTGCAGCCAGCCCCACGCCCACTGCGAGGGGGAGCCCCGATCCCACGATGCCGGTCGAGTGGACCATGCCCGACGGCGGGTGCGAGATGTGCATGGCGCCACCTTTCCCGCCGTTGACGCCGGTCCGACGGGTCAGGATCTCGGCGACGAGCGGTCCGAGCGGGACGCCCTTCGCGAGCTGGTCGTGCAGGCCCCGGTAGGTCGAGACCAGCTGGTCGTCGGGACGGAGGACCGCGCCGAGCGCCGCGGCGATCGCCTCCTGCCCGGTCGCCGGCCAGTAGGTGCACGCGAATTCGCCGCCGCTGAGTCCGCGCCGCAACCGCTCGTCGCAGGCGCGGATGCGCACCATCGTCTCGTACATCGACCGCCGAAGGCCTGCGGTCGGCTCGGCTCCTCCGGTCACGGTGCGTCCTCCCTGCCGTCCCGCGGCCGACCGTCGGCGCGCACGTAGCCGGCGGCGTGGGATCCCGCGAGGTGGCCCCAGACCAGACCCATCCCGATCGACGTGCCGCCTCCGTAGTAGGCGGGGCCGGCCGGGCTCGCCACCACGTTGCCGGCACCGTAGAGGCCGGGGATAGGACGGTCCCGCACGTGCTGGACGCGGCCGAAGACGTCGACCCGCGGGCCGCCCTTCGTCCCGACCGAGCCCACGTGGATCGGGAGCGCGTAGTACGGCCCCCGCTCGATGGTGCCGAGATTGGGGTGGGGCGCCGAGGGATCACCGTGGAAGCGGTCGTACGCGCTCGTCCCGCGCCCGTAGTCGCGGTCCTTGCCGTCCCGGACCATCCGGTTCCACCGCTCGACCGTGCGGACCAGCTCGGGCGGGTCGATGCCGACCGTCCCGGCCAGACCCTCGAGCGAGTCGTGGACCGCGAGCCACGCCGGGTCGGGGTCGCCCGGTCTGATCGTCACCACCGGATAGCGCGACCGGTACTGCGCGTCGAAGAGGACCCAGGACGGGAGGTGACGGCTCGAGTAGGAGGCCGCGTCGAAGGAGAAGAACGCCTTCACCATGTCGTTGTAGTTGGCCGCCTCGTCGACGAAGCGCTGGCCGAACCGGTCGACGATGATCGAGTGCGGCGCGGTGCGCTCGATCCCGACGAACCGGGCGAGCGGCTGCCCGTCGTAGCGGTCCCCGGGGATCGCGGCCGCCGGGTACCACCAGGTCTCGTTGAGGTTGGCCAGGTCCGCGCCGACCTCCATCGCCATCCAGAGCCCGTCACCCTCGTTTGCCGGCGGGCTGTGCGGGTGGGTCAGTGGGCCGGGCAGGAACCGCTGCTTCAGGGTCGCGTTCCACTCGAACCCGCCGGTCGCGAGCACGACCGCGCCGGCCTCGAGGGTCGCCGACCCTCCCCCGCCGTCGACCACCACGCCGGCGACCCGGCCGTCGACGACCACGAGCTCGCGGGCCCGCGTCTCGAGGCGCGGCTCGATCCCGCGCGCGAGGCACGCGTCGAGGAGTCCCGCCACGAGGGCCTGTCCGCAGGCGAGGGCGCCGGCCGCGACCCGGCGCTCGATCTCGCCGGCGTCGAACCGCTCGGGGAAGTACGAGGGACGCCACTCGACCGTGGCCTCCTGCAGGGTGATCGGAAGGCCGAGCACCGGCGGTCGTCGGAGCCTCTCGACCCACGCGCCGAGGCGCGCTCCCTCGAAGAGCGCGGGCTCGAGCATCCGCCCCGACGACCGCCCGCCCTCCAGCTCGGGGTGGTAGTCGGGCCAGCTCATCGGCTGGAACCGCAGCTTGGTCCGCTGCTCGAGCCCGGCGACGATCGCCGGTCCTTCGTCGACGAAGCACTCGAGGAGCTCCGGCGCGCTCCGGCCGTCCGTGAGCCGGCCCATGTAGGCGAGCGCGTCTGCGCGCGAGTCGTCGAGACCGAGCTCCGCCATGCGGTGGTTCTGCGGCATCCAGACGCCGCCTCCGGAGACCGCGGTCGTCCCGCCCACGGTGTCGGTCCGTTCGACGACGGTGACGGCCGCGCCCGCGTCGTGCGCCGCGAGCGCGGCGGCCAGCGCGGCGGCACCGGTGCCGAGCACGACGACACCCCCGGAAGGGTCGGGCCCGTTCACGATGTCGGCTCCCTCCGGCTCACGTCGCGAGGTACCGGTCGAGCTCGTGGTGCATGTTGGCGATGCCCGCCTCGTAGGTTCTCGAGAGCCGGAGCCCCGCGACGCTCTTCGACCGGACGCCCCGCTGCTGGCGGCCGATGTTCGAGAAGTCCTGCAGTGGGATGCGCGGCCAGTGCACCGCGTCGTCCGGGGCGAAGGGTCCCTCGAGCCTCGGCCTCGGGGTGCGGACGCCCTCCGCGGGGATCGTCAGGGACCAGAGCTCGAACCGGCACGACTCGGGGTCGTCGCCGTTCGGGCGCACCCGGTAGACGAGTGCATTGCCGTACTGCGGCAGCACGAAGTAGTTGGGGAAGACGAAGAACATTCCTCCCCAGCGCGCCAGTGCATCCGGGTCAGGTGGCGGGAGCGGGATCCCGGCGTCCGCCGCGTAGGCGTACAGCGCCCGGACCAGCTCCTGGCCGAAGGTGCTCCCCTCCGGGATCGGCCGATGGCGCATCGACTCGATCACGTGGACGTCCCGCGGAAGGGTCATCGCGTCGAGGCCGTCGCAGAGCTGCCGGGCCGACTCGACGATCGCGTCGATCTCGTCGACGCCGACCAGGCGTCCCTTCGACGCCTGCGCCCCGGGACGGAGCTGGAAGTGCGAGTGCCCGTTGGGGTGCACCGCGTAGACGAGGCCGTCGGGGTCGTAGCGCTCGGGGTGGCCGAGGGTCAGCTGCGGGTGGGTCTGGGGAACGTGGTACCCCTCCATGAACGCCTCTTGGGCCATCTTCCAGTTGGCGGGCAGGACCGCCTCCTTCCACCAGCGGACCCGCATGTCGGCGATGCCGAGGGGGTCGAGGAGGGCAGGCATCGGAGCGAGGGTCTCGGCGAGCGTGGGCGCGGACCGGTCCAACGTGATCCAGGCGCACCCTCCCCAGCTCTCGACCCGTACCTCGCGGAGGCAGAGCTCATCGGGCGCGAGGCGACCCGGGTCGAACGAGTGCTCGGCGAAGACGAACTCCGACGTGCCGTCGAGGCGCCACCGCCACCCGTGGAACGGGCAGACGATCGTCCCCGCGTGGAAGGTGCCCGAGCCCTTGGCGAGCTCGGTGGCGCGGTGGCGACACGCGTTGAAGTACCCGCGCACCGTCTCCTCGTCGGTGCGGACCATGAGGATCGACTGGTCGGCGATCGTGTACTCCACGAAGTCGCCGGCCGACGGCAGCTCCTCGAGTCGGCATGCCATCTGCCAGGCCCGCTGCCACAGGCGTGTGTGCTCGAGCTCTGCGAAGGCCGGGTCGAAGTAGCGCGGAGCCGGCACGAAATCCGGGCCGTCCATCGCATGGGGGACCCCGGTCGGGGTCGTACGGCGCGTCGGCGGCCGGTCGGTCCGCAGGCCCGACTCAGGCACCCGCACCGCCTGGATCCGACGGCAGCATGGTGATCGACCGCACCCGGAACCGCCACCGCTCGCCGTCGCGGACCATCCGGTCGTGGTAGCGACCCGCGGCCACGAGGACGAGCCCCTCCGCACCGGGCCGGACGAAGAGGTAGTCGGTCGTGGCCCGAGCGGTGTCTCCGTCGACGTCGACGTCGACGAGCGAGTTGGTCGTCACGTGCATCCCGCGTCGCCCGCTCGCCTGCACCTCGGCCATGTACGCCCGGATCGCGGGTCGGCCGACGGTCGCCTGGTCGCCGAGCTCGAGCCGCGCGTCCTCGGTGAAGAGGTCGGCCCACTCGTCGAACCGACCGTCGTCGAGGAGCTGGCTGTACTCGTTGAGGGTGCGCCTGATCCGGTCCTCGTCGTTCACCGCTCGCCCAACCCTCCCCGCACTCCCCCACCTCGTCTCGGGTCTGCGTCGGCGTCGCCCGGACGGCGGTCGCCACCGCCGGGTGGAGCGCCGGGCACATGATAGGACCGGCGCTCCTCGCACGCCCCGGCCTAGCCGAGCTCGGCGATGACGTCCCCTACCGCGTACGAGGTGCCCACCCGGCCGATGTGGCGCAGGACGCCGCTGACCGGCGCGGCCACTTCGGTGCTCACCTTGTCCGTCTCGAGGACGTAGAGGGGTTGGTCCTCGACGACCGGGGCCCCGTCGTCGACGAGCCACTCGGCGATGGTCCCCTCGGTCATCTCCATGCCGAGCTTCGGGATGCGGAGTTCGATGACGACCGTACCTTTCCGGCCGCCGGCTCCGTCGTGCCGTCACGGCGTCGGCCAGCATGCCACCGGACGGCGGTCGTCGACGGGACCCGCCGGCCCCGCGCCGACGACGGCCCACCCGGGCTTCGTTGGCGAACAGAGCCTTTCGACCCTGGTGCCGGGGGGTGTCGGCGACGACGATGAGGGGAGGCAGTAGGAGCGAGGAAGGGAGCGGCGATGCATGCGAACGTCGGAGATCGGATCGTGATCGGCGGGCACCGGCGGGGCGAGCCCGAGCGGGACTGCGAGGTCCTCGAGGTCCGCGGCGCCGACGACGGTCCGCCGTACCAGGTGCGCTGGGGCGACACCGGGCACGAGGCCCTCTTCTTTCCCGGACCCGACGCGAGTGTGCAACACCTCGAGCACAACTAGCTCGACCGGCCCCTCCGAACAGGTCCCCGGGGGAAGGTGGCCGTCGGAACCCGTGACCTCGAGGAATGATCCCAGATGAGCAAGCAGGCGCTGACCCCTCCGACGAGGGACACCGGGTCGGACACCGCGCCGCCCGCGCCGCCGGCGTGGCGCCACTGGCTCTGGATCGTGGCGCTCGTCCTCTTCGTCGGACTCTTCTTCGTCCTGCCCTCCGCGCAGCGTGCCGGTCAGGTCACCATCTCCTACTCGCAGTTCATCAAGGACGTCTCCGCCCACAAGGTCAAGACGGTGACGCTGGCGACCAGCGGCGCGGCGAGCGGCACGAAGACCGACGGCACCAAGTACACGACGGCGATCCCTCCGCAGGCCGGTCAGTCCTTCCTCGACACCATGCAGGGGGCAGGCGTCCAGATCACCTCCGACACCAGCGGGACGTCGTTCGGCACGCAGGTGCTCACCTGGTTGATCCTCCTGCTGCCCTTCCTCATCTTCGGGTACCTCTGGTGGCGGCTCTCCAAGGGCGCAGCCGGTCGGCTGCAGGGCGCCCTCGGCGTCGGACAGTCGAAGGCCAAGATCTTCGACGAGGAACACCCGAAGACGACCTTCGCCGATGTCGCCGGCTACGAGGGAGCGAAGCTCGAGATCCGCGAGGTCGTCGACTTCCTCCAGCAGCCGGAGCGGTATGCACGCACGGGCGCCATGGCACCCCGGGGCATCTTGATGGTCGGTCCTCCCGGTACCGGCAAGACGCTTCTCGCACGTGCCGTGGCCGGCGAGGCGAGCGTGCCGTTCTTTTCGGTGACCGGCTCGAGCTTCGTCGAGATGTTCGTCGGAGTCGGGGCGGCGCGGGTCAGGGACCTCTTCCAAGAGGCCCGGAAGCGGGCGCCCGCCATCATCTTCGTCGACGAGCTCGACGCGATCGGGCAACGGCGATCGGGCACCGGCGCGCTGGTGGCCAACGACGAGCGCGAGCAGACCCTCAACCAGCTGCTCGCCGAGATGGACGGATTCGACCCCGCGACCGGGATCGTGGTGCTCGCGGCCACCAACCGCCCCGAGATCCTCGACCCGGCGCTGCTGCGTCCCGGCCGGTTCGACCGGCAGGTCACCATCCCGCTGCCCACCCTGCCCGAGCGCCACGCGATCCTCGGCGTCCACTGTCGTGGCAAGCAGCTCGACGCCGGCGTCGACCTCGCGGTCGTGGCGCGTGGCACGCCCGGCTTCTCGGGCGCGGACCTCGCCAACCTGGTCAACGAGGCGGCCATCATCGCGGTCCGGGCCGACCGCGTGGTCCTCACTGCGGCGGACTTCGACGAGGCCCGCGACCGCATCATCCTCGGTCGGCGCGAGGGCTCCAATGTGCTGCTCCCGGAGGAGAAGAACGCGGTGGCCGTCCACGAGGCCGGCCACGCCCTCATCGCCGCCTACTCGGAGAAGGCAGACCCGATCGCCAAGGTCACCATCCTGCCGGCCGGTCCCGCGCTCGGGGTCACCCAGCAGCTGCCGCTCGTCGAGCGTCATCTCTTCGGCGAGGACTACCTCACCGACACGCTGGACGTCTACCTCGGGGGACGGGCGGCGGAGCTGAACGTCTTCGGCCAGGGATCGACCGGCGCGGCCAACGACCTCGCCAAGGCCACGGAGCTCGCGACCAAGATGGTCCGGGAGTTCGGCCTTTCGTCCACACTCGGACCGGTCGGCTACCCGGTCGGCGGCTCGGTCTTCCTCGGCGGTGGGGGCAGCCCGCTCTCGAGCCGTCCGTTCGCCGAGGAGACCCAGGCGGCGGTCGACAGCGAGGTCTCCCGCCTCCTCCGCGAGGCCCAGGATCGCGCCGTCGCCGTGCTCCGGGACCACCGGGACGCGCTCGACGAGTTGGTCGCCTTGCTGCTCGCGAACGAGACCGTGGACGGTGGAGAGGTCTATGCGATCGCCGGTCGCCCCGAGCCGACCGGCGGCGCGGCCGTCACGGTCAGTCCAGAGCGGGCGGCGCCCACCACGGCGGCCCAGGTGGCCGCCGTGCCGGCGGAGCCGTCGAAAGACCAGGTCACAGCCGGCTGATCGAGGCGCAACCCTGGTTTCGGCCCCGACTCCCAGGTAACATCTGTGTGACGCACTGGGTTCTACACCACGGCACGGGGGTGACCGCGTGGCGGAACGGCCGGGGGACGAGGTTCGCACGCAGTCGGGAGAGCTCCTCGTCGGCACCGCCGTCGACGCCCTCCAGGCGATCGACCAGGCGGTCATCGTTGCCGGCGCCGACGGTCGGATCGCATTCTGCAACCACGCGGCGGAGAGCATCACCGAGTGGTCGACCGCCCGTGCCGTGGGTCGTCACCTCGTCGGGGTCCTGCTCCCGAACGCGACCGAACACCGGATCTCCCAGATCATGCTCGGGCTCCAGGCGGGCCAGAGCTGGTCACGGGCCTACGACGTCCACCGTGACGACGGCTCGACCATCGTCGTCTCGGTGACCTGCACGCCGGTCTTCGATCCGCAGGGCGCCCTCAGCTCGGTCATCGCGGTCTCCCGGATCATGGCGGGCGGCGGGCGCCCGGACCAGCTCGTCGACGGCGGCCGCCGACTGCTGCACGCGACGGTCCAAACGGTCGGGGACATCGTCGCCGTCGCGGACGAACACGGCATCTTCTCATTCGTCGACGGCCCGACCTTCGAGCAGTACGGCGTCGCACCCGAGACGCTGGTGGGCACCGACTTCCTCTCGCTCGTGCCGAAGGGGGAACGCGAGCGTGCGGCCGAGTGGTGGAGCCGGCGCATCGAGTCCACCGGGCCGATGCCGGCGGAGACCACCTGGCTGAGACGGTCCGACCGATCGTGGTTCTGCCTTCGCATCCTCGCGTCGAACCACCTGGCCGACCCGGCCGTCGGGGGGGTGGTGCTGGGCCTGCGCGACGTGACGGAGCTGAAGCGCGCCGAGTACGCGCAGGTGCTGATGAGCGAGGCCAAGCGGATCCTCGTGTCCGCATCGACCGAGGCCGAGCTCTACGAGCACATCTGCCGGCTGGTCGTGAGCGAGCTCACTTCTCTCACCGCATGGGTGGTCCTGGAGGAGCAACACCGACCGCTCGGCATGCACCTCGCGGCCGGCGACCGGATCGCCACCGAGTTCTTCCGCGCGCTCGAGGGGCTGGCAGGATCCGACAACGTCCCCGACCCGCTCACCATGGCCCTCATCACCGGCAGCGAACAGCTGGTCAGCGATGCGGAAACGCTCCCGGAATCCGTGGCCTGGCGGAACGTCATGCACGAGCACGGATTCCGCTCCCTGCTCGTGCTCCCCTTCCGCATCGGCTCGGACGAGACGGGCCTCTTGGTCTCCGCTGCCGACCGGTCCTACGTCTTCGAGGCTCCCCGGGTCACCTTGATGAAGGCCCTCGCCGACGACCTGAGCCGTGGCGTCGAGGTCGTGCGCACACGCGAGCAGCGCACCGCCTACCGCGACCGGATCGAGACGAGCCTCGAGGCGGCGGTCCGGGCGATCGCCGCGGCTGCAGCGCTCCGCGACCCGTACACGGCCGGCCACCAGCGACGCGTCGCGGATCTCGCGGTCGCGATCGCCGAGGAGATGGGGATCGAGCCGGACTTCGTGAGCGGCATCCGGGTCGCGGCCCTCATCCACGACATCGGCAAGCTGGCCGTCCCGACCGAGATCCTCAGCCGTCCCGGCAAGCTCTCGTCCGCGGAGTTCGAGCTCATCAAGGGCCACGCCCAGGCCGGCTACGACATCATCGCCGACATCGACTTCCCCTGGGACATCGCCGAGATGATCCTCCAGCACCACGAGCGGCTCGACGGGTCGGGCTACCCCTCGGGTCTCGAGGGCGACGAGATCTGCATCGGGGCGCGAATCCTGGCGGTGGCGGACACGGTCGAGGCGATGCAGGCCCACCGGCCTTACCGAGCGGCCCTCGGCATCGAAGCGGCGCTCCGGGTGATCTCGAGCGACCGGGGCATCCTCTTCGACCCCGCCGTCACCGACGCCTGCATCCGGCTCTTCAACGAGCAGCGCTTCCGGTTCGGCGACTAGGAGCCGCTCACGAACAGGCGGAGCACCGACCGACCATCGCGAAATGGTGCGGGTCGATGGTGAATCCCAGGCGGGTCCGCGCCGCCCGGGCCAGCCCGGCGAAGAGCTCGTCGGGTGCTTCGATCATCGCTCCGCACACCTCGCAGATGAAGTGCGCGTGGGCCAGGGAGGCGAGCTGGTAGGTGGACGGTCCGTGCCCGAGGTGGGTGTGCGTGACGACCCCGAGCTCGGAGAGGTCCTCGAGGTTGCGGTAGATGGTCGAGAGGTGCACGTCCGGCGCGCGCTCCTGCACGGCCGCGGCCAACGCTTCGGCGCTCAGGTGCTCGTCGGATTCGAAGAGGACCTCGAGCAGGATCCTCCGGGACGGCGTCGCCCGACCCCCACGGGAGCGCACGAGGTCGAGTACCTCTTCGACCGTCTCGAAGGGCGCCCGCGTCGCGTCGCTCACGAAGATCTTCCCCATCGTCCAAAGCCTACGGCCACGACGTGCAGTGCGGATGTTCTTGCGAAGCCCTCGCAATTGATACGCTCATGCGGGATGACCGTCGGGACCGCCATCGAGGCCGCTGCGGCCGTTCCGCCGCACCCGGACGCGCCGTCCGACCGGCCGGGGCGGGGCGAGTGGGCCCGCATCGGTGCGATGGCCGCCGTCATCGCTGCCCTGTTCGGTCTCGGATTCGCCCTCCTCGCCGCGGCCGTGCCCCACCACTACCGGCTGTCGGGCGCGACGGCGTTCGGCTTCGGGACGGGCATGCTCGCACTGACCCTCGGCATCCGGCACGCGTTCGACGCCGACCACATCTCCGCGATCGACAACACGACGCGCAAGCTGATGGCGGAGGGGAAGCGTCCGACGACCGTCGGCTTCGCATTCTCCCTCGGCCACTCGACCGTGGTGCTCGTCCTCACCGTGCTGGTGGGCGCCGGTGTCCGCTCGCTCGACGCGCAGGTGCACAACGGAGGGTCCGGCCTCCACCGGGTCGCAGGTCTCGTCGGCACCCTCGTCTCGGGCACGTTCCTCTACGTCATCGCGGCGCTCAACGTCGTCGTGCTCGTCTCGGTCCTCGGCGCGCTGCGGGGACTGCGCGACGGGCGCTACGACGAGGCCGGCCTCGAGCGCCGGCTCGCCCAACGCGGGTTCATGAACCGGATCTTCGGGCCGCTCGCACGCCGGGTCGACCGCCCCTGGAAGATGTACCCGGTCGGCATCCTCTTCGGTCTCGGGTTCGACACGGCCACCGAGGTCTCGCTGCTCGTCCTCTCGGGGACGGCCGTGGCAGGGGGGCTCCCCTTCTGGGCGATCCTCAGCCTCCCCGTGCTCTTCGCCGCGGGGATGTGCCTCTTCGACACCCTGGACAGTTGCTTCATGAGCGTCGCCTATGGATGGGCATTCGAGGGACCGGTCCGCAAGCTCTACTACAACGCGGTGATCACCGGTCTCTCGGTGGCGGTTGCGGTGATCGTCGGCACCATCGAGCTGGTCGGGCTCGCCGGCTCGCAGTTCGGCCTGCACGGCGGGATCTGGGGGCTGGTCGGCCGGATCGACATCAACAGCGTGGGCTTCGTCGTCGTCGGGCTCTTCATCGTCACCTGGCTCGTCGCCCTCGCCGTGTGGCGGTGGAGCGACCTCGAGTCCTCGTGCACGACCGATGCGCCGTCCGGAACGGTGCTCGCCTTCGAGGGGGCCGGACCCGACCAGGGATGAGTGCCGCATCCGAGGGCCCGGCACTGCGATTGCCCGGCCGACGGCACGGTGCGACACTGTCGCCGGTGCGGACGGGACAGGGGCAGGCGATGCACCGACGCCACCGCGTCGTGGGGTTCCTCGTGCCGGGCCTGCTCCTCGCGAGCCTGGCCGCCTGTTCGTCGTCGAGCGCGGCGCCGACCGCCCGGGCACCGCTCGCCACGGCCACGTGCACGCGCAACGCTGCAACGGTCGCGGCCGTGCCGGTGCAGGGGGTTGCGAGCGACTGGGTCGTGACCTCCTTCGACGGGACGCCGATCCGGGCGCACTGGTTCCCCGTGCAACCGGCGTCGCCGCGACCCGCGCCGACGGTCCTCATGGGACCGGGCTGGAGCCTGCCCGGGGACACCGACACGACGGCACCGGCTGTGCTCGGCAGCCTCGCCATCAAGGACCTGTGGGTCGCCGGCTTCAACGTGCTCACCTGGGACCCACGCGGGTTCGGTCAGTCCGGCGGCCGGTCCGAGGTCGACAGCCCGACCGTCGAGGCGCGCGACGTGAGCGCGCTCATCGACTGGGTCGCGACCCGCCCGGGTGTGCAGCTCGACCGACCCGGCGATCCTGCGATCGGCATGGTCGGGGGCTCGTACGGCGGCGGCATCCAGTTCGTCACGGCGGCCGAGGACTGCCGCGTCGACGCGATCGTCCCGACCATCGCCTGGCACTCACTCGTCACCAGCCTCGACAAGGCGGGCACCCCGAAGATCGGCTGGTCCACGCTCCTCACCACGCTCTCCTCGAGCGACCGCGTCGACCCGACGGCCATGGCTGCCCAGGCGGCAGCGGTGCAGGGCGGAGTGATCCCCGCCGCAGACCAGGCGTGGTTCGCATCCCGTGGGCCCGGTGCGCTCGTGGCCCGGGTGCACGTCCCGACCCTCGTCGTCCAAGGGACCGTCGACACGCTCTTCACCCTCGACGAAGGGGTCACGAACGAGGCGATCCTCCGCGCACACGGCGTGCCGACCGCCATGATCTGGTTCTGCGGGGGCCACGGCATCTGTCTCACCCCGCCCGGCGACGAGCAGCTCCCCGGACGCGCCACGATCGCCTGGCTCGACCGGTACGTGCGCCGCGACAAGACCGTCACGACCGGTCCGGGTTTCGCCTTCGTCGACCAGCGGGGCACGACGTACTCGGCGCCCACCTATCCGGTTCCGACCGGTGTTCCGTTGACCGGGGCGGGACAGGGGACGCTCACCCTCGTCGCAGGCGGTGGATCGGGCCCGGTCGACACGGCCGGCTCGACGCAGCTGCTCGCCCCCATCGTCGGCTCGATCACGCCCGCGAGGGCCACCCACGCCGTCGACCTCTCCGTCCCCTCCGGTGCCCGGTCCGCCGTGGTCGTCGGTGCCCCCCGGCTCACGCTCACCTACCGTGGCACCACACCGCCGGGTCCCCGACCGACCCGGGTCTTCGCCCAGCTCGTGGACGGCACGACCGGCCTCGTCCTCGGCAACCAAGTCACACCCATCGACGTCACGCTCGACGGGGCGACCCACACGGCGACGGTCCCGCTCGAGCTGGTCGCCTACACCGTGCTCCCCCACACCACGGTCGAGCTGCAGCTCGTGGCGACCACCGTGGCCTACGCGACACCGCTGCTCGGTGGCACGGTCGACTTCAGCTCGATCCACCTCGCCCTGCCCGTCGCGTCGAACGTCGCGCCCCGCTGACCTGCGCCCGGCAGTCGGTTCAGACCCGCACCGACCCGAGGAATTCGACGATCGCGTCGTTGACCGCGCCGGGATGGGTCAGGTTGGCGGCATGCGTCCCGTCCTGGATCGCCACCACGCCGCCACAGTGGGGCAGTCCGTCGGCAAGGGCGACCGCCCGCTCCATCGGGATCGAGGCGTCCGCAGTGCCGTGGACGACGAGTGCGGGCGCATCGATCTCGCCGAGACGCCCGGTGATGTCGTCGCGGGTGAGCAGCGCCTCTCCCGGATTGGACAGCGTCGCGGTCGGCCGGGCCATCCAACGCGCCGTCCAGACCTTGGTGAGCTCCGGCTCCCCGAGGATGAAGCTCGCGGCGACACCTGCGACCTCCTCGCTCGGGCCACCTTTCACCCAGGCATCGAGCATCTCGCGGTAGAGCGGGACCACCGACGGATCCTCGGTGCCCGCCTGCGTGTCGAGGAGGACGAGTGCGGCGACCCGCTCGGGTGCGAGTAGGGCCACTCGGAGCGAGACGAAGCCGCCCTGGGACATCCCGCCGACGACGGCGCGTCCGATCCCCAGGTGGTCGAGGAGGCCGAGGCAGTCCGAGGCCAGGTCCCAGTACGAGAACGGCCGGTCGTCGCTCACGGTCTCGCCGAAATCGCGGGCGTCCCAGGTCACGACCCGGTAGGTGTCGCGGAGTGCCGCGACCTGCGGAGCGAACATGGTCCGGTCCATGAGGAACCCGTGGGCCAGCACGATCGCCGGTCCCCCACCTCCGCTGTCGTCGAACGCGATCTCCTGGCCGTTGACACTCACGATGGCCACCTGGCGCCTCCCGCGTGATGCCGACGGGCGAGTCGGGTTCGCCCGCCGCAGTGTAGGTCCGACGCGAGACCGGGCGTGGCCCTCGTGTCCGCGCCGAGCTCGGCTAACGCGGTGCCCGGGGCATGCCGAGCCCGACCATGGCGATCAGGTCACGCTGGATCTCGTTGGTCCCACCCCCGAAGGTGAAGATGGTCTGGGCGCGCGAAGCGCGCTCGAGACGACCACGCAGGACAGCGCCCGGCGACCCTTCCGGCAGGTAGCCGGCCTGGCCGACGACTTCGAGCAGCAGTCGGTAGGCCTCGAGCGAGAACTCAGTGCCGAACACCTTGGTGGCCGACGCGTCCGCCGGGTTGAGCCCCCGGCTCGACGCCCAGGCGACCTTCCAGTTGATGAGCTTGAGGAACTCGGCGCGGGCGAACACCCGTGCGAGATGGAGGCGGACCCACTCGTGGTCGATCACCCTGCGCCCACTGACGGAGTGGTCGCGTGCCCACGCGGTGACCTCGGAGAGGTCACGAAGGATGCCAGAGACCGGGCAGATCGCCACCCGCTCGTGGTTGAGCTGGTTGGTGATCAGCTTCCATCCCTGGTTCTCCTCGCCCACCAGGCTGGCGATCGGCACCCGGACATCGTCGTAGTAGGTGGAGCTGGTGAACTCACCGGCGACGGTCCGCAGCGGTGTCCAGTGGAACCCCGGGGCGTCGGTCGGCACGATGAGCACCGAGAGGCCCTTGTGCTTCGCCAGCGTCGGATCCGTGCGGACGGCCAACCAGACGTAGTCGGCGTACTGGATCGCACTCGTGAAGAGCTTCTCCCCGTTGATCACGTACTCGTCGCCGTCCCGGACCGCCCGCGTCTGCAGCGACGCGAGGTCGGTGCCGGCCGTCGGCTCGGTGTAGCCGATCGCGAAGTGCACCTCGCCGCGGAGGATGCCCGGGAGGATCCGCTCCTTTTGCTCCGGTGTGCCGAGGGACATCAGCGTCGGACCGACGCTGTTGAGCGTGAGCAGCGGCAGGGGCACCCCCGCCCAGTGCGACTCCTCGACGAAGATCATCTGCTCGATCGGGCCGCGTCCCTGCCCTCCGTACTCGGGTGGCCACCCGAGCCCGAGCCACCCGTCCGCGCCCATCCGCCGGATCGTGCGGAGATAGGCGTGCTCACCGTCGGCCTCGGCCTCGGCGTCTGCGACCAGCCCGGCGAAGTACTCACGCAGCTCGGCTTGGAGGCTCGCTTGTTCGTCCGTCAATCCGAGATCCACCGTCCACCTCCGTCTCGCGTGTGCACCCCCACGACGGCGCACTGCCTGCAGTACCGTCGTCGGCCATGAGCTCGCCTCGGTCCGAACCGTCCGACCCGTCCGACCTGTTCGCCGTCGACGGCAGGACGGTCGTGGTCACCGGAGGGACCCGAGGGATCGGGTTCATGATCGCACGAGGATTCGTCTCAGCGGGCGCAACCGTGGTCGTCGCCTCCCGCAAGGTCGACGTCGTCGAGACGACCGTCGGCGAGCTCTCGGCGATCGGGCGGTGCTCCGGCCACGCGGTCGACCTCTCCACCGAAGACGGTGCCCGACAGCTCGCGGCATCGGTGGCAGCCGACCACGGTCACGTCGACGTGCTCGTCAACAACGCCGGAGCCACCTGGGGCGCGCCGCTCGTCGAGCACGACGCTGCGAGCTGGCAACGCGTGCTCGGACTCAATGTCGAGGGGGTCTTCCACACGACCAAGTACCTCCTCCCACTGCTCGAAGCTCGGGCGAGTGCCGACGAACCGTCCCGCGTGATCAACGTCGGGTCGATCGACGGCATCCACGTCCCCCACCTCGAAACCTTCTCCTACTCCGCGTCGAAGGCGGCGGTCCACCAGCTGACCCGTCATCTCGCCAAACGGCTTGCGCCCCGGATCACCGTCAACGCCATCGCGCCGGGTCCATTCGAGTCGAAGATGATGGCGGCGACCCTCGAGGCCTTCGGTGACCAGATCGCCGAGTCGACGCCACTCAAGCGCATCGGCCGCCCGGACGACATGGCCGGCGTCGCCATCTTCCTCGCCTCACGGGCCGGCGCGTACCTCACCGGTGCGGTCATCCCGGTCGACGGCGGGATCGCGACGACGGCCTAGGAGCCCGGTGGGGCGGGAGGAAGGTCGGGCTCGACCGCGGTCGACGACCGCCGACGAGTCAGGGTCGCGCGGCGTCATCGGGCTGACGCTGCGGGCAGCGACCCGGTTCGACCGCGGATCGGTCACGCCGGTGGCCGGCGCGGTCACCGCCCTCCCGGTCGTCGGACTCTTCGCCCTCGGGCTCGCGGCCGGAACACCGCGGACGACCGCGGGGCTCGCGCTCGGCGCGATGTTCGTCGGGCTCGCGTCGACGATCAACGGACCGCGCCTCGCAGGCGGTGCCATGGCGCTCGACGCGTGCGGACTCGCGGTGTCCGCCCTTGTCGGCGGCGTCTGCGCGGGTGTGCTCTGGCTGCACGTCGCGACCCTCGTGCTCTGGTGCTTCGTCGGCGGCCTCATGGTTGCACTCGGCCCCACCCGTTCGGTCGTCGGCACCCAGGGGGTGATGGCGATGATCGTCTTCGGCCGCGCGCCCGAGTCGGTCGGCGCGGCGGTCACGACGGCGGTCGCCGTCCTCGTCGGCGGTGCGGTCCAGACCGCCGTCCAGCTCGCGGTCCGGCTCCCGTCGGGGACCGGCGAGCAGCGCCTGGCGCTCGCAACCGTCTTCACCCGGCTCGCGGCGATGGCACGGGGCCCGGCAGGCGCATTGAGCCCGACCGTCGCCGGGGCGATCGACGCCGCGAGCACGGTGTTGGGGACGCGGACCCTCTTCGGTCGCGCCGACGTCCAGCGGATGCTCGCCGCCCTCGACGAGGCACGCCGGCTCCGGCTCGAGCTGCTCGGACTCGACGGGTTGGTCGACTCGATCCGGGAGGCACGAGCCTCGCACCTGGCCAGCGGTCTCCGGGAAGCGATCGCCACCTCGCTCGACACATTGGCCGGCGTGACCGCCGTGGCGCCGGGCTCGAGGGCGACCATCGCACACGATCCGGGGGGCGGGACGGAGCACATCGAGGCGCTCGGAGAGGAGCTCGGCGAAGCTCCCGTCGTCGGAGCACTCGCGCCCTCGATCGCCGCGCGCACCTCGGCGATCGCCGGGCAGCTCCGTGCCTCGGGACGGCTGCTCACCGACGACGAGCCGACCGGTCCACGACTCCGGCGACGGGGGCTCACCGAGCGGGCGGTCGAAGGAGTGGCCGTGGCGTCTGCGACCTTGGCCGACCACCTCACCTTCGACTCTGCGGCGTTCCGCCATGCGCTCCGCCTCGCCGTCGTCGTCCCGGTGCTCGACGTCGCCTTCCAACAGTCGGGCTTGGCGCGTTCGTACTGGATCGCGCTGAGCGCGGCAGTCGTGCTCAGACCGGACTTCGCGTCGACCATGACGCGTGGGGTCGCCCGCGTGGTCGGCTCCGCCTTCGGCGTCGGGGCGGTCGGCGTCCTCGTCGCCGTCGCACCTCCCGGGTCGGGCGTCGAGCTCCTGCTCGCCGGCGTCACTGCGTGGGGGACGTTCGCCTTCTACCAGTCGAGCTACGCGGTCGGCGTGGCGTTCCTCACGGGACTCGTCCTCGTCCTCATCGGCGGCGGGCAGCAGGTCTCGCTCTCGGTGGCCGGCATCCGCATCGTCGACACCGTCATCGGCGGATCGGTCGCCCTCGTCGCGTACCTCGTGTGGCCGACCTGGTCGAGGGGCGAGGCCCGGTTCGCCCTCACCCGGCTGATCGGCGCCCAGCGGCGTTACCTCCGCACCGTCCTCGGCTGGCTCGCCACCGGCAGGGCGCCGAACCCCGACGCGGTCCGTGCGGCGGCCCGACAGGCGAGGCTCGCCTACCTCGACGCACAGGCCGCCGTCGGCCGATCCCTCGCCGAGCCGGCGTCGCGTCGGATCGAGCCCGACCTCGCCCAGGGGGTGCTCGTCGCCCTCCGTCGCCTCGTCCGTGCGGCCCATCGCCTCCGCGTCGAGCTCCCCGCGTCAGGACCGACGGTCGGGGCGCGCCAGTTCGCGGAACGGCTCGACACGTTGCTCGCCCGGGCAGCCTCCGACCTCTCGGCACCGGACCACGAAGCGGATCGGTCCCGAATCGTTGGGGCCGGCCTCCGCGAGACCTGTCTCCGGATCGAACGCAGTTCCACCGTCGCGCCCGCAGTGCTGGCCCAGCTGGACGAGATGGTGAACGCGGTCGACACGGTCGCCGTGCTCACGGGTCCGGGTCCGGCTACGCGGGTGTGACCTTCCCGATGCCGAGGTGCTCGGCGAGGAACGCACCGATCGCGGCGACGCTCTCGTCCGCCTCGGGGAGGAGGTCTCCCGGAAAGGCCTGGAAGACGTGGATCATCTCGGGCCACACCACGAGCTCGACCTCACCGCCGTCCGTGCGGATCCGCTCGGCGAGTGCCGTCGCGTCGTCGAGGAGCACTTCGGCGGAACCCACGTCGATCCGCACCGGGGGCAGCCCACCGAGCCGGTCGGCGAAGAGCGGCGAGGCGAGCTCGGTGCGGGGGTCGGTCTCGCCGAGGTACGCCGACGCCATCTCGTCCAGTCCGCGCTTCGACACCATGGGGTCGGCCCCGGCGAGCCGCTCGTAGGCGCCGGACGTCTGGGTGAGATCGGTCCACGGCGAGAGGCAGGCTGCGGCTGCCGGCAACGGTCGCCCGGCTCCGCGGAGAGCGAGGAGGGTCGCGACGGTCAGTCCCCCGCCGGCGGAGTCGCCGGCGATCGCGCACCGGTCCGGCGCGAGTCCGCCCGCGCAGAGGGCGTCGAACGCCGCCACGGCGTCGTCGAGGGCCGCCGGAAAGGGATGCTCGGGAGCGAGGCGGTAGTCGAGGGTCACAACGCGCGTGCCGGTGGCGAGTGCGAGCCGGCCGGCGAGGACCCGGTGGGTGCCCAGCGTCCCGGCGCAGTACCCGCCGCCGTGGAGGTAGAGCACGGTCCGATCCTCGGCACCACCGTCAGGCGACAGCCACTCCGCGGGCCGGCCCGCCAGCTCACCCGTGCGCACCGTGACTCCGTCGGGCGGGGAGACGGACGCCGCGAGCTCGGCCATCGCATTCCGCATGTCGACGATCGATCCGGCAGCGACCCCCGAGTCGGTGAGGAACGACCGGACCAGCTCGATGCCTGGATGGGCCATGCCAACCTCCTCCTTGTGCCGCGCGGGGGATGATCATAGGGTCGCAGGGGCCCGCCGTCGTGCCCGCAGTGATGGTGCGCGGACACGTGGGCAGGGAAGGAGGGTGCGACCGATGCCCATGGGCAACCGGCTCGGGACGGAGCCGATCACCGACAGCGACGAGGAGATCGCGGCGTACCTCGAGGACGTCAGCGTGCCAGCGCTGCTGATGTCGATGGTCCACCTCACGGGGGACCCTTCCCATCTTCGCGGACCGCACCGTCCCGTCGGCATCTACCTGAACGAGGTGCAGGGCTTCATGAGCCCCGACGACCAGGCGGCCGTGCGCGCCCGGGCGCTCGAGCTCATCGTGGCGTACCGCGACCGTGGGTGCCAGATGCCGCCGCCGCCTTCACCCGAGCTCGTCCACGAGATGATGAACGTGCTGGTCGCGGGCGAGGTGCCCGAGGAGTACGTACCGCTGATGCTCGAAGAGCTCGGCCTCGACGGGGTCGACGCCCGGGACACCCGGTGGGTCGACGACCTGCCTGGACAGGCCAAGGAGTTCTGTCCGGTGGTCGTGATCGGTGCCGGGATGTCGGGCCTCCTTGCCGGCTTCCGCCTCGCCCGGGCGGGGATCCCCTTCACCATCGTGGAGAAGAACGACGGCGTCGGGGGGACGTGGTGGGAGAACCGCTACCCGGGATGTCGGGTCGACGTCGGCAACCACTTCTACTGCTACTCCTTCGCCCCCGACAACGAGTGGTCGGAGTTCTTCGCGCGTCAACCCGAGCTGCAGGGGTACTTCGAGCGGTGTGTCGAGGAGTTCGGGCTCGCCGGTCATCTCCGCCTCGGCACCGAAGTGGTCGGCGCGCGATGGGACGAAGATCATGCGTCGTGGTCCGTCGACCTCCGCACCTCTTCGGGCGCCACCGAGACGATCGAGGCCCGCGTCCTCATCAGCGCAGTCGGACAGCTCAACCGACCGAAGCTCCCGGACATCCCCGGTCGCGACTCGTTCGAAGGGGTGGCCATGCACTCTGCCCGCTGGGTGGAGGGCACCGAGCTCGCCGGCAAGCGGGTCGCCGTGGTCGGCAGCGGCGCGAGCGCCTTCCAGATCGTCCCCACCATCGCCCCCGACGTCGCGTCGCTCACCGTCTTCCAACGGTCCGCGCCGTGGATGTTCCCGAACCCCAACTACCACGAGCGGGTCGGCCCGGGGGTGCACTGGGCCGTCGAGCACCTCCCGTTCTACGGCCGTTGGTACCGGTTCTTGATCTTCTGGCCCGCCTGCGACGGGGGGCTCCCCGCCATGCGGGTCGATCCCGACTGGCCCGACCAGGACCGGGCGATCAGCGCGGTCAACGATGCGGCACGCGAGGTCTTCACCCAGTGGATGGCCGACCAGCTCGGCGGCGACGAAGAGCTGCTGGCCAAGGTCGTGCCCGACTACGTCTGCCTCGGCAAGCGGACCCTCCAGGACAACGGCAGCTGGCTCCGGGCGCTCACGCGCGACAACGTCGAGCTCGTGACCGACCCGATCGCCGCCATCGGACCCGACCACGTGCGGTGCGAGAACGGTGCGGTCCATCCGGTCGACGTGATCATCTATGCGACCGGGTTCCACGCGAACCGCTTCCTCTGGCCGATGGAGATCGTGGGCCGCAACGGGATCCGACTCGCCGACCAGTGGGGCGACCGGCCGACCGCGTACCTCGGCATCACGGTCCCGAACTTCCCGAACTTCTTCTGCCTCTACGGGCCGGGCACCAACCTCGCCCACGGCGGCAGCCTCATCTTCCACTCCGAGTGCCAGTTCCGCTATGTCATGGGCTGCATCGGGTCGCTCGCCGCCGGGGGCTACGACGCGATCGAGTGCCGCCAAGAGGTCCACGACGAGTACAACGAGCGCCTCCAGGCCGAGCTCGACACCATGGTCTGGTCCCACCCTTCCATCCGGCACAGCTGGTACCGCGGGCCCGACGACCGCATCTACGTGCTCTCGCCCTGGCGGCTCGTCGACTACTGGCGCTGGACCCGGGCACCGCGGCTCGAGGAGTTCCACCTGGCCGGCGGCCGTCACGAGGCCGCCCTCGAGTCCGTGCCCTCGCCCTGAACCGTCGCCTTTCGCCGCTCCGACCTGCGCACCGCCAGCCTCTGGAGCTTGCCCGTCGACACGCCAAGTGAGATACTGACCACCTAGGGTGATGTTGGCGGCGGGCCCGGCCCGCCGGAGGGGTGCGTGCATGGGACGAGGTCCGGGCCGTCCGTCGGTCCGCTGGATGGCGGCGATCGCGATCCCGCTCCTGGCCGTCCTCGGGGTGACCCGGAGCGGAGCGGCGGCCCCCCACGCCGTGCGCAGCACCCATGCGATCGCGATGGAGGCGCCCGGCGCGTTCTGGCTCGCGACCCCCTCGGGCCAGGTGCACGCCTTCGGCGTGCACGACTACGGCGAGCTCTCCGGCCCCCTCAACCAACCGGTCGTCGCCGCGGTCGCCACCGGCGACCATCGCGGCTACTGGCTCGTCGCCACCGACGGCGGGATCTTCTCCTTCGGGGACGCGGCGTTCTTCGGTTCGACCGGGGCCATCCGGCTCAACCAGCCGATCGTCGGGATGGCGCCCACACCGGACGGTCGCGGCTATTGGCTCATCGCCTCGGACGGCGGCGTGTTCTCCTTCGGGGACGCGGCATTCTTCGGTTCGACCGGGGCCATCCGGCTCAACCAGCCGATCGTCGGGATGGCGCCCACACCGGACGCGAAGGGTTACTGGCTCGTCGCCTCGGACGGCGGGATCTTCTCCTTCGGGGACGCGGCATTCTTCGGTTCGACCGGGGCCATCCGCCTCAACCAGCAGATCGTCGGGATGGCGCCGACCCCGGACGCGAACGGCTACTGGCTCGTCGCCTCGGACGGCGGGATCTTCTCCTTCGGTGACGCGGCGTTCTTCGGCTCCGCCGCGGGATCCACCGGCGAGCCGGTCGAGCGCATCGTCGCAACCGGCTCGGGACGTGGCTACTGGATCGTCGAGCAGAACGGGACGGCGCTCGCCTACGGCGACGCAACGGCGGGTGGGGCTCCGCCGCTCGCGCTGCTCTTCACGGCGGCCACTCCCGGGGACCGGGCCGTTCTCTTCGCATTCGCACAGCTCGGGAAGCCCTACATCTGGGGCGGCAACGGTCCGGTCGGGTACGACTGCTCAGGACTCGCGCTCGCCGCTTGGACCAACGGTGCAGGAGTCTCCTTCGCCCGGGTCGCCAACGACCAGTACCACACGGCCGGAGTGCCGGTCGCACTCGACGCGCTGGTGGCCGGCGACCTCGTGTTCTGGGGCTCGAGCCAGACCGACTGGACCAGCGTGTACCACACGGCGCTCTTCGTGGGTGGTGGCCAGATCGTCGAGGCGACCGGCAACCAGGTGCAGCTCAACGAGCTCGGCCAGTGGGGTGCGAGCGATCTGATGCCGAACGGGCGTCGACCCTGAGCTCGCTTCCCGACGCCGCTCGGTGTCAGACGGGGGCGAGGTCGGTGGTCCGCCACGCCCGGAGGTCGTCGGTGGGACATGCGCCGATGGTGGCGGGGGATTGCGGCCGGCCGTAGTAGTAGCCCTGCGCGAAGTGGCACCCGAGCTCGGTGAGCTGATGCGCCTGTTCGATCCGCTCGACGCCCTCCCCGATGACGGTCATCCCGAGCGAACGACCCATCGCGATCACCGCCGAGACGATGGTGCGGTCGTCGGGATCGCAGTCGACCTGGTCGACGAAGCTCCGGTCGATCTTCAGGATCTCGACGGGCAGGTGCTTCAAGTAGCTGAGCGACGAGTACCCGGTGCCGAAGTCGTCGATCGAGATGTGCGCCCCGAGGTCGCGGAGACGTCCGAGGGTCGCGACCGCCGCGTCGGGATCGCTCAGGATCGCGCTCTCGGTGATCTCGAGCCAGAGCTGATCGGCCGGGAAGCCGGCGTCGACCAGTGAGCAGGCGACGATGTCGGGGAGCTGCGGGTCGACCAGCTGCTGGGTGCTCACGTTGACCGAGAGGTTGAGGCGCCACGCGTCCTGACCGCACCTCGCCCGGGCGGCCGCCCACTCGGCGCCCTGACGCAGGGCCTCGCGGAGCACCCAGGTTCCGAGCGGCACGATGAGCCCGCACTCCTCGGCGAGGGGGATGAACTCGCCGGGCGAAAGCAGGCCGCGCACCGGGTGCTCCCACCTGACGAGCGCCTCGAGGCCGACCAGGCTCACGTCGTCGAGATCCACGAAGGGCTGGTAGTGCAGGACGAGCTCGTCGCGTTCCAATGCGCGGTGGAGCTCGTTGGTGGTCTGCAGGCTCCTGATCGACGCGAGCTCGTCATCGTCCCGGTAGATCGCGATCCGGTCCAGTGCCTGTTCACGCGCGCGGTACATCGCGACGTCCGCATTGCGGAGGAGCGCGGCGCCCTCGGTGGACTCCGACCCCGACATCGCGATCCCGATGCTCAAGGAGACGAACTGCTCATGCCCGGCTTCCGCGAGCGGCCGGTCGAGTGCCGCTTTCAGCCTCCGGGCGATCTCGAGTGCCTCGTCCTCGTCGGAGACGACGCAGAGCGCGGTGAACTCGTCACCGCCGAACCGTGCCAGGAAGTCCTCCGTGCGGAGCGAGCGCTCCAGCCGGTGAGCCACCCGCTGGAGGAGCCGGTCCCCTGCGTCGTGCCCGAGGCCGTCGTTGATGAGCTTGAACCGGTCGAGGTCGAGGAACATGAGCGCCGCGTGGCGACCGGCACGTTCGGCCTGCGGAACCGCCGCGGCCAGCCGCTCCATGAACTGTGACCGGTTGGGCAGTCCCGTGAGATCGTCGTGGCCCGCTGCGTGCGCGAGCCGCTCACGCAGGTCCCGCCGCTCGGTGATGTCCTCGACCTGCCCGATGAGGAAGATCGGCTCACCCGCTCGGTTGCGGACACACGAGGTGCCCACCGAGACCCACACGGTGTCGCCGTCGGCGCGGTACAGACGCTTCTCGATGCTGAACCGGTCGATCTCGCCGGCCATGAGGCGCCGGACGTGCTCGTCGGAGATCTCGCGGTCGCCGGGGTGCACGAGCTCGCTCATGCTCTGCCCTTCGAGCTCGTCCGCGCGACGACCGATGATCTCGCAGAAGGCCCGGTTCACCCGGAGCAGCGTGCGGTCCGGCGAGACCGCGATCATGCCCGTCGGCGCCTCCTCGAAGACGCCCGAATAGCGCTCCCTCGTGTCGGCGAGCGTGCTCCGGGTGCGGCTGAGCTGCGCCATCGCCCAGGCGGACGCCTCGCCCACCATCAGACAGACCGCCAGCACGTAGACCGTCGACGCGAGCCCGAGCGAGGTCTGGCCCGCTGGACCCACCAGCAGCGGGATCACGTAGCCGACGACGAACAGGGGTGAGAACGCGAGGCAGGTCCCCTGGGGGAACGCGAGGCCGAGCCAGACGAAGACCGTGACGAAGGAGACCGCGTAGAGAAAGCCGTTGCCGTCGGCGACGCAGTAGTCGAACCCGATCGTGCCGAAGGCGAGCGGCACCAGCACGAGGGCGGTGCGCCGCGGCCAGCGTCCCCACGGCAGCAGCCACATGACGACGCCGCCTGCGAGGGAGATGACCCCGATGACGAGGGCCGCCTCGCGGGACGAGCGCCCCGGTGCCAGCATCTGCGAGGTCACGGAAAGACAGCTCGAGACCATCCACATCCAGGCCGCGAGGCGGCCCGTCAACGCCCTGGGCAGCCGCCCCGCGGGCGTCATCGCATCGCCTCTGAGGCTGGCCATGCTGGTTCATCGGCAGGTCGGGCCCAAAGATTGACCCGCCACGCCCCTCGGGATCCCCTCGCGTGGGATGGTTGGGTCCCGTGACGACCGGACGACAGGTGCGCTTCGGCATCCTCGGCGCCGCCCGCATCGCCCCCGCGGCCCTGATCCGACCTGCGAAGGGCCATCCCGAGGCCGTCGTCGTCACCGTCGGTGCGCGGGACCCCGCACGGGCCGCCGCCTTCGCCGGACGGCACGGGGTTCCCCGTGTCGCCCACGACTACGCCTCGGTGCTGGCCGATCCCGAGGTCGACGCGGTCTACGTGCCCCTCCCGAACAGCTTGCACGCCGAGTGGACCCTCGAGGCACTCCGGGCCGGCAAGCACGTGCTCTGCGAGAAGCCCCTCACCGCAAACGCCGCGGAGGCCGCCACCGTGGCCGGTGCCTCGCAGGAGGCGCTCGAGCGATCCGGCCTCGTCGTCGCCGAGGCCTTCCACTACCGCACCCACCCGTTCGTCCGGCGCCTGCGCGAGATCGTGGCGAGCGGCGAGCTCGGCCGGGTCCGACGGATCGAGTCGTGGCTCTGCGCTCCGATCCCACGGCGGGGCGACATCCGCTACTCGTGGCCGTTGGCCGGGGGCGCCATGATGGACATGGGCTGCTACGCGGTCAACCTGGTGCGTCTGCTCGCGGGCGCCGAACCGAACGTCGTGTCGGCCCGTGCACTCCACCGCTCCCCCGACGTCGACCGCGCGATGTCCGCCGAGCTCGAGTTCCCCGACGGGGTGTCGGCCGCGGTCCACTGCTCGATGTGGTCACACTCGGTGCTGCACCTCACGACGCGGATTCGCGGCGACGACGGAGAGCTCACGGCCTTCAACCCGTTCGCGCCACACCTGTTCGGTCGCCTTGCCGTGCGGTCGGCACACGCCACCCGCCGGGAGCGGGCGTCGCGACGGCCGACCTACGCGTACCAGCTCGACGCGTTCTGCGACGCCGTCCTGCGCGGACGGCCCCTGCCGACACCGGCCGACGACGCCGTCGCGAACATGACGGTCATCGATGCCGTGTACCGTGCAGCCAGCATGCGCCCGAGAGGAGCGTGACGTACCGCAACACGAGGAGCGGACCATGAGCACCTACCCTTACCACGACCGTCTGGCCGTCAACCGACGTCTCCCCGAGCAGGGTTCCCCACGCGACGAGGTGCTCGCATGGCTCCGGTCGATGGCGACCGCCGAGGACGCCGTGTGGGAGTCGGGCAAGTGCTCGGGCACGATGTACTGCGGCGACCACGACCACTACCGGTTCCTGACCGAGGCGTTCGGCCTCTTCGCGCACGTCAACGCGCTCCAGCGCGACATGTGCCCGAGTGCGACGAAGTTCGAGGCCGAGATCATCTCGATGACCCTCGACCTGCTCAACGCCGACGCCGTCACCGACGGCGCACCGGCCGGACTGGTCTCGACGGGCGGTACGGGCAGCATCTGCCATGCGATGCTCGCCTATCGCGATCACGCACGCGCCACCCGCGGGATCGAGCGACCGAACGTGGTGAAGCCGGAGACGGCCCATCCCGCGTTCGACAAGGCGTGCCACCTCTTCGGCATCGAACCTCGCACCGTGCCGGTCGACCCGGCGACCACCCTCGTCGATCCCGCGTCGGTCGAGCGGCACCTCGACGACGACACGGTGGCGATCGTGGGCTCGGCATGCAACTACGGGTACGGCACCGTCGACCCGATCGAGCAGCTGTCAGAGCTCGCGCTCGCCAGCGGGGTCGGGCTCCACGTCGACGGCTGCCTGGGCGGGTTCATCCTCCCGTTCGGTCAGGACCTCGGCTACGACATCCCGGTGTTCGACTATCGGTTGCCCGGCGTGACGTCGATCTCGGCGGACACCCACAAGTACGGATACGCGTTCAAGGGCACTTCGGTCCTCACCTTCCGAGACAAGGCGATCCGCAACGCCCAGTACTTCTTCCGCACCGATTGGAGCGGCGGCAAGTACTGCTCTCCGGGCATGGACGGTTCGAGGTCCGGGGGCCTTCTGGCCGCCACGTGGGCGTCGATGGTCCAGCTCGGCCGCGCCGGCTACCGCGGCTACGCCAAGGCGATCTTCGAGACTGCGTCCGCCATGCAAGATGCGGTGCGCTCCCACCCCGAGCTCCGGATCCTCGGTCGCCCCACCTTCCTCTTCAGCTTCACCGCGGACGAATTCGACATCTACCACGTCAACGACCACCTGCGGTCGTGCGGATGGAGGCTCAACGGCCAGCAGTACCCGAACGCGCTCCACATGGCGGTCACCAGGCCGCAGACCCAACCGGGTGTCGCGGATGCCTTCGCCTCGGACCTGGCCGACGCGGTCGCGTACGCGAAGGCCCACGCGGGGGAAGCACCGAAGTCGGGCGCGATCTACGGCGGGGTCGCGGGCGGGATGACCGACGAGGCGGACGAATTCATCAGGATCGTCATGGGCGAGATGATGGACGCGCAACAGGCGATCCCCGCCGATGGGTGAGCGGCGGAACGGGGGACGGGAGCTCGTCGCGCGCTCGTCGCGGTGACGTCAGCTTCGTCCAGGCCGAGGGAGGAGCGTTTCGTCCTCGCGGTGGACCTCGGGACAGGCGGGCCGAAGGTCGGCCTGGTTTCCCTGACCGGCGCCATCGCCGCTGCAGAGCACGCACCGGTCGTCACCACCGAAGGGCCGGACGGCCGCTCCACCCAGGACGCCGAAGAGTGGTGGCAGCTGATCGTGGCCTCCGCGCACCGACTCCTCGACGCGGGGACGGTCCGCCGCGACCAGGTCGTGGCGGTCTCCTGCACCGGCCAGTGGGGATCCACCGTGCCGGTCGACCCGGCCGGACGACCGGTCGGCGAGTGCATCCTCTGGTCCGACACGAGGGGCGGGCCGCTCACCAGGTCGGCCGTCGGGGGTCCGGTCGCCGGGTACGACCCGATCGCCGCGGCACGGTGGATCCTCCACAGCGGGGGTGCGCCCTCGACGTCGGGTGCGGACCCGATCGGGCACATCCTCTTCCTCGAGCACCGACAGCCCGACGTGGCCTCGGCGGCGCGGTGGTACCTCGAGCCGGTCGACTACCTCTCGATGCGCTTCACCGGGGTCGCGGCCGCCACGCCGGCGTCGATGGCCGCCGCCTGGCTCACCGACAACCGGAGACCCGATCGCCTTGCCTACGACCCGGTGCTGGTGCGGGGCTCCGGCGTGCCCCTGGCGAAGCTCCCGCCGTTGCGGGCGACCGGCTCCATCGTGGCGCCACTGTCGACGACCGTCGCCGACGATCTCGGCCTCCGGCCGGACGTGGTGGTCGTCGCCGGTACGCCGGACCTCCACTCGGCGTGTGCCGGCAGCGGCGCCGTGCTCGCCCGGCAGGCGCACCTCGCGATCTCGACGACCAGCTGGGTGAGCTGCCCCTACCCCGCCAAGAAGACCGACCCCATCCGACAGATCGCGACGGTGCCGGGCTTCGCGCCGGGCCTCTACCTGGTCGCCAACAACCAGGAATCCGGCGGTCGCGCGCTGGACTGGCTGCGCGAACGCCTCGCCGACGACGACGGACCGCCGACCTACGAACAGCTCATGTCTCTGGCAGCCACCGCCGCCACCGGCAGCAACGGTGTCCTCTTCACCCCTTGGCTCGCCGGCGAACGGTCGCCGGTCGACGACCGGAACGCACGAGGCGGACTGCACAACCTCTCCTTGCGCACGACCCGTGCGGACATCGTCCGAGCCGTGCTGGAGGGGGTGGCGCTCAACTCACGGTGGTTGACCGGCGCGGTCGAGCGGTTCGTCGGGGGCCCGCTCTCGTCGGTGCGCGTGATCGGTGGCGGCGCGACCTCGGCGCTGTGGTGCTCGATCTTCGCCGACGTGCTCGACCGGACGGTCGAGCGCGTGGCCGAGCCGCGACTCGCGAACCTGCGGGGCTGTGCGTTGCTCGCCGCTTCCGCGCTCGGCCAGGTCACGTTCTCCGAGTTCGCGTCGTTCGTCCCGGTAGCCGAGCGGCACGAGCCCGACCCGGTCGTCCGCGAGGTCTACGACGAGCACTACCGGGCGTTCACCGGCCTCTACCGCGCCCAGCGGCGGGTGTTCGGCAAGGAGAACCGTCGCCGGGCGCGGCGGCTCAGCGAGTCGTGAGGGTGCGTGGCTCGATGGTCAGGTGCTGCGCCGGGCTCGGTCGTCCGAGGAAGAACCCCTGGGCCTCGTCGCAGCCCATCTCCACGACGGCCCGGAGCTCGGACTCGGTCTCGACGCCTTCGGCGACGACCCGTAGCCCGAGCTTGTGCGCGAGCTCCACGACGGTCGAGATGATGGTCGGGTCCTGCCCCGAGCTCCCGAGCCCCGCGACGAAGGTCCGGTCGACTTTGAGCCGGTCGATCGGGAGCCCCTGGAGGTAGAGGAGCGACGAGTACCCGGTGCCGAAGTCGTCGAGTGCCAGATGCACCCCGAGATCGCGGATCTTCTGCATGACCGATCCGATCCGCACGATGTCCATCACGAGCACCGACTCGGTCACCTCGAGCACGAGGGCGCTCGGATCGAGGTGGGAGAGCATCAGCGCGTGCTGGACGTCGTCGTAGAAGTCCGGATCTTGGAGCTGACGCGCGGAGACGTTGACCGAGATCCCGAGGTCCGGCCGGCCGAGGGTCTGCCACTGGCGGCACTGCTTGGTCGCCTCGTGCAGCACCCACCGTCCGATCGGGATGATCTCGCGGCTCTGTTCGAGGAGGGGGATGAATTCGACCGGCTGGACCGAGCCGAGCTCGGGGTGCTCCCACCGGAGCAGTGCCTCGTGCCCGGTCAGGCCCCCCTCGACGGCGAAGAGCGGCTGGTAGTGGATCGAGAGCTGGTCGAGCTCGTGGGCGACCCGCAGCTCGTCGGCGAGGAGGCTCTGGCGTCGCTGCTCGTCTCCGATCGCCTCGCTGAACGCCTCGAAGCGAGCAGGACCGCCGCGCTTGGCCTGGTACATCGCGGCGTCCGCCTTGGCGAGGCACGTCTCGGGATCGACCCCGGCGAGGACCGGCGCGATGCCGATGCTGACCGAGGAGTGCAACAGCCGGTCATCGACCTCGACCGGTGCCCGCATCGAGAGATGGATCCGCTCCGCCAATGACCGCGCGGCGCCGTCGGGGTCGTCGACGTCCTCGATCAGCACGACGAACTCGTCGCCGCCGAGCCGCGCGACGGTGTCGACCGAGCGGACCAGCTCCTCGAGCCGGAACGCGACGGCTTCGAGCAGGCAGTCCCCCGCTGGATGACCGAAGCGGTCGTTGATCGCCTTGAAGTTGTCGAGATCGAGGAAGAGCAGCATCGCCCCGCTGCCATTGCGGGCGACGCGGTCCGAGGCCTGCCGGAGCCGATCGGTGAGCAGCGTCCGGTTCGGGAGACCGGTGAGCTGGTCGTGCAGTGCGCGTTGCGCGAGGTTGGCCTGCTCCTCCTTCAGCCGATCTTGGAGCTCACGGCGCGTCTGGTCGAACTGGCGGACGATCCTCACCAGGGCCCCGTCGCAGCTCGACCGCACGACCAACGTGGCCAACTCCACGAGCTCGTCGCTCACGGACAGCCGGGCGGCCTCCTCGAGGATCACGTCCATCAACGCGTCCCGCCAGGCGAAGTACGCCTTGGTCACGTAGGCGAGCCGCGCGTCCTCGAGGATGGCCTGTTCGCCCTGGCGTACCAGGGTGGCCTCCTCGGCCGACGACGCGACCTGGTCGGTCGCGAGCCACCGGCCGATCAGCTCGGAGGCGATCCGGGACGTCTCGTAGGCCTCGCCCTGGAGCGTCTCGGCGAACTGCTGGTCGACCCGCCGACCGATCTCCTCGGCCCGGGCCTGCACCGCCGTTCCGAGCGCCACCCGCTCCGCGCTCACCGATGCGACCGAGGGGTCCGCCGGCGACGAGGAGCTCTCAACTTCATTCATCCGCTGCATGCCCTGTGCTATCGGCCATCGGCCCGTCCAACTTGACGACACCTGTTGACATCACCGCAGCACCCGCCCGAGCCCCATCCGGCTCATGAGCGGTGCCTGGCCGAGCGTCGGGTCGAGGTGCCCCACGAGCGCGGAGTGCCCGGTGAGCCAGCTGTCGAACTTGTCGGCGGGCATCGGTCGGGCGAGGAAGTAGCCCTGTGCGTGGTCGCATCCGAGCGTGGTCAACTGGTCCCAGGTCGCGGCGTCCTCGACGCCTTCGGCCACCGTCTGGAGACCCAGATTGTTCGCGAGGTCGAGCACCGCCCGCACGATCACCGCGTCATCCGGGTCGCTCCCCATGTCCTGGACGAAGCACCGGTCGATCTTGAGCTGGGTGACCGGGAGGTCCCGGAGGTAGGCCAGCGACGAGTACCCGGTGCCGAAGTCGTCGATCGAAAGGGTGATCCCCATCTCGGCGAGCTCGGTCAGGACGCGTCGCTGCCCTCTTGGGGTCGGTCATGATGATCGTCTCGGTGATCTCGAGCTCGAGCAGATGCGCGGGCAGGTCCCAGCGCGCGAGCGCGGACTCGACGATGTTCGGGAGCGACGCGTCCAGCAGGCTGCGTGTCGAGAGGTTGACCGCGACGGTCAGCCCGTTCGAGCAGTGTGGCTCACCGGCGTCGAGCCACCGCCTGCACTGCCCGAGCGCCTGGTCGAGCACCCAGTAGGTCATGGGCTCGATGAGGCCGCTCCGCTCGGCCTCCGGGATGAACTTGTCCGGATAGACCATCCCGAGCGTCGGATGCTCCCAGCGGATGAGCGCCTCGGCCCCGAGCACCTGCCGCGTGATCATCGACGCCTTTGGCTGGTAGTGGAGAACGAACTCGTCGTTGGCGAGCGCGTGGCGCAGCTCGCCGAGGAGCGCGAGGTGCCCGGTCCGGCTCGGGTCGAGCTCCTCGGCGTAGACGACAAAGGCTTCGTTGGAGTCCTTTGCCGCGTACATCGCGACGTCGGCCCACTGGAGCAACAGGTCGGCCGTCGCGCCGGCCGGCGTCGAGAAGGCGATGCCGCAACTCGCCTCGATACCGAGGTTGACTCCGTCGATGTTGAACGGCTGCTCGAGGACCTCGATGATCCGGCCGGCCACCCGGACCGCCTGGTCCGCGCTCCCGACGTCGGGCAGGAGCACGCAGAACTCGTCCCCGCCGAGCCGTGCGAGCGTGTCCCCGGCCCGGAGCACCGCGCGCACTCTCGGGCCGATCTCGATGAGCACGCGATCGCCGTACTTGTGGCCCATCGTGTCGTTGATCTCCTTGAACCGGTCGAGATCGAAGAGCATGACTGCGCAGTCGGTGCCGTCCGCGGCCGCGCGCTGCAGGGTCTCGATCGTGCGCTCGAAGAAGTAGGCCCGATTGGGGAGGCCGGTCAGCATGTCGTGGAGCGCCTGATGGGCGAGGAGTGCCTCGGCCTGCTCCTTCTTCTCTCCGGTCGCACCGGCCATCCGGATCACGATCACGAGGACGAAGGCCCCGAGGGCGCCGATCGTCTCGGCATTGGCCGTCGAAAGGAATGAGGGCGCGATGCCGATCCCGACGAGCCACTGCCCGATCGCGATGTTGACGAGCGACCAGATCATCAGGGGCCGCCACAAGGCCGCACCCCACTGTTGGAGCTCCTCGAGCGCCACGAACGCGTAGGCCATCACGAGGGCCGGCCCCCAGCCGCTCATGTAGATGACCGCGGTGACAGCCGACACGTGGATGCCCAACCGGCAGTGGAGCTTGAGCGAGCCTGCGGGCGCGTGGTGCCACGGCTCGACCAGCACCGAGAGGACGCCCGATCCGAAGACGGCGATGAGATAGGCCCAGATCGGGAGGCGGGACACGAGCCCGAAGTGCCGGAAGACCATCAAGATGGCGAAGGCGATCGGTCCGACCACGTAGGCGAGCACGACCGGCGAAAGGCTGTTGCCGCGGACCGACCGGTCGGCACGCTCCATCACCTCTGCCTCGATCGAGGTGACGTTGAGCGACGTCGACCGTCGGTCCCGCTCCGAGCCGCCTGGCCGTCCGATCCCCACGCTGGCCTATCGGCAGCATCGCCGCCTCGCTTGAGCCGGCTTCCCCCCAGGCCAGGGGCGGTGTCCCTCGAGGGCTGCGCCGAGGGAGGTCCGGGTGTCCACCGGGCTGCTTTGGTGCGGTTCGGGTCGCAGCCGCCGCCGGCCGGCCCGCCTCCCGGCCCGCCTCCCGACATCGACCGGTAGGTTGGGCCGACCCGGTCGATCGAGGAGCTCGCCGTGCACGCAGCCGTCTATGACGAGACAGGCAGTCCCGACGTCCTCCGCTACGACGAGGTCCCCGACCCCGTCCCCGGCGCCGGCGAGGTGCTGGTCCGGGTCGAGGCGATCAGCATCGAAGGCGGCGACACCCTCAACCGCCTCGGGGGCGAGCTCACCTCGACTCCGCACATCGTCGGCTACCAGTGCGCGGGCGAGGTGGTCGGGGTCACCGCCGGTGTGGGCGACCTCGCCGTCGGCGATCGGGTGGTGACGGTCGGCCTGGACGGGTCGCACGCCGAGCTGCGTGCAGTGCCGGAGGCGTTCTGCTGGCCCGTCCCGCCGGGGCTCGCCATCGACGAGGCCGCGTGCGTGCCGGTCGCCTTCGGGACGGCTGACGACTGCCTCTTCGAGTTCGGCCGGCTCCTGGCCGGCGAGACCGCGCTCGTCCATGCGGGCGCGAGCGGCGTCGGCATCGCAGCGATCCAGCTGGCGAAGCGGGCCGGGGCCCGCGTGCTCGCGACCGCATCGAGCCCGGCGCGCCTCGAGCGCCTCGGAGAGCTCGGACTCGACGACGGCATCGACTACGTCGCGACCGACTTCGTCGACGAGGTCCGCCGCCTGACCGGCGGTCGCGGCGCCGACGTGATCGTCGACTCGGTGGGCGGCTCGACGTTGCAACGGAGCCTGGCATGCCTCGCCTACCGGGGTCGGTGCGTGACCCTCGGGGACGCAGGCCGCGAGCAGCCCTCACCGCTCGACATCTCGTCGTTGCGCGCCAACAACCAGACGCTGTCGGGCTACTTCCTCGGTGGAGAGCTCTTCATGGGCACCCGCGCGCACGCGCGCATCGCCGAGTTGCTCGACGCGGTCGCGGCGGGTGAGCTGCGCGTCGTCATCGACCGCAGGTACGGGCTCGACGAGGCCGCCGCGGCCCACGCCTACATCGAGTCCCGACAGGCGTTCGGCCGCGTGCTCATGGTGCCGTGAGCGGGGCCGGATCCTCACGGCGTCCCGGATGTTCGGTCCGACGGGCGACCCCCGCCGACGTCGAGGTCCTCGTGGAGCTGGTGCGTGACCTGGCGACCTACGAGCGATCGCCGGGCTCCGCGCTGATGGGCCCTGACGAGCTCGCCGGGGCCCTCTTCGCCGAGCGACCGGCCGTCTTCGCCCACGTGGCCGAGGTCGGCGGCGTCGTCGCGGGGATGGCCATCTGGTTCCTCAACTTCTCGACCTGGACCGGCCACCACGGGATCTACCTCGAGGACCTCTACGTCCGTCCCGACCACCGGAGTCACGGGGTCGGCCGGGCACTGGTCCGTGAGCTCGCGGCGCTCGCCGTCGCAGAGGGCTACTCCCGGATCGACTGGTCGGTCCTCGACTGGAACGAGCCCGCACTCACCTTCTACCGCTCGCTCGGTGCCGCGGCGATGGACGAGTGGACCGGCTACCGCCTGACCGGCGATGCCCTGTCCGCGGTGGCGCACGACCGGAGCTGAGACGACGGTGTGCACGCACCCGTCGAGCCGGGCGACGGCACCCGGTTCCGGTCGGTGCCCGGGGTCGGTCAGATGGTGAAGGCGAGGTTCGCGACCAGCTGTTCGCCGAGCCCCCGGTCACCGGAGATGCGGACCTGGTCGACCGAGCGCGCACCGTCGGCGCGTCCGCCGGCCAGGCGCACGAACAACCAGACCGGAAGCTCGAGCCCGACCGTCGGCGGTCCGTCGAGCTCGGGAACGACGGTCGCCCGCCCGTCCACCTGCACGAAGTAGGTCGCACTGACCGGACCGACCAGGTCGAAGCGGACCCGGGTGCCGTCGGGCAGCTGGGCGCGCCGGCCCACCACGTATCCGAGCCCGGTCTCGATCTCCGCCAGGACGGGTCGCAGGCCGGCTGGGTCCTCGCGCAACGGGAGGGCGAGGGCATCGAGGATGTCGTTCTCGTGCATGAAACAGTCGAAATGGCGGATCCGCATGAACCGCCCGTAGGTCTCGTCGCGTCCGGCGGGCGTCCACGAGGGTGCGTCGAAGTCGGCCTGGGTCATCGCCTCGAGGGCCTCCAGGCGTCGTCGGGTGACCGACTCGAGCCTGGCCCGGAGCTCGGCACCGCTGAGCGGCCGCATCGCAACGACCCACTGCTCGTTCGCCTCCCCGATGGGGTTGCGGACGTGGTCACGCGAGGTGAGCTCGACCGACGGCGCCGACTCGCCGAGGAGCATGGCCTCGGTGCCGACGACGTGGCTGACGACGTCTCTGACCGTCCAGCCCGGCAGGCAGGTCGGCATCGCCCACTGCGGCTCGGTGAGCGTGGCCACCAGCGACGCGAGCGACTCCCAGTCACTTTGGAGCGCGGAGACGGCCTCCGACCGGTCGACGAGCGTGGGCATCGGGCTCCCACCGTACCCGGTGCAGCGTTCCACCTACACTCGGTCGACACTCCGTGACGACCCGGACGGGACGCCCGTCGCCGACGGTGTTGAGCCATGCGATCGGAGCGACCGTGAAGTTCGGCATCTTCTACGAACACCAGCTGCCCCGCCCGTGGGACGAGACGAGCGAGGAGACACTCATCCGCGACGCGCTCGAGCAGATCGAGCTCGCCGACCGGCTGGGGGTGCAGTACCTGTGGGAGGTCGAGCACCACTTCCTCGAGGAGTACTCGCACTCGAGTGCGCCCGAGGTCTTCCTGGCCGCCGCCAGCCAGCGCACCACGCGGATGCGGATCGGTCACGGCATCGTCCAGACGGCGCCCGCGTACAACCATCCGGCACGGATCGCAGAACGGATCGCGATGCTCGACCTCGTCTCGGGCGGGCGGGTCGAGTTCGGATCCGGCGAATCCTCCTCCGAGGCCGAGCTCGGCGGGTTCGGGATCGACCGGGACGAGAAACGTGCCGCGTGGCTCGAGGGGCTCGAGGTGGCCGTCCGGTGCATGACCGAGACGCCGTTCGGAGGGATCGACGGTCGGTACGTCGCCATGCCTCCCCGAAACGTGGTGCCCAAGCCCGTCCAGAAGCCCCATCCGCCGCTGTGGGTGGCGTGCAGCCGCCGGGACACCATCCTGCTGGCCGCCGAGAAGGGGATCGGTGCGCTCAGCTTCGCGTTCATCGAACCGGAGGATGCGAAGCAGTGGGTCGACGACTACGAGCACGTGCTCACCGAGCGCTGCGTCCCGGTCGGCCTGGCGGTCAATCCGCAGATCGCCTGTGTCACCCCGATGATGTGCGCGCACGACGAGCAGGTCGCACTCGACCGCGGGCTCGAAGGTGCGAACTTCTTCGGCTACTCGCTCGCCCACTACTACGTCTTCGGCGAACACGTCCCGGCCTCCACCGACGTCTGGGCAGAGTTCCTCGAGCGTCGCGGCAAGATGGGCTTCTCGCCCGAGGCGGCGCTCGCGACCCGACAGGAGGTGCTCGGCGCCACGGTGGCGGCCGGCGACCATACCGGCCTGCGGGGTGCGATCGGCACGCCGGACCAGCTCCGCCAGTTCCTCAGGCGCTACGAGGAGGCCGGGGTCGACCAGCTCATCTTCGTCCTGCAGGCCGGCAACAACCGCCACGAGGACATCATGGAGTCGATCGAGCTCTTCGGTCGTGAGGTGCTCCCCGAATTCCTCGACCGCGACGAGGCTGCGGTCAAGGAGAAGGCGGCACACTGGGGACCCATCGTCGAGGCGGCACTCGCCCGCCGCCACCGTGACGACCCGATGATGCCCTCGGACTACACCATGCGGGCGATCCCCAAGCAGCTGGTCGACGCGCTCGAGAGCGAGCCGGCCGAGGAGTGGCTCGAGGCGCTCGCCGACAAGCAGGCCGCCGGCGTCCACGACGAGGAGTTCCAGCGGCTCATCGACGGGTGACGAGCCGTCCGGCTTCCGCGGCCTCGGCGGCGCTGACGACGTCGGCGACGTCCGCGGCCTTGGCGGCGTCGGCGACGTCGGACGGCGGGACCGTCCCCTGGGTCCGGCCGACGGATCCGAGGGTTTACGCTGGTCCGATGGACGACCGTTCCCCCGAAACCGTCGGGACGACGGCCCGGCCTGCCTCCGAACCACCGGTCGGGGCACGCGTCGAGCTCGCCATCGACGGCATGCACTGCGGATCGTGTGCGGCGCTCATCGAGGAAGTCTTGTGCGAGCAGCCCGGGGTCGAGTCGGCCTCGGTCGACCTTGACGACGCTCGCGCCTTCGTCGCCTTCGACCCGGCGCTCCTCGGGGTCGACGAGCTGCGCTCGCTGGTCGCCGCCGCCGGGTACGGAGCGACACCGGTCGCCTGAGGACCGGTCGCCGACCGATGCTCGCCCCACCCACCGAGTCACCGAGCCCCTCGGCGTTCGACGATCTCCCGCTCGTGACCGCCGAGCTCGAGCTCGAGGGCATGCACTGCGGCGCGTGCGCGACCCGCATCCAGCGTTCGCTCAACCGGATGCCGGCGGTCGCGAGCGCATCGGTCAATCTCGCGACGGCCCGGGGATTCGTCTCCTACGATCCGGCTTCGCTCACGCCGGATGATCTCTGCGACGCTGTCGGGGCGACCGGGTACGGCGCCCGCCCGGTGACCGAGGAGGCCGTCCGCGAGTCCTTCGTCGATCCGGACCGCTGGGCAGTGCGCGTCGCGATCTCGTGGCCACTTGCGATCACCGCGCTCGTCGTGGCCCTCGCCGCTCCGGAGACTCCGGCAGCCGGCTGGACCGTGCTCGTGCTCGCCGTCGCGGTCGAGCTGGTGGGCGGATGGCCGTTCCTGCGCAACGCAGCGCGGCTCCTCCGTCACGGCGCGACCAGCATGGACACGCTGATCGCGCTCGGCACGCTCGCCGCCCTGACCGTCAGCGCGGTCGAGGCGGTGGCGCTCGGTGGCCGCCACCTCCACCTCGGAGGCAGCGGAGCGTTCGCGGCTCGCCTCCACGGCGTGATGGCACCGCTCATCGTCGCGGTCCTCGCACAGGGCCGGGCGATCGAGTACCGGGTCAGAGGACGCGCCGCCCGCGCGATGCACTCGCTGCTCGGCCTCCGACCACCGACCGCACGCCTGGTGCGCGACGCCGGCGATCGGGGCGAGCTCGTCGCGCCCGAGACCGTCCCGGTCGGTGGGCTGATCAGGGTCGGGCCCGGCGAGACGGTCCCCCTCGACGGAACGGTCACCTCCGGGGACTCGGCGGTGGACGAGTCGATGTTGACCGGCGAGCCACTTCCGGTCGACCGGGGGCCTGGCGACCAGGTGACCGGCGGCACCCGCAACGGCCCGGGCGTCCTCCTCGTCCACGTGGACTCCCTCGCGTCCGAGTCGGTGCTCGCTCACCTGCAGCGCCTGGTCGAAGACGCGCAAAGGGACAAGGCGCCCGTGCAGCGCCTCGCCGACCGGATCAGCAGCGTCTTCGTGCCGGCCGTGCTCGTGGTCGCCGCCGCCACCTTCCTCGCCTGGTGGGCGATCGCCGGCGACTTCGGAACGGCGGTGCTGAGCTCGTTGGCGGTCCTGCTCGTGGCCTGCCCCTGCGCGATGGGCCTCGCCGCGCCGGTCGCGATGATGGTCGGGACCGGCAGGGCGTCGGCCCTCGGCATCTTCGTCCGTGGCGGGGACGTCCTCGAGCGGCTGGCCGGCGTGGACACCGTGGTGTTCGACAAGACGGGCACGCTCACCGGGGAGTCCGCTGTCGTGACGATCGTCGGGACGTCGCCCGGGATCCACCGCGGCCAGCTACTCGCCCTCGCCGCCGCCGCGGAGACCGGCAGCGACCATCCGATCGCCCGCGCGATCACCGATGCCGCACCCACGATCGCAGCCGCCACGGCAGTCGAGTCCCTGACCGGCATCGGGGTCGCGGCAACCGTCGGCGGTCGGCGGATCACCGTCGGTCGACTGGTCGGCGACACGGTGCCCGTGTCGAGTCAAGGCAGGCTCGCAGATGCGCTCGCGCGTGGCGAGACGTTGGTGCAGGTCGAACGTGACGGGGAGGTCATCGGAGTCATCGCGGTCGCGGCGCCTCTCCGCGCAGAGGCGGAGCCTGCCGTCGGGCGCCTCCGTGAGCTCGGCGTCGAACCGGCGATCATGAGCGGAGACCGCTGTCCGGCAGTGCAGCACGTGGGCGCCGACCTCGGGATCGGCGTCGCACTCGGCGAGCTGAGCCCGGAGGCGAAAGTCGATGCACTCGGCGAGCTCCGGTCCGCCGACCGCACCGTGATGATGGTCGGCGACGGGGTCAACGACACGCCGGCGTTGGCCGCGGCCGACGTCGGCTGCGCGATCGGGAGTGGCTCGGAGGCGGCGCTCACCACCAGCGACGTCGCGCTCCTCCGTAGCGACCTCCACGGCGTCCCCTCTGCGATCGCCGTGGCGCGTTCGACCTATGCGGTCGTCGTCGAGAACTTCGGTTGGGCGATGGGCTACAACGTCGCCGCAGTTCCGCTCGCAGCGGTCGGGCTGCTCGATCCGCTCATCGCCGCCGCCGCGATGGGCCTCTCGAGCATCGTGGTCGTCCTCAACAGCCTCCGCCTCCTCCGTCTCGGACGGTCCGGGATCTCTGGCGTCTCCGCCCCCCGCCTCTCGCGTGGCTGGCGCGGCGTCGCGGGCGCGGTCGCGCTGCCGGTGCTGCTCTTCGCCGGTCTCACCGTCGTCAGCCAGGTGGTCTCCCCCTCCCGTGGGCAGCCGCTCCTGCCGACGCTTCCGACAATCGCAGTCACCGACCTGCCGGGCGGAGGCTCCGTCGAGACGTACTTCGAGCCGGGCGGCAGGGGCGTCAACCAGTTCCACCTCATCTTCTCCGGAACGCCGCGTGAGGTGTCGTCGACCGATCCCACCGTCACGGCGTCCCTCGACGGCGGGACCCCCAGGGTGCTCCGACGGTTGCAGGTTGGCCCGGGCCACTTCAGTGCCGTGGTGGTCCTCGTGCCGGGAACGTGGTCAGTGCACGTCACGAGCCCGTTCGGTGCGGCACCGGTCCATTTCACGATCACCCACCAGGTCGGGTAGCCACAGGTGGGCGGCGGCGTGTTCACGCGAGCGCTGAGTAGGCTCGCCGCATGGCCTCCCGCGTTCTGCGCCTCGCCCTTTCACTGACCCTGCTCGGACTCCTCGGCTGGTTTGCCGTCCCCGCTGCTGGCGCGTCGTCGCCGCAGACCTCGACCCTCAGCCTGCAGGGCAAGCAGTCGTACACGCCGCACGCGCCGACCGGCGGAACCGACGACTACCACTGCACGCTGCTCAACCCGCATGTCGTGCACAGTGCGTTCATCGTCTCCTCGCACTTCTACCCGAACAGCGTCGAGGTGCACCACGCCATCCTCTTCCTCATCCCGCCCGACCTGGCCAAGGCGGCATCCGCCGCCGACCACGGCGGCAAGGGATGGACCTGCTTCGGTGAGAGCGCGCTGCCGCACACGGTGGCGGCCAACCACATCTCCAACACCCCCTGGCTGACCGCGTGGGCCCCCGGGCACGGCAAAGATGTCGTCCCCACGGGGACCGGCGTCTCGTTCCCTGCGGGAAGCATGGTGGTGATGCAGATCCACTACAACCTGCTGCGTGGCGACAAGCCGGTGCGCGCCAAGCTCGTCCTCACCACCGTCCCGGCGTCGACGCACCTGAAGCCGCTGAGCCTCGACCTGCTGCCGGCGCCACCCGACATCCCCTGCCCGGCCGGGGTGACTGGTCCCCTGTGCAACCGCACTGCGTCGCTCACCGATCTCGGCGCTCGGTTCGGCACGGACCAGATCGGATTCGTCGACGCCCTCGAGACCATCTGCGGACGCGATCCGTCGAACCCGCCGGCCGGCTCGACCACGTCGTGCAGCTGGCCGGTCCCTGGTGGCCAGGAGATCGTGCGCCTCGGGGTCCACATGCACCTGCTCGGCCGGGCCATGCAGATCGTCCTCAACCCCGGGACGCCGGGCGCGCGGACGCTCCTCGACGTGACCAACTACAACTTCGACTATCAACGCTCCTACACGCTCTCGACGCCGGTCGTCACGCACCCCGGGGATCACATCGGGGTCACCTGCACCTACGACCCGACGCTCCGTCAAGAGCTGCCACAGCTCCGCAAGCTGCCGCCGCGGTTCGTCACGTGGGGCGACGGCTCGTCGGACGAGATGTGCCTGGCACTCGTCCAATCGGTGGCCGCCCCGCACTGAGCGAGGGGTCGCCGACGATCAGTCGCCCTGCCAGCAACCCAAGATCACGTCGGCGACGGTCACCGCCACATCCCCGGAGCTGGTCGCCGGCACGCCGAAGCTCGGCGGCAGTCCGGCGATGTCGACCAGCAGCACCTTCCAGTCCTTGCGGACCACGGTCGATCCGTCCGTCGTCTGGAAGGCCGCCTGACCGAGCGCCGCGAGATCACGGCTCCTGCCGAGCGAGACCGCCAATGACTGGAAGTAGGCCTCCGTCTCGGCCCAGCTCGAGAGCTCCTTCACCGACAGCGTCATCGAGCCGGTCGGGTATTGGTACCGGCACGAGTAGAGGCGGTCCACCCACGTCGGCTCCGACACCGTCGCGGTCTCGCCGAGGGCAGACGCGATGAGCGTCCGTGCCTGGGCTCCACAGACCTGCTTGGAGATTGCGGACGGCTGCGGACCGGCCGGCTTCGGCGGGTCGCCGGCGGTGGTGGTCGCCGTGGTCGGGGCCGACGAGCACCCGCCGATCGCCAGCGCAGCCAGCGCAACCAACGCAGCCAGCGCAACGGCGGGCAGGCGGTGTCGCATCGCGGCGAGGGTACCAGTCGGTCCTGCGGGCCCACGTTCGTGGTGCGGCGTCGGAGTGTCGAACACGTGCCGCGTCGAGCATCGACTGAGGGTTCGGCGGAGGCCAGTGCCAAGAGGTGCGCGAGGATCTTGGTCGTGGACGCTCGGCCCAAGTTGTATGTGATGGTGGGCCTGCCGGGTGCGGGCAAGACCACCCGTGCATGCCAACTCGAGGCGGAGAAGCAGGCTCTCCGGCTGACCCTCGACGAGTGGATGATTCCGCTCTTCGGAGTGCCTGACGCCGACGGGAAGCAAGACGTGGTCGAAGGTCGCCTCATCTGGCTGGCCCTCCGCGCGTTGCGCCTGGGCGTCGATGTGGTTCTGGATTTTGGTGTCTGGGCCAGGGACGAGCGCTCGGCGCTTCGATGGCTTGCTGCTCAGGCGGGAGCGGACTGCGAGCTGGTCTACATGGCCGTGAGTGAGCCGGAGCGGCGGCGGCGTGCCGAAGCCCGTTTCGTCGAAGAGCCCAGCTCAACGTACAAGGAGATCTGCGACGACTTCGAGACCCACGCGCGGATGTTCCGGGCTCCCGAACCAGATGAGCTGTCCTCGTCACCCATTGATCCTCCCCCCTCGGGCTATGACGCGTGGACCTCGTGGGCGGCCGAGCGTTGGCCGTCATCACTTCCGTGAAGCACTTGAGTTCATGTGACACCGAGGTCGTTGGCGCAGGCGGACCTGCAACCGGATGCCGAAGGGTCTCGTAGAGCGGTCGGATCAGAAGGGGCACTCGTTGGCTGACCGAACTACCCGGCCGGGCAGTCGAGCGTCGCCACCAGCTCGACGTGCTCGGTCATCGGGAAGAGGTCGAACCCGGACAGCGAGGCGAGTGACCAGCCGGCCGCCAGCGCGACCTTCAGATCCCGCGCCAACCCCGACGGTTCACACGACACGTACACGATTCGGCGCGGTGTCGGGTCGAGCGACGCCAGTGCCGTCATCACCTCGATGCCGGCGCCGGCCCGCGGCGGATCGAGCACCACCAGGTCAGGGTGGCCGATGCGGCCGCCGACGAGCTCGGCCGTCACGTCCGCCTCCACCACTTCGAGCTGGTCGAACCCCGCGGCGTTGCGGCGGAGGTCCGCAGCGGCGCGGCTGTTGCGCTCGACGGCGACGACCGAGCCCGCAGGCCCGACCGCCTCGCAGAGGAGCACCGAGAAGAGCCCGGCGCCGGCGTAGAGGTCGACCACCGTTTCGCCCGGTGCGGGTCCGAGCCCGTCGAGCACCGCCGTTGCGAGCACGCTCGCGGCACCCGGGTGGACCTGCCAGAAGACACCCGTCGAGACCTCGAAGCGATGACCGAGCACGGTGCACGCGGTGCTGTCCGGTCGTCGGATCACCCGGCCGTCGACGACGAGTCCGCCGGCGAGCGCCGGCGGATCGGCACCGTGCCCGCGACGGGCCCGCAGCGACACGACGGGAGGACCGCCGTCGGGGGAGGCGGCGGCCTCGACGGTTCGGAACCCGCTCCACTCGTATGAACCGAGCGCGAGCCCGTCGACGGCAACCGTCACGATCGGGCAATGCCGGACCGGTTCGACGGCAGTGGACCGGTGACGATGGAATCCGACGCGCCCGGCCCGGTCCACGGCGAAGCGCGCCCGCGTGCGCCAGGCGAGCCCGTCCGGTGCACCGGGCACCTCAGCAACCTCGACATGCCGCTCGATCCCAGCGAGATGCCCCAGCTGCTCGGCGACGAGCTGCTCTTTCAGCTTGCGCTGCGCGGGCAGCGCGACGTGCTGCCAGTCGCAGCCGCCGCACCGCCCGGGACCTGCGAGCGCGCACGGCGGTCCGACCCGGTCGGACGACGGCTCGAGGACGTCGACCGCGTCGGCCCGTAGGTAGGTCCGGCGCTCCTCGGTGATCTGCGCGACCACGCGCTCGCCAGGCAGGGCGTGCCGCACGAACACCACCCGGCCGTCCGGGGCTCGGGCCACGCAGGCACCTCCGGCAGCGACCGGTCCGACCACGAGCTCGAGGCGCTCCGGCCTCGCCTTCGCCGGACGTGCCGTCACGATCGCCCCGGACGGTCGTGGGCGTCCCGATGGTCGTCCGACGTGCTGGAAGGTACGGTGCTCACCGCCATTGCGGCGCCGCGCCCGCGTCGCCCCTGGACGAGGAGGATGCCGTGGAGGTCGAAGAAGCCCTGTACACGACCAGAGCGATGCGCAGGGTGCGCCCCGAGCCTGTGCCCCGAGATATCCAGGAGAAGATCCTCGACGCGGCCATCCGGGCGCCGTCCGGGGGAAACTCGCAGAATTGGAAATTCCTCCTGGTCGACGACGGTGACGTCATCTCTGCCATCGCCCCGTTGTATCGCGACTCGTTCGCCCAGCTCGGTCAGACGTTCTACAAGGAGCGCTTCGAAGAGGTGCGGGCGAACCCCGATACGCCTGAGAACATCCAGATGGCGAAGGTCCAGCGCTCCGCGCAGTGGTTGGCGGACCATTTCGCCGAAGTGCCACTGCTCCTCTTCGGCTTCGTCCAGGGCGATCCGACCGGAGGTTCGATCTTTCCCGCGATCTGGAGTGCGCAACTCGCGGCACGCGTCCACGGGGTCGGGAGCTCCCTGACCGTGGTCCTCGGCGCCTTCCATCCCGACGAGACGTTCGAGATCCTCGGGGTGCCACGCAACGAAGGTTGGGTGATGGCCTGTTGCGTCACGATGGGCTACCCCTTGGGTCCCTGGCGGGTCGCTCCTCGCCGCCCCGTATCGGAGGTGTCATTCCGCAACCGGTGGGGTACGTCGATCGGGTTCAGCTCCGACCGGCCACTCTGGCCACCTGCACACACCGGCGAGCACTGACCACTCCCCGGGCGCCCGGCGCGATCCGTCGGCTTGCGAGGGTGCATGCCACGACCCTGAGCCGGAGCGGAGTCGGAGCGGAGTCGGAGCCGGGGCCGGAGCCGGGGCCGGAGCGTGCTCGTGACGCTGTATCTTCTCAGCCGCGGCGCGGTCCTCGCGGACCAGGCTGCGATGCGGCTGTAGCTCAATGGTAGAGCCTCAGTTTTCCAAACTGATGACGCGGGTTCGATTCCCGTCAGCCGCTCTCAGACCTCCTCGCAGTAGGAGTCGGCTTCGGATCAGAGGCGACGGGAATCGAACTGGCTCCGGCGCGAGACCAGATCGGTCGGGTGCGTCACTGACAGCGCAGCAATCGATTGGGAGAAGTCGCGTCGGTTGTTGGTGATGAAACGGTCGTCGACAGGGCGTAGGTCGAGTCGAGCGAGCACCGTTCCGCCGCTGGCCGGCACCGAGGCGATAAGGAGGCCTCGAAGGTTTCTCCGTCCACATACATCGCTATACATCGCTATACATCACGCCGCTTCCGGCGGCACGGAGGGTCCCCGCCGGCGAAGCCCTCAACGCCATGCGTGGACGGCGACATCGGGATTCACGAAAGGACACTCTTGCCGAGCAGCGTGCCAAGTAGCGTGTGCACATGGGTGCACCGGTGGTGGCGGTGTCACCTCATCTGGACGATTTGGCCTTGAGCTGTGCTGGATTTCTCGCCGGACATCCGGGTTCGGTCATGGTGACGGTGTTCTCGGGCGGTCCGGCCGCGGTGTGGTCACTTCCCGATTGGGACCGCGACTGTGGGGTCTTCGACGCAGGTGACGACGTCGCGGGGATTCGACGAGGCGAAGACACGCGTGCGGCCGATCTTCTGAAGGCATCGATACGCCACCTGAACTTTTGGGACGGCGAGTATCGGAGCTCGGCATATGGATACCAGGGTGCGACCGGGGCCGGCGAGCTCGCAGAGGCCGTCGCACGTGAGCTGGAGCACCTGATCGATGAGCTCTCTCCAAGCAGATGGCTGATACCACTCGGAGTGCTACACCCCGATCACCAGATCACCGCAGATGCCTGCATGACCCTCGCGAACGGCCGCCCGGACGTCGAATGGCTCGTCTACGAGGAGCTCCCCTACGCAGAAGAATTCTCGGGCGAGCGCGACCTCGCCAACGAGCACGTGCGGAATCGGGGATTCGCCACGGAGCCGCTCGACGATGTCAGGGAGGGGGACGGGAATCCACCCAAGCAGATGGTCATCGGGTGCTATGCATCGCAGCTGCATGGACTGGGACATCGCGCGAACTGGGCGATAGCAGCACCCGAACGCGTGCACCGACTGTGTCGGATCGAGCGATAGATCGACGGCGCTGTGCCCGTCCGCCGTCGAAGACCGCCGGGGCAGGCGACGAGGAGGGGGCAAGACCCACTCGGGAGAGCCGCGGCGGGGACCAGGGTGATTCGATGGGACCAATTCCTCTGTCCCACGACCGTTCTGTGGAAGAGGCTGTGGGCAGGAGGTACATGCCGTGTACGAACAGCTTCCGGACGATCGGACCGGAGTCCGGTCGGGGTCGCACGCCCGACGTGCACCGTGCCACCGGTGCGGATGGACGCAGTCGGTCTCGAAGGTCAGCGGGCCGGGGCGGTTCGGGATCCACTCGAGGCACGCTTACCGGTGGCTGTGCGACGAGTGCGTCGCCGATCTGTCGGTCGGGGAGAAGGCCGGGCGCGGAGGTCAGGCCACGGCCGTTGTCGACGCGCCCCCTCTGCTGCGGACGACCACTGCTCCGGGCCGGGGCGCGTGGTCGTCCGACTCACCGGACCAACGGGCCGGTTGACCTGCGCCGGGCCCCCATCCCGGACCGACGGTATGACCCCTCGCTAGTCTTGAGATCGTCCGGTTGAGGCTGGCGATCAGGGGGACGGAGCGACTCGGGTGGGGAACGGAGAGGACGCGTTGGCCCGGTGGAAGGCGGATGCGATGCCGCTCTTCGAATCGTTGCTCGCGACCACGAAGCTGGCCATGAACGCCCTGCGTTCTGGTCCGGATTCGGTGTTCGCCACCTGGGACGAGATCCGCGAGGTCGCAGTGCAGGGACAGCAGTGGCTCAAGGCCCGTCCCTGCCCCGACCAGGACATCGGCGGCCGGCTCCGCGACCTGGTCGACCGCTGCGAGCGGCTCGGGGCCGCCTTCGCCGTCTCGACACGGGCACCCTCGGTGATGACGTTCGACGACCTCGCGACCCGCATCCGTGATCTCGGGACGGGCACCGTGGAGCTCCTCGGCCAGCTCGACTCCTGACGGCTTGCAGGCGCACACTGCGCCCGCGTTGCCCGAGGGCCACCACCACTCGGTTCTCCGCAATGAACTGCCCGTATTTGGAGCCCTCGATTCCCGCATCTGCGAAGTTCAGGGGTACGCTGCCTCGCAATGGCCAACTATCGACCCGGACAGGTCGCCGAACTGCTCGGCGTGAGCGCGGACACCGTGCGCCGGTGGTGCGACGACGGCCGGCTCGCCACCAGCCGCTCGGACGGCGGGCACCGGGTGGTTGACGGTCCTTCCCTGGCCGCCTTCGTGCGAGCCCAGTACCAGGCGAACGAGCCCGACCTCAAAGTGCAGTCGGCGCGGAACCGCTTCACCGGAGTGGTGACCCGGGTGGAGCGCGACGGACTGACCGCCATCGTCGAGCTGCAGTCCGGTCGGTCACGGGTCGTCTCGCTCCTCACCCGCGAGGCCGCCGACGACCTCGCCCTCGAGGAGGGCGACCTCGCCACCGCCGTTGTGAAGGCGACAAGCGTGATCGTGGAAGCGGCACGAGGATGACGGGGCCCGACCTCGACCAACGGCGCGCCCGTCGCGTCACCGTCGCGGCGATGGTCGCGTCCGCCCTGACGGTGGCCGCGTGCACCACCTCCTCGGCGTCGGCGCCCACGACGACGGCTCCAGCCGCCGTCTACGGATCGATCACGGTCTCCGCGGCATCCTCGTTGACCGGCGCGTTCGGTCAGCTCGCGGTCGCATTCGAACACGACCACCCCGGTACCGCGATCGTGTTCAACTTCGGATCGTCTGGCACGCTCGCGACCCAGATCGACCAGGGGGCGCCGGTCGACGTCTTCGCGTCGGCGAGCCCGGCCGAGATGACGATCGCCCAGGAGTCCGGACGCGTCCAAGGGAGCCCGGTGATCTTTGCCCGCAACACCCTCGAGCTCGCGGTGAAGCCGGGCAATCCCCTCCACATCACCTCTCTCGCCGATCTCACGAAGGCCGGCGTCGTGGCGCTCTGCGCCACGAGCGCACCGTGTGGCGCGGCGGCAACCGAGGCACTGCGATCGGCCGGGGTCACCATCCCGCCCTCGAAGATCACCGTCGGCAACGACGTGAAGACCACGCTCGGACAGGTCACGACCGGAAATGCCGACGCAGCGATCGTCTACGTCACCGATGCGCGCACCGTCGGCAAGGCAGCCAGCGCGGTCGCGATCCCGGCGGCGCACAACGTCGTCACCGCCTATCCGATCGCCGAAGTGAAGGGATCGTCGAGCCCGGCCCTCGACGCGGCCTGGATCGCGTTCGTGACGGGGTCCCGCGGGCAACAGGTCCTGCGGGCGACCGGGTTCCTGCCGCCTCGGTGACCGTCGAGCCGGCAGCGGGGCACGCACGCCGTCGGCGCCCGCCCGCGCTCGTGGTCGCCGCGGCCACGGTGACCGTCGTCTTCCTCGCGGTGCCGCTCCTCGGCCTGGTCACCAAGGTTTCGTGGTCGACGTTGTGGACCGACCTCACGTCGCCGGTCGCGCTCGACGCCCTCCGTCTCTCTCTCATCTGCTCGCTCTGGGCGACGGGTCTGTCCCTCCTCCTCGGCGTGCCCCTCGCCTGGCTGCTCGCCCGCACCCATTTCCCCGGCCGGAACCTGGTCCGCGCGCTGGCCCTCGTCCCGATGGTGCTGCCTCCCGTGGTCGGCGGCGTGGCGCTCCTGCTCGCGTTCGGGCGCGACGGCGTGATCGGGCGGCCCCTCTTCGACCTGTTCGGGATCGAGTTCACCTTCACCACGGCCGGCGCCGTCCTCGCCGAGACGTTCGTCGCGATGCCTTTCCTCGTGATCACCGTCGAGGCAGCACTGCGCACGATGGACATCCGCTACGAGGAGGTGGCGGCAGACCTCGGCGCCGGGCGGTGGACGACCTTCCGACAGGTGACCATGCCGCTCATCTTCCCCTCCTTGGTCGCCGGGACCGCACTCACCTGGGCCAGGGCCCTCGGCGAGTTCGGGGCCACGATCACCTTCGCCGGCAACATCCAGGGTCGCACCCAGACCTTGCCGCTCGCGATCTACCTCGCCCTCCAGGACAACGTGGCCGTCGCGTCCGCGCTCTCGCTCGCGTTGCTGGCGGTCTGCATCGTCGTCCTGGTCTCGCTCAGTGGCTGGTGGCTCCGCGCGGTGGACAGGTGACGCTCGACGCGTCGGTCGGCGTGACGTTCGGCGGATTCGACGAGTGGGTCGAGCTCACTGCGCAGGACGGCGAGGTGATCGCAGTCCTCGGTCCCAACGGGAGCGGGAAGTCCACCTTGCTGCGGGTCCTGGCCGGCCACCGGCCGCTCGACCACGGACGCGTCGTGCTCGACGGCACGGTGGTGGACGATCCGATCGAGCGCATCCTCGTCCCTGCGGAGCACCGCCGCTCGGCTCTCGTCTTCCAGGAGTACCTCCTCTTCCCCCATCTGAGCGCGCTCGGCAACGTGGCATTCGGGCTTCGCCGTCAGGGATTGGGTCGGCGTGACGCCGCCCGGTCCGCACGGTCGTGGCTCGAGCGTCTGGGCCTCTCCGACCGGATCGATGCGCGACCGTCGGAGCTCTCCGGGGGCCAGGCACAACGGGTCGCGCTCGCACGGGCACTCGCGACCCGACCGCGGGTCCTCCTCCTCGACGAGCCGATGGCCGCGCTGGACGCCGATGTCCGCGGCGACGTCCGACAGCAGCTCCGGAGCGAGCTTGCCTCGTTCGCCGGTTCGAGCATCCTCGTGACGCACGATCCGCTCGACGCCGCCGTGCTCGCCGACCGGATGGTGATCCTCGAAGGAGGTCACGTCGTGCAAGAGGGCACCTTCCAGGCGATCGCCTCGCGGCCCGTGACGCCGTATGTCGCCAGTCTCGTCGGGCTCAACCTGTTGGGTGCGACTGCGGCTGGAACCCACCTCACACTCGCAAACGGCGTCACCTTGCACGCTGCTGAGCGGCTCAGCGGCGATGTCCTCGCGGTGATCCCGCCGCAGAGCGTCGCGCTCTCACTCGAGCACCATGACGGGAGCGAGCGCAACCAGTGGCGGACGACCGTCCTCGAGCTCCACCGGCTCGGCGAGCGCACACGCGTCGTGCTCGGCGAACCGATCCCACTCACGATCGAGGTCACGACCGTCTCGATCGCGGAGCTGCGCATTGCCGAGGGTTCGACCGTCTGGGCATCCGTGAAGGCGACCCAGATCACCACCTACGCCGGCACGGTGCGGCGCTGACCCGGGCGCTGTCTCCGTCGAGTGCCCTCAGGTGGGAGCGACTGCGTCGGACCCTAGGATCGGAGAGGTGACGCTCGAGGCCAAGGTCATCACGGTCTCCGACTCTGCGGCGGACGGTTCGCGAGTCGATGCGTCGGGGCCGCTCGCCGCCCGGTGCCTCGAGAGCCTCGGCTTCGTCGTCATCGACCGCTCGGTCGTCCCGGACGGGACCGAGCCCGTGACGACCCGCCTCCGCGAGCTGACGGACGGATTCGCCGGTCTCGTCGTGACGACGGGCGGCACCGGGTTCGGCCCTCGCGATCTCACACCTGAGGCCACCGAGGCGGTCATCGAACGGCGTGCGCCGGGACTGGCAGAGGGGGTGCGCGCCTCGGGTCCGCTCGGCGCCCTCTCACGCGGAGTCGCCGGCACGGTCGGGCGGTGCCTGATCCTCAACCTCCCCGGATCACCGAACGCGGTGAGCGAGGGACTCGACGCCGTCGGACACCTCCTCGAGCACGCCGTCGCACTCCTTCGAGGAGACCAGGACCACCACGCCCATCGCCTGAGCGGGACGAACCCCGAGGTCGACCCCGCGACGCCGACCACCGCGCGTCGAGGATCGGAGCTCACCCACATCGATCCACGCGGCCAAGCACGAATGGTCGACGTCTCGACGAAGCCACCGACCCGGCGCAGGGCCGGCGCCGCCTGCCGGGTGCAACTGACCACCGGGCTCGACCGTGCGCTGGCGGACGCCGTCGACCCCGCGGCGGTGCTCGGCGAAGCAAGGATCGCGGGCATCCAGGCGGCAAAGCTCACCTCGTCGCTGATCCCCCTCTGCCACCCGATCGCGCTCTCGTCGGTGACGGTCGACCTGACCGTCGACGATCGCTCGGTCGTGGTGTCCGCCACCGTCGAGACGGTCGAACGGACCGGGGTGGAGATGGAGGCACTCACCGCGTGCTGCGTCGCCGCGCTCACCGTCGTCGGGGCATGTCGGACTGCGGATCCGCCGCCGTCCATCGAGGACCTCACCGTCTGGGAGAAGTCCGGCGGACGATCGGGCGACTGGCGTCGGACGGTTGGTCCTCGAAGGTGAACGTGCGAACACATCGGCCCGAAAGGAGCGGACACTCCGGATCCCGATGGTCGGTCGTCCCCGGACCCACCTCCCCGGGCGGCCGGTCGGGACCGCTCCGCCGGCCGTGACCGACGGGCGACCGCCGCCCCGGCAGATCCGGTCCGGTCCCGCCCCCCGTCGCCGCCGCCACGGCCGTCGCCATGGCCGTCCGGCGAGCGTCGTGACGCTTGCCGTGTTCGGACTCGTCGTCAGCATGTCGGTCACCGGTCGATCCGGCGCGGTGCCGCCCGCCGCACGTCAGACGGTCGTCGATGCGTCAGCGTGGACCGTCTACCACCACGACGCCCTCGGTACCGGTGTCGCGCCGGCGGTCACATCGGTCGACACCTCGTCGCCTGCGTGGATCTCGCCGACGCTCGACGGACAGCTGTTCGGCGAGCCGCTCGTCGCGTCCGGGCGCGTCTACGTCGCCACCGAGCGCGACACCGTGGACGCGCTCTCGACGGCTTCGGGTGCTGTGATCTGGTCCACTCACGTCGGCACCCCGGTTCCCGCCGCGTCGCTCCCGTGCGGTGACATCGGCCCGACGGTCGGGATCACCGGGACGCCGGTCGTCGACGAGGCACGAGGAGAGCTCTTCGTGGTCGCCGACGAGCTGGTCGCAGGCGTTGCGTCCCACCGGCTCGTCGGCGTCCGAATCTCCGACGGGACTGTCGAGACGAGCGTCGGCGTCGATCCACCCGGGGCCGATCCGGCGGCCCTCCTGCAACGGACGGGGCTGGCGCTCGACGCCGGACGGGTCGTCTTCGGCTTCGGCGGAAACTACGGGGACTGCGGTGCCTACCGGGGCTGGGTGGTGAGCGTCGCAGAGGACGGCGGCACGCCGGTCGACTTCGCCGTCGATACCGGACCGGGCCGGCAGCGCGGAGCGATCTGGATGGGCGGAGCCGCGCCGGCGATCGACGGGACCGGCGACATCTGGGTGACGGCCGGCAACGGCTCGGTCACGTCACCGGCCGATGGTTACGACGACAGTGACTCCACCCTCGAGCTGTCGTCGACACTCCACCTCCTGCAGGTCTTCGCGCCAAGATCGTGGCCGTCCGACAACGCACACGACCTCGACCTCTCGACCCAGCCGGCGCTGCTCGCCGACGGTCAGGTCGTGGTCTCCGGCAAGTCCGCCATCGCCTACCTCCTCGACGGGTCGCGACTCGGAGGTATCGGCGGCGAGGAGACTGCTGCGCCCTCCGGCTGCACCCAGGATGTCGACGGCGGACCGGCGACCGTCGGAGCGACCGTCTTCCTCCCGTGCCTCTCGGGCCCCGTGGCCGTGGCTGTGACCACCGCGCCGGCGGCGGTCCACGTGCTCTGGAGGGCCGGTGCCGGCGGCGGCCCACCGGTCGTCGCCGGCGGACTCGTGTGGTCCCTCGGCCGTGACGGCAGTCTCGTCGGTCTCGATGCAGCGACCGGTCGGCTCCTCCAGCGGGCGCAGGTCGAGGTGCCCGCGAACCACTTCCCGACGCCGAGCGCGGGCGACGGCCTCCTGCTCGTGCCCGGCGCCGACCGGGTCACGGCGTTCGCGACGCGACCGGTCGGCGGTCCGACGAGCGGGACACCACCTCGCACGTCCTCCCTGTCTCCGCTCCCCCCACCTGCGGGTGATGCGGGTGGTGGGCTGTCGCCGGTCGCGCTCGCCCTTGCCGTCGCTGCCGTCGCGGTCGTCGCTGCCGTCGGGATCGCGACGATCCTCCTCGTGGGACGGCGACGCCGGCGGCGGAGCGCACCGTGAGGAGTCGCAGGTGATCGAAGACCGTTCCACTGCGACGGGACGAGTACCGTTTGCCCGTGCGCTGCGGACCGGACATGCCGTGAAGAGCGACCGGACGGCGAACCCATGACCACGCAGGGTCCGTCGACCGCAGGCGCGTCGGATCTGGGCGCTGCGGCGTCGGCGGGTGCCGGGGTGCTGGTCATCCTCGCGGCGAGCCAGTTCCTCATGACGCTCGACACCTCCGTGATGAACGTCTCGATCCAGTCCGTCGCGAACGACCTCCACACGACGGTCACGGGCATCCAAACCGCGATCACGCTCTTCACCCTGGTGATGGCGGCGTTCATGATCACCGGCGGCAAGCTCGGCGCCATCATCGGTCGGCGCCGGGCGTTCGCGATCGGCCTCCTCGTCTACGGTGCCGGCACCGTGACCACTGCGGTCGCTCCGAACCTCACCGTGCTGATCATCGGTTGGTCGGTCCTCGAGGGCCTGGGCGCCGCGCTGATCATGCCGGCCATCGTCGCGCTCGTCGCCGGCAACTTCGCTCGGGATCGGCGCGCGGCCACCTACGGTGCGATCGCCGCTGCCGGCGCGATCGCCGTCGCCGCCGGTCCGCTCGTCGGCGGGGCGGTCACGACATTCGCGTCGTGGCGGTGGGTCTTCGCCGGCGAAGCCGTGATCGTGGTGATCATCTCGATCTCGCTGCGGCGCATCCACGACACGCCGCCGGAGTCCCACCAGCGATTCGACCTCGTCGGTGCGCTGGCGTCCATCGTCGGGCTCTCCCTGACCGTCTTCGGAATCTTGAAATCCGGCACGTGGGGATGGGTGCGACCGAAGGGCGGTGGACCGTCCTGGTTCGGTGTCTCGCCGGTCGCCTGGCTCGTCACGGCCGGCCTGCTCACCATCGGAGCGCTCTTCCTCTGGGTCGGTCGTCTCGAGCGCCTCGACCGATCCCCCCTGTTCCGGCCGTCGATGCTGCGCAACCGCCAGCTCAGCGGCGGCCTGGTCTTGTTCTTCTTCCAATTCCTCGTCCAGGCGGGGTTGTTCTTCACGATCCCGCTCTTCCTCTCGATCGTGCTCGAGCTCACGGCACTGCAGACCGGCCTCCGGCTGCTCCCGCTCTCCATCTCGTTGCTCGTCGCAGCGCTCGTGATCCCGAAAGCGTTCCCGACCGCATCGCCGCGTCTCGTCGTCCGCATCGGCATGGTGCTCCTCCTGCTCGGGACGCTCGTCCTCGTCGCCGGACTCGACCCGGGCGCCAATGCGGCGATCGTTCTGATCCCGATGACGCTCGCCGGACTCGGGATCGGCGCGCTCGCATCCCAACTCGGTGCGATCACCGTGTCGGCGGTCCCCGACAGCGAGAGCGCCGAGGTGGGCGGCCTCCAGAACACCTTCACCAACCTCGGCGCGTCGATCGGGACCGCACTGGTCGGAGCCGTCCTGATCTCGAGCCTCACCACCTCGTTCATCCAGGGAGTCACCGACAATCCCGCCATCCCGTCGGAGGTGACGGCACATGCCACCGTCGCCATGGAGAGCGGCATCCCGTTCGTCTCCGACTCCTCGCTGCGTTCGGGACTCGCCGAGACCTCGTTGCCGACCTCGACGCAGGACGCGATCGTCGACGAGAACAAAGCTGCGCGGCTCATCGGGTTGCGCTCCGCGCTGTGGCTGGTCGCCCTCCTCACGGTCGTCGGGCTGCTTTGCACGGGGCGGATCCCGACCGAGCCGATCGGGCGCGACCAGACGGTCGCTCCGGCCGGCTGAGGGGCGACCGGGGCACGGCACCGGGCGCACTGGCCCGATCGGGACGTCCCCGCCACCCGGATCGGAGAATCCCTGGCACCTGCCGTTGACGGGTGCCGTGATTAAAGGTGCGATCTACCAGGTCCGATAAGGGGATGGTGAAGTTCGACCTCGAACGTCCCACCCAGCGTCAGCTTCGCGACGGAGTGATCTGCGGTCTCATCGCAGAGTCGATCATCATCCCGATCCTCGTCACCGTGACCCTCGTGGATCGCCATCCTGTCCGCTGGCAATACCTTGCCGCCGCCGCCGGATGCATCTTCGTCTCGGTCGTCTACCTCGCACTCTTCGTCGCGATCACCAAGGGGCGATCGAGCATGAACACCCAGGCGAACGTGTGGTTCGTGATCGTGTGCCTCGCCATTTCGGGGCTCGCGTTCATCGAGCTCGCGACCGACACCAACTATGCGCTCTACACCCCGGCGATGCTGGTGGGTGTCGTGTTCGTCTGCATCGTCGGGGATCGGCTCATGCAGATCGTCGTCGACTGCTACGTGATCGTGCTGATCGGACTGATCAGCTGGACCGAAGGGCTGCGCGGGGCCGATCTGGCGACGATGATCGTCGTGTACGCATCCACCACCGCAGTCATCACTTTCATCTGTGCCAGAACGGTCGGTTCGCTGACCGACCACGTCAACTTCCAACAGTCCGTCGACGCACTCAACGAATCGTTCGACGAGTTCGCGCTGAAGAAGCCCGGAGCTGGTGTCGACGCGCTCCAACACGTCTTCCGCCACGGGCTCCCGCAGGTGACGCACATCATGCCGGCGCGTCGGGTGGCCGTGTTCACGCGCAACAGCACACTTGACCGCCTCAAGCTTCTTGCCGCGTGGCCGTCGGACGGCGAGGACGTGACCGAGCTCGTCCTGCTTCCAGAGCTGACCGAGGCGCTGCTCCGCAACACCGTCTGCCTCGACGCCCGGCACTGCGTCATTCCGATCGGCTACACCGCCGACGGCGAGCTCGTCATGGCCATCGAGCGCATCACCGGCGACGCTCGCATGGACCGGCGGGCGGGCGACGCGGCGGAGCTGCTTGCGGCCGCCTTCCTCCGGATGACCAGTCGGGCGAACTTCGTGAACGGGTTGCAGGCAGAGAGCCGGACCGACCCACTGACCGGGCTCGCGAACCGACGGAGCCTGTTCGAGCGCATCGATATCGAGATGGCCCACGCGCTCCGCTCAGAGACGCCCCTCAGCGTCGCGATGATCGACCTCGACCACTTCAAGGCGTACAACGACCGATTCGGGCACGTCGCGGGCGACACCGTGCTGCGATCCATCGCGGCAGTGATGGTCTCCAACGTCCGGGGCCAGGACATGGTCGCCCGCTACGGCGGGGAGGAGTTCTGCCTCGTCATGCCCGAGACCGACCTCGTCGGGGGCCACCACCTGCTCGAGAAGCTGCGGAGTGGCGGGCGGGACGCGACTTCCGACTTCGGGGTGACCCTCTCGGCCGGCCTCACGAGTTGGGACGGGGCCGAGGACCCCGAGTCGTTCATCGAGCGTGCCGATCAGGCGCTCTACCGGGCGAAGGAGACCGGTCGGGACCGCGTCGTCTCCATCGAGGCGTTCACCGAATTCTGACGTCCGGTCAACCCGGCGGGTCGACTCCGTCGCGCCGGAGCACGAGGTAGACGTTGTCGTCGACCGCGAACGACTCGACCAGCAGATAGCCCTCCGTCGCCGCGGTGTCGAGCTCGTGCTCGAGCTCGAGACGACGTTCGCCGACGACCAGCCGGCCGCCCTGGACCCGCAGGATCCGGTGGATGCTCACCGGAAGGGCGACGACCCGATGCGAGCTGGACCGCCGAGGTTGGCGAGCGGGTCGGGCGCGGTGGCATCGAGGAGGAGTGACGGCTCCCGACCGGTGGCCGACCGCGGATCGGGTTCAGGCAGCAATCGGATGTACCACTCCTGTCCCCACACGGTCGCGAAGACGTCGTCGGGCATGGAGAGGAAGAAGCTCGTCTCGCCGATCTGACTGGCGTGGGCGCGCATGGCCTGGCGCTTGGCCTCGAGCCACGGTTTCACGTCCACCTCGGTCGTGATCCGGCTTGCCGGCTCACCCATCGAGAAGTCCTCCTCGGTCGCCTCCGGAGGTGCCCAGTCGGCGTCCTTCGACTGGCTGATGAGCTCGCGCATGAAATCACGGTCCATCGTGCACAAGTACAGGACGGGCGTCCCGGCCAGGTCGGCCGCCGCCATGCCGACCCGGTGCACCTGGACATGGTCGGGATGGCCGTACCCGCCGTGCTCGTCGTAGATCACGAGCACGTCGGCCGACTCCTCGGTGAGGACGGTCGCGAGCCGGCCTGCGGCCTCGCCGAGGTCGGCCGTGGCGAACGTCCCGGGCTCGTGGTTACTCGGCTCACCTTCCATGCCCGAATCCCGGTAGTCGAGGTAGCACTGGCGCGTCACCCCGAGGATCCCGCACGCCTCCTCCAGCTCCGCCTTCCGTCGATCGGCCAACGTCTCGCCTGGCGCGAGGAGACCGTCGGGCACCTCCCCGAGCTCCCCCCGCGTCGCGGTCACGAGCACCACCCGGTGGCCCGCGCCGGCGAGGGCCGCCATCGTGCCTCCCGTTGCGATCGCCTCGTCGTCGGGGTGCGCGTGCACGAATACGACGGTTGCCATCGGAGAAACCCTATCCGGCGCTCGCGCCGGACCATCCCGGGCCCGAAGGACCGACCCGCCGCGCTCCGGCGGCCTGCCCGTCACCCGAACGGCAGTCGGGGTGCCTCGGCCAGGGACAGCTCGCCGCCGGCAGCGACGCCCGCGGCTCCACGGGTCCGCCGGCCCGTCACCGGATAGATCCGCTCCGGTCCGAACGAGCGGATCCGGCGATCGCCCGGACGACCTCCGATCACCTCGACCGACTCGGTACCGTTGCGTCGGTTGACGACATGAGCGCGGAACTCCCACACCGCCTCCCGCTGCTTGATCCCGGCGACGCGGACCGGATCACCCTGACGCAACCCGTTCCACGTCTCGGAGCGATCGAGGTGGGCGGCGGCAGTGCGGGCATCTGCCCGGGCACGTGCGTTGGTGCGTCTACCCACGGTTGCCGTCCGCGTTCACGAGCGGACCGTCCGGGCGCCTCCGCTCACTTCCGCTCCTCGCGCACCGTGCGGAGACGGTGGAGGAAGAGGACCACCACCGCGATCACGGCGAGCACCGCAGCCACGTATCCCGCGTAGCTGAACGCCTTGAGGACGTGGTTGTAGCTCGAGCCGAGGGCGTCGCCGAGCGACGCGAGCGCGGTGCACCAGATCGCGCAGCCGATCACCGTGAAGATGAGGAACTTGCCGATCGCCATCTCGCCCAGGCCGGCGGCGAACGACACGAAGGAGCGGAGCAACGGGATGAACCTGCCGAAGAGCACGAGCGGCTCGCCGTGGTGGGCGAACCACGCCTCGGCCCGGTCGAGATCCTTGTGCGTCAACAGGACGTACTTCCCGAAGCGGTCGACCAACGCGCGCCCGCCGAAGTAACCGATGAGGTAGCCCGCCAGCGACCCGAGCACCTCCCCGAGGGTGGCCAGGGCGATCACCACGACCAGGCTCAGATGGTGGGGCTCGTTCGGGATCTGGCCACTGGCGAGCACGCCTCCGTAGATGATCGCGAGCTCCGAGCCCACGGGCAGCCCCATCGACGAGATGAAGGTCAGCGCGAAAACGGCGAGATAGCCCCAGGTCTCGAGGAAGTGCTCCATAGGCCCACGTTTCTACACGGTCCGATGGTGGCGTGCGCGACTCGACCGTGCCGGGCCACCCGGCGCACCGGCGATAGCGTCGCCTCCGTGGAAGACGACGGCCCCACCTTCGAGTCGCGCCCCGATTACTGCCGGACCGAGGACGGGCTCGAGCTTGCGGTCTACGACTTCGGGGGTGACGGCGAGGACCTCCTCCTCGTCCACGCGACCGGGTTCTGCGCCGACATGTTCCGTCCGATGGTCGCCGAGTTGCGGGGGCGCTACCACTGCTGGGGACTCGACCTCCGTGCCCACGGTCGCTCCGACCGTCCCGCAGACGGTGACTTCGCCTGGGACGGCTTCGCACGAGACGTCCGCGCCGCCGTCGCGCACTTCGGGCTGGAGCGACCTGCCGGGTTCGGCCACTCGTGCGGTGGCGCCTCACTCCTCCTGGCCGAAGAGGCTCGTCCCGGCACCTTCGGCACCCTCTACTGCTTCGAACCGGTCGTCATTCCCGACCTGATCATGCTGCCCCCGGAGGGGAACCTCCTCTCGGCCCGGGCACGACGTCGGCGCGAGTCGTTCCCGTCTGCCGAGGACGCCTTCGTCAACTTCTCGACCAAGCCACAATTCTGCGACTTCGACCCGGCCGTGCTCGGGTGGTACGTCGCGTCGGGGTTCGAACCGGTCCGCAGAGACGAGGGAGGCGACGGTCGGTCGGTCCGCCTCCGGTGCCGGCGCGACGACGAGGCGGAGATCTACGTGCACGGTGCGACCCACACCGCGTTCGCGCACCTCGACCGGATCGACGTCGCAGTGACGCTCGCCTGCGGGTCGCGGACCGATGCCTTCGGCCCGGCGATCCTCGAGCTGCTGGCCGCACGCCTCGCGACGGCGAACCTCGAGGTCCTGGACGGCCTCGGTCACTTCGGGCCCTTCGAGCGGCCGGGGCTCGTCGCCGCCTCGGTGATCCACCGACTCCTGACCGCAGGCGACGAACGTCAGGTCTGACGGCACAGGCACGTCGTAGGCTGGCGCAGTGCCGCTCACGCCCCCGCGATCGCTCTCACCGTCGAAAGTGTCCGCATTCCGCGACTGCGCGCTCGCCTTTCGCTTCACCGCGGTCGAACGGCTCCCCGACCTGCCGACGATCTGGACCGTCAAGGGGACGCTCGTCCACACCGCGATGGAGCGACTGTTCTGGCGCCATCCCCAGGGACGACGGACCAAGGTCGCCGCGCTTGGTGAGCTCTCGACGGCACGCCGGGAGCTCGAGGACGATCCGGACTTCTGCTCGCTCGAACTCTCCGACGCGGCGACGGAGACCCTCTACGACGATGCCCGCACATTGGTGGGCAACTACTTCGAGCTGGAGGACCCGAACGCCGTCTCTCCGGTCGGCGTGGAGCTTTCCCTCGAGGCGCGCATCGGGGATGTCCGCCTCCGCGGCATCATCGACCGGCTCGATCGCACGCCCGACGGCGACCTCGTGATCGTCGACTACAAGACCGGTCGGGCACCGGCACCCGCACACGAGTCGTCGAAGCTTCTCGGCGTCCACCTGTACGCCCTGCTCTGCCAAGAGGTCCTCGGCCGCAGGCCGGTCGCGGTCCGACTGCTCCATCTCAAGGAGCCGACGACCATCACCGCCGAGCCGACCGAGCAAGCTCTCCGTGGGCACCGCACGAAGACGCTGGCCGTCTGGTCGGCCATCGAACGGGCCTGCCGCGAGGAGGATTTCCGGCCCCGCGTCTCCCCGTTGTGCAACTTCTGTCGGTTCCGCGAGTTCTGCCCGGCCCACGGTGGCGATCCGACCCTCGCCGCCACCTCGCTCGCCGTCGGAGCGGCCTCGGCCGGATGACGGCGGTGCGAGACGAGCGTGGAGCGACCGACCGGTCGGACCGGCAGGATGCACCAGGCGGCTCCCGTCACCGCCCGGCGCTGCTCCCCCGCCTCCTCGACACGGTGCGGGTCGTCGACGATGCCGTGGACGGGTGGTTCGAGCCCGGTCGGGGGGTCCCCGTCCTCGACACGATCGCGAAGGTGGTCACCGGACTCGGCGACCACGGGGTGCTGTGGGTCCTCGTTGCAGCATGGCGGGCGCGTCGGCCCGGCCCGGACCGGGCCGAGGCGGTCCGCGCGCTCGCCGTCGCAGGTGTCGAGTCGAGCGTCGTCAACGCGACCATCAAGGCACTGGTCGGACGGTCGAGGCCGGACCGGTCGGAGCTCCGTGTCGGTGACGGCGGGATGCCGGTGCGCAAGCCGACGACGAGCAGCTTCCCGAGCGGTCACACCCTGGCTGCGTTCTGCGCCGCGACCGTGATGCGCCGGGATGGGGACCGCCGGGGCACGGTCCTCCTGTTCACCGGTGCCACGCTCGTCGGGCTCAGCCGGCTCCATCTTCGGGCGCACCACGCGTCCGACGTCGTCGGCGGAGCGGTCATCGGGACCATGCTCGGGGGGATCGGACGCAGGTGCAGCCGACCGGCCGGCCACAGCGCCCGTCGCCGGTAGGGAATGCAATCGTGATCACGGGGGTTCGACAGCTATGACCGATCGAAGAGCGTTCTCTGTGACCTGGGACTACCGCTGCCCCTTTGCGAGGAACGGGCACGAGCACCTCGTCGATGCCCTCGAGGGCGGGGCGCAGTGGCAGGTGACGTTCGTGCCGTTCTTCCTCAACCAGGCGCACGTGCCCGAGGGCGGCACCCCGGCCTGGGACGATCCCGACCAGCGACTGGACCTCCTGGCACTGAGCGCCGGTGTCGTGGTGCGAGACCGTGATCCCGGGCACTTCCTCGAAGTGCACCGGTCGCTGTTCACCGCACGTCACGACGAGGGGGGCGACCTCCGCGACCGTTCCGTCGTCGAACATGCGCTCGAGCGTGCGGGAGCCGACCCAGCGGCGGTGCTCGCCGAGGTGGACGCCGGCTGGCCCGCGAAGACGGTGCGCGAAGAGCACGAGGGGTCGGTCGATCGCTTCGAGGTGTTCGGCGTCCCGACCTTCATCGTCGACGACGAGGCGGTCTTCGTACGACTCATGACGAGGCCAGCCGGCGATCGCGATCTCGCGACGGCGACCATCGAGCGGGTCGTCGATCTCGTCGGCGGCCACCCGGAGCTCAACGAGTTCAAGCACACCCGCATCCCCCGCTGAGGGCGCCGCCAGCGCGACGACGGTGCCGGCGCGAGCCGGTCCGTCGAGGGCGGCCGGTCAGTCGCCGGTGAGCGTCGCCAGCACTGCGATCGACGCCTTGATCTGAGCGGACGACCCGAACGGAGCTCCGCAGAAGTCGGTCACCCCGAGCCCGGCGAGGTGGCGCACCTGGTGGGCGACCTCGACCTCGGAGCCCACGATGGCCACGTCGGCCGGTCCGCCGGCACCTTCGCGGTCGAGCATGGCCCGATAGGACGGGAGGTGGCCGTAGATCGAGAAGAGCTCGGCCGCCTGCTCCCGGGCGGCGCCGACGTCGTCGGTCACGCAGACCGGCAGCCCGACCCCGATGCTCGGCGCCGGTCGTCCCGCCTCCTCCGCCGCGGCCCGGATGGTCGGCATGATGTGCGCCTCGATGGTCGCCGGCCCGGTCATCCAGGTCACGGTCCCGTCCGCCATCCGCCCGGCGATCCCGAGCATCGTGGCTCCGAGCGCGGCCACGAGCACCCGGGGCGGCGGCGCGTCGATCTGGAGCGGACCGAACGTCGAGGCACGGAGCGCGTCGCCGCTGAAGGTGACCTGCTCGCCCTCGATCAGCGGCATCAGGATGGAGAGGTACTCCTTCATGTACCTCGCCGGCTTCTCGAAAGAGAGACCGAACACGTTCTCGATGACCATCTGGTGGGAGAGCCCGACCCCGAGCGTCAGGCGGCCGCCGCTCGCCGCCTGCACCGTCAGCGCCTGTCCGGCGAGCATGACCGGATGCCTCGGCTGGACCGGCACGACGGCGGTCCCCAAGTCGATCCCCTCGACTTCCCGACTCACTGCTGCCAGCGTGGTCAGCGCGTCGTACCCGAAGATCTGCGACGACCACGCGGTGTCGATCCCCGCCTCGCGCAGTGCGCGCACGTCGTCGACCACCCTGTCGAACGGCTTCTCGTTGTCGAACATCACCCCGATGCGCATCGGCACTCCTCTGGCTCGCTGACGGCCGGCTCGGCCGCGGTGAACTGGGACCATCTCCGGGGCACGGATCGGACCTGTCAGCCGGTCCCCGGCCCGGCGCGGTCGGCACGCCCACCGTACAGGTCGACGGGGAGGCGCCACGCTCCGGACTGCAAGGAGAGATGTGACCCGGAAGGTGACCGTCGGGCAGAATGCGGGCATGTCCGTCGCGATCATCATGGGAAGCGGTTCCGACGCCTCGCTCATGGACGAGGCCGTCCAGACCCTCCGCTCGTTCGGGATCACCACCCAGGTCCGAGTCCTCTCTGCACATCGGACACCCGAGGACACCGCTGCCTTCGCCCGGGGTGCGGTCGACGCTGGCATCGAGGTGATCATCGCCGCCGCCGGAGGCGCAGCCCACCTGGCCGGTGTGGCAGCCGCCCATACCCCGTTACCGGTCATCGGCGTGCCGGTCGCCCTGCCCGACCTCGGCGGTCTCGACTCATTGTTGTCCATGGTGCAGATGCCCAAGGGGGTCCCCGTCGCCACCGTCGCGATCAACGGCTCGAGGAACGCTGCGCTGCTCGCGGTGCGGATCCTCGCCCTCGGTGACGCCCGCCTGGCCTCGGAGCTCGCTCGCTACAACGAGGAGCTCGCCGACCAATCGCGCGACCAGGACGCCGAGCTCACGGCCCGCTACGAGCAGGGCTGAGCGGACGTCACCTGCGCCGACGGCCCGGCGGTCGCCAGATCACGTGGTCCGGCCCCACGGTGGGGCGAGTCCGGCCACCGCGTCGCCGAGCTCGACCCCGATCGGGATGACGGCGATCGCCGGGATGTCGACTCCGTTCTCGACGTAGCGACCCACCTTCGCCCGGCACTCGTCGAACGACCCGTGCACCAGGAGGGCGTCGACCACCTCGTCGGGGATCGCAGCCAGCGCGGACTTGCGGTCGCCCGCCTCCCACGCGTTCCACATCGGCTCGAGCTGCGGCCCCCTGCCGAGCCAGCGGTGGAACGCCGCGTACACGCCGACGTTGAGGTAGGCCGCGATCATCCGTCTGCCGACGGTCCGTGCCAGCTCGACGTCCTCGCTCGGCAGCACGAAGATCCGAGCGGCGACGGGGCAGTCTGCGCCGAGCTCGGCCTTGACGGTCGGGACGTCATCAGCCGAGAGCCAGTTGATGATGGCGCCGTCGGCCTCCCGACCGGCGAGGCGCAGCATCCCTGGGCGCAGCGCCGCGAGGAAGATGGCAGGCGGGTGCTCGACCGGTCGGGCCATCCGGAACCCCCGCACGGTGAACGTGTCGTACTCGTGGTCGACCTTCTCACCGGCAAACGCCGACCGCAGGAACCTGATGGTGTCCCTGGCCCGCTTGTAGGGCTCGGCGAACGGGATGCCGTTCCACCGCTCGACGATCACGTCCGACGACGTGCCGATCCCGAGCGTGAAGCGCCCCGGAGCGGCCTCGGCCATCGCGGCCGCGCTCTGGGCCAGCAGCGCCGGCCCCCGTGTGAACGCCGGAAGGATCGCGACACCGAGGTGCAGGCTCGGAGCCCACGCCGAGGCAAGCGCCAGCGGGGTGAGACCGTCGACCCCGTCGGTCTCGGCCGACCAGACATCGGTGTAGCCCAGGCGGGCGAGCTCGTCGTACCACTGCCGGTGCTCCAGGAGGGAGACGCCGTCGAACGGGACGGTGATGCCGTAGCGCGGCGCGTTCTGCACGGGTCCTCCTGCGTCGGTCACGGCCCACGTAATACACCCTCCCGGCATGCTGGTCCCATGGGACACGAGCCGACAGTTGCGCCGCACCCACTGCAGCTGGCCCTCCCGCTCGCGCCGACCGTCGGTGCAGCGGGCGGGCCGAGACGGGCGAGCGAGTCGGGCGGGTCGGGCGACGGCCGTCCGCGAGGACGGAGTGCTGCAAGGTCCGAGTCCGACACGGTGCGCGGCCGTGCCGGCGAAGCACCTCGGAGCGTCACAGCCGCCGGACCGGGCGGTGGGCGACGGGGAGCCCGATCGGGAGAAGATCGCGCACCCTCGGGGCGCTCCCCGGGCAGGGGTCGACGGGTCCCCTCCGGCGCCGGGCGTGGCGGAGTGTGGCGGCTCGACGAGCACACCCGGCGCGTCGGGCTCGAGGGCGTGGCCGCGGCCCGGTCGCTCCTCCAGCGGCCGGCGTCGTAGACACTCGGCGGTCCCCCCTCCTCGGATCGACGAGCGCTCGCCGGATGTCCGCTGATCGCTACAGTGCTCAGGGTGCCGTCCGTCGCCGAGTGCCTCGGCTATCCAGCCGATGCGAAGCTGCTGATCCTCAACTGCGCCGACCTGGGGTTCTGCCACGCCTCGACGGTGGGCGTCTACGAGGCGCTGCGCGAGGGCATCGCGACGAGCGCGTCCCTCATGGTTCCGGCCCCCTGGGGCCGCGAATCGGCCTCGCGGTTCCGCGGCGAGGACGTCGGCGTCGGGCTCACCCTCAACGCCGAGCTCGACCTGTACCGGTGGGGTCCGATCACCCAGGCGCCGTCGCTCCTCGACGGCGACGGTGGCTTCCCCCGGACCATCACCGACCTCTGGGACCACGCCGACCTCGACGAGGTCCGACGCGAGTGTCGGGCCCAGGTGGAACGGGCCGTGCTGTGGGGCTTCGACATCAGCCACCTCGACGCCCACCTCGACGCCCTCCTGCTCCGGCCGGAGTTCTTCGACGTCTACCTCGAGCTCGCACTCGACTTCGACCTCCCTCTCCGCCTCCTCGGTCCCGCGTCGGAGCCGAACGTCGGCTTCCCGCTCCGCAAGCTGGCGGCCGACGAAGGGGTCCTCTTCGCCGATCGCTACGTGACGCTCCCTCCGATGGGACTGCGCCAGTCCTTCCTCGAGCTGGTCAGCGGCCTCGATCCCGGCGTCACCGAGGTCACGTTCCGTCCGGCCGTCGACACGCCCGAACTCCGCGCCATCACGACGGACTGGGAGGCCCGGGTCGCCGACCACGTGCTCTTGGTGGCCGACCGCGGGTTCGGGGGGCTGCTCGCCGAAGCCGGCGTGACGCCGATCGGCTACCGACCGCTCCGCGAAGCGATGCGCCGCTGAGCGACCGGAAGCCTGTGGACGGGGAGTCCTCGGGACACGGGTCGCACTCGCTCCCACCGGTAACCTGAGGACCAGCGATGGGAGCCGCAGTGACACAGGGAGAGGAGTCGGGGGCGGCCAGCAGCTCCACCGCCCCGCCTTCTCCGATCGCACCCGACGTCCGTCCTCCGGCGCCCGGACCCGCGCCGCTCCGGCTCGACCACCTGCTCTTGTTGGATTCGGCCGGCAACGATCCCTTGGAGATCGAGGCGCTCGTCTTCGACGACAGCGGGATCGGCGTGATCCGCCGTCGCGGCGAGTCCCCGCGCCTGTTGCCGTGGTCCGACGTCTCGGCACATGTCGTCGAACGGTGGTCGGGCGGGATCGTCCCCGAGTGGTGGGTGGACCCCGAGCTCAACCGCGCGTCCGACGGCGCCGGTCTGAGCCCGGTGATCACCGACCCCGACGCCACCAGCCGAGCGATGCCCCACATCGAGCCGGGCGCCCTCATCGGGGTCAAGACCCCGACGCGGACGTACCGGTTCCTCGTCCCCGGAGCGGACTCGAAGGCACTCTCCGGCCGGCTCGCCGCATTCGCCGTCCGCCACCAGGGTCCCGCCGGCATGTCGTCGGTCACCACTGCGATCGGCGCCGGCGGGCGGGCCGAGAGGAGCCCGCGCTCCCCCGGATCGGCACCCGACGAGCAGCGGTCCGGCTGGTCGCGGGTGCAGCCCATCCTCGTGGTGTTGCTGATCCTCTTCATCGCCGCCGCCGTCACCTTGATCCTGCTCCAGAGTGCCGGGACGATCCACCTGCCCTTCCTCGGCGGCGCCGACTCGGACACGGTGACGCCGCTCCGGTCCCGCTGAGGAGTCCGCGGGCACACCACGGCTCGTGCGCGCGTCGCAGAGCGCCTCCCGACTGAGAGGCCGCGTGCCTCAGAACTCGGTGCGGGCGGCGATGTCCGTCATGAACGCCTGGTATCCGCCGGTGCGGGTCAGCGGCAAGAGGGCCAACAACGCGTCCATCGAACCCGACACCTTCATCCGACCCTGCATGAACGCCACGCTCGCGTCGAGCTCACCGCGCTGCAGCGCCGCAGCGTCGTCCCGGGAGATCGTGAGCGTGAGGTCGGCAGGGCCGGCCCTGCCCGGCGCGCACCCGACCAGCCGTCCGTCCTCGAGCATCCAGTGGGAGCGGAGGTCACCGTCGGGCAGGCCGGTCACCACCGCCTCGACGGTCGCGGTCACGTGGCTGCCGCAGTCGAGCCCGGCGGCGAGCGACCGGGTCTCGGCGAACCACTCCTCGGTGAGCCAGACCGTCACGTCGGGCCCCTCACGGCCGGCTCAGCGACCGACGGACACGACGCCGGGCACCCCTGCGAAGAGGTCGGTCTCGACCGTGCCGCTCCGACCTCCGTCGACGGCCTCCGCAGCGGGCACCACCCGTCCGTCCGCGCCCTTCACGTAGGCCAGCCGGTAGTCGTCGTGCGGGTGGATCGAGCGCATGACCTCGGGGGGCAGGCCGAACCAGAACCGCGAGTTCGGGTCGACCTGGGTGGCGTGTGCCAAGAGGGCCCGCTGACGAACGTCCGCGAATTCGGTGATGTCGATGGAGGCCGTCACCACTTCCGCCGGCACGTCCTTCCAACGCTTGCGCCACTCCTCGTCGAAGGGGGACTCGAGGCCGAGCTCTTCGAACTTCTCGTGGAGCTCGCGGAACCTGGCCACCGAGAAGACCGTGTAGTACAGCTTCGTCGGCTGCCAGGCCTCCCCCGCGCCGGCGAAGCGGGCCGGGTCACCTGCCGCTTCGAAGGCCGCGACGCCGATGTCGTGGACGCGGAGGTGGTCGGGGTGCGGATACGACTGCTGCTCGTCGCCGTAGACGACCATGACCTGGGGACGCTCACGGCGGACAATTGCGACCAGTCGTCCGACGGCCTCGTCCAGGGGCGCCTGCGCGAACGAGTCGGGGTGCTCGTTCGTGTCCGCCCCAGCCATCCCCGAGTCGCGGTAGCCGAGCATCACCACCTCGTCGTACCCGATGACCTCCGCCGCTCGATCGAGCTCCTCCCTCCGGCACTCCGCGAGCCGCGCCCGGACCTCCGGGGTGTCCATGGCGGGATTGAGGATGTCGCCCTCCTCCCCACCGGTACAGCACACGAGCACCGTCCGCACCCCTTCGGCGTGGTAGCGGGCGACGGTTCCCGCCCCCTTGGACGCTTCGTCGTCCGGGTGGGCGTGCACGGTCAGGAGGCAGCGCGAGTCAGGCACAGCGAACACGCTACCGGCCGGGAACGCCCTAAGCTCCAAGGCCGAAGCCCGAGGAAGGACCGAGTCAATGAGCGTGATGAAGCGCCTGTCTGGGATCGTCCAGGCCAAGACCAACAAGCTGCTGGACAAGGCCGAAGATCCTCGCGAGTCCCTCGACCTCTCGTACCAGAAGCAGCTGGAGAGCCTCCAGAAGGTCCGCCGGAGCGTTGCCGACGTCACGACTGCGAAGAAGCGGATCGAGCTCCAGGCCACCCAGCTCCAGCAGCAGGCGGACAAGCTCCAACAGCAGGCCAAGGCGGCCCTCACCCAGGGGAACGAGGACCTCGCACGGGAGGCGCTCGCACGCCGGACGGCGCTGGCCGAACAGCTGGGCGACCTCGAGACGCAACACCAGCAGGTGGCGACGCAGGAGCAGAAGCTGATCGACACCGCGCAGAAGCTGCAGGCCCAGGTCGACGCCTTCCGCACCAAGAAGGAGACGATGAAGGCCAGCTACACCGCGGCCGAGGCCCAGACGAAGATCGGCGAGGCGGTCTCGGGGATCTCCGAGTCGATGAGCGACGCCGGCATGTCGATGCAGCGGGCGCAGGACAAGATCGCGGGCATGCAGGCCAGGGCCGGGGCGATGGACGAGCTGCTCGCCTCCGGCGCCCTGACCGACCTCACCAATCCGGTCGACGACATCCAGGCCCAGCTCGACAAGGCGTCGACGACCTCGACCGTCGACGCCGAGCTCGCGGCGCTCAAGGCCGAGGTCGGTGCGGGCCAAGGCCCCGCACCCGCTGAGCTCGGGGCATCCGAGCAGACCGAGTCGCCGTCGTGATCGTCCGCATCCTCGGTGAGGGGCAGTACGACGTTCCCGACGGTGAGCGCGCCGCGCTCGACAAGCTCGACGCCGACCTCGTGACGGCCGTCGAGAGTGGGGACGAGGCCGTGTTCGCCACAGCGCTGACAGCGCTGACGGCCGAGGTCCGCCGTGCGGGTCGGCCGCTGGCCGAGGACACGTTCGCCCCGTCGGACCTCGTGGTCCCGTTCGCGGACGCCAACCTCGAAGAGACCAAGGGTCTCCTCGCCCAGTCGGGCGACGGCACCGGACCGGAAGACCGCTGAGGCTGCCCTGATGAGCACTGCACGCAACATCCCGAACGACCGGGGGCTCTCGCTCCGGATGTTCACGACCGGCCTCCTCATCGTGCTCCTCTACGGCGCGGTCATCGGGCTGCTCCTCCTCTACGGACTCCCGTACCTGCCCGTCCTCGTCATCGCCGGTGGCCTCCTCTTCGCCCAGTACTGGTTCTCCGACAAGATCGCGCTGTTCGGCATGGGCGGCCGCATCGTGACGCCCGAAGAGGCGCCCCAACTCCACGGGGTCATCGACCGGCTCTGTGCGATGGCCGACATGAAGAAGCCGCGCGTCGCGATCGCGGACACGGACGTCCCCAACGCCTTCGCGACCGGGCGGAGCCCGAACAGCGCGGTGGTGTGCGCGACGACGGGGCTCATGCGCCGGCTGGACGAGCCGGAGCTCGAGGCCGTGCTCAGCCACGAGCTCTCGCACGTCGCGCACCGGGACGTTGCGGTGATGACGATCGCGAGCTTCCTCGGGATGGTCGCCGGCATGATCACCCGGATCATGCTGTGGACCGGGTTGATCGGCGGCTTCGGCGACAACCGGGGCAACAACAACGGACAGGGCGGGGACAACGTGGTCCTCGTCGAGATGGCGGTCCTCGCGGTGTCGGTCGTGGTCTACGCGATCAGCTTCCTCTTGACCATGGCGCTCTCCCGCTACCGGGAACTGGCCGCCGACCGGTCGGGAGCGCTCCTCACCGGCCGGCCGTCGGCCCTCGCGTCCGCCCTGGTCAAGGTGACCGGCGAGATGTCACGGATCCCGACCCGAGATCTCCGGTCCGCCGAGAGCTTCAACGCCTTCTACTTCACCCCGGCGATCAACTCGAAGGGTGTGAGCATCTCGACGATCTTCTCGACGCACCCGTCGCTCGACAAGCGACTCGCCCAGCTGGCCACCTTGGAGGCCCAGTTGGGCCGCCCCTCCTGATCCGTTCCCGATGGGGCTCTTCGACACGCTGCTCGGGCGGACCAAGCCGGTCCAGTCGAACTTGGACGCGCTCTTCGCGCTCCCGTCCGCGTCGATCACCCTCCAGAGCGCGGCCGGACTGACCTGTTCCGGCAATGCCGGAGTCTGCTTCAAGCCGCCTACCGGGCAGAGCTTCGAGGAGATGCAGGCCGAGGTGGTGAAGCTGCTCTCGATGGACGGCGCCGCCGGGCTCCGTCGGGCCGAAGACGCCTATTCGTACCAGTGGTTGGTCGTCGAGGACCCCGATATCGAAGCGCTCGTGACGAAGGTCCATCTCGTCAACTCGTCGCTTGCGGATGCCGGATGGGGCCCGCAACTGCTCTGCTCGGTCTTCGGGGTCGCGCCCCTACCCGGGGCGGGCAGCTCGCCCGACCCGTCGGAGAGCACCACCCTGGTGGGCGCCGACGGCACGCTTCCGACCGTCGGCCCGGGCACCGTGGTGGCGTCGACCGCTTACCTCGTCTACCTGTTCAAGCGGGGGACGTTCTATCCGTTCGTACCCACGGGCCACGAGCAGCGCGACACCGAAGAGGAGCTCAAACTCAAGAGCCTCGTCTCGGAGGACCTCGAGGTCGAAAGCGACCTCAGCCGCTGGTTCCCTCTCTGGGACCTGCCGGTCGGGTGAGCACCACCGGCGTCGATCCGGACCGCTGAGCGTGGAGCTCTGTGCTCCCCCCGGCCTCCTTTCGATCTGCCGGCTCCGCGCGGAGGCCGGCTGGCCGGTCCCCACCCCGGATGCCACGTTCTTCGCCGCCGTCCGCGACGGCGGTGAGCTCACCATCGTCTGCGACGATCGCGAGGCACCCGTCGGCGCACGCGTCGAGCCCGGGTGGCGGCGCCTCAGCGTCGTCGGCCCACTCGACCTCCGCGAGACCGGCATCCTCGCAGCGCTGTCGAAGCCCCTGGCCGCGGCCGGCGTGGCGGTCTTCGCCGTCTCCACCTTTGACACGGACCATCTGCTCGTCCGGGCGCGAGCGCTCGACACGGCGGTCGCGGCCCTCACCGCGTCCGGTCACACCGTCGACGTTCAGGACTGACCGGGTCCGCCCGTCTCGAGGCGGTCGACCGCGGCGGCCAGGTCGAGATCGGCCATCGTGATCCCGCCCGAGTCGTGCGTCACCAGCGCGAGAGTCACCCGTTTGTACCGGATGTCGATGTCGGGGTGATGGTCGGCGGCTTCGGCCAACATCCCGACGTCGTTGACGAACCGCAGCGCGCCGGCGAACGTCTGGAGGTCGACGGTCCGGACGAGCTTGCCCCCGAGCAGCTGCCACTCACGACTGCCTCGGGCGGCGAGCTCACGCTCGACGTCTTCGTCGTCCAGGACAGGACGGGTCATCGCGTACCTCCCACCTCAGGGTGCTCGTTGCTCGTTGCTCGTTCGAGCGATGTCTGCGGTCCCGGTCAGGCCGTGGCTCCGACCGGCTCGCTGGGCGTGAAGACAACCGGCATGGCCTCGTAGCCGGAGACGAAGTTCGCCGCACGCTTCGGCGGCTCCTCGTCGTCGGCGAGTCGCAGGTCGGGAAGTCGGTCGAGGAGCCGGTCGAACATGGTCTGCAGCTCCATGCGGGCAAGGCGGTTGCCCATGCAGAAGTGCGATCCGAAGCCGAAGGCGACGTGTTCGTTCGGCGTGCGCGTGACGTCGAACCGCTCGGGCTCGGAGAAGACCTGCTCGTCGCGGTTGGCGGACGGATAGAGGAGCAACAGCTTTTGACCCTTCTTGAGCTGCTCGCCCCCAACCTCGACATCGCGGGTCATCTGGCGGGCCATGTTCTTGATCGGCGACACCCACCGCAGCATCTCCTCCACCGCCGTCGGCAGGAGCGAACGTTCGTCGGCGAGCAGCTTGTGCTGATCGGGATGGCGCAGCAGTTCGTACATTCCTCCACTGATCACGTGCCGGGTCGTCTCGTCGCCACCGATGAGGATGAGCAGCGACTCGTAGATGAGTGAGGCTTCGTCGAGCCGGTCGCCTTCGATCTCCGCGTGGACGAGGGTGCCGATGAGGTCGCCGCTCGATCCGTCCTTCCGACGCTGCTCGGCGACGCCGGTCACGTAGACCGCGTACTCAGCGGCCGCCTGGGCCGCTCGGTCCATGGCACCGGGATCGGGCGACCCCAGAGCCCTCAGCATGTCGTCCGACCACCGGAGCAGCTCCGCCCGGTCCCCCGGTGCCACGCCGAGCATGTTGCCGATCACGATCATCGGCAGCGGTGCGGCGATGTCCCGGACGAAGTCAGCCCGGCCCTCTTCGCATACCCGATCGATGATCGCGTCGCATATGTTCCGGATCTCCGGCTCGCTCTCCCGGATCCGCTTCGGGGTGAAGCCCTCGTTGACCAGCCGCCGGCGGCGGACGTGCTCAGGGGCGTCCATGTCGATCATCATCGGCAGGGCGTCACTGTCGGGCCGGATCCCTCCGGCGTTCGAGAACGTCTCTGGGTCCTTCGAGATCTCCTTGATGTCCGCGTACCTCGTGATTCCCCAGACCCCGGAGGTCTCGTCGAAGTAGGCGGGGGCGTGCTCGCGCATCCAGGCGAACGCCGGATACGGGTCACCCCCGTAGAAGGTCCCGTCGGTGAGCCCGATCGTCAGTTCGAGAGGCGGTCTCTTCACGATGCTCCTCGGCTCGAGCCGCAGTGTCGGGACCGACGCGGCCATCGATGGTCATGAGCCCGGCGGCCGAGCGGACCCCGCGCGGCACCCGACAGGCCCGTGCTGCGCAGTGCACCAGATCGCCGTCGACTCGTGCCGGAAGTATACGGTCCTCACCCGGGAGTTCGACATCCTCGGCCGCCGTCTCGGGCGGGCGGGGTCACGTCGGGCGACGCTGCCGGAAGGCGAGTGGCACGCTCGTGACGCCCGCATGCTTGTTGGTCCGGGCCCGCCGGACCGGTCCGATGAGCTCGAACCCGTCGAGGCGTTCGAGGAGCTCCTCGAACATGATCCGGATCTCCAGGCGGGCCAGATTGGCGCCGAGACAGAAATGGGTGCCGTGGCCGAAGGTCAGATGCGGGTTGTGCGTACGGCGGATGTCGAAGCGGAACGGGTCTGCGAACACGGTGTCGTCCCGGTTCGCGGACGGCCACCAGAGCGTGACCTTGTCGCCTTCCCTGATCGTCTGGCCGCGGAGCTCGACGTCGCGGGTGGCCGTCCGCCGGTTGTAGGTCGTCGCGGTCGTCCACCGCAGGATCTCCTCGACCGCCGTGGCCATCAGGCCCCGGTCGGACCGGAGCGCGTCGAATTGTTCGGGATGCTCCACCAGCGCGACCATTCCGAGCGCGATCGAGTTCCGCGTGGTCTCGCTGCCGGCGACCACGAGCAGGTTGAAGAACATGAGCAGCTCGAGGTCGCTCAAAGGCTCCACTCGATCATCACCTCCGGCGATGCGAGCGTGCGCGACCGTCGAGATCAGGTCGTCGCCTGGGGTCGCCCTCCTCTCCGCGATCAGGTCGGTGCCGTACGCCGCCATCGCCGCCGCGGCGTCCGCGACCACGGCATTCGTCTCCCCGAGCTCGCGACCCTCGTGGTCGAGCGTTGCGTTGGACCATCTGATCAGGTCGTGGCGGTCCCCCTCGGGAATCCCCATCAAGGCGGCGACCGCCTGCATGGGCAGCTCCACCGCGACGTCGGTCAGGAAGTCGCACGAGCCTCGCTCGGCCACCGCGCCGACGATGCGTGCAGCTCTGGCGCGGAGCTCGGGCTCCATCCTCTGGAGTGCCTTCGGCGCGAACGCGGGCGTGACGATCCGACGGATGAGCTGGTGCCGGGGGTCGTCCATCATGTTGAGCAGCATGCCCGGAGCGAAGCCGTAGGGAAGGTCCTGGATGATCGTGCCCCCGCCGGCTGCTCCCGGGGCGCGCTCGGAGGAGAGGAGCCGTGCATCGGAGGCGGCGGCTCCGATGTCGGCGTGGCGGCTCAGGACCCAGAAGCCGACATCGTCGGGCGTGTGCTCCGTCGGGGCCTGCCACCACACTGGCGCGTTCGCCCGCAGCGCGCCGAAGACACCCTCGGGAAAGCCATCGCCGAAGAGATCGAGATCGCAGAGGTCTACACCGGCAAGGTCAATCGACCCTTCGGCGGGATGCGACGTCGTCATCGCGACGTCGTCATCGCGACGTCGGCGGTCACCCGACCGTCACCATGTCCACCACGTCACGGGTGTGTCATGGCCTCGGGACGGACCGCCTGGTCGAACTGCTCGCCGGTCAGATAGCCGAGCTCGACCACTGACTCCCTCAGCGTGGTCCCGTCCCGGTGTGCCTTCTTCGCGACCTCGGCGGCCTTGTCGTAGCCGATGAGGGGATTGAGCGCTGTGACCAGCATCAGCGAATTCTCGAGGTGCTGGCGGATGCGGACCTCGTTCGGTTCGAGACCCTCGACGCAGAATCGGGTGAACGTGGAGCACGCGTCGGCCAGGAGGCGGATCGAGTGGAGCACGTTGTGGATCATCACCGGTTTGCAGACGTTGAGCTCCAGGTTGCCGCGCGAGCCGGCGATCGAGACCGCCGCGTCGTTCCCCATGACCTGGATGCACACCATGATCATCGCCTCGCTCTGGGTCGGGTTGACCTTTCCCGGCATGATCGACGAACCGGGTTCGTTCTCGGGGAGCGAGAGCTCGCCGAGTCCACAGCGAGGCCCCGACCCCAGCCAACGGATGTCGTCGGCGATCTTGGTGAGCGACACTGCCAGCGTCTTCAGCGCGCCGCTCGCCATCACCATTGCGTCGTGCGCCGCCAGCGCGGCGAACTTGTTCGGAGCCGAGACGAAGGGAAGCCCGGTCAGCTCGGCGATCGCCGACGCGACCCGCGTCCCGAACTCCGGATGGGTGTTGAGGCCGGTTCCGACCGCCGTGCCTCCTGCGGCAAGCTCATAGAGGTCGTCGAGGGCGAATTCGATCCGACAGATATCCGCGTCGAGCTGGGCGATGTAACCCGAGAACTCTTGGCCGAGCGTCAGCGGCACGGCGTCCATCAGGTGGGTGCGACCGATCTTCGTGATGCCTTCGAAGGCGGAGGCGCGCTGGTGGAGCGCGTCACGGAGGCGACGGACGCTCGGCAGCAGCCGGTGGGTGAGCTCCTCGACCGTCGCGATGTGCATCGCGGTCGGAAACGTGTCGTTGGACGACTGCGACATGTTCACGTCGTCGTTCGGGTGCACGGGATCCTTCGAGCCGAGCGTCCCACCGGCAAGCTCGATGGCCCGGTTGGAAATCACCTCGTTCGCGTTCATGTTGGTCTGCGTCCCACTACCGGTCTGCCAGACGCTCAGAGGGAAGTGGTCGTCGAGGATCCCGTCGGCCACCTCTCGGGCAGCTGCGATGATCAGCGCAGACGTTTCGGGCGACATCTTGCCGAGGTCGGCGTTGACCTGGGCCGACGCCTCCTTCAGGACCCCGATGGCACGGATCAGCGATGCCGGCATCCTGTCGCCTGCGATCGGGAAGTGGTGCAGCGAGCGGGCGGTCTGAGCGCCCCAGTAGCGGTCCGACGGGACTTCGATTGCGCCCATGCTGTCAGTTTCGATGCGGACGTCCGTGCTCATGGGGAGATCCTTGCACGCCCGTCAGGCCTTGCCGGAGCCTGCCTCCGTCCGGCCGCGCCGGAGCCTGCCTCCGTCCGGCCGCGCCGGAGCCTGCCTCAGTCCGGCCAGGTCGTCGCCGTGCCGGCCGGTCACGACCGCCGTGAGACGCCGTCCTGCCAGACGCGACGGGCCACTTCGACGTCTCCGGCGCGGGGGCCGTCGCCTTCGCCGGGAACCTCGAGAATCGCCGGCAGGTCCTGCAGCGCCGGGTGGCCGAGAAGTGCAGAGAGCCCCTCCTCGCCGATGGTGCCGTCACCGAGATTCTCGTGCCGGTCTCTGTTTGCGCCGAAGGCGACCTTCGAGTCGTTCAGGTGCAGGCAGCGGAGCCGCTCGAGGCCCACCGTGCCGTCGATGTGCTCGACGAGCTCGTCCGCTTCTTCGAGCGAGGCGAAGCCGATGCCCGATGCCCACAGGTGCTGGGTGTCGAGACACATCCCGAGCCTCGGATCCTCCTCCGCGGCCTCGATCACGAGCTGGATCTCTTCGAACGAACGACCAACGGTGTCCCCCGCCCCGGCGGCGTTCTCGAGCAGGATCGGGCAGGGCACGCCACTCGGCTCGACTGCGTCAAGCGCTTCGAGCAACGACCCGGCGATCGCCGGAAGGGCCGTCTCGAAGCCGCTGCCACGGTGGCTCCCGATGTGCAGCACGAGTCCTTGTGCGCCCATGCCGTCCGCCGTTCGGAGGTTCGCGAGGAGACAGACACGCGACTTCTCCGCGAGTTCCGGGTCCGGCGAAGCGAGGTTGATGAGGTAGGTCGCGTGGCAGAACGTGGCCGACACGGTCGGATGGTCGGCTTGCGCGCGTCGGTAGCCCTCGAGGATGTCCGGACCGTACTGCGACGCCTTCCACATGCGCGGGCTCTGCGTGAAGATCTGCACGACGTCCGCGCCGATCTCCGCGCCGTGTTCGAGGGCGGGGACGAGGCCTTTGCCCGCTCGGACATGCGCGCCGATCTGCACGTCGGCACCGTATCAGCGGGCACCGCGACGACGTCGACGACCGTCGTAGGGTCCGTGTTAGCTTCCCGCGATGCGCATCGTCGTCCTCGGGGCGGGCTTCGGCGGTCTCGAACTCTCGACGAGGCTCTCCGACGAGCTGGGAACTCGGCTCGATCTCGTCCTGATCGACCAAGGCGAGGGATTCGTGTTCGGATTCTCGAAGCTCGATGTGATGTTCGGGAAAGTGCCACCCTTCGACGTCGTGCATCGCTATCGGGAGATCGACAAGCCCGGAGTGCGCTTCGTCCAGACGACCGTACGGTCCATCGATCCGGTGACGAAACAGGTCGAGACCGACGCGGGAGCCTTCGATGCCGATGTCCTCGTGGTCGCCCTCGGAGCCGACCTCCACCCCTCGGCCACCCCCGGACTGACGGAGGGCGGCCACGAGTTCTACTCGGTGCCCGGTGCCTTCGCGATCCGGGACGTCCTCGCGGCTTTCACCGGCGGAGCAGTCATCATCGGCGTGACTTCGCTCCCGTTCAAGTGTCCTCCGGCACCGAGCGAGACCGCTCTCCTCCTGCACGACTTCCTCTCCGCTCGCGGCCTGCGCGAACGCTCCTCGATCTCCCTCGTCATGCCGCTCGGCGTTCCCATTCCGCCTTCGCCAGGCGCGTCGGCAGCGCTGCTCGCGGCCTTCGAGGAGCGCGGGATTGGCTGGTTTCCGGAGCGCCTCGTGACCGCGCTCGACCCCGAGCGCAAGGTCGCGCTCCTCGGGGACGGTTCCGAGCTCCCCTTCGACCTCTTCCTCGGAGTCCCGGTACACAGGGCGCCCGACGTCGTGACCCGGTCGGATCTTGCCGTCGACGGCTGGATCCCCGTCGATCCCCTGACCCTCGAGACGTCGTTTCCGGACGTATATGCAATCGGCGATGTCACGAGTGTGGGAACCCCCAAGGCAGGCGTCTTCGCGGAAGGACAGGCGTCCGTCGTCGCCGAGCAGATCCTCTCGCGCCGTCAGGGAGGATCGACACCGACGAACTATGACGGGCGTGGGACCTGCTACCTCGAGTTCGGCCACGACCAGGTCGCCCGGGTCGATGTCACGTTCCTCAGCGGAACGGCGCCGGTCGGCGCTCTCGAAGGCCCGTCGCATGAGATCGCCGCCGACAAGGAGATGTTCGGGAGCAGCCGCATCCAACGCTGGTTCGATCGCACCTGGTCGACCGGTCCGCCGATGGGCTGACCTCCGGGTGTGTCCGTGATCCGTGGTCCGGTGCGGGAGCGGTCACCTTGCACCGCGCCGCAGCGCCGACCGACCCGTGGTCGTACCTCGACCGCCTCGCCGTAGCATGCTCTCAACGATGCACGGTTGACCGCCGACAGATCCCACGCCCAAGGGGGAGACCCGATGACCACGACCCTCTCGAACAGGCGCACGCGCGCTGATCGAACGCCCGGTACTCGCGAACATCGCCACTGTCGACGCGGACGGACGCCCCCAGCTCACACCCGTCTGGATCGATCTCGACGGCGGGCAGCTCGTCTTCAACACCGCGAAGGGTCGGGCCAAGCACGCCAATCTCACGAGGAATCCGAACGTGGCCGTGTCGGTCGTCGATCCGGAAGATCCCTACAACGTCGTGGTCGTCCGTGGAACCGCTGAACTCGTCGACGAGGATGCGGACGCCCGCATCGACGCGCTGGCGAAGAAGTACCTCGGCGTCGACTCCTACCCGATGCGTCGCCCCGGCGAGGTCCGCGTGACGTACCGCGTGCGCACCGACCACATCGTCATGCAGCCCACTGACGACGCCTGACCCGCTGCGCCCGCACGGCCGATTCCGGCTCACCGCACATTCCGACCGACTGCCTCACGGGCGACTGCCCCGAGTGCGTCGACGGTCGCTGCGTCGGGTGTGCCTTCCACTTCGAGCAAGTAGCCGCGCGCACCGGCCGAGTGTCGCAGGACAAGTTCGCGCATGAGCTCGAGGGCCGGTACGTCGGTGGGGCAGGTCACGAGGGAGTGCAGCTCGACTGCGTCGACCGCTCGACCCGCGCGCTCGGTCTCCTCCTCGACCGCTGCACTGGCCGAAGCCAGTTCGCCGGCGGCTCCGCGGACCACGATCACATCCGCCAGGACTGCGCCGATCCGGAGGACCTCCGCCCGATCGGACCCCGGGTCATTTGCGAACAGCACGATCGGGATCCCCTCGGGTTGCACCGGGGCCGGGAGGTTGACGGCGCCGTCGACATGGAACTCCGAACCACTGAAGTGCGACGGACCACCTTCGAGCACCGCACGCCAGACCTCGATGCGTTCACGAAGCCGGACCACCCCACCTCCTGCGGGGGTATCGCCCTGTGAACTCTGGGTTGATCGTGCTGCCAACAGGGCGCGTCCGTTCGAGACGACGTCGACTCCGCTGATGATCTTCGCAAGGATCGCGGGCGGTCGAACCTCCTCGCCCCCGGGTACCACGCCCAGCTCGATGGAGCTCGTCCGCACCGACAGCGATCCGAGCAGCGCATAGGGATCGTATGGAGCAGCCCCGTTCGCGCCGGGCCCCGAGGTGAGCGGATCCTCGACCCAGAAGGAGTCGAATCCGGCTCGTTCGGCCGCGCCCGCGAGGCCGGCGAGCGCTTCGAATGCACGCACCCCGCTCGACGACAGGAGGTGGGGTGCCGAGAATCCCAGGTGAGGCGTCCGACGTCGATCTGCGCGCGCTCGGGGCACGGCAAGAGGGTAGCGAGGTCGTGCCGAGCCCTGCCGGGGTAGGTCGCCGGTCCCACTCCGCGCACTCAGTGGGAACTCGCGATGCCGTCCCGAGCGAACCAGCCCGCTCCGGCGACGAGCCTGCCGGCTGTCTTGAGCTGCTCGCACGCTTCTCCGATCGCGGCGAGCGGGAGGTCGGTGCGGAACAGGATCGTTTCGATCGTGGTCGGCGTATCTTCGATCGCGTCCCAGACGATCCGTTGGCGCTCGGTGGGCTCAAACGGCGCACCACATCGCCCGGGGTCCTCCCGGGCACGGCGCGATGCCGCCAGTGACGCCGTCACCGGGATGGGACTCGCCCCACCCGTGTCCTTCCGGCTTCCGGCCCGCGCAAGTGCGATGGCCACCAACACGTCCGCTGCGTCACGGACCGGCGTGCAGCCGTCCACGAGGAGTGTGTTGGTCCCTGCGGAGGCCGGGCTCAAGACCGAGCCGGGTACGGCGCAGACCGGGATCGAGCGTCGTGCCGCCGCCTCGGCCGTGTAGAGGGAGCCGCCCCCATGGTGGCACTCGACCACGACCACCACGTCGGAGAGGGCCGCGATGATGCGGTTCCGAGCCGGGAACACCCGCGGCAGCGGGGGCGTGCCGAGGGCGGACTCGGAGAGCACGACGCCGCAACGGGTCACCTCCGCCCACAGGTGCGCGTTCGAACTCGGGTACGGCCGGTCGAGGCCCGTCCCGACGACCGCGACCGGCGCAGTGCGGACCGATCCGGCGCCACGGAGTGCACCCGCATGGGCGGCCCCGTCGATTCCGAGGGCCAGTCCCGAGACGACCGTGACGCCCTCGGCGGCGAGGGCGGTGCCGAGCTCGGAGGCGACCCGCCTTCCATATGGCGTCGCCGAGCGGGTACCGACGATCGCCGCGGCAGGTCCGTCCCCGATCATCTGGGGGTCGCCGGACGCGAAGAGCACGGCCGGCGCACCGGGATCTCGCTCGAGGCGCTCGGGATAGCCCGCCGAGCCGGGAAGGAGCACCCGGATCCCAGCTGCCTCGTAGCGTCCGGCGACGGCCGAGACGTCGGTGGCACGTGCGGGCGCCGCGAAGCGACGACGGGGATCGGCCGGATGGAGACCGTCGCAGATCGCGTTCCAGGCATCGGCCGGCTCGAGGTCGCGGAGGATCTTGGCGAGCCGGACCGGGGTCATCCCCGGGAGCCCGACCAGCGCCGCTGCGAACGAACGCGTGTCACCGGATTGGTTCGTCATCCCATGCTCCCGAGGAGCAGGTGTCGCTGGCACCTCAGCAGGAGGGCCTCGTGCACATGCCCGTCATCGATCAGATCGGGTGCCCCGTCGAGATCGGCGATGGTGCGTGCGAGCCGATGAACACGGTGGAACCCGCGCGCGCTCAGGGCGCCGCACCGCGCCTGTTCCGCGAGCAGCGAGGCCGCGCTGCGCGTCATCGGCGCGAGCTCGGCGAGCCGTGCGCCGTCGAGCTCGGCATTGACCTTGACCCCTCGTGCTCCTGCGTGGATCCTCGACCGGGCGACGCGCCCGGCGACGACCGCGGTGGATTCGCCCCGCGGGACATCGAGGAGCTCCTCGGCCGATGGCCGGTCGACCTGGATCGCGATGTCGAACCGGTCGAGCAGTGGCGCCGAGAGCCGCCTCGCATAACGCTGGCGTGCGGTCCGACTGCACCGGCAGTCCCCGGGATTGCCACCTTCACCGCACGGGCACGGGTTCATAGCGCCGACCAGCAAGAACCGAGCGGGAAACTCGGTCGATCCACGGGCCCGGCTGACGCGCACGTAGCCTTCTTCGAGTGGTTGGCGGAGGGCATCGAGGACCACGGTCGGGAACTCCCCCATCTCGTCCAAGAAGAGCACGCCGCCGTGGGAAAGGCTGATCTCGCCCGGTCGCATCCAGGTGGTGCCACCGCCGATCATCGCGACCGGCGACACCCCGTGATGAGGAGCGCGAAACGGCGGGCGCCGGATGAGCCCGCCCGGTGGCAGAGGAAGGCCGGCCACCGAAGTCACACGGGTCACCTCGAGTGCGGTGGGCCGGCTCAACGGCGGCAGCAGGGCGGGCAGACGAGAAGCCAGCATCGACTTGCCGGAACCCGGTGGGCCGACCAGCAACAGGTGGTGCCCGCCGACTGCGGCGATCTCGAGCGCGCGTCGCCCGAGCCGCTGACCGCGGACGTCAGCGAGATCGGGACCGTCGACGGCCTCGGTCGGGGCCAGGTGCGCATCGGCGGCTGCGGCGATCACCGGCCAGGGGAGATCCCCCTGGAGGCATCCGACGAGCTCGCCGAGCGTGCCGGCCGTGTACAGGGCACCGCTGGTCGCCAGCGACGCCTCGTGTGCCGTCGACGCGGGCACCACGAGGTTGAAGCGACCGAGTGTCTCCGCGAGGACGACGGTCCCCGGCACGCCCCGAAGCGAACCGTCGAGGCCGAGCTCGCCGACGAAGGCCATGCCTTCGACGCATTGCGCAGGGAGGGCGTCGGACGCAACCAGGAGACCGATCGCGATCGGCAGGTCGAGTCCGGCGCCGCCCTTGCGAAGCCCCGACGGTGCGAGATTGACCGTGACGCGCCGGAGCGGCCACGGGAGCCCGCTCGAGAGCAGCGCCGCTCGCACCCGGTCCCGAGACTCCCGGACCGCCGCGTCAGGCAGCCCGACAACGGTGAAACCCGGAAGTCCGTTCGAGACATGGACCTCGACCCACACCGGCCGACCGTCCACGCCGATCAGTGCGGCGGAGGGAATGCGTGCGATCACCGTGCCTCCAAGGGCTCGGCCCGGCGGAAGGCCGATCCGTGGCGCGGATCGCGGACAGCGGGGTCGGCTGCCGGTTCAGGAACTCTGGAGAGTCGCTTGCCCTGAGGGCACCGACCACTCGATCCTCACGGCGTCACCGTAGGTGGCGGGTGTTACACGGGTCCGGCCACTTCGGTCAGGGCCTCGCGGTGGGCCGGGCCCGCTCGGGCGCCGGGCGGACGGGACGACTCAGCGACCTTCGAAGAAGGGCTCGCGCTTCTCCACGAAGGCATGGAGTGCCTCCTTCGTGTCGCCACTCGCGAAGTTGACCGCCTGGGACCTCGACTCCTCCTCGAGCGCCTGGTCCATCGACAGGGCAGCGGAGTTGTTGAGCATCGACTTGGTCATCGAGAGCGCGAGCGGTGGGCCGTCGGCGAGCCTTCTCGCCCATCCGGTGACGAACGCGTCGAGTTCGTCGGCCGGGACCACGCGATTGACGAGGCCGAATTCGGCAGCCTCGTCGGCGCTGATGATGTCCGCGAAAAACGCGAGCTCCTTCGCCCGGTGGAGCCCGATCAGTCGTGGGAGCAGCCATGACGCGCCGAAGTCGATGGAGAGGCCGCGCTTGGCGAAGATCTGGGAGAACCGTGCCGTCTCCGAGGCAACCACCAGGTCGCAGCCGAGGGCCATGGACATCCCCGCACCAGCCGCTACCCCGCCGACCTTCGCGATGGTGGGCTTGGGGATGCGGTGGAGGCGGAGCGCGACGTCACCGAGCGCACGCATCTGGAGGAGAAAGGGATCGCCAGGAAGGCCTGCCACGTCGGAGGCGTCCCCGAGATCGGCGCCCGAACAGAAGGCATCCCCCGCCCCGGTCAACACCATCACCCGGTCGTTGCGGTCGGCAGAAACCTGGTCGAAGGTGACGAGCAGCTCACGCCACATCTGCCCGTTCGCCGCATTCTTCCTGCCCGGACGGTTCATCGTCACCGTGACCACGCCGTCCTCGCGTTCGACGAGGAGAGTTTCAAGTGATCCGGGCATCACCGGAGCCTACCGGGCACGCCCAAAGGAACGGCGAGTCGGTACACGCTTCAGGCGTGAACACGAGGTTCTCAACAGTTGACCATCTCGAGATCGACGCCGAGACGCCGATACGTGGTTTCAGCTCGAACATCCCGGCTGGCCAGGATCGAACCACTTGCCCGGGCAGCCATGGCGATCCACGCGTCGTAGGTCGCGCCTCCGGCAATGCCTGCTGCAACGAACTCCTCCACCGCTCGGGCGAGCATCTGCTGGCTCACCCAGACCGGAGCCTCATACGTCGCAGACAGAACCCTCGAGGCATCATCCGGAGCGACGCGGGCCGAGCCGGGCAGCCTGGTGAGCACGGCGTACGTCTCGATCCACGCGTGACCGCAGACAGCCAGCCTCCGGCCGTTTCGCCACGAAACCAACGCGTGGTGCGATGGATGGTTGCGAACGACGAGCGGAACCGCGACGCTCGAGTCGACGACGATCCGGCTACCGGCGGCCGGCATCGATCAGGCCGAAGATGTCCTCGTCGGTGACCTGGTGGTCGCTGTCGAGCACCGGCAATCCTTCTTCATCGACGACTGAAGCCGTACGCCCATGCGGGATCAAGGTCAGCCCTGCACCGTACGTGGAGACGTCGAGGGTGGTGCCCGGCGACAAACCAAGTGCATCCCGAAGGGACTTCGGAACCACGATCCTGCCTGCCTTGTCGATCGTCGCTTCCATGCCATCAGACTACCATCGAAATGCCATTTCTGACCGACGCCGAGCCGACGGCCGGTGGCACCTCACCGCTGCCAGCATGAGTCCAGGTCAACGGCCCCGACCATCGAAGGGCGTTCGGAGAGTCCCGATGGGCCGCCATGAGCGGCACCCTGACCATTACTTTTCGTGCATACATCACGTGATGTATAAGGATGTACGTGCACCGAACACAGATCTACCTGGATGACGACGAGGTGTCAGCGCTCGATGCCGTCGCTGATCGTATGGGCGCGAGCCGGTCGGAGCTGATCCGCCGGGCGATCCGGGCTCAGTACTGCGAACAGCCCGTGGCGGCGACGCTCAAGGCACTCCGCTCCTCCGCAGGTGCGTGGACCGGTCGGGAGTACACCGGCTCGGAGTTCGTCCACGCCATCCGAAGTGATGTCGACGAACAGCGTTCCCGTCCTCGATCCTCGTGAAGCTCATCGACACGACGATCGCCGTCGACCATCTGCGGGGTCACGCCAGCGCGACGCAAGTCCTCGAACGGCTCGTCGACGACGGCGAGCTCCTGCTGGCGAGCGAGCTCAGCCGATTCGAGCTCCTCGCCGGCGTACGGCGTCACGAGCTCGAGCCCACCGAGCAGTTCATGGGAGCGCTCACCTGGGTGCCGGTCGACGTGAGGATCGCAACCCTGGCCGGCTCAATGGCTGCCGAGTACCGAAGTGCACGCAGCGATATCGATGCCATTGACTATCTGATCGCAGCCACCGCCTCGGTCGTGGGCGCCGATCTCCTCACGACGAACGTGCACCACTTTCCGATGATCTCCGGACTCCGAACCCCCTACCCGGACTGACTGGCACTTCACCAGGTCGCCGGCCGGCAGGGGGTTCAGAAGGCGTCCTCGACGACCTCGATCGCGCCGGCGGTGACCGAGACCACGTCGAAGCGGAGCTCGATCCGGGTCCGTCCGGCCGCCGGGGTCAGCTCGGAGAGCCACCGGGTCGCGAGTCGGCGGATCCGGCGCTGCTTGGCGACCGTGACCGCCTCGACGCCTGTGCCGAACCGAGGGCTGGTGCGCGCCTTCACCTCGCAGAAGGCGACCGTCATGCCGCGCCGCACGATCAGGTCGATCTCCCCCTCGCGACGGCGCCAGTTCCGATCGAGGATCTCGTAGCCGTGCGCCTCGTACCACTGCGCAGCGAGCGACTCGCCTTGCTGTCCGAGCGTCCGGTTGTGGTGCGGTTGGTCTCCGTCCCCTTCCCCCGGGTCCTGTCGATTGCCCGAGGCGCCGAAGCTCACATCTCCTTCTCCGGGAGCCGCTCGATGTTCACGTCGCGGAAGGTGATGATCCGCACCGACGGCACGAACCGGGCCGGCCGGTACATGTCCCACACCCACGCGTCCGCAAGCGTGAGCTCGATGCAGGCAGGCGAAGTGTCGGACCGGACCGTGACCTCGAGGTTGTTGGCGAGGTAGAAGCGGCGCTCGGTCTCGACGACGTAGCCGAAGAGCGGGAGGACTGCCCGGTACTCCTGGACGAGCGCGAGCTCGATCTCCGACTCGTACCGTTCGAGATCCTCTTCGCTCATCGCGAGGACGGCCCGCTGACGGACAACCGTGGCGTCCACCTCGGACGGCCCGGACCGGGCCGACCGCCAACCGACCACCGGACGCCGTCGTCAGGCCCGCGCAGTCCGGCGCTCCTTGATCTTCGCCGCCTTCCCGTGACGGTCCCGCAGGTAGTAGAGCTTGGCCCGCCGGACATCTCCGTACGAGACCACCTCGGTGGCCGCGATCACCGGCGAGTGCACCGGGAAGGTGCGCTCGACCCCGACTCCGAAGCTGACCTTGCGAACGGTGAACGTCTCACGGACCCCGGTCCCTTGCCGACGCACGACCGCCCCCTGGAAGACCTGGACACGCTCGCGGCTGCCCTCGACCACCCGGACGTGGACCTTGACGGTGTCCCCCGGCCTGAAATCGGGGACGTCGTCTCGCAGACTGTCGCGGTCGATGATGTCGGTGGGGTTCATGGGACGCGTCTCTCCGCGGATCGTTCGGATGCTCCGTACCGGCACCTCGCCACCGGGCATCGTCCGGTGGGGCCTTGCCCGGCGCATCCCGGGTCCGGGACCACCGCGCAACTGGCGCCGACGAGGATCACCCATCGTAGCCATGTTGGCGGAGGAGGCGCACCTCACCGTGGTCGACGAGGAGCGAGACCTCCTCGTCCCGGAGACCGCCCCGGGCCTCCACCAGGTCCGGCCGGCGCTCGAGCGTCCGGACCAGCGCCTGGACCCGCCGCCACTCCTCGACCCGGGCGTGGTCACCAGAGCGCAGCAACTCCGGCACCGGCCAACCACGGAAGGCTGCCGGGCGGGTGTACTGGGGGTACTCGAGCAGGCCCTCGACGAAGCTCTCGTCGCCGACCGACTCCTCGTTGCCGAGCACGCCCGGCACGAGCCGCGAGACCGCTTCGACGACCACCAGCGCGGCCAGCTCGCCACCGGCCAGGACGAAGTCGCCCACCGAGAGCTCGCCGTCGACGAGGTGGTCGGCGACCCGCTGGTCCACGCCTTCGTAGCGGCCGCACAGCAGCGAGAAACCGCTGGCCGAGCCGGCGAGGTCGTGGGCCACCCGCTGGTCGAACCGGCATCCCGACGGGCTCAGAAGTAGCAGCGGCCGGGGTAGCCCGTCGGGCCCGTCCGCGACCGTCTCGACTGCCTCGAACACCGGTGTGGGGGCGAGCACCATTCCCGCTCCTCCGCCGAATGGTGCGTCGTCGACCGACCGGTGCCGATCGTGGGTCGCGTCGCGCAGGTCATGGACCCGGAGCTCGAGCAGTCCCTGCGTGCGGGCACGACCGAGGACGGACGCCCCCGCATAATGATCGATCACCTCGGGGAAGAGCGTGAACACGTCGATCCGCACGCCGTCCCCTCCTCAGCCGAGCTCGAGAAGGCCGTCGGGGATGTCGACAGTGACCCGACGCCCCCGATCGTGGCCGACCACGAAACGGAGCGGGATGAGGCCACCGTCCCCAAGCACCAGCAGATCGCTGGCGGGGTTCGCCTCGACGGCGTCGACGGTCCCGAGGACGCGACCCGTGACGTCCTCGACGATCGATCCGACCAGTTCGTGGACCCAGAGCTCGTCCGGGTCGTCAAGCGGTGCGGCATAGAGCTCGCGACCACGAAGCGACTCGGCCTCCTCGATCGACGTCGAGGTGTCGAACCCGACCACGAAGCGGCCCTTCAGTGGTCTCGAGCGCACCACCGTGTGGGTGGTGCCGTCCCGATCGGTCAGCACCGATCCCTCGTCGAGGCGCTCGAGCCGGTTGGTTGCGAGCACCACCACGACCTCGCCGCGCAGCCCGTGCGGTCGGGCGACGGTCCCCACGAGCAGCATGCCGTCCGGTCCGGCGCCGCCCTGGCCGGACGCGTCCACCGCAAGCGGTCAGTCGTCGACGATGTCGACGCTGGTCTGGAGTCCGTCGCGGGCACCCGCTGCGGCGACCACCGTCCGGATCGCCTGGGCGACCCGTCCACGCCGGCCGATCACGCGACCCATGTCCTCGGGCGCCACATGGACGCTGAACCGGACCGACGCACCCCGTTCGTCGGTATTGATCACGACCGCATCGGGATTGCCGGTGATCGAGGTGATCAGGTAGGTGGCCACCGCGAGCGGCGTGCCGCCGGTCACCCGGTTTCCGATGTCGTCATCGAGGTCCATGCCCGGATCATCGACCGCCAGGTCGTCGCTCACCTCGCCGCCTTGGCCGTCGCGAACTCGTCGAGCGCACCCGACTGCTTGAGCAGCTTCTCGACCCGTTCGGTCGGTTGGGCGCCCTCGGACAGCCACTTGACGGCCTTGGCGTTGTCGATCTGCACGACCGCGTCCGGCTCCGCCTTCGAGACCCCACGGGGCGCGTAGGTCCCCACGATCTCGATGAACTGCCCGTTCCGCGGCGAGCGGCTGTCGGCCGCGACCAGCCGGTACGTCGGCTGCTTCTTCTTCCCGATCCGCACCAGGCGGAGCTTCACTGCCACAGTCAACTCCTCTGCACTGTCTCGATGGCGTCCCCCAGTCTCGCACCATTGGCGGGGCCGGCGTGCAACACCACCCCGACGAGGTGCCCCTCCTTGCTCAGCGGGCCTAGCGGGCCTTCGGTGTGACCCGTCCTCCACCCTTGCCCTTCTTCGCGCCCTTGCCCTTCGAGCGTGAGGCGGCCTTCGAGCCGCCCCCCTTCGCACCCGAGCCGGCGAGCGCCCCGTGGGTCTGCCCGGCGATCCCGTCGAGGACGCCGGGGCCGCCGGGGCCGCCGGGGCCGCCGGGGCCCGAGAGGTCCTCGCCGCCGGCGCCGGCGAGGCCGGCCATGACTTCCGGGGAGAGCTTCGGGCCCCGGCCGAGCATCCCACCGAGCCCGCCCATCGCCCCACCCAAGCCGCCTTTCCCGAGGCCCTTCATCATCTTCTGCATCTCCTTGAACTGCTTGAGGAGCGCGTTCACGTCGGAGGTCGCGGTGCCGCTCCCGTGGGCGATGCGCACCCGCCTCGATCCGTCGATGATCGACGGGTTCGTCCGCTCGACGGGGGTCATCGATCGGATGATGGCCTCGACCTGTCCGATCTGGCCGTCGTCGATGGCCGAAGACGCCTGCTTGAGGTCCTTCGAGATGCCAGGCAGGAGTGAGAGCATGCCCGAGACCGAGCCCATCTTCTTGACCTGCTGGAGCTGCTCGAGGAAGTCCTCGAGCGTGAAGCGTCCGTCCATGATGGCCGCGGCACCCTTGGTCGCGACTTCGCGGTCGATGGTGCGTTCGGCCTGCTCGATGAGCGAGAGGACGTCGCCCATCCCGAGGATGCGATCCGCCATCCGGTCGGGGTGGAAGAGGTCGAAGTCGTCGAGCTTTTCACCGGTCGACGCGAAGGCGATCGGGCGACCGACCACCTCCTTGACGGACAATGCCGCGCCACCGCGGGCGTCGCCGTCGAGCTTGGTCAGGATCACCCCGTCGAGGGTCAGCGCGGCGTGGAACGCCTCGGCGGTCGTCACTGCGTCCTGGCCGGTCATGGCATCGATGACGAGGAAGGTGTAGTGGGGATCGACCGCCTCGCCGATGTGGCGGATCTCGGCCATCAGGTCCTCGTCGATGGAGAGCCGGCCCGCGGTGTCGACGATCAGCACGTCACGCCCGAGGCGGCGGGCCTCCTCGAGGCCTGCCACGGCCACGCTCACCGGATCGGTCGGCTCGCTGAAGACCGTGACCCCCGACTGTGCGCCGAGCACCCGGAGCTGCTCGACGGCAGCGGGTCGCTGGAGGTCGGCACCGACGAGCAGGGGGTTCCGCCCCTGCTGCTTGAACCAGCGGGCGAGCTTCGCGGACGTTGTGGTCTTGCCCGAGCCCTGCAGGCCGGCGAGCAGGACCACCGTCGGGGGCCGACCGGCATAGCTGATCTTGAGCGTCTCGCCCCCGAGGATCGCGACGAGCTCCTCGTTGACGATCTTGATGACCTGCTGGCCGGGGCTGAGCGACTGCGAGAGCTCGAGGCCGACGCAGCGCGTTCGCACCGCCGTCGTGAAGGCCCGCACCACCCCGATCTCGACATCGGCCTCGAGGAGGGCGGTCCGGATCTCGAGGAGGACCTCGTCGACGTCCGCGTCGGTCAGTCGACCCTTGCTCCGGAGCCGCGCGAGGATGCCTTCGAAGCGGTCGGTCAGGCTCTCGAACATGGAGTCCTCAGGCTAACAGGACCCGCCGAATCCGCTGCCGCAGCGGAGTGGCGCGGAGCGCTCCGACGGCGACCTCAGAAGAGGGCGTCGACGAACTCGCGTGGATCGAACTCGACGAGATCGTCAATGCCCTCCCCGAGCCCGACAAGCTTCACCGGCAGCGCGAGCTCGCGTTCGATCGCCACCACGATGCCGCCTTTCGCCGTGCCGTCGAGCTTGGTCAGCACCACGCCCGAGACGTCGACGGCCTCGAGGAAGACCTTTGCCTGCGCGAGGCCGTTCTGTCCGGTGGTGGCGTCGAGCACGAGCAGGACCTCGACGACCCTGCCCGGTGCGCGGTCGGCGACCCGCCGGATCTTCTTGAGCTCCTCGATGAGATTGACTTTGTTGTGAAGCCGTCCCGCGGTGTCGGCGAGGACGACGGCATGGCCCTTCGACGCCGCCCGCTGCACTGCGTCGAAGACGACCGAGCTCGGATCGCCGCCCTCGGAGCCGCGCACGATGTCCGCCCCGCTGCGCGTCGCCCACATCGAGAGCTGCTCGCCCGCGGCGGCCCGGAAGGTGTCACCTGCTGCCAGCATCACCGCGGTCCCGGATCCCGACAGCCGATGTGCGACCTTGCCGACGGTCGTGGTCTTGCCGACACCGTTCACGCCGACGAAGAGCCACACGTCGACCGGACGCTCGTCGTCGACGGCCTCGCGGTCCGACGCCGGCAGGGTGAGTCCTGCCTGATTGGCCGAGAGTGCCTCCACGAGATCGGCCTTCAGGGCATCGACGAGCGCCTCGGATCCGGCGATCTCGCCCTGTCTCACCCGACCCCGCAGGTCGTCGAGGAGGGCGTCAGTGGCGCCGACTCCGACATCCGCGCGGATGAGTGCCTCTTCGAGCTCGTCCCAGGTCTCGGCGTCGATGCTGGCACGGGCCCGGACCGCACTCACGTAGCCGGCGAGCAGTCCCCGGGCCTTCCCGAGCCGGCTCCGGTAGGTCGCCGGTTCCGGCGGGGCCGCGAGGGTCTCGGGTCGGGCTTCGACCGGCGCAGGCGCAGTCTCAGCCGCGGCCCCGGGCGCAGGCGCAGGCGCGACGGGAGCGGGTGCCTCGGGCGGCCGTTGTTTCGCCTGACGTCCACGCAGGCGGACACCGATGGCGATGCCACCGCCGACGACCACCACCGGGATCGCGACAGCGAGTGCGACGATGCCCCCGGAGGTCGCCGTCACCGTGACGGCGTCGATCACGGGTCGAGGCCTCCCACCGTGCCGGTCACCCCGCCCACCGACTCGGTCACGCCACCGAGCACCGGGTGCTCGATCAGGTGCGCCGGCACGGGCACCTCGGTCGGCGGCTCCTCCGAGAAGAGATCGGGCTCTGCCTCTCCGGCTTCTCCGGCCCCGTCATCCGGCCGGTGCCGCGGCACCTTCTGGCTCACGACCTTCGACGATCCGCCCGGGGCCATCGTGACGCCGTAGAGCGCGTCGGCCGCCTCCATGGTGCGCTTCTGGTGGCTCACGATGATGAGCTGGGCCTCCGACCGGAACTCGTGCACCAGGGCGAGGAACCGCATCAGATTGACGTCGTCGAGTGCCGCTTCGACCTCGTCCATCAGATAGAAGGGTGAAGGCCGGCTCCGGAAGACCGCGAAGAGGTACGCGAGGGCGACGAGCGACCGCTCGCCACCTGAGAGCAGCGAGAGGCGGCGGACGTTGCGGCCGGCCGGGCGGACCTCGACCTCGACGCCGGTGTCGAGGAGGTTCTCGGGATCGGTCAGCGAGAGGCGACCGGTGCCACCTGGGAAGAGGGTGGTCACGAGGTTCGAGAAGTGCTCACGCACGTCGGCGAACGCCGCATCGAAGACGCGCATGATCTCGTCGTCGAGGGTGCGGATCACCTGGTGGAGCTCGCGCCGTGCCTTGCGCACGTCTTCGACTTGCTCCTCGAGGAACCGGTGTCGTTCGCCGAGCTCGCCGAGCTCCTCGAGAGCCAACGGGTTGACCGGTCCGATCGCCGCGAGCTTCGCCTCGAGCTCCGTCGCCCGATCGAGGGCGTCGTGGCCCTCTTCGAGCTCGGGCGCGGGTGCGGCGATCGCGTCCTCGGCATCGCAGCCGAGCTCGCGACGGAGCGTCTCGACCACCGACTCCCTGCGGACCGTCGTCTCGACCACCTCGACCTCGACCTGGCTCAGCGTGGCGCGCGCCACACCGAGCTCCCCCTCGGCGGTCGTCCGCTGCCGGCGGAGATCCTCCAGGCGCACGCCCCCCGCCCGGACTGCGTCGAGCTGGCGGCGGTGCCGGTCGCGGAGCTCGTCGAGCGCGGCGTCGAGCTCCCGTTGTGCCGCGTCGACGACCGCATCCAGCCGCAGGACGGCCGTGGCGTCGGCCTCGATCAGCCGACGGCGCTGGGCTGCCTCGCGCCGCTCCTCGACGTGACCGGTCAGGCGGCGCTCGACCTCGACCAGCCGCTCGGCGAGGACCCGACGCCGCTCGGCGACGCCGGCTGACCGCACGCCCCACTCGTTGCGTCGTGCCGCCGCCTCGGCGATCCGGGCGTCGATCCGACGGCGGTCCTCGCGGGACGCCGCCAGCCCCCCGGCCACCCCGTCGCGCTCCTCCTCGAGCCGAGGGACCTCAGCGGAGAGCTGCGCGACGCGGGCGTCGTCGCGCTCGATCAGTCCCGCCAGCTCGTCGTGGGTCCGGCGCACCTCATCGAGCTCGGCGGCGGCAACGGCATGGTCGTCTGCCACCCGCTGCCGCCCCGCCCGAGCGGTCTGGTGCTCGACCTCGTTGCGGTCGTCTGCCCGGACTGCGTCCGCGGCCGCCTCACGGGTGCGTTCGGCGAGCTCGCGACAGGCGACCCGGTGGTCTGCCGCCTCAGCTGCTGCCGCGCGAGCGGTCTCCGCGCGGCGTTCCGCCTCCTCGACCAGTGCCGGTGTCACGGCCCCTTCGCCGGCGCGGACCCGCCAACCCGACGTCGAGAAGCGATCTCCGTCGCGAGTGACGACGACGAGGTCAGGTCTCGCGAGCGCGAGGTCGATCGCCTCCGACCACCCTCCGTCGGCCGCACACGCACGTTCGAGGAGCGTGTCGAGCACGGTACCGAGACCGTCGAAAGCCCGTCCCGCCGCATTGGGCCGCGCGTGACGTCGGATCGGTTCCGCATCGACCGGCAGCTCGACCGGCAGCTCGACCGGCCCTCCCGTCCTCCGCGTCGCCGCCACGTCGGTGAGTGCGAGCACGGCACCGGTCGCGCCGCCCTGTCGCAGCCGCGAGAGCGCTGCCCGCGCGGGACCGCTGCCCGAGACGACGACGGCGGCCAGCGAGGCGCCGGCTGCCGCCTCGAAGGCCTGCTCCCAGCCCTCGTCGACCTCGATGAGCTCGAGCAGGGTCCCGACCACGCCCTCGACACCGGCGAGCAGCTCCGCTCCTGCCGCGCCGCGAGCCTCCTCGAGCGCCCGCGCCAGTGCGTCGGCCCGGGCGACAGCTCGCGCCTGGGCCTGCTCCGCCTGGCGAAGAGCCTCCTCGGCGGCCTCCAGGTCGGCCGTGGCCCGTTGGTGCGCGCCCTCCGTCTCGGCGACTGCCGCCTGCAGCCGGTGACGTGCGTTCTCAGTGGCAGCGAGACGTTCGGCGAGCTCGTGATCGTCCTGCTCGAGCGCCGCGACCCGGCGCCCGATCGCAGTCTGCCTCGCCGTGAGCTCGTCGAGCGCGTGACGGTCGCGGCCGAGCGTGTGCTCGAGCGACGAGACCTGGCCGCGGGCGATGGTGACCGCGTCCTCCGCACGCCTGAGCGCAGCCTCGTCCATGCGTTCTGCGAGGTGCGCCTCGAGATCGACGGCATTCGAGGCATCCTCTGCCTCGAGCTCCTCTTGCTCGGGCTCGAGCGCCTTGGCGTCGGCGTCCGCAAGGCGCAGCTCCTCGGCAAGTCGCGCGCCCTCGGCCTCGAGGCTCGAGACGACGTCGGCGTCGGCGGCCGCGTCGAGGGCCTGCGCGAGCGCCCGTCGCCGCTCGCGGAGCACCCCCGACAGCCCGCGGGCCCGTTCGACCATGCCCTCCGCTCGTCCGAGGGCCGCGGCGAGGTCCGACTCGCGCTCGGCCGACAGCTCCCCGGCCGTACGCACCGATTCGGCGTCGAGCTCCTCGAGTGTCGCCTCGAGCCGGGCGGTCGTCACTTGGAGCTCGGCTTTGCGGCCGGTGCCCGTCACCGACCGTTCGTCGAGGGTCCGCAACTCCTCTCCGGCGAGGTGGAGCCGGATCGCGCGCAGCTCGTCGGCGAGCGCCGCAGAGGACCGGGCGGCCGCAGCCTGCCGCTCGAGCGGTCTGATCTGACGCTTGACTTCCCGGACCAGGTCGAACAGGCGCTCGAGGTTCTCCTCGGTCGCGGCTAGGCGTCGCTCGGACCGCTCGCGGCGGCGGCGGTACTTGAGGACGCCGGCAGCTTCTTCGATCACCGCCCTGCGGTCCTCCGGCCGGGCCTCGAGGATGGCGTCGAGGTGGCCCTGGCTGATGATCACGTGCTGCTGGCGGCCCACGCCCGTGTCGGACAGCAGCTCTTGGATGTCGAGGAGCCGACAGGGGGCCCGGTTGATCGAGTACTCGCTCTCACCCGAGCGGAACAGCGTGCGGGTGATGGTGATCTCTGCGAGATCCGTCTGCAGCTTGCCCGCGCTGTTGTCGATCGTGAGGGAGACCTCGGCTCTGCCGAGGGCCGGCCGGCTCGAGGTCCCGACGAAGATGACGTCCTCCATCTTCGAGGAGCGCACGGTTCGCGGCCCCTGGGCGCCGAGCACCCACGCGACCGCGTCGACGACATTCGACTTCCCGCTCCCGTTCGGACCCACGACGACCGTGATGCCGGGTTCGAATTCGAGGACCGCCGGGTCGGCGAAGGACTTGAATCCCTTGATGGAGAGCGACTTCAAGAACACCGGGCGCTCACCCTACCGGCCACCACCCCGGGCCGCGGACCGCTGCCGCCGCGTCGCTGCCGCCGGCACCGGCACCGGCACCGGCAGGCCGGCTCAGACCTGGCAGTGGTCGCAGAAGTAGGTGGACCGGCCGCCGGACTTCACCCGGACGATGGTCGATCGGCACCGGCGGCATGCCTGCCCTTCGCGGTCATAGGCCTGGTGCTGGTCCTGGTAGTCGCCGATCTCCCCGAAGAGATCGCGGTACTGCTCGTCCGCGAGCGAGGACCCGCGCCGCTTGACCGCTTCCGCGAGCGTCTCGACCATGGCGCGGTAGAGCCGTCGCACCTCCTGGGAGGAGAGCGAGTCCGACTGCCGGTCGTAGCGGAGGCCGGCCGCGAAGAGGATCTCGTCCGCGTACATGTTGCCGATGCCCGCGACGAACTCCTGGTCCATGAGGAGGGCCTTGAGACCGGCCTTGCGCGACGCGAGGAGCACCCAGAACTTCTCCCAGCTCATCACGTTCTCGAGTGGGTCGAAGCCGAGATGGGCGAGCTCCGGAAGGGGCGGCGACCCCTCGGCGGGCGCCGCCGAGACGAACAGCTCCCCGAAGGTGCGCGGGTCGACGAAGCGGAGCTGGCCACCCTGGGTGAAGGTGATGACCGCATGGGTGTGCGGGGCCTTGGGCTCCTTCAGGCTCTTGACGCGCTGGAGCTGCCCGCTCATGCCGAGGTGGACGACCAGGGTCTGGCCGTCCTCGAGGCCGATGAGCAGGTACTTGCCGGCCCGGTCGATCGACTTGATCGTGTGACCCTCGAGCTGGGCGCGGAAGTGCTTGGCGCTCGGATGGCGGCGAACCGTCCGCCCGTTGCGCACCTCGACGGACTTGATCTTGCGTCCGACGACCTCACCTTGGAGATCTCGCCGGATTGTCTCAACCTCGGGAAGCTCAGGCATCCCCCCCGCCTCCTTCAAGCAACGACCCGCAGGCCACCTGAGCCGCTTCCTGCTCGGCGTCCTTCTTGGACCGGCCCTCCCCCGTCCCGAGCCGCTGGCCAGCAACGTACACCGTGGCCAGGTACCGCCGGGCGTGATCAGGGCCGAATCCCGAGACTTCGTAGCGGGGGACGCCCCGTCCGAGCCGGACCGCCTCCTCTTGGAGGCGGCTCTTGTGGTCCGACTCGCCGGGCTCCCCCACCGCGGCGGCGATGCGGTCGCTCAGCTGGTCGAGGACCAGTCGGCGGGCGGCTCCCATCCCGCCGTCGAGGAAGACCGCGCCGATCACGGCCTCGGTGGCGTCCGCCAGGATCGACTCCTTGGCGCGGCCGCCTGACTGGTCCTCGCCGCGCCCGAGACGGAGGTGCTCGTCGACGCCGAGCTCGAGGGCGACCTCCGCCAGGACTCTCGTGTTGACGACCGAGGCCCGGACCTTGGACAGCATGCCGTCGGAGAGGTCGGGGTACGTGGCGAAGGTGTGCTCGGCGACGACGAGGCCGAGCACCGCGTCCCCGAGGAACTCGAGACGCTCGTTCGAGGTGATGCCACCCTGCTCGGCACACCACGAGCGGTGGGCCATCGCCTGGCCGAGCAGCTCGGACGAGGCGAAGTGGTGCCGGATCCGGCGTTCCAACCCACCGAGATCGGTCGATGGCCCGTCGCCGGAGGTGAACGACATGTGCTGCCTCAGGTCCCTCCGAGCTTCGCGTAGACGTAGTCGACCGCGTCCCGCACCGTCCGGAGCTCTTCGAGATCTTCGTCCTCGATGCGGAAGCCCACCGAGCGCTCGCCCAGCTCCTCTTCGAGGCCCTCCACCAATTCGATGAGGGCGAGGGAGTCCGCGTCGAGGTCCTCGGCGAACGAGGACGACTCGGTGACCACCGTCGGCTCGATCTCGAGGATGTCGGCGAGCAGGTCGCGGATGAGGTCGAGGACCTGGTTGCGGTCGAGGGGACCCTTGTCGACGTGGGTCTCTGCGGGCACGGCTTCTCCTGGATGTTGGGGTGGGGCCGGTGGCGGCCGAGGCCCCGACCAGGGATTCGTCCCCGGGTCGGCGTCCCTGTTCTGCAGGCGATGTTACCGGACGGTGACATTCACCGAGCCGAAACACGGCGGCAACCGGCCCGACCCAACGCGGGCGTATCACAGGTACGTGGACGCACCCGAGCGCTCCGTCGCGCCCCGAGCCGCCGCGGTCAGGGGGCCGACGACCTTCCCCGAGTACGACCCCGGCTCGTTCTTCGACGAGCTCATCGGGGCCGACGGCACCCCGCGGCCCGCGGCCGCCGCGCTCTGGCACCACCTCTCCGACCTCGGCCCCGCCGCCCTCGCCGACCGCCAGGAAGCCGCAGACCGCGAGATGCGGGCGATCGGGGTCACCTTCACCGTCTACGAGGGGACCGCCGGCGTCGACCGGCCCTGGCCTTTCGACATCGTGCCGAGGGTGGTGTCCTCCGAGGAGTGGCAGCTCGTGGAGGCGGGGCTCGTCCAGCGGCTCGGCGCGCTCAACCTCTTCATCGACGACGTGTACCACGACCGACGCTCCATCGACGCTGGCGTGATCCCGTCCTCCCTGGTCACCGGCTCGCCCGGCTTCCGGCCCGAGTGCGTGGGCATCGACCCGCCCGGGGGGATCTGGGCCCACATCTGCGGGAGCGACCTCATCCGCCACGAAGACGGGACGATCTACGTCCTCGAGGACAACCTCCGCGTGCCCTCTGGCGTGTCCTACCTGCTCGAGAACAGGATGGTTGCCAAGCACGTCTTCCCCGAGCTGTTCCGGCACTACAGCATCGAGCCGGTCGACCCCTACGTCGGCCGGCTGGCCAATCTGCTCTCGTCGGTCTCGCCGACCGCCCTCGACCCGACGATCGTCGTGCTCACGCCCGGGATCCACAATTCCGCCTACTTCGAGCACGCGTTCTTGGCCCAACAGCTCGGCGTCGAGCTCGTCGAGGGCGGCGACCTGGTCGTGCTCGACGACGATGCGGTCTACGCGCGCACCGTGGAAGGGCTCCAGCGGGTCGACGTGATCTACCGGCGCATCGACGACCTCTTCCTCGACCCGGAGGTCTTCCGCTCCGACTCGCTGATCGGCGTCCCGGGCCTGATGCGGGCGTGGCGGTCCGGCCGGGTCGCGCTCGTGAACGCCCCGGGCGCAGGGGTCGCCGACGACAAGCAGATCTACGCGTACGTGCCCGACCTCATCCGCTTCTACCTCGACGAGGAGCCGATCCTCGAAACCGTGCCGACCTTCCGGTGCGGCGATCCGGACACGCTCGAGTTCGTCCTGTCGAACCTCGAACGTCTGGTCGTGAAGCCGGCCAACGAGTCGGGGGGCTCGGGGGTCACGGTCGGCTCGCAGGCGACACGGGAACAGCTCGAGGGGGTGGCGGCCCAGATCGCCGCGGCACCCGGGCGGTGGGTGGCCCAACCGGTGATCCCGCTGTCGACCGCTCCGACGCTCTGCGACGGGGCGCTCGCCCCGCGCCACGTCGACCTCCGGCCGTTCACGCTGCTCGGCCCCGACGGCGCCTACGTCACCCGAGGGGGACTGACCAGGGTCGCCCGCCGCGCCGGCGCGCTGGTGGTCAACTCCTCGCAGGGGGGCGGAAGCAAGGACACCTGGGTCGTGGAGACCGCCGCGCCGAGCGCGCCGCCGCGGGCGCAGCGCCGGCCGGCAGCGGCCAAGGACCCCGACGACGGGCGGGTCCCGGCGTGACCGCCTCGACCCCGCCGATCTCGACCCCGCCACGATCGACCACCACCACCACCACGAGGGAGCGAACGATGCTGCTCGCACGCATGGCCGAAGCCGTCTACTGGGCGGGCCGCCATCTCGAGCGGGCCGAGGGAGCGGCCCGCATCGTCCAGGTGCACACCGACACTCACGTCGACCTGCCGGTGGGTGAGGACATCGGTTGGGAGCCCCTCCTCGCCATCGCCGGGGTCGCCGAGGAGTTCACCGAGAGCTATCCCCCCGGACCGCCGGGCCTCGGCAGCGGTGCCGCCGAGGAGGATGTCGTCGAATTCCTCATCCACGGCCAGGCCACGGGGTCGTCGATCCTCTCCGCCCTCACCGCGGCCCGACAGAACCTCCGCACGGCGCGGCCGGTCGTCCCGCGGGAGGCATGGGAGGCCTGCAACGACCTGTGGCTCACGTCGACCGACCGGATCGTCGAGGCCGCGACCCGCGAAGGTCGGGTGATCTGGTTGCGCCGGGTCGTCGCGGGGTGCCAGCGCATCGCCGGGATCCTGCAGGGCACCATGAACCGCGACGAGGCGATGAGCTTCCTCGCGATCGGCCAGAACCTCGAGCGCGCCGACCTGACCGCACGGGTGCTCCAGGTCCGCTCGGACACCCTCGGTCCCACCCGGGGCGACAATCCCTACGACGTCGTCCGCTGGATGGCCGTCCTCCGGTCGCTCGCCGCCTACCAGCCCTTCCGCCGGGCGATGCCCGCACGACCCCAGGGCGGTTCGACCCTCCGCTTCCTTCTGCAAGACGACCGGTTCCCCCGCGCGGTCGGGGCCAGCCTCTCCGAGGTCCGCGCCCACCTGAAGGAGCTCGCGCGTGCCGAAGAGGTCCTCGACGCGTGCACCGAGGCGTCGATGGTCGTCTCGAGCGCCGCGGTCACCCGCCTCGCCGTCGACGGGCTCGCCGACTACCTCGAGGAGCTGCAGCTCGCCATCGGCAGGATCCACCTGCGGATCGACGAGACCTACTTCCGCCCGCAGCTGGTCGGATGGCAGCCGGAACCGGCCGTCGCCTCGTGACCAATGCGGCAACCGCGGACGCGGCCGGCGCGGACGGGGCCGGTGTGGACGCGCGTCGGATTGGCCCGGCGGGTGAGCTCCCGGGCTACCAGCGCGTCCCGGGGCGGTTCGACGAGTACCTCGACGCAAGCGGCCCCGCGGCCGAGACCTGGCGGCGGGTGGCCGAGGAGCTGGAGCGACTCGGACCGGTCGGGCGGGCCGCACGGCGCAGCGACGTGGCGCGGCTGCTGCGAAGCGAGGGCGCCACCTACAACGTGAATACCGAGGGCCGCTCGTTCCGCCGGCCCTGGACGCTCGACCCCTGTCCGTTGACCTTCGGAGAGACGCAGTGGGCCGCGCTTGCGGAGGCGGTCGCACAGCGGGCCGCCCTGGTCGACCTCGTGATCGCGGACCTCTACGGCGGTCGGCGACTCCTCTCCAGCGGCCTCGTCGAGCCGGAGCTGGTCTTCGGAGACCGTGCCTTCCTCAGACCGTGCGCGGATCCGGGCCGCCCGTCCGGTGCACACCTGGTCATCACCGCCACCGACGTGGTGCGCGACACCGACGGCGAGTTCCGGGCGATCGCCGACCGCGTCGAGGCGCCGTCCGGCCTCGGGTACGCGCTGGTCAACCGCTCGACGCTGTCGAGGGTCGCTCCGGCACTCCACCGCGAGGCGCGCGTCGAGCGCATGGCCGGCTTCTTCCGGTCGATACGGGCCGGGCTCGGCCGGGTCGCACCCGAGGGTGTCGACGAGCCGCGGGTCGTGATCCTCACTCCGGGCCCCTTGAGCGAGACCGCCTTCGACCAGTCCCACCTTGCGTCCTTCCTCGGCTACCCGCTGGTCGAGGGACGGGACCTGATCGTCGACAACAACCGCGTCTGGGTCCGGTCGCTGACCGGGCTCGACCCGGTCGACGTCGTGGTGAGGCGGGTCGACGACGTCTGGTGCGACCCCGTCGAGCTCCGCGACGACTCCCTGCTCGGAGTCCCCGGACTTCTCGAGGTGGTCCGTCATGGTCGGGTCGGCCTCGCCAACCCGCTCGGCTGCGCGATCGGTGAGAGCCCGGCGATCGCCGGTCTCCTTCCCGACCTCGCCCCGCACCTGCTCGGGGAGGAGCTCGTGCTCCGGGGTCCGGCGACCTGGTGGTGCGGCGATGACACCTCCCGTCGCCACGTCCTCGCGTCCCTGTCGGAGCTCGTGCTCGTCGGTCGGGTCGAAGGAAGGTGGACACGACCGGTGGTCGGCGCCACCCTGTCGCACGCCGAGCTCGGAGACCTCCGCCACCGGATCAGCCGGGCGCCACACGACTGGGTCGGCCATGAGGTCATCGAGCCCTCGACGACCCCGACCCTCACCGACCACGGGTCATTCGCCGCACGCCCGGTCGTGCTCCGGCTGTTCGGCGTGGCCGAGGGCGCGGACCCTGATGACGGGCGCACGGCCTTCAGGGTGCTGCCGGGTGGACTCGCCCGGGTGGCAGCCGACCCGTTCGCACGGGATGTCGCGAGCGGATCGAACGGGACGAGCAAGGACACCTGGATCACGACCGGCACGCCCGTCCTGCAGGAGAGCGCGTGGCTGCCACCCGGTGGGACCGCGAAACCGTCCCGCGGCCCGACCCGTTCGCTTCCGCTCGCCGGCAGGGTGGCCGCAGAGCTCTTCGTCCTCGGTCGGTGCGCCGAGCACGCCGAGGTGGTCATCCGGCTCGTCCGCACCCTCTTCGAACGCCTCGACCAGCCGCTCGGATCAGAGGTCGAGGGCGGCGCAGAGTCGCTGCGCGTGCTGCTCACGGCCCTCGCCTCGGTGAGCCGGCTCGACGCCGTCCCGCACGCGGACGGCGTCGGCATGGTGCGGCCGCCCGTCACCGCCGTCGAAGGGCTCCACGCCGACGACGCCACGCCGCCGGGCCGGGCGGCCGAGCGCCGAACGCTCGAGCTCCTCCTCGACGCCGGTGTCGACGGCAGCCTCGTCTCCTCCCTCACCTCACTCGTCGAGGCCGCCTACTCGGTCAGGGACCAGCTCTCGAGGGACACCTGGCCGGTCATCGGCGATCTCGAAGAGGAGATGGAGCGCTTGCGCGTCCACCCCCCCGACGACCTCGCCGGCCTCAACGCGAGCACCCTGCGGCTCCTCCACTCGCTGCTCGCCCTCTCGGGAATCGCGAACGAGAACCTCGAGCGCGATGCGACCTGGCACTTCGTCGACGCGGGCCGCCGGATCGAACGGGCCCAGTCACTGCTCCGGCTCATCGCTGCCGTACTCGTCGACCGGCGCGCTGCGGTGGTCGAGGATCTCCTCACCGAGTCCCTGCTCAAGGCGTCGGAGAGCTCGCTCATCTTCCGCCGGCGCGCCGGGGCGGTGATGGACCTCGGACAGGCGCTCGACCTCGTCGTCTACGACCCCGAGAACCCGAGGAGCCTTGCGTACCAGCTCGATCGGCTCGCCGAGCACCTCGCGCTCCTCGAGCGGAGCGCCACGGACCGCGGTCCGAAGGCGCCCACGGTCACCGGGCTGGCCGTCGAGCTCGAGCTCACCTCGGCCGAGCGTCTGGCCGCGGTCGACCCGGACCGTCCCGTCCGCGGCGAGCTCGTCCGGTTGGTCGCGACGCTCGAGCGGGGGCTCGACGACCTCCTCGGGGCCTTCGGGTCGACCTACTTCGCCGGTCAGCGACTCGCCGTGCTGGAAGGATCCCCGACCAGCTGGACCGGTGCACGGTGACAGACCACGGAGGCGCCGGGCCGGTTGGCGCAACGACCGAGTCGTCGGCCGTCTACCGGATCGCCCACTCCACCCACTACCGCTACGGAGCGCCCGTCGCGAGGAGCCGCGACGAAGTCCATCTCCGACCACGCGACACGGCGTTCCAGACCTGCCGCTTCCACGAGCTCGAGATCGATCCGCCGTCGTCCACGCTCTCGGAGCGCTCCGACTACTTCGGCAACCCGGTCGCAGCGTTCGCGGTGGACGGGCCGTTCGACCGGATGACCGTCGTGGCGACCAGCGTGGTCGAGGTCCGTCCCCGCACGACGCCCGAGCACGCAATGCGCAGCTGGGAGGAGGTCAGGGACGAGATCGACCGTCACCTCACCCCCGAGCTGCTGGCCGCCGTCGAGTACCGCCTCGAGTCGCCCCTCGTCGCCCGGTCCGCCACCGTGCGCGAGTTCGCCGAGTCCTCGTTCGCGACGGGACGGCCCATGCTCGAGGCGGTCGCCGAGCTGACTGGGCGGATCTTCACCGGGTTCACCTACGACCCGGGCTTCACGACGGTCACCACCCCGGTCGAGGAGGTGCTCGCCCACCGCCGTGGCGTGTGCCAGGACTTCGCACACCTCGCGGTCGGCTGCCTGCGGTCGATGGGGCTCGCTGCGCGCTACGTCAGCGGCTACCTCGAGACGGCACCGCCGCCGGGCTCGGAGCGGCTGACCGGTTCAGACGCCTCGCACGCATGGCCGTCGGTGTACGTGCCGGGCGGCTGGATCGACGTCGACCCGACCAACGGGACCTTGGTCGACACCCGCTACGTGACGACCGCCTGGGGCCGCGACTACGCGGACGTCTCGCCGCTGAAGGGCGTGGTCTTCGGCGGCGGCGAGGTGCACACGTTGGACGTCGAGGTCGACGTCACGAGGTGCGAGGGATCCGAAGCCGACGGCGGGCGGGCCGTCCCGATCGGTTGGTGACGGACGGACGCGATCGCCCCGCTCCGACGAGCGCCCGTGTCGGCGGTCAGCCGGGGGCGTTGATGAGGCTGCGAGCCGCGGTCGAGAGGTAGTCGAGGAGCTCGGCCTCGTCTTCGGCCGCCATGCCCGCCGCCCGGGCCGCGTCGGTCATGTGCCGCAGCCAGGCGTCGGCCTCGGTGGAGCCGATGAGGAACGGCGCGTGCCGCATGCGCAGCCGCGGATGCCCACGGAGCTCGTCGTAGGTGGTCGGGCCACCCCAGTACTGCATGAGGAAGAGCGCGAGGTGCTCCTTCGACTCCGTGAGGTCGTCGGGGTACAGGACTCGGAGAACGGGATCGGTCGAGACGCCCTCGTAGAACCGGTCGACCAGGGTGCGGAAGAAGTCCGCACCGCCCCAGCGCTCGTAGGGAGTCTCCTGTGAGCCACGTCGCGGTCGCACCCGACCAACTGTAGGCGGGGCTCGGATAGCCTCGGCCGGGTGCCGGGACGCCGGTCGACACCCCGGACGGCACCCCGGACGGCACCCCAGAGGAGGCCTGCAGTGTACGAGTGGTCCGAAGAACAGCTGATGGTGCGCGACGCCGTCGCAAAGTTCGTCGCGGCCGAGGTCGTGCCCCATCTCGACGAGCTCGAGCATGGCGACCTCGCTCCCTACGCCATCATCCGGAAGCTGTTCGCGACCTTCGGCATGGACCAACTGGCCCGCGACCGCTTCGCGAAGCTGCAGGCCGGCGGCGAGGCGCCGGCGGTGGATCCGTCGGCCGGTGAAGGTTCGGGACGCAAGGGTGACGGCGGGGCGGCCGCGATGACCCTGATCCCGATCATCGAGCTCTGTCACTACTGCCCCGGCATCGTGACCGCGATGGGCGTGAGCGTCGGACTTGCGGGCGGGACCATCATGAAGCTCGGCACCCCCGAGCAGCGTGAGCGGTGGGCGCTCGATCTCCTGACCGCGGAGAAGGTCGGCGCGTGGGCCATCACCGAGCCCGACTCGGGTTCGGACGCCCTCGGAGGCATGAAATCGACCGCGCGACGCGACGGCGACGAGTACGTCCTCAACGGAAACAAGACGTTCATCACGAACGGCCCCTTCGCCGACACGATCGTGTTCTACGCGAAGCTCGACGACGGTTCGGACGTCCCGGTCCGCGACCGCAAGGTCCTCACGTTCGTCCTCGAGAAGGGGATGCCCGGGCTCGAGCAGTCGAAGCCCTTCCGCAAGATGGGCCTGCACTCCTCGCCGACCGGCGAACTCTTCTGCAGCGACGTCCGGGTCGGCAAGGAGCACCTCCTCGGCGGGACCGAAGACGAGCGACCCGGCAGCGGGCGCGACTCGGCCAAGGCCAACTTCGTCACCGAGCGGGCAGGTGTCGCTGCCATGTCGCTCGGGCTCATCGAGGAGTGCCTCAAGCTCTCGGTCGCCTACGCGAAGGACCGCATGCTCTGGGGCCAGCCGATCGGCAGCCGCCAGCTGATCCAGCTCAAGCTCGCCAAGATGGAGGTCGCCCGTCTCAACGTGCAGAACCTCGTCTTCCGGCACATCGAGCTCTCCGCGGCCGGAAAGAGCCTCACCCTCGCCGAGGCGTCCGCGATGAAGCTCTACACCGCGCAGGCCGCCTCCGAAGTGGCGATGGAGGCGGTCCAGCTCTTCGGCGGCAACGGGTACATGGCCGAGTTCCGGGTCGAACAGCTCGCCCGCGACGCCAAGGTCTTCCAGATCTACGCGGGCACCGACGAGATCCAGGTGACCCATATCGCGAAGGACCTGCTGGGTCGCGACGAGCTCTGAGGCCCTGCCCTGCCCGGGCCGGTCCGGGCAGGGCCCGTCCGGCACGGCACCCGCACACCGCCGTGGCGTCGGTCAGGCGCCCGCCTCGACCCCGGCGACGGATGCCGCGACATCCTCGACCAGTCCGGCCACCGCCAGGTCGTGGGCCACGGTGACGGCGTTGACGATCGCCGTCGACGAGGACGAGCCGTGACTGATCACGCAGACGCCGTCGACCCCGAGGAGCATCGCACCCCCGGTGCTGTCCGGATCGAGCGTCTCTGCGAGGGGGAGCAGGTGCGGCAGGAGGGCCTGGGCGGTCTCGACGACCTCGGGTCGCCCCAGGATCTCGGTCATCGCTCCCATGAGGAAGCGGAGCGATCCCTCGAGCGTCTTGAGCGCCACGTTGCCGGTGAACCCGTCGGTCACGATGACGTCGACGAGCCCGTCGAAGAAGTCGCGCCCCTCGACGTTGCCCACGAAGTCGAGCCCGTCGCCGGCTGCACCGTCTGCGAGGAGGGCGTGGGTCTCCTTCACCAGTGGGGTCCCCTTCGACTTCTCCTCGCCGATCGAGAGCAACCCGACCGACGGGCGTTCGACCCCATAGCGTCGATGGGAGAAGGCGGCGCCCATCTGGGCGAACTGCACGAGCATCTGTGGCGTGCACTCGGCGTTGGCACCCGAGTCGAGCAGCACGGTCGGCCAGGCGCGCTCGACGTCGGGGATCGGAGTCGCGATGGCCGGACGGATCACGCCGGGAAGCCGGCCCATCCGCAGCAGGGCCGAGGCCATCGTGGCGCCCGTGTTGCCGGCCGACACCATCGCCATCGCGGCGCCGTCGCGCACCGCTTCTGCCGCCCGCACGAGAGAGGAGTCCTTCTTGCGACGGACACCCTGGCCGGGGTCGTCGTCCATGCCGATGACCTCGCTCGCGAGGATCAGCGGGAGGTCGCCGGTGTCCCCCATCTCGCCCGGTCGACCCACCAGCACGACCGGGATCCCGCAGCGCTCGGCCGCCTCGCGCGCGCCTGCGACGATCTCATCCGGCGCCTTGTCCCCGCCCATCGCATCGACCGCGACCGGCAGTGCGGCGAGCGCCTCACCGACAGGACGCGGGCTGCGCCGGGCCACTAGTCGACGTCGATCGCCTGGCGGCCCTTGTACCAGCCGCAGTTCGAACAGACGACGTGGGGAAGCTTCGCCGACGTGCACTGCGGACAGACCGAACGGGCCGGCGCTTTGAGGACCCAGTTGGAGGCCCGCCGGCTCCGGCTCTTCGACTTCGAGGTCTTCTTCTTCGGGACGGCCATAGAAAGGGCATCCTATGCCAACGGCACGGGGTCAGTGCTCGCGGAGCCCGTCGAGGGCTGACCAACGCGGGTCGACGCCGGGAGTGCAGTCGCACATCGCCTCGTTCCGGTTGGTGCCGCACACCGGGCAGAGCCCGAGGCAGTCCGGCGAGCACAACGGGGCGAGCGGCAGCTCGAGGAGGACCGCGTCCCGGGCGAGCGGCTCGAGGTCGAGCTGGTCCCCGGTGAGCGGATAGGCGTCCTCGTCCTCGGAGCCGCCGGCGACGAAGCGCTCGCGGACGCGTGCCTCGAGCCGCCCGCCGACCGGTCCACCGCAGCGGCGGCACTCCCCCGCCCAGGCCGCACGGACCGAGCCCTTGGCCATGATCCCGCCCGGGTATGACGAGAGGGTGAGGTCGGTCTCGACGGGCACACCGTCTGGGACCGCGACCGACACGGTCCGGAGGTCGCTCACGAGCCCCCGTCGCACGTCGTGGCGGGACGTGCCGAGCGCCTTGCGCAGCGCGGCCACCTTCACGACGAAGGGGCGGCGCTCCGCTCCCCGTCGCGCCCTTCCGACGGGCGGCGCCGCCTCATCGATCGCGGACCGGCCCAACGGCGACCGGTCGTCCGGCTCCATCAACGGGTCCAGCGGTCCACCTCCCGCTCAGTCGAGGTCCTGGTCGAAGAAGCCCTCGTCCTCCTCGCCGGCCGCCTGGGCGGCCGCGTCGGAGGCGGAGGCGAGGGAGGTATCGCCCTGGTCGCCGATCTCGACCGCGGGCATCGGAGCCACCTGCAGCTTCTCCCGACCGGCCCGGACGGTCTTCATCGTCCGGTCGAGCACGATCTCGAAGCCGGCGAGCTTCTGGTCCACGTAGTCCTCGGCCTCGTGGCGGAGGTTCCTCGCCTCTTCGTTCGCATCGTCGAGGATGCGTTGCGCCACATGGTTGGCCTGTCGGACGATCTCGGTCCGCTGGACCATGCGTTCGGCCTGGACCCGGACCTCCTCGAGAAGGCGGTCCGCCTCACGGTTTCGCTCGGCGATGAACTCCTCGCGCTCCTTGAGCAGCCAGCGGGCCTGCCGGAGCTCGTCGGGGAGCCGATCCAGCGCGGCCTCCAGCAGTTCGACGAGCTCGTCGCGGGAGACCAGCACCGAGGCCGACAGCGGCATGGCCTTCGCCGTGAGGACCAGGTCGAGGGCGCCCCGGATGAACGCCTCGGCGTCGTGGTTGGTGCCCGGGGAGCGCGGGTGGTCGAGGTCCTCGAAGGTGTCACTCACCCGAGAACTTCTCCTGCAACCGCAGCGCCACCACCTTCGGGACGAACGAGGTCACGTCACCGCCGAAACGTGCCACCTCACGCAGCAGGCGCGACGCGATGAACGAGTGCGCCGAGCTCGTCGGGATGAAGAGCGTCTCCACCCCGGAGAGCTGTTTGTTCATCTGGGCCATCTGCAGCTCGTTCTCGAAGTCGGAGACAGCGCGCAGGCCCTTGACGATCGCGCTCGCGCCGACGTCGTGGGCCACGTTCACCACCAGGGTCGCGACCGACACGATGCGGACGTTGACGAGGTGCGCGAGGGACTCCTCGAGCATGTCCTTGCGCTCGTCCAGCTCGAAGAGGGCCTCGCTCTTCTGTGGATTGCGCAGCGCCGCGACGACGACCTCGTCGAAGAGGCGGGCCGCCCGCTCGATGACCTCGAGGTGCCCGTTGTGGACCGGGTCGAACGAGCCGGGGATGAGCGCAATCCTCACGAGACACCTTTCTGGGTGACCCGTACGGGACGGGCGACCGTCACGATGGTACTCCCATACCGTCGCGATCTGATCATTTCCCACCCTTCCGGCACGTCGATCTCGACCCGCGATTCGAGGACCGCGAGATCGGCCGGCAGCGTACCGACCAGGTCGCCCCACCCGTCGAAGTCGTAGGGCGGGTCGCAGAGCACGAGGTCGAAGCGCGACGCCGTCGTCCTCGCCCACAGTGCCGCCTCGACCCCCACGACGGTGGCCTCGCCGGTGCGTTCGGCGTCTGCGAGCCCGACCGAGGCCAGGTTCGCCCGGAGGCACGCGCGCGCGGCCTCGTCACGCTCGACGAAGGTCACCGCGGCCGCACCGCGCGAGAGCGCCTCGATCCCCAGCGCGCCGGTCCCGGCGAACACGTCGGCCACCTGCAGGCCCTCGACGCCGCCGAGGCTGTAGAGGATGTCGAAGATCGCTTCGCGGACCCGGTCCGAGGTCGGCCTGATGGCGCCGCCCGCCGGGGCCGCGAGGCGCCTGCCACGCAGGTCGCCACCGATCACGCGCACCCGGCCAGCCTACCGGGGGTGGACCGGCGGCAGCGGTTGCGACCGGGGCGTCTGCGACGGTGGGCCACGCTTCAGCTCTTGAAGAGGAACTCGGCTTCGTCCTCGTCGACGAAGAGGCGGAGCTCCTCGGCGAGCAGCGGATGTCTCGACAGCTCGGGATCCTGCCCGACCAGTGCGATCGCCAGCGCACGCGCTTGGTCGACGAGGTCGCGGTCGGAGAGCAGCGTGGCCAGCTTGAGATCGCTCCGGCCCCGTTGGCGCGCACCGAGGATCGTCCCTTCGCCACGAAGGGACAGGTCGACCTCGGCGAGCTCGAACCCGTCGTTGGAGCGCTCCATCGCAGCGAGCCGTGCCGCCGCATCCTCGGCGTCGCTGGAGGAGAGGAGATAGCACCATGCCGGATCGCCGCCGCGGCCCACCCGCCCGCGCAACTGGTGGAGCTGCGCGATGCCGAAGCGGTCTGCATCCTCGACGATCATGACGGATGCCTCGGGCACGTCGACCCCGACCTCGATCACCGTGGTCGCCACCAGGACCTCGATCCCACCGGCCCGGAACTCGGCCATCGCGCGCTGCTTCTCCGCAGCCGGCAGCTGCCCGTGGAGCAGTCCGATGCGGAGTCCGGCGAGCTCGTGGGTCGCCAAGCGCTCCGCTTCGGCCACCACCGACGTGGCCTCGACCCGCTCCGATCCCTCCACGAGGGGGCAGACCACGAACGCACGGTGGCCGGAGGCCACCTCCTCTCGGACACGCGACCATGCTTCGGCCTCGTCCAGTGGGCCCCGGAGCCAGCGGGTGGTGACCGGCTGGCGGCCGGGTGGCAGCTCGTCGACGACCGTCATGTCGAGGTCACCGAAGACGACCATCGCGGCGGTGCGGGGGATCGGGGTCGCGGTCATGACCAACAGGTCGGGATCGGATCCCGAGCCGTCGTCGCCGCGGCCCTTGTCCCGGAGCGCCGCCCGCTGCTCGACGCCGAAACGGTGCTGCTCGTCGATGACCGCGACGCCGAGCGAGCGGAATGTGACCCGATCGGTGAGGAGCGCGTGGGTGCCGATGACGATGTCGACCGTTCCCTCGGCGAGCCCTTCGTGGATCACCGACCGCTCGCCGGCCGGCGTCCGCGACGTGAGGAGCGCGATGCGCAACGGCCGGCGGCCGTCGAGTGTCGAGGAGTCCGCCACGGTCAGACCCCCGACCAGCGACATGACCTCGGTCGCGTGCTGCTCGGCGAGCACCTCGGTCGGAGCCATGAGCGCGCCCTGGTGTCCTCCCTCGAGCGCGACCAACAGCGCCGCGAGTGCGACGACCGTCTTGCCGGAGCCGACGTCGCCCTGGAGGAGCCGGTGCATGGGCAGTGGGTCGGCGAGGTCCTCCACGATCACTGCGATGGCTGCCGCCTGTGCGCCGGTCAATACGAAGGGAAGCTGTTGGACGAAGCGGTCGACGAGTGTCGGGTACCCGTCCGCGCCTGCCACCACGTGGCGGATGCCGCGGGCGTCCTCGCTCAGGCGTCGCTGGCGCAGGACGAGCGCGAGCTGGAGGCGGAAGAGCTCGTCGAAGGCGAGGCGTCGGCGGGCAGATGCCTGCTCGTCCATCGAGCTCGGACGGTGGATGCCCCCGAAGGCGGCGGTCCGATCGACGAAGCCGTGCTCGGCGAGCGTCTCCGGTGGGAGCGGGTCGGCGAAGGCGCCGGCCCGGTCGAGCGCTTCGCCGACGAAGCGGCTGATCCTCGCAGCGGTGAGACCGGTCCGCTCGCTCAGCGGATAGACGGGGTAGATCCTGCCCGCCTCCTGCCGGTCGTCGGCGTGCCGCCGTTCGTCGTGCCTCGGGTCTTCTGCGCCGTCGAGCACGTCGGTCCGCTGCGGGCTCGCCATCTGCAGCGCACCGCGGTAGGCGGACACCGTCCCGAAGCACAACACCAGCGTCCCGACCGGCAGCTGACGCGCACGCCAGGCCTGGTTGAAATAGACCACGGGGATCGTCCCGGTCCCGTCGTCGAGCTCGAGCTCGACCCTCGAGCGGATCCGTCCCCGGCCTCTGCGGACCGGCGGGCTGGTGACCCGGCGCACCACACCGAGCACGGACGCCCTCTCGCCCTCGCCGAGCGCGCCGAGCGCGGCGATCGACACCAGCCGGGTGCCGTCGATGTAGCGGCGCGGGTAGTAGACGAGCAGGTCGAACACCGTCGCGATGCCCAGCTCGGAGAGCTCTCTGGCCACGGCGGGACCGACCCCGTCGAGCACGGTGACCGGGAGTCCCGCGAGCTGCTCGAGCCGCCGGCCGGCAGATCGTGCCTCGACCGGGCTGGAGGCGCCGGTCGCGGTGCTCACCCCTCGGTTCCGCTGTTCACTCGATCGAGAACAGGTAGGGGTAGAGCGGTTGGCCGCCGTGGTGGACCTCGGTCTCCACCGTGGGGCGGTGCTCCCTCAGCCACTCGGTGATCCGTCGCGTGTCGGCCGGGCCGGACCCCTCCCCCTCGATCATGGTCACGAGGCCGTGATCGCCGGTGACCAGCGCGTCGAGGAGCGAGCAGGACGCGCCGGCGAGGGTCTCGTCGACCACCTCGATCCCGTCCTTGGAGAGGCCGAGCCAGTCCCCCTCCCTGATGGACCCGGCGGGACTGTCGGCGTCACGCACCGCGCGGGTCACCTCCCCTGCGACGACGTTGCGCGCCGAATCCTCCATGGCCAGTGCGTTGGACTCACCGTGGGCCTCGGGGTCGTACGCCAGCAGGGCCGCGAAGCCCTCCGCGATCGACTCGCTCGGCACCACCCAGACGCGCTTCGAGGTGAGCTCCCCGACCCGGTCGGCGACCGGACGGATGTTGCCGTTGTTGGGGAGCACGATCACCTCGGCCGACGGCAGGGCGTCGACGGCCTCGACCAGCTCCGCGATCGACGGGTTCATCGACTGCCCACCGGCGATCAGTCCCTGGACCCCCAACGAGCGGAAGATGCGCGCGATGCCTTCGCCGCTCGCGACGGCGACGACGCCGGTCAACGGTGCCGGGCCGGGTCGCGCGTCGCCAGGACCGCTCTCCGCCGCGGTCGCCGCCTCGCGCACCCACCGCTCCTCTTCGACCTCCTCGAGCAGGTCCGTGACCCGGATCGAGCGCGGGCGTCCCGCGTCGAGGCACGCCTCCACCGCCGCGCCGATGTCGTCGGTGTGGATGTGACAGTTCCAGAGGCCGTCCCCGCCGACGACGACGATCGAGTCGCCGATGCCCGCCCAGACGTCCTTGAACATCGGGATGGTCTCGTCGGCGGCCTCGAGGAGGTACATGACCTCGTAGCGGAGGCCGGCGAGCGCCGCGTCGGCCGCCGTGCCCGGCGCCCTGGGCTCGGACGAGGAGGCCGCCCCCCAGGTCGCGACGGGCGACTCGGGCAGCGCGGCCGGCGTCGGCATCGGTCGCCCGTCGAGCACTGACAACAGCGCGTCGAACAACAGCAGGTACCCGGAGCCTCCCGCGTCGACGACGCCGGCCTGCTCGAGGACGGGCAGCAAGGAGGGGGTGCGCTCGAGCGCCTCGGCCGCTCCGAGCCGGGAGGCCTCGGCCACTTCGAGCAGCGAGCCCCCCGCGTCCGCGACCTGCCTCGCGCCGTCGGCCGCCCCTCGGGCGACCGTGAGGATGGTGCCCTCGACCGGCCGCATCACCGCCTCTCGCGCCAGCTTGTCGGCGATGGTGAGGGCCAGGGAGAGGTCACGGGGCCCCGGACCGTCGTCGGCGGTCGCGAACCCCTCGGCGATGCCCCGGAGCAGCTGCGAGAGGATGACCCCGGAGTTCCCCCGGGCCCCCATGAGCGATCCGTGGGCGATCGCCCGGCAGGCCGCCGGCAGGTCCGGACGGTCGAGCTCGGCAAGGGCGGCGACCACGGACTCGAGGGTCAGGGCCATGTTGGTCCCGGTGTCGCCGTCGGGGACCGGGTAGACGTTGAGCCGGTTGATCAGCTCCTGGTGGGCGCGCAACCCGTCCCGGTAGGTGGAGATGACACGGCACAGCTCCGCAGCATCCAGCGCGTCGGGGACCACCACGAGGCCGATGCTAACCTTTGCGACTTACCCGGAGGACCCTCGGAGAGTGGGAGCGTCATGGCAGCGGTGTGCGACATCTGCGGCAAGAAGCCCGGATTCGGGATGAACGTCAGCCACTCCCACCGTCGCACCAAGCGGCGTTGGAACCCGAACATCCAACGCGTGCGGGCCCTCGTCGACGGGACGCCCAAGCGGGTCAACGCCTGCACCTCGTGCATCCGCTCGGGCAAGGTCGTCAAGCGGCCGATCCGGAAGATCCCGGCCTAGCCGGATCCTGCGGGCTCCCGCACCCGCCGCGGTGACCGCGGCGATTCAGAATCGGTGGCGCCAGCCGCCCGGCGGCAGCGGCCGACCTTCGAAGCGCAGCTCCCCGGGCCGATCGGTGCACCTCCCGATCGCGATCGGTGCCGGGAGGCCGGCCGCGGCGAAGGCCGCATCGAGGCGGTGGGCGTCCGCGGTCGTGAGCACGAGCTCGTAGTCCTCGCCGCCACCGAGTGCCTCGTCGTGGGTCGCGCCGTCGACGACAGGGACCACGTCGAGGTCCACCCCGACCGCGGACGCCTCGGCAAGATGGCCAAGGTCGGCCGCGAGCCCGTCCGAGACGTCGATTGCGGCCGTCGCCCCCGCACCGCGTGCGGCGACCCCCGCGTCGACGCGAGCGACCGGCCGCCGGTGGCAGTGGGCGAGGGCCTGAGCGGTGCGCCCGGTCCCCCCGCCGGCACGGAGCAGCCGGAGCCCGGCGGCGGACCCGCCGAGCGGTCCGGTCACGAACACCAGGTCGCCGGGCGCCGCACCCGTACGGAGGAGCGGCCCGCCTCCGGACGGGAGGTCCGCCAGCACGCCGACCACGGTCGTCGAGAGCACGACGAGCGACGCGGCGGAGAGGTCCCCGCCCACCACGACGCAGCCGGCCGCGGCCGCGGCCTCGGCGACTCCCTCGGCGATGCGGTCGAGGTCCGTCCCGGGCGGCCCGGCGATCGAGCAGAGCGCGTAGCTCGGGATCGCGCCGACCGCGGCGAGGTCCGACACGGTCACCATCAGCGCCTTGAACCCGGCATCCTCCGGCGAGACCAGCCCGAAGTCCACGTGGACGCCCTCGACGACCAGGTCCGTCGCGAGGACGGTGCGTCCGTCGCCCGCAAGCGTGACCACGGCGGCGTCGTCCCCGATCCACGTGTCACCGGCCGGTGGAGCCCCGCCGAAGCCCGGGGTCGAGGCCGCAGCCGACTCGAACCTGGTCCGCAGTCGCTCGATCACCGCGAACTCGTCGAGGGGGGCCCCGCCCTGCCTCCCGGCGCCACCGGAATTGGGTGGGTCCACCGTCCCTGCCTACCATTGTCCGGGCCCGTCCCCACTACAATCGTCCACCGACCCGAGCAATCGCCGCGCCGATGGCGGGTCCCTTCCGAGGGGCGGTGGCGGCCATCCGAGGAGGAGATCCCCACCCATGCCACCCACCGAACACAAGCAGCTGATCGCCTGGGTGGACGAGGTGGCCGCACTCACCAAGCCGAGTGCGGTCGAGTGGTGCGACGGGTCCGCCGAGGAGTACGACCGGCTCTGCCAGCTCCTCGTCGACAACGGCACGTTCACCAGGCTCGCGGAGGCCAAGCGACCCAACAGCTACTGGTCCCGGTCGGACCCCGGCGACGTCGCCAGGGTCGAGGACCGCACCTTCATCTGCTCGACCCGCAAGGCCGATGCGGGCCCCACCAACAACTGGCGCGACCCGACCGAGATGCGGTCGACCCTGACCGACCTCTTCGACGGGTCGATGCGTGGCCGCACCATGTACGTGGTGCCCTTCTCGATGGGCCCGCTCGGCTCCTCGATCGCCCACATCGGCGTCCAGCTCACCGACTCCGCGTACGTGGCGGTCTCGATGCGGATCATGACCCGCATGGGTCGGGGTGCGCTGGAGGTCCTCGGGACCGACGGCCAGTTCGTGCCCTGCCTCCACTCCGTCGGCGCACCGCTCGAGCCGGGGCAGGCCGACGTCTCGTGGCCGTGCAACCCGGACAACAAGTACATCGTCCACTTTCCCGAGAGCCGTGAGATCTGGTCGTACGGCTCGGGCTACGGCGGCAATGCTCTGCTCGGCAAGAAGTGCTTCGCGCTCCGCATCGCGTCGGTGATGGCGCGGGACGACAACTGGCTCGCCGAGCACATGCTCATCTTGAAGCTCACCTCCCCGGCCGGCGAGACCCGCTACGTCACCGGTGCGTTCCCCTCGGCGTGCGGCAAGACGAACCTGGCGATGCTGATCCCGACGCTGCCCGACTGGAAGGTCGAGACGGTCGGGGACGACATCTGCTGGATGAAGTTCGGCCCGGACGGGCGTCTCTACGCGATCAACCCCGAGGCGGGGTTCTTCGGCGTGGCCCCCGGCACCAACACCCGGACCAATCCCAACGCGATGCTCACCTTGGACGGCAACGCCATCTTCACCAACACTGCGCTCACCGACGACGGCGACGTGTGGTGGGAGGGGATGACCGAGGTCGCACCTGACCACGTGACCTCGTGGAAGGGCGAGGACTGGACACCCGCCTCTCAGGCACCGGCCGCCCACCCGAACGCGCGCTTCACGGTGCCCGCCGCGCAGGACCCTGCCATCGCGTCCGAGTGGGAGGATCCCGCCGGCGTGCCCATCGACGCGATCCTCTTCGGCGGACGGCGGGCATCGGTCGTGCCCCTCGTGTTCCAATCCCGCGACTGGCAGCACGGCGTCTTCCTCGGGTCGATCATGGCCTCGGAGACCACCGCCGCGGCTGCAGGCGCCGTCGGCAACCTGCGCCGCGATCCCTTCGCGATGCTGCCCTTCTGCGGCTACAACATGGCCGACTACTTCTCCCACTGGCTCCACATCGGGGCCTCCGCGGACCCTGCGAAGCTGCCCAAGATCTTCTACGTCAATTGGTTCCGCAAGGACGAGGGCGGGCGCTGGCTCTGGCCGGGCTACGGCGAGAACTCCCGGGTGCTCGAGTGGGTCTTCGAACGGGTGAGCGGCACCGGCGAGGCGGTCGAGACACCCATCGGGCTCGTCCCCGCTCCGGGTGCGATCGACACGGACGGGCTCGACATCGCGTCGGCGGACATGGAACAGCTCCTCACCGTCGACCGCGACGAGTGGCGCGCGGAGCTGCCGAGGATCCGCGAGCACTTCGCCATGTTCGGCGACGCGTTGCCGACCGCGCTCGCCGAGGAGGTCGACCGGCTCGAGCAGCTGCTCAGATAGCAGGTAGCGGGCGGCGGTCAGGTCAGGGGCGCCGGGGCGCCCGCCGGGCCCCACCGGACGCGCAGCGCCCGGCGTGAGCTCAGGTAGGAGAGCGCACCGACCGCGGCGACGATGGCCATGACCAGGTTGCCGGCCGCGATGGGCAAGGACAGCACGACCGGCACCAGCGACCCGAGGACCCAAAGCAGCTGCAGCTGCGTCTCGAAACGCGCGAAGGCCCGGCCCTGGTCGAGGTCGCGCACCCCGCGTTGCACGAGTGCATCGAACGACGGCTTGGCGACCGCGCCGGCGACCCCGATGCCGAAGGCCACCACGGTGAGGAACCACCGACCGGTGAACACGGCGCCGAGCCCGGCGACAGCGGCCACGAGCCAGAGCGCGCCGGTGAGCATCTGCGGCTCACTCAGGACGCGTCGGATCCAGGCCACCGAGAGGACCCCGAGCAGGGCACCGGCGGTCAGGGCACCGAGGAAGAGCCCGAACCACCAGGTCGCCGCCTCCTGTCGGCGGAGTCCGAACGCGAGCAAGAAGGTGAAGAACCCGAGGAGGGCCTTGAGCACCGACATCGGCATCAAGGCGAGGTAGACGGGCGGATCGGCGATCGGGCCGAGCGCCGCGAGGTCCTCGGCGTCGCCGGCCCACCGCCCGACCTCGTCGGGCGCGAGCTGCACCGGCTGCGGCACGGACTCTGCGGCGCGCGCTCCCCGTTCGTCGTTGGCCCGCTTGAGCCGGCGGACCGGCAGCCGCGCGCCGGCGACCACCGCCGCGGCGAAGACCGCCACGTCGCTCCAGAGGACGGCCGGTGCACCGGCAAGCTTGAGGATGAGCACCCCGGGCAACGCGAAGGCGAATCCCGACAGAGATGCGAGGAGCCCGAGCCGGGCGTTGAGCGTGGCGAGATCGGCCTCCTGGCGCGGAGGGCCGCCCCCGGGATCCTCGACCTCGACCACCGGCGTGCCGTACGGCGGCGTCGACGACGAGAGCCTCCCCACCGGGCCCGCACCACCGAGGACCTCCGCGGTCTCCTCGTCGGCCACGTCGGCCACGTCGGAGGCGGCAACCTGGTGCCCGTCCGGAGCTGTCTCGTCCAACAGGCCCAGCGCGGCCATCTCCGGGACGAGTGCGCCTTTGGTCACCAGGTAGACCTTCGAGAGGACGAGGATCAAGAAGGCCTCGGGGAAGAGGAGCAGCGAGTGGATGTCGCGCGCGACGAACGGACAGAGCATTGCCCGGCCGAGCGCAGACGCGACCACCATCGCGCGTCTCGCGCCCCGGCTCCGGTCGATGAGCGGACCGAGGGCCGGCGCCACCACCGCGAACGGCCCCATGGTCAGAAGGAGGTAGAGCAGGACCTTGTCCTTGGCCGCGGTCGGTGAGATCGAGAAGAAGAGCGAGCCGGCGAGTGAGACCGCGAACAGCGTGTCGCCACCGGTCATCAGCACGTGGGTGAGCGCGAGGCGACCGAAGGGCTTGCGCTGGTCGAAGAGGTCGGCCAACGACGACCGCACGAGTCGTTGGAACTGGTCGCTGCGCTCGCGCACGCCCATGTCGGCACCTTAGGCGCAGCGGTGGTCGCGACTAGCATGCCCGGACGGACGTCGTGACCGACGACCAGGAGGATTCCATGCCCGTGCGCGCCTACGTGCTGATCCAGACCGAGGTGGGGAAGGCGGCCACGGTGGCCCGGAGCGTGACCGCCCTCGACGGTGTCGTCGCCGCCGAAGGCGTGACGGGACCCTATGACGTGATCGTGCGGGCAGAGGCGGCCACCGTGGACGAGCTCGGCCAGATGGTGGTCGGGCGCATCCAGCTGATCGAAGGCATCACCCGGACGGTGACCTGCCCGGTCGTCAACCTCTGAGACGCTCGGTCACCTGGGGCGGAGCCGGTCGATGTCTCCGGCGATCTTGGCGACCGTCCGCTCGTCGACGGCAGCATCTCTCGCAAAGGACGGCCAGTCGTCGATCGCGCTTGCGACCTCGCCGAGTGTTGACTCGATGCCGGGTACCTCGTTGCGCTCGGCCATTTCGCGAAGGTCGTCGAGCGTGATGTCGCTGAAGCGACCGTTCACGCTCATCTGGTGGGTCTGAGTCCACTCGCCGTCCCAGTATGAGTGGGTGACGTCGTAGGCCGGGGCGAGCCGCCATCGACCGTGCTCCGACAGGACGAAGGAGAAGTTCTTCGTGTGGTCGTCGCGGTTGGCGCCCATCACGTTGAACACGATCCGGCGGAACATCTGCCGTGCATCCTCCGGCCCGAGCCCGAGCTGCCGTCCGACCCAGAAGTAGCTCGCGTAGGAGTGGGTGCGGGGCTGGTCGTTGTCGAGGTGTCCGAGTGCGCAGAGGGTCTGGACGTGGAGTCGCTCGTTGTCGGCCCCCCGGTCGAATCGTCGGGTCATGAAGTGGGCCCGTGGACCCTCCAAGACAGCTTCGACGGCTCCATCTCGATGCCGGCGCGGGTGGCCATGAGGTGGTATGCGTACTCGACGCGGCAGTACTGCTGGCTCTCGACGAGCGGATCTCCGTGTCCGATGGGATCACCGACCCCGTCGAGCTTGAGGAGCCACTGCTCGAACCCCGCCGGGGCGTCGAGCTGCCCGGAACGCATCTGGCCGGTCGAGGGGTTGTAGGCGATCACCGCCTTGGCCCGGGCGCCGCCTGCCGTCGAACCGACGGTGATCAGCTGCGACAGGGCCTCGTGGACGCCGTCGTCGTCGAGCGTTCCGGAGAGTTGAGCTCGAGCGGCGGTGACCAGATCCGCGAGCTGGACGAGGCTCGCTCCCGCACCGTCCGGGCCGGTCGGCGGCGCGAAGACGAGGGCACCCATCGCACGGCTTCCTGCATAGGCGAGCCGATCGAGAGCGGTGATCCGATGGGGATCAATCCCCTGTTCGAGCATCCATGCGTCCACCAACGCGTTGCCGAAACGATCGGGAAGTGCGTCGGCCAACATCGCGGGGAGCCCGTAGAAGGTGTCACGCGGGAGCTCGGTGAACACGAACACCCCTTCTGTGCGCGGGAGGTGGATCGGTGAGAGATCAGCGCCGGAGGCCACCCAGTCGTGGTCGTACTCGAAGGCGTAGAACCCGGTTGCCGGATCGCGCACCACGGCTCCGACGAGCCGGCCCCACGCCGACACCTCGATGACGGTCGCCCCGGTGTAGGTCATCGGGAGGGCCCACCGGCGGCGGTCGGGTGACGGACGCGCTCGGGTGCGCGCTTTTGTGCGCGCTGTTGGGCACGCAGGGCTGCCATCGGACTCACCGTCGGCTCGGGAGGAGCGATCGCCGCCAGCCAGTCCGTGCGGTCGAGGGCCTTCGCGACACGGATGAGGGTGGAGAGAGACGAACCCTTCCCGGCCTCGAGGTACTTGAGCGCCGACGGCGAGACGTTTGCAAGGTCCGCGAGCTCACGCTGGGTGAGACGCTTCCGCCGGCGGAGGTGTCGAATATCATCCCCGATACGGGCTTCCCACTCGGGAACCGTCATCGACGGTTGAGATTCCATCTCTTATCTCCTTATTCGGATGATAAGAGTTTACTTCTCGACTTCTTTGGTGTCCAGATCTCCTCAGATCTGTTCTTGTGGGATTATATATAGTCTATTCGGGCCGAGAGTGCCCGGTCACCTGGGGCGTCCCGCGGCCGGGCACGATCAACGAACGGCGCCCGAAGCCCGGAGGTCGCCGATCTCCGACTCCCCGAGTCCCCAGTCGGTGAGCGCCTCGTCCGCGTGCTGCCCGGGATTCGGTGGAGGGCGGCGGATCGCGCCGGGTGTGCCCATGAAACGCGGTGACGGTGCGGGTTGCACCACGCCGGCCACCTCGGTGAAGGTCCCACGGAAGCGGTTGTGCGGGTGCTCGGGTGCCTCGGCGGGCGAGAGCACGGGCGCCGCGCAGGCGTCCGATCCGTCGAAGATCTTCGCCCACTCGTCCCGCGTCCTGGTGGCGAAGACCGCCGCGAACCGTGCCTTCATCTCCGGCCAGCGTTCGCGGTCCATCTGGCCCGGCAGGTCCTGGCCGTCGAGACCGAGCAGGCGGAGCAGCTCCGCGTAGAACTGCGGTTCGATCGCGCCGACCCCGATGTACCTGCCGTCGGACGTCTCGTAGACCTCGTAGAAGTGGGCGCCGGTATCGAGCATGTTGACCCCGCGCTCGTCCTTCCAGATGCCCGCCGCGCGCAGGGTGTAGGTCATGGTCATGAGCGCAGCCGCACCGTCCACCATCGCGGCGTCGACGACCTGCCCGTTGCCGGTGGCGCGGGCGCTGAGCACGGCTGCGACCATCCCGAAGGCGAGCAGCATCCCGCCCCCGCCGAAGTCACCGACCAGGTTGAGCGGCGGCACGGGCCGCTCCCCCGCCCGTCCGATCGCCTCCAACGCTCCGGCGACGGCGATGTAGTCGATGTCGTGGCCGGCAGTCGACGCGAGCGGACCGTCCTGGCCCCACCCGGTCATGCGCCCGTAGACGAGGCGCGGGTTCCGTTCGAGGCACGCCTCCGGGCCGATACCGAGCCGCTCGGCCACGCCGGGCCGGAACCCCTCCATCAACCCGTCCGCCCCCTCGACAAGGCGGAGGACGAGGCCGACCCCGTCGGGATGCTTGAGGTCGACCGCGACCGATCGCCGGCCACGGTTCATGAGGTCGACGTGCGCGTCCTGGTGCGGCGGGTACGTCGCCTTTTCGGCACGGTCGATCCGGATGATGTCGGCGCCGGCGTCGGCGAGCATCATCCCGGCGAAGGGGGCGGGACCGAGGCCGGCCAGCTCGACGATGCGGACGCCCTCGAGCGGCCCGCTCATCGTCGGCCCCCCGCAGCGATCGCCGCGAGGCGGCACGCGCCTCTACTTTCGGGGTGCCGGGGAGAGGTGGTCATGGCCGGATCGTGGTCGCGGCGCCACCCGACGGTCAAGCCCGGACCCGTGATCCGCCGGATCCGGCCCGCGTCGCACCGACCTGGATCAGTCGGCATCGGACCGGACGATCCGGTGCACGACGCCGGTGTCCACGTCGTAGCGCCACCCCTCGACGAGGACGGTGCCGGGTAGGAGCCCACAGCTGCGCACCTGCTCCACGTCCGCCCTGAGTGCTGCGTCCGGATCGGGCATCGCGTGGAAGGACCACCCGTCGACTCCGGTGGCCCCCGCCTCGCCGAGGCTCGCCCGGACCTCCTCGTCACTCCGGTCGGCCAGCGCGCAGCCGGTGTGCTGCATGACTGCGATCGAGTGCACGTCGAGGAAGTGGGTCGCAAGGGCAAGGGACCGCAGGACGTCACGGGTGACCCGCCCCCCCGCATTGCGCATGATCTTGGCGTCGCCGGGCCGCAGACCCAGCATGGTGAGCGGCTCGATGCGACTGTCCATGCACGTCACCAGCGCGAAGCCGGCGGCCGCGACGGGAGGCGTCCCGCGAAGCGAGAATGAAGCGGCATATCGGCGATTGGCGTCGAGTAGTTCAACGAACATGGGGAGAGCATGGCAGAGCCACGTCCGGATCGGCCCGCCAGTGTGCCAGGTCGGGCCACCGCGCCGGGCCGGGTCAACCTCATCGGCGACCACACCGACTACAACCGCGGGCTCGCCCTCCCGATGGCGATCCAGCTCGGGATCACGGTCGAGTTCGAACCCGCGGTGGGGTCGGTCCTCGACGTGCACTCGACCGAGCTCGGCGACGCGACGGTCGACCTCGGCGGGGCGTTGGACGCCGCCGCCATCGCACGGGTCGAGCCGAGCTGGCTCCGGCTCGTCGCCGCGACCTGCGTCACCCTCGGTTGGTGTCACGGGGGCCGGCTCACGATCGACTCCGAGCTCCCCGTCGGCGTCGGCCTCTCCTCGAGCGCCGCGCTCGGTGTCGCGCTCGACGAACTGTTCGGCGGGGCAGGCACTCCGACCGAGATCGCCCTGCGCTGCCAGGCCGCCGAGCACCTGGCCGGTGTTCCGGTCGGCACCATGGACCCGCTGGTCGCCGCCGGCGCGCACCGGGGGTCTGCGCTCCTCATCGACTTCGACATGGGAGCGACGGCCGACGTTCCCCTTCCAGACGAGCTCGCCGTGCTCGTCGTCGACTCAGGCGAACGGCGCGCCCTCTCCGACTCCGCCTATGCAGCCCGGGTGGCCGAGTGCGAGGCGGCCGCATCGGTCATCGGCCCGCTCGGTCGGGCGACCGACGGCGACCTCGCCCACCTCGACGACCCTGTGCTCATCGCCCGCGCCCGCCATGTCGTCTCGGAGTGCCGACGCGTCCGCGCGTTCGTGGACGCCCTCGGACGAACGGACGTTGCGGAGGCGGGGCGTCTGATGACGGCGAGTCACCGAAGCCTCGCCGACGACTTCGACGTCTCGACGCCGCACGTCGACGCCCTCGTCGACGAGATGGTTGCGCGGCCGGAAGTGCTCGGCGCCCGGATGACCGGGGGCGGTTTCGGAGGATGTGTGGTCGCGCTCTGCAGCGGGCGCGGGCCCGAGCGCGGCCGCGGGTGTGACCGCGACGACTCGTGGATCACGAGACCACATTGGTGGGTGGAGGCCGTGGACGGGACCATCGCGAGGAGGGTTGAGCAAAGGTCAGGTCGGTAGGCTGGCCGGAGCTCTCGCCCTGAGGAGCGACATCATGATCAAACAGCTGAGCGATGTGCCTCCCACAGTCATCGGTTTCGAAATCGCCGGAAAGATCCAAGCCGAAGACTTTCGCGACGTCGTACTGCCTGCGTTCGAGCGCGCTGCGGAATCGGGTGACATGCGCGCCGTGATCGTTCTCCCCGAGTTCAGTGGGATGTCCGGCGGAGCGCTTTGGGAGGACCTGAAGATCGGCATCCCGCACCTCGCGGGTTGGAAGCGGATCGCAGTCGTCAGCGATATCGAGTGGGTCGTCCACCTGACCCATCTGTTCGGCTGGATGACACCTGGAGAGATCAAGACCTTTCCGCTCGACCAACGAGCCGAAGCAGTCGATTGGGCCAGCGGAGCCAAGACGGATCGATGAGTGGAGGCGTGGCGGGCCGTCGACGCACCCCACCTTGCCGCGCTGGTCGGTGCCCGAGCGGTACTCAAGAACGGACGCCGTTGCGCGTGGCGTCTCCGGGGGACGCGCATCCGCAGGCGCTGTCAAGGGTCACGATCGTCATCTGACGAGCACCGTCTGTTTCCGCCCGGCTTGACCTATGCCGATATCGGAATATGATTGCCTCATGGCACGGGCAGCGACGACGTCGGACGTCTTCAATGCGATCGCCGAACCCCGGCGTCGGGAGATCCTGGCGCTGCTGCGGGCGGGTGAGCGGCCGGTGACCGAGTTGGCCCAAGAGCTGGGGATGCCCCAACCGGGGGCGTCCAAACACCTGCGGGTGCTCCGAGAGGTCGGACTGGTGCGGGACCGCAAGTCGGGCAGGCAACGCCTGTACGGCCTTGACGCGCGCGGGCTGCGACCGGTTCACGAGTGGACCGGCGGGTTCGAACGGTTCTGGAACGAGAGCTTCGACCGGCTGGACGAGTACGTGCAGGACTTGAAGCAGGCAAGGCAGGAGGACTAACCGATGAGCGCGACAGGACGAGGAGCGCCGGCGCAGTCCGCGACGGCCGACCGCGAGATCGTGATCTCCCGGGTCATCAGTGCCCCACCGGAGCTCGTGTTCGAGGCATTCACCGAGGTCCGGCACCTGTCGCGGTGGTGGGGACCGGAGGGGTTCACCACCACCACGCGGGCATTCGAGTTCCGCGTCGGCGGGGAGTGGGACTTCGCGATGCACGGACCGGACGGGACGGTCTTCCAGGAGTGGATCGAATGGACCGAGATCGCCCCACCGGAGCGGATCGCGCTCTTGCACGGTGAGTCCCGCGGCGACCCGAACGCCTTCGAGTCGGTCCTGACGTTCGAGCCCGACGGCGCGGCGACCCGGATCCAGATGCGCACGGTGTTCCCCACCAAGGAGCTGCGCGACGAGGTGGTCGAGAACTACCACGCGATCGAGGGCGGCCAGCAGACCCTGGGCAAGCTGGCCGACTACGTCACCGAGATCGTTCGGCAGGGAGATGAGGGCTGATGGCCGCCAAAGTGTTCTTCAGCGTGTCCATGTCGATCGACGGGTTCATCGCGCCCGGGTCGCTCGGAGAATTGATGGGTCACCAGTGGATGGAACTGCAGCAGTGGATCTTCCCGCAGCGGTTCTTCCGAGAGAACCTGAAGCTCGGCAAGGGCGGCGAGGAAGGGCGCGACAACGACATCGCGCGCGAGACGTTCGATCGCACCGGCGCAAGCGTGATGGGCAAGCGCATGTTCGAAGCCGGCGAGCGGGCGTGGCCGGACGAGGCGCCGTTCCACACGCCGGTCTTCGTCGTGACCCACGAGAAGCGTGACCCCTGGGAGCGGCCGGGTGGGACCACCTTCCACTTCGTCAACGACGGCGTCGAGTCCGCGCTCGCCCAGGCCCGCGAGGCCGCCGGCGACCGCGACGTCCGCATCGCGGGAGGTGGCGCGACGATCGTGGAGTACGTGAACGCCGGCCTGATCGACGAGTTCTCGATCGCGCTGTCGCCCGTGCTGTTCGGCTCCGGTATCCGCTTGTTCGAGGGCGTGGACGCGGGTCGCGTGGCCTTGGAGCCGGTCCGCGTGGAGCCTTCCCCGAGGGTGGCGCACCTGACTTACGCAGTCCGGGAGCGGTGACCGTCTCGACCCGGCGCACCCCCGCCAAGGTCGAATGCGCGGTGAGATCCTCGACGCTCCGAGCGTCGAGAAGGGCGCGCGTTCAGGGCGCGCGTCCGGCCGCGCTCGTCCGAAAGGGACCTCACGGCGTCGTCGTGGAACTCCCTCGCAGCTCCCCGGCGGCAGCGGACTCGATGGCGGCGATGTCGATCTTCGTCATCGTCATCATCGCCTGCATGGCCCGCTTTGCAGCGGCCCGATCATCGCTGTGCATCGCCTCCAGTAAGGCTCGGGGCGTGATCTGCCAGAAGACGCCCCACCGGTCTTTACACCAGCCACACGCACTCTCCTCGCCACCGTTGTCCACGATCGCATCCCAGTACCGATCCGTCTCGGCCTGGTCGTCGGTCAGCACCATGAGGCTGACGGCCTCGTTCGGGACGAAGTTCGGTCCACCGTTGAGACCGAGGAATGATCGGCCGAGCACGGTGAACTCGACCGTGAGCTCATTCCCGGCCGATCCGTCGGGGTAATCCGACGGGGCTGTGCGAATCTCGTCGACGTGACTATCGGGAAAGGTCGTCGCGTAGAACTCGGCGGCCTTGCTGGCCTCACCGTGATCGAACCACAAGCAGACTGTCAGTTTGTCGGACATCCGAACCCTCGCTTCGCCCTCTGGTGTGGCCGTCCGATGCCTCCGCCATCATGACAGTTTCCGTCAACGCCGTCGTCATCCGTGCTGGCGGCCAGGTCTTCCGTTTCTCCACTGAGGCGTGCCGCGGGGGTCCGTGACCGATGACATGCAGGTCTCGGTTACCGTCGACGGCGTGCCCGCTGCAAGCGAGGAGATCGTCCGTCCTTCCGGCGACCGAGACATCGAAGCTGTCGGGCAACTGCTGCACGACTTCAACCGAGAGTTCGATGAACCTGCACCGCCGGTCAAGGTGCTGGCGGATCGAGTCCGACACCTCCTCGAAACTGGTGACACGGCCATCCTGCTCGGTGGTCATGGTCCGGACGGATTGGTCGTCCTTCGCTTCCGTGCCGCGATCTGGAGCAGCGGCATGGAGTGTCACGTGGCGGAGCTGTACGTCGTCCCCGGCCGGAGGGGCCAAGGATTGGGACGGGCACTCATGGAGGCGGCGATTCGAGAAGCAAAGGAGCGAGGCGCCGACACGATGGACATCGGCGTCGACGAGCCAGACCTCGCGGCCCGCCGTCTCTACGAGAGCCTTGGCTTCACCAACCGAGTCGGAGGTGCAGACGGGCCCCTCATGTACTTCTACGAGCGTGAGCTCTGACGCTGACGCCGTGGCGCCATGATTCCGGCACTTCAACCGAGCGGACGGTCGCCCGAGCCCGCTCCTTGCCAGCCGCTTCCAGGCTGCATTCAACGGTCGTCGTTCGGTCGTCCACGTTCACGACCGAGGCCCTGAGATGCAACAAGGCGTCGATCGGGGTAGGACGGAGATACTCGACCGCCATTGCAGCCGTTGCGTACCAAAGCTCCGGAGCGCTGCCGATGGCCCGATCCTGACTCCGGTACGCGCTCGCGATCGCGGTGCACACACCCTGACAGTCGAGGAGCGTGGCGATGATCCCGCCGTTCAGTATGTGAGGCGGACCGGCGGCGTAGTCGGCACTGGGCTGCCATTGCGCAACGGCAACGTCGCCATCCCAGTGACTCTTGAGCTGGAGCCCCACCGGGTTGTCGGCACCGCAGCCCCAGCAGAAGTTGGCGACCATCATGTCTTGGAAGGCTCGACCGGACACGTCCAGTATCCTGCCCGACCCGGGCCTTCGGCGCCCGGGACGCGGGGACAGCTGCGGGACCGATCCCCCGGGTCAACCGCCGAGGACCTCCTCGTCAACCTCACGGCGGATGTGGTCGAGCTCGCGGATGCGCTCGTCGTCAGAGCCCAGGTACTCCACCAGCACACCGGCGACATGGGCAACGTCGACCGTGCCCGACCGGAACATGGCTTCGATGTCTGCCCAGTCCTTCCGCCTGTTGAAGAACGCCTTGAACACCGCCAGGTCGCTGCAGGACAGAAAGGGAAGCTGACGTCCCGCAAGGTGGTGCTCCACGGTCCGGAGTTGGACATCCCCATGGAACGGTGACGTACTCAAGAAGAAATCGATGGGGATCTCGTCGACGAACAGCCGCACCTGTCCGTCTCGCTCGAGCGTCTCGATATCCGAATCGGAGGCGACGACATCGGGCGGAAGCGACGCCACGATGCGGCGCGCACGTTCCGGCGGGGCGAAGAGGTTCACGTCGATGTCGATCGTGGTCCTCGGCTCTCCGGTGCACCACAGAAGCGCGAACGCGCCTCCGAAGGCGTGCCGGACTCCGGCGGAATCGAGTGCGTCATGGATCTCGACGATGACGTCCAGAATCGGCCTCATCGTCGAGGTGCGGTCGGGAACCTCGGATACGTCAGTGCGCCTCTTCGACGTCGGGGGAGCTGGTCGGTCAGGTCGAAGAGGCGCTCGATCGACTCTTCACGTCGGACATCGGACATCGGAAGCGCAGGGTGGAGTGCTGCGAGGAGCTCGAACCCGGCGGACCGCACGAGGCGCTCGAGGGTCCTGACCGACGGCACCGACTTGCCGGACTCATAGGCCCCCAAGGTCGACGCAGACGTGCCGCCCAACGCCGCGAGCTTGCGGCGCGAGAGCCCGGACCGGGCCCGCACCTCCTGCAGCAGGAGTTCCGCGTCCACGATCACATGGTATCAGATTTGGTATCGCAGGGGCATGAGCACCTGCCTATCGGAGCTGACCTCTTCGGCTCGGTGCCCTCCGACACCACGGTCGCCCGGACGTTCCACTAGGCCGAAGCGTCCACGCCGTGCGGATCCACGTCCGGCGGCGGCCCGAGGCGTCGGGCGATCACCCGTCCGAGCGCCGCCGGTCTACGCACGTCGTCGATCCAGCGCACATGGCCGTCGTCCCAGAGCACGAGTTCGAGGCGCCCGGTCCCGACCAGGCGCCGGAGCGAGTTCTGCACCACGATGACCTCTGCGATGTCGGCGAACCGGATTTCCCACTCACGTCGGGCGAGCACGCCCCAGTGGCCGATGAGTCGCACCGAGGTCACGCGCAGGCCCGTCGTCCGCCACCGCACGAACCGGAACGCCAGCCACACGCATGGCACCGCTGCGACCACGCCCTCCACCCAGTGCAACGGGACCGAGGTGTGGGGGATGCCGACGTCGAGCGAGATGCCGATCGCCAGCACGACGACCGCGGCGGCGAGCGGGGCGCTCAGGAAGGACCAGTGTGGCCGGACGTCGACGAGCACGTCCTCCTCGGGCAGGGGCCGGAACCGGTGGGCGGCCACACGCGTCAGCCCAGCTTGCCGGCGATCGACCCAGCGGAACGCAGCACGGACCCGTCGGCCCCCGCCGAGCTGTAGACGTGGGTCGGGCGGCCGCGCGCTTCGTCGAGGAGGTCACCGAGCAAGGTGGCAAAGGACACCGGTGGCGCCACCCAGAGGTAGCGGGCGAGCGAGCCGGGGATGGTGTTGATCTCGTTGACGAAGAACGACGACCCATCCGAGAGGAAGTCGAGGCGCGCGACGCCGCGGACCTGTGCGAGCACGACGATCGCGTCCGCCGCAGCGCGCAGGGCCTTCTCCAGTTCCGAGGGGATCTCCGCCGGCAGTTCGCGCGCCGCGCCGGCCATGCCCTCGCCCGCCACGTACTTGTCGCGGTAGTCGAGGATGTCGGCGACGGCCGTCGTCCTGATCGGTCGCTCCACCGCGGAGAGCTGCACGGTGGGCCAGCTGCGGACCGCGAGCTGGAGGTCGGTGAGCTCTGGACGGTACGGCTCGAGCACCGCGCCGCTCCTGAGATGGGGATTCGCGCCGAGGCGCGCCTGCGCGGTGGTGAAGTCGTCGACCACGTCGATGCCGATCGACGAGCCGCCGAAGCGCGGCTTGACGATATAGGGACCGTCGAAGTCCGGCGGTTCCGCGTCGGGCGTGAGCGCCACACGGGGCAGGGTCGGGAGGCCGGCCCCCGCCACGACCGAGCCGAAGGCGAGCTTGTCCATCCCGAGTGCCGCGCCGGCCACCGAGGGACCGGAGTAGCGGACCCCCGCGAGATCGAGGGAGGCCTGTAGGGTCCCGTCCTCACCGGGCCCGCCGTGGCAGCACACGATCGCCGCGTCGAGCTCGATCGGCCGCGCCCGGCCGAGACGGCCCGCGGGCTCGGTGAAACCGGCGCCCGGAGCCGCGACGAACTGGAGCGGCGTCGCAGCCCGCGGCACACCATCGACGAACGCCTCCGCCTCGAGCGCGTCGCCGACTTCGAACCACTCCCCCGTCTTCGACCAGAAGAGCGCCCGGACCGCACCGCCGGTCACCTCACGCAGCCCCCGCGCGGCCTGCAGGCCGGTGAGCACACTCACGTCGTGTTCGGGTGAGGGGCCTCCGAAGATCACGGCGACGTCGGGCACGGGGATCAGGCTCCGTTCGATTCGGCGGGTGGACGCCGCCGGTGGGGGCGCCAGGCGGCACGACCGCTCAAGGGTAGTGGTCCGGCAGATCGTTCTCGTACAGCACCGCGTCGCCGTCGGTCACGTGCTCTTTCACCCAGGTGACCGCGGCGGGCCGGTCGCGGACCTCGGTCACCCGGACCGTCCGCGACACCGGCGCGGAGGATGCACCCGCGGCGAGCGCCCGACGGTTGGTCCGCCCCACGATGACGAGGTCGCTCGCCACCTCGGCGATCGACACGGCGAACCGTCGGTTCTCCACCTCCTGTCGGGGCCCGAGCTCGACCATGCCGGGCGTGACGACGACCAGCCGACGTGAGCGTCCCGAGCCGACCGGTTCGCCCGGACCCCCGGCTGGGCCCGGACCCCCGGCTGGGTCCCGGACCACCGGCTGCCGAGACGAGGGCGGCGAGGGCCCGGGCGGCACCCGCCGGATTGGAGTTGTAGGTGTCGTCGAGGATCGTCGCTCCCGATCCGGCACGCGCGACCTCGAGCCGGTGCTCCGTCCCGCGAATGTTCGACAGGCGGCCGACGACCGACTCCTCGGTCCACCCCCAGCGCGAGCGCGACCGCCACGGCGCAGGCCAGGTTGCCGGGCTGCACACCCCAAGGGACGGTGAGGTCCTCTGCGACGACCGCCCCCTCCACGCTGACCGTGACGCACGGGCCCGCCCCGACCCGGTCCACGCAGACATCGGCCGAGCGGTCGGTCGACGAGCAGCGGAAGACCCGCTTCCCCGCCTGCGCCTCGTGATCGGCCAGCGCCGCCAGCCGGGGATCGTCGACTGCGAGGACGACGACCGATGCGTGCTCGAGGATCTCCGACTTTGCAACCAGCACCGCCTCTTCCGAACCGAACCGCTCGAGGTGCACCGGTCCGATGGCCGTGATGACCGCCACCTCAGGCGGGCACCACGCGCAGAGCGCCGCGATCTCTCCCCGGCCGTAGGTGCCCATCTCGGCCACGAAGACCTGGGTGCCCTCGCTGAGGTGCTCGTTGATCGCGCGGGCGAGTCCGGCCCGGTTGTTGAAGCTCGCCGGTGTCGCCACCACCGAGCGTGCGCCACTCACCAGGTCGACGATGTGGCCCTTGGTCGACGTCTTGCCGTAGGAGCCGGTCACCGCGACGACGCACGGCGCCACCCGCTCGAGACGCGCGGTGGCCGCAGCGACGTACCGACCGGCGAGCCGGTTCTCGAGGGGTGCGACCACCGAGCAGGCGAGGTCGACGAGCCCGGGTACCGCCAGCGCGGCCACGACGGCGCCGACGGAGAGAGGTCCGACGGCGACCGCGGTCACGACGACGACCACTTCGAGCAGCGCCCAGACTGCCGCGAGCGTACGGAGCCGCCTGGTCCAGGCGAGCGGCGAGGTCCGACCCCGGAGCGTGAGCCCGACCGGTCCGGCCGCGACGACGGCGGCGGTCGCCACTCCGGCCACCGGCCACCACAGGGACGCGACGGCTGCCGCGACGCCGCCGACGAGCACCACGAGGTTGAGCGGGCTGCTCCCCCACCAGCGGAGGGCGAACCGCGTCACCGAGCCCGCGAGGTAGTGCTCGCGCTGGGCGACACGGAGCCAGCGGAGGCCCGAGAGTGCGACCGCGACGGTGCAGGCCGCGAGGGTGACCCAAGCCGGCCCCGCGTGCAGGCGGGTCGGCCCGAGCAGCGCTGGCAGCACGTCCGAGCTCGGCTCCCAGCTCACCGGCCGGTGTCACCGGCGTGCCGCCCGTCGCCGACGCCCGCGACCGCGGCACGCAGTGCACCGGGGGCCTCGGTCGGCAAGAGGTGTCCGACCGACGGGAGCACCTCCAGCGTCGCCGACCCGAACAGCGGACGTGCCCGCTCGGCGACCTCGACCGGCACCTCGGTGTCGTCCGCGCCCCAGAGCAGGTGGACAGGACATGCGATCAGGGTGAGCAGTTCCTCGTAGCGCTCGTTGACGCTCCGGACGAAGACCTCCCGCATCACACCGTGGGCCGCCGCGTAGTCGGGCGATCCGTACCGTTGTCGCAGCGCTTCCATCCGGTCATCGCCGACCAGGCCGAGGTGGTGGAGGCGCCGTCCGATCCGGTAGCGCGCCGCCGGACGGCGTGAGCCGCCCTGGCGGAGGAGGAGTGGCACGCCGGTGAGGACGAGTCGCTCGATCCGATCGGGCAACAGGGTCGCGAGCTGGACCGCGACGCGACCGCCGAAGGAGTGCCCGACCACCGACACCTTGCCCGCAAGCACGTCGGACTCCTCGAAGAGAGGAACCAGGCTCTCCGCATAGGCGCGGCTCCCCCAGGCTTCGGATGGAGGTGGCGTCGACCCGAACCCGGCGAGGTCCGGCGCGAGGGCCGACACCTCGTCGATGCCGGGTCCGTCGAAGGCGCCCGCGAAGTCGCGATGGGTCCGCTGCCAACCGTGGAGGGCGAGGATCCTCGGCACGCCCGTCCCCCAGACGTCGCCGAACAACCGACCGCCGGCGAACGACTTCAGCACCGGCCCACCCTACCGACCGCCTGGTCGACGGCACGGCCATCCGCCGAGACACCCTGCCGGTAGCCTCGGGCGCCGTGGAGCCCGAACCGAGCGGACCCGTGACGACCGGACCGCCGCCGGGCGCCGCCGACGCCTTCGAACAGGCCCGGAACGCGCTGAGCCCCGCGCAGCGCGAGGCCGTCGAGGCACCGGGTCCCGCGCTCTGCATCCTCGCAGGCGCGGGTGCCGGCAAGACCCGCGTGCTCACGCTCCGGGTCGCCTGTCGGATCCGGGACGGCTCCGCCGAAGCGGACCACACGATCGTGTGCACCTTCACCCGACGCGCCGCCGACCAGCTCCGCGGCCGGCTCCGGGGCTACGGCGTCCCGGTGTCGGTTCCCGGCACACGGGGCGGGCCTCCCACGCCCGGAGTCCGCGCGGGGACGATCCACCAGCTCGCCCTCGGACTGCTCCGGCGTCGCGCCGTCGACTGTGGACAGTCGCCTCCTGCCGTGTCGGAGCACCGGATCGCGGTCCTCCGGGACCTGCTCGCCGATCCCGCGGGTGCGGTCGCCGTCGACACCGAGGTCGGCTGGGCGAAAGCCCACTGCCTCGGGCCGGACCAGTACGAGGAGGCAGCGGACCGGGCCGGGCGAGTGTCCGCGGTCCCGCCCGATGTCGTCGTCCGTGCCTTCCGCTCCTACGAGGGAGCGCTCGCCCGGCGCGCCTCGATCGACCTCGACGACGTCCTGGTCTCCGCCGCCGAGCTCTTGGAGCGCGAGGCGCCCTTCGTCGAGCAGGTGCGCTGGCGACACCGCCACCTCTTCGTCGACGAGTTCCAAGACGTCAACCCCGCGCAGTTCCGGCTGCTCCGCGGGGTCCTCGGTGACCGCACCGACCTCTGTGTCGTCGGCGATCCCGATCAGGCCATCTACGGGTGGAACGGCGCGGACCCGTCGCTCCTCTCGGGTCTTCCGGCATCCATCTCGGGCATGGAGGTCGTGCGCCTCGCCACGAACCACCGCTGCACCCCACAGGTGGTGGCCGCGGCCGCGGCCGCACTCGGCCGGGCGGCCAGCGGTCGGCTCCGTTCGGCGAGCGGGGACGGTCCGCTGCCGGTCGTCACCGAGTACCCGGACGAGTCCGCCGAGGCCGACGGGGTCGTCGCCCAGCTGCTCGAGCGAGCCGGCGAGGGACATGCCTGGTCCGAGCATGCGGTGCTCGCACGGACCAACGACCAGCTCGCACTGGTGCGGCGGGCAGCCGAGCGGGCGGGCATCCCCTGTCGGGACGCGCCCGGGCCCGAAGCCGCCGCGGCCGGTCCTCGGAGTCGACAGCCGGTACGGAGAGATGGCGATGCCGTCGAGCTCGCGACGTTCCATCGGGCGAAGGGCCTCGAGTGGCCGGCAGTCTGGATCGTCGGACTCGAGGACGGATTCGTCCCGATCGTCTACGCCGTCTCGCCTGCGGCACGGGACGAGGAGCGTCGGCTGCTCTACGTGGCGCTCACCCGGGCCGCTCTGGAGGTGCGCTGCTCGTGGGCGACGTCGCGCGCCACCCCGTCAGGATGGCGCACGGAACGACGACCCTCCCCCTGGCTGGCCGCGGTCGCCCGCGTCTCACGGACGGGCTCGGGCCGAACGGTCCGGACGGATGCGGCGCGCCAGATCGCCGCGCTGCGCGAGGGACTCGAACGACGGTGAACGGCCGGTGGTCCGGGTCACCACCGGCCACTCTCGTCACTTGGTGATGCCGGCCACGTCGTTGATGCCCTGCGACCCGAGGCTGCCGGCGAACGAGGCGTCGCCGAACGAGAAGACCCCGCCGTCCGACGCGACGAACCAGTACCCGTTTCCGTCCGGAGTCGGCATCAAGCCGACGATCGGACTGTTGAGCGTGATGCCTCCGGTCGACCCGGAGAAGCCGGCGTCGCCGAAGGCGAAGACCCCGCCGTCGGAGGCGACCAGCCAGTACCCCTTCCCGTCCGGGGTGGTGGCCATCCCGACGATCGGCTTGTTGAGGGTGAGGGCACCGGTCGAGCCGAAGTAGCCGGCATCGCCGAACGAGAAGATCCCGCCGTCGGAGGCGACCAGCCAGTACCCATTTCCGTCCGGGGTGGTGGCCATCCCCACGATCGGCTTGTTGAGGGTGAGGGCTCCGGTCGAGCCGAAGAACCCGGCGTCGCCGTAGGAGAAGACGCCACCGTCCGAGGCGACGAACCAGTACCCGTTGCCCTGGGGAGAGGCGGCCATTCCGACGATCGGCTTGTTGAGCGCGATATTTCCGGTCGAGCCGTAGTAGCCGGCATCTCCGAAGGAGAACACCCCGCCGTCACCCGCGACCATCCAGTAGCCCGCGTCCGTCTTCGTCGTGGCCATCCCGACCACCGGCTGGTTCAGCGGGAGGGCACTCAAGTCACCGAGATAGGTCAGGAACCCGTCGTTGCCGAAGGGGGACAGCAGGCCGTTCGACTCGTACAGGTAGTAGCCCTGCCCGGGAGTCGTCGGGACGGCGTTGAAGGCGAGGGTGCCGGCGATGATGTAGTCCCCGGCCAACGTGATGCAGCCGAACTTGAAGGCGGCCGCGCGGACGGAGCCCGACAGGTCGAGGGCGAGCTGATCGACGACCACGACGACGATGGCGCCCGCAGCATTGCAGTTGGCGTTCGTCGAGATCTGGATGCCGCTCTGCAGATAGGCGCCCCCGACGGTGACCGGGCCCACGCCCGCCAGCGTCACCGACCCGCCGGACCACGATCCGACGAGGGTGTTGGTGGTCTGCGAGTAGGTGACGCCGATCCCCGAGGTGATGGTCTGGACCGTCGGCGGCGTCGGGCCGGGTGCCCCCGACTCGAGGAGAACCTGGGAGATCGGCGTGCTGTGCGCCGTCGGCCGGTGCGGTGACACCGTGGTGCCACCGGGGTAGGTGAGGTCGTCGACCCGACGGATCAGCCGGCGCAACAGGGGCGTCTCCGTCGACGGGACACCGCGGGCTGAACCGGCGGCGATCGTCCCCGCGACTGCCGCAGCTCCGGTCGCCGGGGCCGCCGATGCCGGACCCGCGTCGAGCCCCGCGGTCGCCATCGCGATGGGCGACGCGACCAACGCGCAGACCGCGGCGATCGCAGCTCCACGTCTCCGCCGGATCCGCCTGACCGTCGTCCGCTTCACCATCCCCGTCCGTGTGCGCTTCGAACCCGCCTCGTGATCGCACTGGCGAACGGTCATCTGATGCCCTCATCTCGTCTGGGCCCGCCTGGCCCGCCGAGGGGTCGTTGGAACCGCCGTCATTGCCGTCAGATCCGGCCGGGCCGGGTCGCGCCGTTTCGGACGTTACCCGATCCGCTCATCGATCGGAAGGGCCGATTGCAAGAGCACCGGCACCGTTCAGTCGGGGCCGAAATCGATGAAGACCGGGGTGTGATCGGAGGGCTTCTCACCCTTGCGCGCGTTGCGGTCGATGAGGCCGTAGATCGCCCGCGACGCCAGCACCTCGGTGACGTACACCAGATCGATGCGCATCCCGTGGTGACGGTGGAACGAGCCACCGCGGTAGTCCCACCAGCTGAACAGATCGTCCTCGGGGTAGAGCCGCCGGAAGACGTCGACGAGGCCCCACTGCTCGAGCGACCCGAGCGCCACCCGCTCCGGCTCGCTCACGTGGGTCGCGCCGACGAACTGTGACGGATCCCACACGTCGCGGTCGTCGGGCGCCACATTGAAGTCACCGCACACCGCGACCGGCCGGTCCGGCGAGGTCGTCTCCTCGAGAAGGCCCCGGAGGCGGGCCAGCCATGCGAGCTTCGCAGGATATTGATCGCTGTCGAGGGATCGACCGTTCGGCACGTACACCGACAGGACCCGGACGCCACCGCACTCGGCGGCGATCAGTCGTGATCCCTGGTCGTCGTCGCCGGAGCCGAGCCCGGTCGCAACCTCCGAGAGCCCGACCTTGCTGACGATCGCCACGCCGTTCCAGCGTCCCTCCCCGTGGTGCGCGGACTCGTAGCCGAGGCCGGTGAACGCGTCGTGCGGAAAGGAGGCGTCCGACTGCTTGGTCTCCTGCAGGCAGAGAACGTCGGGCTTCGCGTAGGCGATCCACTCCTCGACACGTGGAAGTCGGATCGTCAGTGAGTTCACGTTCCACGTGGCGATGCGCACGGTGGTCAGCCCCCAGGTGGTGGGCTCGTCCCGGCAGCAGCACCGTCGACGAGCACGAACAGGAGCTCGGCCTCGCACGCGAGCTCGCCCTCCACTGTCGCTCGCCCGGTTCCGCGTCCGGCCCGGGCGGACATGCGGCCGAGCTCGATCTCGAGCTCGAGCAGATCGCCCGGGACGACCAGTCGCCGGAACCGAGCGCGCTCGATGCCTCCGAAGAGCGGCAGCTTGCCGGCGTGCGAGGGGTCGGCGAGCACCGCGACGCCGCCGAGCTGGGCGAGGGACTCGACCATGAGGACTCCCGGAAGGGTCGGTCGCCCTGGGAAGTGCCCGGCGAAGAAGGCTTCGTCCCCGGTCAGCTGCCACGCGCCCGACGCGGAGCGTCCAGGATCGACGGCACGCACCTCGGTGACGAAGAGGAACGGATCACGGTGTGGCAGATAGTCCTCGGCTCGCACTTCGGCCGAGGTTATCGGTCCCCCCGACCGCTGCCGAGCCCTAGGACTCGGATCCGGCGAGCGCGAGCTCGGCCCTGCGCCGCGGCGCGTCGAGCGAGACCAGCTCGAAGCGCCTCGTCTCACCCCGGGTGAGCACGAGTCGGGCCTTGGTGGGAGGGGGGTCACCCAGCCCACGCAGTGGCACGTGACAGAGCATCCCGTGCACGTCGACGTGCGCACCGTGCGAGGTGAACGCCGTCACGGTCCCGTCGAACGTCGTCCCGACCGGGTGGTCGGCGACGAACGTGAGGAAGGTCACCGCGTCGTTGAGCGCCTCGTTCGTCACGGCCGGCCCGAACTTGTTGACCCGTGCATCGCCGACGGTACCGGTGGGCGCGACCCTGGTCGCCTTCGTCGTCTTGGCCGCCTTTGCCGCCTTGGTCGCCTTCGTGGCCGCCTTCTTCGTCGACGCGGTCGATTCGGCGCCATCCACGGCGGCCTCGTCGGCCGATCGGCTCCTGGCCGACGTCGTGGACTTGGCGGTCTTTGCAGCCTTGGCGGACTTGGCGGCCTTGGTCGCCGAGACGGACTTGGCAGCCTTGGTCGCCGCGACGGACTTGGCGGCCTTGGTCGCTTTCGACGCCTTCCCCGCGTCCACGGCCTTCGTCGATTTGGCCGGCTTCGCGGCCTTGGTCGCTTTCGTGGTCTTCGTCACCGGGGCTGCCTTGTCCGCCTGCTTCGCCGCCGCGGCCTTGGTCGCTCTCGACGTCTTTGTCCCCCCGTCGGACTCCGCGTCCGTCGGTGCCGCCTTTGTGGCCTTCTTCGACGCCTTGGACACCTTCTTCGCCGGCTCCGCCGTTGCCGCGGACCCCCCGGTGGCCTCGGCGTCGGACTCGGTTCCGGCCTCTGGGCCGGCTGCTTGCCGCTTCGACCTGGCGGTGACCGAGCGGCTCCGGGGACCACGGACCGGCGTGCGGGGTGTGAACACCCACCCCACGCCCGGAACGGGCTTGCCCCCGATCAGCCGTCCCGGCTCGAACAGCCACAGGCGCTCGGCGTGGAACTCCTGAAAGGAGTCGTTGGAGAGGACGAGGGCTCCCGCCTTCTCGGCGATGCGCAGGATGAACCCGTCCCCCCGGCCGATCGCACCGGCCGGAGGCGTGACCATCTCGCCGTGCTCGATCGCCTCTTCGAACGCGGCCCGCTCGGACGGGTCGATGCGGTGCCCGAAGGTCGCGTCGACGACCACGGTCACGTCCGCCGAGGTGAAGCCCGGGTGTTCCTCGAGGAACGCTCGGATCGCCTCGTCCAGCTGGGCCAGACTCGGGGCAGTCCGCCCCTCGGTCGCGATGTTGGAGCCGTCGACGACGATGCGCCGCCTGGTGGTGGGCCTCTCCGTCATGGCAGACCCCAGTCAATCATCTGCCTCAGGCTGGTCCGACCATGGTCGGGACCCGCGCCTTCGAGCTCCCCCCGACGGATCCCTAGGATGGGCCGGTGACCTCCGCCGACGCCCTGACGCACGAGGCGACCGATCTCCTGCGCCACCTGATCCGAAACGGATGCGTCAACGACGGAAGGGCGGACTCCGGGCAGGAGCGTCGGAGTGTCGACGTGCTTACTGCCTACCTGGAAGGGACCGACCTCGACTTCGAGACGTACGAGCCCAGCCCGGGCCGGACGTCACTCGTCGCGAAGCTCCAAGGTACCGACCGGTCGGCGCCCTCCTTGACCCTGCTCGGCCATACCGACGTCGTCCCCGCCACTCCCGAGGATTGGCGTCACGATCCGTTCGGCGGTGAGCTCATCGACGGCGTCGTCTGGGGGCGGGGCGCGATCGACATGCTCAACCTGACCGCGACGATGGCGACGGGCATCAAGCAGCTCGCACGAACCGGCTTCCGTCCGAAGGGCGATCTCACCTACATCGCGGTCGCCGACGAGGAGGCGCTCTCCACCTACGGCGCCAAGTGGCTGTGCGCGAACGCGGCCGACGACGTGCGGGCCGATTACGTGATCACCGAGTCCGGCGGCTTCCCGATGGGCGGCGCCGACGGCACGACGCGGCTTCCGGTCATCGTGGGCGAGAAGGGCGTCTACTGGTGCACCCTCATCGTGAAGGGCACCCCGGGGCACGGGTCCCAGCCGCTGCGCACCGACAACGCACTGGTGAAGGCGGCGGAGATCGTCCGACGCGTCGACGAATTCCGGCCCCGAGCGGAGCTGCACGAGGCGTGGCGACGGTTCATCGAGGGGATCGGCTTCCCCGACGAGTTCTCCGAGCCGCTCCTCGACCCGGATCGCATCGACGCATTCTGTGACGAGCTGCCGATGGTCGGGCTGGCGCGGCAGGCCCACGCGTGCACGCACACCACCCTCGCGCCGACGGTGATGCGGGCCGGCACCAAGATCAACGTGATCCCCGATCGGGTCGAGCTCGACATCGACGTCCGTTCGCTGCCCGGTTGGGACACGGCCGACGTGCGGGCGATGCTCCAAGAGGTCGTGGGTGACCTGGCCGACGACGTCGAGATCGAATTCCGCTCGGAGGAGCCGGCCTCGACCTCGCCGATCGACACGCCGCTGTGGGATGCGCTGCAGCGGGTCAGCGACGTCTTCTACCCCGGTGCGCGGACGATCCCGTTCCTCACGGTCGGGGCGACCGACGCCCGGTACTACCGACCGCTCGGAGCGGTCGCCTACGGCTTCGGGCTCCACAGCCGGGAGGTCGGCTTCGAGGACTACGCGGCCATGTTCCACGGGATCGACGAACGGGTGGACGTCGAGTCACTCCGCCTCTCGACCGAGCTCTGGATCGCACTCGCCCACGACTTCCTCACGTGAGCTGACCGGGGTGCCCGGCACAGGTCGAGCCGGGTGGAACGATCAGCCGACCGACCGGACGAGCAGGTCGGCCTGCTCGAGGCGGTGCAGCGCGGCACTGCCGGTCGCCGGGCTCGCGGACTCGGCTCGGCTGACATGGCGGAGCCGGTGCGTCTCGCGAAGCACGCGGTGGAGCCGTCCGTGCACGAAGTTCCACGCACCCATGTTCTCGGGCTCCTCTTGGAGCCAGACGACCTCGGTCGCCTCGGGGTAGCGGTCGAGCACCTCGGTGACGCTCTCCTCGGGCCACGGGTAGAGCTGCTCGACCCTGACCACCGCCACCTGGGCGGCCGCGTCGCCGAGCTCGTCGCGCCGGGCGAGGGCGTCGAACGCGACCTTTCCCGAGCAGAGCACGACCCGACGGATCCTGCGGGCGTCGAAGCCCTCAACAGCGTGGGCAGGATCGTCGATGACCTCGGCGAAGGATCCACCGGCGAACGCCTCCACCGGAGAGCGGGCCTGCCGGGCCCGCAGCAGCGACTTGGGCGTGAAGACGATGAGGGGCCGGCGGTGCACACCTTTGACCTGCGCGCGCGCAGGAGGTGGAAGTACTGCGCCGCGGTCGTCGGCTGGGCGACGCGGAGATTGCCCCGTGCGCACTGCGTGAGGAAGCGCTCGATCCGTGAGGAGGAGTGCTCCGGGCCCTGACCCTCGTAGCCGTGGGGCAACAGGAGGACGAGGCCGGACACCTGACCCCACTTGTCCTCGGCGGCAACGAGGAAGTTGTCGACGATGATCTCTGCGCCGTTCCAGAAGTCGCCGAATTGGGCCTCCCAGGCGACGAGGTCGTCGGGTGCTTCGACGGAGTAGCCGTACTCGAAGCCCACGCACGCGTACTCCGAAAGCAGCGAGTCGCGGATCGTGAACCGTCCGCCCTCGAGGTGGGCGAGGGGGACGTACTCCCGCCCGGTGACGTTGTCGACGAGGACCGCATGGCGTTGCGAGAAGGTTCCCCGGCGAGTGTCCTGGCCGGTGACCCGGACGCCGGTGCCTTCCTGCACGAGCGTGCCGAAGGCGAGCGCCTCGCCGAGCGCCCAGTCGATCTCTCCGTCGGCGACCATCTTGTCCCGCTGCTCGAACTGCCGGGCCAGCTTGGGATGGAGGACGAACCCGTCGGGCACGGTCCGTATTGCGGCCGCGAGGTGCATGAGCACTGCGGTGTCGACCCCGGTCGCGACCGCCGGGATCCTGAGGTCGGGTTCGACGAAGACCGGCAGCACGTCCGGGTGGACCGGGGCCGACTCGGCCTCGGCACGGGTCTCGTCGAGGGCCGCCTGCAGCTTGGCCGAGAAGTCGTCGAGGGCCTGCTCGGCCTCCTCCAGCGTGATGTCGCCCCGGCGCACGAGCGACTCGGTGTAGTGCTTGCGGACCGAGCGCTTCGCGTCGATCAGCGCGTACATGATCGGCTGGGTGTAGCTCGGGTCGTCCCCCTCGTTGTGTCCGTGCCGGCGGTAGCAGACCATGTCGATCACGACGTCCTTGTGGAACGCCTGGCGGAATCCGAAGGCGAGCCGGGCCGCGCGCAGGCAGGCCTCGGGGTCGTCGCCGTTCACGTGGAAGATCGGTGCCTGGACCATCTTCGCGACGTCCGTCGGGTAGACCGACGTCCGGGCGGCCTCGGGCGCGGTGGTGAACCCGAGCTGGTTGTTGATCACGATGTGGATCGTCCCGCCGGTGCGATAGCCGGCCAGGCCGGAGAGGTTGAGGGTCTCCGCCACCACCCCCTGTCCTGCGAATGCCGCGTCGCCGTGCAGGAGGATCGGGAGGATCGGGAAGGGGGTTCCCAAGCCCTTCTCGAACCGTCGGCCACTGCCCTGCTCGCCGCCGAGCGCGTCCTGCTTCGCTCTGGCCATTCCCACGACGACCGGGTCGACGGCCTCGAGGTGGGAGGGGTTCGACGCCATGGTCACCGGGATCGACCCGCCGGAACGCGCGACGAACGTGCCGTGCGCGCCCTTGTGGTACTTGACGTCGCCCGATCCCTGGACCGACTCGGGGTCGAGGTTTCCCTCGAACTCCTCGAAGATCTCGCCGTACGACTTGCCCACGATGTTGGCCAGCACGTTGAGCCGGCCCCGGTGTGCCATGCCCATGACGGCCTCGCGGAGGCCCTCGTGGACCGCCTCGTCGAGGATCGCGTCCAGAAGCACGATCGCCGACTCGGCCCCTTCGAGCCCGAAGCGCTTCTGGCCCACGTAGCGCGAGTGCAAGAAGCGCTCGAAGACCTCCGCCGCATTGAGCCGGTCGAGGATGTGGTGCTGCTCCTCCGCGGAGAGCGCGGTCGAGACGCCCTCGACATGTTGTTGGATCCACCGCTTCTGCTCGGGATCTTGAATGTGCATGTACTCGATGCCGAGGGTGCGGCAGTACGCGTCGCGCAGCACGTGGAGGATCTCGTCCAGGGTCGCCGTGTCCTTGCCGGCGAGGCCGTCTGCGACGAAGTGGCGGGGCAGGTCCCAGATCGTGAGCCCGTAGTGCAGCGGGTCGAGCTCGGGATGGAGCTCGGGTGGCTCCGCGTCGAGCGGGTCGAGGTGCGCGATGAGGTGGCCACGGACCCGGTACATGTTGACGAGCGCATGGACGCGGACCTGCTTGAGGACGCGGCAGATGGCTCCCCTCGCCCTCGTCGTCGAGCGCGTTGACGTCCACCTCCCAGTGCACCGGCTCGTAGGGGATGCTGAGGGACTCGAAGACCTCGTCGTAGAAGCCGTGCCCGCCCATCAGGCACTCCGAGACGTAGCCGAGGAAGAGTCCGGACTCCGCCCCCTGGATGATGCGGTGGTCGTAGGTCGAGGTCAGGGTCACCGTCTTGCCGACCCCGAGCTCTGCGATCGCACGTGGGTCGGCCGCCTCGAACCCGGGCGGATAGCCGAGCGCCCCGACCCCGACGATGAGCCCCTGCCCTGGCATGAGCCGGGGTACGGATTGCACGGTGCCCAAGGTGCCGGGATTGGTGAGCGTCACGGTGGTTCCCGCGAAGTCCTCGGGCGCGATGCGGTTGGTCGCGATCTTGCGCACCAGCTCCTCGTAGGCGTTGACGAAGCCTCGGAAGTCCCGGGTGTCGGCCTCGGTGATGCAGGGGACGAGCAGTGTCCTCGCGCCCTTCGCCTTTTCGACGTCGACGGCGAGCCCGAGGCCCACGTGGCGATGGCGCAGGACGCCCGGAGTGCCCTTGCCGTCGATGTCGGCGACGAATGCCGCGTTCATGGCGGGCACCGCGGCGAGCCCTTTGACGACCGCATAGCCGATCAGGTGGGTGAAGCTGACCTTGCCGCCGGTGGTGCGAAAGAGCTGGTTGTTGACGATGGTCCGGTTGATCTCGAGCAGCTTCGCCGGCACCGCCCGCACGCTCGTCGCCGTCGGGACCGAGAGGGAGGCCTCCATGTTGGCGACGATCCGGCCGGCCGCGCCCCGCAGCGGCGTGGGTTCCCCGTCGCCGTCGGTCGCCGCCGCGGGGCCGCGCTCCAGAGCCGGTCCCGGCGCAGGACGGAGGTCTCGGTGCGTGGGGGCTGTGACCGGAGGCACCTCGGCCAACGCGGGTGATCCCGCGCCGTTGCCGTCGGGAGCGTGTGCCGGTGCGATCGCGACGTCGCGGTCCGCGGGTGAGATGCCGGCGGGTGAGATGCCGGCGGGTGGGCGGTAGTCGTCGAAGAACTCGCGCCAGGACGCGGAGACAGACCCCGGGTCGGAACGGAACCGCTCGTACATGTCCTCGACGAGCCAGGCGTTCGGTCCGAAGGCCCCGCTTCCTGCGATGCGGTAGCCCTCCGAGCGCCCCGATTCGTCGGCTGCGTCCGGGGTCGGCATCCTCTTCAGCCTACCGGTCCGCCCCTTTCCCGCCGCTGAGGGCGCACACCGTCCCGGGCCGCCCCGCGGTCGTCAGCGCGCCCGTGGACAGGACCGGCGGACAAGGCGGGTGTCGGGTTCGGTTAGCGTCGGAACGGTGGTCGTGCCCCGGACCAGTGTCACCTGTTCGTTCCGCTTCGAGGCCGCCCACCGACTTGCGTGGCACGCGGGCAGGTGCCGGAACCTCCACGGCCACTCCTACCGGCTCGAGGTGAGGATCGCCGGACCGCTCGACGACAACGGCGTGGTCATCGACTTCGACGAGGTCGGCGAGGTGGTCCGTCGCGAGGTCATCGACCGGTGGGACCACCAGGACCTGAACCAGCTGCTCGCGAACCCGACGGCCGAGCTCCTCGCCCACGATGCCTGGGTGCGGCTCTGCGCCGCGGGGCTCCCTCTGACCGGCCTCCGACTGTGGGAGACCGAGGACGCCTCGGTCGAGCTCATCGCGGGAGACCCGTCCTGAGCGGAGGCGGCCAGCTGGTCGTGTTGTCGGGCGGGCTCGACTCGACGGTCTGCATGGCGATGGCCGTGGCCGAGGCCGGCCGTGCGCCGCTCGCGCTGACCTTCGACTACGGCCAGCGTCACCGGACCGAGCTCGACCGGGCAGCCGGAGTGGCGGGCCGGTATCGCTCCGAGCACCTCGTCGTGCGGTTGGACGCGGCCGCCTGGGGCGGCTCAGCACTCACCGATCCGGCGATCGACGTGCCGACCGACGGTGAGACGGACGGGATCCCGGTGACCTACGTGCCCGCCCGGAACACCATCTTCCTCGCCATCGCGTTGGGCGTGGCCGAGGCGCGCGGGATCGACGGGATCTGGATCGGGGTCAACGCGGTGGACTACTCGGGGTACCCCGACTGCCGGCCGGCCTTCGTCGACGCCTTCCGTCAGGTTGCGGCGACCGGTCTCAAGCGGGGGGTCGAGGGCGATCCGGTCACCATCCGGACGCCCCTCATCGACCTGGGCAAGGGGTCGATCGTGCGCCTCGGGGTCGAGCTCGGTGCACCGTTGGCGCTGACATGGTCGTGTTACCTGGGCGGCACCCGGCCGTGTGGGACCTGTGACGCCTGCCGGCTCCGGGCACGGGGATTCGCGGAGGCCGGCATCGACGATCCGTCGCTCGCGTGAAACCAGGAGCGTCCACCGACGTCCTCGCGACGGAGATCTTCTCCGCCATCCAGGGCGAAGCGGCACTCGTCGGCGAGCGACAGGTCTTCGTCCGCCTCACCGGGTGCAACCTGCGCTGCGTCTACTGCGACCAGCCCGAAGCCCTCGAGAAGCGGGCCGGACCCTGCAGGATCGAGGTGACGCCCGGACACCGTGACTGGCGGATCGTCGAGAGCCCGCTGCCGGTCGAGGCCGTCTGCGATGCCGTCGACGCGCTCTGCGACGAGCTCCCCCACCACTCGGTCAGCCTCACCGGGGGTGAGCCGCTCCTCCAGTCGGCACGCGTCGTCACCATGGCCGAAGCGCTCGCCGGCCGCGGCCACCGCCTCATGCTCGAGACCAACGGCACCCTGATCGGTGCCTTCCGACGCGTCCTGCCGTGGATCACCTGGGTGAGCATGGATGTCAAGCTTCCGAGCGTCGACGGGGAGCGTGTGGCATCGGACGCACAGCGCGATTTCCTGCTCACCGCCCTCGCCGCCGGCGTCGAGACGTGGGTCAAGATCGTGATCGGTGACTCGACCGATACCGTCGAGCTCGACGAGGCCGTCGACATGGTCGCGGCCGCTGCCGACCACGCGGTTGTGGCCGGTCCTCCGGGCGCGACGGGACCCGCGGTCTTCCTCCAACCGGTCACGCCGTTCGGCGCGGTCGAGCGGTCGCCGAGCCCCGAGCTCGTCCTCGAGCTGCAGGCCCGAGCGCTGAGGCGCTATCCGCGGGTGCGGGTCGTGCCCCAGACCCACAAGGCGATCGGCCAACTCTGACGCCCCGGCCCGACCACGACCGGACCGACGCGCCACGACGTCCCGGACCGGTGGGCCGCTAGCGGGCCCGCTTCACCTTCGGGGCGGGCGCCTTGCCGTTCACCACGTTCTTGAAGGACGCACCGGCGGTGACCTTCGGGCTCTTCGACGCCTTGATCTTGATCGCCTCGCCCGTCGCCGGGTTCCGACCGACCCGTGCTGCGCGCTGGGCGCGATCGAACGTGAGGAAGCCCGTCATGACGACCTTCTCGCCTCTCGCGACGTTGGCGACCACCACGTCCTCGAATCCGCCGAGCACCGCCGCGACGTCTTTCTGGGTCGATCCGGTGTGGGCGGCCACGGCTGCGATGAGGTCGGTCTTGGTAAGGGGCACAGTCTCTCCTTGCTGGATACTGGGAAGCCACAAGATTGCACGATTCGCGCATCGGCGTGCGCATCGCGCCCGTTGGCGCCGGTCTCCCCACTGCTGAGAGGCTGGGAACCGCATGGATCGGCGCCGAGATCTCGCCTGCACCGAGCACGTCCCCCACGTCGTCGGCGACCCCGGGCCCCTCGTGGTCCTCGTCCACGGCTCGCTGGACCGGTCGGCCAGCTTCTCGAGGGTCCTCCGTCGCCTCCGCGACCTCCACACCCTGGTGTTCGACCGGCGTGGCTACCACCGGTCACGCGACGCGCTGCCCATCAACACCTCGCTCGACGGACACGTCGACGACCTGCTCGCGATCGTGGACGGACGGCCCGCCGTCGTGGTGGGCTCCAGCTACGGCGGCGACGTCGCGCTCGGTGCGGCCCTCGCCCCCGGGGGACCGTCGCCGATCCTCGCCGTCGCCGCGTTCGAACCGCCGATGCCCTGGCTGGGCGAGTGGGCGCGACGGCCCGGAACGACCCCGGCGGGTCGGCCGGTGCGCGGGACGGGCGATCCGGCGTGGGACACCGATCCGGCGATGGCCGCGGAACGGTTCTTCAAGCGGATGGTCGGCGACGACGCCTGGCAGCGCCTCCCCGAGCGGGCCAAGGCGGCGCGGCGTGCGGACGGGCCCGCGCTCGCCGCCGAGCTCGCCGCGATCCGGAGCGGGGAGCCGCCCTTCGACGTGGCAGACCTCGCCGTCCCGCTCGTGGTCGGCAGGGGTGAGCGCTCCGCACCCCACCAGCGCGCGACCGTCGGATGGCTCGCCGACCACGTCCCCGGCGCACGGCTGGTCGAGATCGAAGGTGCGGGGCACGGCGCGCACCTGAGCCACCCCGACGCGTTCGCCGGGCTCGTCCGCACCACGGTGACCTGCGCCACCACCCCGGCAGGAGACGTCCGCTGAACGTCCTCGTGTCCGGCTCGACGGGCTTCATCGGCTCGGCGCTCACCGCAGCGCTCCTTGCCGACGGCGTCCACGTGACTGCGCTCTCGACCGGCGCCAGCGCACCCGACCCGTCCGTGACGGTGCTCTCGTGGGATCCCGCACGCGGCATCCTCGACCGCGGGATGCTCCGTCGGTCCGGACCCTTCGACGCGGTCGTCCATCTCGCCGGTGCGGGCATCGGAGACCGACGGTGGACCGCGGCGCGGAAACGAACGGTCGTCGAGAGCAGGACCCGGTCCACTGCACTGCTCGCCGCCGCGCTCGTCGAGCTGGACACGCCACCTGACGTGGTCGTGTCCGGATCGGCCGTGGGCTACTACGGCGACCGTGGCGACGAGGTCCTGACCGAGCGGTCGGCGGTCGGCGCGGGCTACCTCGCAGATGTCTGCGCGGCCTGGGAATCCGCATCCGCTCCACTGCGTCGCGGAGGCGTGCGGACGGTGCTCCTGCGGTCCGGCATCGTGATGAGTCCACGAGGAGGGGCGCTCCGCAGACAGCTCCCGCTCTTCCGGCTCGGCCTCGGCGGCCGGCTCGGCCACGGGCACCAGTACCGGAGTTGGATCTCGCTCGACGACGAAGTCGCAGTGATCAGGCGGTGCATCGAGGACACACGGATCGGCGGTCCGGTCAACGCGACGGCGCCCGAGCCGGTCACCGATGCGACGTTCGCGCGGGCGTTGGCCACCGCCCTGCACCGACCGGCCGCCTTGCACGTTCCGGCGTTCGCGCTCCGCCTCGCCCTCGGAACCGAGCTGGCGGACGAGATGCTCCTCGCCGGGCAGCGGGCCGTCCCCGACGTGCTGATCTCGCACGGCTTCACGTTCGCCCACCCCGAGATCGGCGGCGCGCTGCACGCCATGCTCCCGACGGCGCGCCGGGTCGGTCGACCCCGGCCGTCAGAGTGACGCGTGGCGGTCGGGCGGGATCGGCTGGCGCTCGAGCCGGTCGTCGGCCTCCGATGAGCTCGGAGCCCCCGCGACGAGCGGTGACCGGGTCAGGATCACCACTCCGACGACCACGACCACCACGGCGAGCAGCTCGACCGGGAGTCGCCAGATCGACGCGTCGAGATGGTCGTGGAAGAGCCAGATCCCGATCAGGACGCTCGCGATCGGGTCGACGAGGGTGAGCGTCGCCTGGGATGCCGTGATCGGACCGGCGTGGAACGACTTCGAGATGAGGAGGAGACCGATGAGCCCGGTGGCGGCCAGCACGTAGGGATCCCAGCTCACGAAGACGTGCCCCCACCCTTCGGTCACCAGCGTGGAGAGTTGCTTGGTCAGCGCGGCCGACAGCGCGAACATCACGGCACCTGACATGCCGAACATGGCGGCGCGGAACCAACGTGGTCCGGTCGAGCCCATGGCCGCGGTGAGCGCGGAGATTCCGCCGGTCACCACGAACACGATGATCCAGCTCCGCGTGCTGGGCACGGTCGCTCCGCCGCCCGGCGCAGCTGCGATCAGGAAGACCGCGAGGCCCCCGGCGGCCGCCGACGCCCCCACCCACTCGATCCAGGTCAGCGAGTACCGGAACCAGACGCCGAGGATGAGGACGAGGAACAGCAGTTCGGTGGTCACGATGGGCTGCACGGAGCTCAACTGACCGAAGCGGAGCGCGACCGCCTGGAGCAGGAAGCCCACGGCGATCAGTGCGACGCCACCGATCCAGACGAGCTGCCGGAGACCGTGGCGGATGAGCGCGACGCCCGTTGTCGTGCCCTTCGGGGCGGTCTGGACCCCGAGCCGCTGGAAGACCGAGCTGAGTGCGTTCGAGAAGGCAGCGAGGACCGCGAGGAGATACGCCATCACGCCTCGGCCGCGGCCGGCGGTCCGCCGGCGCCCACAAGGGTCACCTCCATGGTCTAGCTCACCGGAACGCCCGTCGGCGGACACGCACGACGTGGTCCGTCGCGCGCCTCTCTGTCAGCCCGACGGGCCGGCGGTACGCTGACCTGGGACCGCCCCGATGGAGGCGCCGACCACCGGGGGGAGCCACCGATGACCACGACCGAGACCACCGGCGCCTCTGCGAGCTCCGGGCGCGACGACGCTGCGATGCCGGAGGCACGCGCGTTCGAGGCGGAAGTCCGGCAGTTCTTCGACGCACACGCGGAACGTCGACGCGCCGAGACGTTCGTCTGGGGCGAAGGCTCCGACGCGGTCGGCCTCTTCCCCGAGCGCACCCCCGCCGAGGAGCAGGCCGACGTCGACGCGGCGCGCACGTGGGCGCAGACCGTCTACGACGCGGGGTTCGGGTGGCTCACCGGGCCGCCCGCGTACGGAGGCCGCGGCCTGCCCCGCGACTACCAGCGGATCTACCAGGGTGTCGCCAAGGAGTACCGCTCGCCGTCGATGTCCGTCTACGGCATCGGTCTCGGCATGGTCGCACCCACCATCCTGGCGCACGCGACCGAAGAGGTGAAGCAGGCCACGCTCCGCCCCATGCACCGCGGCGACCTCATCGGCTGCCAGCTCTTCAGCGAGCCCGGTTCCGGCTCGGACCTCGCATCCCTCCAGACCCGTGCCGAGCGCGACGGGGACGAATGGGTGGTCAACGGGCAGAAGGTGTGGACCTCGGGGGCTCACCTCTCGGACCTCGGAGAGATCATCTGCCGTACCGACCCCGAACAGCCCAAGCACCGGGGGCTGACCGGCTTCGTCGTCGACATGCACGCGCCGGGCGTCGAGGTCCGTCCGCTCCGTCAGATGACCGGAAGCGCATCGTTCAACGAGGTCTTCTTCACCGACGTCCGCGTGCCCGACACGCACCGGCTGGGCGACGTCAACGGAGGATGGACGGTCGCGCTGACCACCTTGATGAACGAGCGGGCGGCCATCGGGGGCGGGGACGGCGGTGTCGGTCTCCCGACCACCACCCGGCTCGTCGAGACCGCACGGGCGAAGGGGCGCGCGGACGATCCGCTGATCCGCCAGCAGCTGGCCACGATCATCATCAACGAGCGCGTGGCGTGCTACTCGAACCTCCGGGCCATGGCCAAGATCGCGATCGGCCAGCTCCCCGGACCCGAGATGTCGCTCGCCAAACTCTCGCTGACGGCCAACATGGTCCGGACCGCCGAGGTGCTCGCCTCGATGCTCGGACCGTCGCTGACCGCGGACACCGGGGCGTGGGGCACCTTTGCGTGGTCGCAGTTCGTCCTCGGTATCCCGGGCATGCGGATCGCCGGCGGCACCGACGAGGTCCTCCGGAACATCGTCGGTGAGCGGGTGCTCGGGCTGCCGAAGGATCCACACCCGGGCTGACGTCCCGTTCAGCGGAACGCGAGGCCCTCCACGTACGACCAGGTCCGCCGGTGGACCGAGGTCAGCCCGAAGCCCGCGAGGGCGGTGCGGTGGACCGGCGAGGGATAGCCCTTGTTGCGGTCGAAGTCGTACGCCGGAAAGCTCGGCGAGATCGCGTGCATCAGGCGGTCGCGGGTGACCTTGGCGACGATCGAGGCCGCTGCGATCGAGACGCACCGACGGTCCCCCTTGACCACCGTCTGCACGCGGAGCGGGTCGCGGACCTCCGATCCGTCGTCGAGCGCCTCGGGATCGACCGCTGCGGGCGGAGTGCTCAGGTAGTCGAACGACCCGTCGAGCAGGACGACCGACGGGCGGATCCCGAGGGCTCCGAGGGCGCGCTTCGCCGCCAACCCGAGCGCCGCGGTCATGCCGAGCCGGTCGCACTCGACGGGCTCGGCGTGCCCGACCGCCCAGCCCGCGCACCACTCGACCACCTCGGGGAAGAGTGCCTCGCGCTGGCTCTCGCTGAGCAGCTTCGAGTCTCGGAGCGTGAGCGGTGGACGTCTCCGCTGCGGCATCACCGCCACCCCGACCGAGACCGGTCCGGCCCAGGCGCCACGCCCCACCTCGTCGAGACCGACGATGACGTCGTAGCCCTGGCGGCGTGCCGCTCGTTCGACGCGGTCGTGCGGTTCACCCGTCGCCGGCACGCACCGACGCTACCCCGGGCGTCTCCAGTCGAAGGGGACGGCGATCGGCGGGCTCGGCGGCGCTGGTCACCCGGATGCGCGCCGCCGTAGGCTGGTTCGAGGCGCCCGGTGCGGGCGCGACGGAGCCGGTCCCGGTGTCGCCGACGGGTCGACCCGGAAAGGAGCAAGCCATGGGACTGATGGACAAGGTGAAGGCCCAAGCCGAGGCGGGCCTCGCGAAGGCCACCGAAGCCGGGAAGGCCGGCCAGGCGAAGCTCGACGCCGCCCAGGCGAAGCACAAGGCCGACGGGCTGCTCCACGATCTCGGGCTCGCGGTCTACTCGGACCACATGGGGCGTGGAAGCGACAAGACCACTGCCGATGCCGAGCGCATCATCGAGGAGCTCAAGGCCTACGAAGCGGAGTACGGAACCCTCGCCATATGACGCCGACCACCAGCGCGCGGCCCGACCGGCCCGGAGCCTCGCGGAGACGCGCCTCACGGCAGGTCGCCGTCGTGCCCCACACCCATTGGGACCGCGAGTGGTACGAGCCGTTCCAGACGTTCCGTCGAAAGCTGGTCCACCTCGTCGACGAGCTCATCGAGCTGATGGAGCACGACAGCTCCTACCGCCACTTCCTCCTCGACGGGCAGCTCGCGGTCGTCGACGACTACCTCGAGATCCGTCCCGAGCAGGAAGAGCGGCTCCGTGCACTCGCCGCGAGCGGCCGGATCACGCTCGGACCGTGGTACATCCTCATGGACGAGTTCCTGGTGTCAGGGGAGACCCTGGTCCGGAACCTGCAGGCCGGCATCGCGCGTGGCAGCGCCTTCGGCGGCGTCATGGACGTCGGCTACCTCCCCGACATGTTCGGACACGTCGCCCAGATGCCGCAGCTGCTCGCTCTGGCCGGCATGGAGCACGCGGTCGTGTGGCGCGGTGTGCCCTCCGCGGTCGACCGCACCGCATTCACCTGGGAGGCACCGGACGGCTCGAGGGTACGCGCCGAGTACCTCGTCGCCGGGTACGGCAACGGCGCGGCGCTCCCGGATGACGCGAAGGCGCTCGTCCGGCGACTCGGCGCCCAGGTCGAAGAGCTCGGCGCCTTCCTCCGACCGGGCGAGCCGATGCTGCTCATGAACGGGACCGACCACCATCGCCCACAGACCTGGCTGGGTCGTGTCGTCGCAGAGGCCAACCTCCTCCAGGACGACTTCGATCTCGAGATCACCACGCTCGGGGCGTACCTGGCCGGTGCGCCCCGGGACGGACTGCCCACCTGGCGCGGCGAGCTGCGCTCGGGGTCGCGGTCGAACCTGTTGATGGGGGTCGGCTCCAACCGGGTCGACGTGAAGCAGGCGGCCAGCCGGGCGGAGCGAGCACTCGAGCGGGTCGCCGAGCCCCTCACGGCGCTCTTCCTCCCTGCGGACGAGTGGCCGCGGCCGTTCTTCGACCTGGCATGGAAGCTCCTCGTCCGCAACTCGGCACACGACTCGGTCTGCGCCTGCTCGGTCGACGACGTCGTCGACGCGGTGCTCCACCGCTACGCGGAGGCGCGTCACATCGCCGACGGGCTCGCCGAGGAGGCGGTCACCGCCATCGGGCGTTCGATGGCCGCGCCCGGACCCGTCGTGGTCAACCCGGTCCAACGCGACCGTGGTGGGCTCGTCGAGGTCGTGGTCCCCGGCGAGGGCGAACCCGGACCGGACGTCCAGGTCCTCTCGGAGCGGTCGGGGCTCCCCGGTTCGATGACCCTCGACGGCGAGACGGTCAAGAACATCGTGGGGCTCATCCAGGGTGCCCGCATCGACGACGAGACCTACGTGACGGACGTGACGCTCGCCGAGGACGAGACCGGGCTCGACATCACGATCGTGATCGGCACCGAGGCCCGCGACGGGGTCCCGGTCGAGGAGGTCAAGCGCGAGCTGTATACCCGGCTCACCGCCCGCCCGGACACCGAGGTCCGGCTCAACATCGACCAGCCGAGCCGCCGGAGGATCCTCGCCCGGCAGCGCAGCGTGCCAGGCTTCGGCTGGGCCAGGTTCGATCCGGCACCGCTCGACCACCCGGTCCGGGTCGTCGACGGCTCCGCCCAGGTGCTGACCCTCACCAACGGGCTGGTCACGGTCGAGCTGAACCGGGCCGACGGCACGTTCGCGATCGACGGCCGGGCCGGCTTCGGCCGCCTCGTCGACGACGGCGACCACGGCGACACCTACAACTACTCCCCCCCGATCCACGACTCGGTCGTGGACACACCCGACTCGGTCGAGATCGCCGTCGGCGAGCGCGGACCGGTCCGGGGGACCGCGGTGGTCACGGCGACCTTCAGCTGGCCCGAACGGGTGGACGGCGCCTCCCGCACCCGTACCGGCATGCGCACGGTGCCGGTCGTCACGACCGTGGAGCTCCGGGCGGACGAGCCCTGGGTGCGGGTCTCCTCCCGTTTCGACAACCCGTGCCGCGACCATCGGCTCCGGGTGCACCTGCCCCTGCCGGAGCCGGCGTCGACCTCGCACGCGGAGTGCGCGTTCACCGTCGTCGAGCGGGGGCTGACCGCAGAGGGACGGCCGGACGAGTTCCCGACCCCGACCTTCCCCTCGCGTCGGTTCGTCCACGCGGGAGGGCTCACGGTCGTCCACGACGGGCTCCTCGAATACGAGCTCGTCGGGATCGTGCCGGACGAGACCCCCGCATCGTCGCGGTCGGCGGCCGGCGGTGACCCCGACGACGGGGTCGCGACGATGCTCGCCCTCACCTTGTTGCGGGCGACCGGGATGCTCTCGCGCCTCGGGATGACCACCCGGCCCCTTCCCGCAGGGCCGATGACGCCGATCGAGGGCAGCCAGCTGCTCGGGCCGGTCGAGGTCGCGTACGCACTCGCGCTGGGACCCGTCGACCCCTATGCGATGGCCGACGAGGTGCTGGTCCCGCTCGCCACGTCCGGTTCGTTCGGGGGCGGCACACGTGGCGATCGGGGGAGCACCCTCACGGTCAACGGTGCGGAGGTCTCCGCCGTTCGGCGCGAGGCCGGGCTCCTCGAGCTCCGGGTCTTCAACCCGCGCGTCGAGCCGACCGTCGTCGAGATCGCCGGCCGGGCGGGTTGGCTGGTCGATCTACGCGGCCGGCCCGTCTCCCCCTTCGAGGGGAGGTTCGACCTCCGCGCCAACGGCATCGCGACCGTCCGCCTCGACGAGGCCTGAACCGGATCCCTCCGTCGGGCGGGCACCCGCGCCGCCTTCGGCGAGCGTCAGGGGTGATCGGCGTGCCGCCTGGTGCACCACCCGGTCCCCCTGGTCGCGCAGCTCGTCGAGCTCGCGGAGGACCTCGCCGAGACGCTCCCATCGCATCGTGCGCCGGCGGTCGGCACCGTGCTCGGTGCCGGCGCGCGCCAACTTCCACGGTTGTACCCTGCCGATGTCCTTCAGGGTGCGGGGCCGAAGCGCACGTGTCTCGAAGACGAGGTCGTCCCCTCCGGCGAGGGAGGTCCGGAAGTCGTCGGAGACCAGCACCGTGCCGGGACGGGCGACCATCACGAGCCGACTCGCCAGGTTGACGACGGGACCGTAGAAGTCGCCGTCCTGGACCAGCACCGGGCCGACCGCCAACGCGACCCGGACGTCGGAGAGCAGTTCGTCGTCGGCATAGGCCTCCGCGAGACTGAGCCCGATCTGTGCGGCGTTGGCGACCGTCGGGACGACGAACATCACCTCGTCTCCGATCATCTTGACCACCCGCCCTCCGAGGGCCACCACCGTGTCGTGCGCGACCTCCTCGAAGCGCGCCACGACTGCGGCGAGCTCTTCGTCGCCGAGGTGTTGGCTGAGGAGCGTGAAGCCGACCATGTCGGCGAAGCCGACCGCCATGACGGGGCTGATCCCCTCCGATGCCCCGCGGGTCCGCAGCAGCATCGAGCGGCGCGTCGCTGCTTGCAGGTGGCGGCGCCACACGAATTCGAGCAGCCTGGCCATCGCCGGGATGGACTCGCCCGCCTGGCTCGCGAAGTGGTCGGCGTCGAGGATGCTGTCGCCGGTCGAGATGAGCAACGGCGTGGTCGCCGGCCCGGACTCCGCCGAGGCGATGCGCGCCATCGACGTGCCGATGACCCGGGCCATCTGCACGGCCGCGTCGATCTCCACGAGACCCATTGCCGCGATGGCCTGGAACAGGTCGACCGCCTCGATGTCCATCTCGGTGAACGCGTCCTCGTCCTCCCCGACGTCGAGGAACCCGAGCGCACGCCAGAACCTCCGCATGAGGTCGACCGGCATCCCGGTGAGCTCGCTCACCTCCGCCTGGGTCAGACGCCGCTGTGAGGGGACGAGGAGGCGGTCGACGACGAGGAGGTCGACGACGTCGTCCGCCACCGCCTGGTCGATCTCCTCGGTCGTGCATCCGAGGCCGGCGAGGAGTGAGCGCACGCGTTGCAGCGCCTGGATCCGGCGCCGCCCACCGCCGAGGTCGGGCCCGAGCGCGTCCGCGTCTGCCACGGGACCACCCTAGGTCCCCGACTCCCCCGTCGAGCGGCTCTCGGACACACGTACACTGACGCGGTGACCGGTCCCGCCGATCGAGCTCCGGGAAGGATGCTCAGGCTCGGGCCACGGGCGGTGCTCGTACCCGTCAAGGACTTCTCGCAGGCGAAGCACCGCCTGCACGACGCGATGGACGGCGCCGAGCGCGCCGCGCTCGTGCGCACGATGGCCGCGCGGGTGCTCGAGGCCGCGCTTCCGCTGCCGGTGGCGGTCGTCTGCGACAGCACGGAGGTCGCCGTCTGGGCCCGCGGACAGGGGGCGCTGGTGATCTGGGAGCCGGGGAGGGGTCTCAATGGCGCGGTCGAAGCCGGCGTCGACCGTCTCGCTGCAGCCGGAGCAGAGCAGGTGACCGTGGCCCACGCCGACCTTCCCCGGGCCACCGGCATCGCGTCGGTCGGCGAGTTCTCAGGCGTGACGCTCGTGCCCGACCGCTACGGCAACGGCACCAACGTGATCGCCGTGCCTGCGACGGCGGGGTTCACCTTCTCCTACGGGCCCGGCTCCTTCGCCCGACACCGTGCGGAAGCGGCGCGCATCGGCGTGCCCACCCGCGTGCTGGACCTCCCGGACCTCGCGTGGGACGTCGACGAGCCCGGCGACCTCGCGTCGATGAGTGCCCGGCACATCGCCCCGACGTGAGCGACGGCGGTCCCGACGGTCCCGACGCTGCAAGCGGACTCCCGGTCGGGGATCTGCTCCGGACCGGACCAGCCACGGTCGACCTCCCGGTGCCCCCGAGCGCGCTGGCGATCGGCGCACACCCCGACGACATCGAATTCGGCTGCGGCGCGACGCTGGCCAAATGGGCTGCGGGCGGCTGCGTCGTGCACCATCTGGTGCTCACCGACGGATCAAAGGGCACGTGGGATCCCGACGTCGACCCGCACGTCCTTGCGACCCGTCGTCTCGAGGAGGCGCGGGCCGCCGCCATGGTCATCGACGGAGGACCGCCCGGAGCCTCCCCCCGGGATGACCGGGTCGTGGGGCTCGGCGTCGTCGACGGCGAGCTGAGCAATGGCCCTGTCGAACGCCGTGCGGTCGCGTCGGCGATCCGCTCGCTCCGGCCGGCGGTACTGCTCGCGCACGACCCGTGGCGCCGGTATCGGCTCCACCCCGACCACCGGGCAGCCGGCTTCCTCTCGCTCGACGCGCTGGTCGCCGCCCGGGACCCGCTCTTTCTCACCGATCTCGGTCTCCCGCCGCACCGACCGGAGGCCCTGCTCCTCTGGGAGGCGGACCTTCCCAACCACGTGGAAGACGCTCGCGGCTACGAGGGCGTGAAGCTCGAGGCACTGCTCTGCCACCGAAGCCAGTTCGAGTCGACGATGGGGATCGCCGCAGACGAAGGCGGGCTCGACGGTCTGGACGAGCGATCCAACTTCGCGAGCAAGCTCGACCGTCAACTCGCGAGCCACGGGTCACTGGCCGGGCTCGCTCAAGGTGAGGCGTTCCGCCTGATCGACGACCTCTGACCGTCGGCCGGCAGGGTCGGCGGGGGCACCTGGCCCCCACCGACCCCGTCCGGTACCGACCGGTGGTCGCTCCGACTGTCAGCGGCGGCGCGTCGCCTTGCGGGCCGCGGTCTTGCGGGCCGGGGCCTTCTTGGCGGTCCGCTTCACTGCCCGCTTGCGGGCCGGGGCCTTCTTGGCGGTCCGCTTCACTGCCCGCTTGCGGGCCGGGGCCTTCTTGGCGGTCCGCTTCACTGCCCGCTTGCGGGCCGGGGCCTTCTTGGTGGTCCGCTTCACTGCCCGCTTGGCCGTCGCCTTCTTGGTGACCCGCTTCACTGCCCGCTTGCGGGCCGGGGCCTTCTTGGCGGTGCGTTTCGCAGCGGACTTCTTCGCTGCAGTCTTCCGGGCGGCGGTCTTGCGTGCCGGGGCCCGCTTCACCGCCCGCTTGGCCGTCGCCTTCCGAGCCGCTGTCTTCTTGGCCGGAGACTTGCGGGCCGTTCTCTTTGCTGCCTTCTTGACTGCCATGCTTTCTCCCTCCTTGGGGTTCAACGCCGATTTGAACGCCGAACCGGTGGCGAACCGGACACCTTTCGACGCTGGAATCGGTACCACTGCGCCGGTTCTGGGGTTCCGACCCACACGTGAGCCACGGTTGATCGGTTTGAATGCACCGAATCCCACCACTGTGACCTTCCGTCCGGACCGAACCTCAGTGACGATCGTGTCGAACACTTCATCAACGACGCCTTCAACTGTTCGACGAGACGTTTGCATCGACTCGCTGACAGTGCTGACGAGCTGTGACTTGTTCACGATCACCTCCTCAGTGATACGCAATCAGTACAAGCCAAATGGCATTTCATCCCCAGGTCAAGCATCTTGACGCTTGTCGCCGCGTCTTCGGACGACGCGAAGATGCGTCGGACCGAGCGTCTCGCGACCCTACGGTGTCGTCCTCACGATGGACCCCACTCGACACTGGACGGAAAACCGTTTGTTTGCAAGGATTCTTCACGCGCACTCATCGCGTGCGATCTCGCGGAACGATGATCCGCCCAGGGTCGTCGTTCGCTCGAGAAGGCGAAACCGCCATGCAAAGAAATTTCCCCGAAAGGGCCGCGCCAACCTCCAGTTCGGCGCATCGCGCCGTCATCGACGCATTGGACGTGTCCACCCACGGGATCTACCTCGGACACGACGCGAGTGGTTGGAGACGCGCCGGAACTCAGCAATCGGTGATGGTGCTCGGGCCTCCGCGGTCCGGCAAGACGACGTCGTTGATCGTGCCGAACATCCTCGGCTCCGCCGGTCCGGTCGTCTCGACATCGACCAAGACGGACGTGCTCGACGCAACGATCCAGACGAGAGCGGCCACGGGTCGCTGCTACGTCTTCGACCCGACCGGTGCCGTGGAACTTCATGGCGGAGCGGAGCCCCTCCGGTGGTCACCCCTCCAGTCGTCGTCCTCCTGGACGGGCGCCCAGACCATGGCGGCCACGCTGGTCGCCGTGGGGACCGCCGGCGGCGCAACCGGTGGAGGTGTCCACGGGGAGGGCGCCCACTGGCGCGAGCGCGCCGGGTCCCTGCTCGCTCCCCTCCTCTTCGCCGCCGCCCTGTCGGGCGAGGAGCTGCGCACGGTGGTGACCTGGGTCGACCGCCGTCAGGCACTCCCGGCCCAGCGCATCCTTGCGGGCGAGGGCGGGGGGCACACCGAGCTCGCGAGGAACTTGCTCGACGGCATCGTCGCCACCGACGAGCGGGAGCTGAGCGGCATTTGGTCGACGGCGTCCGGGGCACTCGGCGGATGCAGATCCGAGGCGGCACTCGCCGCGACGTCCCGGGCCGCCTTCGACCCTGCCCGATTCGTGCGGTCGTCGGACACCATCTATCTCGCCGCGCCTGCGCACCGCCAGGCACTCGTCGCCCCGCTGGTGGTCGGCCTGCTCAACGACATCCGTTTCGCCACCTACGAGGCCCACGCCGATCGGAGCGGTGCGTCGGGACGGGCGCTCCTCTTCGCGCTCGACGAATTGGCCAACATCGCGCCGATTCCGGATCTCCCCTCGGTGATCAGCGAGGGTGGTGGTCAAGGGTTGCTCACCCTGGCGTGCTTTCAGGACCTCAGCCAGGCCCGCAACCGGTGGCCCGGGCACGCGGACGGCTTCCCGTCGTTGTTCGGCACGACGGTCGTGCTGGCGGGGATCGGCGACGTGCGCACGCTCGAGTCTGTTTCGGTGCTCGCGGGAGAAGAGGAGATCGGCACGAGGTCGCGTTCGATCGGCCGCACCGCGACGGACCGTCCGTTCGCCGACCTGATCGCGGGAGGCCGTCCGAGCATCACCGATGCCGTTGCCACGAGGTCGCGGCGGCGACTGCCGCCCGATCTCATCGCCCGCGGCATGCCGGGTCGCGCACTCGCCCTCGACGAGCGCAACCGGGCCGGGTGGGTACCACTCGCGCCGTACTACCTCGCGGAGCCCTGGCGCAGCCTGTTCGACCTCGGTGCCGGACCCGAGCTGGGCCGCCTCGAGCCGGGGGCGACCACCGGTCCGACGTTGGACCTCGGACGTTGAGGCGACCCTCATCGCCCGAAGGCCAGCGCGGCGCCTCCCGATGCGTGTGACCGCCCGATCCGTGCCAGCTGGTCCACACCGAGGTGCGGGACCCGAATGTCTGCGGCAACATGTCGCACGGCACCGGACCGGTCCACCTCGAACAGCTCGGGGCTGCGGTCAGCCACGCGTGCCAGGTCCGAAGCGCTCCAGCGGGGCTCGGCGAACGCCTCCCCTGGCTTCGCCCGTGGCGTCGCTGGTCCGGTGGCCGACGTCACCACGGTCGCAATCGCGTCGAGTTGCGACGCACTCGTCCCTCGCACGGCCGCTGCGGCGAGCACTGCGACGACGTCGCGCCTGCGCAGGGTGCGACCGTGCTCCGCAAACCCGCCGAGGGCGACCCCGATCCGGTCGCGGTCGAAGGGGCTCGTCGACTCGGATCCCACCCCGAGTCCCGCACCGCGTCCCGCCCCGAGTCCGACCACGCGGACGAGCTGCCCGAGGTCGTAGCCGAGGTCACCGGCCCGCTGCTTCCACTCCGTGCGCAGCGCCTCGACGGTGACGGTCCGATCCTTGGCAGGTCGCGTGACGGAGTACGCCACCTGCCGTGCTCGGCGACCCGACCCGGACAGGCCCCGATCGTGGAGGTGCTCGGTGGCACCTGCAGCGCGCTGGGAGAAGAGGTGCACGAGGCCGCGATCGACACCGACGACGTCGCCGAGCCCGCCCGCCCGGACCTCCCACTCGACCCCGAGGCGTTCGGTCAGCTCGAGACGAAGGCGGGCGTGGTACACGCCTTGGACGGCGGCCGAGTGGCCGAACAGCCGTCGGCTGTCGAGCGTCGACCAGTTCCCGTCGACGCCCTGGGCAACGTTGGCCACCACCAGGTGGGTGTGGAGGTGGGGATCGAGCGCCCGGCTCGTGCGGTGGGCGAACGTGGCCGCCACCGCGCCGGCCGCGGCCACCGGAACGGCAGGTCCGTCCGACCTCCGACGGACGCCGAGCGAGTCGGCCTCCACGTAGGCGAGCGCGTCGTCCACCGCGGCGGCATGTCCTGCGCCGACGGCGGCGGCGAGCTCACGGGGTGCCAACAGGTGGAGCAGGCTGACCGTCTTGGGCGCTCCGAAGGTCAGATCGAAGGCGGCCACGTTGCGTGGGCCACCTCCCCTGCGGAGCGGTCGACCTGTGTCCGGCTCGCGGCCGCCCAGCACGCCGGCGAACGGCTCTGTCTCGACCGTGCCGGTCAGCCCGAGGCCGGGGGATGCGATGCCCGACCACTGCCCGCGGTCCTCGCCGGCGACCAGCGTCCCCTCGGCCCGCCCGGGGACCAGGTCGCGCACGTAGTAGGTGTGGCCCCCTTCGCGGACGACGTGGATCGAGAGCACCGCAGGGCACCTCCGGCGCGTGCCGGGCCCCGGTGGCCGGCCACCGTGTCAGTGCACCGGCCCCACCTTGCCGGCCGCCTCGGCCACACCTTGCACGACCTCGGCGGGTCGGTCGACGACGTGCCCGGTCAGCGCTCCGGCTCGTAGCGATCGAGGATCCGGCGCGCCGCAATCGTTCCGACGCCTCGAAGCTCGGGCGGGTCGATGACGCGTGCCTCGGGGCCCAGCCGGAGCAGGAGGCGCTCGAGCCACGCTTCGCCTGCCACGAAGACCTCGACCTCGACGCGTCCATCGGACGGGACAGGCGGACCGGCCGCGGGGATGGACTCGAAGAGCCATGCGGCCGAGGGTTCGACCGAGAGCCGCACCCTCCGATGATCCGGTGCCGGAACGAACGCGGCAGCAACGTCTGCGTCGGTTGCAGACGGGTCAGTCGGTCCCCCCTGGTCGGCAGGCCTCACGATCTCGACCCCCCGAGCCGCGTCCGCGTCCTCGACGGCGGTCCCGTCTGCGGTCTTGGCCTCGACCGCCGTGATCCGGTCGACACGGAACCGGCGCAGGTCCCCCGCCAGCTCGCACCAGGCGTCGAGGTACCAGTGCCCCTCGGAGGCGAAGATCCGGCGCGGATGGACCCGGCGGTCGGTGACCCGGTCGGTCGAGGCCGAGTAGTAGGTGAGCATGAGCGCCCGGTTGCGCTCCAGGGCTTCCACGACGGCGGCGAAGAAAGCCGGCGTGTCGAGCTCGACTCCGAGCTCGGCGCCACCGAGTGCCCCTTCGAGCTTCGCGAGCGCGCTCGAGAGGGCGCCGGTCGGGTCGCTCCCGTCGACCGCGAGCAGGGCCCGTGCCGACGCGGCGAGTGCGAACCCTTCGTGCGGGCTCAGCCGCCTCGGGCGGGCGAGCGCGATCCCCGGGCGCACGGACACGGTCGAATCGGAGACGACGATCTCCATCAGCTGGTCGGGCGTGTAAGGGGGAACGCCGCAGCACGCGGCCAGCTCGAGCTCGGCGACCAGCTCGTCGGAGGTGAGTCCGAACCGGTCGGCAACCTCGTCGACCGGCGCCTCGCCGATCTGCGCGAGCCAGGCAAGGGCCGCGAGCAGGCGCCGGAGTCGGCCGGCAGTGTCGGGCGGACGGATCACGCCCGAGCCTCCGATCCCCCGGTCAGGTGGGCGTGAAGCCGCTCGACGAGGAGGTCCCGGATCGCAGGCGGGCCGAGGACCTCCGCGTGGTCGAGCAGGTCGAGGACCCAGCTCACCAACGCGTGAGCATCGCTGACGGTGAGCCGCACCACCACCGACCCGTCCCCGCGCCGCTCGGAGACGGTGTCCGCGCCGAGCTCTGCCACGACACGGGCGGCCTCCGCTCCGTCGATGAGCAGGTCGACCTCGACCTCGTCGCCGCCCCCGAACTGCCACGGCGCGCGTTCGAAGACCGACCCGGCGTCGAAGCCGATCGGGAGCTCCGCCGACCCGTCTGCCCCGGCTCGGGGCGGACCGTCGATGCGGTCGACGCGAAAGGTACGCGGCTCGCCGCGGACGCGGTCGAAGCCGACGAGGTACCAGTGGCCGGACCGGAAGCGGATCGCGGCAGGATCGACGTGGCGGGACTCCGTCCGGTAGGCGAACTCGACCGTCGCACGCCGGCGGACGGCGTCGAAGAGATCCGGCAGGGCGGCGAGTCCCTCGACGGCGGCGAGATCGACCAGTGGGCCCGCTCCCTCCCGCTGCGGCGACTCGCCTGCCACCCCCAGCTTCCAGAGCGCGTCGCGGCCGGTAGGCTCACCGAGGTGGGCGCCGGCGACCGCCAGGTTGAGCGCAGCCTGCTCCTCGGTGGTGAGACCGAGATCGGGCAGGTAGTAGGCGTCGGGATCGACGCGGTACCCGAGCTGGTCCTCGCCCCCGATCGGAACGACCTCGACCGGGACGCCCTCGTCGCGCAGCAGCCGCTTGTCCCGCTCGAACGCCTGCCGGCGGGCCCCGTGGGTATCGGGGTAGCCCGGCACCCGGTCCGCGATCTCGCGCAGGCTGAGCGGACGCGGTGCGTCCAACAGCACCAACAAGAGGTCCGTCACCCGTTCGAGCCGGTCGAGCCGCTGCATCGCGGACAATCTACGGCGCGCCGACCACCGGACATCCCGCGGTGAGCGATCCGTCGGCTCCGTTCGCGTGGGACCCGCACCTTCTGGCGTGGTCCGTGCTCGTCGCCGGCGGAGTCCTGGTGGTCGGGGTCCATCGCCACCTGCAACGGTCCGAGGATCCGCCGATCCCCTGGACCCGCAAGGAGATCGGCTGCTTTGCCGCCGCCTGGTTCGCCGCGGCCGTGGCGTCGACGTGGCCGGTCGCGGACCTCTCGGCGCACTGGTCGCTGACCGCCCTCGTGACCCAGCGGGTCATCCTCGTCGTCGCGGTCGCGCCGCTGCTCCTGTACGGGTTGCCCTACGACGTCCTCCGCCGCGTCACGAAGCCGGCCCCCATCGACGCGGTGGTCACGCGGTGCCAGCGCCCTCTCGTGGCGATCGCCGTGGTCACCGGGGTGCTCGGCGCGTCGATGACCCCCGCCCTCGTCGCCGCCCAGGCCTCGTCCACGCTGTCGAGAGGGGCGATCGACCTCGCGGTCGTGCTCGCCGGGATCGTCCTGTGGATACCGGTGATCGGTCGCATCCCCGGGGTGGTGCGACCGCGCCCGGTGGTCCGGTTCGCCTATCTGGTCGTCCAAGCAGTGGTGCCGGCCTTCCTCTCCTTCGTCTTCATCCTCTCGACCCGGCCGCTCTACCCGGCCTTTGCGCACTCACAGGAGGCGATCGGCCTGCGTGCACTGAACGACCAGCAGGTCGCCGGCTTCGTCTCCAAGCTCTCGATGCTCTTCGTCCTGCTCACCGTCGGCGCGGTCGTGCTCGCGCGTGCACCGGTCTCGGACGAGGAGGCCGAACTGTCGGAGCCGCTTGTCTGGGCCGACGTCGAGCGCCAGTTCGAGCGGATGGACCGCCGAGCCGAGCGGCCCCGTTGAGCCGGACGAGCGTCCCGTCCGACCGGTGCGACGGGCCCCGTGCGGTCCCCGAGTTGCCCGCGTCGGTCGGCACGCGGGCGAGTTCGTAGCATGGTCGCGTGACCCTCGAAGCTCCCGCTGCGCCGATCCTGCGCCGGCGGGTCCCCGGAACGGTGCGGGCCGGGGTCGAGGTGCTCGGTGGACGTCCGGCCATGGTGGTCCGCTCGGTGTCCACCGATCGCCGCGGTGCCCTCGGCATCGAGGACGGGGAGACCATTCTGGAAGGCGCCCGCTCCGCCGCGACCTTGCGCGTCCCGCTCGTGCTCGTGCTCGCGACCAGCGGTGCCGACGTCTCCGACGGGGTCGCCTCGCTGCACGGATGGGGACGGGCGGCACGGGCCATCGCCACCTGCTCGGGCAACGTGCCGGTGGTGGCGGTGGTGACCGGACCGGCCATCTCGGGCCCCGCGCTCCTGCTCGGACTGGCTGACATCGTGATCATGACGAGCGACGCGTTCGCCTTCGTCTCGGGACCCGCGATGGTCGAGGAGTTCACCGGCATCCACCTCGACGTCCACCAGCTCGGCGGGGTCGCCATGCATGCGCGCTCGAGCGGGCTCTGTGCGATCGAGGCCGCCTCGGAGGAGGACGCGCTCGCCCACGTCGACCACCTGTTGGGCTTCCTGCCTGCGACGGTGGACGACCTCGTCCCGCGGGGCCCACTCGACGACCCCGCCGACCGGCCCCTCGACGAGCTCGCCGACATCATTCCGGCGCGTGCCACCAGCTCCTATGACGTGCGCCGGGTGGTCACCGCGCTCTGCGACCACCACGAGGCGACCGAGCTGTGGGGCCGGTGGTCACCCCAGCTCGTGACTGCACTGGGACGGATCGACGGGCACGCGGTGGGCATCGTCGCCAACCAACCCCAGGCGCTGGCCGGCACGATCGACATCACCGCTTCGCAGAAGGGCGCACGGTTCGTCCGCTTCTGCGACTCCTTCAACCTGCCGCTGGTCACCCTCGTCGACACGCCGGGCTTCCTCCCCGGAAAGGACCTCGAGTGGCGGGGGATGATCCGGCACGGTGCGGAGCTCGCCTTCTCCTACGCAGAGGCGACGGTGGCCCGCATCTGCGTGATCATGCGCAAGGCGTACGGCGGTGCCTACATCGTCATGGACTCGAAGGGGCTCGGCAACGACCTCTGCGTCGCGTGGCCCGGCGCCGAGGTGGCGGTCATGGGTGCCGAAGGCGCCGTCCAGATCCTCCACCGGCGGATCGAACCCGAGCAGCGTCGTGCGCTGCAGGCGGCCTACACCGAGAAGTACCTCACGCCCTGGCAGGCGGCCGAACGGGGGTTCGTCGACGCAGTCGTCGAGCCCGAACAGACACGGGCGGTCGTCGCGGAGGCGCTCACGACCCTGGTGACCGGCCGGGAGGCCCTACCCCGGCGCAAGCACACCATCGGGCCGCTGTAGGGGAGGGCACGGTCCCGCGGGCTCACCGATCGACGGTGGCAAGATCAGCCCGCGGGGCGGCGGAGATGCCGACTTCCGCTCGGCCGGGCCATGCGCAAGCCAATCCGATCGCGAGGAAGACCACCATCGGGATCCAGTATCCCCACTCGGACGCGCGGTGGAAGCAATACACGGTGGCGACGACAGCGATTGCCCACGCCCCGACCAGCCGCTTCCAACTGACACACGTAGCGGCCGTCAACACGATGAGCGCGAGCGAAGGTCCAAGGTAGAACGGGACCATCACCGATTCGAAGAAGCACCGGAGGCTCAGGGCCAGGGCGCACAGCCAGAGGAGGCCGACGGCCGAGGGTGGCCTCCGGGAGGCCATGATGCCGATCACGACGGCCGCCAGGACCGCGATCACCCGCCCGGGCCCGGCGCCGACGGTGGTCCGTGACAGTGTGGGCGACAGCGCGATCCAGGGTGTCGCATGATCGAGGAATCTGGCGTTCGCCTGATGGAAGAAGACCGCTGATGTCTGGTGCCATTGCGTCACGAGCGGGGCGCTGAGCAGCACGACCGACGGGAGGGCGCCGTAGAGACACAGGCGGAGGCGCTGGGACTTGGGGGTTCGGACGAACGCCAGGGGGAAGATCAGGATGACCAGCGGTTGGGTCACCAGGGCTGCCCCCCACAGCCATCCCGAGAGGGACCACCGACCACGCACCATGGCGAGGAGTGCGTACATCGAGAAGGTCAACGCCAGGAGGTCTTCGGGGTGACCCCACAGGGTCACGACCTGGAATATGACGACCGCCTCCATCACGCTGAGCAGGATCCGGCGAGGCCCGTTCACCCCGAGCTCCTCGGCCATGGCGTCGAAGGCCACCAGGCAGGCCGAGGCCAACAGCAGCATTGCCGGTCCGAGCAACAACCACGACGAGGGTTGGCTGATGAAGATGGGGGCAATTGATTCACCCAGTCCGAGCGCCCCGCTGACCATGGCCACGGGCGCCAGAAAGACTGCAATGCCGGGGAACGTCACGAGTTGGGTGTCACCCCCATAGATACCGCCGATGTTTCCCCAGCCCACCCAGTGGGCGGCGCGGAATGTGGACCAGATGTCTCCAGGGATCACCCACACCTGCGAGTGATGGACGACCGGATCCCACCACAGTGAATACGCCAGGGACACGATCACGAAGGTCAGCATCACCACCAACGGCCATCGCCGTCGTCTGAGGTGCTCGACCAACCAGGAGGTTCGGCTCGACCGATCGGGGCATGCTCGACCATCCGGCTCGAAGCTGTCCCGACTCTCGTCGACATCGCGGTCGATGACACCCGCCGACTTCATGTCACTGTCCGGGTGCCGAGCTGCGATGTCAGCGAAAGCTTCTCACCGATCGGCGGATGGGCGTCTGGCACCACAACCAAACTGGCTGGCGAGCGGGAGGGGTTCACCCTCATACCATCGTGACGACACGGCACCGCCTTGAGCGCCCGACCACCCCGTGAGCCGACCTTGGCCGGACGTGGAGAGTGCCCCCTCCCGGAGGAAGGGGGCACTCTCGTCACTTCGTCGCAACTCGATCGTCGAGCCGCTAAACGTTGGCCAGCTGAGCTAGCTTGGGAAGCCGCCCGACTGGACCTGGTAGAACACCTTGTTCGCACTGGCGTTGCTCAGGAGCGGAGTTGCAGCGTTGCAGTCAGTTGCGGTGTTGTCGCCCTTGGCCTCACCGTAAGACGTGCCAGCGGTCACCGGCATTGTGAGGGCGCCGTTGGTGGTGTACTGGGTGGAGGTAGTCGCAGCCTCGGTGCCGGGAGCGGCCCCAGTCGTGCCCGACGCGGCGGCCGCCGAATTATACGGCGCTGTCGTGGACGCAGAGTTGGTTGCCGTGATCGCCTGCGCGTTGTCGATCAAATACCAGCAGTTGCCGGCCTTCGACAGGGCGGCCAGCACAACGCCGTTGCCATCAGCCGAGACGGCCACCGAGACAACGCCCTGACCAGTCGAGTTGCCGGTAACGAAGCTCAAGCTCGGCTCGGCAGACTGCAGCGTTGCGATAGTGACGCCGGTATACGACTGACCTGCGGCCTGGTACGCAGCCTTCGCATTGGTGAACGCAGTGTTCAGGTTGGACTGTGCCGCACGGTCGTTCGCCGACTTCGTCACCCCGAGGAATGTCGGAATGGCGATGGCGAGCAAGATCGCAAGGATCAACAGGACCACCATGAGCTCGATGAGGGTGAAACCGGCATCTGCGCCAGCCTCGCCCGTAGCGTCACGCCTGTCGTTCAGACGATCGATGAAGTCTGAAAACATTTGGTTCCTCCTCGTGTGGATTGATGCATCAATGTGGAGCACCAGAAGCGGTGCCCGCAGGAGCTATCGTCCGAATAGCGTTTGAGCTTTAGCGAATCTTTGCGATCTATCCGAGGGGATGCTCACGAGCGTGACCTGGCACTTTGGACGCGAAGTACCGCCAAAGTGATTGAGACATCGTGAAGCGGGCATCATCGAAGCACCGCAAGAGCGTCAATTGTGAATCAACTTGATGTAGTCAAACATCGGCAGATACAACGAAATGACCATGAGGCCGACGCCGACGCCCATCACCACCGTCAAGAGCGGCTCGAGGAGGGCAGTCAGATTGTTGACCGTCACTTCCACTTCCTGGTCATAGAACTGAGCAACCTTCTTCAGCATGGCGTCGAGTGCACCGGTCTGCTCCCCGACCTCGATCATCTGAACCACCAGTGTCGGGATGACGTCTTCATGTTCCCGAAGGGGATCAGCGAGAGGCCGCCCCTCGCGCACGCCGTTCTTCGCTTCGAGAAGGACATCGCCGACTGTCCGATTTCCAGCGGTGTCGGCGCAGATGTCAAGCGACTCGAGGATCGGAACGCCGGAGGCAATGAGAGATGCCAGCGTGTTGGTCACACGTGCAAGCGCAACTTTGTGAAAGAGCGGGCCGAAGACGGGCGGCTTGAGCATCCAGCGGTCCCACCGACGACGACCCTCTTCGGTCGAGATCCATTTGCGAATTCCGATGACGGATCCGACCACGATGGCGATGACGAGAAGCACCCAAGCGCTGGTCAGGATTTGCGATATCCCGATCAGGATCCGTGTCGGCAGCGGAAGCTTCCCGCCGAGTGACGTGAACAGATTCTGGAAGACCGGCACGATGAAGACGATCATCGCTGTGAAGATGATGACCATCACACTGAGCACGACAGACGGATACGTCATCGCCGAGCGGATGGTGCGATTGAGCTGCGCCTGGTTTTCAATCGTGCTCGCAAGGCCACCGAGTACTTCGTCGAGGTTTCCTCCGACTTCTCCAGCCTGAACCAAGGTGCAGAACAGATGCGAGAACGCCTTCGGGTGTTTGGCGCACGCGGCGGAAAGCGACGAACCATGTTCGAGATCGAGACGCACCTCTTCGAGGATGCGCGCCAATGCGGGGTTCTCCACCTGTGCCGTGAGGATCCCCAAGGAACGGACAACGGACAGTCCTGAGTCGACCATCGTCGAGAGCTGACGAGTGATCACCGCGATCTCGCGAAGCTTGATCCGGTCGGACAGCCCCGGGATCTTGATCTCTGTCTTGAAATTGACCGCCGACTTCGGCGTCACCGAAATGGGCATGTACCCCATCTCGCGCAGACGCCGGACGACCAGCGCCATATTGTCGCCTTCGAGCTGTCCTTCGACGAGTCCGCCCGAGCGATCTCTCACCTTGTAGTCAAATGTCAGTGCCACAATGCCCCGATTCGTCGGTCAGTGTTCATGATCGGTCAGGTGTTCAGGTGGTTCCGGAGGTCTTCTTCATTCTGGGACCGGTCGTATGCGATGGCTTCGGAGATCGCCCCGTCCTTGACGAGCTTGGCGAGCGCCTGGTCCATCGTCTGCATGCCGAACGTCGCCCCGACCTGCATCAGCGAGTAGATCTGATGCGTCTTCGCCAGGCGGATCAAGTTCCTCACGGCAGATGTGGCTACGAGGACCTCTGCGCACGCCACCCGTCCGGTCCCCTCGGCATTGACGACCAACTGCTGGGTCACCACCCCTTCGAGGGTCGCTGCCAACATGACTCTGATCTGCTCTTGCTGAGTCGTCGGAAACACGTCGATCATCCGGTCGATGGTCTGCGGCGCGTCCTGGGTGTGCAGCGTGCCGAACACCAGGTGTCCAGTTTCTGCCGCGGTGATCGCCATCGAGATGGTCTCGAGGTCACGGAGCTCGCCCACCAAGATCACGTCGGGGTCCTGTCGGAGTACCCGGCGGAGGGCCTCGGCAAAAGAGTTGGTGTCCTCGCCAACCTCACGTTGGGTGATGATCGAGCGCTTGTGGTCGTGGAGGAACTCGATCGGATCTTCGACGGTGACGATGTGGAGTGGCTTGGTCCGGTTGATGATGTCGACGAGCGACGCGAGCGTCGTGGATTTTCCCGAACCAGTCGGTCCCGTCACCAGGACCAGTCCCCGCCTGAGGTCGGTGAATGCTTTGATCGAGTCGGGCAGGCCCAGCGTGTCGAAGTTCGGCATCTCATGGGGAATCGGCCGAAGAGCTGCTGCAATCGTCCCGCGTTGAAGGGACACGTTGACTCGGAACCTGCCGACGCCAGCGATCGAGTGCGAGGTATCCAGTTCGTGTTCCTCTTCGAACCGCTCTCGCTGAGAGGCCGGCAGGATGCCGAACACCATGTCTCTAATCGTTTCGTTTCCGAGGACCGGGCAGCCTTCGATCTGGCGTAGGGCGCCGTGAAGGCGGATGGTCCCGGACATCTCTGCTGTCAGGTGGAGGTCCGATGCACCGACCGACACCGCGTAGCGCAGGAGATCATCGATGTGCAACGGCATGGTCCCGTTGGACGCGAGATCCGGCATGCCTTCTGCCAGGAGTCGCTCGACATCGGGACTCGACTTCAAACCATCCGTCTCATCGGCAGCGTCGCCGGCGTCGACCAGGGGCGAGTCCGGTGCCGGACCGGGAGGTGGAGGTGGGAGAGGTGCCGATTCGGTGAGTCCGTGCTCGTTGCCGAGCATGCTTTCGATCAGGACCGGGTCCGCGAGAACCGGATTGATCCGATGCCCGATTCGAGCGGCGAGGGCTTCGACGTCTTGGTCCGACGGGGGCTCGGAAAAGGCGATGGCCAGGGTGTTCCCGTCGAGTTGCAGCGCGACGGCACCGTACTCGTGGGCGAGCATCACTGGCAGCGCCGCACGCGCTTCAGCACTTGGTTCCATGGCTGACAAGTCGATTGCCGGTAGCTGACTGAGATGCGCCAAGGCGCCGACAACGACCGCTGGGATCGAGAGCTTCCTGCTGATGAGCAGGCTTGCAAGGGACTGACCGGTCGCCCGAGCCTCGGCGACCAGGGGCTGCAGATTGGCTTCGGTCTCGTACCCGCCTTCGACCAGCGCACGAGCGAGACGACCTGACCATTCCACACGTGTCTCTGCCGTGACCGGGCTCATGCGACCACCCGGAGCACTTCTTCGAGGGTCGTCTCGCCCTCGATGGCCTTGCGAAGGCCGCTCTGTCGCAGTGTCATCATGCCCTGGGACAATGCGACCTTATGGATCTCTTCCACGGATCCTCCTTCGATGATCATCCGCTCGATTTCTTCAGTCATCGGCATGAGTTCGGCCAAAGCTTTACGACCTCGGTAGCCGGTGTTCGAACAGGCCGAGCATCCGACCGCTCGATAGACCTTGGGCATACCCCCTGCGAGCTCGACTTCTTCGGGCGTCCATCCGGCTGACGTGATGTCTGCGTCGGTCGGTTCGTACGCCTCCTTGCAGTTGACACAGAGCCGACGAGCAAGTCGTTGGGCAAGGACGCCCGAGAGTGCGGAAGTCACCAAGAAGGGCTCGAGGCCCATCTCGATGAGCCGCATCGGGGTAGACGCAGCGCTGTTCGTGTGGAGTGTTGCGAGCACCATGTGGCCGGTGAGCGCCGCTTCGACTGCAATGACCGCAGTCTCCTTGTCGCGGATCTCCCCGATCAGGACGATGTCCGGGTCGGAACGGAGGATCGACTTCAGGGCGGACGCAAAGGTCAGGCCCGCTTTGACATTGAGCTGGACCTGGTTGACGCCCTTCAGCTGCAGCTCGACCGGATCCTCGACGGTGATGATGTTCTTCTCGGAGGAATTCAGCGCAGTAAGGGTTGTGTAGAGAGTCGTCGACTTTCCGGAGCCCGTCGGTCCGGTCACGAGAATCGTCCCGTAGGGCTTGGTGTAGATGCTCTCGTAGGTGTGCAGGAGATCGCCGTCGAAGCCCAAATCGCCGAAGCCGAGCACGACGCTGGACTTGTCCAGCACTCGCATGACGACCTTCTCGCCGTGGATCGTCGGGAGCGTCGCCATTCTGAGGTCAATGCCCTTCGCTCCGACGTTGAGCGAGATCCGGCCGTCCTGGGGGACCCGGTGCTCCGCGACGTTCATGTCGGCCATGACCTTGAGCCGAGTGGTCACTGCGGAGGCAATCGTTCGGGGTGCGGTCGACACATCGTGAAGCACGCCGTCGATTCGGTAGCGGATCCGTAGCTCACTCCCTGTCGGCTCGACGTGGATGTCCGATGCACGTTCGTTCAGTGCCTGGAGGATGAGAAGGTTGACATACCTCACGATCGGCGCTTCTTCGGTAATCGCTTGAATGTCGTCGACGCCGCTGTCGCGTTCACTTCCGTCGAAGCCACGGGATGCTTCCATGGCCATGTCCGCAGCGTCGCCACCGCTGTTGAACACCCGGGAAATATAGGAGCTGATCTGCGATCGGGTGGCAACGACCACGATGAAGTTGCGGCCGATGATGGTGCGCAGGTCGTCCATCGCAAAGACGTCGGTGGGATTCGACGCGGCCACGACCGGCGTGCCGTTGTCGTTTGCGATGACGACGACATTGTGGTGGCGTGCGGTCGCCTCAGGGATCGTGCCGGCTTCGGCCAGGTCGACCGAGGCGGTGTCAAGATCGACGAACTCGAGGCCCATCTCCTCGGCCATGCCCCACATGAGGTCGGCCTCGGTCACGAGCTTCTTGTCGGTCAGGATCCGAGCGAAGCTCTGCCCGGTGCGCTCGTGCTCCTCGAGCACCTCCTCCATCGCCTCGAGCGAGACTCGACCCCCGTCCACCAGGACCTTTGCCAGCGGTGGAAATCCGGCGAGGCCGGATCCGTCGACACCATCGGCCTCGACGTACCACCCTTCACCTTGTTGTTCTTGAAACGTCGCGACCGCCTCGGAGACGAGGTCGGCCGCGTCAGTGGTCAGGTCGGCGTCGGCGAATTCGGTGTCCTGCAACGACCGGGCAAGTTCGTCAAAGTCCTCCGCCCCGAATTCGGGCAACAGTGCCGTCGACGGCTCGAGTGACGATCCGTCGTCACTCCACGAGAGGTGCTCCGCCGCAAGGTCCTGCTCAGCCGCTTCGTACTCGAGCACTTGGGGTCCTTGCGGTTGTGTTACGTCTTCGCCAGAACCAGCGCCGTCAGATTCACCGACGTACCCACCGGAGTCTGCAGGTTCGGGCACTCCCGATTCATCGCCTGCAGCTGCCCCTTCCCATGAGATCGCAGCCTCGAATTCGGCGTCGGGAGTTTTGTCTTCGGCGGGCGCGGCTGCCTTCCCTTTTCTCTCGCCCTTTTTCCCACGTCGGCCACTACTGCCCGGGCTGTTCGATCGTGGGCTCTCTTGCGCAGGCTCATTCTCCACTCCCGCGGCATCTGCTAGACGCAGATCGGGGAGCTGCTCGGCGTTCGACTCGCTGGCGTCGGTACTCTCGACATCTTCGATGACTTCGGTTCGGTCGGCGAAGTCCACGATCTCGGCATTGTCGGCAGTGTCGGGCCCCATCTCGATGGACGAGATCAGTTCGAGTTCGGTGGCTGCCGCTGTTGATTCCAAACCACCGTCGCCGTCGAGCAGTGTGCGGTCCTCGGGCTCCTCCCAGGTGGGCCTCCCCAACTCACCACTCTGCACATCGTCGATCTCGGACCCGAACAGTTGATCGAGATAGTCCGCGATCTGCTCGCGCGACGCGACGACGGAGATGAAGTCGCGGCCAAGCGAAGCCCGCACCGAGTCCTGGGCGTAGAGATCGTCAGGATCGGAGGTCGCAATGACGGGTGTTCCGAACTTCCGTTTGATCGCCACCATGTGATGACGTCGGGCCAGATCGGACGGCAGGATCTCGCCCGCGGCGCGGTCGACCCCGTAGGTCGTGAGGTCGACGAACTCGAGGTCGTGCTCGCTCGCCATGAAGCGGATGGCATCGACGTCGGTCATGGCGTCCTTATCGGCAAGGTGGAAATTGATATTGAACGTGAATCACCTCTCGCCGACGTCGGATCGCGACCCCGATGACACCTCATCAGATCTGTCCCCTCGTGTGGTCCGCCTACAAACCACCTGGTCGGTCGGTTCTCATGACCACTCTTAGTGACAATGATCCCACTGATTGCGCGATGTCTGTCAAGGCCTTTCTTGGCCGTCGGCGACGCCACCTCGTGCCTCATCGATGATCGGTGGTCGCGGCCACCCATCGAGCCGTAACCGGAGAGGTTCGGACAATTGCCGGTTTCGGGCTTGAACATCCAGGTCAGCGGCCTAGGAGGCTCATGGACCACCGGGCGCTCCCTCTCGAACCACCGATCGCGACGCTCGCAGCTGTTGAATACGAACCATGAGCACGGGCGATTCGGGCAGGTTCGCACTGGCCATGACGGCGGCAGGGATCTCCGGGCTCCTCGTGGGCTCCTTTCTCAACGTCGTGATCTACCGCTCCCCCCGTGGCCTCTCGGTTCAGTCGCCTCGATCGTTCTGTCCGGCTTGTCGTGAGCAGCTGGCGTGGTGGGAGAACATTCCGGTCGCCTCGCGGGTTGCGCTCCGCGGCCGGTGCCGGCACTGCGGTCAGCCGATCTCCATCCGGTACCCACTCGTCGAGATCACTTCGGCGGGTGCGTTCCTGCTCGTGACGTGGGCCTGGCACGGGTCACTCGTCTCTGCCGGATACTGCGCCCTGGCGTCGGGGGCGATCGCCGTCACGCTGATCGAGTACGACGGGCTCCGTGCACCGCTCGGGGTCGCTTCCATCGCGACCGCGTGCGGTCTGGTGATCGTCTCGATCGCAGCCTCGCTCCATCGGCAGTGGACGGTGGTCGTCGGCGCGTGGGTCGGAACGCTGATCGCGTCGGTGGTACTCGCAATCGCGCGCCATCGGGATCCCGAGTGCGTCGATCCGCGTGGACGAGGACGGACGCTCCTGCTGGTGGCAGGCTGCTGGGCCGGGGGGCTCGGTCTCTTCGCCACGTTGCTCGGATGCGCCGTGTGGATCGCCTCGTTCCTCGCGTGCGCCATCGGAGCGTGGGCGACCGTGCGGAAGCGCTCGGCGACGGATGCACTGTCACATCGCATGGACGTCGCTACTCACCCGATCCTGCTCGCGCCATTGGCAACTTCGCTCTGCCTGGCGATGGCAGCGTCCCTGTTCACAGCGGTGTGACGCACGTACGATGGGATGATGGGCATCGGGGCGCAGCAAAGACCGGGGCTCGACCCGGCACGTGACGCGACCGCGCCGAGCCGGAGCGATCGCCGACGCGTCGTGATCGTGGATGATCATGAGCTGCTGCGAACGGGAACCCGACGCATCCTCGAGGACGCGCAGGAGTTCGAGGTTGTCGGTGAAGCCGCCGACGGGGAGACCGCACTCGAGGTCGTCGGACGCGAGCTCCCCGATCTTGCACTCGTCGACATCCGGCTACCCAAGATGAATGGCATCGAGTTCGCTCGGAAGGTGACCGCTGAACACCCGTCGACCATCGTGCTGATTCTCAGCGCCTACGACGACGAGCACTACGTCAGGGCAGCCATGTCCGCAGGTGTGAGTGGATATCTCTTGAAGACCGCTCCCGGCGATGAGCTCATCAGTGCCATCCGCGCCGTGTGCGAGCGGTCAGCCTCGTTCACGCCGGCTCCATCCAGATGGAGCGGTGACGGCGGGGAGAAGATCGCAGACCTCGGATCGGCCGATGACCGGCCATGTCTGACTACCCGGGAGACAGAAGTCGTCCGTCTGGTGGCCCGCAGCTTCTCCAACAAGGCCATCGCCCACGAGCTCGGAATCAGCCCGCGAACCGTCGAAGGCCATCTCAACCATGTCTACGAGAAGCTGGGCGTCACGTCGCGCACCGAGCTGGTCCACTTCGCGCTCGCGACGACGCTGTTCTCACGAGATCGGGTCGCGCGGGACGCCGAGAGTTGAACCACATGTCGCTGCCACCGACCGCTCCGTCGACGCTCGCAGTTCCTTTGATGGAAGGCGTTCATCACCCTCGGACGGATGGGCCCGAACCCCGGTCGTCGGCCGGCGGGGCGTCGACCGCTGAGCTTGCTCATTCCGCGAGATCCCGAGCAGTTGAGGCCGGTCAACCGTGGACCGACTCATGGTTCTGGATTCTCCAGATCGTCATCCTCGCTCTCTACCTTCTCCGACTTGCCGCGACCGTCGCGTTCCACCTCGACATCGGATCCGCCGCGCTCGAGTACTCCACGCTTGCGCTCTTCATCATCCCGGTGGTGTACGTCGCACTTCGTTTCGGACTGACCGGAGCGGCGTTCACGGCGGCGTGGTTCTCGCTGCTCGGGATCCCGCGCATCGTGTCGGCTGCGAGCGCGCACGATGCGCCGGGTGTCTGGTCGGAGGTCGTCCAACTCCTGCTCCTCGACGTGTTGGCGCTCGTGATCGGTTACCAGGTGGCCGCCGAGCGCAGAGCAAGTACGCTGGCCGAAGAGGCACACCGCGAGCGGCTCGGCGCCGTCGCCCTCTACCGCGACCTCTTCGAGTCCAACCGGGCGCCGATCCTCATCGTCGACGCGAGTGGGTCCGTCGTGGAAGCGAACCCCTCCGCGGCGCGAGTCTTCGAACCGTTGGCTCGCACCGTCCATGATCGCAGCACAACGGCGTCACCGAATCGGCTGATCGACGTGATCGGCGCGACCGCCGCAAGCTACGTCCTCGCGAGGTTGATCGACCCTCCGACGGAGTCTGCCGATCGACAGGCAGGAGGGGGACGTCGAGGCGAGCCAATCGCGTTCACAGTCGGGGGCGAGACGGCCCTCTTCAGACCGACGGCCACCGTTCTCCACGGACCGGACGTCGATCGCCGAGTGCAGGTGGTCTTCGAAGACGTGACGGCGGAGACCCGCCGGCACGAGCTGATGGAGGAGTTCGCCTCCCAGGTCGTCATGGGCCAAGAGGAGGAGCGCAGGCATCTCGCCCAAGAGCTCCACGACGGACCGCTGCAGGACCTGATCCACCTCTGCCGCCAGATCGACGCGATCGATCCGGCATCTCCGGCCCGGGCCAATGGCCAGACCGGGACGCACGAGCTCCGCGCGATCGTCGAGGGGGCGATCGGTGAGCTCCGCTCCATCGCACGGGGGCTCCGTCCTCCCGTCCTGGACGACCTCGGACTGGTCGAGTCGATCAATCAGCTCCTCTCCGAGACGGCCGAGCGAGAGCAGCTCGACGTCGGCCTCGGCGTCACCGGGACCGCCCGGCGCCTCGAACCCGGCATCGAGCTCGCACTGTTCCGGATCGCCCAGGAGGCGCTGTCCAATGTCGGACGGCACGCAGCGGCCTCGCGGATCGCCATGGGATTGGACTTCGACGGCGGTTCGGTCCGCATGCTGATCACCGACGACGGCATCGGGTTCGAGACGCCTGCCGACGTGCGTGACACAGGTGGGTCCCTTGGCCTCCCAGGAATGGCGGAACGCGCACGACTCATCGGTGCGCGGCTCGCCATCCACTCCGTGCCCGAGGGCGGCACCACCGTCGAGGTGCTGCTTCCGGCGACGGATCTCGCGGGTTGAATTCGACCTCCTGACGGGAACCGTCGCGTTCGGACCGATCTCCGAACGGAATCGCCGTCGAGGGTTCCATCCGACAGTGCAGCAGTCAGATCCCAACTGTCACCGAACCGACATCAATTCTCCGAAAGGTCCTCATCAATTCATGGGATACTGACCCCGTGGATGAGATCGTGATCGAGTCGTGTCACAGCACCTGGATCATCGACATGGAGCACTCTCGCTTCCGTCGGGTGGTGAAGGGCGGCAATTACCGGACGGGTCCGGCGTCGACCGAGTGGCAGCCGTGCTATGGCGTCGAGATCGACCCGCTCTCCGAGTCGTTCGTCGTCCTGCTCAACCCTGAGGGGACGAGACTGCTGCGGAGTTGGCGGCATGTCGAGCACTGCACCCAGTGTGGTGGCGAGGCGACCTCGGAGCTCTCACTCAGGGATCTCCGGTCCGCCGTCCGTAGCTGACCGTCAGCCGTCAGCCGAGTGGATCCCGCTTCCAGCTGCCTGAGCCCCCGCCCGACTTCTCCCACAGCATGAGCTGACCGATGCTCATCGTCCGATCGGTCGTCTTGCACATGTCGTAGACGGTCAGTGCGGCAATCGCACAGGCGGTCATCGCCTCCATCTCGACACCCGTCCGGTCCACGGTCTCGACTTTGGTCTCGACCTCGACGAAGTCGTCGCCGATGGTGAAGTCGACGTGCACCGAACCGACGAGCAGCGGGTGACACATCGGGACCAGGTCGGATGTCCGCTTGGCCGCCTGGATGCCCGCGACCCTGGCGGCCGCGAGGACGTCTCCCTTGGTGATCGCGTTGTTGGCGACCTTGGCGGTCGTCTCCGGCTTCATGGAGACCCTGCAACGGGCAAGTGCCCGGCGGTGGGTCGCCTCCTTGGGCGAGACATCGACCATCCGCGTGCCGCCGAAAGGGTCGAGGTGACTGAGGCTTCGGTCGGTCACGTGGGACTCCCGTCGGTCATCGGCCACAGTGTACGGGAGACCAGGCCATCCGGACGGTATTGGCACTCTCTCGGGTAGACTGCCAGATCGTAGGGGCCGGCCTGTTCGGGGCGGGACCCGCCGAGCCGGAAGGAACGACCGCCGTGCCCACCTACGAGTACCGCTGCGATCACTGCAACGAGAACTTCGACGTCGTGCAGTCCTTCCACGACGACCCGCTCGACGCGTGTCCGACGTGCGGTTCACCGGTGCGAAAGGTCTTCGGCAGCGTAGGCATCGTCTTCAAGGGGAGCGGCTTCTACAAGACGGACAGCCGGACCAACGGCTCGCCGAAGAAGGTCGGTGTCGGTGACGGCGCAGGGGCCGAAAAGGCCGGCGACAGCAATCAGGCCCCCGCGTCGTCCGGCACGGCGGAGAAGGATTCGTCGAAGAGCGAATCGTCGTCCCCTGCGGCCCCCGCGTCCGGATCCGGGGGCGGGTCGGGCAGCGACGGGGGCAGTGCATCGAAGGTCTCGGCACCCGCCCCGAGCTGAAAGCTCTCAACTCCGGCCCTTCCCGTGCCGATTGAGTCTGGTGATTCCCTGTGCGCCGTTTCGGCGCGCGGAGGAGTCCATTGGACGAGCTCGCGACCCCCGGGAGGGATGCCATCGTGGACACCGGAGATCTCGATCGGCTGCTGGCCATTCTGGCCGAGCTCGACGGCTCGGACCTGCACATCAAGGCCGGAGCGCCGCCACGGATGCGTCTGGCCGGTGCACTGCGGACGCTCGACGACGAGCCGTCCTTCAGCGCGGAGGAGACCCGGACGATCGCCGAATCGATCATGCCCGCAGCCAGCCTCGAGACCTTCCATGAGCACCACGAGGTCGACTTCGCCTACAGCCTGGCGGGCACGGGACGCTTCCGGGTGAACGCCTTCTACCAGCGTTCATCGGTCGCGCTCGCCATGCGTCGGGTGAGATCGAACGCAGCCAAGGTCGACGAGCTCGGACTACCGAGCGTGGTCAGCCGGCTGGCCGAAGAGATGCGCGGCCTGGTGCTCGTCACCGGACCGACCGGTTCGGGCAAGACGACCACCCTTGCCGCGATGATCGACCACATCAACAACACCCGCTCGTGTCACGTGGTGACGATCGAGGATCCTGTCGAGTACCTTCACTCCGACGTCCTCGCTGCCATCGACCAGCGGGAGGTCGGGTTCGACACGGACTCGTTCTCCTCGGCGATGCGGGTCGTCCTCAGACAGGATCCGGACGTGATCCTGGTCGGGGAGATGCGCGACCTCGAGACCGTATCGGCCGCCATCACTGCGGCGGAGACCGGACACCTCGTCTTCTCCACACTCCACACCATCAATTCGACCGAGACGATCAACCGCATCGTCGACTTCTTCCCGCCGCATCAGCAGAGCCAGATCCGGATCAGCCTTGCCGGGTCGCTCAAGGGCATCATCTGCCAGCGGCTCATTCCTGCCGCCGACGGGAAGAACCGGGTTCCCGCGCTCGAGGTGCTCGTCGCGAACGGGCGGATCCAACAGTCGATCGTCGATCCGCTGCTGACCGCCGACATCGGGGGCATCGTGGCCGAGGGCGAGTACTACGGAATGATGACCTTCGACCAGTCGCTGGTCGAGCTCTTGTCGTCAGGGACGATCGACCTCACAGAGGCGATGGCGACCGCGACCAACCCTCACGACTTGAAGGTCATGCTCGAGCGCAAGGGCATCATGAAGACCGGCATGCTCGCCGGTGCGAGCACCTTCTGACGGGAAGCGCCTCAAGGGTCTGAGCCGGGACCGTCGCCCACGCGACGACGGGCTCACCGCCACAGCTCCTCGTCCTGGCGTTCTACCTGGGTCTTCGTCGCTGGATGGACACGAACCGGCCACTCGATCCAGAGCCTCAAGCTGACGGGCAATCGGTCCGATACATCCCCTACGAGCCGCACGACCCATTCGAAGTCGTGCGCCGCACCACCGCCTGCCGGTGGAAGTCGCAGAGAAGACCGGAGGACACCATGGGCGTCAGGGGAACGGTGACATGGCGCATCTGACCGTAGGCCTCGACATCGGCACGAGCGCGGTGCGCGCCGCCGAGCTTGGTACTGGCAAAGGCCGACCTGTCCTTCTCACCTACGGGCAGGTCGGGCTGCCACCGGGCTCCCTCGTCGAAGGCGAGATCCGCGACAGCGCCGCGGTCACAGAGGCGCTGCAGCGACTCTGGAAGAACGGACAGTTCTCGAGCTCGTCGGTCATTGTCGGCATCGCCGGTCTTCGGGCCATCACCCGCGAGATCGACCTCCCCTATGTGCCAGACGGCGAGGTCGACAGCGCGGTGCGGTTCCAATCCGAAGAAGTCATCCCGTTCCCTCCAGAGCAGACCATCCTCTCGTCGCAGATCCTCGCCGACTACACCTCACCCGACGGCGAGAAGATGCGAAGGATCCTCGTGGCCGCTGCACACACCGACCTGGTCAGTGGCGTCATCGATACGATCGAACGGGCCGGCCTCACGGTCGAAGGTGTCGATCTGATCTCCTCGGCGTTGGTCCGGGCCATCGGCGGACAAGACGTGTCGGACCACCCCGAAGCCATCGTCTCGGTCGGAGCGGGCCTGACCGTCGTCGTCGTGCACCAACAGGGTCGACCGCAGTTCGTCCGAACGATCGGAGCCGCCGGCAACGCGACGACCGCGGCGATCTCGGCCGCTCTCGACATCCCGATCGCCGATGCCGAAGGACTCAAGCGGAGGCTCGGAGAGCAGATTCCCCAGATGCAGACGGCGGAGCGCGCCGCGCAGCCGAGCATGCTGGAGCTTGTCGGAGAGGTGAAGAACTCGATCCAGTACTTCGCCTCCCTCCCCGGACGCCTGCCCGTGTCGAGGGTGGTCGTGACGGGCGGCGGCTCCGACCTCCACAACATGGTGCCACTCCTCGAAGCTCAGGTGGGACTCCCCATCGTGCGGGTCTCGCCCTTCGACCGGCTCGACATCTCCCGGATGGAGCTGAGCCCGGAGCAATCCGCCGAGGTCGGACCCGTCCTCGCGACACCGATCGGTCTGGCCCTCCCCGAGCCGGACAAGGCGGTCAAGAAGTTCAACCTGCTTCCGCCCGAGGTGGCCAAGCGCGCACGCATGAAACTGATCGAGCGGCGCACCATGCTCGGCTGTGCTGCGGTGCTCCTTCTCTTGCTCGCTTTCGGAGCCTGGAAGTTCCTCCAGGTCCGTAATGCGCAGAGCAACGTGAGCGCCATGCAAACGTCGATCAGCGCCCTCAACGCCCAGGTCCCCAAGTACGACCTCGTCGTGGCCGCAAACGATGCGTACACCGCAGGCCTGGCCCGCCGGTCGTCCGTGCTCAATTCGTCGGTCGACTGGCCGCTCGCGCTCAACACCCTCATCTCGATCACACCGGCGAACGCCGAGGTCCAGTCATTCGTCGGAGCCGCGACGGCCGGTGCGGCGGGCGGAGCAACTGCCGCAACCACCGCACCGGCGACGACTGCCTCGACCGGCGGTCCATCGACCACGTCGGCCGCCATCGGCACTGTTCAGCTGACGGTCACCGGGCCAGGACCGAGCCTTTCCACCTCGGAAGCGTGGATCAACGCAGTGGCTGGATCGCCTGTCTTCGCAAATCCCCTCCAGGGCGCGACCGTCGCGAATCCGGACTCGAGCATCACGTTCCCCTTCACCGTCTCCGTTAGCCCGGCCGCCAGCCTCGACAAGAATGCGAGCCTCAAATGAGCACCGTCCGCGAGTACCGGATGCCGTTGATCATGGGAGTCGGGGCCCTCGTCGTCGCACTGCTGATCTGGGCGCTGCTCGTCTCGCCACAGAATTCGAAGCTGACGAGCCTTCAAGCACAGCAAACACAACTCCAGTCGCAGCAGACGGCGTTGCAGGCAAAGCTCGCGTCGCTGCAGAGCGAGAAGCAGAAGTTGTCCGGGAGCTGCGCCGATCTCGAGAAGATCGCCACGCAGATCCCGAGCGTCCAAAGTCCGACCGATCTCGACGCCGAGGAGTCGACCTTCGAGAGCCAGTTCAACGGACTTGCCGCTTCATCAGGTGTCAACCTCGCCCAGTTCAGTGGATTCGCACCTGCCGGCGCTGCGGGTGCCGCTGCACCGGTTGCCCCGACGACCCCGTCGACGGGCACCGGGGTCACGCCGGTTCCGACCACGCTGACGGTGACCGGTAACTACGGGCAGCTGATGTCATTCGTCAACGGACTCGACAGCTTCCCGCGTCTGTTCGTGATCCAGAAGTTCACCCTCGCCTATGGCACCGGTGCCGCGACCTCCTCCACCGGCGGTTCCTCGAGCTCCGCCGGGGGCGTCAGCTCGACGCCCCTCTGGGTCGGTGGCACGCCGAACTCACCGAGTGCTGGGCCCTACAGCCTCGCCATCGCAGGATCGATCTACTACACCTCGACGGCGAACTCGTTGACAGCCTGCACCAAGGCGACCGCCTCGCTCAAGTAGCGCCGTGCCGTCGCGGACCGTCTGGGACCTTCACGGACCGTCTCGGGCGGTCATGGTCTGACGCCAACCCGACGCCTCAGCGTCCGCTGATCTGCATGTCCGCGACGGCGAGGGTCTGGCCGGCCGCGATGCCCGGCAGCCACTCGACGTCCGCACCGACCACGACGAGGGACTGCAGCATGCGCTGCATGGTCGAGGCCACCGTGATCTCCCGCACCGGCTCTGCGAAGATTCCGTTGCGGATGACCAGACCTTCAGCTCCGACCGAGAAGTCGCCGCTGATCGGGCTTACACCGGAGTGCACCCCGGTCATCGACTGCACGAAGATCCCCTCCCCCACGGCGGCGAGCACGGCCGCCTCGTCGGTGCCCTCCGTGCCCGGCGCAAGGGTCAGCGCTCGACACCCCGGGCCGGGTGTCCCGGCGAAGCCTCCCCGGACGGCCGAACCGGTCGAAGCAGCGCCCGCCCGCGAGCCCGAGACGGTGTCGTAGAGGAAGCCGAACAGTCGCCCACCGTCGATGAGCACGTTGCGCCGGCAGGCCAATCCTTCAGCGTCGTAGGCGGATGCACCGTACGCGCGAGGATCTGTCGGGTCGTCGACGAGGGTGACCGCGCTGGTCCCGACCTGCTCCCCGAGCCGGCCGGCGAAGAACGAACGACCCTTCGCCACGGCTTCCCCCGAGAGCGCGGACGAGATCACCGACAGCAGGGTCGAGGCCGCACGCCGGTCGAAGACGACCACCGACCTCCCCGACGGGCCCTTCTCGGCGCCGAGCAGCCGGACCGCCCTCGTGACCGCGTCCCCCATGGCGCGGTCCGGGTCGAGCCCGTCGAAGCCCCGACCCACGCTGAACCCCGCGCCGGTCTGGCTGTCTTCTCCCTCCCCGGCGATCACGCTCACCGACAGGTAGCCGGAGGTCTTGCGGGTGGCCGCGGAGATGCCGGTCGTCGAGACCAGTGCGGACTCGACCGAGACGTCCCCGTAGTCGGCCGAGTCGACCTGTCGGATCCTCGGGTCTGCACTGCGCGCCTGTGCCTCGAGCGTGAGGGCGAGCTCGACCTTCCGTGCGGTCGGGACGGAGGAGAGTCCCTCGTCCCAGAGGTCGAGGGCGACCGGGGGGTGTCCGTCGGGACGCGCGAGCTGCACGTGCTCGTCGGCCGTCGCGAACCGGGCATTGTCCCGTGCCTCCTCGAGAGTCTCGCCGAGCACCGACTCGTCGAGCGAGCCCGCCCACGCGAAACCGAGCCTGTGGTCGACCACGACCCGCACGCCGATACCCGCCGACGTCGCCGCGGTGAGCGACTCGACCTCACCGGCGTACGCGCGCACCTCCGTCTCGTGGCCCCTTGCGACGTAGACCTCCACGTCCTCGCCGGAGCGGGCCCAGCCGGCCACCCGCGTGGCCAGATCCTCCAGCGCTTCGGGATCTGCCTCCGTGTCCCGAGCCGCTGACTCGGCGACCGCGCTCACTCCGCCGTCCCCCCGATGGTCACCCCGGTGAGTCGGAGCGTGGCCTGCCCGCACCCGACCGGCACGCTCTGGCCGTCCTTGCCGCAGGTGCCCGGCGTCATGCCGAAATCGCCGGCCACCGCGTCGATGCGCTTCAGGATCTCGGGGCCGTTGCCGATCAGGTTGGCATCTCGCAGTGGCTCCGTGATCCGGCCGTCCTCGATGAGATAGGCCTCGGTCGTGCCGAAGACGAAGTCACCGGTGGTCGTGTTGACCTGGCCGCCGCCGAGCTTCGCGACGTAGACGCCGCGGGGGGTCTGCGCGACGATCTCCTCCGCGTCCTCTTCGCCGGGCAGGAGGAACGTGTTGGTCATCCGCACCATGGGCAGGTGCTGGTACGTCTGGCGCCGCCCGTTGCCCGACGAGACCCGGCCCTCCTTCCGCGCGCGCAGGAAGTCCCAGAGGTAGTCGGTCAGGACCCCGTGGTCGATGAGCACGTTGCGCGACGCGGCACGTCCTTCGTCGTCGATCGCGAAGGTCCCCCATTCGGTGCCGACCGTGCCGTCGTCGACCAGGGTGACGAGGGGGCTCGCGACGAGCTGGCCGACCCGGCCCGTGTAGACCGAGGCGTCCTTCACGATGTGGTCGGCCTCGAGCCCGTGGCCACACGCCTCGTGGAAGAGAATGCCCCCGCTCCCGCCCGCCAGCACGACCGGGAGCTCCCCCGACGGAGCGGGCCGGGCGGCGAGCTTCGAGAGGGCGCGCCGAGCAGCGAGCTGGGCGAGCTCCTCGACCGATACCTCCTCGAAGAGTTCGAAGCCCTGCGTCTTCGCCGCGGTCTCGTACCCCGTCTGCAGACCGGTGTCACCGACCGCAACGCAGGAAACGGAGAAGCGCGTCCGGGTCTGGCGGTCCTCCGCCCGGAGGCCGTCGGAGTTGGCCACGAGCACCTGTCGGCTCGACGAGCCGCACCCGGCCTGCACCTGGGAGATCGCGTCCCCGCTCGAACGTGCCGTCTCATCGGCGCGCCGGAGCAGCTCGAGCGAGTCGGCCTTCGAGCCCGGCGAGACCGTCGACTGCGCAGCACTGCGCTGCCCGCCCGTCGATCCCGCCTCGGTGATCGCCACGCTGCGTCCCGCCGTCCCGCCGCTCCTCGCCACCGCGGAGGCCGCCTCGGCGGCGGCGAGCAGGCCCCGTTCCGAGAGGTCGGCGGTGTGGGCGAACCCGGTGGTCTCCCCTGCGACCACCCGGATACCCGCGCCGCGCTCGCGTCCCGAGGAGAGCTCCTCGACCCGTCCGTCGTCGAGCATCGCCGACGAGCTCGAGCGGTCCTCGGCGAAGACCTCCGCGAAGTCGCCGCCGTGCCTGAGTGCTTCTGAGAGCACACGTTCAAGGACAGGAGTCTCGATCATCAGTGCCTCCTCGCTGCGCGTCGTGGCACGGTCTGGCCGGCGCATGCAGCGTCACGTATCGTACCGGCGTGACACCTCGCACCGGGCTGTCGGCCCGAATCGAGATGACGGTGACCGAGGGCGACACCGCAGAGGCCCTCCGGTCGGGCACCGTCCCGGTACTTGCGACCCCGAGGCTGGTCGCGCTCTGCGAGGAGGCGAGCTGCCGGGCGATCGACGGCGAGCTCGCCGAGAACTGCACGTCCGTCGCGAAGCGCCTCCAATTCGACCACCTGGTGCCCGTCGGCATAGGCGGGACCGTCTGGGCGGAGGCCACCCTCGACCGGATCGAGGGCCGGCGCCTCGTCTTCACACTCTCGGTGTCCGAGAGTGCCGGGCTGGTCGCCGCCGGCAAGTTGGTCAGGGTCGTCGTCGACCGCGAGACATTCCTCGCAAACGTGCGCTGACAGGTCGGGCCGCCCCGGGCGAGGGCGGGCGCGACCTCAGAGGTTCTTGCCGATGACCCCGCCGAGCACCCCGCCGAGGCCTGCGGCCGCGGCCGGATGGTCCTCGCCGCCGACATAGGGGGCGATCGCATGGGCGAGGACGGGAAGCGGCATGCTCTGGAGCCAGATGTTTCCGGGCCCGGTGAGCGCCACCAGGTGGTAGCCGTCGGCGCCGAACGCGATGTTCTTGATGCCCTGGAGGCGGGTGATCGTGAAACCGACCCGATCCTCGAAGAGACCGACGTGGCCGGGGTGGACGAGCATGGTCTGTCCCGCCGCCAGCTCGTAGGTGGTGATCTCGCCGGACAGCTCGATCCACGCCTGCCCCTCACCCTCGAGACGCTGGAGAACGAAGCCGTCCCCACCCCACATCCCGCCGCGGAAGGTCTGTTGCAGGCCGACCGTCGGGACCACCCCGTCTGTCCCGCAGACCCAGCCGTGCCGATGCACGAGGTACCCCTGACCCTGGGTGATCGCGATCTGGAAGATGCGGCCCGGAAGCTTGGCGGCGAACGCCACCATCCCCTGGCCGCCTTGCGCCTCGTACTTGGTGACGAAGAGCCCACCGCCGCCGATCGCGCGCTTGAGTCCTCCCATGAGCCCCTTGCCCCCGCCCGCGGACGTGGTCTGTGACATCTGCATGTTGGGCGTCATCCACGACAGCTCGCCGTGGGTCGACACGATCGACTCGCCGGCCTCGAGGATCATCTCCAACAGGGGCATCGTCGAACCCTTGACCTCAGCCTGCACGGCTCCTCCTCATCGATCCAGCGGGGCCGCGTCGCCCCGACCTACGACTCGTATTCTGCCGGGCACCGCCTGGGCGGGCGGGGATACCCGACCCGGCGAACAGTCGAGATCTCGTGGCGGGAACGGGCAGGAACGCCCTTGCCAGAACCCTGCTCGGCGAGGTCGCTCGCTGGTAGCCTGACGAGAAAGGCACCCCACCCTCATGATCCTCGAACACATCGACAGCCCAGCCGATCTCCGAACGCTCACACCGGAGCAGTTGGCAACGTTGTCGGAGGAGATCAGGGAGTTCATCGTGAAAGCGGTGACCGCGACGGGAGGTCACCTGGGCTCCAATCTCGGTGTAGTCGAGCTCACCCTCGCGCTGCACCGCACCTTCGACTCGCCGAAGGACGCCATCCTCTGGGACACCGGCCACCAGGCCTACGTGCACAAGGTGGTCACCGGCCGGCGCGACGACTTCACGGAGCTCCGTCAGGCCGGCGGCCTGTCGGGGTACCCGAACCGGGCCGAGTCCGAGCACGACTGGGTCGAGAACAGCCACGCCTCGGCCATCCTCAGCTACGCACACGGGCTGGCCAGCGCCTTCGAGATCCAGGGCAGCGACCGACGCGTGGTCGCGGTGGTCGGCGACGGGGCGCTCACCGGCGGCATGGCCTACGAAGCGCTCAACAACCTCGGCCACTCGGGCAAGCAGGTCCTCATCGTCTTGAACGACAACGGTCGCTCGTACGCCCCGACCGTCTCCCGCCTCTCGATGAGCCTCACCCAGCTACGCCTCAACCCCGCCTATGTCCAGGCACGCCAGCGCCTCCGCCACCTGATCCGCGAGCTGCCCGGCGTCGGCGAGCTTGCATACTCCGGCGTCCACGGGCTCACCAGCGCCCTCCGCGAGGTCGTCACCCCGCACACCTTCTTCGAGGCACTCGGGATCCGGTACGCCGGACCCATCGACGGCCACGACATCGCCGGCATGGAGCAAGCACTCACCAATGCCGCCGAGTGGCCCGGTCCGATCGTCGTCCACGTCCTGACCCAGAAGGGCCGCGGCTACGCACCCGCCGAGGAGGACGACATCCAGCGCCTCCACGACTACAAGGTCAGCGGGGCCGTGGAGGACAAGGACGCCGTAGCCGTCGGGGACCGGCCTGCCGGGGGCGCGGAGAGCGACGTCGACGACGGGACGAGCGATCTGCCGGCCACCACCTACACCCACGCGTTCACACGGGCGTTGCTCCGGAGCGCGCAGGCCGACCCTCGGATCGTGGCGATCACCGCGGCCATGCCCGGACCGACCGGACTCCTCCCCTTCGAGGCCCGCTTCCCAGGCCGGTTCTTCGACGTGGGCATCGCCGAGCAGCACGCAGTCACGGCTGCCGCGGGCATGGCGATGGCGGGCATGCGCCCCGTGGTCGCCGTCTACTCCACCTTCTTCTCCCGTGCCTTCGATCAGGCGAACCTCGACGTCGGACTCCACGGCCTCCCCGTGGTGCTCGTCCTCGACCGCGCCGGCATCACCGGAGACGACGGTCCGAGCCACCATGGCGTCCTCGACCTGGCGCTCACGCTCGCGATTCCGGGCATGACCGTCTTCGCCCCCTCCTCGGCACCGGAAGTCGAGGCCATGCTCGAGACCGCGCTGACGCTCGACGGGCCCTCGGTGATCCGGTTCCCGAAGACGGCCGCACCCACGGTCGCATCGGACGCGGTCGGTGCCGGGCTCCGGGCACGCAGGATCCGCGACGGCGACGGGTCGGTGTGCATCCTCGGGATCGGCAAGCTGGTTGCTGCCGCCGAGGAAGCTGCCGACCTCCTGGAAGAAGAAGGCGTCGCCGCGACGGTCTGGGACGTACGGGTCCCCTCCCTTCCGGACCCCGAGATGCTGGCAGACGCCGCACGACACGAGCTCGTCGTGACCGTGGAGGACGGGATCCGGCAGGGCGGCGCGGGGATGTTCGTCGCCGACGCGCTGGTCGGTTCGTTGCCGTACGGCACGGCACCGACCGTGCTCAACCTCGGGATCCCGCGGAGGTTCCTCGCCCAGGGCAAGCCCGACCGCATTCTCGCCGAGCTCGGCCTGGACGGCGACGGCATCGCCTCCGCGATCTCGAACGCGCTCGCGGTCGTGGCCCGCGGAAAGGGGAGCTCACTTCCGTCCGGAGCCACGCCGTTCGCCGCGGAGGACCTGCTGAGCTGACCGCCGCACACTCGGCGGGTGTCCGCACGGAGGTCGCCGCACCTCCTTGCCCACAGAATAGAAACGTGTTCTACTAACTGGCCGATGACGTTCAACCTCGCTGACCTGTTCGAGGCGGCCGTCGACGCCTATCCCGACCGTGAGTACCTGGTCGCCGCCGGCAAGCGCCGGACCTTTGCGGAGATGGAGGCGCGCAGCAACCGGCTCGCCCACTTCCTCGCGTCCCACGGGATCCGACCCGGCGACCACGTGGGGATCTACTCGACCAACAGCGTCGAATGGGTCGAGGCCGCCTGGGCGGTGTTCAAGCTCCGCGCCGTCTGGATCAACATCAACTACCGCTACGTCGAGGACGAGCTGCGCTACCTCTTCACCAACGCCGACCTCACGGCCATGGTCTACCAGGCGGAGTTCGCGCCGAGGGTGGGCGCACTCGCGCCGGATCTTCCCGATCTCGAGCTCCTGATCGGGATCGACGACGGCTCGGGGACGCCGCTCGTCGAGGGGACGATCCCCTTCGAGGACGCCATGGCGGGTGGCGACCCCGGGCGCGACTTCGAGGCCCGCACCAACGACGACCACTACGTCCTCTACACCGGCGGCACGACCGGCATGCCCAAGGGCGTGGTCTGGCGTCACGAGGACGTCTTCTACGCGCTCGGAGGCGGCGTCGACCCGACGACGAACACCAGGATCCGGCACCCCGAGGAGATGGTGGAGAAGGGGCGTGGAGGGGCGCTCACCTTGCTGCCGATCGCACCGCTCATGCACGGCGCGACCCAGTGGTGCGTGATGGGCCAGAGCTTCGTCGGAAACCGGACCATCCTCGTGCCGCGTTTCGACCCGCACGAGGTCTGGCGCCTGGTCGAGACCGAGCGGGTCAACTCGGTCATGATCACGGGTGACGCGATGGGCAAGCCGCTCGTCGAGGCGCTCGACGAGCCCGAAGCGACCTACGACCTCTCGTCGTTGCTCGCCGTGACCTCGTCGGCGGCCCTCTTCTCCGCGCCGGTCAAGGACGAGTTCTTCCGCCACTTCCCGAACCTGGTGATCGTCGACGCCGTCGGCTCGTCCGAGGGGGGTAACAACGGCATGGCCACCCTGACCAAGGGCGGCGCCGCGATGAAGAGCGGACCGACCGTCACCGTCCTCGGCGACACCGTCGTCTTCGACGAGGACCTCGAGCCCGTCGTGCCCGGCTCCGGCACCGTCGGCAAGATCGCCCGGGCCGGCGACATCCCGATCGGCTACTACAACGACCCCGTCAAGACGGCCGAGGTCTTCGTCACGCTCAACGGGAAGCGCTACGTGATGCCCGGGGACTTCGCCACGGTCGAAGGGGACGGCACCATCACGCTGCTCGGGCGCGGCTCGGTCTCGATCAATTCGGGCGGCGAGAAGATCTTCCCCGAGGAGGTCGAGTCCGCCGTGCGCTCGCACCCCGCCGTGTTCGACGCGATCGTGGTGGGTGCGGCCGACGAGCGGTGGGGACAGCGCGTCGCCGCGATCATCCAGCCGCGCACGGAGGACCGCCCCTCCCTCGAGGACATCCAGACCCACTGTCGCACCATGATCGCCGGGTACAAAGTGCCCCGGCAGCTGCACGTAGTCGAGACGATCGTGCGCTCACCGAGCGGCAAGCCGGACTACCGGTGGGCCGAGACCATCGTGACCGGACAGCCCGAGGAGACCGACGCGGGAGGCGCGCGGACCTCGACCGCATCGTGAGCGCGACGCGACCTCCGTCGGTTCGCTGAGGCGCGGATGCCCGTCGACCTCGCCGAGCTCGTCGACCCGCCGTCCACCGCGGTGCTCACGATGGAGATCCAGCGAGGGGTGGTCGGGGATCTGAGCTCCTTCCCCGAGCTGGCCCGGGCCGCATCCGACCGGGGGGTGGCCCCGAACACCGCCCGACTCCTCCGTGCCGCCCGTGTCCACGGCGCGAGAGTCGCGCACTGCCTCGCCGAGTTCCGTGCCGACCGGGCCGGGTCGTTCGTCAACTGCCAGCTGGTCGCCGCGGTGGTCAAGCGACCCGAGCACCTGCTCGCCGGCACGGCCGCCACCGAGCTCGTTCCGGGCCTCGGTCCTGAGCCGGAGGACCTCGTCTCAACCCGCCTCCACGGCGTCTCGCCGTTCACCGGCACCACACTCGATGCGCAGCTGCGGAGCTGCGGCATACGCACCGTCGTCGCGACGGGCGTCTCGGTCAACCTCGGGATCCTCGGGCTCGCGATCGAGGCCGTCAACCTCGGGTATCGGGTGGTCGTCCCGCGCGACGCGGTCGCCGGCATCCCGGAGCACTACGCGGAGGACGTCCTCGCCAATACGTTTCCGCTCATCTCGACGGTCACCACCGTCGACGCCGTGCTCGACACCTGGCAGTAGGGACCGGATTCGACCTCGGGTCGACTGCTCCGACGGGCCGCGGTGCTAGAGCTTGCGGGTACCGTCCAGCTGGATCATCGCGTTGGTCGGCAGCTCTTCGACGGTGATGTCCGGGATCGTCTCGGTGAAGGTCGGATACCTGCGCACCGCCGTCTCGCGGTAGCGGGTCGTCGAGTGGACCGGGTCCGAGTCGAACTGCGGGATGACCTTGGTGCCGAACACCTCGAGCATCTCGAGCACTTCGTCGTGCTCGAGCGAGTCCGAGGGGAGCCCGAAGACCAGCTGGTCGCAGCCGACCGTCTGGTAGCGGCTCACCTGTTCGGCCACCTCGTCCGGCTCACCGCAGAGCAGCCAGCCCTCCTCGATCAGATGGTCGAGCATCTCCTCGTTCGCGACGGTGTGTGGGCGCTCGGGCCAGATCGGGACGCCCTCCGCGTGCGGGATGGTGTCGTGGTAGTTGCACACGAGTGAGTACAGGTACCCACGACCGGGACGCAGCGCGACCTCGCGCGCCTTCTTTCGGTCGCTCAGGCAGATGACCGCGTTGGTCATCATCACGTTGTCGTTCTTGAACTGGCCCAGGGGCGCCGTGCAGTTGGCGATGCCCTCTTTGTAGGCGTCGATCCGGCCCTTCAGGTTGTAGACGGGCTCGAAGTTGAACGCGATCGCGCCGATGCCCAGCTCGCCCGCCTGGGTGAAAGTCGCCGGATTGCCGCAGCCCACCCAGATGGCCGGGTGCCCCTTCCCCTGGTAGGGCTTGGGAAGGATGTTGTGGGCATAGGGGACCGTGAAGTGCTCGCCCTCGAAGGAGTAGTCGCGTTCCTCCCACATGCGCGGGATCTCGCGGATGACCTCGTTCCACTCCGGCTTGGTCGAGTTCTTGTCGAGGATGTTGAACGAGGCGATCTCGTGACTGCCGGCCCCCCGGCCGGTCCCCCACTCGAAGCGACCCTCGAAGGCGTGGTCGAGCATCATCACCCGCTCGGCCGAACGCACGGGATGGTTGACCCTGGGGGAGAGGTTCATGATGCCGGTGCCGACGTGGATCCGCTCGGTTGCGTGCGCGAGGTACCCCATGAGCACCTCGGGCGCGGACATGTGGCTGTACTCGGTCAGCGAGTGGTGCTCCCCGACCCAGGCATACTTCCAGTTGTGCTTGTCAGCTTCGATGACGTAGGCGAGCTCACGCTTGAACATCTCGTGCTCGCACTCGGGGTCGTGGGCGGCCTGCCCGGGCAGGTACCCGTTGACGAAGACTCCGAACTCCATGCGGGTGGCTCCTCTCGATGGCACGCGCGGGCTCAAGCTAACACGCCAATTTGCTAAATTGCAACGTGTTCCAGAAATTGGCCGACCGGCGGCCGGACCGCGGCCCCCACCGCGTCCGGAGGCTCCGACCAGGGAAAAGTCGAGGAGTCCGGTGTCCACGATCGACGAGCTGATCCGGCGTCGAGCCGGCGACGACCGGCCCGGCCTGCTTGCAGGCGACCGCTCGTGGACCCATGCCGAGGTGGTGCGCGCGCAAGGTGAGCGGGCGGCCGTGCTCGCCTCCCTCCGGCGCCCGGGCCCCTTCCACGTCGCGCTGCTGTCCGACAACGTGCCCGAGTATCTCTTCTGGCTGGGTGGCGCCGCACTGGCCGGGGCCGTCCTCGTCGGCGGCAACCCGACCCACCGGGGCGACGAGCTCGCCCGCGACCTCTCCCACACCGAGTGCCAGCTCCTGATCACCGACGCCGATCACGTGGGCCTCGTCGACGGGCACGACCTCGGTCCCTCCCTGCCGGCGGATCGGATCCTCGTGATCGACGACGCCGCAGGCGACGTCTCCCCCGACCGGTCGAGTCGGTACGGCGAGCTCCTCGGTGGCGTCGCCGGGACACCGCTCCCCGATCCCTCCGCCACCGACGTGACCGAGGACTCCCTCGGTCTGCTGCTCTTCACCTCGGGCACCTCGGGGGCACCCAAGGCCTGCCTCTGCAGTCAGGGGCGCATCGCAGGCATCGGAGAGACGATCGTGCAGATGTTCGAGCTCACGGCCGAGGACGTCTGCTACCTGGCCATGCCGCTCTTCCACTCCAACGCGTTGATGGCGGGTTGGGCACCTGCACTCGCGGCCGGTGCCACCATGGTGCTGCGCGACCGCTTCAGCGCCTCGCAGTTCCTTCCGGACGTCCGCCGGTACGGCGTGACCTACTTCAACTACGTCGGCAAGCCGCTCTCCTACATCCTGGCGACCCCCGAGCAGCCGGACGACGCAGACAACACCCTGCGTCAGGCCTTCGGCAACGAGGCGGCCGAAGCCGACGTCGGACGATTCGCCGAGCGCTTCGGGTGCCGCGTCCAGGACGCCTACGGCTCCACCGAGGGCGGCGCCTCCGTGCAACGGACCCCGGACACGCCACGCGGGGCGCTCGGCCGCGCGCTGCCCGGCACCATGGTCGTCGACGCCGAGACGGGGCTCGAGTGCCCCCGGGCGGTCTTCGACGAGCACGGCAGGCTGCTCAACGCGGAGGTCGCGATCGGCGAGCTCGTGAGCCAGTCCGGCGGCGCCGGGTTCGAGGGCTACTGGCACAACGCCGACGCCGACAAGGCGCGGTTGCGGGGCGGCTGGTACTGGACAGGTGATCTCGCGTATCGGGACGCGGACGACTTCTTCTACTTCGCGGGCCGTGACGTCGACTGGCTGCGCGTCGACGGAGAGAACTTCGCCTCGGCGCCAGTGGAAGGCATCCTCATGCGCCATCCGGACGTGCTGCTCGCTGCCGTCTATGCGGTGCCCGACACGGTCGTCGGCGACCAGGTGATGGTCGCGCTGGCCCTGCACGAGGGGATCTCGTTCGATCCGGACGGCTTCGCCGCGTTCCTCGTCGGTGAGCAGGACCTCGGGACCAAGTGGGCCCCGCGGTACGTGCGTATCGCCGCAGAGCTGCCGGTGACGGCGACGTCCAAGGTGCTCAAGCGCGTGCTGCGCAACGAGGGCTGGCACTGCGCAGACCCGGTGTGGTGGCGTCCCGGACGGGACGTGGAGTACCGGGTCCTCACCGGCGACGACATCGCCGAGCTCGACCGCGCGATCGCCGAACGCTGACCGAGGTCGGGTCGGCACCTCGTCGACCCGACCGGCCGCATACGGCTGCACCAACTCCGCGTCGAAGTCACGCGTCCGGCCCCACGCTCCGGCCCCATGCTCCGCCCCGCCCGGCTGTGCCTCCCCCGGCTTGCCTCCCCCGCGGCGAACCCACCAGCTCACCGGCCATCCCCATGGTCCGCTCCGCATTCGTGACGAAGGTCCTCTAAAGCAACCGGCGGATCCCGTCGATAACCACAGTGCGGAGGGGCTCACAGATCATCCGCAGATCACCGGGCGACCCCGTCCCCCATCGATATGTGGACTTCGACATGCCAAAACGACTGATCATCATGCTTGCGAGCGCTTTGCTTGCAGGGTCCGGCACGATGATTTCGCTGGTGGTTTCCGCCGGGAGCCAGGCACAACCCATTCCGTTCACCGCCCGCGTCGTGTCGTCGGGTACTTCGCCGTACGCGCCGGGGGTGACCGGCCGCTCGCTTTCACATGCGGCGCAGGTCGGCGACCACAGCGCCACCGTCACCGACAACTGGGGTGGGTACATCGCGACAAGTGGCGCCAATGCGTTCACGAGGGCGCAAGCCGTCTTCGTCGTCCCGTCCCTTGCGTCGTGTGCACCCGCCGAGAACTCGTCGAGCGTCTTCTGGGTGGGTCTCGACGGGTGGCAGAACGGCACGGTCGAGCAGGCCGGGGTGGCCGCCGACTGCAACGGTGGCGTCCCGCAGTACTTCGCATGGTGGGAGAACGTCCCGCTCAACAGCGGCATCTTCTCCGCAGTCCAGGTCCACCCAGGTGACGTCGTCCATGCGGCGGTGAGCTACCAGGGCAACTCCCAGTACCAGCTTCACGTCGACGATCGGACCAACGACACGGGCGGGACGACAACTGTCTCCCTTCCGGGCGCTCAGAACTCGTCCGCCGAGTGCATCGCCGAAGACCCGAGCGGGGCAAACGCGCTCCTGCCGTACGCGAATTTCGGCACGGTCTCGTTCAGTAATTGCACGGTCAACAATTCCCCGATCGGCAACTACTCGCCGCTGTCGGCGAATACGGTGAATTCGCAGGGCACGGTCGTCGCCTCGACGAGCGCCCTGACCGGAGGAACGGCCTTCACGGTCAGCCGGAACACGTCCACGCCTGCCGTCACGGTGCCGTCGCCGTCACCGAACGGCCTGGCGACGCCCGTCGTCGGGCTCGCCGCGACCCCGACCGGCGACGGCTACTGGTTGGCGAACGCCTACGGCGGCATCCTTCCCGAGGGAGGTGCGATCTCCTACGGTTCGATGGCGGGCGCGCCGCTCAACTCGCCGATCGTGCACGTCGTCGCGACCTCGGACGGGAAGGGCTACTGGCTCGTGGCAGGCGATGGCGGAACGTTCGCGTTCGGGGATGCTGCGTTCTACGGCTCGATGGGTGGCAAGCAGCTCAATGCGCCGATCGTTGACATCGCACCGACGCCCGACGGAAAGGGCTACTGGCTGGTCGCGCGCGACGGCGGCGTCTTCGCATTCGGAGATGCGGCCTTCTTGGGTTCGATGGGCGGCACACTGCTCAACAAGCCGGTCGTCGGCATCTCGGCAGACAAGCAGACCGGCGGGTACTGGATGGTCGCGAGCGATGGTGGGATCTTCGCCTTCCGCGCGCCGTTCTTCGGCTCGACCGCCTCGCTGACGCTCAACTCACCGGTTCTCTCGATGGCACCCGGCGCAAACGGTGCGGGCTACCTGATGGTCGCCGGCGACGGCGGAACGTTCGCCTTCGGTGATGCGGCCTTCCACGGGTCGATGGGCGGCCAGTCCCTCTCCACCCCGATCGTGGACATCGACAGTGATCCCTCGACCGGCGGGTACTGGATGGTCAACAGCGCCGGCTCGGTCTACAGCTTCGGAGCGCCCTTCTACGGATCTGCGTGAGTCGTCCTCGGACGACCGTCAGGCGTCGACCCCGAGGATGAGCCCGCTGGTGGGCACGCCGGTGCCGGCGGTGACCAGCACGTGGGACACGTCGTCGACCTGGTTGGTCGAGGTGCCGCGCACCTGGCGCACACCCTCGGCGATGCCGTTCATCCCGTGGAGGTACGCCTCGCCGAGCTGGCCGCCGTGGGTGTTGACCGGCAGGCCGCCGCCGATCTCGATGTTGCCGTCCTTCACGAACTCCTTGGCCTCACCCTTCGCACAGAAGCCGAGCTCCTCGAGCTGGTAGAGGACGTAGGGGGTGAAGTGGTCGTAGAGGACCGCAGTCTGGATGTCCGCCGGGGAGAGCCTCGAGGTCTCCCAGAGCTGGCGGGCCACGACTGCCATCTCCCCCAGGCCGCAGAGATCGTCGGAGTAGTAGGAGGTCATCATCTCCTGGCCCGGACCTGCTCCCTGCGCCGCCGCCCGGATCACCGCCGGTGGGTTCGGGAGATCGCGTGCCCGCTCGAGTGAGGTGACGACGAGCGCCTGGCCGCCGTCGGTCTCCTGGCAGCAGTCGAGCAGATGGAGCGGTTCGACGATCCACCGTGACGCCTGGTGTTCCTCGAGGGTGATCGGCTTCCCGTAGAACCAGGCCTTCGGGTTGTTGGCCGCGTGCTTCCGGTCGGCGACCGCGACCCGCCCGAGGTCCTCGGAGGTCGCGCCGGTCACGTGCAGGTAGCGCTGGGCCGCCATGGCGACCCACTGGGCGGGGGTCAGCAGACCGAACGGCGCGTACCAGGCGAAGTTGGCCGTCTCCGCGTTGGGGACCGGGGGTCGGTCCTGGACGCCGGTGCCGAAGCGGTTGCCCGAGCGCTCGTTGAACGCCCGGTAGCAGACGACCACGTCGGCGACGCCGGCTTGGACCGCAAGTGCCGCCTGCTGGATCGTTCCGGCCCCGGCACCCCCGCCGTAGTGGACTCTGGAGAAGAAGGTCAACTCGCCGATGCCGAGGCTGCGGGCGATCTCGATCTCGGGGTTGGTGTCGGCGCTGAAGGTGACCAGGCCGTCGACGTCAACCGGCTCGATGCCGGCGTCGCGCAGGGCGAGATCGACCGCTTCGGCCGCCAGGCGCAGCTCGCTCCTACCCGACTCCTTCGAGAAGTCCGTGGCGCCGATGCCCACGATCGCCGTGTTGCCGACGTACGCGTGCTCCCTCCCGACCGGGCTCACCGGTCCGATCCTCCGGCAGCGGAGCCACCCGGTGCACGGGGCAGCCGGAGCCGGACGGTGCCGGTCACATGGTCGCCGAGCGAGTTCGCGCCACGCACGCTGAGCTCGACGCCCACCCGACCGTCGGCTCCGACCATCTCGTCCTTGTAGGTGACCGTACCGGTCAGCGTCATCGTGTCCTCGGGATAGTTCGGGGCACCGAGCTTGATGTTCACGTCGGTGAGCAACGCTCCGGGGCCGGTCCAGTCCGTCACGTACCGCCCGACCAGACCGTTGGTCGAAAGGATGTTCATGAAGATGTCCTTGGAGCCGCGCTCGACGGCGAGCTTCCCGTCATGGTGCACGTCCTGGTAGTCGCGTGACGCGATCGCAGTCGACACGATGAGGGTCCGGGTCAGTGGGATCACGAGCTCCGGGAGCACCTCGCCGACCGTCACCGCATCGGGATCCCGGGTCACCGTCGACCCCATCGGCCCGGTGCCGGGATCCTTCGCGCTCATGCCGGCACCCCCCCGGTGCGCGCTGCGCCGACCACCAATCGCCCGAGGCGGGCCAGATGTGCGCTCGGCGCGCCGAGTTGGAGCTCGATCTGCTTGCCCCAGAAGAAGTAACGGTGGATGGGGTAGTCGATGTCGGCCCCCATGCCCCCATGGAGGTGCTGGGTGGCGAAGACGACCCGTTGCCCCGCCTCGGACGCGTACCACGAGGCGACCGCCACCGCGCGCTCGGCATCGAGTCCGTTGTCGAGTCGCCAGGCGGCCTGCCAGGTCGTGACCCGGATCGCCTCGGTGTCGATCGCGGCGTCCGCAGCCCGGAGCTTCGTCCCCTGGAAGAGGGCGAGCGGATGCCCGAACTGCTCGCGGGTGTTGAGGTACTCCGCCGTCTGCGCGACCGCCGCCTCCGCGACCCCCAGCTGGACCGCGCACAGTCCGGTCCACGCACGGTCGAGTAGCCACCCGACGACCATCCGACCCTGCGTCGGATCTCCCCCGACCAACAGGTCGTCGACGCCGACCTCGACGTGGTCGAGGTGGAGGTGCGGGTGGACCTCCCGGTTGGTGGTCACGGCACGCTCGAGCCGCACACCGCTCGCCGACGGGTCGACCGCTGCCACCACCACGCCGTCCCCCGACCGAGCGGGGACGAGGATCCGCTGTGCGAGATGCGCGTGCGGCACGGCGAAAGCGGTGCCGGTCAGGACGACGCTCCCCTCGATGCCACCGGGGTCGGCCACCACCGATGGCTCACCTGCTCCCCCGGTCGCGATGTCGGCGGCGACATCGGTCACCGCGGCGGAAAGCACGACCTCTCCCGATACGACGCCCGGCAGCACCGCTGCCCGGAGTGCGTCCGATCCGAACGACGCGATCGGCATCGCACCAAGGACCAGCGTCGACCAGAGCGGCACCGGGGCGACGCACCGGCCCTGCGCCTCGAGGAGCAGGGCGGTCTCGACCATCCCGAACCCGCCTCCGCCGTCGGATTCGGGGATTGCGATCCCGAGCAGGTCGGCCTTCGCAAGGGCGGCCCAGAGCTCGCGGTCGAAGCGGTCCTCGGTCGACTCCACTTCGCGGACACGGTCGGGATCGACCAACCCGGCGAAGATCCCGCCGGCCGACTCCGACACGGCCCGCTGCTCGTCGCTGAACGTGAAGTCCATCAGTTCTTCCTCGCGTCGTCCGCTGCGGCCGAAGATCTCGCGCCCGGAGCAGGATGGAAAACCGGCAACGTCAGCTCGTCGTCGAATACCACGAACCCGACCTCGACCGGCATGCCGATTTCGATGGTCTCCTGCGTGATGCCCGACACGTTGGCGACGAGGCGCGTCCCCTCTTCGAGCTCGACGAGCGCCACCACCAACGGGTAGTCGAAAGCCGGCACCTGCGGATAGTGGTTCACCACGTAGCTGTAGACGGTCCCGCGCCCCGACGCCTCGTGCGGATGCCAATCGAAGGAACGGCACACCGCGCAGGACGGACGCGTGGGGTGGCGCAGGGCACCGCACGAGCTGCACTGCTGGATGAACAGCTTGCCGTCCTTCGCCCCTTCGAAGAAGAAGCGGTTGTCCTGGGTGAGCGCCGGACGGGGCCGCTTCGGCCTTGCCGGCGGCGCGTCCGACGCGGAGGCCGCGGCGGCGCCTCCCGCACTTCGTGGACGGAACTTGAGGATCCGGAAGCGCATGGTCGCAACCGGCTCGCCATGTTGGTCGGTGAACTCGAGCCTGGTGGTCACGAAATGACCGACGCCGAGCGCTGTCTTCTTCTCGGTCGAGACTGCGTCGATGGTCGAAGCGACCTCGAGCTCGTCGCCGAGGACGAGCGGTCGGACGTAATGCTGATCGCAGTTGGTCGCGACCACCGAAGTGAATCCCGCCCCGTCCAGCGCGCGCATCAGTCGGTCGATCGGCGAATCCGCGGCGACCACGCCGGCCGCACGGGCCTCGTCGGCGGCGATGCTGGCACGGAGCCCGCGCATGATCCACGCCTGCAGCATCGTCGGCGGTGCGACGATCCCCGCGAACCCCGCCTCGCGCGCGGCCTCGTCGTCGACGTAGACCGGGTTCTCGTCGCCCATCGCCTCGACCCAATGGCGGATCATCGGCAAGTTGACCGGGTCGGGACCGCGCATCGGCGGGCCGGTCGTGAGCCCGACGGAGGACGCAATCATCTCCTCGAGGTCTGGGCCCGCAGCTTCCGCGGTCGGCTCGTCCGCCGCCGGCTCGTCCGCGGGGGCCGGAGAAGTTCTCATCGCGCCGACCGCAACATGCCGAGCCCGGCCGTGGCGAGGATCTCGCGCTGGACCTCGTTCACGCCGCCGCCGAACGTGTTGATCTGGGCCTGGCGGCCCGCCCGCTCGAGCTCGCCGTGCAGCGCCGCCCCCGGCGAACCCGGGGCGAGGTAGCCACCGGCACCGACGATGCCGAGCAGACGACGGTAGATCTCGATGGTGGCCTCGGTGCCGAAGACCTTGACCGATGAGGAGTCGGCCGGGCCGAGCGACCCGTCCGCGACCGCCGCGGTCATGCGCCAATTGAGCAGCTTGAGCGCCTCGGTGAGCGCGTAGGTGCGGGCGAGGTCGGCTTGGATCCACGGGGTCTCCTCCAGGCCCTGGTCGATGACCCATGCGGCCACCTCGTCCCAGAGCCGGAACGACAACGCGCTGACGGCGGCCAGTCCGACCCGCTCATGGTTGAGCTGGCCGGTGATGAGCCGCCAGCCCTCGTTGACGTCACCCACCAGCGCGGTGCGGGGCACGCGGACGCCGTCGTAGTAGGAGGCGGTCGTGGTCACCCCTCCCACCGTCACGATCGGCGTGCACGAGAAGCCCGGCGAGGCCGTCGGGACCAAGAGGATCGAGATCCCCTTGTGCTTCGGGGCGTCGGGATCGGTACGGACCGCCAGCCAGATGTAGTCGGCCTGGTCGGCGCCGCTGGTGAAGACCTTGTTGCCGTCGACGATCCACTCGTCGCCGTCGAGGATCGCACGGGTGCGCAGCGACGCGAGGTCGGTGCCCGCACCGGGCTCGGTGTACCCGATCGCGCAGTTGATCTCGCCGGCGAGGATCCCCGAGAGGAAGAAGCTCTTCTGCTCCTCGGTGCCATGGCGCATGATCATCGGGCCGACCGTGTTGAGCGTCACGAACGGAAACGGAGCCCGGGCACGCTGTACCTCGGTGAAGAAGATGAACTGATCGGACGTCGGTCGTCCCTGCCCGCCGTACTCCTTCGGCCACCCGATCCCGAGCCATCCGTCCTTCCCCATCCGCCTCACGATCGAGCGGAAGACGGCGCCGCCCTCGCTCTCCGTGTCGAGAGCCTCGCGAACCTCGGGTGTCAACACCTCGGCGAAGTACGCGCGCAGCTCGGAGCGGAGCGCACGTTGTTCAGCCGTCTCTTCGAGATGCATGACCTCTGAACCCTCCACTCTCTGACATCCGAGGTGACACCTGATCGCTCCCACCGCCCATCGGCGGGCGACATGCGACGACCGTCGAAGAGCGCAGTTCGGGGTGTGACCCCGACGACCCCCCGGCGTCCGTCGCGACGACCACGCAAACGCCACCGTGACGGGGCTCCGTGGAGACCCGGATGCGGCTGGCCTATGATAACTGATACACGTTCTAGAAACGTCATCGGCGCCGGAGCATGCTGCAGACCACCGTCGAGCCGCGAGAACGTCCATCGGATCCTCCCAATCGTGGATCCTCCGAGCAGGGAGAGTGCATGGAGCTGGGCGACATCGATCTGTGTGATCCGGGCAGCTTCGTCGAGTCCGTGCCACACGAGTGGTTCGCGCAGCTGCGCGCGAAGGACCCGGTCCACTGGCACCCGGACCCCAACGGCTTTTCGGACGGATTCTGGGCGGTGACCCGATACGACGACTGCGTGACGGTCAACCGCGACTACGAGCACTTCTCCTCCTACCGCGCGGCGACCCTCTTCCACGACTTCGACGACGAGGTCCTCGCGCAGCAGCGGATGATGATGCTGAACATGGATCCGCCGATGCACACCCGCTACCGGCGACTGGTCAACAAGGGCTTCACCCCGCGGATGATCCGCGATCTCGAGGCCACGGTGGTGTCTTCGACCGACGACATCCTCGACTCCGTCTGCGAGACGGGGACTGCCGACTTCGTCGAGCAGATCTCCGCCGAGCTGCCCCTCCGGGTCATCGCCGAGCTCATGGGCGTCCCGCAGGAGGACCGGCACCTCGTCTTCGACTGGTCGAACCGGATGGTCGGCTCCGAGGACGCCGAGTACCAGATCTCACCGGAGGCGAGCACCCAGGCCTCCATGGAGCTGTTCGCCTATGCGGACGAACTGTGCGCGAAGAAGCGCCTCGATCCGCACACGGACCTCTTCAGCGTCCTCACCCAGGCCCAGATCGACGGCGACGAGCTCAACCAACTCGAGCTCGACCTCTTCTTCCTCCTGCTCGCGGTCGCCGGGAACGAGACCACCCGGAACCTGATCTCCGGTGCAATGGTGGCCTTCTTCGACCATCCCGACCAGTGGGAGCGCCTCCGCGCCGACCGGTCGCTGCTTCCCACCGCCATCGAGGAGATGCTCCGGTTCGTCTCGCCGGTCATGCACTTCCGCCGCCAGGCCGCAGCCGACGTCGTCATCGCCGACCAGAAGATCTCGGAGGGCGACAAGGTGGTGTTCTGGCACATCTCGGCCAACCGCGACGAGCGCGTCTTCCCCAATCCCGACGCCTTCGACATCGGTCGGACACCGAACAACCACATGGCCTTCGGCGGTGGAGGCCCCCACTTCTGCCTCGGGGCAAACCTGGCGAGGATGGAGATCAAGGTCATGTTCGACCGCCTCCTCGACCGCATGAGTGACATCCACCTCGACGGCCAGGTACAGCGGCTGCGGTCGAACTTCATCAACGGCGTCAAGCACATTCCCGTCGCCTTTTCGCCGTCCGCGCCGGTCGGCTGAGCCCGACGACGCGCTGAGAGGGCCGGGAACCATGCGCTACCACCAGGCCGTCACCTTCCTCCCGACGGAGGACGTCCTCGAGCTCGCGGTCGCCTGCGACTCGATGGGCTATGCCGGCGTCTACCTCTCCGACCACCTCTTCAACCCCCGCGAGCTCGAGTCGCGCTACACCTACTCGAAGGCGCCCGACGGCTCGCCCTTCTGGCGGAAGGAGACGGCCTGGCCCGATCCCATGTGCCTCATTTCGGCACTCGGGGCGGTCACGACCAACCTCACCTTCACCACCGGCATCTACATCGCGCCGGTCCGCGACCTCATCACCGTTGCGAAATCGGTTGGGACGACGGCCGTCCTCACCGGCAACCGAGTCCGTCTCGGGGTCGGGGTCGGCTGGTGCAAAGAGGAGTACCTCCAGACCGGACAGGAGTTCCACAACCGCGGGAAGCGGCTCGACGACATGATCCCCGCGCTGCGCGCGCTGTGGCAGGGGGGCTGGGTCGAGTACCACGGGACCCACTTCGACGTGCCGGCCTGTCAGATGAACCCGTCGCCGACCCTGCCGATCCCGATCCTCGGTGGGGGCGACTCCGAGCCGGCGCTGCGGCGCGCCTCGACGCTCTGCGACGGCTGGATCAACACCGGCGCGGTTCCCGCCGAGGAGGCCTTCGGCCAGGTGGACCGGATCCACGGGGCCCTGGCCGCGGCCGGCCGCGACCGCGACGGTTTTTCGGTCTACCTCGCCCTTCGCGCGATGCCCGACCTCGATCTCTACCGACGGCTCGAGGACGCCGGTGTCACCGACCTGCTCTGCGCACCGTGGATGGGGGTCGTGCCGAAGGAGGGCGACACCCACGAAGCGATCCAGCGGGCACGGATAGCGGCGTGCGAGGCCTTCGCCGAGCACATCATCGCGGTCCCCGCCTGAGCGGACCTGCCTTGGGGGGTGTCCTGGTGGGGGGTGTCCTGGTGGGGGGTGTCCTGGTGGGGGGTGTCCTGGTGGGGGCGTCTGAAGGGACCGTGCACAATTTTTTCCGCGTGATGTATACCGATGTATAGCGATGTATGTCGCCGCAAAGAAGTACGAGACGTCGTTGGGGCCGACCCGACGGGACACGAGGATTCGGAAACGGCCGTCGTGGCGATCGGGTCGTCGAGAGGCGACTGCCAGCCAGCGCAGTAGGGTCGGGACGCCTCGGTCCGGGCGTGCGACCCGGCGCCGGCGAGGGAGACGATCCATGAAGGACATGAAGCTCGGTCTGCAGATCGGCTACTGGGGTTCGGGGCCGCCGGCCAACGCCCCCCAGCTGATCGCCGAGGCCGAGCGGCTCGGCTTCGACTCGGTGTGGACCGCCGAGGCCTACGGCTCGGACGCGCTGACCCCGCTCAGCTGGTGGGGAGCCGCCACCTCCACGGTGCGCCTCGGCACCGCGCTCTGCCAGCTCTCCGCCCGTACCCCGACCGCCATGGGCATGGCGGCCATGACCCTCGACCACCTCTCAGGCGGCCGGTTCGTCCTCGGCCTCGGGGTCTCGGGACCCCAGGTCGTCGAAGGCTGGTACGGCCAGTCCTTCGAGAAGCCACTGGCCCGGACCCGCGAATACGTCGACATCGTGCGCGACGTGATCGCCCGCGAGGCGCCGGTCAGCAACTCCGGTCCCCACTACCCGCTCCCCTACCCCGGGGGCACCGGACTCGGGAAGCCCCTCAAGCCGATCGTCCATCCCCTTCGCAAGGAGATCCCGATCATCCTCGGGGCAGAAGGCCCGAAGAACGTCGCGCTCGCCGCCGAGATCGCAGAAGGCTGGTTCCCCATCTTCTTCTCACCCAACGCGGTCAAGGCATTCGAGCCTGCGCTGGCCGAAGGGTTCGCACGGCCCGGCGCCCGGCACACGCCGGACGAATTCGAGGTCATCGCCTTCGCACCGACGCTCATCACCGACGACATCGAGAAGGCCGCCGACAGTATGCGCCCCTACCTCGCCCTCTACATCGGCGGCATGGGCGCGAAGTCGATGAACTTCCACTTCGACGTCTTCGCCCGCATGGGATACGAGGCCGAGGCCACGAAGATCCAAGAGCTCTACCTCGCCGGCCAGAAGGACGAGGCCGCGGCCGCGGTCCCGACCTCCCTCATCGAGGACACGGCACTCATCGGTCCGAAGGAGAAGATCCGCGACGACCTCGAAGGCTGGCGCGAGTCGATCGCCACCACCCTTCTCATCAATGGCGACCCGGCGACCCTGCAGACGATCGCCGAACTGGTGCTCTGAGCTCGCGACCCGGGGTGACACCCAAGGTCTCGGCGACCGGTCGCCGCTCTTCACACTGACTTCGACGACCCGGCCGGCGCCCCGCGGCGCGAGAGCGACCGGTAGAGCTCGACCGTCGAGGGATGGACCGACTCGAGCGGCTCGACCTCGTCGGCGACCACTCGGAGGAGTTCCGCCATCACCGATTCCACTCCCGCCGGATTCCCTCCGAGATCGGCAGCGCGCAGAAGGACACGGTAGAGACGCTCGTCGTAGGGGCTGACGAGCAGACCCTTCCGTGCGGCCCACTCCGCCCCTGCCGGATCGTTCGCTTCGAGGCAGACCGCAGCGAGCTGGGCGGCGACGTCGACCACCGAGGCCTCGATGGCCGGACCGATCCCCTCGAGGATCGGCCAGTCATCCGCCCGGAGGCCCTCGAACAGGCGACCGCGGACCAGCTCCAGCGCCATCCGCCATCCGGCCGGCGTCGAGGTGTCTGCGGCAGCGACGAACCGTCCCCAGTCCGTGCCGACCGAGGGGGCAAGTGCGAGACGCCCATGCGATCGTGGGAGGTGGTCGCGTCCGTCCGACGCGTGACCGAGCGCACGGCGGGCGACCGACGCCGTCGAGTGGAGGCTCGATGCCGCCATCAACCGATCAGGCCAGAGCGCGGTCGCCCAGGAGTCGTTGACTGCCCCGTTCGGATGCATCGCGAGGTACACGACGAGCTCCTTCGCCCAGGCCCGGGTGAATGCACGCGCCGCACCGGTGATCTCGACCGGTCCGAGGACCTTTACCTCGACCTCGATACCCCCTTCGGCCTCGAGTACAGGAGCTGCATCCGCCTCCGGCGAGTCGGTCGGAGCCGCCGCTCGAACACCTTCACCCCGACGCGTCTCGAATGCGACCGAGGTCGTGCCACCTGACGCCGGGCAGGCGCCATCCGCCGGGATGGGAACCGGCAGTTCCGCATAGCAGTCATCGAACCGCGACACCGGCTCCACGTCTGCTGCAGTATCGAGCAGCGCTTCCACGTCGCGGAGCTCGTCGACCTCGATCCGTTGCGGGAGGACGATCGCACCGAGGTCCGCGAGTGACGCCGACGGACCGTCCGCACCGAGCTCGATCAGGTGCTCTCCGTCGAAGTCCTCGCCGACCGCGACCACCACGACGCCGACGCGGGGATCCCCACCGGTCTGGAAGAGGTCCGTCACCTCATTGGTGGCAACGGAGGGTCCACAGAGGACGACGACCGGCTGCCAACGGCTGGAGTCGTCGAGCCATCGCGCCTCGGCGTAGGACCGGGCGCCCCGGTGCTCGAGTGCCGCGATCCCACGGACCCTCCTCAGCGCGAGCTCGTGAGCCACCTGATCGGCCGATGCGGTTCGGACACGGTCGAAACGCGTCAGCTCGGATCCGAAGCCCACCAGCACGAGCTCGAACTCGTCGGCCCAGACCGACGTCGCCAGCTCGAGGGCGATCGCCCGGAGCACCGGATCGCTCAGCTCGACCGGTCCCCTGAGCGCCAGCGATCCCATCGCTTCGAGGTGCACGAGCAGCCGTGCTCCTTCTGACGCTCCGACGGTCACCAACGTGGGTGCCGGAAAGGTCGTGCAACGGACCTCGCGGAGTCTCCTGCGCGGAGTCGACAGCGCTTCACGGGCGATGCGAAGGGTCCGGGCGTCGACGGTCGCGAACGGCTCGACGACCTGGTCCCCCGACAGGGACCCCTTGGCCAGCACGTCGACCGCATCTGGCGTCACCCGGACACCGAGGACGACGGGTGGCTCGATCGATGCACCACGCCACCTGTCACCCAACATCTCGAACGTGCGCTCGACATCGACGACGACGTCCCGCCCGTCTCCGATTCGCAGGCGCCGTTCGACGGCGACGCGTGCGCGGTCCGGCAAGCGAATGAGCGTGCCCGTGCTTCGGTGGCGCTGCTGGACCCTCCGCATGCGGTCGACGAGATCCGCGACTCCGACGCCGACGATCCCCGCTCCGAGGGGCGCGACCGGCGCGATCGGCGGGGCCGGCGGACGGGGCGGGGTGCGAGGGGTTCCTGTCGGCGCCGAGGTCGGCGCCGAGATCGGCACCGAGGTGACCACGTCGATTCGACTTTCGGTCGGAAGCTCGAGGAGCCATCCGGGCTCGATCCAGTGAGAGGTCGTCAGCGAGCCGCCGTCGGCCTGCACCACCCCGTAGTTCGCTGCGGCCAGCTCTCGCCAACGCTTGGCCGAGTCCAGTCGTTCGGCAGCGATCGACCACAGCGTGTCCCTCGGTCGGACCCGGTGATGGGTGACCGGAACGTCCGGACCCACGACCTCTCTGCCGTCGGTCGCCCCGCGCGGATCTTCGTCGACCGGTCTCCGTGCCGGCTCGTCGGATCGGACCGGGCCGGACGTCGGTATCCCAGCGGACGACGGTTCGTTGCGGGGTGACGTGGCCGACGTCGTCGGATCAGCGCTCCAGAGGTCGTCGATGACCCGGAGGTGCCCCGTCGACCAGCCGGGTTCGGTGGACACCGCCGACGACCCGGTTCGTACCTGCACGTCCCGACCGAGGACGGAGACCGCCAGCGCGGTTCCGACCAGGCAGGCCGCCACCGACTGGAGCGTGCGGCTCGCCGGTAGACGCGTCGGGGTACGGCCAGTCACCCACGATCGCAGCTCGAGCGCGAGGCAGAACATCAGCCAGGCCCAGGTCAGCCAGGCCACGATGAGCGCGGACCACTCGAGCCAGTGGGTGACCATGTCCGGAGTCGGCCTGTGGCCGGCGAGTGCGTGCCTCGCCTGGCCGACGCTCAGATGGGCGAGCGGCGCACCACCGACCACCAATAGGGCGACCGGCACCCCGATCGCGACCGCAGCGAGGGCAACCAGGGACAGCGCACGCAGCACTCGCGAGTAGCCGACGAGTGGTCCCCCCGGGCCGACCCCATTCATCGGGAGCCCACGCTCACGCCTTGGAGATCGATGGCCGAGGCGGACGCGGAGACCGTCAACGAGGAGATCCCGATGATCCCGAGCACCGCGGTGGGGACCTGATACGAGACATGGACGGTGACGGTTCCTCCCGTCACCGCGGCCGTTCCGGGATGCCCGGCGGAGGAGGTGAACGCCTCGGCGGCGGCAACGGCCGCGCTCGGATCGAGCACCAGCGCACCCGTGCGCAGCGCGTCGACCGAGAGCGCACCGGCTCCGGCCCGCGCAGCCTCCTCCGCCTCGTTGGCAGCGGCTTGGTGGGCTGCGAGCGCCGTCCCACCGTCGAGCACCAGCCCGCTCAGCGCGAACAGCGCCACGAGCAGCAGCGCTGCGAAGGCCGACAGCGAACCAGCATCGGTCCGCTCCGAAGGTCGCTCGATCTCGAGGCGCGGGCTTCGCACGTGCGTCAGGTCAGCCGATTGCCCGATAGGGATCGATCGGCGCCGTCGCCGTGGCGCGGATCGTCTCCGAACCCGGCACTCCCGGGACGGAGAGATCGGAAAGGCTCACCACACAGGTCACGGTCACGCTCACCGATCCGCCGGCGTAGAAGTGACTGGTGTCGGTGGTCACCTGGGCTCCCGCGCAGGTGTGGTCGCGTCCGAAGATCGACACGACCGCCATGTCCGCGGCACCCGCCTCGGCGCTCGATGCCGTCGGCAGGACCGCAGCGGCCTGGGCTCCCGCCCGTGACGCCTCCGTCACCAGCTGCCTCGTCTCGGTCGTCCGTCCGAAGACGAGGACGACGAGTGCGAGCACGAACAATGCGGGCATCAGCACCGCGAGTTCGACGACGATGCTCCCCTCGTCACGTTTTCCCTCGCGCCTCATCCCGAGACCCGGAACTCCTGGACCGGTCCGACCTGCACCGCGGACACCGGCAGCGAGAGCCAGGGGAAGATGGTCACGGCACTCCCCACGACGCTTACCCGGGCGACGTCGCCGGGCATCACATCGGCGGTGACCGACGACGAGGCCAGATCCGAGCCCGCACCGGCGGCGATCGCCTGCGCCGTGGTCTGCCCCGACGCCGGGCTACCGCCGAGAGAGCGGGCCACGCGGTCTCCCTCGGATGCGGCGAGCTGTGCGACCTGAGCCGCATGGGCCCACAGTGCGAACTGCACGACGAGCAACAAGAGCACCATGACGACCGGGATCACCACGACGATCTCGACGACGGCGGCGCCCTGCTCCCCTCTCCGCCCATCCCGTCGGCTCCACAGGGTCATCCCAGATTGATGGAGTTGGCCTTGGTCGTGACCTTCGCGACGATGATCGCTCCGATCGCGATCGCAAGTGCCGCGAAGATCGCGGTCAGGATCACCTTCTCCACGACGGATCCCGTCTCGTCCATCGGGCCCGGCAGATGCAGCCGAGCGCGCAGATAGGTCCAGACGATGGTGATGTGGGTGGTGAACATGGCAGCTCCATTTCTCGATGGTCACGTTGGTGTAGACGGGTGAGCGGGCAGGCCGGGCTTCGAGGCGCATCAGAAGCCTCCAAGGATGCGGGCGAAGGCCGGATAGCCGATGAAGAGCAGAAATCCGATCAAGAGCAGTGCGCCGGGTAGGAAGAGCCGCTCGGTCACCGCATTCGCCTCGGATTCGGCATCCGCCTGCTGGTGGCGCCGAAGCGCCGCTGACCGCGCGCTCAATGTCTGGCGGACCTTTGCGCCCTCGGTGCCAGCAAGCTGCAGGGTGGCGGCCAACTCGACCAGCTCGGCAACTCCGAGCTCGTCCCCGAGCCTTCCCAGCGCGCCCCAGGTCGACATTCCACTGTCACGGGCACCACCGAGCGCCCGGGCGATCCGCCTTGCTGACCAGTCGTGGCTGATCTGCGACGCGGCCGACAGTGCCCCCTCGACACCTACTCCGCCGGCAAGGCCAAGGACGGTCAGGTCCACGAACGAGGACAGCATCGTCCGCACGTGCCGTCGACGGGCGCGGGCACGTCTCACCAGGGTTATCAGGGGGAGTCCGACACCGACGGGAACCAGCAGGCAGACCGCGGCCGCCGCAATTCCAAGGGGCAACACGGCACCCGCCATGTCGAGCGCCAGCCAGGCGATCGGCGGTGCGACCAGGGCTGCGCCACCCAGAATCAAGATCCGCGAGCACAGCCCTTCGAGGGACTCATCCGTCACCGCCAATGCGGAGATGAGCTCTCCGCCACGATCGCCATCGAGCATGGAGCGCACGCGTGGATGTTCGGCGATCCGGTGCGCTGCACGCCCGGCCCCGCGGTCCGAGGGTTGTTCGTCCCGCACCGTACGGGGTGCCCGAGCCATCACCCCGGCAACCGCCTCGAGCGACGGCGTGGTGCTCCGGAGGCCTGCCGCGATGCCGACGAGACCAACGCCTGCGAGGAGTCCGAGGACGACGACGGTGGTCATCGCTCCTCGACCCTCTCGCCGAGGAGCCGCACCGGAGCGGGCGGTCGCGACATCGACACCATGAGCGTGAGCCCGGCAGCGTAGAGGGATCCCACCGCGCCGAGCACCAGTTGACCGGTTGGGGTTCCGAACGGATGCAGGTACGGACGGGCCAGCATCGCAAGACCGGCGGCGAACGCGATCGAGAAGATCACGACCGTGCGTACCCCGCTGCGCACCGAAGCGCGACCGGTCTCGATCCGGAGTCTGAGCGCCACCTCCTCGCGAGTCGAATCGGCGAGGGCGGAGAGCAGATCTCCCATCCGCTGTGCCCGCGACGACGTGGCGAGGAGCAGCGCGCAGACCACCTGGTCGGCGCTCGGGTCGTCGAGGACCTCCGCGAATTCGACCAACGCGTCCCGTGGATGCTGGCCGGCGCTCAGCTGGCCGGCGAGCCGGGTGGCCGCATCCCTGATCGGGAGCGGGCTCAACGGAGCGGTCGCGATGATCGCCTGGCTGAGGCCGGCCGATGCGGCGAGGGTGGACTGGAGCATCTCCGTCCAGGTCGCCACGGCTTCGACCTTGGCGATGGACCGCTCACCGGCGACCCGCGAGAGCAGTGCCGGGATCCCGACCACCGCGCCGGCCGTGATGAGCGCAGCGACCGGCCAACCCGTCAGCGCACCCGCTGCCACGCCGAGTGCCGCAGCAAGGGCATACAGCGGCGCACGGCGCGCCCAATTTTCCTGCAGTCGGCGGACCCGGGTGGTCGCTCGTGGACGGTGGCCCCCGCTCCGCCTCGAAGCGACACTCCCGACAAGTCCCAGGCCGAGCGCGGCGCCACAGGAGAAGACGGGCAACGTGATCGTCATGCGAAGAGCTCCGGGCCATCGGACCAGTGCGGCTCGTACCCGGCTTCGAGAAGCTCGCGGAGCGTTCCGGGCCGGAGTGGCGCCGAGGGCTCCGCACGCCGGTCGGGGCCGGGCCGGTAGATCTCATTGGAGACGACCTGCGCTCCCTCCGCGTCGACGACCTCGCGGACCGAGGAGACGAACCTCCGCCTTCCAACCGCCGGTGGGAAACGGCGACGCCCACCATTCCGTGCCGTGAGGAGCCCGGCGCATGGGTCGTCGCTCGAAACGTCGACGTCTCGATCGATCTCGAAGGTGTTCTCGGTGTCGAGGAAGACAACGAAGTGGACGGCCCCTGCGATCAGGAGATTGGTCGCTTCGAGCGGAAGCCGCTCTGGTGCCTGGACGGCGTAGGACGCGAGCCGTCGGAACACGCCGGCAGACGAGTCGGCGTGGACGGTGCACATGGAGCCGGAACGTCCCTGGCTCATCGCATTGAGCATCGGCAGGACCTCGTCTCCGAGCACCTCGCCGACGACGACCCGATCAGCGTTCATTCGCAGCGCTCGGCGCACGAGATCGGCGACGGAGATCAGGCCGACACCCTCCAGATTCGGCGGTCGGGCCTCGAGGGCGACGAGGTCCGGATGTCGACCGACGAGAGCGTCGAGGCCGAGCTCGAAGGCTTGCTCGATGGTCACGATGCGTTCGCGCTGGGGGATTTCGGCGGCGAGCGCGCGCAGCAGGGTCGTCTTGCCCGCATTCATCGCACCCGCGACAACGATGTTCTTCCGGGCGCGGACTGCGGCGCCGAGCAACGAGCACAGATCCTCGTCGACGGTTCCCATCGCCACGAGGTCCGACAACGAGAGGTCGGCGAATCGGTGGCGCCTGATCGAGATGGCCGGCCGCAGGGCCACGGCCATCAATGCCGAGAGCCGACTGCCGTCGGGCAGCCGGAGGTCGAGCTCGGGTCGGGCCAGATCGAATCGACGTTCGGAGAGGCCGAATCGGCTTGCGGCTGAACGAACCAACTCGACGAGCTCCTCGTCAGACTCCGCAACAGGGCCGACCAGCTCCTTCGTCCCGTCCGCATAGGTGACCCAGACGCGGTCACAGCCGTTCACGTCGATGTTCTCGATCTGTGGGTCGTCGATCAGTCGTTGGAGCCGTCCCATGCCGAACAGCGAGTCGATGACCGTCTGCGCGAGCCCCTGCTCGTCGCCCGACGATGCGAGCTCGAACGTCGAAGGATCGCTGTGGTCGAGGAGATCGTCCATGTGGACGAAGATCTGCTGTCGTGCGAATTCGCGTCGGTCCGCATCGTCGAGTCGCGCAGTTTCCGGCGTGGACAGATCCTCCGCGACCAGGTCGCGGAGGATTGCCGTCAGTGTCCCGCTCATCCTGCCGCCCGGGCAACGGACGGACGCGCCGAGGGCTCGCCGTAGTCTTCGGGTCCGCCGGCGGCGACTTCGACAAGGTCTGCGTCGACCGGCATAGCCACCCCGCACAGCCCGGATGCAAGCCTCGACACGGACTGGATGAGGGCGGAGCGTGAGAGTCGACGACGGCCCGAACGCGCTCCGCTCGCAATCGCAGCGGTCGGGGGGTCGAACGGGACAGTGACGATCCGTTCGATGCCTGTGAACTGCTCGATCTCGTGCTCACCATGCGCGCTGTCGACCACCGCAAGGACGGCTCGGTCGCCGATGGCGTCGAATGCGCATCCGACCCGGTCGCGAAGTTGGGCCAACGAGGCGGTGTCGCCCTTCGTGACGAGCACGATCCGATCGGCTCGGGCGAGCCAAGCGGTGACAACGCCGTTGGGATGGAGCCGGCCGAGGTCGACCAGCAAGTCGAGCCCTTCCTCGCGGCACTCGTCGGTCTCGAGGGCGAGCTGATGTGCTGGCGGATCGCCGTGACGCCAATCGGAGGAGGCCGGGGCGACCAGGACGTCAAGACCGCCGGGCAGCTGCTGGAGGTGCGATCCGATCGACGTCCCGGCACCATCGCGTCGAGCTGCATTGACGAGGCTGGTCCAGCCACGGCGCGAGCTGAGCCCGAAACGTGCCGCGAGATCGCCCCCGTCGGCATCGGCTTCGACGACGACCGGGCGACGGCCCGTCCACAATGCTCCGACGAGGCAGGCCAGGGTCGTGACCCCCGGCGAGCCCTTCACCGATGCGAAGGCGACGACGGTCATCCCTGGCCACCCTGACCGCTCGCTCCACCCTGACCGCTCGCGCCGCGGGACCCGGTCGGCGACAGGGCACCTTGGGACGCGCCCGCGGCCGCGCTTGGAGGCAGCAGCACCAGGCTCACCTGGGCCGACGACGCGGCGATCGAAACCGCGGGTGCCTCGGTCGCCGACAGCTCGACCGAGACGAAGAGCGATGAACCGCCCGCTGATCCCGTCGGCGGCACCGACACACCGAACACCGTGGCCTGCGGTACCAGCACACCGGTGCCCGACGCTGGGTCGCCAGTCGGCGCGGAGCCACCCGCTGCAACGCCACCTGCTGGTGACGCTGCAGGTGAGGCGAGCGGAGTTCCGGGAGTCGCCGTCTGCACGAGCATCACCTGGTCGCCTCCGACAAGACCGGAGGCGGGAAATTGTCCGTCCTTCAGTGCGATCCCGACGACGGCCTCCCCCGCCGGGAGCGTGGGACCTGCGCTCACGTCGGCCATGGTCAAGAGGGAGCCCGCGGGAATGGTGACCGCGGCCCGTTTGCCGGCGAGCAGCGAAGCATCGCCCACCGGCACCGGGCTCACCCCACCCGAGATTGCGATGTTCGCAACGGTGAGATCGGCGGCGACGAACGACTGCCCCTGCTCGACGGTTCGGGCGGTCACGATCACCTGGACCTCATGCGTCGCAGACGAGTAGATCCCGGCGAAGGCCGCGATGCTTGCGAAGACCACGAGCGCTGACGCGACAGCGAGCAGCGGACGGCGGTTCGGACCTCCCTCAGGAAGGCGCGCGGCTGCCACGCGATCGACGGGGTTCCGGGCCGACCGCGCAGCTCGATCGAGCACGGACGTCATGCAGGGCCCGCCAGGGCGTTGAGGCTCTCCACTTGTACGACCCTGAGGGGGATCGACGATGAGGTGTCGATGGTCGGGAGCGCACCGCCGCCGGGCGCCCCGAGAGCGCTCCACGACACCGCCCACGTGACGGCTGCCGAGACCGTGAATGCCGCGTCGTTCGGATTTCCGTCAGGTGACGGCTGGCCGATCGACGAGGTGCGGTACTTGTACGAACATGCCGTTGTCTGGACGGATGCCGGTCGGCTCGGATCGTAGGGCGTCCCGGGGCCGGCACAGACGACCGTGCCGCCGTCTCCCATCGAGAAGGCCACCGACACCGGGACCGCGACCGCGGTCGCGGTCACACCACCTGCAGTGGCGGAGACCTGCTCGGCATGCCAGATCGTCGGATCGATCCAGAGCCAGGTCGGAAGGTTGACGATGGCGGCCCCGGCCGGATCGACCTGGATGGTGGGACGAGGCAGCACCATCGAGCTCTCGGCCTGGACCGCGAGGGCATAGGGGTCGACCGGAGGTGCGCCCCCGGACGGTGGCGTCGTCAGCCACACCGTCTGGCTCGTCTGGATGCCGGTGGCCGCGTCGGTGCACGTCACGGAGTACCAGGCGCCGGGCAAGGGTCCTCCCGGCGGGATCCCCGGTTGGTTGTTCAGGGCCAGGTACATCGAAGTGCACGTCCACGGGCTCGCCGGGGTGCCGCCGCCGCTTCCCGGTGCGCCCGGGCTCGCCGGACCCCCTCCCGTCGCGCCACCGCCTGAGGCGCCGACGGTGACCGTGCCTCCGGGTCCATCGCCTCCGGATGCGCCGGCCCAGGACGGCAGCGCCCAGACCGCTGACGCGGCGACGGCCAAGACGATTGCAAGCGCCGTGCGGCCGACCCGGCGGCCGGTGTCCGTTGGCCTCGTCACGCGCCACATGTCGTCACCTCCACTTGTTCGTTCGACAACTTCCACCCATCTGCGACCCATGTCATCGTCGACGTCAGCCGCTCGAATGCGACCTCGCCCGCGACTCCCGGCACCGGAGCACCGGTCGCCGACGAGACCACGATCTCCGCGTCGTGGATGCATGCATCGACGACAGCGGTAGTAGATCCGAGGCTCACGACCGCCGGCGTGCCGAGATCGACGTTCCCCTCCGCGATGTCACCTGCCGCTTGCAACGATGCGAGCAGCGATCGCACCGAGACCAACTGCGGGCCGACGGTCGTCGCGACGAGGGCGGGCAGTCCCGGGTCGACGGTGCGAGCAGCGATCTCGAAGGCCTGCTGGGCCGCGACCCACGCCGACAGCACGGCGTCGACGGTCGCGCCACGCTGACCCGTCGTCGGCGGCCCGCCCGGGACTCGACCCAGCACGAGGTGTCCGTGGGATGCCGGCGAGGAGGGCGACGGAACGGCAGCGCCGGGAGCACAGGCGCAGGCCACCGCGGCGAGGAGCCCCAGTGGCACCAACCTCGCGATGGCGCTCCCCGCGTGTTCGACCCGTGCGATGTGCCCCTTCATCGAGCCGGCACGATACGAAGAGTCCGCGGGAAACGTCGAAGTGATTGCACACGGTGTGCAAATTGTTCCGCGTCCGCGCCCGCCCGATCAGGGCTTTCGCGATCCGAATGGGCCCATTCGGCAGCGGGTCCCGCCGCTCGAGACGAGCCGCTGCCGCGACGACGGACGGGGTCGAGGTGCCGGACACGGCATGAGCGTCGGTGGTACACCTTGCTCGCCCACTGGTCGAAGACCTTGCAGCCCCCGGTGAATTCAGCCCGTCGGTTCCTTCCCGACGACCAGCTTGGCGCTCATCTTGATCGCCTTGACCGTCGTGGTCGCACCCGTCTGGAGCACGACCGCGATGCACAGCATGACGACGGCGAGGACGCGCAGGGTGTGGGAGCCGAGCATGACGATCGCGAGGCGTCCGAGCGCATACGGGGGCGAGCACACGATCCCACCGATGGCCCCGCCGACCGCCGCAGCGGTGAGCTTGTCCCGTCTCGAGCGCTGCGATCGGGCACCGATCAATCGCGCGGGGATGGCCACGTAGGCGAACATCATCACGGCGACCACGACGCTCGTGGTCAGCGCGAACCAGCCCTTCCCCCAGCGGTCGACGACCGTCGTCGCCATGCCGAGGGCGAGCCCGATGAGGGCCCCCCACCCGAAGACCGGCCGCCAGTGCTTGCGCGCCTCGGCGAAGGCAGGGCCGATCTCCGGCTTGCCTGGTCGGGAGATCGCGAACGCGAACACCGCGTTGAGGAAGAAGCTCGCCGCGGTGATCCCGATGATCGTGAGGTTGACCGGGACGAGTACCGGTCCTCGGACGACATTGAACGACTTGCCGCGGAACACGTGCATCTTGAGATTGAGCATCGCCGCCCAGATCCACATCGCGGGAAGGATCTGGATCAGGGTCAGTCGCCAGTTGGTCACGAGGAGCTTCACCCCCTCGAAGAGCATGGCGAATGCTCCGACCGCCAGGGCCAACGGGGCGAGCAGCCGGCTGCGCTGGCTGAGCGAGAGGATCGTCCGCTCGACCAGCTGGTCGTCGCCGTCACGAATGGCAGTGGTCAGCCGCTCGAAGAGCGTTGCAATCCCGCGCAGCCCGCGTCGCCCCTGCGGCCCGGTCTCGTCCGCCGCTGCGTCGGCCGACTCCGCCTCCGTCCCCGCCTCCGACTCAGTCGCGGGCTCCGGCTCCGTCGCGGGCTCCGGGCGTGCCTCTACCACCGGACCCCTCCTGAGGCCCGAGGAGCCGGGCAGCCGGCACGATCGGGAACACGGTCCTCCATCCCCACAAGGGTACTGACGGCAACCGGGGTCCCCCACCCGTGGCGGCTGGCACACTGGTCGCCATGGCAGCTCAGTTCATCTTCACCATGCGCGACCTGCGGCGCTTCTATCCCCCCGACCGCGAGGTGCTGAAGGGGATCAATCTCTCCTTCTACCCCGGAGCGAAGATCGGCGTGCTCGGTTCCAACGGCTCGGGCAAGTCCTCCCTCCTCCGCATCATGGCGGGCGAGGACGACGGATTTACGGGCGAGGCCCGCCTCACCACCGGGTTCACCGTCGGCTACCTCCCCCAAGAGCCGCAGCTCGATCCGACGAAGGACGTCCTCGGCAACGTGGCCGACGGCATCGCCGAGACGACGGCCCTCGTCGACCGATTCAATGCCGTGTGCGCCGCGATGGGAGAGCCGGACGCCGACTTCGACAAGCTCCTGGCTGAACAGGCCGACCTCCAGGACAAGATCGACGCCGCCGGCGCCTGGGACCTCGACCGCACCCTTGAGATCGCGATGGACGCGCTGCGGGTCCCGCCCGGCGATGCAGACGTGACGACGCTGTCCGGAGGAGAGCGCCGACGGGTCGCGCTCTGCCGGCTCCTGCTCGCGAAGCCCGACCTGCTCCTCCTCGACGAACCGACCAACCACCTCGACGCGGAGTCGGTCGCATGGCTCGAACGGACCCTCCAGGACTACTCCGGCACGGTGGTCGCGGTCACCCACGACCGCTACTTCCTCGACAACGTGGCCGGCTGGATCCTCGAGCTCGACCGCGGCGCGGGGATCCCCTGGGAGGGCAACTACTCCTCGTGGCTCGAGCAGAAGCAGGACCGGCTGGAGCGCGAGCAGAAGTCCGACCGCTCGAGGCGACTGGCCCTCGAGCGCGAGCTCGAGTGGATCCGCATGTCGCCTCGGGCCCGCCAGTCCAAGGGCAAGGCGCGGGTGAACGCCTATCAGGCGCTCGTCGCCGAGGCCGATGCCGCCACCTCACAGCCCGACGGCCTCGAGCTCGCCATCCCGCCCGGTCCTCGTCTCGGTGACCGGGTCATCGATGCGGACGAGCTCACCAAAGGCTACGGAGACCGGTTGCTCATCGACTCCCTCTCCTTCCTCCTGCCTCCCGGAGGGATCGTCGGGGTCATCGGCCCCAACGGAGCCGGCAAGACGACCCTGTTCCGGATGATCGTGGGTGACGACAAGCCCGACTCGGGGCAGATCGACATCGGTTCGACCGTCGAGCTCGCCTACGTCGACCAGTCCCGTGACCTCCTCGACCCGGGGGCGACGGTCTTCGACGAGATCACCGGCGGCAACGACCGCCTGATCATCGGTGGACGTGAGATCCACGGCCGGGCGTATGTGGCGAGCTTCGGCTTCAAGGGCAGCGACCAGCAGAAGAACGTCGGGCAGCTCTCGGGGGGCGAGCGCAACCGGGTCCACCTCGCCAAGGTCCTCGCCCAGGGTGGCAACGTCCTCCTGCTCGACGAGCCGACCAACGACCTCGACGTGGACACCCTGCGCGCCCTCGAGGACGGGCTCCTCGGCTTTCCGGGGTGCGCGGTCGTCATCAGCCACGACCGCTGGTTCCTCGACCGGATCGCGACCCATGTCCTCGCCTTCGAGGGCGACTCCTCCGTACGGTGGTTCGAGGGCAACTTCTCCGACTACGAAGCCGACCGGCACCGGCGGCTCGGGGTGGAGGCCGACCAACCGCACCGCATCCGCTACAAGCCGTTGGTCCGCGAGTGACCCTCGCCGTCCGCACGTTCGCGAGCGACAATTGGTCCGGCGTCCATCCCGACGTCCTCGAAGCCGTCGCGACGGTCAACGTCGGCCATGCCGTCGCCTACGGCTACGACGAGACGACGCTCGCCGCGATCGAGCTCTTCCGGCGCCACTTCGGAGACGACGCCGACGTCTACTTCACGTTCAACGGCACCGGCGCCAACGTCGTCGGGCTGCAGTCGCTCCTCCGTCCTTTCGAAGCGGTGATCTGCGCTGCCTCCGCCCACATCGCCGTCGACGAGTGCGGCGCACCCGAACGCTTCCTCGGCAGCAAGCTCATCACCGTGCCCACCGAGCACGGCAAGCTCACGGTCGACCAGCTCGAGTCGGCTGCCACCGGATTCGGAGTCGAGCACCACGTACAGCCACGCGTCGTCTCGATCACCCAGTCGACCGAGCTCGGCACCTGCTACTCGGTCGAGGAGATCGCGGCCCTCGGTCACTGGGCCCACAGCCACGGCATGTGGCTGCATCTCGACGGCGCACGGCTCGCCAACGCGGCGGCGGCTCTCGGAGTGGGGCTCGGAGCCTTCGGGTCGAAGGTAGGCGTCGACGTCCTCTCATTCGGCGGGACGAAGAACGGCGCCCTGGCGGCCGAGTCGGTCGTCGCCTTCCGGCCCGAGGAGGAGACCGCGCTGCGCTTCGTCCGGAAGCAGTCCATGCAACTCGCCTCCAAGATGCGCTTCGTCGCCGCGCAGTTCGTCGCCCTCCTCTCCGACGATCTGTGGCGCACCAATGCCGCCCACGCGAATGCCATGGCACGGCGACTTGCCGATGCGGCCGCGGCGATCCCCGGCGTCACTCTGGCCCACCCGGTCGAGGCGAACGCGGTCTTCGCGACGATCCCGACCGTGGTCGCGGTCGAGCTCGCCCGGCACTTCCCGTTCTACGTCTGGGACGAATCGACAGGCACAGTGCGGTGGATGACCTCGTTCGACACGACGCCGGACGACGTCGACCTCTTCGTGGAGCAACTCTCCTCGTTGCTCTCGGGGTCGTGAGGCGCTCCGGCGCCTGGTCGGGACCGGCGCTGATCGGCAGAGCCGGGCTCAGCGTGGCGGCCTGCCGGGTCCAGGCGGACCGGCGAACGCCTGGGCAAGTGACAGCCACTCACTCGCAAGAATGCCGTGCACGGAGAGGCCGGTGTCGGCAACGTTGGCGCGTTGGGTCACCACGAGACAGAAGTCGAGGGCGGTCCCCTCGATGCCGGACGGCTCGACCGTCGGGTCAGACTCGCCGACCTCGTGACGCCACGTCGCCCCGGACGGAGCGGTGAGCGACAGCTCGATCTGACCGGGCGGGACCCCGAGGCCCCGAACGGCGTACGAATACGGCCTCGTCCGCACGCCGAGGTGGACGATATGGACAAGCCGATCGGTCGGTGCGAGCTCGATGCCGAGCGCATCCGCGACGTCACGACCGTGGGCCCAGGTCTCCATCAACCGGGCGGTCACGAACGAGATCGCACCCATCGGGGGACCGAACCACGGCACCCGGACCGAGGGATCGGCACCGGTGAAGCTCTCCACCAGACCGCCGTGGGCTCGCGCCCACCAGTCGAGCAGTTGGTCGCCCCCCATGGACCGCCCGGCATCGAGATGGGGCCGCATCGGGTCGCCGCCGGCGGCGAGCGCCTCGTCGACCAGCGCCGCGAACGCCGAAGGATCCACCATCGCCAACCGTCCGGCCTCGTCGAAGAAGGCGAGGTGGCTGATCTGGTCCCGCACCGCCCATCCCTCCGCGGGCGTCGGTAGGTCCCATTCGGCGGCATCGTCGGCCAGCCGCTCCACCAGGCCGCGGGCATCGCGGTACTCGTCGTCGAGGTCGGAGAGGAGCTCGGGCAGGGTCGTCATGCCGGAAGGCTACGGCAGGGCCGGGACCCGATCGGTCCCCTGCCCCTCACCCCTCTCCGTCACTCCTCGCCTTCGAGCCACAGGCGGTTCGCCCCGACCACCTCGACCTCCGGATGGGACCAGATGAACCGCTCGACGGCGTCGAGCACCTCGACCACCTGCCGGTGCGAGCCGGCCACGGCGGCGAAGCCGAGCTCGGAGCGCTGCCACTGCTGTTGGAGCCCGACCTCCGAGGCGGCCACCCCGAAGCGGCTCCTCGCACCTTCGACCAGGTGCTTGACGACGGAGCGCTTCGCCTTGAGGGAGTGACTCGCCTTGATGCGGAGATCCACGGTGAGCGCGCCGGCGTGCATCATGGTGCAACTCTGGCACCTGCCCGGTCCCGTCCGCCGCGACCGAAGCCGCAGTGCAGTTGCACGGTCATCGCGCGCAGGTGCGTCCCGGCATTCGTCGATCCGAAACCGGGACGCACCTGTCGAACGGGCTACGCCTGACCCTGGGCGCCGTACCCGCCCGGACCGCCACCGAAGCCGTGGTCACCCGCGAAGCCGGATCCACCGTCCGGCCGGCCGATCCCGACCGACGTCGCGGTGACGGTCGTGCCCGACGTCGTCCCGAAGACGGCCACGTTCGCACCGACCGTGACATTGGCAAAGCTCGGTGTGGTCACTCCCGGATCGTGGTAAGTGGTCGAGCCGCTGACGTCAACGGTGAGCGTCGTGCCGCTCGGGGTCGAAAGGGTGAAGGTGTTCGACCCGACCGACTTCACCGAGCCGACCGCGGCTGGTGGGTTCATGCCCGGTCCACCGATGCCACCGGCACCGCCGGGTCCACATGCGCCGGCACCGGGCCCACCGATCCCGACCGACGTCGCGGTGACGGTCGTGCCCGAGGTCGTCCCGAACACCGCCACGTTCGCACCGACCGTGACATTTGCAAAGCTCGGTGTGGTCACGCCCGGATCGTGGTAGGTGGTCGAGCCGCTGACGTCCACGGTGAGCGTCGTGCCGCCCGGGGTCGAGAGCGTGAAGGTGTTCGACCCGACCGTCTTCACCGTGCCGACGGCGGCAGGCGGGTTCTTGCCCCACGGCGGCCGACCTCCGTCAGGCACCTGACCGGTTCCGGAGGGAGCCGAGGTCGACGGGGGCGAGGTCGACGACGAGGTCGCGCCGGCGATCGCGCCGCCACCGAGCGCCAGGCCCAGCGCAGCGACGGCGGCAGCCGTGACCCGGACACCCCGTCTGTGCGGACGCCCGGGGTCTGGAGGCGCCGTCCAGATCGGTCCGGTCGGATCTCCTGGTGCAACGTGGTCGCTCATCGAACGCTCCTTCTTGGTGGTCGTTGTCAGGAGGGAGCCTGCGCGATCCACCTGTGCGCAGGCTGAGTGCCCGGCAAGGACCCGCTTCGAAGGTCTCCTTCGATCAGGAGCGGGCGGCTCGACGGGTGGTGCCATCACGGCGCACCTCCACCGGCCGGACCATCACCTGTTGGGAGCCGGCCGGAACCGCATCGACCAGACGGAATCCGTGACGACGGTAGAAGGAGACGTTCCGGCGTTCGCAGTGGAGGACGACTTCGGCTCCCGCGTCGTCCGCACGGTCGAGGAACTCGTCGAGCAGACGTCCGCCGCATCCCTGACCGGGCGGGATCGCTGCCAGGAAGTCGACACGCCACCGTTGGCCGACCGTCGGTCGAAGCCGTGCACCGAGTGCCTCTTCCGCCCGGTAGGCGGAGATCGCACGCCAGCAGGTCAGGACCAGACTGAGGGCCACGATCGCGAGCGCGCCGTCGATCACCACCTCGACGTCGACGCCGAGCGCAACCATGACCACGCCGATGGGCAGAAGGACGAGCCCGTAGCCCACGAAGACCAGCACCGCGCCGACCACCGTGGCGACGACGACGCCGAGGAATTCGCTGGCGACACCGACCCCCCCGGTGGTCCGCGACGCCCTCGACCACAACAGGACCGCCCGATCCTCCGGGTCGGCCACGATCCGGCCGGTCGGCCACCGGTAGGCGACCTCGATCGCCATCCCGCGGAGGAGCTGGCCCGCGCCGAGAAGCGGCCTCGACTCGTAGGGAGCGAACGCGAGGACCAGCACGCAGAGGAGCCGGGACACTCGCGCCGCCGAGACGTGCATGGGTGAGTCGTCGGCAAGATCAGCCTCCGACCTGAGCCCCACCCCGACGGTGCGCCTCATGTGCGGTGAAGTGACAGCGGTGATGTCAGGAGTTCGGCGCGACCTTGCGATCGGGCCGAGCCGTGCCGCGCTTCCAACGGAAGTGCTGATTGGTCTCGTAGACGACGTAGCGCGGTCCGATCCACCGCAGGTACGGGGTGACGGCCCGGAGGAAACCGAGGGCGTCGCGGGCGACGCCGGACGACGACCGCAGCTCGTCGATCGCGCCGGGGAAGACGTCGAGACGGATCCCGCCACGAGGCGAACGACGGATCGGGTGCGGAGAGCCCTCGAGCCAGTGGACATAGGAGCCGAGCAGGTCCGAGCCGGTCGCCCTGAATGCTGCGAACGAGCCCCACACCCGCGGGTTCACGTCGTGGATCCAGTCCTGACCGTCGGCATCCCGGATCACCTCCACGTTGAGAAACCCGTCGATGCCCAGGACTGCTGCGATCCGCTGCCCGGTCGCGGCGAGCGGTTCGTCGTCCAGCTCGAGAACACGACTCGCCGGGCCATTGCTCGTCGCTCGACCGAGCGACTCGAAGGTGACCGCCTCCACCGTCCGGCCGCCGTCGACGATGGCCCCGAACTGGAGGTGACGACCCTCGACGAACCGTTCGAAGAAGTGCAGATCGTCGTGCCCTCCCTGCTCGCAGAGCTGTCTGAGCGCCGACGCGGAGTCGACGAACGTGATCCCGGAACCACCGCTTCCGACCCGGAGCTTGTGCACGACCGGCAGGCCCAACACCTCGATCACCGCGCTCGCGTCCGCTCCGGCGGCACCCATCGTGGCGGGCACCGTCAGGCCCTGCTCGGAGAGGCGCTTGGACACGAGGAACTTGTCGACACTCGCTGCCCGCGCGTCCCATCGGGACTGACGTGCATCGGGCGTCACGTCCTCGAGCGCGGCGAACGTCTCGGTGGCAAGTGCGTCGACGACCTGGACATCCGAGATCCGCTCGTCGACGAGCAGCTCGCCCAACCGGACGAGCTCCGACGCTCCCTCGATCCGGATCGTCCGGGCGAAGCAGAGTCCGGCGGACCGGCTCGGTGCGCCGGTGGTCACCCGCACGGCGCGGAGGCCCGCACGCCGGAGGCCGGCACCGAGTTGGAAGAAGCAGTCCCAGCCGTGCTCGTCGACGAAGAGCACCGTCGCCGGCACCTTCGAAGGCGCCGACGTGGAGTCGTCCGCCGATCCGGCCGCGATCACCTCGTGTCCCGGACCCCGGCTACCGTCCAGACCTGGCGAAGTTGGTGCGCGGTCTCGTACGCGACGTAACGCGGCCCGAGCCAGCGCAGGTAGGGAGTCGCACGCCGGAGATAGCGCCACGTCGTCCGGGGCGCACCGGGCGATCCGTCGACTGCTCGGACTGCCGCGGGGAAGACGTCCATCCGCACGCCAGGTGCCCCGCCCCGCCGACCAGACAGCGGGCGATCGTGCAGCCAGTCGAGGTAGGCACTGAGGAAGTCCACCCCGGCTGCCCGAAACGCGACGAACGAGCCCCAGACTCTCGGGTTCACGTCGTGGACCCAGTCCCGTCCCTTCGCGTCGCGGATCACGTTGATGTTGACCATTCCGGACAAGCCGAGCGCAGTCGCGACGCCGAGGCCGGTCCGCGCGAGCACGGGGTCATCGATGCTGACGATCTCGCTCGCCGGCCCCAGCTCGCTCTTCCTCCGCAGCGTCTCGTAGGTGACGGCGAGCGACCTACCCTGTTCGTCGACCACTCCCGCGAACTGCAACGCGCGGCCCTCGACGAACTCCTCGAAGAAATGGTCGTCCCCGTCGCGGCGGACCGCGAGCCGATCGGCGAGCTCGTCCGGCGTCCGGACGACCGAGACACCCTGTCCACCACTCCCCATCCGGCGCTTGTGGACGAGCGGGAAGCTCAGGGATCCCGCGACCTGGTCGACGGCTGTGCCAGCAGGCACGGTGCGGGGCACCGAGAAGCCCGAACGGGCGAGCACGTCGGCAACCACGACCTTGTCGGCGGCGACGCTTCGCCGCTCCAACCGTCGCAGTCCGGGGCCGTCCGGTCCGGCGTTCAATCCGGCGAATGTCGCAGCCGCGAGCGACTCGACGACCTGCACGTCGACGATCTCCTCCTCCCCGAGGAGCTCTCCGAGGCACGCAAGCTCTGACACTCCAGCGAGCCGGATGGTCCGGTCGAAGCAGAGTGCGGAAGCGATCCGGCTCGGTGGCTCGAGCGTGACCCGAACCGCTCGGATGCCGGCCCGCCGCACGCCTGCTGCCAGCTGGAAGAAGCAGTCCCAGCCGAACTCGTCGACGAAGAGCACCGCGGGACGACCGGCCCGCCGACCGCTCCGTTCGTCCGCAGGCGATGCGCTGACGACCATGGTCCCTCCGGCCCTCCAAGGTGGCCAACCATCCATCCGGCGGCCGCGACATCGGCGCCCGCAGAGCATCTGCCCTCGCACCCGACGGTACAACAGCCCGGATCGTGGACCGTTCATCCGACGGCAGAGAACGTCGACTGCCGATCGCCCTCTGCTCAGGTCCCGCCGAGGTTCAGGACCCGCCGAGCATCGAGGTGACGTCGTCCATCCCGAACGCCACGGTCTCGCCGACGATCGCCCACGACCCCGTGTCGACAAGGACGAAGAACGGCGGTCCTGCCACCCGATACTCGACCCAGGCACGGTCGCTCAACACGACGCGGGCGGACCGGCACCCGCTGGCCAGTCGGGCGACGTCTTCGGGAACGACCGACGGCGGGTCCTTCGTGACCGCGACCACGGACACGCCGGCCTCCGGATCGGTCAGCTCGTCGAGGCGCTGCCAGAAGTCGCGGCAGCCTGCGCAGCTCGTGTCGAGGAACGCGAGGAGCACCCGTGAGGCGAGCTCGGCGAGCCGGAGCACGATCAGACGGCCCTCTGGATCGACACCGTGCAGGTCTGACGGTTCCCACGGAACCGGCGCATCCATCCGACCGGTCGGGATGGGCCGGAGGCCGGCCACGAATCCTGAGTCCGTCAGGGGCGAGGCACCCCGGTCCGATCGAGCCGAGGCCTCCACTCCGTCCGCCGTCGGCTCATTCGCCGTCAGGAACGTCCTCGAGTCGCTCGACCGCGTCGCCATGACCGCACCAGCGGCACGCCACCGATTCCACTGTCTCATCGAGGACCTCGACGTCTTGGACGTCGAGGTCCCCACCGACCGAGTAGTGGTGGAAGGCCCTGGTCTTCCGCGTGGTGACCACGGTGAACCGGGTGAGGTTGCCACATGCGTCGCATCGGTAGCGCGTCGCACGTCGGCCCGCGGAGGCGTCGTCCGGTGCCTCCTTCGGTGCAGGTTGGGTCGACGTCGATCCGGCCGTCACGACCACCACGGTAGTCGTCGGGTCTGACCCTCTCGGCCCTTGCCTGGGGTGTGCCGACAAACATATGTTCGCTACAGTGACTCCATGCCGTCGGGGGAGCAGTCCGGGGTGCAGCCGTGCTGACCGGCGTCCAGCAGTCCTTCGACGACCTCGGGACGCCGCTTTCGGAGGTGACCTTCGTCGTCGTCGACGTCGAGACCACCGGTGGATCTCCCGCCATGTCGTCGCTCACCGAAGTGGCTGCGGCCCGCTACCGCGGCGGGGAGCTCCTCGGCACGTTCCAGACCTTCGTCCGACCTGACCGACGCATCCCGCCGTTCATCACCGCGCTCACCGGCATCAACGACGAGATGGTGGCCGATGCCCCCCGCGTCGGCGAGATGCTGCCAGCCCTGCTCGAATTCGTCGGTGGAGCGGTGCTCGTCGGACACAACCTCCGCTTCGACCTCTCGTTCCTCAATCACGCGCTCGAGTGCTGTGGCCACGACCCGTTCGCCAACAAGACAGTGGACACGCTCGCGCTCGCACGACGACTCGTGCGCGATCGCGTCCCCGACTGCACGCTCGGAGGCCTGGCCGCATCGCTCCGGCTCGAGCACCAGCCGTCCCACCGTGCGCTGGCCGACGTCCACGCGACCGCTGACCTTCTCCACTCGCTCCTCGAACATGCGGGGACGTTCGGCATCCTCGGCCTCGAGGAGCTGCTCCGCTTGCCGCGGCTCCTCGGACATCCGCAGGCCGCGAAGCTCGCGCTCACCACGCGGTTGCCCCACCGCCCCGGCGTCTACTGGTTCACCGACGCGGCCGGCCACGTGCTCTACGTCGGGAAGGCCACCGACATCCGGGCACGCGTCCGGTCCTACTTCTCGGGGGACTCGCGTCGCAAGGTCGGTCGGCTCCTGCGTCAGCTGCACGGCGTCCACTGTCGGGTGTGTCCCGGACCACTGACCGCGGCCGTGCTCGAGGGTCGGCTGATCCGCTCGTGGGCGCCGCCCTACAACGCCATGGGCAAGGTCAAGAGGAGGGCGACGGACGAACCCGGATCGGCACCGGTGCGGGTCCGGTCGGCGAAGGTGGAGCGACGATACGGGCGACGGCGGAAGCCCACACCCGACGAGCTGGCGAGCGACCCGGTCGAGCTCCTCGCGCCGCTCGCAGAGGAGGTGCGCGAGCTGTCGGAGATGCAGCGGTTCGAAGAGGCTGGGGCCCTCAGGGACGAGGCGGACCGGCTGCGACACCTCTTCTGCCGCCACCGGTGGGTCGCATCGCTGCAGGACGCCGGCCGTCTCGTGCTCCTGATCGACGGCGAGGGAGATGTCGAGCTCGACCGTGGCCTGCTGGTCGAGAGCGGAACGCTGTTCGATTGGAACCCGACGCCCGCCGATGGCGGCGGCGCTCGCGCATCGTCCGCCGGTGCGACCGGCGAGGTCGCCTGCCTCGCAGCCGCCCTGGCGATGACTGCCGACGGGCACGACGCCGAGCGAGTCATCGTCGCCCAGTGGCTCCGGGCGAACGCCGGTCGCGTCCGCATCCTCGACGTCGAAGCACCCCACGGGCTGTCGATGCCCGTGGATCGGATCCCGAGCCTCAGAGAGCTCCTCTGACCGGACACCCAATGGGCGACCTGCACCTTCCAACACTCAGTCGGTGGGTCCTGCTCCCGCCTCCTTCGACACGTCGATCAGTGACCCGAGGACCTGTGCCGCGCGCCCGTCGTCGATGACGTCGCCCGCGGCTGCCACTCCTGCAGCGAGGTCGTCCACCTGCCCGATGACGAGAAGCGCCGCCGCGGCGTTGAGCACGGCGATGTCCCGGTGGGGCGACGGATCGCCGGCGAGCACGCGACGGATCACCGACGCGTTGTAGGCGGCGTCCCCTCCACGAAGATCCTCGATCGTGACTGCCGGAAGCCCCAGCTCGGTCGCATCGATGCGACGGATCGTGGTCTCGTAGTTCCCGTCCCCTGTGGCGACGAGCTCGTGGACCGTGGAGGAACCGGTCGTGCTCAGTTCGTCGAGTCCGTCGTCGCCGTAGACGACCATCGCCCGCTGAGCGCCGTTGGCGGCGAGGACGCCCAACATCTTGTCGGCCATCGACGGATCGCTGACCCCGACCACTTGGTAGCGCGCGCGGGCCGGGTTGGCCAGCGGGCCGAGGTAGTTGAAGATCGTCGGGATCCCGAGCTCCTTGCGCACCGGGCCCGCATGGCGCATTGCGGGATGGAACCTCGGGGCGAAGCAGAAGCCCATGCCAACCTCCTCGATGCAACGCGCCACCCCGACGGGTCCGAGATCGGCCACCACCCCGAGCTCCTCGAGGACGTCGGCGGCGCCCACCGCCGAGGACGACGCGCGGCCACCGTGCTTGCACACCTTGGCCCCGGTTGCCGCCACCACCAGGGCGGCGATCGTCGAGACGTTGATGCTGCGGAGGCGGTCACCTCCCGTCCCGCACGTGTCGACCACATCCACACCGGCCGGGAGCACGAGCGGGACGGCGTGGGCGACCATCGCGCGCACGAAGCCGGTCATCTCCTCGACCGACTCGCCCTTGGCCCGCAGCGCGACTGCCAGTGCAGCGATCTGCGCAGGTGTCGCCGCTCCGGAGAGGACTTCGCCGAGCACCGCCTCCGCCTCCTCGGCGCGGAGGGACGTGCCCCCGAGCAGCGTGGTCAAGACACCCGGCCAGCCACCGAGGGCGTCGAAGGACGGGAGGTCCGACGGGCCGACCACGGTCAGTCCCACCAGAGGTCGTGTGCGAGCACCCCGCGCGCGACGAGCCCGAGTTGGACCTGGGACGTGCCTTCGACAATGGTCAGCTGCTTCGCGTCGCGGTACCAGAGCTCGGTCGGGTGGTCCGCCATGTAGCCGGCCGCACCGAGCAGCTGGACGGCGAGGCTGGAGGCGCGCACCGCCAGCTCGGTCGCGAAGTACTTGGCAGCGGACAAGAACGGCACGAAGGGCTTGGTGAAGTCGCCCCGGTCGGCGAGCCACGCCGCCCGGTAGGTGAGGAGCCTGGCAGCCTCGATGTCGATCGCGACCTTCGCGATCTCCCACTGGATCCCCTGGAAGTCGGCGATGGTCCCGCCGAACGCCTGCCGTCCCTGCACGTACTCGGTGGCGTACATGAGCGCACCCTCGGCGAGCCCGATCCCCCGCGCGGCGACGATCGGGCGCATGGCGTTGAGCCCGAGCATCGCCAACCGGAACCCTCCGACCTCACCGATCACGTTCTGCGACGGAACGTGGACCTCGTCGAGCACGAGCTCGCCGGTGTCGACCCCGTGCACCCCCATCTTCCGGTCGGTGCGGCCGACCGAAACGCCCGGCCAGCTCCGTTCCACGATGAAGGCGGTGATCGAGTCGTGTGCACGCGACGCGGGGTCCCCGGTCTTCGCGAACACCGTGTACCAGTCGGCCTCGCGGACTCCGGACATCCAGCACTTGGTTCCCGACAGCACCCAGCCGCCGTCCGAGGGATCGGGCACGGCCCGGGTCTGCATGCCGGCCACATCGCTCCCCGCCTGGGGCTCGGACAGACCGAAGCCGGCACGCAGCTCACCCGAGGCGATGCCCGGAAGGTAGCGGTGCTTCTGGTCGTCGTTGCCGGCGATGAGGATCGGGCCGGCGGGCAGCCTTGTCAAAAGGAGCATCAACGCGGCGGTGTTCGAGTACTTCGCGACCTCCTCGATGGCGACGGTCAGCCCGAGGATGCCCGCACCCGAGCCTCCGAGCTCGACCGGTAGGCACAGACCGAGCAGGTCCGCGTCCCTGAACGCACCGAAGAGGTCGTCGGGGTACTCCCCCGTCGTGTCGATCTCTCTCGCCCGCGGCTTGATCTTGTCCTGCGCGAGGCGCCTCACGCTCTCTTGGAGCGCGGCCAACTCGGGCGAGAGATCGAAGTCCACGGCCGACGAGGCTAGCGGAGCGGTCACGGCCGCCCGCCTAGGATCTCGCGCCATGAGCCCACCCGGGTTGCCCCTGCCCCCCGCCGCCGGCGCCTCCGCCCTGCCGGCAGGCACCTACGACGGCACCGTCGTCGTCGTGACCGGAGGCGGGACGGGGCTCGGGAAGTCGATCGCGACCGAGTTCGGCCGGCTCGGGGCGGTGGTCGGCATCGTGAGCCGCAGCGACGAGCACCGGGCGGCCGGGGTCGCAGCCGTCGAGGCCGCCGGTGGGCGCGCGGTGGGCGCCCGTGCGGACATCCGCGACGCCGATGCGATCGCGAGCGCGTTCGACGAGGTCGAAGGGGCCGCGGGCCCGATCGAGGTCCTGATCAACAACGCTGCCGGCAACTTTCCCGTGCCGGCGGAGGACATGAGCCCGAATGCCTGGCGGACCGTCGTGGACATCGTCCTCAACGGCACGTTCCTCTGCTGTCGCGACCTGGCCCGACGCCTCATCCCCGCCGGTCGAGACGGGGCGATCGTCAACGTGGGAGCGTCCTATGCGTGGACGGGCGGACCGGGATTCGCACACTCGGCCGCCGCGAAGGCCGGGGTCAAGAACCTCACCGAGACCCTCGCGGTCGAATGGGCGCCTGCTGGCATCCGGGTCAACGGGCTCGTCCCGGGGCTCATGCCCCACGAGGACGAGACCGAGGCGATCGCAGCGGTGCCCGGCAAGTACGAGCTCGCCGACTCCCGGGTGCCCGCCGGCCGGGTCGGCCTGCCCCGCGAGCTCGCGTGGGCGGCCACCTACCTCTGCTCTCCCTACGCCTCCTACGTGAGCGGACACTCCATGGTCGTCGACGGCGCGAACTGGCAGCGGCGCCACACCGTGCAGCCACCGTTCACCCCTATCCGCGACCAGCTCGAACGTCCACCCTTCGGGGAGGCCCCCGCCGCGGGGTCCAGCACCCAGAGAGGAGCCCGACGATGAGCATGCTGAGCGAGGAGGACCGCGACCTGGTCCGCCTCGACGTGGACGGGCCCATCGCAGTGATCACCAACAACCGACCCGAGAAGCACAACGCGATGAGCGACGAGATGGACCGGCGCCTCTGGGAGGTGCTGGCCGAGGTGCACGAGCTGCCCGGGCTGCGGGCGATCGTCTGGCGGGGTGAAGGTCGGTCGTTCTCGTCCGGTCGCGACACGGGACAGATCGGGCTGCGCGTCGAGGACATCTCGGACCTCGAGTTCATCGAGCGCGGACACCGCCCGACCCAGATGTTCTTGACCATGCCCTGCCCGATCATCTGCGCGCTCAAGGGGTGGGTGATCGGCGGGGCCTTCGAGCGGGCCCTTCTCTGTGACATCCGGGTGGCGTCGGTCGGCACGAAGATGGTGTTGCCCGAAGTGGTGCACGGGGTGATCCCGGACTCCGGTGGCGTGGCCCGGCTCTTCCAGATGGCGGGGCACGGTCTGGCGGCCGACCTCGCGCTGACCGGGCGGGTGCTGACCGCCGAGGAGGCCCTGACCCACGGCGTGATCAGTCGGCTCCTCGACGACGACGTGCAGCTCGAGGAGGTCGCCTTCGAGATGGCGCACACGATCGCGGCAGCCCCCGCATTCACGGTCAAGATGGCCCGCAGGACGCTCTTCAGCCTCGGCGCCCACGAGGTGCAACGCTCGATCGCCGAGGAGGCCGTCGCCCAGTCGATGGTCTTCGCATCGGACGACTACGCCGAGATGAAGTCCGCACGGTCGGAAGGACGACCTCCTCGCTACCGCAAACGCTGACGAGGAGCACGGGGCACCGCATCCGACAGGGGTCAGGCACGCAAGACGTCGGTGTCGTAGAGATGCAGAGATCGTAGAGATGCAGTGATCGCAGAGATGCAGTGGCGAATGGAGGAGCCGTGAGCGAACCAGTCCAAACATCCGGAGCGGCGGGAACGGCGGGAGCACGTGGTGTGCACGCGACCCGGCCGATCGAGGCGAGCGGGACGTTCGACCTCGGGAGCCACACCGTGCACCGCCTCGGCTTCGGCGCCATGCAGCTCACCGGCCCCGGGGTCTGGGGCGAGCCTGCCGACCGCCACCACTGCATCCGCGTCCTCCGACGTGCGGTCGACCTCGGTGTCGACCTGGTCGACACCGCCGACTCGTACGGGCCCGAGGTCAGCGAGGATCTCATCTACGAGGCGCTCCACCCCTACCCCGACGGGCTCGTGATCGCGACCAAGGCCGGACTGACCCGCAGCGGACCGGGCATCTGGATGCCCGTCGGACGACCCGAGTACCTGCGCCAGCAGTGCGAGATGAGCCTGCGCCGCCTCGGGATCGACCGCATCGACCTGTTCCAGCTGCACCGGATCGACCCGCACGTCCGCGCCGAAGACCAGTTCGGGCTGCTTGCCGACCTGGTCCACGAGGGGAAGGTGGCACACGTCGGCCTCTCGCAGGTCACCGTCGACGAGCTCGAGGCCGCCCGGGCGATCGTGCCGATCGTCAGCGTCCAGAACCTCTACAACCTCACCAACCGCTCCTCCGAGGACGTCCTCGACTTCTGCGAGGCGCACCGGATCGGCTTCATTCCCTGGTTCCCCCTTGCGTCGGGGGTCCTCGCCAACCCGGGCGGTCCCCTCGACACCATCGCAACGGCGACGGGAGCCACCGCCTCGCAGATCGCGCTCGCCTGGTTACTCGCGCGGTCGCCGGTCATGCTCCCCATCCCGGGAACCTCTTCGGTCGACCACCTCGAGGAGAACTGCGCGGGCGCGACCCTGGTGCTCGAGGACGCCCAGCTCGCCACGCTCGACGAGGTCCACCAGCAGTCCTGAAGGAGCTCAGGCGGCGATCGAGAGAACGCAGCGTGGAAGATCATCGGCGCCGAGCGCACCCCGGCGATCACCGGCGAAGCGGTCCGCTCGACCGGACCCGCGAGCTCGACGCTGGCGAAGCGCCCGAGGAGCTCCTCCAAGAGCACCTTCCCTTCGAGACGGGCCAGTGCCGAGCCGATGCAGAAGTGCGGGCCGAAGCCGAATGCGAGGTGCGGGTTCGGATCACGCGACGCGACGAACCGGCCTGCATCCGGTCCGAACACGGACTCGTCGCGGTTGGCCGAGGCGTAGAGCATGAGCACGGGCTCGCCGGCACCGAGGGATCGGCCGCCGAGCACGGTGGGTCGAGTCGTGGTCCGCATGAAGGAGACCACCGGCGAGGTCCACCGCAGCATCTCCTCCACTGCGGTCTCGACGACCCGGCGCCCGGACCCCGACCGTCTGGTCCTGAGCGCCGTCCACTCGTCGGGTGCCTCGGCGAAGCCGACGAGCCCGCCGGACATCAGGTTGCGGGTGGTCTCGTTTCCGGCGACGAGCAGCTGCACGAGGAACATCGCCAGTTCGGCATCGCTGAGGCGGTCACCGTCGACGTCGGCGGCCGCGAGCTCCGAGATGATGTCGGCCCGAGGACTCGTCCGGCGGTCCGCCGCAGCGGCGAGCAGCGCCTCGATCATCTCGGCGCTGAGGGCGGAACGCTCCTCCTCGCTCCAGTCGGTCGCGCCGGGGATGACCGCCTCGGACCAGCGGAAGAACCGGGGCCACTCCTCCTCGGGGACTCCGAGCAGGTCGCTGATGACCTGCAGCGGCAGGGGAACCGCGAGCTCCGCGACGACGTCGATCGCGACGTCCGGCACGATGGCCTCGACCAGGCGGACCGCCCGGTCGCGGACCCCCGACTCGAGCGCCCGCATGAACGTGGGCCGGAACCCCGGCTGGACCAGGCTCCGGTAGCGGGTGTGCTCCGGCGGATCGGTGTGCATCATGGTCGGCGGCGTGGGGTACTCGCTGCCGATCTCGAAGGTCATGATGCCCTTCGCCGAGCAGAACGTCGCCGCGTCCCGCGACACCGTCGCCACCTCTGCGTGGCGGGACACGATCCACAGACCGAGCTCGTCGTTGCGGGCGACAGGCGCCTCGGCGCGGAGACGGGCGTAGAGCGGGAAGGGATCACCCGCGTAGAACGCCGGATCGAGCAGCGGCGCGGTGAGCTCCGTCTCGTCCGAGTCGCCGACTGCACGTGTCGTCAACCGAGGATCACCCCGGTCGGTCGGTCGAACCCCTGGGCAACGGCCAGCGCCTCGTACGCGGCGAGGGTCCCCGCTCCGTCGGTCACGCTCTCGACCGATCCGTCGGGCGCGAGATTGAGGTTGACCCCCTCCATGACGAAGAGGACCTCGGTCACCTCCGTGTTGTCAGCGGGGACGTCGAGGGTGTGGACGGAGCCTGCGGGCTCCCGGATGTAGGAGCCGGCGAGGCTCCAGAAGTCGTACTCGAGGTAGTGCCAGCGCCCCTTCACCGTGTACCCGTCCACCGGTCCGGTGTGCCGGTGGGTCTGGAGGGTGACTCCCGGCTCGAACCGGTTGCGCACGACCCAGATGCCGGCAGCCACGTCGACACGGAGCACCTTGAGCCAGATGCCACCGGTCGCATCCACCCAGGGCAGATCGTCGTCGGCGGCGTGGCGGACCATCTCGTCCACCTCGAGATTCGACATCCCAGGTCCCTCCCCGGAGTGCGCGCCGTCCCGACCGGACCTGGGAGATTCCCAGGCTCCGGAAGGGGCGAGCTCAAAGCTCAGGTCGGCAGCGGTGCGCCGGGCGAGCTGCCGAAGACGATTGGCTTGTTCAGCGGGCTGCCGCCGGCCGAGTTGAAGAACTGGGCATCACCGAAGGTGAAGACGCCACCGTCGGCCGCGACCAGCCAGTAGCCGAGCGAGTCGGGCGTCGTGATGCCGGCCACGATCGGCTGGTTCAGCGGTTGACCACCCATCGAGCCGTAGAACTGGGCGTCGCCGAAGGAGAAGATGCCACCGTCGGAGGCCACCAGCCAGTAACCCTGTCCATCGACCGTCGCCACGATGCCGACGATCGGCTTGTTGAGTGGCTGAGCGCCCATCGAGCCGAAGAAGGCGGCGTCACCGAAGGCGAAGATCCCACCGTCCGAGGCGACCAGCCAGTAGCCCAATCCGTCGGGCGTCGTGGCCATCCCGACGACCGGCTTGTTGAGCACGATGTTGCCGGTCGACCCGAGGTACATGGCGTCCCCATAGTTGAAGATCCCGCCGTCGGACGCGACCTCCCAGTACCCCTGATCGTCAGGAGTCGATGCCATCCCGACCATCGGCTTGTTGAGCTTCTTGCCGCCGGTCGAGCCGAAGAAGCCGGCGTCGCCGAAGGAGAAGATCCCGCCGTCCGAGGCGACCAACCAGTAGCCCTGTCCGACCGAGGTCGGGGACGCACCCACGACCGGCTTGTTGAGCGGCTGACCGCCCATCGAGCCGAAGTAATTGGCGTCCCCGAAGTTGAACACCCCGCCGTCGGAGGCGTAGAGGCGGTACCCCGATCCGAGCGGGTTGGCGTTGGTGAGCACGCCCGTCGTCGCCGGGTGCACCGTCGAGTCACCCACCACGAAGACGTTGAGCAGGTCGCCCGCCACGAGCGTCCCGGAGACCGCGGCGACATAGGACGACGCCGGCTGTCCGGCGAGCGGGAACTCGAAGAGCATCGGCCCGGCATTGACCGTCATCGTGAAGCTGGTCGGCGACAAGGGGTTGTTGGCCAGCGACGAGGCGACCAGCGTCCCGTTCACATAGACGTCGACCGGTCCGACGTTCGCGGTGTTGCGGAACACGATGCGGGACTGCCCTTGCGTGAGCGGCGAGCGGTCGTCGGGAAAGCCGGTGATCGTGATCGCACCCCCGACAGCGAGGTAGACCAGCGTGGTCACGCTCTGGCCGTTCGCAACGGTGACCGAGCCGGTCGCGACCACCGTGCCGCTCCGTGACGCGGTCACCGTGTACGTCGCAGCCGGGACACTGCCGTAGTTGAAGTCGCCCTGTCCGAGGCTGACCGGCGCGAACGTACCGATCTGGACGGACAGCGCGGTCGCGGTGGCCTCTTGGAAGATCGAGAGGAAGCCCGTGCCCGCGCTCGCATGTGCGACGGCTCCATGACCGGCTGCATGGCCCGCCGGCGGCGGGGTGATCGGGAGGCCGGGCAGCGCGTGCCCGCCCAGGGCCGCTCCGCTGAAGGCATGGCCCCCTGCGACCGATGGCACGGTCGTCGCGCCGGCAGGTGCACCGAGCGTCAGCGGCGCCACTGCCACGGCAGCCAGCGCGCACGAAGCCATCAACACTGCGGTCAGCTTTCTCACTGCGTCCTCCTCGCCCACGCCCGTCGGGCGCTGGCGAGATTGTAGGCGTCTCGGGGCGGCTTGTCGGACCGTCGGCGTCGAACAGTCAGTCGGTCGTGAAGATCTTCTCCAAATCGCAGCCCGCGAGCACCTGATCTGCGAGATCGTGGGCGAACGGCGGACCCCACGGGACGAAGGCCTCGACGACCGGGACTCCGGCCGCGACCCGGCTCAAGTCTTCGAACTGCTGTCGCAGATGGTCCCGGCCCTGCCACCCTTCGATGCGCTGGTACCGGCCGAGCCAGAGACTCGCCTCACCCGGTCCGAGCAGGCGGGCTTCGACCCTGGTGCGGTCGCGGTCGGGCCTCGGGAGGACGATCGCGCCGAGTGGCAGTCGGCTCGAATCGCTCGACAGAGGCGCCACGGCGTGCCGTTCGTCCGCGGTGATCCGGACGGAGGCGGCGTCGGAGAAGCGTGCGGTCAAGGATGCCGCCTTCTCACGGAGCCTGATCTCGGCGCCCGATCTGAAGCAGCGCACGATCTCCCCGCCGTCCGCCGTCGGCTCGAACTCGAGTGCCAGCACGTCGTCGGTGACGAGCGGCGCACCCGCGGCACAAAACAGGGCGGCCATGGTCGACTTCCCCTGGCCCGACGCGCCGACGAATGCAAGGGCCTGGCCGCCCAGATCGACCGCGCTCCCGTGCAGCACGCAGCGTCCGCCCATCGCGAGCAGGAATGCGGTCACGGTGCCGGGTACGACGATCGGGATCACGTGACTCCGCCCGCCCTCGGCCGGGTGACACACCACCCGCTTCAGGTCGAGGTCGACGACGAAGTCTGCGATACCGGGCAGACGGCCGACGAAGGCGCCTTCGACCCGGCAGAACGTGTAGAAGGGATAGCCGTCGACGACGAGCTCGGCGACGACGTCGGCCGACGGACGCTCGAACGGCTGGGGCCGGGTCTCGCCGAGCACGACGGTCACATCCACGGAGGACGGGTCCGCTTCCGCCGCCAATGGCGCCGACAGCTCGACGTCGGAGGCGATGAGGATGCCCGAGCATTCGTAGACTCCTGCCCTCGCCACCACGGGTGGCAAGACTACGGGAGATCCCGCCTGATCCTTGACACCTGGCCTCCATCGTGTGGTGGCCGCTTCGACGGCTCCGCCAGCGACCCCGCCACGAAGGCACCCGACACCGGCGTGGTGCCGAGGGGAGCGCCGTCGACCTCGATCCAGGCGTGGGCGATCCCGCTGTCGTCGTCGATCATCCCGAGCCGGAGCACGGGGTGCCGTCGGCGCACGAACCAACCGAGGGTCAGTGCCCGCCGGAGGCAGGTGCCGTCGTAGAGCCAGCGCGTGAGCACCCAGTCGACCGCCCAGTAGTACCCCTGCTCCTTCGGTCCGAGGACGCTCACGTCGTCGCTGCCCGGTGGCGTCGGCTCCCCGGTGTCGAGGGGAACACCCATCCAACGTGCGAGCCGCGCAAGGTCGACGGCCGCGAGGCCGACCTCGATCGCAACGACCACCGCGGTGACGTGTGCGACGGTGATCCGGTGGCGCCACGGGAGCCGCAGCCAGGTCCGGGTCACGATGCTCATCCCGGCGGCCGTCGGCCGTCGGCCGGCGGTCGTCCGGGGCGCGGACTGGCTCCGGACCGAGGTGATGACCTGGGTGACGTCGCGCCGTGCCTGCTCGAACGGGACGTCGAACCGGTCGGCGATGACCCGGGCCGCGTGGTCCGGATCAGGATCTTCGTTCAACAGGTCGACGATGCGCGCCGCCGCGCGGTCGAGTCCGAGATAGGTGCCGGAGGGAAGGTGCAACAGGATCCGCCCTCCGGCCGCGTCGACCGTCGTGAGAACGTCGCGAGCGTGCCAGGCCTCCGTGTGGAGACCTGGCACCGCCCGTCGAGTTCCAACTGTCCAGCGCAGCGCTATGGCTTAGCTGGTACCCGTGCCCGGAGTGCCCGGAGGAGGAACGTTCTTGTTCCCCTCGGCCGAGCCGGGGAAGTCGAAGTAGATCCCGGGCTTGGTCTGCGTCATGTCGGTGACGTCGCCCAGCACGGTGATGCGCGGAGCTTCGTAGGCTTCCTCTGTCATGGGTGCCCCTTTCGTTGCTGGCACCGTCATCGTACAAAGCGACACCAGCTCTGAACAGGGCGATTGACGGGGTGGATCCCCCTAGGGGTGCCGTTCAAGAGCGAGATAAGCGCTCCGCGCGGCGACTTCACCCCTCAGCGCGCGATTCTGGGCCGGGGAGGTCTCGCAATCGCTCGGCCGTCGAACCCGGCCGCCTCCGGGCATGTGGGGCGTCAGCGCCGACGGCGCCCCGAAGCAGCGGCCCCCTCGAGGATGCGCTCCAACCGGTCCACCACACGGGAGAGGCCGAAGTTGTCGCGGACATGGGCGATGCAGCCATCGGCCAGATCCGGCTCGCGGGTGCACCATCCGATCATCGATCTCAGGCGCTCGGCCAGCGCGTCGGGATCGCCGCGTTCGACGAGGAACGAGGAGAACCGGCCGGTGAGGATCTCGGGGATGCCGCCCGTCCTGGACGCGATCACCGGGCAGCCGGTCGCCATCGCCTCGATGACCACCCTCCCGAAGGGCTCGTTCCAGATGGACGGGACGACCGTGACGTCCGCGGCGTGCAGCGGCGTGACGACGTCCGCCCTCATGGGGAGAAAGGTGCAGCTCGGGCTCGCCAATCGCCGGAGGCGCTCGCCGTAGGCGGGTGGCCACACCGGGCCGACCACGACCAGTCGCCCCTCGTCCGGTGACAGGCCGAGCTTCCTCCATGCCTCGAGGAGCACGTGGACCCCCTTGTCCTCGACGCAACGACCGAGGTAGAGGGCGACGAACGCGTCGGGTGGGAGGCCGAGCTGCGCTCTCGCCGACGCGCGTTCCGCGGCGCCACCGGGTGGGTAGTCGGCGGCGTCGACGCCGTTGGGCACCACGTGCACGTGCTCGGGGGGGAGGCCCTGGGAGACCCAGTTGTCGCGGGCGAATCCCGAAGCCGTCACGAATGCCGCGACGTGACGGGCGTAGATCGCCCGCTGGCGGCCGATCGGTCGGTCGAGGAAGTTCGGGAGGTGGCACGCGATGCCGCTTCCCGTCAGCTTCGAGGTCGCCACCGCCCACGGAAGCGCACCGTCGTCGTTCGCCCAGATCACGTCCGGACGACGTCTGCGACCGACCCCGACCGCCCTGGCCAGCCGACCGCCCCAGCGCAGCACGTGGACCGGGCGACGCAGATCGGCTGGCGACAGCGGCGCGTGGACGAAGCCGGTGCAGACGTCGACGGACCCGCAGAACGACCGGAAGGCCGGCTCGAGCTCGCCGCTCACCTGTGCGATCACGGACACCTGGTGCCCCCGCGATGAGAGCTCCCTCGTCACCTGGAGCACACGGAGATCGATGCCATTCGACGGTTGGAGGGTGATCGCGTTCGCGAGGATCCTCATCGTGGCGACCGCTACCCCTCGGACTCGGTTCCCGTCCGCAGCCGCCCTGCCACGTCGGAGCGCAGCCAGGCGGCGTGCAGCGGGAGGGCCGCGCCGTAGACGGGCACCTCCGCCAGCCAGGCGCGACGGAGCGCCTCGACGTCGACGAGTCCGGTCGGTAGGCCCGTCCCGTCCCACTCCTCCGCGAACCGGCGGCTCTCGGGGCCCCAGAAGACCCCGCCGAAGGACGCCTTGGAGGTGCGCGCGAGCACCGACGCGGACAGGACGTCCCCGAACAGCGCCGTCATGACGGCGGTCCGATCGCCGCGCCCGAGGCGGCCACCCCAGCGGGCCAGTGCGGCGAGGAAGCCCCGGTCGAGAAATGGAGCGACGAATCGCGCGTCAGACCTCGCGCTCATCCGATCGAGGGTGTCGAGGGTGAGGTCGACCGCACGTCGCGATCTGCTGACCTGTTGGTAGCGGTCCCAGCGGAGCGGGTCGTCGGCCTGGTCGTCGGCGAGTCGGAACCCGAGCTCGACGTACGCGTCCCGACGCAGCCAGGTCTGATAGGGAGGGAGCACATGCTGCCAGCGCCTTCGCCGGAGCGGCCGAGGTGCGCAGCCGGTGGCGAACGCGACGAGATCGGCCTTCGAAGGGAGCTGGCGGCGGCGCACCGTCGCCCAGAGCCTCCCGTACGGCCACAGTCCGAACGCCTCGTCGCCACCCTCGCCCGAGACGAACGTGCCACCGGCGGCGAGGTGGACCATCGGTGCGAACGCGTAGGCGGGAGCGGGCCACATGAGGCCGAGCGAACCGAGGACGGAGATCGCGTGGTGACCCAGCAGGTCGAGATCGGTGCCCGGGCGGAGGATCTCCCAGTGGTCCGCGCCGACCGAGGCCACGACGTGTTCCTGCCACTCCGCCTCGTCGCTCGCCTCGTCCTCGTCCCAGCGCGCCGTGACCGCGATCGGCTGGGGCAGTCCCTCCTCGCGGGCGACGTGCACGAACGTCGCGAGCAACACGGACGAGTCGCGGCCGCCGGAGAACGCGATCACACACGGCGGCTTCGCGAGCAGGGCCCGAGCCTGTGCCTCGAGCACCGCGACCGGATCCGCGCCGGCGGACAGCAGAGGCGGCTGCGAGCCGCCCTGTCCGACGACCATGCCGGCGGCGACGTCGAGCTCGCTGAGCCCGGAGGGGTTCGCCGGGGGGAACCAGGTGCGGCCGGCCGGTCGTCCCGCCACGACGCCGACCGAAGAATCAGGCAGCCCGGACGGGACAGGCCGGATCAGGCGGCCCGTTCGAGCAGCTCGCGTCCTTCGAGGTCCCCGAGGAACGCCTCGACATCCGCACGCGCGGTCTCGATCGGGACGCGGTAGCGATCGGAGATGGCACGCACCAGCTCGTCGACGGTCGACCCAGACGCCAGTGCCTCCCAGATGTGCCGGGCCGTCCCGTTCAGCGTGAGGTAGGTGGACGTCGACAGCTCGAGCACCACCAGCTCGTCCCCCACCTCACGCCAGACGACGTCTTCGACCTTGAGCTTCAGCTTCTCCTCCGGCGGGAAGGTCACGAACGTTCCTTCGGCACGTCACCCATGGTACTGGAGTTCAAAACGTGCTCAGGGTCCCCCGGCGCTGTGCCACCCGGAACGCGGATTCGAGCACCATGGCCGACAGCGGGACCAGCACCACCGCGAACCCGACCAGGACGAGCAGGTCAGTCGTGTAGGACGTCGCCGGTTGATTCGACAACAACGCGGACCGCAGCGCCTCGAGCGCATAGGTGAGCGGCGAGAGGTGCGCAACCACCTGCAGCCACGGCGGGAACTCGGTGATCGGGAAGAGCGTGCCGCTGACCACCCCGATGATGCTCAGGATGCCGGCCACGATCGGAACGCCCTGCTGGAGCAGGATGACGATGGCGGCTCCGCAGTTGCCGACCGCGGCGAAGATGATGATGCTGAGGAGGATGACCGCGACGACGACCGGGGCGTTGACGTGCGAGACGGAGAAGCCGATGGGGATGGTGAGAGCGACGATCACCGCGGCGACGAGGATCGACTGGATGAGGCCGTAGGCGGACCAGCTGAGCCCGAGGTAGATCCGCCGCACCGGTTGGCTCGCCAGATACTCGAGCGTGCCCATGACCTGTTCGTTCCGGGCGGACACCGACGTGCCCACAGCGGTCGGCTCGAGGATCGAGGCGAACAGGAGCCCGATCACCGTGAACTTGAAGTAACTGGTCGTGCTTCCGGTGAACTGACCGCTGTTCACCAGCTTCGAGACGAACCGGAACGCGAAGAGCCCCCAGAATGCGGCGATGACGCTCGTCGCGAACCCGACCCGGTAGGAGACGGCCGTTCGGAAGTCCTTCTGGGCTGTCGCAAGGACGATCCGGACGACGTTCACGACTTGTCCTCTTCGATCGCGAACCGTGGAGTCGTCGACGTGGCGAGCAGTCTGCCGCCTTCGATGCGGTAGGTGGCGTCAGCCACCGGAAGCACTGCGTCGACCAGCGGTGCCACGACGAGGACGGACACGCCGGTCAGTGCCCGGGAGACGATCAACCCGAGCAGGACCTGGAGCCCGGTTTCGTCGAGCCCGCGGAACGGCTCGTCGAGGAGGACGACCGAGGGATTGGTGAGCAGTGCCCGTGCCACCATCAGTCGTTGTCGCTGTCCGGTGGACATGCGCGCCACCTGGCCAGTCGCGACGGGCATGAGGTGGAGGGACTCGAGCAGTGCATTCGAGCGCTCGCGGATGAGCCGTTTCGGGAGCCCGGCGATCTTTCCGAAGAGTTCGAGGTTCTGGAACGCGTTGATGCGCCAGTAGAGGCTTCGCTCGTTGGCGAAGCTCACCCCGATGGAGCGCCGCACCTCGAGGCTCTCCTTCACGACGTCGTACCCGTTGACCGTCGCGACCCCCGTGTCCGGAGAGAGCACGGTGGCGAGGATCCTCACGAGCGTGGTCTTCCCTGCACCGTTGTCGCCCTCGATCACCGCGATGCCGCCGGGCGGGACGGAGAGATCGACGCACTCGAGGATGGTCCGCCCACGCAAGACCTTCGACACGCCGGTCACCTCGATGCCGCGTCGGGCGCCGGACGGCGACCGCGTGACGCGCCGACTCACGGTTGGTCCTGTGGCACGACTCAGCATTCGCCCTGCGGACCGGATCGCGCCGGAGCGGAGCCGATGGCCAATGCGACGGCCTGTGCCTGGGACTTCACTCCGAGCTTGTCGAAGATCCGCGTCTTGTGGTTCTCGACGGTCTTGACCGAGATCCCGAGGTGGTGGGCGACCGCCTTGGTGCTCATCCCATCCGACATCGCGTCGAGCACGTCGAGCTCCCGGCCGGTCAGTTCGGTACTCCGTGCGCCGTCCGGACCTGCGCGCCGCGTGCGTCGCCAGTCGGTCGCGATCGCCGCGACCACGTCGGGCGGCAGCACGGCTCCGCCCCCTGCCAGCGCGAGCACGGCATCGGCGAGCTCGACGGGCGATTGATCGACGTCGACGATGCCGGTGATCCCGAGCTCGACGAGCTCGAGCAGCCGAGCGGTCTCCTGCAGCTCGCAGAGGACGAGCACCCGCACGCCCGTCTGGAGCAGCGGGGCGGCGAACTGGTCGATGACGCCGTCGACGAACAGCTCACCGGCCACGACGACGTCGGGCACCAGCAGCTCGCTCAACGCCACGGCCGCCTGACCGGAGGCCGTCTCCGCGACCAGCTCGGTCCGCTCTGCCAGCAGCATCGACAGCACCTCGCCGACGAACGCGTGGTCGTTCAGGACGACGATCTTCGGCACGCCCGGCGTGAACCGGGTCACCCGCATCGAGGGTCGCCGGTAGGCAGCCGGCCGACGCGCCGCAATGGGCCGGCACGGTGGCGCCCGTTGCGACCTGTGACGTCATCGCGCGCCGATCGGTCGAGCCACCGCCGTCAAGAGGCCGGCGCGCATCGCGACCGCAACCGCCTGCGACTGGTTCTGGACGCCGAGCTTGGCGAAGAGCGTCTGTCGGCGTCCTTCCACGGTCTTCACGCTGATGCCGAGTCGCTCTGCGATCAGGGAGGTGGTCAGTCCGCCGCTGATCAGCGCCAGCACCTGCAGCTCGCGTGTCGACAGCACTGCCGGTGCGGCCTCCGTCAACTCGTCGCTCTCGATCTCGCCTCCCCCATCGTCGATCTCGTCCCCGTTCACCGCCCGGGCGAAGCGCTCGACACTGGCGGTCCGGCGCACGGCGGTCACGCCGTCGAGCGCACGGCCCGATCGCGTTCGTCGCGACGACGTGGCGACGCGTCGAGTGCCCGGCACCCGACGGGCCAGCTCGGCGGCGAGTCGGGTCACGTCCCAGGGCACGGCTCCCGCTTCGAAGATCACCGCCCGGACGCCACCAGGTCGGCCGACCGCCTCGAGGCACTCGTCGTCGGTTGCGACCGGCACCACCAGGTTCGTCCCATCGCGCTCGAGGAGCAGCTTGAGGCTGTCGCGGAACATCCTGGATCGATCCTGGACCACGACGGTCCGGGCCGGGCCCGAGGTGGAACTCACCGGTCGAGGACCTTCCTTTCCTACTCCGGCGCCAGGTGGCGCAGAGGTCACTCCCCGCGTCCCGCCCGCTCTCGCGTCACGTCACCGGCCCCGGGTGCGTCGGTCAACGATACCGCCGTGGAGCGGCTCCGAGCGACATCGATCAGGGTCGGGCAGGCTACCGTTGCCCGCGATGACGCGTGCTTCGCCGACGACGGATGTCGTGTCCGAACGGCGCAGCGGTCCGCTCGACGGTCTCGGCCCTGCGGCGCGGTGGTGCCTCACCGCCGGGTTGGCCGACGGGCCGCGCTCGACTCCTCCGGGTGAGGCCTTCGAACGTGAAGCGGAGCTCCTCATCCGCGAGGGTCTCGCTCCGGTGGCGCTGCGCGCCCAGTCCGCTCAGCGAGATCCGGACGCCGTCGCCTGTTGGAGCTCGTTCCGGCGGATCGCCATGGAGGCGGAGATGCGGGCGATGGCGGCCGACGTCGAAGGACCGAAGGTCCTGGCCGAGCTCGCGGTCCGCCGGCATCGCAGTCAGCGGTGGTGAAGGGACCCGCTGTGGCCCGCGCGCCACCCGAAGGGCTGGCCGCGCCCGTACGCGGACATCGACGTCCTGGTCGTCGCGGTCGGACTTCCTCTCCGCGATCGCATGTTCGCGGAGCGGCTCGGGTTCGCCTACTCGGACCGTTCGGTGCCGCAGTGGCGCTGGTTCGATCGCCGTACTGCCGCGAGGGCATCAACCTCCACTCGCCGACCCGGTGGCAACATCGACTTCCATCACCACCTTCCGCCCTGGTCCTTCGGGTCCCACCTGCCGGTCGAAGCGTGATCGCCCGTGCGGACCCGAGACGCGATCTGCGGCATCTCGGTCCCGTTCGCCTCACGCGGAGGACCTCGTGATCGTCGCGGCACTCCACGTGCTCAACGACCTCTGGAAGGGCAAGCTCGGACTCGGCTCGTGGCGCGACGTGCTGGTGCTGACGTCGGCGCTCGGGTACGCCCCGCACCCGCGACGCGTTCGAGCGGTGCGGGCTCGCCTGGCTCTTCGATCTCATGGCCGCCGACCTCGCCCGGTGCGTTCCGGAGGGCGGCGTTCGCACGGTCGACCCGCCGGCACGGGTGCCCAGGTCGGCGCGGCTCCGCCTCACAGGGATCGGCTGGTCGGGGAGCTCGGCCTCCACCCGCCATCGGCTTGTCATGGGCGACCCGGCTGCCGATCGCCAATGCCGCCGCCTTTCTCGTCGGCACCGCCGTCCCGTCGCCGCTCCTACGTGCACGATCGACACGGCATCGTACCTCGAGTACTGGAGACGGGGGCTCTCGCGAAACGGTCTCGACCGCACGGGGCTCGGACTTCCGGATGACGACCGTCGACGACGAGTCCCGGGCGTAATGGGGCGTCCCGCCCGGATCGGGCGGCCGAGCGCGGCAACGTGCCTGGTGATGAGGGGTGCTGAAGGGGTGGCGCTAGTCTTTCGGGCAGCCGGACGTCCGGAGGTGGCGCTCGGATGAGCCGGGCGCACGGCGCCAACTGACGGGCGGTAACGGACGGACAGCAGCCTGCATCGGAGATGGGGAGGTATGTCGGGAGCCCCCGAGATCGCGGATCGCACGTGCTCCGGCACCACCGACGGCACCGTCTGCGTCGACGCAAGCGGAGGACCGGCCGACGCGAGTCGAGGACGGGCCGGCACGCGGCACAACTCGTCGGAGCCACGCACGTGACCGAACCCCCGCCGAGCGCAACCGAAGCAGAGCACCCCGCGGGCGACCGCGGGACCGGGCCGGTCCGGCCGTCAAGTACGCCACCTCGGCCGGTCCCCTCGATCTCCGACCCCGACCACCTCGAGGCCGACCCCTCGGTACCCAACGGACACGGCGGCGCGGCGGGCGCTTCCAGTGCCGGGACCGATGCCGTCTCGGTGGACGCGACCGTCGGCACCATGTTCCGGCGCGACTCGCTGTACATGGTCGCCTCGTCCCTGCAGCTGCTCTCCGGCGTGGTGGTCACGCCGATCATGACCAGGGTCCTCGGACTCCACCAGTACGGCATCTTCGCGAGCGACCTCGCGCTCCTCTACGTCCTCTACTACGTCGCCAACCTCGGCCTCAACATCGGCATCCAGCGCCTCTACAGCCAGCCGGACGGGGAGCGCAGGAGTCGCAACCTGCTGGCTGCGTCGTTCGTGCTCGTGGTCGTGGTCACTTCCGTCATCTACCTGCTCGGGCCGTTGTGGAGCCCGAAGCTCGGGTTCGACATCCACGGTGTTGCCTTCCCGCTCTCGACACGGCTCACCGTGGTCTGGTCCGGTTTCTTCGCGATGACCTGGATCTGCCTCGCGACCCTCCGGTGCCACGAGAAGCTCGCCGTCTACGCGACCGTCTGCCTCCTGCAGGCGATCGTCGGGGTCGGCGTCGGAACGGTCGTGGCATACTTCGGGCAACGACTGGCGACCGAGGTCCTCTGGTGCACGGTCTCCGTGCAGGCGGCGGCGGTGGTGCTCTCGCTCCTTACCGTTCGGCCGCACTGGCGCGGCGTCTTCGACTTCGGGACCCTCGTCACGACGCTGCGGTTTTCGATCCCGATCGTTCCGCTGCAGATCTCGACGTTCATCCTGTCGGCGTGCGACCGCATCATCATCCAGAAGGACCTCGGTTCGGGTCAGGCAGGCAGGTACCAGGTCGCGTACACCCTCGGTGCGATCAGCATCAGCCTGCTCAACTTCCTCAACCTCGCCTGGCTGCCGAGGATCTTCGCCATCCACGACCCTCGCGAGCGGGTCGCCGTCCTCGCCGCGAGCCGCGACGGCCTCTACCGCCTCCTCGTGCCGATCACGCTCGGCACGGCTCTCGGCGGTCCGCTCGTGCTCCATCTCTGGGCCCCGAGGAGCTTCGACACGGAGGCGCTCGTTCCGGTGGTCGCCCTCGTGGTCGCCTCGACGCTCCCGGTCTGCACGTCCTTCGTCCACTCGCGGCACCTACTCTCGGATGGGCGTTCCGCGACGGTTGCCGTCGTGACGGTGGGCGCCGCACTCGTCAACATCGCCCTCAACCTCGCCCTGGTGCCCCGGATGCACATCAACGGCTCCGCGCTGTCGACGCTCATCTCCTACGGCCTCCTCGCGTCGGGTATGGCCACCATGAGCCTGCGGCTCCGTTCGGTGCCTCGCCCACCCGTCCTCCTATGGGGACTGCTTGCGATCACCGAGGCGCTCGTCATCGCTTCCTCGTGGCTCCCCATCCACGGCGCCTCCGCGCTGCTCCGCCTGGTCGGCTCCTCGGGATGTGTCGTGGCGGCGGTCGTGATCCTGCGCTCGATCCAACAGGCCGGAGCGCCCGGACCGGGGAAGGGATCGGCACCGCGGCCACGGGCTGCGGTCCAGGACGCCGGTGACCCGTCGGTCTGAAGTCGCAACGCTTCCGACCGCAACATGCCTGGTGAAAAAGGGCATCCGGACGGTCGGGACTAGTCTCTCCTGCAGCCAGACGTTCGGTGGCGGGGCAGGCCGTGGAGGTGCCGGCGGCAGCGCCCGAGGGGCGGCCGTCCGCGACCAGCTTCGGAAATGAGGGAGAAATGCCGGGTTCCCCGGAGATCGCCGATCGCACCTGGTATGGCATCGCGCGCTGCAGCGACCACACCATCGAGATCGAAGGGGCGGTCGAGACCTGGAGCGGACGGCACGACCACGCCCAGCTCCTGATCGTCGACGAACGGGGTCCGCTGGACTGGCTCCTGCTCGGACCCGACGACTCCGGCCAGAACCGGGTGGCCGAGCGACTGCGCGAGCTCCGCCCCGACGATCACCGTCCCGAGCTTCCCGAGGCGCCCGAAGGGGATCTCACGATCGCGGTCTGCACGCGCGAGCGACCGAACTTCCTGCGGGCGTGCCTCGAGCGACTCGCGGTCGCCGCGGGTGAGCGCTATCCGATCCTCGTCGTCGACAACGCGCCGAGGACCGACGCGACCGCCCGCATCGTCGAGCTCTTCGGGGAGCGGGGCGTCCGCATCGAGCGGGTGGTCGAACCGCGACCGGGACTCTCGAGAGCACGCAACCGGGCACTCGAGCACATCGACACTCCCTACGTCGCCTTCACCGACGACGACGCGCTCGCCGACGCGGCGTGGCCGGAGTCACTCCACCGCGGCTTCAGTGCAGGTGAGGACGTCGTGGCGGTGACCGGCATCGTGCCGCCGGCGCAGATCGAGACGAAGGCGCAAGCGCTGTTCGAACGGGGGATCAAGTGGAGCAACAACCTGACGCCCGAGACGTACTCGATGGCGCGTCGTGACACCTATCCCTGGGCCTTTCCTTATTCGGCCGGCAATCTCGGGACGGGCGCCAACTTCGCGGTCGATCGCACGGTCGTGCTCGCGCTCGGAGGATTCGACGAAGCCTTGGGCGCAGGCACCCGCACGCAGGGAGGCGAGGACATCGAGATGTTCGTCCGAGTCCTCCGGGCCGGTCACGAGCTGAGCTTCCAGCCATCGGCCATCGTCTGGCACCTCCACATCAGCGACGTCCGGACGCTCCGGAGGATCCTCTTTGGCTACGGCAAAGGGCTGTCGGCGGTCGCCTGCAGTGAGCTCCGCCAGCCCGGGCGTATCGACATGATCCGCGGGACGCTCCGCGCCGCCCGAAGACTCGCGCACGACAGGCAGGACGCCCTCGACTACGGCATGCCCATCGGTCACCTCGTGATCGAAGTGGCAGGACTCGCGTGCGGACCAGCCGCGTATGCGATGGAACGACGCCGGATCCGGAGGGAGAGCCTTGCATCGGCCACTGGCCGTGACACCTCGGAGCGGGAGCGCTCATGAACCACGCGCTCATCATCGGCTCGGGTCCGGCTGCGGTCGGCGCTGCCCTCGCGCTGGTCGGCGACGGCGGACCGCGCGTGATGGTGCTCGACATCGGCAATCGTCTGGATCCCGACAGGAAGCACGTCGTCGAGCGACTCGCGTCGATGCCACGAGACCGGTGGGATCCGGTAGACGTCGACGCGGTCCGCCTCCAGCCGATCCGCGCGCACCGTCGAGGGCTCCCGCAGAAGCGCGCCTACGGATCGGCGTTCCCCTTCGAGGATCGGGGCCAGCTCGTCGACGTCACCGCCTCCGGTCACGTCAACGAATCCGTCGTCTCGGGTGCATTCGGCGGCCTCAGCAATGTCTGGGGTGCGCAGGTGATGCCGTTCACCGAGTCGACGTTCCGGAGCTGGCCGGTCACGCTGCAGGAGATGGAGCCGCACTACCGCGCCATGCTGTCGGAGATCCCGTTCACCGGGGAAGTCGACGCCCTTGCGGAGCACTTCCCCCTCCTGGTCGATGCATCCCCGCTCCCACGCCTGGCGCCGCGGACCTTGTCCGTGCTCGACGCCTTCGACCGCCATCGCGCGTCACTCGAGTCCATGGGAGTCACTGTGGGTCGGGCCCGTCTGGCTCTCCGGGCCGCGACCTGCGTGCGCTGCGGGCTGTGCATGACGGGATGCCCGTACTCGCTGATCTACTCCGCCGCCCACTCCTTCGAACGGCTCCGGGCGCGAGGGCAGGTCGACTACCACGACGGGCTCCTGGTGACCGAGATCGGCCAGGACGGCGACGTCCCTTACGTCGTCGCCAGGGATCTGCACGGCGACGGCGGACATCGGTTCGAGGCGGACCGCGTCTTCGTGGCGTGCGGAGCGGTCGGCACGACAAGACTCGTCCTCAGCTCGCTCGGTATCTTCGATCAAGAGATCCAGCTGGCAGAATCCGCGCAGTTCGTGCTCCCGATGATCTCGACCCGACCCACCCCGGATCTGCGGGTCGACAACCAATTCACCTTGAACCAGTTCAACATGGTCATCACGCTCGACGACGAGTGGCACGACGTCTCGCAGGTCCACTTCTATCCCCACAACGACGCGCTACTCGACGCGCTGCCGTTCCCGCTCAACCACCCGTTGGCAAAGCCGATCGCCGATCAGATCCTGCGGCGCCTGACGGTCGGTCTCGGCTACCTGCCCTCGTGGGCATCGCCGGTGCTCCGGATGCGCGTCCTGCCCCCACGCGGAGCAGGTGACATCGCCGGGATCCACCTTTCCGGTAATGAAGAGCCCGCCTTGGGCAATCCTATGTTCCGCCGGGTGGTCACCCGGATGGTCCGGGCAGGCCAGAAGCTCCAGCTGTGGCCGGTGGTTCCGATGGCGGCGCTCTCGCCGCCGGGGGAGAGTTCCGCTTTGGCGGGAGCCTGCCGCATCGGCAGTCGGCGGCCGACGGGCGCTCGACGACTGCCGACTCGGCCGCGTCCGGTAGTGCCGGCGATCCACCTCGTCGATGCCGCCGTGTTTCCCACGGTCCGGCGACGCGATGACCTTGACGATCATGGCCAACGCGTACCGGATTGCATCCGAGTCGATCGGAGGGCGCCGTGACCGGGGACATCGTGATCGGGGAGTCGTCGTGATCGGAAGCGCAACAGGGTCGATCGCGATCACGGGAGCCAGCGGCTATCTGGGACGGCTGCTCTACGCCTTGTCCCACGCTCCGCGGTCGTCCGTCGCCGCCTGGGCGATGGCCTCCGGACCGGACGGTCGTCGGTTCGACTTGGCAGATCCCCGGATCCGGGCCTCCTCCCGGAAGTCGATGTCCTGGTGCACTGCGCCTACGACATGACGCTCACCGACCGTTCCGCGATCCGGAAGGTGAACGTCGACGGTCCCGGCACTGCTGAAGTCGGCCGAGAGGCACGGGTGCGCCGGAAATCGTCTTTCCTCGATGTCGCGTACGACGGACGGCTAGCTCTACGGGCGCTCGAAGCTGGACATCGAAAGGATCGCGCGGAGTACGCCCGGTCTCCGTCCGCCCTGGCCTCGTCTACGGGCCTGCGCAGGTGGGATGGCCGGGTCCCTCACGAAGCTCACCGCGCTGCCGGTCGTCCCCGTCGTGGCGGCTCGGTCCGATCAGTTCACCGTCCACGAGGACGACTTCGCCAGGCCGTCGAAGCGCTCGCCTCGGCCGGGGAGGTCACGACGGAGCCGATCGGGGTCGCGAGCCCCCATCCGGCGAGCTTCAGCCATCTCATCAAGGGCTCGCACGACTTGCCGGGCGGAGCTGTAGGACCGTTCCCGTCGAGCTGGCGCCTGGTCTACCCGGCACTACGGATGGGCGGCTCCTCCGTCTCCCGCTCCCCTTTCGTCCGACTCGCTCCTCGGCCTGGTTCGACGGGAGCCCTCGGTGCCGAACCTCGAGATCCTCGGCGACCTCGGCGTCATCCTGCGACGTTTCGATCAGCCGGCGATCGCCTGAGGTCACGACCAGCGGTCGGCCGGGACGAAGGTCGGGACGGTGGTTCGGTCCGCAGGCTGGACGCCGGGGCCGTCCGGCTGTGGAAGTACCGGTAGCGACGTCGAACCGGCCAGCTAGGGCGAAGACGACGGCGTGCTTTGCCTCGGACATCTGCGTCACCGAGGTTCGCCCCGGCGATCGCGGCCTCGTCGGCCGCGATCTCGAGGGATTGCCGGCGATGCGTGACCGCTGCTATCACCGTCGGTCTGCCGCTGTATTCGAGGTCCGTGGACCAAGGCAGCACGGAGGCACCGTCCACGTCCCGCACGTAGTCCTCGTAGCGAACGAGCAACGTCGGGAGCAACCGAGCAGCCAACCCATCGAATAGGACGTTGAACGCGTCCCCATTGGACGGAAACCTCAAGCGGCGAATGCGCCGGCATGAACCGATCGGACCTCCATCGCCGGCCTGCGGTCGGACGACCGGCCTGCTCCACGACTGGACGACCCCCGACGGATGCCTGATGCACCACGCGGAGGTCGATGCCGGCGGGGCCCGCCAGGAGGTACGCCGACCGGATGCTTGGAGGAGTCGACGACGACCTTCGACCCCGTGATCTCCGTGATCATCGGATAGAGCGTTGCGAGGACCCTACAGCTCTCGCCACCGTCGCGCCCCTCCCGGCGAGGACGATCCGTAGTCCCTGCCGGCGATCGAGCCGGTGGAAGAACTGCACGAGCTCCTGACCGTCGGCGTGTCCCAGCCGCCGACAAGCCGCCGACCGACCTCGGACCAGAGCTCGCAGGTGAGGACCGGTTCACCGCACCCGCACAGCTCACATCGCCGACGCCGTGCTCAACAGGTTCTTGAGCTCGCCGACGGCGCATATCCCCTGGTTCGAGGCGATGAGGCGCTCGAGGACCGTCGATCCAGACGTCCTTCGCCGCCGACGAGGACCGTCGTCCGAGGAGTTGTCGACAGTCGGACACGCTTCTCTCATGCCGCGGATAGCCGAGGCGGTCTGCCTCGTCGGCCACCAACGGCAGGACCTGCGCGAGCCCGTCGACCTGTCGCCACTTGTCCGCGCCGGGCCTGCTCCAGGTGTTGACCATGGCAGCTTCTCACTGAACCGCTCGAGCGGCACCGGGTCGAGGCGGCCCACCGAGCGAGACGATCGAGCGCAGGTCCCGGGTTCCCCGCCATCTCCTCGTAGCGGACCACGAGCACCTTCGCGTCGTCCTCCGGCAGGTCCCGACGGCAGTACTCGTTGTACGAGCGCCATTGATGTGGGGAGATCTCCATCACCCACGATCCGTTGAGATCCTCCCATCCCGGTGGGAGTCCATAGCACAGCTGTGACCGTCGTATCCCCTGATCTCAAACCCTTCGGGCAGCTCGTAGCGCTGGAATCGGGACTCTTCCGCCATCCGCGGAGATCGACGCAATCAAACCCCGTGGTTCGCGGACGACGTCAACAATCGGGCATCCGGGAAAGTGCGGAGCACATCGGATCCGAAAGCAGTTGTCGGGAGTCTTCTCGACGATCCGGATGGGAGGATGCTTCCGGTTCGCCCGAACCTAGTCAGCAGCGCTCATCCGACTTCGGAGGATCAGGGGGACCCCCCACCGAACAGCTCGGCCTGCTTCCGCATTGCCGTCGCAGAATTCCTGCTCGATGGCGCTTGCCGTTGCGTCGTCGACGTCGTCGGCGCCGACGAATGCGGAGATACCCGGACCATTGCGACCAAGTGGGGGCCGATGATGCCCTGACTTTCACGATAACTCCAAGATGAGGACGTCGACAACGCCTGAAAGATCATGGTGGTGCCAGCGCGGCGACCCGAGCACGATCACGGGTTTCGAAATCGATTCGTCCACTACACCCCAACGCCGAACGCACCAACCTGCGGGGACCATGGGCACGTGGCCTCCCGGCAGTGAGTCTTGCATTGCCGACCGTGCCAGGGCCAATCTCTCGTCCAGGTCCATCGGCAGTGGATCGGCGGCACATCACCGCGGCGCTTCCCGGACCGCGCCCGCCCAGCGAGCGGCCTTCTCACCTGCTACATCGACAGTCCAGTCCGCCATCTGCGTGCGGGAACGCAAAAAACACGAACGGCGACGGACAGCGAGAGCGCCCGCGGCGAGGAAACTCACCATGGCGCGGCACGCGCAGGGCGGCTCCGGGGGGGGGTGTGGCTGATGGAGGGCGACGCCGCGAGCGCGGCCTTGCTCGTGAATGTGTCGGTGGTCATCTGCGTGTACACGATGGATCGTCGGGCTCTCCTGGGTGACGCGGTCGAATCCGCGAGCCGGACCACGAAGGCTTACCGCTGGAGATCATCCTCTCGATCGACCACAACGACCTCCTGTTCGATCGCTGCCGCGAGCAATGGCCGGAAGGGAGTTGTGCCACGGCCCGATGCCCATTCGTGTGGTTTGGAACCGGCATCAATGGCAGTCCCCCGTTGGGGTGCAGACCACGGCGCGGAGATCGCGGTGGGCCGGGCCACCGCATTTCTCGACGACGACGGCGGCCGCCGGAACGGACTGGCTCGAAGCGGAATCCCTTGCTCTTTCGTGGATCTTCGGCTATCGCCGTCGGGTACGTCCGTTACCGGTGCACCCCACGCCGCGCCCCTGCTGGTTCCCGTACGAATACGACTGGGTGTTCGGCTGCGCATACAAGGGATTGCCAGTCGAACCGGCGCCGATCCTTCATGTCATCGGCGCCGCGATGGCAGTGCGCCGCGACGACCTCGAGGCGATCGGCTATTTCCACCGACAACCATCAGCGACATGGAAATGCGCCACCGGCTACTACATCAATCTCCCATCCAAGGGTCATCCTTGACGAGGCTCGAACGCCACCGTGCAGCCACTTCGTCCACGAGCTGCGTCTCAAGTGGAAGCACGTCCCCAGGCGTGCTGCTTCCAAGTCAACCGGGGCAAGGTCCGAGGAAGTGATCGGTCAGATGGGCGAACCTCACCCCCTCGAGGCCGAGCGACGGGTTGGTGAAGCGGCACCGACCGAGGGCCTGCCCAGCGCCGTGGCCAGCACTCCCGCCGTGGAGACGTAGGCGGAGCGTCCCGAGCGCTCGTGCTTCGCCTCGGCCTCACCCTCGCGGGTCTCGGCCACCTGACCGGGGCATGCGAGCGACGATCTCGACTGGAACCGCCGCTTCGGCTTTAAGTGCTCGTAGTCACTCGGTCGGAAGGCCTGCTCTATTCGCCTTCACGCCCGGGACCGGGAAGGTTGCATGGCTCCACCCAGATGGAGGATCCGGATCACCGGTTACGTCCCCGGTGCATGCCCGGGTACCCATCTCGATGAAGCCTCGTGCACAGCCCTTCGAGCGCACTCTACCGTCTCGATACAGGCGACCGCTGGTGGTCACCACCCCTTGACCGAATTGAGGTCCGATTGGGAATCAACTCGCGGATTTGGTCCATACTGCTGGGTCACCTTCGAGTCCAGATTCTCGATTCTGTTGTTCATCAATGCGAGATGCATGCCGGACAGAGGGACAAGGACGCTGACGATCCGCAGCCGGCGACCGGCAATTGCGATCAGACGCCGCCGTCTCCTACCGTGGATCCTCGAGATCAACGCTTCTAGGAGGGTCGCCCTCGCTGATCTGCAGCTGTTCGAGTTCGTTCATCGTATCCACCCTCGAAGCACCTCCCACGCAACACCGCGCCCCCGCCCCGCCGAATCACCAGCAAGGCCACCGGGTGTAGCCTGTCCGCCGGTCCACGGCGGATCTGACATGGAGCCTCACCACGGAGCCCAGCCAGGAGACAAGCCCGGCAGCAGTTCGCCCTGCGGGTGCCGGAGGCGCCGAAGCCGAACAGCGGAAAAGAAGAGCTCAACGTGTCTCGGAGGACGCGGCGAGGGGGCAGATGATTGGGCACTTCTGGAGAAATGTGACGTGGCACGCACTGTGGCGAGAAACGTGGCGCGACTGACCGTGCAGACCATTGAAGGCGCCTGAAGGCGCCGGCACCGCCGGCAGGCTTCGGGTTGGCCGAGCGCCGCGAGGGACCAAGAGCAACGTGCGATCGATTCTCGGCGGGACTGCTCGCCGCGCTCCCCTATCTCATGGCGGCCGCCGCGGCCGTTTCCTGAAGGTCTCGCTCTCTTCGATCCACCCGTACCAGGCGAAGGCGATTGGTCCCGCCAGAGGAGCTCACTGTCCTGTGGCTGGCTTGGTCTGGGCGATCGACAAGCTGGCAGCGATCTCGGTACCCGGGCTTCCGCGCCATGCTTCACGTACGCTGGCCATGGTCGTGCTCCTCGTGCCGTTTGCCCTCGACCTGGATGACACGTTCTACGTGGCTCCATCCCCCACCGCCCACCACGTCGTGGGCTCTCAGCGAGTACCTGGGGAGGACGGGCCAGGCCCTCCCGCGCGACTCGACGTCCGGATGTCGTGGCCGGCGCCCCGTCGCCGCCGGCATGCGGGCCCGCGCAATGGGGGTCTCCACGCTCTGGTTCTTGCGAGGTGGCCTGCCCGGCCCAGCCCGGAACCTCGCCGTCCCGGTTCCCATCGAGGCCATCGCCAACACCTGCCTCCACACGCCGCTAGCACGCGGCGGGTCGGTGCGGCGAACCCCCTCGCCGGCAACTGGATCGATCAGGACTATTTCTCTCCCTCGCAGGGCGTGCTCCCCTCCCTCTTCCTCGCGGCAGTGGCGATCGCTACTCGGTTTCTCCTCCTGCCAGGGTAATAATCTCCCGCGGATCGTCCAGCCCTTGTCGCGACGCCGGTGTGGGATCGGCTGACTCGGGCGTCGGCTCGCACACTGCAACCGCCCTTCGGGGCGACCACCTACGAAGTGCCGGAGTCGAGGCCGACGACGAGGCATCGGCTCGCCATGCTGACGGTGCTCCTTGTCCTGGTCGGCGCATCGGCGGTTACCCACCAGATCACGCCCGCAGCGCTCTGCCTGGTCTTCTTCGTATTCATGCTGACCGGCCGGACCGGCTTGCGGATGCTCTGGCTGCTGATGGCCGTCATGGTGTGGGCGTGGCTCTCGTGGGAGGGCCACACGTACTGGTCGAACCACCTGTCCAAGGTCTTCGGATCGGCCGGCCAGGTCGGCTCGACGCTCAACTCGACCGTGGGCGCGCGGCTCCAGGGAGCGACTCTCGGTCGGTCGCTCGTCCAGTACGGGCGCCTCCTCGCTGCCGCGCTGACCTGGCTCGGTGCACTCGCAGGGTTCTGGGTACTCTGGCGCCGCGGACGGACGATGTGGACGATGGCGATCGTCGCCGCGGCGCCGATCGCCGTCGCCGGCGCGGTCAGCTACGGCGGCGAGGTCGCACTGCGCGTTCTGCTCTTCAGCCTTGCGCCGGCTGCCGTGCTGATCGCGAGCCTGATCGATCGTGTTCCCCTGGTGCGATCCTCGGTGGCCATCTGCCTCGCCGTCGCCGTGGCGCTGTTGGTCCTGTTCCCACTCGACCGCTACGGCAATGAATCATTCGAGGCGATCGCCCCGGGCGACCTCGCCGCCGCGGTGTGGATCCATGGGCACGTTCCGAACGGCGCGGTCGTCTACGTCGCCAATCGAGACGAGCCGCTCTACTACGCACACGTCGGGGTGTACCGACTCCTCGAAGTCGGCAACCTGATCAATCTCAAGAGCGGCCAGCTCTCAGAACGCCTGCCGGTGTCGAGAGTGCCGACGTACATCTACCTGACCAGCAGTGAGACCAACTACGGGGTCGACTTCCAGGGGAATCCGTCGAACTGGATCAGCACGTTCGTCGACGAGCTCCTCAAGACGGGGGATGTCCACGTCGTCTACCGCACGCCCACTGCACTCGTGCTGCAAGTCAAGAAGAGCGCACCTCCTCGGCACCCGGCCCCGATCATCCGTCCCCACCAGCACCCGACCGTGACGCCGACGACGCGGCCGAAGCCGCCACCGCCCAAACCGAAGCCGGCCCCCACCACGCGTCCGAAGCCGCCGCCCACCACGCGGCCGAAGCCGACCACGACGACGCGGCCGAAGAGCACGACGACCACCCGGCCAATCACCACCACGACGCAGCCCGGGACGACGACGACGACCTACCTCGGAGGTGGCGTGTGAGCCTTCGCCTCCGTCGGACCAGACTGCTGGTCGATGCCGCGACCGCAGCGATCTGCGGCATCGGCGCTTGGATGACGTTCGCCGACGCACACTCCCCGATCCGTTCCGGCCTCATCCTTGCGGCGCTCGTCGCCGGGACGGGTTGGGCGGCGACCTGCTGGATCGAGTTCGACGAGGCCGCGTTCGCCGGCTGCGTCGTCCTCGGCACGGGCGCCTCGCTCGTCTGCTTCTACGCGCTCTTCTTCGTCGAGATCGGGTGGTGGCATCCGATCGGCTCGGTGGGAGCGCTGCTGATCGCCGCGGGGGCGGTCAACGCGATCGCCGGCGTTCGGGACGCGCTCAGGAGGACCACTTCGTGAAGACCCTCGTCGCGAGCGCACCGCTCGGCATCGTCGTCATAGCGACCGCGCTGGTCCTGATCGTCGTGCACGAGGTGCTGGCCGCGATCGACGACGGGGCCGGTCGCTTCGCAGGCGTACAGCGATGGCTGACCGCCGTCATCGCCGTCGTCGTCCTCGTCCTGACGGCGCTCATCATCGCCCGCTTCTACTATCTGCGTACCTGAGCCATCCCATCCCATACACGAACCGGTCGGACTCGCTCGCGTTCACCGATGCGGTCACCACTCGATGAGAGGATCTCGCTGAGCATGACGAGCCATCTGCATGGGCCGCTCCGGAACCGGCGTCGGCTGTCTGTCGCGCTGCTCATTGCGCTCGCCGTGAGTGTCGTGGCCTGCAGCGGTGGCACCCCTTCACCGTCGACGTCCTCCACCGACCATCCGTCGACCACGGCACCCGCCAAGTCGACGACGACCACCACGAACCCGCACCCGCAGCTCGTCCTGCCGTTGTACTTCGTTCGGGGAACGCAGCTCGGCGTCGCCCACCGTATCGTGAACTCGGCATCGGACCCAAGGTACTTGGCCATGCAGCAACTGCTCGGAGGCCCCGATCCCACGGAGGTCTCAGCCGGCCTCGGCACGGCGATCCCGAGCGGTACGGTCATGCGCGGACTGCAGATCAAGAATGGTGTGGCCGTCGTCAACTTCAGCCCGCAGTTTGCCGAACCGGGTCCACCCGCGGCGTTGTCGGCACGCCTCGGGCAGGTCGTCTACACCCTCACCGCCTACCCGAACGTGAAGAGCGTCACGATACAGGTGAGCAAGACGCAGGTCGTCAACTTCGCGGGTGTCGACATGTCGAACCCGGTCGGACGGGCGCAGGTGAGCGGCGCGCTTCCCGGCGTCCTGCTCGAGAACCCTGCCGTTGGCGACAGTCTGCAGGGAGCGCTCCAGCTCTCGGGCCTCACTTCGATCAATGGCACCTACGACATCCAGCTCTCGGACTCGACCGGTCGTCTCTTGGCAGCGGTCACCAATACCGCGGTGGTCGGCGCATCCTTCACGCAGACCGTTCCCTTCAACGGGAAAGGTACCGGAACCGGGACGCTTCGGGTCTTCGCCAGGCCGGCAAACCCCGCGCAACCGGTACAGGAGTACAGCCTCACCCTCCCGATCGTGTCGTGACCTCACATCCATCGTGCACTGCCGAATTGCGCGAGTCGGTACCAGCTGACAGGACCACCCTACGGAGACCCCTCACGGTGGATCGGGCGACAGCCCCGCATTCCGATCGGGTGGAGCGGATCCTGGGGACCTTGTCACGGGCCCTTGGAAGTCCTTCGACACCGTTGGACCATCGAATGAGGCCGGGCCATACGGTTCCGGGTAACTGGTCTCGCCGTCATTGAACACGAAATAGTACTTGTGGTTGCCCGGAAGCAGTGTCAGCTGCGCGGTGTAGAGCGCGCCGCTCTTCGGAGTGCCGGACTGCTGGATCATCGGATATGGGGCACCGTCGATATAGAGAAGAGCGCTCTTGGGCGATTGGCCGGAACTGTGGGTGTAGGTGACGCCGAATGTGAACACCGTGGTCGCGCCACCCGTGGTCGGGGACACGTGACCAGTTGTCAGCACGAATGGCAGGACATGGAGGACCTCGCCTTGTTCGTACACGCCTTTGACGGTCCCATCCGAGAATGCGAATCGAAAGTAGTGCTCGCCCTGAGAGAGCTGGTCGGTGGCGTACTGGTACCTCCTGGTGACGCCTACTCGCTGGAGCGGGAACGACTGGCCGTCGATATCGACCTCCGCCAATTGCGGCCTGCGTCCGGACGGAGCATGGTACTCAGCGACGAAGGTCAGCGTCTCGCCCACGAGAGGCGACTTGATGACAGTGCGATTAGTCACGTCAAACGGCATTACCGGCAGCTGATACGGCACCCCGTTGAATGGCATCACGACACTCACGCCTCCGCTCTGGAACGAGAACGCAACGGTGTGCGTACCCGGCGCAAGCTTCGTCGAGTAGGTGTAGATCGTTCCGGGTGGCAAAAGTACGGTCTTACGCAGCACTGTCATCGGATATGGCGTTCCGTCGATCAGGACATCAGAGACCGCCGGAGTCGATGCGAGCGTGTACACGACATAGAAGTTGAAGACCGTCTCGGGGCCGCCAATCTGTGGGAAGACAGCGCTCTTCCCGAGCCCGTTCTCATGGTACGGGACACCAAGCATTGACGGCGCCGGTATTTGCTTCTGGAGGAACGGCGCTTGAGGTGCCTGCGCGAAATCGAAGAAGTCCAACAGGTCGCTCGTTGCCGGCAATGCGTCGCGCTGTCCAAGGCTCGGCAGCGACCAGTTCTTCTCGACGAATAACGCGAGTGAGCTGAACTCGCCCTGTTGGTGAGAGATGTAGCCGCTCTTAGCAAATGGGGAAATGACGAGAAGTGGAACTCGCGGACCGAGGCCGTATGCGTCGACACTCGGTGGCATCACATGGTCGTAGAAGCCACCCCAGTCATCCCACGTCACAAAGATCGCCGTTCCGGACCAGTAGTCGCTGCTCATGACTGCATTCACCAAGTTGGACAGGTAGTTCTGCGCCGGACCGACCGGCCATGCCGGGTGGTCGGATTCAGACGCACCAGGACACACCCACGACACGCTGGCGAGATTCCCCCCCGAGATGTCCGAGAGTATCCGTTGCGAGTTCTTGACCAGATGTTGTGAACCTGCGGTATTCTTGATGAAACCGGGTGCCATCCAGATGTATTCGTCGCTGTAGAACGTCCAGGAGATACCGGCGTTGCTCAATTCCTCCGGGACCGAATTGATGTCGACACACGGATACTGGAGATACTGTTTCCCATCCGGTGTCATGGACAGGAGCAGGCAATTCGCCGGGCTTCCGCATTGCCCTTCGGTCGGGAACGTCTCGAAGAGTTCACCGGACTGAGCGGCCACCATGTAGATGTGGTTTGGCGTACTACTTGTGGCACCAGAGGTGAAGAAGTTGTCGCTGAGCCCGAACTGGCGCGCGTAGCTCCAGAGAATCGGAAGGTCGGCCTCACCGTAGCTTACGACGCCATTGACGTTGAATCCGTCAAGCTTCCCCTGGTTGAACGACGTGAGGAAGTGACTGTAGGTATGGCTGATGTCCGACCAGAGCGGGTCCGGGGCCGGAGCGGACTGGATGCCGTTGGCACCGGGGAGCCCTCCGAAGAAGTTGTCGAACGTGTGGTTCTCGAACATGACAATGATCACATTGTTGATCGGCGTCGTCGGGGACGCCTTGAGCCTCGGTGCAGCAACAGGTCGAGCCTCGATGATTCTGTGCGGAAGATGCATTCCGCCCGCAACGATTGCGCCCGTTCCAAGAGCCTTGATGACCGCTCGACGCGAGACACTGTTCGCACCTTTGTCATCCGCCACCTGGTGCCTCCTGACGATCCTGCCTTGAGCACCGCTTGAACTAGCGCAGGTCGATTGATTCTCTGTTAGAGAATAGCCACCGGAGGAACGCCGGCACCTGTTTGGCTGCCGCGAGCGCAAAGTCATATTGTGGATCGAGCTGCCACCGTCACCGGAAGTTCATAGTGCCCGGCACCGTTTGACCGGATTCAAGGCGGGTCGGCTGTGTGATGGAGGGTGACAAGACTCCGACCGTCTGTTTGTCACCTGCAACGGGAGAGGAACGAGCAGATTCGATCACGCCTCGCCGATTGATGGCTCAGCCCGCAATTTGAGAGGCGGGACCCCGTTGTGGCGCGCTCGGCGAGATACCGCCACACGTCGCTTGACTACGCAGTGTGATATAATAGACACTGATAGTGGTAATCAGAGGAGCAACCGGGACGGCCACGGAATCCTCCGGACCGCACCTGCGGACAGGATTCCCTCCTAGAAGGGGCAACGCATGACCAAGGTAGGGGCACGCACCTACGCGGGGCCGTTTCGGCGGCCGGACAAAAGGCGAGGTCATTCCGTCGGAAAAGCGCTCCTCATCGTCGTCGGCATGATCGCGATGATGGTCGGAGTCTGGGGACCCGCCGCCCGTTCCGCTCTTGCAAGCACAAGCGGGACCTACAACGTCGTTGGGAACAAGATCGTCGATCCCAACGGCGCGAAATTCGTGCCCTATGGCTTCGTGGTCTCTTGCCTGTCGGCACCCGTCATCTGGTGCACCAACGCCCGGCCCCACCAAACGTCGGCGATCGCTCAACAGGTACAGGCCGCGGGGACCATGTGGCACGCGAACACCGTCCGGTTCCAGGTGGCCCAGGAGCATCTGTTCGACCAGGCTCCCTACGACGCGACCTACCTGAGCCAGCTGGACACCGTTGTGAACCAGGCCAACTCGTTGGGAATGGTCGCTGTCATCTCGCTCCAGGAGGAGAAGTACAACGGGCCGGTGATGCCCACGCAGAGTGCCGTAGATTTCTGGAATCTGATTGCCGCCCACTACGCCAACAACCCGAGGGTCTTCTTCGATCTGTATAACGAACCTCGACTCACCGAAGTGCAGGCTGGCGGCGATCTCCAACTTGTCTGGAGTATCTGGCGTAATGGTGGGACCGTTGGTGGCGTCACTTATGTGGGCATGCAGGCACTCGTCGACGGCATACGGGCAACGGGAGCCAACAACATCGTGATCGCCGAGGGCACCTTGTGGGCAACGTCCCTCCTTGGCATTCCGCAATGGGCGCTGAGTGGGACCAACATCGCCTATGGGATCAAGCCCAGCCTTGCTGGAACCAGCGTGGATCCCCAAACCTGGTATGCGGACTTCGGGGCGGTGGCAAGTCAGGTACCGGTCTTCCCCCAAGAATTTCGACGCCAACATCTCGTCCGCAACCTGCCAGGCAAACGCACCGACAGTGCTACCTGCGCTGCTCTCGTACCTCTCGACGCTGCAGCTCGGATTGGTCGACTACTCGATGGATCCGGGCAATGCAGTGCTCATCAACTCCAACTACAATCTGCCCACGAGTTACCCGTCGAGCACGATCGCCTGCGTACCGAATACCCCGACAAATCCGAACAACACCATCGGCAACGGTGTGGCGCTCCAGAGTTGGTTCACCGCTAACAGCACCCCAGCGGCGCCCTAGCGCGGAAGATCGGACGAAGTCCCTGGATGTCGCGGTCAACTGGCCGTTCGGATCCCTGGGAGCTCCTCTGCCACTGGTACCGTCAGAACCGCTTGCGGGCCCAGTACGCGGGGATGAAGGGCGAGGACATGAAACGCCTGAAGGAGCTCGAGTCAGGGAACAGACGACTGAAGAAGCTGGTGGCCGACCAGGCCCTCGACATCGCTCAATCTCTGGACCAACACAATAGCTGCGAAGGAAGACGACAGTCGATGCCCAAAGACATCAGCAGAGCACTATTGGGAGTGACGGCCACCGTCATGATGACGGTCTGCCTCGCCGCACCAGCTTTTGCGGTATCGAGGAACTGGACAACGATAGGTGGCGTGCACCACCAAGGCCGGGGAGCAAATGGTTCAGGAAGATGCCAGGTGGAACTCTACTACCAGTCCCACATTCCCAATCAAGGGACGCCCATCTATTCCGAGATCGACAACAGCAGCGGGCACGTTACATCGTTCACGGTAACAATCCCCGCCCGCGACAGTGGAAACGTCATCAACTACACGACGATTGGCTGGACGAATCCATCCGCAACGATCGCCAGTTCAGGTGACTTTCACGGAGCAAGTTGGAACGTGAGCAACACGGGTGATTCGGACCACTCGATCTCGTGGGCGTTCAACCTACCTCCCGGCAAGGCTGGCGACGTTTACAACGTCGACTACGGGACGGCTCCGTATGGTCATGTATTGGTCCAGTTCTACGGGAACTTCTTCGACAATCACTGCTTCTTCGGGGAGTAATCGCGGGACCGATTGCCCACGCCAAACAGACACCCTCGGCAGATCACCAATCCACGCCTGTCAATGAGGACATCGAAGAAGCATCATGTCCAGCTGGCACTGTCCAGCGTCCTGTGCCATTTCGTCAACGAGCGCCGTGGGCCGCCACCGGCAGGTCCCTGTTCACTCGGGCAGCAGTCAAAGGGCAGGGGCCGCCACTGAGTGGTTGGCGAAATACGCCATGATTGCCGCACCCGCGCCTTGACCGGAGCCGGTCGTGCCTGCGGCCGTGGGGTCGAACGTTCTGGCCGCGGATCTTCGGTGTGAGCCCGTGGCGCCTGTGCAGCTAAAGGAAGTGCCGGGTGCGAACGAGGTCGGCTGGGAGAATGGATCGGTCGTCACCAACACCCCGGGAAGCAACGCCCAGGCCACGAGCCCGATGTGCAGACTGGTCAGGTACGCGAGGAACTGCGGAACGAGCGAGGGCGCATTGGCAACGCAGCTCTGTTGGGCGGACTGGTACTCGCCCCACTCGTCGACCACGATCGGCACGCTCGAGGCGAGGTTCCCCCAGTTCTGATCCCAGGAGGACGGTGAACTCCATTGGGCTCTGAAGTAGGGGTGCACTGCATAGGCGACCCCGCCCCCCGAGAGCTCGTTACCGGGAAGTCCTGCAAGCGATTCGGCCTTGTCGACCCCCTCGGCGAGGATGATGTTCGACGCTGATTCCCGAATCGCATCAACCAATTGCTGCATGCCGACATAGCCAAGTCCACCATTCTTCCAGACGGTCCAGAGCTGGGATGTCCCGCCAGCCTGGTCGGCGGCGAGTTGCGGTTCGTTGAACAGATCGAACCAGACTCCGCTGTCGTTGGCGTAGCGCGGCGCGATGAGCTTCCAAAATTCCTCCGTCGACGAATTTCGGGGAACGGGGTCGGTGTCGATCGTTCGTATTGGGCAGACAGGATGACGATGAGTCCGTCACGATGCGCGCTTTGGATCTCCTGATCGATCGCGGACAAGTAGGCGGCGTCATAGGGCTGCTGGTCGAGAAGGTCAGTAGGTGCAACTTGAATCCGCACCGTGTTCCCGTGCCAAGACTGTGCCGTCGCGTCAATCTGCTGCAGGTCGGAACTGATGCGGGTCTGCCAGTCCGGATAGGCGAGTCCGAACACAGTGATGCCTTCCGGAGTGAACGACTGGCCTTCGAACACGATGCGATTGCCACTTACCGAATAGGTCGCACCCGTCACCGGTGCCGATATCGGTGGAGCAGGCGAAGTGGGTGGCGGGGTCGTCGATCGAGTCGTTCTACTGCGGGCGCTCAACCATCCCACCGCGAATGCGGCACTGAACGCGAGCACGACGATGAGCACCAGGACAGGAGTCGCGACGGGACGTCGCCTGCGCCTTGATGTTGCCATGGGGGAGTTCTTCCTCGCCTTCAGGATCGGTACAGAAGTGTATGTCGGACGGAGTCCCATCTTCCGTCGCGGTCGATTCATCCTTTGACGAGCACGATCCCTACTTCCATAACCCTGGTCGATCGCAATTGGCGGCGATCGAGGATCGAATCAGCCGAACCTAGCCGCACTCAGTAGGACGAACTCAGAGGCATTCAGGCGATCGGCGTTACCGCGCGTTTTCGAGGGTGGCCCGATAGTCCGGAACGCGTCGCGGCGGCTTTCAGGCGAGATCGGCGCTGCAGGTCCCGCCGTCGTTGTTACTGCTTGTCCCGTCGGGGCAGATGGTGCTTCCCCAGGCCACGCCCGACAGGTTCGCGCCCCCCATCTGGGCTCCGGTTAGGTCGACGCCGTAGAGGATCGCGTTGGACAGGACAGCTGCCGTCAGGTCGGATCCTGCCAAGTGCGCCCCGTCCAGTTCGGCCCCCGTCAGGTCAGTGCCAGCCAGATTGGCGCCCGTAAGGTCCGCACCACTGATGTCGGCGCCCGTGAGGATGGAGCCGGACAATGCCGCCCCGGTCAACGAGGCGCCCGAAAGGTCCGCCGTGGGACCGACGAGGTAGCCGGCGATGATGCTCCACTGCGAGGGCAGGGAAACCGGTGTCCCGGTGACACCCCCGGAGACAACGCCGGCCAGATTGACAGCCGTCAGTTGGGTACCCGCCACGTCGGCACCGGTCAGCAAGGCAGCCTGGAGGTCGACCCCCGTCAGGTCGGCACCTGCCAGGTCTGCGCCCACGAGGTTTGCAGTGGGTCCGACGAGGTAACCGGCGACGAGGATCCACGTCGGGGGAAGTACGGTCGGAGTACCGGTGATCCCGCCGGAGGACGCGCGCGTCAGGACTGCCCCGGAGAGGTCGGTGCCAGACAGATTGGCGCCCGCCAAGTCGGCACCGGCCAACGCGGCACCCACCAAGTCGGCAGCAGGGCCCACCAGGTAGCCGGAGTCAAAGGTCCATCCGGAGGGCAGCGACATCGGCGTACCCGAGATCCCCCCGGAGGACACGTTTGACATCGTCGCCCCGGTCAGATTCGCGCCAGACAGGTAGACGTTGCAGAGCCGGGCGCCGTTCAACGAAGCACCGGCCAGGTCGGCCGCGAACAGGTCGGCGTTGGCCAGGTCGGCATCGGCAAGGTTGGCGCCGGTCGGGTCGCTGGCGGACAGATCGGCACCGAGGAGATCGGCACCGGCCAGGTCCGTTCCGGTCAGGTTGGAACCAGCCAGATCAGCGCCCGTCAGGTCGACGCCAGCCAGCGTGCAGTGCTGGAGATTCGCGGCCGGCCCGATGTACGTGCAGTCCTGGGCCGGTGAAGGGATGACGGTGACGACCACCGATGCCGGTCCCTCGCCGAGAGCGTTCGAGGCCCGGACGGTGACCAAGTACGACCGCCCGTTCTTGAGCCCGGTCACCACGCAGTTCGTGGCGGTCATGGTCGTGCAGGATTTCGAGCCAGCGGTAGCGATGTACCCCCAGATCGGGCTTCCGCCTTGTGACGCCGGGGTTGTCCACGAGATCGCTGCACCATTGCTCGTTGGGTGGGCGATGACCGCGGTGGGAGCGCCTGGCTTGGAGAGGATGGCTGCGGACCCGAATGCGGGCGAAGCAGCCTGGGTCAACGGCAGGCCGATGCACGCCAGGGCCGCGGCGGCCACGCCGATCCTCTTGGCGGCCCTCACGATGCCTTCGATCGACAGGATCCCATGATCAGTCGTGCTTCATCGGAACTGTCCGCACCACCTTCGCGCTCAGGCCACCTGCATGAGGAAGTAGTCACCGATGCCGCCGTCGGGATTGGTGACAGTCAGTCGATAGTTTCCGGCCGCCACGGTCGACGGTACGGTGACGGAGATCTGGAACGACGTTGCCGTCACCCCGGAGGGTTGGCCGAGCGTGGCTCCAGGAATGCTGGTTTTGACTTTCAGATTGCTCTGGAAGTTGGTTCCGGTGGCGGTGACCAGAACCGTTGCCCCCGGCTGCGCTGCCGGACTGGTTCCGGTGGGCTGGGGATTGGGGTCGACAGTGAGGCACCCGCTACAGGTACCGGTGCCGTTCGCCATGGTGACGCTCACGTTGCCAGCACCCAGGGTGGTGCTGACGGGCACATGTATCGACACCTTCAGCTCCGTCGGGCTGACGTAGGTCACGGACTTTTGTGTGATGGACGACGCTGAGAAGGATACGGTCGCCCCAGAGGTGAAGCCTGTGCCTGTGACGACCACCTTCGGGAATGTGCCCTGCCGGCCGACAGCCGCCGGTGTCACCGACGTCACAGTCGGAGCGAACGGCGGATACGCGCTTCCGGCCCGGGTCCGGAGGACGTTGAGGTCGAGTGCCGAGAGCGGGACCTTGGTCGCCCGATTCCCGAGCACACCGGCCGGAAATGCCACATGAAGGAGCGTTGTCCCAGACTGGTCCACCTCGGTGAATCCGGTGGACGGGGCACCGTGGCCCCAGTCGATCACGTTGTCCTGGGGACCCGCAAAGGACAGCCCCGCTTGGTCGTAGGTCTCGGTGTTCGAATCGTAGATCCGGAAGCTCCCCATTGACACGTCGTTGGTCCCGGAAGGAGACAAGTACTCCCACTGCATGGTCGCGGTGTCCGATGAGGTGTTCACCGAGTACACCACGCCGCGGGCGACTCCCGGAAGGGAAGTGGCATCGTCGAAGACCGAGATGGCGCCATTCGGCTGGAACCGCGCATCGTGTTGGCCGGAAATGGACTTCTGGGGATCGCTGACGATCTTCAAGATCGGCTCGCCGGCCCGAGGGGCGACCGACATGCCGCCCATCTTCCACTCCGGGATGCCTGTCGTCTTGTTTATGAGATACACACCCGAGTCGCGCATCGATACCAAGATGTTGTCGGAGTTCAGGGGATCAACGTCCACCGAGTTGCAGTGGTAGACATCAACAGCATTCAGGCCCTGGTCGGCGTGCGGGGACGCGAGGGCGGTCGACTCGCTGGGACTGACGAATTGAGTGGCGTCCCACTGCCAGAGCAGGCTTCCACTCGGGCTGAGCTCCTGCACGAGGCAGCCCACCACGTTGTGGATGCTCGGATAGCCGATGCTGCTCAAGTTCCACGGTTGCCCGGTAGTCGGATCAGTGGTGCTCACTGGCCGCGAGATCATCCAGTGGTTGCCGCTGGTGTCGGTGTAGAGCTCGTGCGCGTCGGGCACCGGTGCAGGAGGGTTGAGCTGGGACATCGTACCGGTGTCGAGGTTGTAGAGGTTGTAGGACGCGTTGTTCCACGACCCGCTGGCCCAGGCCACCGTATGCGTGCCCGGAAGCAGTTCGACGTTTTGACCGCCCGGACTCGGAACACCGGTGAGGTACCACACCGGGGTTCCGTAGCTGTTCAGGATCATCGGGTAGCCCGACGTCGCCCCCGTGGCCTTGTCCACGAACGTACCGGTCAGGTAGTAGCCAGGTGTTGCATTCCCGTTGCCCGTGACCGTCAAGTGCGGCATGGTCGAAGGAAGGCAGCGCACCCAGTACTGGATCCCTCCGGGGGCGTCGAGGATCACGGCCTGGTTGTTGACAACCGTGACCGGAATCGAAAGCTGTGACCCATTCTGGCTCCCCGAGCTGATGGTGCCGGACGAGGAGATGACCAGAGTGAGATTGTTGGTCCCATTGGCGCAGTACCAGACATAGTCGGTGTCGACTGCCGACCACGACGGGGTCAGTGCCGTTGGACTGGAGGTCACGTTGGTCAGCGGCGATCCGGTCACGGTGATCGTGACGGGAATGGTCGCGCCCCCGGCAGCCCGGGATGCCACAGTCGCAGCCTTGCCCGTCGGAGCCGCACCGGCGGCAACCACCCACCCCGCACCGCTGGCGCCCAACGTGGCCATCACCGTGAGACCCAACGCCCATGCAATCAGACGCGGCGAGAATCGTGCTTCCGAGACCCTTTCCGACATGTGTGTCTCTCCTATCTTGTGTGCAAGCTCGATCTTGAACTTCACTCGAAGGTGGTGCGCCTAGCGCGACACCGTTGGAGCCCGCATCAGAATCAGGCGACCTCGATAACGACAAATCCAGGAGCACCAGCCCCTCCGGAACCGCCTCCCCCACTGGCGCCGGCCCCACCGCCGCCACCGCCTGCGCCGGCAGTCGTTGCGGGAGCAGCGGACGACCCGGCGCTCGACCCACTCGCGCCTGCCGGCCCCGGTACTCCCCCGTTGATGGCCGTTCCGGCACCCCCGGCATCCCCGCCCGCCGAACCGCTCGAAAGTCCACCGCCTCCGCCGCCGCCAGGAGAGAAGCTGACCGGTGCGCCGCCAGACGCGGACGAGAGTCCGCCGCAGCCTGCGGTGGGGTTGGAAGTAATCACACCGTGTGCGCCGCCGTACGCGCCACCTTCGACGGGCACGGCGGATCCGTTCGGACTGCCACTCCCGCCAGGTCCGCCCTGGGCAACGACCAGTACCCCGGTGGCGGTCACCGCCGTGTTCCCTCCTGGCCCCCCGGCGCTTCCCCGACCGGTGCCCGTCCCGCCGGCCCCGGCACTGCCGCCTGCGCCGATCGACACGGTCAGCGACTTGTTGGTGCCGACAGGGACCTCTTGTTCAGAGGTGCACCCGCTGGCCCCACCAGCCCCTCCGGCCTGGGTTTTGCCGGCCACGCCCGCAGCACCGCCTCCGCCTCCGCCGCCTCCGCCCACACACGTGATCCGCAATCGCGTCGCACCGGATGGAATGGCGAAGGTTCCAGAGGAAGTGAGGACCGTCGCATTACCTTGTGGGCCGGCCCATCCGGCTGCAGCGCCGGACGACGCGGTGAGCACCTGATCGGCACCGGGCACTCCGGTCACGAAGACACCGTCCTTGACGGTTGCCGGATCGATGAGTTCGATCGTACCTGAGCCGTTGACCTGCGGGACCGGGTTGATCGTTCCGGTGATGACCTCGTTCGTCGCCAGCACATACATGGTTGAGCCGGGAAGTGCGTTGGTGTAATACCAGCCGATTGAATTGGGCCCGGGGAATGAGATCACCTCGGTCGCCGAACCCTTGGCGGCTGCTGACATCGTGATGGTGTCCGGCAGTGAACCTGCGCCTGCCGTGACGGACACCACCGTGGCGCCGAGCGGGATCAGGCCGCTTCCATCTGCGATACTCATCCCGGTCTGCACACTGCCCGCAGCCGCGCCCGCGGGGACGCTGACCGCCTTGGACCCCTTCACGAGCTGGGCGTCGGGAATGTTCGCCGGCGGTTGCGAATCTTGGAATGCGGCGTTCGACGTATGTTCGAACCAACCTTGGTGGTCGTAATTCTCGATCTGCATCTGGATGTCGAAGTAGATATAGCTGTTCGTGCTGCTGGGGGCCGAAGGACCTGTCGGATTGAGTCCTTCGTACGCGGAGGCGATGTTGCCACTCAAGAAGCCGCCGTGGGTCTTCACGTTGGCGGAGATCGTCATGGTGAAGGCGCTGTACCTGACTCCAGGGACAGGGGCGCAGCCGAATCCCTCCACCCTGTTGTCCATGATCCGCATCCCCCACTGGGTATTGGTGAAGCACGCTCCCCCGGGGCAGTTGCGCATGAGGTTGTACTGGATCCACCAGCCTGCGCTGTTGTCCAACCGGATCGCCTCGTAGGTGCGATTGTCGCCCGGGTTGATGACCGGTCCAGTCGTGAGTAAGCCCTGTGATGGGGACTCCACCACATTGCCCTGGATATACCCGTCGGTGCAGCCGAAGGCACCCGTGGAGTGGGTGACCCAGACACCGTAATTTCGAGGATTGATGATGACGTTGTCGACAATGCGATTCTCGAACGTTGGGAGGGGGCTCGCCGTGCCGTAATAGTTCCTGTCGACGGCGCACACCGCACTCCCGGCGATGTTCACGAACTGGCAGTCGTGGACCTTCGAACCAATTGAGAAAACCACGACACCGTCACCAGCAGTGTTTCCGACGCCGGTACCGCCGTTGTTCCCGTCGAAGGCCAGATGATCGATTTCGATCGCGCCATCGCCGAAGTTCTGACGGATCCCGTTGTTGTACTGGGGAGTCGGGTAAAGGCCGGCCAGATAGGCGCGGGACGCCAAGATGCACACGAGATTCTTGCCGGGGGCTTGTTGGAGGGTGGGCATGAAGCCAGGTTGACGCCGTGACGCCCACCCAGTTCCGGTGACGTGCACCCCGGCGGGAACGGGAAGCTCCTGGTTGATCACGTAGACAGCAGTAGGACTCGCCTGGAAGACGACGGTGGTACCTGCAGGCACGTTCAGCGCGGCGAGGGCATTCGCCGTGTCCGTGCCGGCGTTGCCGGTGGGTGGCGGAACTGTGACCACTGCGCTCGTGGAACTGGAAGGGCTCGTCGACAGAGGGTTCATCGCGGAGGTCAAGCGGACGACGTTGGCGTCGAGGCCGTCTGGAGCGGTTGCCATTGTCTTGTGGAAGAACTGTCGCCGACTCAATTGCGCGGTGCCTCGAGCGCTCGCTGATGGACCCCCCTGCGGGGACGGCGTCGTCGAATCGACGCTCACCCCACTACCCGGATCACCACGAAACCGCTGGCGCCCGCTCCTCCGGCCCCACCGGATGCTCCGGCCGTGCCACCGCCTCCGCCGCCTCCGCCACCGCCATCGGTGGTTGCCGTGACGCCGGCAGCTCCGGAAGCGCTGCCTGCAGTCCCTTTGCCCCCTGCCGTGCCACCTACCGTGGCAATCCCCGCGCCACCACCGCCGCCGCCTGCAGTGGCGCTGGAGATTCCGCCTCCCCCGCCGCCTCCCGGCGAGAACCCGGTGGGTGCCCCACCCGTACCGCTGGACGGGCCGCCGCAACCGGCGGTGGTGGCGTGCACGACAGAACCGGTCTGCCCCCCGTAAGCTGCTCCGTACACCGTGGAGGCACCCGGCTTGCTCCCGAGGCCCCCCGGACCCCCGGTTCCGAGCACTGAGACACCGGTTCCCGTGACTGCGGAGTCGCCTCCTTGTGACCCGCTCCCCCCCGAAGCACCGGATGCACCACCGGAGCCACCCGCGCCGCCCCCGCCGACGGTGACCGTCAGCGACGAGTTGCTTCCCACGGACACGATCTGCTCCGAGCTGGAGCCGGCGGCGGCGCCTGCACCGCCGGCCTGCTTCCCGCTGGCCGCTGACCCGCCGCCTCCCCCACCGCCGCCGCCCCCGACGCAGGTAATTCGGAGCAACGTCGCCCCAGCCGGGACCGAATACGTGCCGGACGTCGTAAGGACCGTCGTGGACGCCCCCGCCCACGGGGGATCAGCCCAGACCGCGGTCTGGGCTGACGTCGCCACGATCACCTGGTTGGCGGTCGGGACACCGGTCAGATTGACCCCCCCGACAAGGTTCGCGGGGTCCACGATGGTGACATTGCCGACTCCCGCCACAACGGCGGTCGCCGAGATCCCATCGGCGATGATCTCGTTGGTGCGGTGGACAACGAGGGTCGAGCCGGCGAGGTTGTTCAGATACGTCCACCCAATCGACGCCGGTCCCGGGAACGAGAGGGTGTCCCCGCTGGCACTCGAGGTTGCCTTCGCAGACATCGTGATCTGATCCGGGCTGGTGCCGGATCCAGGGGTGACGCCCACAACGGTGGACCCACCCGGGACTGCGCCGGCACTGTCACTGATGCTCATCCCGGCCTGGACCACCCCGCTCGTCGTGCCGTGCGGGACTGAAGCCACTGCAGATCCGGCCTGTAGCACGGCCCCGCTGATCGGGGCGGAAGGCGGCGAATTAGGGTGAGCGGAGTTCGACGCGTGGCCCACCCAGGCCATGTTGTCCAAGCTCGGCTCATTCATCGTCACCTGGTAGTAGGTGTACTTGTTCGAGGCATTCGGTGAGAGCGGCCCATTGGTGTTGATGCCCTCGTAGGCCTGGAGCTTGTTCTCAACGAAGAGGGTCGGGCGCCTGATCGCCGCGCCGGGTGCCAAGGCCGTCACGATCGAGTACCCGATGTACGCCTTGCCTGGCTCGGGTAGCACACCGAAGGAGTCAGTGCTGTTCTCGGCGATGTGCGCACCCCAGGGCGCTGCGAAGTACATCCCGCCGCCAGGGCAGGCGTAGCCGTGATTGTTCTCCACCCACCATCCGGCAGCGTTGTCCATGTGCAGTGCTTCGTATGGGATGTTCGTCACCGGATTTATCCGCGGACCTAGGCCTTGGAGAGCCTGCTGTGAAGGTGATTCGAGCACGTTGGCCATGAGGTACCCGTCCGTGCATCCACCTGATCCCGTGGTAGCCGTGACCCAGATCCCGTGCCCACCGGAATTCGTCGTCTTGCAGTCGTACAGCCTGTTTCCGCCCAAGTTGGTGACACACGGCGTACCGGCGTAATTCGCGTCAGAGACGACGACCCCGCATTCGGCGATGTCCTTGAAATAGCAGTCGTGCACGCTCGATCCGACGGAGTAGAGCACGAGGCCGTGGCCCATCGTGTTGCCCGGGACGTTCCCGCCGTTGCTGCCATCAAAGGCGAGGTGGTCCACCTCGATCCCCGAGTCCGCCGTGGTTTGAGGCGAGCCGTTGTTGTACTGCGCCGTATTGTAGAGGCCGGCAAGGTATCCGGCGGACGCCATGATGCACTTAAGAGCGGTGCCAGGAGCTTGCTGAAGCGTCGGCATCAGCCCGGTGTGGGGCTGTTCTTCCACTGCTCCGTACCCGCTGACACGGACCCCCGGGGGAACCGGGAGCTCCTGATTGATGGAGTAGACCTGTCCGGCCGCCACCTGGAAGTAAACCGTCGTGCCGGCAGGAACGTTGAGGGCGGCAAGTGCATTGGCGGTGTCAACCGACGCCACACCCGTTGGTGCCGGGACCTCCACGACCGGTCCCGTCGACGCAGCGACCGCGCTCAGCAGGGAGGGTCCGGCCCGGCCACCGGCTGAAGAAGCGGCACCAGCCGCGGCCGCCCGCTGAGTGGTCCAGGGAACGACACTCGCAGCCACGCCGGAGCCGGTGGCCACTGCCCCGATCTGTAGGAGGCGTCGTCGGCTCAGCGTGCTGAGCTGCTCGTCCGCGGCATTGCTGCTCAGGAAGTGCGAATCTGCCGATTCAGCAGTATCCGACGAATCTGTTCGGGCGTCCTCTGACGGCGAGACGCGCACATCCGACTGCTTCTTATCACTCACGATGGGTGCCCCTCAGCCCACACCACGTTTTCGGACTTCGGCGTGATGATTCTTTGTACGAACGTACCAGGAATAGCACCTCGCGCGCCTCTCAAACAACCCTGTGCTGAACCAACTGTCCGTCTGGTTCCCGTAGGGTGGCAAGCCCGACACTCTCTGCAGCCGCGCCCGTGATCGTCGACAGTCGCGCCGTCGGATATTTCTCACGTTCGTACGCGACACGGTATCGCCGGACGATCGCTGCAGCAATCAATCTTTAGGGCAACGTTATGCAACGTCGTGATCAGCGGCGACTGGGAGCCCGAGCACCGCTGCTCCGGGTCCTTTGGGGTACTCGCCCGCCTAGGCGGTCCACGCCGACCAGCCCGTCCCGTTCCAGAACTCGGCAAGCGTCTGGCGCGTTGACGGGAACGAGCACTCCACCGTCCAGGCCTCCGTTTGACTCATCGCGGCGTCGCCGATCAGCATGTTGTTGCCGGTGCCCGCATCCGGAGTCGTGACGGCTGACCAGACGTTGCCGTTCCAAGGTTCGGCGAGTGTTCGATCGCTGTCCTCCTTCGATGGTTGCCGCCCGGCCGCCCATCCGTCTCTCGGGCCCGTCATCGAGACACTGTTGGACTGAGGCGCGGGGAATTCGTCGATTGCACGGTGGCCGACACCCACGAAGATCCGTTCCACGTCTCGGCAAGGGGTTGATCACCGGCCTGTGCACAGGGACCTGATTGCCGACCGCAATCGCATCTCCCCCGACCGTTGCGGCCACGCCGGTCAGTGACTGAAGCGAAGTGGCCGGGGCAGGGCTGCTCGCTGTCTATATCGGACCACACGATGTGCTTGTGGCGGACGCCGCATCGGTGGCGGGAACTACGGGGGCGAAGGTGTCGGCTCCGATCACGACCGGGACTGCAAAGGCGAGAACCACTCTCGCCGCGATCCACATATCTCGCGAAAACCACGGATGGTGAGATCGTCCTTGGTCAGTCTCCCATCGGCCTCGTCCCTCACCCTCTTGCGACTTTCCGGAGTCGCCTGGACCGAAAAGGCATTGCACACAGGACGAATTCGTGTTGGGCCGGGGTCCGGTCTTCATCAGTCGGAGTCGCTCGTCGTGGCGAGCGTCCGGGTCGGAGGTCAGCCGGGCGTCACGGTGACCACTCCGCTGGTGGAGGCCGTGACCGTTCCCTTCGCTCCCGTCACCGCCACCACGCCTGCAGGCTCGCCGGCAACCACGTGCACCGGCACCGAGAGGACGGCGAGCACCTGAGGCAACTCCGCGCCGAGGATCGTCGGCTGGCCACCGGTCACGGAGATCGTGTTGCTCCAGATGCCCTCGTCCCAGCCCGTCAGATCTACCGGCTCCCACTGTAAACCGGCGATCGCGCCGCTCGCCGCCATCTCGATCAGTGCTGCGATCCGAAATGCGGCCTGCTGCTGCGCCGACCAGATCGTCGGGTCGGGTACGAGGTGCGACTCCATCCAGACGATCGGCAGCGGGGTCTGGGAGGAAATCCAGTCGTCAACTGCCGCGTACTTTTCAGTCGAGGTGACGGGGTCCGTGACGAGTCCGGCATCATTCGTGAAGGCGCGGCCGTCCACGGCGACAAAGTCGGCGCCGACCTTGTGCGTTACCCAGTAGACGACCGCGACCGTGTCGGACAGATCGAGCGCTCCCCACGGACCGCTCGGATCACCCGCCGGAGCAGACTTCGCGTTTGACTGCATCGAGACGTAGGGTCCGCCGATCTTAGCGTCCGGTCGGACCGCCTTGATCGCCGAGTAGACGTCGTTGTACAGCTGCGTGTACCCCGCGGCGTCCCAGGAGCGCGTCGTGGCGTTCCAGAACCCCTTGAGCTCCTTCCAGACCACGAAGTACTTCACCTGGGGAAGCGCTGCGGCGATCGTGGCACACAGTGTTGCGAAGTCTGCGTCGTGCGATGGCAAGGGCGCCACGTTGATCTGTGACCAGTCGGTCGTGCCGGCCACGCCGCCCTTCATCCAGTCCGGCGCTGCGGAGAGCGTGACGATCGGAGTTCCACCGGTCGCCTGGACGAGGTCCACGCGCTTGATCAGCTCCGTGAACTGAAAGTTGCCGGGCGACGGTTCCGGGTTGCCTAGTCCCCAACCCATGATCGGCACGTCCTCGAGGGGCCGGTTCATCGATCCCGCCACCTTGAAGGCTGCCTGATCGGGCGGTCGTACCGCTGCGAACGGATCGGCCTCCGTGAGATCGAACCCGTAGGTGAATGCGCTCCCCGTGCTGCTCATCGACGAGCGCTGCACCGCGGTGGCCGTCGTGGCGACCGAAACCACGTGGGAGACCGTCTGCCCCGATGCGCTTCCTATGGTCTGGTTCCGCGCGCTTCCGATTGATGCGGCCTCGAACGTCGGTATGCCGATGAGGAACAGCACGAAACAGCACGTCACCGTGACGAGTCCGATCGATGTGCCCGCTCTCGTCGGGTCGATTCTCCTCTTGACCCCACTGGCAGACCGCGCATCTGACCGCGTAATTCGGCTCTGCCAGGACCTCCTCGGGTCCTCGCTTCTGCCCATATCCGGGTCATCGACAACCCGGAGAGCGAACTAAAGAGGCGCAGGCCCCGGTATGTGAGCGGCTCTGCGCACGGACGACATCGCCGCGACCGATGAGGGTCGAATCGAGGTTCGGGCGCCCGGCGGGCCAGGAATCGCGCCCTGCCTCACTCCACGCGTGCTTGCCCGTTGTCGGCGTGCGCCGGAGAGGTCGAGAGCTGCTCGAGGACTGGAGCGAGCTCCGACCGGAGCCGGTCGGCGCTCACCAAGGACGTCGTGAGGACCACATCGGGCGTCCCCGTTGCCCGGATGGTCACGACCGTGCCACCTGAATTCGCTGCCCGGTCCGCTCGGGTCCGCTGCCGGTGGTCCTCCGTCGTCGATGTCGATCGCCGAGACACGCTCCCACGGCAACCGCAGCAGAGTGCGCCAACCCCGGAGGTACACACCCTGGGGTCCGAAGTCGAGGACTTTCAGAGGCGCGGCGGCCGTCGCCGTCCCCTGTCTGCGGCCTCCCAACCCGACCGGATGCACACGCCTGCGACCGAGACGGCACCCGACCGGCCGAACTGACCGAAGACGCGGCGATCGCGCCACCACTGCCCGGCCTGCACACCCACTTCGACGGCGACAGCCCGCTCGAGCTTCTGCTGTCGACGCTCCAATTCCGCACGCAGCTTCCGACCGCTCGCATGCGCGACAAAGGAGGTCTGAAAGTCCGGCTCGTCGATCGCCGTGATCGACACCTGGCACTTCCGCCAGCCGCGGTCCTCGACCGTGACCCCCGACCGGAGCAGGCCGCACGTCACGGCACCATGAGGCCGGCGGAAGACGAGGCTCCAAGTGGCGTCGGAGAGCTGGAACACCCCTTCGCGACCCGGGATCGACAGTTCGGTCCGTCCGCCGCCGTTGCCTCGCACCGGGATCTCGAGATCTCCGTTCATGCCTCCGAACTCAGCTTTCACGACGGCGCACGCCCCGACGTGCCGGTCCTGCAGCGACCACGTCCGGGCGCACTCACCTCGGCAGACCGGCGAGTCATTAGCCCGAAATGGCCCTGACGACTGGCTGCGGCAGCCATGGCTCCGCGGTGGAGCTCCGTCGATGAGAGCCGGAGATCCAGGCCCAGTAGGTCCAGCTCACGGAGTGCATTTCGCGCATAGCTTAGGAACGAAGCCGTGTCCGCGACGAAGTTCGCATCCGCGTTGGTTCTTGCCCACCTCCTGCACCGAGGCACGCATCGAAGGCGTAGAACTCCCCGACGTAGAGCGGCACGTTCCAACTCGCGCTCGACCGCTGCCACGTTGGCCGCCATCACTCGCCGATGCGCTGTACGGCTGCGCGGTCTGGCCGGCGCTCGGCGCTCGACCAGTAGTCCTCGTGCAGGTGGATGGAGAGGACGGCGTTGGCCACAGCTGGCATCTGCGTCAGCTGATACGTCGCCGGGCTGCTCGCTTGTCCTCCAGCACGATGACGGGCGTTCGTGGATCGGATGCGTGGACCGCCGGGGCGTCACCGCGCCGTAGAACTGGCATCGAGGCCGACCGTCTGGCAGCTCGGCTCATTGAGCAGTGTCGAGCCCCACCACCGTCGGCACGTTGGCGAAGTGCGACGCCGAGGAAGCTCCATGCGGCCTCGAAGTCGGTCCATGTCGGTTCCGGGCACACCCGGCTTCGGCTCCGATCGGCGAGGAACGAGCAGCGGGCGTGGTTCGCACGTCTCGTTGATCGGCGCTCGGGTTGATCCAGCCGGGCATTCCGCTACCGGGACAGCCGGGGCGGTGCGTTGGTACCCGTCGTCGTGGAACTGCGTAGCTCCAGGTGGCCTGGTGCATGTCGAGGATGACGTGGATCTGGTGCGCCGCGAAGAGGCTGCATCTCGCTGTCGAGCGCAGCGACATAGGCGCCGTTCCACGTGTGCGCCAGCGAGCCGTCGGGCCGCGACCGGTCGGCGCGGTGGGTTCGAGGTTCGCCCAGGCGATCGGCAGTCGGACCGTCGTGGAACCCGTACCCCGCGATGGTGTCGACCTCGTGCGCGGCGTGAGCTCCTTCCATCCGTTGTTGCAGGTCCCCGGCACGTTGGTGCCCTGTGGGTTCGAGCTCTCCATGCCGGTGACGTTGAGCCCGGTGAGCTGCACCGCCTGACCGGTCGAGTCGACGACGGTGGTGCCTGACGTGTGGAGCCAGCCGCCGATAGGCGGTCGCCGGCGCCGTCCCTCCGGGGGACGTCGTGACCGGTGTCGTCGAGGTGGTCGCCGTGCCAGTGGACGGGGAACTGCTGTGCCCGAAGGTGATCCAGCCGACCAGGCCTCCGACGACGACCACGACCGCGACGACGACTGCGACCCTGCCTCTGCCCAGCACGCAGGCAGCCTACCGAGGACGGATACGGGATTGGCGTCGTCCAGAGCCCACCGACAGCCCCGACAGCCCCGACGCCCGCAGCCCCGAGCGGGACGACGCTCGGCCACGGCGCCGTGCGCCGTTGCCGGCGACTCGTCAGCTGGCTTCTTCAGTGAGCGCGCTGAGCACCGGCCACTCGGTCGGTGCATCGCCTTGCCTGGAGTCCTGTTGCGGCGCCAGCGCCGACCACCGAGCCTGCGCTCGGCGTGGATGGTGCGCAGCACCCGGATCCCGTCGGAGAAGGCGTTGAGGTTCGAAGAGCCGAAGTGGCGGCTGTGCTCGAAGCTCGGGACCTCGGCCACCACCAGGCCGGCCTTGGCGATGCGCACGTTGATCAGGGTCTCGACCTCGAAGCCGTCGCCCCAGCGCATGGCGCCCGGATCGGTGCTGTCGTCCCCGACCTCGAGGTCCATGACCGAGAGGCACTCCCGCCGGAAGGCGTTGTAGCCGTAACACAGGTCGGTGTAGCGGGTCCCGTAGATCAGGTTCACGATCTTGTTCAAAAAGTAGTTGCCCACCTGGCGCAGCCGGGAGATGTCGCTGGAGCCCGCCCCGGGCATGAAGCGGCTGCCCTTGGCGAAGTCGGCCCCTTGTTGAGGGCTTCGACGAAGCGGGGGATCTCGGCCGGATCGGTCGAGCCGTCCGCGTCGAGCATGACGATGAAGTCCCCTGGGCCACCGCGAAGCCGCAGGCCAGAGCGTTGCCCTTGCCCTTGCGGGTCTGGCCCACCACGGTGATGTCGGGGCGGACCGCGGCCGACCTGACCGTGTCGTCGACCGTCCGTCGACCAAGATCACCTCGTAGCGCCGCGGGCGCGGAAAAGACGTGGGGCAGGTTGAGGGCCTCGTTCTTGGCCGGGATCACGATGCTGACGGTCGGCTCCGCACCTCGCTCGCCGCCCGAACGGCGCGACTCGCGTTCAGCTTCGCTGAGCTTCATCTCCTCCAGCCCTCCGTCACGCTCGTCCGTCCGACACCGAAGTGCATCGAGACCCCTCGCTGGTGACCGCCGCATCGACGTGCACTACTCCGACAGACCGCTACTTTCCCACGCTTCGACACGACCCACAACCGGATTCTGGATCTTCGTCCCGCGACCCGCCGCACCACGTGCCGGGTTCCCGGCGACTGCACATCCATTGAGGACTCATTCACCGGTGGAAGCGCGCGATTTGCGCCGTCTCCGAGCCACGGACACTGCGAAAACCGCAGCACCCGCCGAGGGCGCACCACCCAGCATGTGCAGCACCTGTCCGACGCATTCTCACGATCTCGACGCTACGGCCGCAATGTTGCCGCTGCGTGAAGCCCGGGCCAACGCCCGATGAACATCTGCAGGCAGCCGCCGCAGACCTTCGTCAGGCCGCCTCCGACGGTCGTCCCCGTCGCGCTGCCCGAGTGGGCCCGCGCTGCCCGCGCTGCCCGCGCTGCCCGCGCTGCCAATCCATCGGAGGTCGCGAACACGACGCCGGCGAGCACCTCCGCGGGCATCCAACGGGGCGACTCGTTCTGCACCCACCGGTGAAGGCTGCTCACCGCGTCGGGAAACGGATCCACCCCGAAGAAGTGCTGGCACGGCTTGTCGAGATCGAGGAGGACGGCGCCCGCCACCGCCGCGAGCGTCGCGGTGCGGGCACCCCGGCCGGCCAGGACCACGGTCGCGGCGACGGCCCCGAGGCCGAGGAGCCCGTCTCGGCGAGCGACACGGAGGAACCGCGGAGGTCCGTCGGGTTCGCCCAGATCGCAGCCCCAGTGGGAAACGCGTCGAGCACCAGGTGTGATCCGAGTCCGAGTGCGAAGGCCGTGGCCAACCGGTTCGGACGGCGCGGCCAATCGGCCCGCCGGACAGGACGTGGTTCGTCACGAACACCGACCCACTCTTGCAGAACGAACACACCCGTCGACATCACGGACGACCGATCGACGAGCGTGGCCTTCGGCTTGCGGCGCACGGCCCGTGGGGCCGCGTCAGGTGAGGAAGCTCAGCCTGCTTCTTGGGAGACGGTCGAGAGCACGGACCACGACTCGCCGTCGTCGCGGGGGAGCATCGAGTTCTGGAAGGTGGCCCGGCGGACCCCACGCTTGTGCTCGATCCGAATCGTCTGCAGCACCCGGAGCCCGTCGGAGAAGGCATTGAGATTGCTCGAGCCGTGGATCCGGTTGCGCTCGAAGCTCGGCACCTCGAAGACCCGCAGGCCGGCTTTGGCGATCCGGACGTTGATGAGCGTCCGACCTCGAAGCCGTCGCCCCAGAGCATGACCGTCGGATCGACATCGTGCCGGTCCGTCACATCGAGCGCGATCCAGTCGAGGTAGCCCCGCCGGAAGGCGTTGTATCCGTAGCACAGGTCGGTATAGCGGGTGCCGTAGAGGACGTTGACCAGCTTGTTGAGCCAGAAATTCCCCCACTGGCGAAGACGGGAGATGTCCGAGCTCCCCGCGCCCGGCATGAAGCGAGAGCCCTTGGCGAAGTCGGCGCCTTGAGCAAGTGCGTTCACGAATCTCGGGATCTCCGCCGGGTCGGTCGAGCCGTCCGCGTCGAGCATCACGATGAAGTCTCCGGTGCACGCAGCGAACCCGCACGCCGACGCGTTGCCCTTCCCCTTCCGGTTCTGATTGACGACGATGATCTCCGGGTAGAGCGACCACGCGACCTCCACGGTGGCATCGGTGGAATCCCCGTGACGAGGATGACCTCGTGGAGCCCGGCCGGCAACGCCGGCAACACCAGGGGAAGGTTGCGGGCTTCGTTCTTCGCCGGGATGACCACGCTCACCGTCGGCTCGTGACTCGGCGACGTACTCGCCCGAAATGGACTCCGAACGACGTGAAGGCCGCGATCACACGGTCCCTCAGTTGCCGTGGTCCGCCGCTGCTGCGAGTTCTTCCACGGGTCCACGATGCTCATCTCCTGCCACCCCCTGCCCAGTACGACCGACCAGCCTGCCCGGCTGCTTCGAGATGCCCAACTCCACCGACGCCCACCGGGTGCCGACAACGACTCCACCCGCTCTGCAACACACTCCAGCCCTTCGTGTCCTGCCAATGCTCGCTTGGGTGCCCACATCGGAACCCGCCGCGGACACCTTGTCGCTCACCCTCCGCCGAACTGCGTTGGCTGAAGCGTTCGCACGAAAAATCTCTCACACCGAAGTTCGCGTGCGCATCACCAATTGTGGGGAGATCAACCTCCGTGGACACGGCTCCGGGATGCTCTTTCCCTCCAGCCGAATACATAGCGTGGGACACCTCCTACGGAGCGTGACTTCCCAGGCCACCGGTGGCCGAAGTTGAAGGGCACCGACTTCCGAGACAGAATAACCAATTAAATCAGTCTGTTTACTAGGTTAGGAATCGGAAGCACCTTGGCCACGGCGCAAGGGAGTGGACCTCCGGACGTGAGCGCTCGCGGCATCGCAGCGATCACGCCCGATGCGCCCGGCGACTCCGCAACACCCGGTCCGGGCGTGGTGCCCGGTGCGGTGCCGGTCACGGAACCCCGCAAGGTGGGTTCGACAGCGTGTCCAGAGGCTGTCCACCCCGGCAGGCGGCTCGCCTGCCCGCCCCGGGCCCGACGGTCACGACGAACCGCCTCCGCTCCGAGCGCCCACGCAAGGTGGCCTGATCCGGAGCTCGACGAGCGGGAGCTCTTAGACGAACAGCTTCTCGAGCAGTGACGGCGGGTTCCACCGGTCCGCCACGAGGCCGAGGCCCCCGTCCGACCCCTGATCTGCCAGGCGGGACTCGAGCGTGTCGAGCTCGGCGTCCGCGAGCGTGAGACCGGAGATGCCTCGGAACTCGGGTGACGCGAGCTCCCGGATCCATTCGGCGACGAGCTTGTCGGGGTCGCTGCCTGGAAAGAGCTGGCGGATCGCCATGTTGATGGACCGGCGATCGGGCAGGTTCACGATGAGGGCGAGGAACAAGCGGTGGTGGGGCTCGCGCAGCAACCCTCGGCGAGCGAGCAGTCGGATCCTCCGCACTTCCTCTGCGTACATCGGGTCGAGCAACTCGCCGAGCGCGTCGTGCCGCCCGGCCAGACGGGCGACCAGCTCGTCGAGCTCCGCACCCCCGCCGAAGCTGTAGGCCCAGTCATCGCAGACGCGGAAGGCGGTCCAGAGATCCTGCGTCCCGACGATGTCGAGCGCGACTGCCATGGCGGCACCCGGTTCGATCCGGTGAAGGGAGTGCAGGCCCCGGAGGCGGATCTGCAATCGGTCGTCGGGGAAGAGTGCATCCACCCCCACACCCGGGAGCCGGTAGTCGTACTGCGGGAAGGGATGGTCCGACCACGAGTTCCGGACGACGATGGTCACCGACGGACGTTCGAGATGGAAGAGCGCGTGGATGAAGTCGAATCCGGAGGGGATCGGCCGGACGTCGCCGACACGCAGGATCTCGGGCTCCTCCATGCGCAAGCGCCCCGCAAGAAGGTGCTCGTCGGCGAGACCCTCCTCCTTCGCGAAGGAGTAGCGAACGTGCAGGCTCGAACCGCACAGGACCCGGAACGCGCCGTCGAACCCGTGCTGGTGGATCGAGGTCGTCCCTTCCATCCACGTGAGGGCCTGGATCTCGAAGTCGGTTCCCTTGTACATCACCGCAGGCGGCTGACCGAACCGGTCCGCCGACGGACGTTGCTTTGGAAGTCCGGTACCCGTCGCGAGGATTCCGAGTACCGCCGTTGCGGTCAGTCCCTCAGGAACCGCCAGCTCGGTGAGCGCCACCTCGGCGACGTGCGGTAACCGGTCGGCGCGCCGGCCCGCCGACGTCCACCGTTGGTCGACGATTTGGCCGAGCTGCTCGAAGTAGGCGAACCCTGCGTCCACCGTCTCAACCTACCTTCGTTCCGGTGGCGATCGGCCACGGAGGGGTATCGAACTACGTGCAAAGACACCAGATCAGGCGAAGACTTCGTTACAGTTCGGGCCCGACCCGCCGATAGATCTCCTATGACACTGCGGGTCATCGAGAAAGCGATCGGGACGATGGATCGAGCGGACGAGAGCGGGGCGGCGCACGCACGATCCGGCACGTGCCATCGATGCGGATGGAAGGGCCCGGTCGCGAAGGTGAGTCGCCGCGAGCGCCGCACCCTCGACACCGGCATGACGTACGGCCGGCTCTGCGCCGAGTGCACCGCCGACGTACAACCTGGGGCGCGCTCCGAGGCGCGACCGCACGACGATGCTGCCGTGGCGCCCATCACGTTGCGCCAGCGCTCCGCCAAGCGCCGCATCGTCGCCTGACCGACCCTCGACCCATCGGTCACGACCACGATCACCTTCGTCATCTGCCGCGGACGAGGACGGTCGCGACCAGCGAGCGGTGGTCACTGCCGGGGCCGTCCTCCGTCCGGATCGCGCCGACGGCCAATCCGGCACCGGTCAGCACATGGTCGATCCTCGCCAGGGGCGGAAGTGGGCCGAGATCTTCGGAGTAGGTCATCGAGAACGCGTCACCACGAGCCGCCGCGCCGTCCTGCAGCCCGGTGCCGAGCACGTCCGCGAAGCCGCGATTTCCCCACGTCGCGTTGAAGTCACCGATCACCAGCAGACGAGCCGTGCCACGGGCACGCAAGAGCCGGGCGACGTCGCTCAGCTCCCCCTTCCACGTCTCGAAGGAGACGGGAAGTGGCGCGATCGTGTGCACGACCCAGATCTCTAGAGGGCCCGACGGCAACCGCAGGGTCGTCTCGACGACGAACGGTCGGCGGCCGAACCGGATCACCTTGGTTCCGGTCATCGGATATCGCGACGCGATGAGGAACCCCCAGGGGTCGAACCGTTTGACCTCGACCTGGTATGGGAGCCCCTTCGAGCGCGCCGAACAGCGTGAGCTGTACGAGATCGGGCGGGTTGACCTCCTCGAGGGTCACCAGCTGAGGTGCCGACGCCTGGATGTCCCGGATGTAACCGGACATCGAGGGGTTCTGATTGAAGACGTTGGCGTCGAAGACTCGAATCCTCGTCGCAGAGCTCGCCCAACTCGGCAACGGTTGCGAGGCTGCCAGCTCCGGGGCGACGAAGGCGACCTGCGCGCCACAGACGGCGAGCGCGACGAGGAAGAGGAGCCATCGCCGACCCACTCCGGCGAGGATCGCCACCACCCATGCCGGCAGGTAGACCACGGCCGTGACGGCATCGAGGATGGCGAAGACCGACGTTGCGTCCCAGGCCACCAACCGTGTCGTCGCGACGACCCCGAGCAGGACGACCACCACCCAACCGCCGACGGTGACGCCAACCGGCAATCGCCAGACGGTGGGCCTCAGTAGGGGGGCCTCAGTACGGTCCGATCCGCTGATCCGGGCTGGTGTCGATCATGACGTTTCCGTTGACGGATACGTGGGACGTCCACTCACGACCGTCCCACCATCGGTAGTGGAACCGGCCGCCCGGATCGGGATGCCAGGCCGGAGGTGAAGCGGGCGCGGCGGTCGGCACCGGCCCGGGTGCCGGCTGGGACAGGTCGGGGACATCGCCGGGCCGGACGTTCGCGGGCCTCGGGTAGGCCGGGAACTGGTCGGCCGCGCTCGGCGGACCAGAAAAGACCGCGCCGTACTGACCCGGAGGCACCTGGTGGGCACGGCGTACACCTGCCGAGTGGGCGATCGCGTACAGCACCAGTCCGAGGATGAGCGAGAGGAACCAGAAGAACGCCCAGAGCAGGGACGGCAGGCCCCACGGCGTCCGGCCGAGCTGTTTCCGGTCCCGCTCGGAGAGCCAGTACCCGAACGCCGCGCAGATCACGGCGAAGACCAGCAAGAGGACCTGATCGGCCGTGTTCAGGTTCTTGAACACGGATTCATCCTATGCCCAGGGTGCCTCTTGCGACTGCCACGCGGTAACGGCCGGCTCTCGGCAATCCGCCCGGCCACCGCCCCGCCCACCGGGACGAGTGACGGCGTCAGTCGTGGGTCGGATCAGCTCATCGCTGCGATCTGGTGCTTCGGCGGATACGTGCCGAAGGTGGTCAGGTGCTCGACGATCCCGCTGGTGAAGCTTTCGATGTACGCGAGCTTGCGGATCATGTAGCTGTGGCTTTCCTTCGGATCGAGATAGAGGTTGTAGAGCCGCCCATGTGAGTACTTCTGCGTCACGCCGGTGAACCCGCCGAGGTTGAAACAGTCCCGGTCGTCGTCCGACGACGACGCGACCATGAACTTCCACTCCCCGACCCGCAGACCGGAGAAGACGTTGGTGAGCCAGTAGTAGAGGTACTTCCGGTTGGAGAACCCGTCGACGTCCAGAAGGAACGACGCCTGGTCGATGCTGTCGATGTACCGGTCGCCGGGAATCGATCCCGCGGCTCCGGCCAGCCCGAGGACGGTGTTGAACAGGTCCATCTGGGAGAAGATCCCGTCCGAGGCGCGGTCGGCGGCGATCATGCCGGGCCAGGTCACGATGGCCGGAACCCGCTGGCCGCCCTCCCACGTCGAACCCTTCGCGCTCCGGAACGGCGAGTAGGCGGCATCGGGCCAGGTCTCCATCTCGGGTCCGTTGTCAGAGGAGAGGAAGACGAAGGTGTCCTCCATCTGCCCCGTCGCTTCCAGCGCGGCGACCAACCGTCCGACGATGTCGTCGAGCTCGATGATGGTGTCCTTGTAGGGGTGCTTTGCGGGGGACGACCCGAGGAAGCGCTCGTGGGGGTAGTTGTCGAAGTGGGCACCCCGGGTGCAGTGGTAGAGGAACCACGGGCGGCGGCGGTCGGCGTCGGGCTCTCCCATGCGGCGGATGAACTCGAGCGAGTAGTTCGCCCACTTCTCGTCGAGCTCGGACAGGACCGGCAGGGTGACCTCTTCGACGTTCTCGGTGGCGCCGCCCTTGGACGTCGTGGACGAAACACTTGTTGAACGGCATGTTCTCGACCCAACGGGTCCGTTCTTCGCTGTAGACGATCTCCGGGAAGAAGTAGGGGTCACGCCATTCGGTGTACATGTCCGACACCGAGAGGAAGCCGTAGAAGTCGTCGAAGCCGACGTGCTGGGGCTGGGACTCCTCGTTCTCGCCGATGTGCCACTTCCCGACCGCCTGGGTCGCATAGCCCGCATCGGAGAGCAGCTGCGCGAGGGTGACCTCGCCTTCCAACCCGCCGGGTTGCCCGTACATCGGGGGACGGAGAAGGCCGTGCCGCATCGGCAGGCGTCCGGTCATGAGGGATGCACGCGACGGCGTGCAGGATGGCTCCGAGTAGCACGAGGTCAGGAGCAGCCCCCGCCTCGCGAGCCGGTCGATGTTGGGAGTGGGTGCACCGACCGCGACCCCGCCCCCGTAGCAGCCGAAGTCGCCCCAACCGACGTCGTCGAAGAGGATCACGAGCACGTTGGGCCGCCTCCCCGAGGACCGGTACCGGTCGAGCGCGGCACTCGCCCGCTGCTCTTGTTCCTCGAGGACGAACCTCGGTTCGAGGTTGTCGCGCAGCCGAGTGGCCTCCGCGACGACCGGATCGTGTCCCATCAGTCGGCTCTCCCCGCGTCGAAGTCGGCCCGATGCTACTCAGGGCCGCTTCAGGGTCGATTGGCGGGCGTCCCCGAACGGCATGGGGAATACGGTGGACGCCGTGGATCTCCCAGAGCTCCTGGTCGGGGACGCCGGCGAATGGCGAAGATGGTTGAGCGCCCATCACGCCGATTCACCGGGTGTCTGGCTGGTGCTGGCCAAGAAGGGAACGGTCGATCCGACGACCGTCTCGTACGACGAAGCGCTCGACGAGGCGATCTGCTTCGCCTGGATCGATGGTCAACTGGGGCGTCGTGACAGCGGCCACGTTCCGAAGGCGCTTCACGCCTCGAAAAGCTCGCAGCCCGTGGTCGCAACGGAACGCTGCCATCGCTGAAAGGCTGATCACCGCCGGCCGGATGCATCGATCGGGCGAAGACGAGGTGCGGCGGGCGAAAGAGGACGGTCGATGGGAGGCCGCCTACGCCGGGCAAGCCAGCATCGAGATGCCGGAGGATCTCGCCACTGCCCTGAGGGCCAATCCTCGCGGAAGGCGATGTTCGAGACGCTCACAAGTGCGAATCGGTACTCCATCCTCTACAGGATCGGAAACGCCAAGAAACCCGAGACCCGCTCCAGGCGCATCGGCCAGTTCGTCGAGATGTTGGCCCGAGGTGAGACGATCCACCCCCGTTCCACACCCTCGTCGTCGTGAGCGACAGGGAGCTGATCCCAACGCATACCAGAACGAATCCCACATACGGTATGCTGGAGAGGTGGCCACCGAACAGATCGCGGTCCGGCTTCCCACGGAACTCCTCGGTGAGCTCGACGCACTCGTCGCACACGGCACCTACGAGAGCCGGGCAGCCGCAGTGCGAGCTGGAGTCGAAGTCATCACTGCCCGCGAACGCCGCAACCAGGCCGATCGAGCCATCGTGTCCGGCTACCAACGCATTCCGGCCACCGCAGCCGAGCACGGCGCTGCCGTTTCTTCGCTCCGTGATGCCATCGCCGAGGAACCGTGGTGAGCGAGCCCCGCCGCGGAGAGGTCTGGTGGGGTGAGATCGAGGGTCTGGGTCGTCGCCCCTTCTTGGTCATGACGAGGTCAGCGGCCATCCCCGTGCTCAACGGCGTGCTTGCCGCCCCGGTGACCCGCACCATCAGGAACATTCCGACGGAGCTCTTGCTCGGACTCGACGACGGGATGCCAGCGGAGTGCGCAGCAAGCTTCGACAACCTGCGTGTCGTTCCGAAGGCCTCCCTCGTCGATCGCATCTGCGCGCTGGGATCCACTCGACTCGTCGAGGCGTGTTCAGCACTGCGCACCGCTGTCGACTGCTGAGAACAAGCGAGATGGGAATCAAGCTCGGACCCGCCGTTCTGGGGCGTCCACGCCCGCCCGAGACCCCCTCACCGATTTGGGTAGGATTTCAGTCAATCTAGAAATCGGATAAGCTGTGGGGCATGGCGAAGGTGAAGATCTCGGCGACCGTCGATCCCGCCCGCCTCGAGCGGGCGAGGGAGCTGACCGGGTTGAGGAGTGTCTCGGCGGTGCTCGAGCGGGGACTCGCGGCCCTCATAGAAGACGAGTTGGAACGAATCCACGCCGAGGGCTACAGGCGGATGCCACAAGACGGCGAGACGGTGAGGGCCGTCGACTCGACGGTGTGGGCCGACCTGCCCTGGGACGAGGAATGAGTGAGACGGCACCTCAACCCGAACGAGGTGACGTCTGGTTCGCGGATGTTCCCGGCGACAAGCACCGGCCGGTGGTCGTGCTCACCAGGAGCTCGGTCCTGCCCCGACTGACGACGATCCTCGTGGCCCCGGTGACCACCCGGGTGAGAGAGATCCCGACCGAGGTCTCGCTTGGGCCGGCCCAGGGCCTCGCTCGCCGGTGCGTGGCCAACTTTGACAACATCCTGCCGCTGCCGAAGCAGAAGCTCATTCACCACGTCGGGCGCCTGAGTACGCCAGAGCTCCAACGCGCGTGCGCTGCGGCGCGCTTCGCCATCCAGTGTTGAGCCGCCCGATCCACATTCGTGTTCACCTTCACTGCCCCGCGCTGGCACCATGACGATGACTCCGAGCACGGTTTAGACATCGACAAGCGCCGACCGGTGATCCGGGACATCTAGCGCCGGTACCTCCTTCATGCACGACCGGACCACGCGGCTGTTGTCTCGACAAGGTTACCTTGTCGGCACCCTCGGGACAAGGTAACCTTGTCCCTACGAGGAGATCGCGGACAGCGCCCGAAAACACGGCATCGTCGACGAGGACATCCAGCACGCCGTTCGCCTTCCCATGCGGGTGGTACCCGGTGGCGGACGGGATCTCTTCATCGGTGCCGACCGGTCCGGGCGCCTACTGGAAATCGTGATTCTCGATGACGATCCGAACGAGGAGCCGATCGTGATCCACGCCATGCCGCTACGACCCATTTTCCACAAGTACCTGAGGTGAGCCGTGCCCCGAACCCATGAACAGCTCCAAAAGGCCCTCGCCGACACTGAAGCGTGGCTCGACAACCTCGACCCGGCCTCCCTTGCGTCGCCCGACTCAGACGGACGAGATCTCCGTGCCATCGGCGACGCGATGCGCGCAGTGGCCGCCAGCGATCTCGAACTCGCCGACCGAGTGGCTCTAGCCCGCGCGAACGGCCGCACTTGGACGCAGATCGCCGTAGTGCTCTTCACACAGCTTCACACGTTCGGCGACCCCATCGTTTGCCGGCAACATCGTCCCTCCTGGCAACAACAGTCACGCGCGGGCGCAAGCAGCGGCTGCGCGCCAAGGTGGTTCCGCCGCAGGACCGCAACATCGCGGGACAGTTTCGGGCCATGACACCACTGATTTCGCAAACCTGCTGGTCCACCGAATGGGGTCAAGCGAACTGGTGGGGACGGAGGGGATCGAACCCTCACTGGGGGCGGTTTAAGCGCCCTGCCTCTGCCAATTGGGCTACGTCCCCGACGCTCCTCCGACCGGCTGATCTCCGGTGGGCCGGTCTCGGTTCGGACGTCGGGGCCTAGTCACGGGCCGACCCGGCCGCGGACCCGGCCACGGCCGCCGTCACCGACGCCAACATCTCGAGCTCCTCGTGGCGCGGTGCCGCGACGAGGTTCACGATGCCCTCTGCGTCCGGCCACGGGCCGAGCACGGTGGTCGGTTTGCGATGCACATCCCAACGCGACCAGGGGGGCCCCGGATCGCCGGTCCTCGCGAACGAGGTCCAGGCACGCCGGATCTCGGCGGAGAGGCCGAACGCGTCGTCACCCGAGCCGGAGAAGGTCTGGACCATCGGGTGGTGCAACGTGCCGAACACGAAGGGGATGTCGAGGGCGTGGCACGAGCCGAGCACACCGCCGAACGCAGGTGACTCCCACGTGAACAGGTAGCAGTACGTCCCGACTCCCGGCGCCGCGGCCGAGGCGTGGGCATCCGCGAGCCGGACCGAGGGAAGCCGGAAGATGTGCTCGGTCGCGATCGCCGACCAGAGGTCTCGCGGTGTCACCGACTCCCCCCGGGCAGCACGCACGTCGGTGACGGCGCTCACCAGCGCCTGCGCCGCAGCTGCGTCGTGGGTCACATGCCGCATCCAGCGTAGGAGCCCGTCGTCGTCGAGCGACATGAGCGCAGGACTTCCGACGGTAAAGAAGGCCGACTCGTCCCTGTTCGTCCCGATCAACAGCGGGACCTGCGACGCCGCTCCGTTCGTGACCTCGTCCAATGGCTGTCGGACCAGGAGCCCGCCGTCGACGACCGGCTTGAGGAGGAGGCCGGAGCTGTCGATTGCGCTGCTGAGCTGTCCGACCTCGGCGATCGCGCCCACGAGCTGCTCGGCCGAGAGCGCCTCGAAGGCCTGACGGGTGAGCGGTACGTCGAGGTGGGCGGCCAGTCGTTCGGCCGTCTGGGATGCGTTCTCGCCACTGTCCGTGTAGGGGGGACCGCTCTGCACGATCGCACGATGGAAGAGCCCACGCGCCGCGTCGACCGCCAACAGGGCGGACACGCTCATCCCGCCGGCCGACTCGCCGAAGAGCGTGACGTTGTCCGGGTCCCCACCGAAGGACCCGATGTTCTCCCTGACCCAGTCGAGCGCGGCGACCTGGTCGGCGAGTCCCCAATTGCCGTACCCCGTCCACTCCCGTCCGTCGAGCCAGGTCGCAGAGGACGCCTCGAGCGACGGATGCGCGAGGTACCCGAGGATGCCCAGTCGGTAGTTGATCGTGACCACGACCACGTCGCCGTCCCGAGCGAGCGTGCCGCCCCGGTAGAGCCCGCCGGAACCCGAACCGGTCACGAACGAACCGCCGTGGAGCCACACCATCACCGGACGTCGTGCGTCGTCGACTCCGGGCGTCCAGACATTGAGGTTCAGGCAGTCCTCGGAGTACTCCTCGGGCTCGCCGCCGAGGGCCATCTCGACCAGACCCTGGGATTGCGGGGCCACCGCGCCGAACTTCGAGCAGTCCCGGACGCCGTCCCACGGTTCGACGGTCGCCGGCGGTCGCCAACGCCGGCTGCCGACCGGCGGAGCCGCATAGGGGATGCCGGAGAAGGACCAGATCCCGCCCCGATTGCGGCCCCCGACGAGCCCGCCCCGGACCTTCGCGACGGATCCGCCGCCCGTCCCGGACCGGCCGCCCGCAACGGACCGGCCGCTCGGCACTCCTCGCTCCCCTGAGGGTCCGGGACCCACCTGACCCCTCAGGTGGCCGCTGCTCCTCCATCCTGGTGACCTCCAGTTCTGCGGCGAACGTGCCGATACACCAGACAACCCGACACCTCCGCGCCATCGCTCACGGGGGCCGAGATGAACATGGTAGTGACGAGCACATCTCGCAGCCGTACATGCCGGACCGGCCACGGGTCGAGCGAGAGGGTGCGCGAGACCCCCGCGCCACGGCCGGCGACAGGCGGCTGGCCGTGCCGGCAGGAATCGAGAAGCACCCCTTGGAAGCAGTGGACGGAGGATCTAGCGTGACGAGGTGTTTTCCGTGACCGAAGGAGACCCTGCCGTCAGGCCCGGCCGCCGGGCATCGCTCGCCACCCCCGTCGTCGTCACCATCGTGGCCGCCCTGCTCTGCGGTTCCGCCGCGGTCGCCGGCGCCGATCCCACCACGACCGTGGCGACGACCACCTCGTCGCTGCCCTCGCAGGTTCAGATCAACGCCACCGAATCACAGGTCGCGTCGCTCGAAGCGCAGATCTCGCAGCAACAGAAGGTGCTCGACCAGGCCGACGAGCAGTACAACCAGGCGACGGTCGCACTCACGTCCACCCAACAGGCGCTCCAGGCGACGCAGGCGTCGATCGCGTCGGCCAGGGCGAAGTTGGCGAGCGACCGTGCGCAGCTGCGCATCGACGCCGTGCGGGACTACACGAACGGCGCGTCGACGGAGTCGGTCTCGCAGATCTTTGCGGCGCCGACCAGTGCGGCTCAGATCCGCGCCCTCTACGGCCATCTCAGCAGTGGGAACGTGGCCGCCGACGTGTCGAAGGTCGAGACCGGGCAGCGGCAACTTGCGGCCACGCAGGCGAAGCTGATCAGCGAGCAGCAGGCCGAGACGGCTCAGCTCGCGACTGCCGACCAGGCCCGTCAGGCGGCAGCCGCGGCCAGCGCAGATTCCGAAGCGACGCTCGCGCAGGTCAAGGGCGAGCTCGCACAGCAGATCGCACAGCAGGCGGCTGCACAGGCGGCGGCCGCGGCACAGGCGGCGGCCGCGGCCACGACCGCCGCGGCGAAGCAGGCTGCGGCCTCGCAGGCCTCACAGGCGGCGCAGGTGGCGAGCACGTTGAGCGGTGGCAGTGCCGCGGCCTCGAGCGCGACGAACGCCGCGAACCAGGCGGCGGGGTCGGCCTCGGGATCCGGCGGACCGGGCGGTTCGGTCTCGAGCGGCGGAGACCCGAACGCCGCGGGTCTCGCAGCGGTGCACGGCGCGATGCAGTACCTCGGGGTGCCTTACGTCTGGGGCGGTGCGAGCGGCTCGGGCGTCGACTGCTCGGGCCTCACGATGGTCGCCTGGGCCCAGGCCGGCGTCTCCCTCCCCCATTCGGCGGCCGACCAGTACGCAGAGATCCAGCACGTGAGCCTCTCGGCGCTCGAGCCCGGTGACCTCCTCTTCTACGACCTCGACGGCACGGGCATCGACCACGTCGTGATGTACGTCGGGCCGACGCTCGACGGCCAGGTGACGGCGTACGGCTCGAGCACGATCATCCAGGCGGCCCACACCGGAACGGTCGTCACCTTCGATCCCATCTGGTACTTCGGACTGGTCGGTGCGGGCCGCCCCTAGGGTCCGCCGGCGACGACCCGCTCGATGACGCGATCGCCGACCCGATGACCTTCGGGCTCACCATCGTCGTCCCCGCCTTCAACGAGGCGCACCGGCTCGCCGAGGGGATGCGCAGATTCGCCTCCGCGGTCGATGCGGGCGCGGTCGACCTCGCGGACACCGAGGTCGTGGTCGTCGACGACGGGAGCACCGACGACACCGCGGTCGTCGCGGAGGAGCTCCTCGCGAAGCTGCCACACCACCGGGTGCTGAGCCACACGGCCAATCGCGGCAAGGGTGCCGCCGTCCGCACCGGCATCGCCGCGGCGTCCGGACGACGCACTGCCTACATGGACGCGGACATGGCCATCGACCCGGCGGCGATCCCCCTGCTGCAGGCGGGACTCGACGAACACGACATCGCCATCGGCTCGCGGGCGCTCCCCGACTCGATGGTCGAGAGCGGGTACGCGTTGCGGACGTTGATGGGCCGGCTCTTCAATCGACTCGTGACCACCGGCACCGGTCTCGACCTGCTCGACACCCAGTGCGGATTCAAGGCATTCCACACCGCCGTCGCGAGGCTCCTTTTCCATCTCGTGCGCATCGACCGGTTCGCGTTCGACGTCGAGGTCCTGTCTCGGGCGAGGCGTCTCGGCCTCGACGTCACCGAAGTGCCCGTCCACTGGAAGCACGTGCCGGGCAGCACCGTCCACCCGCTCCACGACTCGGTCACGATGTTCGCCGACGTGTACCGCTCGCGGTTCGGGTACTGGCCGGTGCCGCCGCTGCCCAGCATCACGGTCCGCGACGATTCCGGCCGCTTCGCACCGGAAGTCCTCGCAGAGCGGGTGGGCACGGTCTTGACCGAGACCCTCCCTGACACACCGCTTCCGCTCCTCACCCAGCGCACGTCGGTCACCGCACTGCTCGCCCTCGTCCAGCCGGCCGACGCCGCCACGGCCTACACCGCCGTCCGGGCCGACCTCGACGGCCTCGAGGTGACCCGGCGGCCCCTCGTGATCGACGAGCTCGTCGCGCTCGGACCGCTGCGGGGTCGGCTCCGGTCCACGGGAGAGGGACCGGCGCGCCGATGAGCCCGCCCCGGTAGCCACCCGTCGCGCAGCAGTACCATGCAGGAGGTGACCGCGGACCGAACCGAGCAGCAGCCGGACGTCCGCCATCCGGGCCAGCCGGGCAATCCGGATCCCGCCAGGGCCATCCGACGGACGACGAGCTCATCGAGGCGATCGTCGAAGCGCACAACCGTCCGCCCACGGACGGCGTCGACACCCTGATGGGGTCTGGCAACGGCGCGGCGGTCGACCAGGTCACACCCGGGCCGTCGCTCTCCCTCCTACCTGTCGCGACGCCCGACAGGCAGGCACCGGCAGATCCCCGCCGCTCCGACGTGGACGAGTGGGGTCGTTCCGAGCACATGCGCTCGATCGCCCGGCGCCTCTACGACCCCGCCTACCGGTACTGGTTCCGCGCCGAGTGGGAGGGCCTCGAGAAGATCCCGAGGGAGGGTGGGGCGCTGCTGATCGCGAACCACGCCGGCGCCATCCCTTCCGACGCACCGGCCATCATGCACGGCATCGAGACCGAGCTCGGACGGCCCGTCTACGGGCTCGCCGACTTCTTCTTCCGCACCATCCCGGTGGTGGGCACCCTCTGGTCGCGGGGCGGCGGTGTCCCGGCCCATCCCGACAACGCGTACCGGATCCTCCACGACCAACAACAGCTGGCACTGGTCTTCCCCGAGGGCACGAAGGCCACCTCGAAGACGTACGGCGACCGGTACCGCCTCCGGCGGTTCGGCCGGGGCGGATTCGTCGAGATCGCGATGCGGGCCGGCGTGCCGATCATCCCGATCGCCGTCGTCGGGCGCGGAGGAGTCGATGCCGATCCTCTTCCGCATCGGAGGGCTCGCCAACTTCCTCAAGCTCCCCTACTTCCCGGTCACCGCCAACGCCCTCCTGCTCGGTCCGATCGGGTACATCACCTACTTCCCGGTCAAGCTCAAGCTGCGGGTGCTCGACCCGATCACCTATGACGTCGAACCCGGACTCGAGCGGTACTCGAGGAGCCGACTCCTCGACGAGGCGGAGACGGTCCGGTCGATCCTGCAAGAGGCCCTCCACGACATGTTGCGCGAACGCCGCAGCGTCTGGTTCGGCTGAGCCGATGGGCCGGCGCGTCCTGGTCACCGGGCTCGACACCTTCTGGGGTGGCCGGATGGCGCAGTCGCTCGAGGCGGACCCGGAGTTCGAGTTGGTCCTCGGGCTGGGGACGAGCGACCCGAAGGTGCCCCTCGAGCGCACCGAGTTCGTGCGATCCGATCAGAAGTACTCGATCCTCACGAGGATCGTGCGCGCCACCCAGGTCGACACCATCGTCCACACCTTCCTCGTGACGAACTCGAACACCGTGTCGAGCCGAGCGCTGCACGAGATCAACGTGATCGGCACCCTCAACCTGCTCGGTGCCGCGGGATCCGCGGGCTCGTCGGTGCGCCACGTGGTGGTCAAGTCGTCGACGCACGTCTATGGCGCCGCGGAGTCCGATCCGGCCTGGTTCACCGAGGAGACCACGCGCACCGGGCCGGTCCGCACGCGGCTCGAGCGCTCCCTCATCGAGGTCCAATCCGTCGTTCGCGACTTCGCCGAGGACAACCCGCACCTCACGATGACGGTGCTGCGGTTCGCCAACGTGCTCGGCACCGACATCATCACGCCCATCAGCTACGACCTCCGTCGACGCCTGCTGCCGTGCATCGCCGGCTTCGACCCCCTCGTGCAGTTCGTGGAGGAGGACGACGTGGTGCGGGCGCTCCGCTACGTGACTGATCAGCGGCTCCACGGCGTCTACAACGTCGCAGGTGCGGGCAAGCTCCCCTGGAGCGAGGTCGCCTCGATCGGCGGTGCCTACCTCCTGCCGCTTCCGCCGATCCGACCCCGGCTGTTCGCGACCCCGCTGGTCCGGACCGGCATCATCCAGTTCCCCCCTGAGATGGAGGGACTGATCCGCTTCGGACGAGGGGTCGACACGAATGCGCTCGTCGACGCCGGCTTCGAGTACCGGTACACGAGCGCTGGTGTCGTCGAGAACTTCGCGAGGGCCAACAACCTTCGCCGGTCAACCGTGGCCGGCGGACCGGAGTACCGCTACGAGCAGGACCTCGAGCAGTTCTTCCGCCACTCCCCATCGGTGGTGCGGGGCTTCGACGGTTGATGTTCAGTCCTCTTTGAGCCAGGCCGTCCTGAGCTCGGCGCGACGAGTCGACCACTCGTCCGCAGTCATCGCGTATCGGACGTGGTCCTCCCACTCACCGTTGATCTCGAGGAAGCCGACCGCGATCCCCTCGTTTCGGAGCTCGAGCTTCTCGACCACTCGCCGGCTCGCCGTGTTGCGCGGGATGATCGCGATCTCGATCCGGTGGAGCTGGAGCGTCTCGAACGCGAACTGCAGGATCGTCACGACCGCCTCCGGGATGAGCCCCAGACCGGCGAGGTCCTCGTCGATCCAGTAGCCGATCGTGCCGTTCTGGAATGGGCCCCGCTGGATGGAGGAGAGGGTGATCTCACCTGCGAACCGGTCGTCGAGGAAGATGCCGAACCCGAAGCCGGTGCCGAGCTGGCGTTCGCGCTCGCGCATGCCGCAACGGGCGGCGAAGCTGGCGGCGTCCTCGGGGGCGAACGGGGCACCCTTCGACCTCGGCTCCCACGGGACGAGCCACGACCTGCAGCGGGTCCGGACCGCCAGCCACGAGCTGTAGTCGTTCTCGACGAGGGTGGCCAGCCGGATCCGCCAGCCGTTGAGCTCGAGCGACCGGGAGGTCCGGCTTCCCTGCGACCTCAGTCCGTGGCTCATCGGCGCGCTCCTGGAGGCGGGTCCTCGACGTCCCGGAATCGTGCTCCCACCAAAGCATGGTAGGCCAAGCCTCCGACTACGAGAAAGCTGCCGCAATCACGAGGATCTGCACCGGATCGTCGGTCCGGTCGCGCTCCGACGGGATCAGATCGACCCGTGCCACACGGAAGCGCCCGCCCGATCGAGCGGTGGACGACCGATCATCCAGGTGAGGTACGAGGTGACCTGGGCCGGGTCCGGGGTCGTCCGCGTGAACGCCACCACCGACTCCACGTGCCACGAGTGCAGCTGGGCACGGAGCGTCCGCAAGGTGGCGTGGTCCCTCGGCGGGACCGTCCCCTCGGCCAGCTCCGCAAGGACCAGGGTCGTCGGAGTCGCTCGACCGACCAGCAGTTGCGGCGACCACGGCATCGTGCCCGAGTCGCTCGGGACGAGGAAGTACCCACCGGGCAGCTTCGGTGGGTACAGCTTCGTGGGAAGGTTCGAATGGCCTACCGCGCCGATCGTGCTCGCGTTCGCCAGTCTGTACCTCGTCGCGTTGTGGCGTCGACGTGCGAGGGTCGCAGGGGTCCTCACCGCGCTGATCGCCGGCCTCTATCTCCTCCAGGCGATCCCCGTTCTCCGTGCCGAGCACATCTTCTACAACGTGCAGACCTGGAACCCCGATCTCTACGCAGGATGGTGGGGCAGCCTCGACCCGTCGCCGGCCCTCGGGTTCCTCGGGCAACCGGTCGTTCACTACGCCCGTGTCCGCTGGGGCCTCGTGAGCGTCGTGCTCCTCTGCGGAGCTGCGACGTACTGTCTGATCCAGCTCATGCGGGAGAGACCGCGCAGGCCGATCGCGGCGCTCGGCGCCGTCCTCGTCGGCGTCTTCGTCAGCGTGCCGATGACCCTTTCGGCGGCGCCCCTCACGCCGACGTTGGCACCGCCGGCGACCTTCGTCGCGCTCGGCCCCGTCCCGATCTGCGACACGCTGCCCGGAAGTACGGCGGAACTGCAACCACGGACGGCACCGTGCAACGGCACGACAGGGCCCGACGCGGTGCGCGCCGGGGTCACGCTCGATCTCGACGTCCGAGGAGCGTTCGGGGTCCCGAGCACCCGCGTAAGCGCCGTCATGCTGGGCGTGACGACGCTGAACGCGACCGTATCGGGGAACGTCACCGTGTACCCGGCCGGCGCCGCCGCACCCACCGAGTCGGCCCTCGACTTCGCGCCCGGTCAAGTGGTGTCGAACCTGGTCAACGTCGGCATCGGCTCGATCGGAGACGTCTCGCTCGTGAACACGGCACCTTTGGACGTCGTGGTCGATCTCGAGGGCTACTTCTCCACCGCCCTTGGTGGCGGCGGGGGCCTCTACCACGGGTTCCCCAGGCCTCGACCCGTCTGTGGCGCCGGCGGGCCGGACCTGCCCGGCCCGCCGGGTGGGATCACGCCGTGTGGTCCCGACCCCTCCGCCGAAATTCCTCCGGGCAAGAGTGGGACATCCACCACCGGGACCATCCCCGTCGCGGGACAGGACGGCGTGCCGGCCAGCGCCGCCGCAGCGCTCCTCGAAGTGACGGCACTCGATCCCCGGTCGACCGGTGTCGTGCGTGTCACCCCCGCGGGCCAGCTCCGACCCGATGTCGTCAGCCTCGGCTACACCGGGGGTCAGTCGGCCACCGATCAAGTGGTGGTGCCGCTCGACCCCACCGGTGGGATCAGCGCATCGGCGTCGTCACCGACGACGGTCCTGATCGACGTCGTCGGCTACTACGCGTCGCCCGGGACCCAGCCGGGTGCCGGGTTCGTCCCCGCGGCCGCGCCGACGCGCATCTGCGACATCCGCAGATCGAACCCGTCCGCACTCGACGGCGCATCCTTGCAATGCAACCCCGGCGGTCCCAGCGGCGCACCGGACCAGCTGCTCGGTCCTCGGTCGAGCCGCACCATCCGCGTGGCCGGCCTCGACTTCGTCCCGGACGGGGCGACGGCGGTCCTGCTCAACGTCACGGGTGTCGGTCTGACCGCACCCGGACCGGTCTCCGTCCAACCATCCGGGACACGACCGGGCCCGGCCGACCTGTACGGCACCGTCGAGGGCGTGACCGCCGACCTGGTAACGGTCGATCTGGCGAGATCCGGCATGGTCGAGCTGACCAACACCGGCACGAGAGGCAGGCTCAATCTGCTCGTGGACGTCGAGGGTTGGTACGTCCGGTCCGGTTCCTCGTGAGGACCGGGTGCTCGGGGACGACTCAGGCGAGTGCCGCCTGCGACCTCGGACGGACTCGCCTCGCACGACCGGCTCGCTTCGCCGCCGCGTAGATCTCGCGATGGTCGCCCACCACCCGTTCCCACCTCAGCCCGCGGGCTCGTTCGGCAGCCTTCGACGCCAAGGTGTTCCGGAGGTCGTCGTCCATGAGCACCCGACGGATCGCATGCTCGACTCCCGAGGGATCGTCCTGCTCGGCGACGTGGACCACCGTCCTCGAATCGGCGAAGATCGGCTCGTCGGTCACTACGACCGGACGCCCGAGCGGGAGGACGAACCGCAAGGTGGCGCTCGATGATTCGCCGGTATTCCGGTAGGGCAGAACGATCACATCGGCGGCGCGGAGCAGGACCTTGGCGATGTCTTCCGCCAGATACTCCGAGACGAGGACCACGTTGTCGGTCATGCCGCGTGACGCGATCTCGGAGCGGATCTGCTCCTCGTACTCCTTCGACTCGACGTTCGGGTAGCGCGCACAGAGGGCGAGGAGCAACACGTCGGGGAACTCCTCGCGTAGCCGATCCACGGCATGGAGCAACTCGAGGGTCCCCTTGTGGGGCAGGAGGAAGCCGAACGTTCCGATGACGGGCCGAGCTCCCAGCCGCAGGGCGGACCGAACCTCGTGTGACGAGACCGGAGGCGGCGAGGACGCACCGATGGGGATGACCGACACGTTGTCGACGAGACCCATCTCCGCCAGGTAGCGGGCGTCCGAAACCTGGTGGACGATGAGTCGGTCGACGCGCTCCAGCGTCGACCTGATCTGCCGGAGGCTCAGCAGCTCACCCCTGTCGTCGTAGTCGAGCGTGCGATGAAGCGTGAGCACGACCCCACGGTGCTCCAGCTGGCGCTCGATGAGCTCCGCCATCCGTTGGAATTCGAAGAACCCGAAATTGAACTGGATGTGCACCACGTCCGCGGTGCTGAGCCGGAGCGCATCCTCGAGACCGAACAGATCCGGTTCCCAACGGTTCTTCCAAGTCCTGACGACGCCCACCTCCGAGAGCGGATCGATCACCTCCGACGCCCACATCGGCGAAGAGCTCATACTCGACTGATCCGCGGGTGTGCTCAACGAGGTATCGGGTGTTCTCCGCTATGCCACACCGCGAGTTCCAGGTCGTCACCATCGCGACCTGCAGCGTCCCCGCAGCCTCTTCGAGGTCTGCCACGAACTCGATCCATCGCCCGACGACCGCATCCCACGAGAACTCGTCGGTAATGAGCAACCTCGCCCGCTCGACCCGGTCCTTGACGGCAGGGTGCCCGGGGTCGGACACCAACGACGCCATCTCCTCGGCCAACCGCTGTCGGTCGGGCTCGGCCCACTCGGAGTCGGGGATCCCGAAGTGGCTTCCCGCCGGTCCGATGGTGAAGGGGACGGTGATCGCGGTGTCATCCCGGACGAAGTCCGCGAGTCCGGAGTGCGCCACGCTGATGACCGGGACACCCGCTGCCATCGCCTCGGCCACCGGAAGTCCGAATCCCTCCCCGCGTGCCGGATGCACGTAGCAGTCCGCCAAGCGGTACAGACCCTGGAGCTGCTCGTCATCGAAGTCCCGGTCGATCCACCGGACGTCGGGCGGGTGGGCATGACTGGCACGAAGGCGTGCCAGAAGCGGACCGACCTCATTGTGGGGATTGGGAAACGTCTTGAGGACGAGTGACACGTCGCTCCGGTCGTCGAAGGCGTCGAAGTACGCCTCGAGGAGGACGTCGACTCCCTTCCTCGGGAACGCGGAGCTGATGTGGAGGAAGGTGAATCCACGCAGATCGGCGACCTCGGACGCCTCGACCACCGCTGCCGGGTCCGGAGTCTCGACCCCGATACCGACGACCCGGATCGGAATGTTCACCCCCGAGTCCCGCAATACGTCTCGTACGTAATTCGACATCACGCCGACACCGTCGAGATAGCTGTTGAAGTCACGGACCATTGATTCCGGGATCCGACTCTCCTCCCAGCCGAAGTACTCACAGGTGATGGCGCCCGGACTGTCGATCACCCTCGGCGGGTACATCTGTCGGACCACGACATCCGGGAAGGGCACGACCTTCGATCGCTCGTAGAGAGCGGCCACGTCGGGGTACGTCTGCGAGATCCTCCCGCGCCGGTTGGTAGTCCCCCGGTCCCTCGGTGGCGTAGACCGAAACAGCCAAGTCGGGCGTTCGATCGAGACCTAGAGCCAACTTCCGGTTCACAACCGCGAGGCTGTAGCTGGTCTCGAACGGACCCTGAATCTGGATCTCCAGTTGCTGCGCCAGCCCTCCGGCACGATCGACCATTCGACGGAGCAGTCGTCGAGTGTCGAATGCTGCAACCTGTGTGACTCGCTCGAACTGGCGATCGATGAGCCGACGGCGGAGCTCGTGGTCGGACTGCACAGCTCTGGACGGTTGCCGCGACGAGTGCCGGATCCTTGCTGCGCACCAGGATGCCCGCACCGCCCATCGTCTCGGGCACAGCGGCCGCCGCGAACGCCACTACGGGGAGCCCTGCCGCCATGGCCTCGAGGATGGGGACCCCGAATCCTTCGTGCTCGCTCATCGACACGAACACACCGGCATCCGGCGAAGGCCGATCTCAGTTGACGATCCGAGACCTTCCCGAGCAGGACGACCCGGTCGGAGAGGCCGTATCGGTCGACTTCATTCCGAACGAGCGCGGCATACCCCTCCGATCGACGTGTCACCGATCAGGACGAGACGCGCCTCGTCGTCGAACGTGCGGCTGTAGAGGGCGAACGCGGCCACGAGTTCGTGCTGGCACTTGTTGCCGACGAGCCGACCGACGTAGAGCCAGTCGTTCGACGGCCGCCTCGACCCGAGCGCGACCCCGTCGAACTCGCTGAAGTCGAGCCTCACCGGAAGCACGTCGACCCTCCGGAAGCCCGACCTGGAGCATCTCGCGACGATTGAAGTTCGAGTCAGCGATCCCGAACCGTGACCGGCGCGCCAGAACCGCGAGCTGCTCGCGACCGAGCCGGATGTAACGTCTTGACACGCGGGTCGACGAAGTACCTGCTCGGGGGTCACGTTGTGATAGATCGTGACGATCGTCGTTCGGGAGCCCGATGACGTCGTCGAACGCGTTGTAGCCGATCGAATGGTGGACCACGAGCAACTCGGAGTCCGACCCCGGATAGCCGAAGATGGAGTGGATCCGATGCTGCAGCTCTGGTGCGACATGTTCGGCAAAGATCTCCGAGTGGTAGCCCATCTCCTGCAAGAGCTGCTGGAGCCGGAGCATCTGGTTGGTGATGGCATCCCCGAGGGCCGTTCCGGAATGGAACTGGTGGACAGCGGTGAATCGCTTCACTTTGTGGCGACGATCACGTAATCCTGGTAGCCGAAGACGTTCTCGAGCAGGGCGCCGACCGCCTGCCCGATGCTCCATCGGGAAGCTCCTCGACCAAGTGCGAGCGACGGGTGGGGCGAACGCTCCTCGAGTTGCACGCTCGTGAACCCGATCTGCTCGCAGATGAACCGCAGCGTCTCGGGGTGGACGGGCCGAACGTGCGACGTGTCCGCGTAGAAGTGATTGCCGAGGGCGAACGAGCTCCTCGGGTTGATCGTCTCGATTACGATCACGCCCCCGCTCGCGCAGGGTTCGGTGCGCCTGCCGGATCAGCTCCTCCATCTCGGGCGTGATCAGGTGCTCGACGACCTGCGCGCAGAAGATGCCCTTCAAGGAGTCCGCGCGCGGTCTGCGACAGGAAGTGGATCCCGTCGTCCACGACTGCAGGGAGACCCTTCGAGAGGCACACCTCGACCATTCCCGCGATCCGGGTCGATGCCCATGACCTCGTGACCCTCCCGTTCGAGGAGGGCCAGCATCTCGCCCCGTCCGCAGCCGATGTCGACGACCGTGCCCGGCTCGGATGCGGGCGGGAAGAGCGAGAGATATCGGTCTGCGCCTGCTCGACGTCCCCCGAGCTCCCCCGGAAGTGGTCCTCGAATGCCGCATAGTCGATGTCCGCACCGGATGCGCCGATCGACCCCAATCGACCAACAACGACGTTCACTTCGTGGGTGACCGGCCGGAGCTCGTCCTTCATGGCAACTCCTCCGAGGATGTCCTCGTGCTTCGAGACGATCGCCACCAAGTCGTTCGTCTCGTCGACGTTTCGGTTGAGTCGTTCACCCAGCGCTACAGCCTGCAGCTTCAATCGGACATGCTGGAGACGGACATCGTCGAGCTCGGCATCGATCCTGAGCGCAGCGTCGGCCACCAGGTTGGCGAAGGCGATGTGCTGGCTGTCGAACTCCTCCTGGAGGATCCACCGAGGCTCGACGTACCAGCTCGTCAGCTTGCGAACCACCCGCTTGATGGCGGCGCCGACCCGGCTGCGCAGCCCTCTCGGCGCTCCGAGGTCCGGCGGGTGCAACTGGCCGTGGATTGCCTGCATGTCCTTAATGGGCGCGTCGAGCGGCAGAGGGAGCGTCGCGGTCCCGGGTGCGGTGGGAACACCATCGGTGTCGATGACAGCCAGGAGCTGCTCCACTCGCTGGATCAGCTCTCCGGACGAGATCACCTGCCCGTCGACGTCAAGCATCTCGACTCTTCCCTCGTGGTGCGACGTTGCGCCGGTTCATCGGATCAGAGCTTATCTTCCGCACCTGCCGGCCCCCTTGAGCCATTCGGGCGCGGTCGACCGGTGAAAACGGACCACGACCGACCGAAGAAGCACCGGCACGCCGCGGGCATCCTCGACCCAGTAGGTGATGGTCGCGGCACTACGCTCGATGCCCGGCGACAATCAGTTCCTGGCCGAGGCGGTCGGGAGCGCCGAGCGTCGAACGCCGAGGAGACGATGGATTCGACGGGGGTAGCACCCTCCATGGCTGAGATCCGCCCGATCGGCCGGGGGCACCGATGGGCCAACGACACCTGCACGCCCGTCGTGGCAGCGAGCTGACCGGCCAGAGGCTCGCCGCGCAGGAGATCCTACCCCTCACCTTGGTGCTCCTTGTGCTCACCATGGAGCTCGTCCATGTCGCGCACTCGAGCTGGTTGTCGCTCTTCCTCTACAACGGCGACTCCTTGACCCTGCCCCTCTTCCGCGAGGCGATCGCCCAGCACCAACCGTGGTTACCGATCGTCTCGACCCAGCTGCTGATCTTCCCGGAGGGCGTGATCTACGCGGTGTGCAGCGCGGTCACCTCGTCGATACGGGCCTCGCTCGTGCTCAATGCGTACGCGAACCTCCTGCTCATCTACGCGGCGACCCGCCTGCTGGCCTCCGGTGTTGTCGCCCGCCCGTACGCGTCGCGGGTGTGCGACGGCTGCGGTGTGCGCCAGCCTGATCGGGCTGATGCTGCTCGAGGTCCAGACTGCCGGAGCCAACCTCCAATTCGCCACGCTGCTTCTTCTCACGACCTACTACTACGGGCTCGTCCTCGGCGGCATCGTCGTCCTCGGCGTGACGGTCGACAGATCCATGCGGGCGACGCAAGCCCCCAGGCCTGGCGATGGGTGGCCATTGCCGCAGCGGTTTCGACGCTCACCTACTTCTCGAACCCCCTCTTCCTGCTCTGGGTGTCCACACCGCTGGTAGTAACCGCCCTCGGACTTGGCCTCCTGCATCGGCTCCCTCTGCGGCAGGTTGCCATGATCGCCGGCTGCCAGGCCACGAGCCTGCTCGCCGGCACATTGCTGAGACGGCCGTTCGCAAGTGCTATCGGATCTTCAGCCAGTTCCTACGTGAAGTTCGGCCGGCTCGGTGCCGCCGGTGTCGGCCTTTCGCGAGATGCTGCGACAGATGTGGTCGCTACCCGACCGAACGTTTCGAGCTGATGCTCGTCGCGCTACTGCTGTTGGTGCCGGCCGTTCAACTGGTCGCTCTGCTCGGACGAAGGTCGGACCCAGGCGACGAAGACTCGGCGATCGCGCCATTCGTCGTCGGATTCTCCCTCGTTGCGCCAATCATCGTCGTCTGCGGTGTCATCGCGTCGGGAAACTCGACATCGAGATACTTCATTCCGGTCTTCGTGTTTCCGCTGCTCTCCCTGCTCCCACTCGTCAACAGACTGCGGGGACCCTCCGTCCGCATCCGTCCGGTAGCAGCGACCAGCGATGACCGGCTGCGCCCTACTCTTGACCGTCGCACTGGCACCCCAGGTCAATCCGCTGCTCGACCCGAACCAATTCACCGACGGACGGTGCCTGCAGCACGTCCTTCACGGGCAGCCGCGCACGGGCGTCGCCGACTTCCAGACCGGGAGAGCCCTCGCGGTCTACAGCCCACCGGGGACCACGGTCCTCCAGGTGCTCCCCAACCTGTGGCCCTTCGCTTGGTTGGTGAACCTCGGCTCGTTCGCCCACCAGACGATCACGTTCCTCTTGGTCGATCGCGTCACCGGGGCGCCGGTCGGACTGGTGGCCCAGGACACGAAGCCGCTCGGCCCTCCGACCTCGATCTCGACCTGCCCGGGCTTCTACTTCTACTCGTACCCACCGGGCACCAAGGGGTTCACCGTGCTCAACGCCATCGTCGACTCGTGGTACGTGTCGACGGTCCGCCAACGCCACTGACGGAAGCCCCCTTCGATCCGCGGGACACAGGACGGCTGCCGATGTCGTGCGATCAGAGGGGCGCTGTCATGCTGGCCCAAAGCACGTATGAGGCGCTGACGACCTGCGGCGGACCGAACGCCAGGCTGAACACGTCTGTGACGGCCCTTGCTCCCTTCACCGAGCGATCCACGATGACGAGCCGGATGTCATCCTGTGTCGCCACGAACTTCACTCTCGAGACCAGCGCAGGGGTGACCGGCACGGGCGGCAGGTACTTGTTGTACGCCTCTTGCCCTTCGAGGAACTGGTCGAGGCCCGTCGGACTCATCGGATTCGGCATGCCCGTCGGAGCACCGTTCGGATCCGGGTGCTCCGCATAGCCGCCGATCAGCTGGAACCTGAAGCCGTCGAGCGCCTGCCACAACATCGGCTGCGGAAAGAGCGGCGACGCGATGGGGTACGTCACGGTGACCGGATCACCCACTGGAACTGCGTCGCTGAACGCGGGGGGCAGCGCCCGAACGGGTTGTGAAGCGTTCGGCCACGTCGGCAGTTGCGTGACGACGACCACTGCGAGAACCGCGAGCGGCAGCACCACGTTCCGCGCTCGATGCGTCGAGCGACCGTGCAGGGGGGACCGGGTCGCAGCTCGCCTGACATCGTCGAGACCAAAGGCGATGACTGCTGCAAGACATGCTGCGGTCTCCATCGAGATCCGCACAGGGAGGAGGTTGTCAAGAAGAGGAAGGTGCATGACCAGTAGGTAAGGCAGGGGAATGCCGGTGTGCCAACCGTCGATCGTCAGGTGCGATCCCAGTGACAACACCACCGCTCCCAGCGTCACGGCGACGGCCAGCTGCATCCTCGGGCTCCGCCGTGATCGCCATGCGAGGTAGCCCGCAACCAGCAGGATCGGAATGCCGATGAAACCTCCGGCCTCTGAAGGATTACTCATCGGCACTCCGGCAAAGTGAATCCCGAGAGAGACACGTTGCAAGGGACCACCAGCAATGAAGCTCATGACGTCGTTGAAGTAAGGGTTGGCCGCCGGCTGGGCCGTTCCCTTGTAGTGCTGTGGGCCCGCGAACATCAGCCAAATCGGGTACGCGAGGAAGAGGGCCGCCAGTCCCACCGCCCACGCGAACGGCCTCATGCACGCGCGCGCGATCTCCACCGCCTGTGCTCGGTACCGGATCGCGGCACAGACGAGTGCCCAGATAGTCATCAGCATGACGGTCGCCATGACCTCGGGCTCGGTGAGGAACTGGGCGGCCACGAGCAATCCGAGCTGGATCCCAAGTCGAATCGGCGATCCGTCTCGCCGAACGATGGACACGACCGTCAACGCGATGAACGGCGGGAAGACGAGGAAGACCAGGACGAGATGGCCGAGGCTCTCACCGATCGCATACGGGGAGAATCCATAGAGCAGTCCGCCGATCGCTGCTCCCGGTCCCCAGACGCTCCACTTGCGGAGGACGATGTATGCGGCGGTGGCCGAGGCCGGCATCGCGAGCACCATGAGGAGATTCGCCCTCGCGACAGGTCCCATGACGAGCGCGAAGGGCATCGTAAGGAAGCCGAGCAGGGGCGCCTCGGTGTTCTGTGCAAGATTGACGCCGGTCGGCACGAGAATGGCGTGGCTGAACAGCGGATTGAGCCCGTGTGCGACTGCGTGTGGCATCCACGCGAGGAACCACATGGCGAGGATCGAGTCTGAACTGGTCCCGAATAGACGGTCCGGCCTTCCGGGAAGGACCGGCCAGAATGCCACGATGCCGAGGACGATGTATCCCGCCACGATCGCGACGCCAAACCACCGATCCGTTCGCGGCGGTGCGTCGCGCACGATTGCAGGCGCCGCTCGAGGGGCCTCGGTTAACTCGGTGACGGTCATTGGGCCTTTCTCGTGAAGTCCGCTCCGCCCGGTGACCGTCCACGAATTACGTGCGCCTCGGCGGAGGACCGACATGGGGGCTCAAGCGTCCCGCGCCGAAATTTACACGCAATCGACGTTTCGGCTCGGTCCCCCGCCTCAAGTCGGACCACGTCCTGGGCGGCTCCATCCCCAACAGCGCAGTCGCGTCGCCACTACCGTCCGCCATGTCCCGTGTCTCCCGTTCTCGCTGGTCTCGCTGGTCTCGCTGGTCTCGCAACCGCAAGAATCGGGGGCCACGGGGCCCTATTGGTGGATGCCGATGGGCGGGTCACCGGGAAGACGCCGCCCCACGGCTGATCGTGAAGAGTCTGGAAACCTAAGCCCATGTCACCCTCATTTCGGAGAGGCACCATTCTCGGAAGGGGTGATGCTCGGAAGTCACCCACTGGCGACTGACCAACTCTCTACGAGTTCGGACGAGATCGAAGTCAGCTACCCGGAAGGATCCAACTCCGTCCACCGTCAGAGGTGTATGCGGCTCCTGGGGGAAGATCTCCAACTGCGATGCATCTCATTGAAGTGGGGCATGAAATCGCTTGTACATTGAATTTGGATTGGCTTGGCACGGAACCCGATGACCAGGTGGCACCGCCATCTGCCGAAAAGGCGGCGGCGGCGTAGGCAACTGACCCCTGTCCCTTTGTCGATGTCCCGAGGAATACGCAGTGACCCGCATTGGTACACGACACTACATTGCCATGTCCACCATTGGGCTGGACCTCGAATGGAGCGGTACCGGACATCCAGGTCGTACCGGCGTCGTTCGTGAAGGGCAGATCCGAGGTGTTGTCACCACTGACGGCGGCACAATCGCTAGCAGAAGAACACGATACAGAAATGAGTGGGACTTGGTTTGCGGGCGGAGTCCCGACTGACCAACTAGCCCCCCCGTCTGTCGACAGCAGGACGGTGCCACTGCCGCCCACGGCCGTACAACTGGTACTTGATGCACAGGCAATGTCTATGATCCCACCTGGCGCCGGACTGGGGACCGTGCCGGCCGACCAGGTTGCTCCACCATCAACAGAGTGGATGAGACCGGCACTAAGACTTCCGGCTACGCAAGTATCGATCGAAGGGCACGACAGCGCTCCACCTTCTGCAACCTGGGCGCCGGGCTGTGCAGTCGGCAGGCTGGTTTGCAACCAAGTCGTGCCTCCGTCTCTCGTATACAAGACCTGGTCATTCGTTCCCGACGAATTTTCCGATGCCAGGACGACGCAGTTCGTCACTGATGGGCACGAATCAAGAAGACTTGGAGGGGCGGTCAGCGTTCCCGTGGAGCGGCAAACTGTGCTTGGTCCACGTTGCGGCCCCGTCGTTCGTGACAGCAAAGACACTCTGCATTGTTGAAGTGCTGACACCAACGGCCACACAATGAATCGCCGAGGGGCACGATACGCCCTGATAGACGGTGTCATAGCTGGTTGACAACTGGCCTCCTCCCCACTGCTGTCCTCTGCCCGTGGATGACGCTGAAGGAGCCGGCTGAGAGCTTGATTTGGCGTCCGTTGTCGACGCCGACGAGCACGCAGCGAGTAGCAGGCCTCCGGTCACAGCAATAAGCATTGTGAACCCACTGGCGCGCTTCCTGATCCGGGTCCTCTGCCGGGCGACACCACGCCCATCCATGTTCCTGTGCCTGTAACCCATGCCCTCAGCCCACCTCCAGATCGGATTGCATGCTAGAGCACGTAGCGCTTTAGCGGCTCTACGCGACAAGGCGTGGATGACGAAGAGCCCCTTCTCGGGACCTGAGCATCTCTTGGGACTTTCGAGGTGAGTGCGCTGACTCTCAGCGGGACGCCCGTGAGACAGATGGACTCGAGGGCTGGACTAGTTAGCGCTGGGGCATTTCCTTCCAGGTCATCGTTCCCAGATCTAGCTCGCACACGCCAGTTGTCAGTCCGTGCGCCGTCGTCCATTGACTGACGAAGATGGGATAGGAAGGGCTGTTCGGGAAGAGGAGATTCCAACCAGTCGGTGTGTCACCGCTGTATCCGTTCAGCGTGGGCAAACCAATCCGCTGGGAGATCATCATCGCCAAGGTCTGGAACTCATAGAAGCGCATCGAGTTTCTCTTCGAATCGATGACGAAGAAGCTCGTGCATCCAGCGGGCGTTGATGGAACAGCGGCCATCGTCGACACTTGGGAGCTGCGCCGAAGCTGCGATCCGGACATCGCGTTGACTTGTTCGGCCGCCACGAGGCAAAGGACGACGATTCCGGCGACCCGCAATGGCGTCGACCGTCGCTGCGAGTGGAGGTGGCGAAACGCCAGTGTTGCGAGTGAGACCAGAGCCAATGCAGTCACGAGATCATTTGCTGCTTGTATCCGGTCGATCGCTCGAATGGCAGATGCACCCGGGAGGTACCACACGAGGATCCAGGCGGATCCGATCCAAGTTCTGATTGGCAAGAACGTGAGTAGGAGCGACGTTACGCAGAGCGCAAGCGTGAAGCGCAACATCGGCGTCAATCGTGTGCGATGAGTAATGAGAGTCCAGACAATCACTCCAGCTCCAATCAAGATCGTCAACGAAAGGAGAGGTGTGATGGCAAAACTGAAGACGTAGGAATTCGTGGACGGTGGAGACCACACGTTTCGGAGTGGGTTGCCCCAAAACCGATTTTCTGCTCCGACATTGACGAGGTCACGGAATCGTGGAGCGAAGGTCATCACGTAGGAGTAGCTGCGAGTGCCCAGCTGGTTGGCAACCGGTACGTACGTCGTGAAGAAGGGGATCAAGCCGATCGCGAATCCACAGGTCGCCGCGACCGCGCAGTGCCAACCGGTCGCCAAGGAGTCCGTGGCTGCGGCCACGATCGCACGCGGACTGAAGAGAAACATGAGAAGGACAATCAGGCAAGCCGCGAACAGCGATAGCCACGCTACGTAGTAGGTCGAGAAGAGAAGCAGTCCCCACAATGCACCGAAGACTATTGAGAGCAGTACCGAAGCTTCAGGACGGTTGCTCCGAATCCTCCATGACAGCAGCCCGACAAGGGCAATCGGCGGCACGAGATAGATCCCGAACACCTGAGCCGATCCGACATGCTCCGCCAAGTTATTCGCAAAGGCGAAGACGATCGCACCAATGATGGCGACGAAGAGGGGGGCCCGAAGAACCCATCGAACGAGGACGACGAAACTGACGAAGGCGAGAAAGCTCATGATAACGATGGTCAGCTGAAACGCAAGAAACGGCTCTGCGCCCATCATGCGCATCGGGGCGAAGAACAGTTGCCATAGAAAGAAGGTATCGGTGTAACCGAGCAGTCCCTTTACAGGATAGAAAAATGGAGGGTTACGCCATGGTTGGGAACCTCTCAATACGAGAAACCACTGCTCATTCAAATAGACCATGAGTCGAGAATCGCCGGCATTGCCCATAACCCGGTCGAATCCGCTCGTCCACTGCGAGGAGAAGAAGAAGCCGCCGGAGAGCAGCCATGCGCCGACGACGGCGATGGCGTCCCGAACCCGGTGACTGTCGTGCTTCAGACCGGCTGGCATCTCCTCGATCGCGTCGGCAGGACCAAGCGAGGCGACGCCCGGGAGTCGACAACGCTGGCCACGAGTTCAGACAATGGCCGGAGGAGAGACGAGCATCAACTGAGATTACTTTGCCATGGCGAGACCGGAGTTGTGAGCTCAGCCAAGCCATCTTGTGGGACCACTCGACGTACAGGAGCGTCCACGGTGAATCCGCACAGTCCAACGACGACCTGCCCTGTCACCGATCGAAGTCCTTGCACATGGTTCGACTCGCGCGAGGCAGCTCCGGATCCTTCGATCGATGGGTCGCCCATGCTCACCAGGTCCACGCGAACTGATCCAACTTCACCCGCTCTTGGGGATCCGGTCAGTGCTTCCTGGTGGAACCGTCAAGCTCCCTGACGATGGTGCCGGCAGAACTGGTTGGCAGCGACTCGTTGCGACCGGGTTGTCCACAGCGGCCGGTTCCCTGCAGGACTGGAGCATTCATGCTCGAAGTCAATCGTCGATATGCGCTCTCGAGCATTCGTCAACTACTCATGCACCAGTTCGGTCGCTTCATGGTGTAGCTCGAAACACCGCACGCCACGGACCTTCGTTCCTTCCGCGGGAAGGCAGCATATAGACGAGGTGGTTTTCGACAGCGCTGAAGCCTGCATCAATTATCATCTGTCCTAGGGCATCAATTGACGGACACCACCATGTGTGCGTGTCCCATCCACCAAGGTACTTGGTCGCGAATTCCATTCCATCGCGCCCTGGCAAGTCCGGATCGACCACATCGGAAATGATGAGTTGGCCGCCAACATCGACAATATCGCGGAATCGTCGAATAGCCTCAAGAGGTCTTTCCAGATGAAGCAAGATGTCAGCCTGCGTGGATGAGATCAAACTTGCCTAGGTCCTTTTCATTCAACCTATACGCGGATATGTCGATATATCGAACTCTCGAGTTGAGGCGAGCATGGGCTTCCCTGAACCGTTGCCCACGGGGCCTTGGTGGCATCGTCCGCAGAAGTGCAAGTACCTGCGGAGGAAAATCCAGTTCGAGGGAAGAATGGAGGTCCACTGCCGTTACCTCGGCACCGCGTCGCTCCATTTCGAAGGCCCAAAAGCCATTCGCCGTGCCCACATCAAGCGCGCGCTTCCCCGTGAGATCGTCAGGAAGGCCATAGTGTGGGAGCAGATCCCGATGGTCGTAAATTCCCGGGGTCACTTCCCCATTTGGAAAAGTAATGGTGTGATACCAATGTTCAATATATTCAGTTTGATCGGGTGGAAACTCAAACTGAAGAGCCCGTGCCGGGTCACGTGCTAAAAGCGAAAGAGGTGGCGGTTGCCTCATCATTAATCCCGATTCGCCACCTTGTAGATGCTCCACTTTCGGGCTCCTTCTTCCGTCAAACAATAGTCTGTTAGTCCCGATTCAGTCACCATGCACATTTCCAGGCGCATTGCTGGGTCCGGCTCAGCATCGGCAATTATTCGGTCTAACACCCGAACGCAAGTCGAGGTTTCGGTGCTCAACGTCTTGTGATCGCTCCCAGATTGCGCTTGCATCCTTCCACGGACGACTCCTGTGCATGCAGCACGGTGTCATCGGCGTCTCCCACTGTTCGCGCAGTGGGTGCACCGCGTGCTGCGAACATCCTGCAGATGACAGGGGGCGCGGGAGCGAGTGTGCGACATTCGTGTGGCGACGACCGCTTGGAGTGGTTCTCTCAAGCTCTTCTCCCATGAGAAGGAGGCGATTCGTAACGGCAGTGGTGACCCCACACATTTCGACGCCACGATGCTCATGCCGTGAGTGACCCTGGTGACTCCATTTCTCGCGACACCAAAGTGTCCGCCGATCTGGCATCAGCCCCACATCCTTTCGACGTTAGGTATTGACCTGGGTTCCACCCGACTGCAGATCCCTTCCGATGCACGATTCCTCCCTCGTTGGACATTACCGAACCGATAATGTTCGGGAGTGATCCTTCAGCTGGGGCATGATGCTGGCCGCCAGAGAGTAGTGCCGGACCGCTCGTGGCTCCACCTTCGCCCGATGAGATGGATCTCGAAGATCGAGACGAAAAGTGACATCGAGTACCACTCGTCTCGGCACTGACAAGCTTCGGACGCCGCGTCCGCACGGCCGGACATTTCCTGAGCCAGCGCCCCTGGATCAGCGATGGCACCTTCTCAGGACGATCGGCACGTGCGTCGTCTTCCTCTGGTTCTTCGGACTGGTGAGCTTCTCCACGGCCCTCTACGACCGCGACTTCCTTGGCCAAGACTTCTCGGCGTACAACCAGGCTTGGACACTCATTGGCCAGGGTCATCTGAATCCCTTCGATACGGTTCAAGGCTTTGCCTTCTACCGGAACGACTTCGAAATCATCATGTGGCCGCTCGCATTGCTGCATATCGTCGGCTTGAACTCGACTGCATTGCTCTGGGTTGAAGACTGCCGCTCTAGCTGGAAGCGGATTGGTCGTCTATCTATGGATCCTGGACTTCCTCCGAAGCAGAGAGTCCAGTTCTGGACAGCGGCAGGTGCGAGTTCGGCGGCACTGATCGCGCTGATCGTCAACCCGGGTACCTACCAGACCCTCCTCGCAGATTTCCATCTCGAGACCATCGTTGCGATCCTTCTGCTCTTGACTGGTCGTGACCTGTGGCACGGTCGATTCCGAAGGGCATGGCTGTGGGTCGTACTTACGCTGCTCTGCGGCTCGTTCGCAGCGTTGACGGTGGTCGGACTAGGCTCTCTGCGATCCTTGCTGGACGGGCAACAGGCGACAAGGGCTTCTTCTGATCGGTTCGGCGATGGTGTGGCTCGCGGTGATCTCAGCCGTCGGAGCCAATGCTGGTCCGGGCCTCAACAGTTACGCGTACCTGGCAGGACGAACGAGCCTCCCATCGTCGGCTGGGTTCGCAGTCATCGCCGGAGTCCTGACGCATCCGAACAGGGCGATCGCCATGATCCATGCTCGACTTCACTACGTCTATGCACTGCTGAGGCCGGTCGGTGTCGTTGGCCTCGCTTCAGCCTGGGGTTTTGGCGTCCCAATCGTAGTCTTGTTGACGAATGTGCTGAATTCGAAGGAGATCTTCATCTTCCAGGCGTTCCAGAATTTCGCCGTCTACCCTTTCGTGCTGCTTGGCACTGTGATGGTGCTCGTCTGGTGCGGACAGCACCTTCGGTTCGGCTGGGTGCCAGTCACGATCGTTGCGCTGGCGCTCGTTGCCCAAGCGACCTTCTACGGCGTCACCACGTCGCCGGGCAACGTTCGCTGGGCCATAACGCAGGTCGAGCCCGCTGCCGCATCCACCCTTCGTCAGGGTCTCGCCTTCACGCCGCCTGCCACGACTGTTATCTCCTCGATGGGCGTCATGGGTCTCTACTCGTCGCGTCAATTCATCTACGTCTTGCTGCCGGGCGAAGTGATCCCGGTGCGAGGTCCCGAGGTCGTCTTTGTCCTCTATCCACCCCACGACGTCGGAGAGATGACCCCTGTCCAGAGCGCAGCGATCGGCACGTTCATCCGGGACCATCTCCACGCCAGCGTGCTGGCTGAGGGCAACGGGGTCCAGGTCCTGCGGTGGCGCCCGCCACCGGGCGTGAGTCAATTGACCTTGCCATCGGCAGCGTCGCCATCCTGAACGGCCTCGGGGACTAGTCCGATTCACGCATGCTCGCGACCAGGCCGTCGAGGATGTCCGCCTCGGAAACCAGGCACTCCTCGAAGCCGAACCTCCGCATCACGGCAGCCAGGATCAGCGCGCCGCCGACGATCACGTCTTCGCGGCCGGGCACCATCCCGGCACGCTCGAGTCGGGCCTTGCTGTCCTCCGACGCCAGAATCCCGTACCACGCCGTCGACATCGGCGGCGGACATGACCGAATGGTGGATGCGGTCGCGGTCGTAGTCGGCGAGTCCTTGGTGCACCGCAGCCAGGGTCGTGATGGTGCCGGCGAGACCCACCAGTCGGTGGGCAGCCGATAAGGCCGGATGAGCTGCGATCGCGGCGTCGAGGAGACGCGAGACCTCGGCTTCCGCGACCTCGAGCTCGGCCGGCTCCGGCGGGTCGCTGCGGAAGAACCGCTCGGTGAGGCGGACGCACCCCATTTGGAGGGAGACCACCGCAAGCTCCGGATCGTGCGAGCCCGACCCGGCGACCAGCTCGGTCGATCCTCCGCCGATATCCAACACGAGGAACGGACCGTCGGAGGGATCGAGCTCGGCGACCGCACCAGCAAGCGAGAGCCGACCCTCCTCGGTGCCGGCGAGGAGTTCCGGACGAACTCCGGTGACATCTTGGACGGCGTCGAGGAACTCGCCACCGTTCGCCGCGTCGCGGGCCGCCGACGTGGCGACCGCTCTCCCGCGGACCACGCCGAACCCGTCCATGACCTGGCGGTACTCCTTCAGGACCGCGAGGCACCGATCCATCGCCTCGGTCGACAGCACGCCGGTCGCGTCGACGCCTTCCCCGAGTCGGGTGATCCGCATCAGCCGTTCGAGCGGGCGACCGGCCGGATCGGCGACCAGAAGTCGGGTGGAATTCGTCCCGCAGTCGATCGCGGCGACCGGAGCGTCAAGCGCCATGGACCCTTGCTACCACGTCGTCCTGGGGCCGGCATCGTGGTCGCACCATCGCAACCTGATCGCTCACGGACGCTCAGGGCTCAGGTCGGCCGGAGGCCGAGGCGCTCGGCCGTCCAGGCGCCTACCGGGTCGTCACCACCCGCCAGCCACCAGGCGAGATGGGCGTGCAGGCACTTGACACCGCGCCTCGTACCCCCGACACCGCCGGTCGGCCGGGGGCCCGCGTGGTCGATGGGTATCGACGCGTCACGTTCTGCGGCGTAGCGGAGGTGAGCGGCTGCGATCTCATCGGGCGAGCATGCCGATTCGGCCTGCCGGACGCCCCCCTCGGACTCGAGCCGGCCGACCAGCGACCGCAACAACGGATCGGTCAACCAGTAGCTCGTCGGCATGGGCGTGCCGTCGAACAAGAACGGCGCATTGGCGATGACGACCGGCTTCCCCTGTTCGTCGCGGACGACGACCTCGAACGGACCGGACAGCTCACGTCCGAGCTGCTCGGCGACGACGCGGCGATCCTCGTCGTCGGCCGGGCCCTCGGCTTCATCGGCCGCTTCGTCCGCCGCCTGCAGGCGACGGGATGCCGGCACCGTCTACTTCCAGAATTCGAGCGTGTTGGTGACCCGGGACCAGAAGCTCGAGGACGCCTGCCCGGTCTGTCCACCCGGTCCGGCCGCGGCCCCGCCGGAGGTGCCACCCGACGACGCCGGGGAGACGCTGTTCGGAGTGGGGCTCACAGCAGGCAGGCCCGGATCCGGCGCGAGACCCTGTGCCTTCGCCGGTGCGACCAGCGGCTGGTTGGCGGGGTCACCCACGAGCGCTGGGCCCGAAGCAGTGCTCGACGCCTGCCCCGCCGCGGGAAGGATGTCGAAGAGCGTCTGGCCTGGGACGACGAGCTGGTACTCGTCACGGGCGATCCGACCGAGCTCGGTGCTCGAGCTCAGCTGGCGCCCCTGCTCGGCGAGCACGCTGTTCTCGTGTTGGAGGGCCGACAGTTGGGCCGCGGTGGCCGCGAGCTGCCGGTGCTGTGCGTACAGCGCGGCAAAGGGGAAGCTCGTGGCGAGGACGACGACCGCAAATGCTGCGGCCAGCAAGACCATCAGGCGATTCGTACCCGGCCGGCCGGGATGTCCCGCCCTCCCCTTGGATCTCGCACGCCCCGCGGACGTGGCGCGCCCCATGGTCGCGGTTGTCGCCTTCGAGAGGGTGGTGCCGGTCCGTCCTGCCGGCCCGGAGCGGCCTGTCGGCCCCGAACGGCCGGTCATCCCGGTCGTCGCGGCCGCGGGACCATTCTTCCGCCGAGTTGTCGCCTTGCGGGGATTCGACCGTCGGACCGGCACCTTCGCGACCTTCGCCCGCCGTGTCGCCGATCGTCGCACCGGCTTGTTCGCGACCTTCGTCCGACCGGCCGGCGGCCGACGCGTAGCGGCTGCCCGCGGTGGGCGGCCGCGCCGAGCGTCGCTCACGTGACGCCACCCCAAGCGGCGAGGGCAGATCCGCCCATGAAGGCCGCCGACTCGCCGAGCAGCTCCTCGATGCGGAGGAGCTGGTTGTACTTGGCGACCCGGTCCGAGCGGGCCGGCGCCCCTGTCTTGATCTGGCCACAGTTGGTGGCGACGGCGAGATCGGCGATGGTGGTGTCCTCCGTCTCACCCGAGCGGTGGGACATCACGCATCGGTAGGCGGACCGCGTGGCGAGGCCCATCGTCGCGAGGGTTTCGGTCAAGGTGCCGATCTGGTTGACCTTGATCAGGATCGCGTTCGCCGTCGACGACTCGATCCCGCGGCGGAGCCGCTCCTCGTTGGTGACGAAGAGGTCGTCGCCGACCAGCTGGGTGGTCTTCCCGAGCCGCTCCGTCAACGCGGCCCAGCCCTCCCAGTCGTCCTCCGCCATCGCGTCCTCGATGGAGACGATCGGATAGCGCTCGACCAGACCCGCGAAGTAATCGACCATCTCGTCCGAGGTGAGCGACCTGCCTTCGCCGGCCAGCACGTAGCGCCCGTCCTCGAAGAGCTCGCTCGAGGCCGGGTCCATGGCGATGGCGATCTCCTCGCCCGGCACGCGGCCGGCCGCCTCGATGGCCTCGACCAGCACGCGGACTGCGTCCTCGTTGGACGGGAGATCGGGAGCGAACCCGCCCTCGTCGCCGACCGCGGTCGACAGCCCCCGGGCGTCGAGCACGCCGGCGAGCGCGTGGTAGGTCTCGACGCCCCAACGCAGGGCCTCGCTCCACGAGGCGGCCCCGACCGGCATGATCATGAACTCCTGGAGGTCGATCGAGTTGTCTGCGTGGACGCCGCCGTTCACGACGTTCATCATCGGCACCGGCAGAAGGTGGGCGCCCACCCCACCGAGGTAGCGGAAGAGCGGGAGCCCGAGCTCGTCGGCAGCCGCCCTGGCGGTCGCCAATGACACGCCGAGGATCGCATTGGCGCCGAGCCGCCCCTTGTTCGGGGTGCCGTCCGCGTCGATCATCGCGTGATCGACGGCGCGCTGGTCGAAGGCGTCCATACCCTCGAGGAACGCGGCGATCTCCCCGTTGACGTTCGCGACCGCCGTCGTGACACCCTTGCCGCGGTAGCGGTCGCCGCCGTCGCGCAGCTCGACCGCCTCGAACGACCCGGTCGAGGCCCCCGAGGGAACGATCGCCCGCCCGGATGCGCCGCTGTCAAGGGTCACTTCGACTTCGACGGTGGGATTGCCGCGCGAATCGAGGACCTCGCGGCCGATGACCTGCTCGATGAAGCTCACGTGTGCACTCGCTCCTGGGTGGTCTGCTCAGAACCTACCACCGGCATAGCCCCGGACCAGGGAATTCTCGCGCACGAACGCTGCACTTCCTCGTCAGCGACGCCCCGCGCGATTGAGCCCGTGCGGCCCGTACGCAACCGGATCAGCCGTGCCGGTCGATCTCCTCGCGGAACCGTCGCGCACGGACCCGCAAGGCCGCCTCCGGATCGACGCCGACCATTCGGGCGAGGTTCACCAGCGAGAAGAGCAGGTCACCGATCTCGTCGTCCTCGAGCTCCGCCCGATGCTCGGCGCGCAGCGCGGCACCGTTGGGTTCCGCAGGTGCGACAGTTGCACCGACGTCGCCGAGCCGGTGCACCTCGTCCAATGAGCTCGGCAGCTCGATGCCGACCGCCAGCGCCTTGCGCTGGAGCTTGGCGGTGAGCGCAAGCGCTGGCATCGCGGCGGGAATCCCTTCGGTGATGTGCGTCCGTCCCTTCTCCTCGCGCTTGAGCGCCTCCCAGTTGGTCGCGACCTGCTCCGCGGTGTCGGCAGTCACGTCGCCGAACACGTGGGGATGGCGAGAGACGAGCTTCTCGCGCACCGAACGCGCCACATCGGCCAGGGTGAACCGGCCTGCCTCGGTGGCGAGCACCGAATGGAAGGCGACCTGGAAGAGCAGATCGCCGAGCTCCTCTTCGAGATCGGTGACGGCGCGGGCTTCCGCACCCTCTTCGGCTCCGGCTTCGGCTTCGGTGGACTGGCCTGCATCGATCGCCGCCAGCACGTCGATCGCCTCGAGCACCTCGTAGCTCTCTTCGAGGAGGTGACGCGCGAGCGATCCGTGGGTCTGGACGCGGTCCCACGGACACTGCTCACGCAAGGTGCGGACCAGCTCGCAGAGGGCGACGAGCTCTCCGGCGACCGGCTCGTCCAACCGCGGGATCCAAAGCGATGTGAGGTGGTCCGGCTCGAGCGCCCGGTCGAGGTCGTCCCATGGCACCTCGACGACCACCTCGTCGGTGAGCCCGAGGTGATGGAGGAGGGTGACCTGGCGGTCCGGCGGTGGGTCGATCGAGAGCTTGACTTCGGAGAGCAAGCTGCGGTTCCAGCACTGGGCGACGAGCAGCGGTCCGCGGTCCCCGGCGGCATTGATGGCAAAGCCGGCGGCGTCGACGATCCGCGCGCCGTCGGAGACCGGGTCGATACCGAGACGTGCGCAGGCGAGGTCGACGAAGGAGACAGACGGATGGACGACGAGCTCGACCCTGCCGTCGGTGACGGCAGGGTGCTCGCGCAAGAGGACGACGGTGCGTTCGGCCACGGTCGGCGACCCCGGCACCGCGTACACCACCCGACGTCCCGAACGGGCCGCCTCGACCAGATCCTCGACGATCGCCGCGTAGACGGCTTCGAAGTCGTCGTGCACTTGATAGTGATGGTCGAACGTGCCGTCGTGGGCAAGCCCTTCGGCGGCCGGGTGGTGGGTTGTGCGGAGGAAGCTCGCGTCCGCACCTTCGACCAGCGCGAGGGTCTCGGCGGTGAGGAGCTCGGGACCGGCGGGTCCGAGTCCGACCACATCGATGCGGGACACGTTCGGCGCCCGTCTCCGGTTCATCTCCACGACCGCACGGAGCGGGGCCGGCTCACCCGCCCGACGATGTGCCGGTCGAGCCCGCCGGCCCGGTCGTGCCTGTCGTGCCCGAGCTGCCACCGATATTGAAACCTGGCCCGATCGCCGGCGTCGTGTCCCCGGCGACGGCCGAGAGAAGGTACTGCGGAGGCGGCGCGACCGGCGGCACGACCGAGATCCCCCGCCAGGTGCCGTACTGCGGGTTGATCGCAATGGACGAACGGCGGACGAAGGAGGTCAGCTCCTTCGTGACGCGGCTGACGTTCGGCGTCGACTGCGTGAGCTCTCGACGTGCGGCCTGTGCCGCCGCCGAGAGCGGGACGACGGTCTGGCTCGTGACCTCGTAGATGACCCACTGCCCCGAGTTCGGATCCTGAACGGGGGCGATCGGTGCGCCCACCGTGATGGACTGGAGGCCGAGGGCCTGTTTCACCGTCGACTCCGAGTAGTTGCACCCGAGCTGACCCCCGTTGGCCGCCGTCTGTTGGTCGAGGGAGCTGGCCTTCGCGACGGCCGCGAACGAAGCGCCGAAGTCGAGTTGGGCGACCAGCTGCGTGGCGTGCGCCTGCGTGTCGGTCGCGATGACGCCGACACACGCAAGGGTGAACAGGGCCTGGTTGGCCGCGTAGAAAGCCGCGACCGCCTGATCGGTGATGTTCGCACCGAGGGTGAGCAGCTTCTCCTCGACGGCCTGGGACTTGATCTGCGACGCCTGGACGTCCGCCGGCAGCGCGCTGAGCAGCTGCGCACCGGTCAGGTTGGACCCGGTCGTGGTCTGGCAGGAAGGAACGATCCCCGAGGCGCTCGCCTGCTGGACGGCGGAGCTGATCTCACCGTCGAGGATCGCCTCGTAGTCGGACTTGGCGGACACGAGGTCCGAGGAGGAGACAGCGATCCCGCGCGAGGCCGAGTACTGGGCAGCGACGAGCCGGGCCACCTTGTTGCTCAGGAGTGCATCGGCGAAGGGCATCGAAACGGTGCCCTGCCCTCCCGATCCCTGGACGATGGAGCTCGCGAGCTGTGGGTACTCCACCTGGACCAGGCAGTCGGCCGCCACCGAGCCCTGGAGATCGTGGAGCTCGCCGTTGAACGACGAGACCGAGATCGTGGTCCCGTTGACGGACGCCGCGTAGGGGACGACCTCGCACGCCGAGGCGAACAGACCGCACGCGAGGATCATCGCGGTGGCCGTCACCGCTGTTGAGAGGCGTTTCATCCGCGGGGATCCTAATGGGTGGACACTTCGGTGCCCGCTCGCCCACCGGGCGTTTCACGGAGTGGTCCGGCCGTGACCGTCCCGTTCGACAGATGGACCCTCAACCCTCCTCGGGGAGCAACGCCGAGAGGAGCGCGATGAGTGCCGGCGCGTAGACGCCTCCTGCCGGGGGGTCCATCGGGACGAGCAGTCGGGCGAGCTCTGCCTGATAGGTGGCCTCCGGAGCCAGCCGTCGCAGGCGCACCTCGGCCGAGGCGGGAAGCGTGATCGGCAAGAGCTTGACGGTCGCCCGAGCCCGTGGGCCGGTGCCTCCCGGTCGCGGCGCGGCGACCGAGAGCTCGGTGACCCCGAGCCGGAGGCACTCGACCCGCAGACGCGCCACGTCGACCAGAGCGGCAGCGCTCGGAACGAGCGGGCCGAACCTGTCCACCCACTCGGCGCGCACGTCGTCGACCTCTGCGGAGGTGCGCGCACCGACGAGCCGACGGTAGGCCTCGAGGCGGACGTCTTCGGCCTGGACGTACTCCGCTGGGAGGTGGGCCGCGTCGGGGAGATCGAGGGAGAGCTCGACGGGCTTGGGACGTGGCTCGCCCTTCAGCTCGGCCACCGCCTCGGAGACCATCTGCACGTAGAGGTCGTAGCCGACCGCGGCGATGTGCCCCGACTGGTCGCGCCCGAGCAGGTTGCCCGCACCGCGGATCTGCAGATCGCGCAGCGCGATCTTGAACCCGGACCCGAGCTCGTTGTGGTCCCCGATGGTGCGGAGCCGCTCGTAGGCCTGCTCGGTGAGCACCCGGTCGACCGGATGGAAGAGGTAGGCGTACGCGCGTTGGCCCGCGCGGCCGACCCGTCCGCGCAGTTGGTGGAGCTGGCCGAGACCCAGCAGATCGGCGCGATCGACCACGAGCGTGTTGACCGTCGGCATGTCGATGCCCGACTCGATGATGGTGGTGCAGACGAGGACGTCGTACTCGCCCTGCCAGAAGTCGAGCACGATCTGTTCGAGCGAACCTTCGTCCATCTGGCCGTGCGCCACCGCGACGCGTGCCTCGGGGGCCATGGACCGGACCTGCTGCGCGATCGCCTCGATGTCGCGGACTCGGTTGTGGACGTAGAAGACCTGTCCCTCGCGGAGCAGCTCACGGCGGATCGCCTCGGACGCGGCCGCCTCGTCGAACTCGCCGACGTGGGTCAGGATCGGGCGGCGCGCGGCGGGTGGCGTGTTCACCATCGAGAGGTCGCGGATGCCGGTCAGCGCCATCTCGAGCGTCCGCGGGATCGGGCTCGCCGTCAGCGTGAGGACGTCGATGCCCTCGGTCATCAGCTTGATCGACTCCTTGTGGCCGACGCCGAACCGCTGTTCCTCGTCGACGACCAGCAGGCCGAGCTTCTTGAAGGTGACGTCGTCGGCGAGCAGGCGATGGGTCCCGACGACGACGTCGACCGATCCGTCGGCCAACCCGGCGAGGACCGTCTTGGCCTGGGCCGAGGTCAAGAACCGGCTGAGCAGCTCCACCCTGACCGGAAAGGGCGCATAGCGGTCGGCGAAGGTCTGGAAGTGCTGGCTTGCGAGCAGGGTCGTCGGGACGAGCACCGCGGCCTGGTAGCCGTCCTGGACGGCCTTGAACACCCCGCGCAGTGCGACCTCCGTCTTGCCGAAGCCCACGTCGCCGCAGACGAGCCGGTCCATCGGCTGGGGGCGCTCCATGTCGGCCTTCACGTCCTCGATGGCCCGCTGCTGGTCGGCGGTCTCGACGTAGGGGAACGACGACTCGAGCTCGGCCTGCCACGGGGTGTCCGGTCCGAACGCATAGCCGGGGATCGCGAGCCGCTTCCGGTAGAGCGCGACCAGCTCCTCGGCGACCTCGTGGACGGCAGCCCGCGCCTTCGACCGGGCCCGCTGCCATTCGGAGCCGCCCAACCGGCTGACCGTGGGCGAGTCACCGCCGGCATAGGGCGTGAGCAGGTCGATCTGATCCGTCGGGAGGTAGAGCTTGTCGTCCCCGCGGTACTCGAGCAGGAGATAGTCGCGGGTCGCGCCTCCCATCGTGCGCGTGACCATGCCCCCGTAACGCGCGACCCCGTGCTGCCGGTGGACGACGAAGCTTCCCGGTGCGAGATCATCGAAGAACCCGTCGACCGGTCTGGCACGTGCTCGGGCCTGGCGGTGCGGCCGGCGCCGACCGGTCACGTCGGACTCGGTGAGCACGGCGACCTTGGAGGTCGGCAGGATGAAGCCGCGGTCGACTTCGGCGACGACGATCCGGACTCCGGCGGCCGTGAGATCGGTCGCAGGGTCGTCGGCGCCCGGGGGGAGGACCGTGACGACGAGTCCCTCCGACGCGAGGATGCCCGACAGCCGCTCCGCACCGAGCGCGCTCGATGCGCAGATCACGACCGAGAAGCCGGATTCGACGAGCGCGGAGACCTGACCGGACAGCTTCGTCCCGTCGCCGAGGATCGGCTCCCAACCCCGGCTCTCGACCGACGGGCCGTCGGGGCTCTCCGCCGAGGGCACGATCGACGCGACTACAGCACCGGTCTCCCGCAAGAGCCGGTCGAAGGGGAGGTGGAGTCGTGGCGCCCGGTCCGACACCTCGAGCCCCCAGGTCGACGCGAGCGCCTCCGCGAGTGCGGCCTCTTCCTCGAGCAGCTCCGCAGCACGGTCGCGGATCCGACGCGGCTCGACCAGGACGATCAAACCACCCTCGTCGACGAGGTCGGTGACCAGCTCCTCTCCATCGACGACCCATGGCAGCCAGGACTCCATGCCGTCGAAGAGCTCACCGTCCGCCAGCCGATTCCACTGGTGGCGACCCCAGGGATCGGAGCCGACCAACGCTGCGGCGCGCTTGCGGATGAGCTCGTCCGCGATGAGCTCGCGGCAGCCGTGGATCTCGACACGCTCGAGGTCGACCGTCGAACGCTGGTCCGCCACGTCGAAGCGCGTGAGCCGGTCGACCTCGTCGCCCCACAGGTCGATGCGGACCGGGTCGTCCTCGGTGGACGGGAACACGTCGACGATGCCGCCTCGCACGGACAGCTCGCCGCGATGCTCGACGATCGGCTCACGGCGGTAGCCGCTCCCGACGAGGTCGGCCACCAACGCATCGAGGACGAGCCGGTCGCCCTGTGCGACGACGACCGGGCGCGCCGTGCTCCGCCAGGGCCCCAGCCGCTGCAGGACCGCCCTGACCGGTGCGACCACGATCTGCGGAGGTCCGGAGGGACCGGCGCCGGAGCCACCCCCGAGCCTCCTGAGCAACCGGAGTCGGCGACCCATGGTCGACACCTCGGGACTCACTCGCTCGAAGGGCAGCGTCTCCCAGGCGGGGAACACCTCCACCTGTGGTCCGTCAGGACCTCCGCCGACGAAGACGTCCAGATCGTGTGCGAGCTGCTCGGCCGCGTGACCGGTCGGGGTCACGACCAGCACCGGTCGACGCTGGCCGAGGCGGACGAGACCGGCGAGCGCGATCGCCTGCGCAGGGCCCGCGACGGCGAGGGTGGCACCGGGGGCGCCGACCACACGGGTCATGGCGGGCTCGTCTCGGAGCAGGGCGGGGAGCGAGCGGAGGCTCACCGATCCAGGGTAGCGGCGTGATCGGACGGCAAGGTCCGGCTCAGTCCGTATTGAAGCGGTTCATCGCCACCTCGACCCCCTCGGAGACGATGGCCTCGACCGCGTCGGCTGCACGTTCGACCGCGACGGCCAGGGCCTCCCGCTCCGCCGGTGGCGGTCGCCGGAGCACATAGTCGGCGCCGGACTGTCGACCGGGTGGCTTTCCGATGCCGACACGAACTCGCAGGTAGTCGGTCGCGTGCAGGTACTGCTCGATCGACCGCAGGCCGTTGTTGCCCGCGTTGCCTCCACCGGACTTGACCTTGATGCGGCCGGGAGGAAGGTCGAGCTCGTCGTGCACGACGACGAGCCGGGCCAACCCGTCGTCGTCGCTCGACGTCTCCTCGATGCCGGCCCGTCGGACCAGCGGCGCGACCGCGCGGCCCGATTCGTTCATGTAAGTCGTCGGCACAGCTAGGAGGACCGCACGCCCGGCGAAGGAAACCTGGCAGGCAAGCGAGTGCAGTCCCTTTTCGGCGCGGAGCTGGCCGCTGTGACGCCTCGCCAGTGCGGCGACCACCTCGGCGCCGACGTTGTGCCTGGTTCCTTCGAATTCGGCACCCGGATTGCCCAGGCCGACGACGAGCCGGTCCACCGGGGTGCCGGACCGCCGGCCCCCGCGACCGCGGAGCAGGACCTAGCCCTCCGACGCGTCGGAGTCGCCGGCCGGTGCCGGCTCCGACGCTGGCTGCTCGCCGCCAACTGCGCCAAGACCCTCGGCCTCGCCACCTTCTTCTTCGGTGACCGCCTGGACCCGAGGAGGATGTGCGACGACCACGGTGGTGTCCGGATCGGTGTCGACCTCGACGCCCGCTGGCACCGCGATGTCGGACACGTGGAGTGCGCCGCCGATCGTCAGCGAGGAGATGTCGATCTCGACCGAGGGCGGGATGTCGGCCGGCTTCGCCTTGACCGGCAGCGCGAACAGCTGCTGCTCGACGACACCGTCACCGTGTTGCACCTCGATGGCCTCGCCGACCAGGTTGACGGTGACCTCGGCGGCGATGACCTCGTCGCGCCGGACGATCAGGAAGTCGACGTGGGTCACCACGTTCTTGAAGGGGTGGTGCTGGATGTCGCGTGCGAGGGTGAGGAAGTCCTTGCCGTCCACGTTGAGCGAGAGCAAGGTGTTGAGCCCGGCCTCCCCGGACATGGCGATCTGGAACTCGCGGGCACCGACCGCAACCGGGACGGGTGCGGTTCCGTGGCCGTAGACGATTCCGGGGATCTTGCCCCCACCGCGCAGACGGCGCGTGGATCGCGAGCCCGTCGTGCGGCCGGACTGCGCGGTGAGCGTGACTTCGGGCATGTGAGATCTCCTCGGGCGGAACAGGTCGGACGCCTGCGATCCGGACGTGACCGGCGAATGCCGGCTCGGACGGCGCGCTCGGACTGCCGGAACCGACGGCCTACCAGTGTAGGCGAGCCTACGAGGTGCTGGCCACAGTGCCCGACGAGTCCGAACTGTGCCCCGCCCTCCTGGACGGGCAAACGCACGTCGAATCCGTCGAAGGTCGTCCCTCAGACCAGGTTGTCTCCGTGGAAGATCTCCGACACCGAGGTGTCCTCGAACACCGCGTCGATCGCGTCGGAGATCAGCTTCGCAACCGACAGCACCTCGAGCTTGTCGAAGTGCCGGTCAGGCGGGATCGGCAGCGTGTTGGTCACCACCACCCGGGTGAGGGCGGAGTTCTTGAGCCGGTCGACCGCGGGGTCGGAGAGAACGCCGTGGGTCGCCATGCACCAGACCTCGCTCGCCCCCCGGTCGGCGAGGAGCTCGGCCGCCGCCACGATGGTGCCTGCGGTGTCGATCATGTCGTCGATGAGCACGCAGTGGCGGCCCTCGACCTCACCGACCACCTGCAGCGCCTGCACCTGGCTGGTGTCGTCCCTCGGACGGCGCTTGTGCACGACGGCGAGGTCGGCGCCGAGATGCTGGCTGAACCGCTCGGCCACCTTCACCCGACCGGCGTCCGGGGCGACGACGACCAGGTCGTCGCTCTGGTGCTTCCGCAGGTACTCGACGAGCACCGGGGTCGCCGTCAGATGGTCGAAGGGCAGGTCGAAGAAGCCCTGGATCTGGCCCGAGTGGAGGTCCACGCTGACCACCCGGTCGGCGCCCGCCACCGTCAGGATGTCCGCGACCAGCTTGGCCGTGATGGGCTCGCGCCCGGTCGCCTTCCGGTCCTGACGCGAGTAGCCGTAGTAGGGGCACACGGCGGTGATCCGCTTCGCCGATGCCCGCTTGGCGGTGTCGATCATGATCAGGTGCTCCATCAGCGAGTCGTTGACCGGACCGCAGTGGGTCTGCACGATGAACACGTCCGCACCGCGGATCGACGAGTCGAACCGGCAGTGGACCTCGCCGTTGGCGAACTCGCGGAGGTTCGCCTCCCCCAGCTCCACGCCGAGCTGAGCCGCGATGTCGGCCGCCAGCTCAGGATGGGACCGTCCGGACAAGAGGACCAGGCGACGCCTCGGCGTGAACTCCATGGTCACGACGCTACCGCGGCAGACCGTCCCCGTCCTCGGCCACCGGACCGACGAACGCCCCGGGGGGAACCTCGCTCCCCTCCCCGAGGACGGCGAACGGACCGACCCTCGCGTCCGCCCCGATCACCGATCGACGGCACACGCTCGAGTCGACCACGGCACCCTCGCCCACCACCGTGTCGACCAGGCGGCAGTTCGGACCGATCTCCGCGTGCTCGCCGATCGCGCAGGCTCCCTGGAGGATGACGCCGGGCAGGAGCACGACGTCGGTCGCGAGCTCGACGTCCACGTCGATGTAGGCCGTCTGCGGGTCCCACATCGTCACGCCGCGACGCATCCAGCGCTCGTTGATCCGGTCGCGCAGCTCGGCCTCGGCGATCGCCAGCTGGGCCCGGTCGTTGACGCCGGCGACCTCCATCGAGTCCTCGACGACCACCGAGGAGACCTTGTGACCGGCCTCGTAGAGGACCTCGACCACGTCGGTCAGGTAGTACTCGCCTTGTGCGTTGGCCGGGCTCAGGCGACGGAGGGCGGGGGCGAGCACGCCACGTCGGAAGCAGTAGATGGACGTGTTGACCTCGGTCACCCCGAGCTCCTCGTCGGTCGCGTCACCCTGCTCGACCACCCGGGCCACCGTGTCGTCTCGGCCGCGCACCACGCGGCCGTACCCGGTCGGATCGGCCACCACCGCCGTGAGCAGGGTCGCCGCCGCGTCGGCGTCCCGATGGACCTGGACGAGGCGGGCAAGGGTCGCTGGCTGGAGCAGCGGGGTGTCGCCCGGCAACACGACGACGTCGCCGTCGTCGCCGCTCTCGTCGTCGGGCAGCCCGGTCAGCGCGACCGCCATCGCGTCGCCGGTGCCGCGCTGTTCGGTCTGCTCGACGAATTCGATGTTCATGCCGGCCGGGGCGTTTTCGACGAGGGTCTTCGTGACCCAGTCCGCGCGATGCCCGACGACGACGACCACTCGTTCGATCGGCAGCCGGGCGAGCGCGTCGAGAACGTGGAGCACCATCGGCCGGCCACAGAGCCGGTGCAACGGCTTCGGACGGGCCGAACGCATGCGGGTCCCCTCGCCGGCGGCGAGGACGACCGCGGACAGCTGGCGAAAACCAGGCGCGGGGCCACGTTGGGGATAGGTGCGGATCACCACGGTCGCCGTCCGGTCACGCCGTCGCGGGGTGGTCGGCGACCCGAGTCGCCCATCGAGATGCTCATGGGCCTATTCTTCCCACGTCGGCCGGCCCGATGCGACCCCATTCGGTCGCAGCATCGACCTCGACCGGCACGCCACCATCGATGCCCGTTCTCACCACCACCGTCGATCCCCGCTCGGAGACCTTCCAGACCAATTACCGGGCCCTCGAGGACGCACTCATCGGCGTCGAGGAACAGCTCGCCGCGGCGAGAGCGGGAGGTGGCGAACGCTACGTGGCCCGCCACCGCGAACGCGGCAAGCTGCTCGCACGCGAACGCATCGAGCTCCTCCTCGACCGCGACGCCGCATTCCTCGAGCTCGCGCCGCTCGCCGCCTGGGGCACCGACTACCACGTCGGCGGATCGTCGGTGCAGGGCATCGGCGTCGTCGAGGGCGTCGAGTGCTTCATCTCGGCGAGCGAGCCGACCGTCCGGGGCGGGGCCATGAACCCGTACTCGTTCCGCAAGGGGGCCCGCGGTGCGGACATCGTGTCCGCCAACGGGCTCCCCTCGATCAATCTGGTCGAGTCGGGTGGCGCGGACCTCCCCGCACAGGCGGAGCTGTTCATCCCGGGCGGGCGTGCTTTCCGCGACCTCACCCGGCATTCGGCAGCAGCGCTGCCCACCATCGCCCTGGTCTTCGGCAACTCGACCGCCGGTGGGGCCTACGTGCCGGGCATGAGCGACTACATCGTCATGATCGAGCAGCGCTCCAAGGTGTTCCTCGGAGGACCGCCACTGGTCAAGATGGCGACCGGCGAGGAGTCGACCGACGAGGAGCTCGGCGGAGCGTCCATGCACGCACGGGTCTCGGGTCTGGCCGACTACCTCGCAGTCGACGAGATCGACGCCATCCGGCTCGGCCGTCAGATCGTGAGCCGGCTCAATTGGCGAAAGACAGGACCCGGCCCGACGATGCCGGCGGACGATCCGATCTACGACCCCGACGAGATCCTCGGCATCGCCTCGGCCGACCCGAAGGTGCCCTTCGACCCGCGCGAGGTGCTGGCGCGGGTGGTCGACGGCTCGCGCTTCGACGAGTTCAAGCCGCTGTACGGGACGAGCCTGGTCACCGGCTGGGCGTCGATCCACGGGTACCCGGTCGGCGTCCTCGCCAACCACCGCGGCGTGCTCTTCTCCGAGGAGTCCCAGAAGGCCACCCAGTTCATCCAGCTGGCCAACCAGATCGACGTCCCCCTCGTCTTCCTGCAGAACACCACCGGTTACATGGTCGGCAAGGAGTACGAGCAGCGCGGCATCATCAAGCACGGGGCGATGATGATCAACGCGGTCTCGAACTCGTCGGTGCCTCACCTCACCCTCAACATCGGGGCGTCCTACGGCGCCGGCAACTACGGCATGTGCGGTCGCGCGTACGATCCGCGGTTCCTCTTCGCATGGCCGAACGCCCGCTCCGCCGTGATGGGTCCCGCGCAGCTGGCCGGAGTCCTCTCCATCGTGGGTCGCCAGTCGGCGGCCGCCAAGGGGGTCGCCTTCGACGAGGAGGCCGACGCCGCGATGCGCGAGCTCGTCGAGGCACAGATCGAGTCGGAGTCGCTCCCGCTCTTCCTCAGCGCCCGCCTCTACGACGACGGGATCATCGACCCCCGCGACACGCGCACCGTGCTCGGGATGTGCCTCTCGGTGATCGACAACCGGCCGATCAACGGAACACGCGGCTACGGCGTGTTCCGGATGTGAGCCCGCCCATGGCACCGCGCCATCCGATCCGGACGCTCCTCGTCGCCAACCGCGGCGAGATCGCCCGCCGCATCTTCCGCACCGCACGTGCGATGGGGATCACCACCGTCGCCGTGCACTCGGACGCGGACGCGGACAGCCCCCATGTCACCGAGGCCGACGTCTCGGTCCGCCTCCCGGGTGTCGCACCGTCCGAGACCTACCTCCAAGCCGCGCTGCTCCTCGAGGCCGCCGATCGCGCCGGAGCGGACGCGGTGCATCCGGGGTACGGCTTCCTCTCCGAGTCGGCGGCCTTCGCCCGCGGGGTCGAAGAGGCCGGCCTGGTCTGGGTCGGACCGCCCGCCGCGGCCATCGAGACCATGGGGTCGAAGATCGGTGCGAAGGAGCTCATGCGCAAAGCGGGGGTGCCGACGCTGCCGTCGATCACCGTGGACGAAGACGAACTGCCCGATGCGGACGAGGTCGCCGAGCTCGGCTGGCCGCTGCTGGTCAAGGCCTCGGCGGGTGGGGGCGGGCGCGGGATGCGCATCGTCGACCGACCCGACCGGCTCGCCGACGCGATCGCTGCCGCAAGGCGTGAGGCCGCCTCGGCCTTCGGCGACGGGACGGTCTTCCTCGAGCGGTACGTGACCGAGCCGCGCCACCTCGAGGTGCAGGTGCTCGCCGACGCGTCGGGCGAGACGGTCGCCTTGTTCGAGCGCGAGTGCAGCATCCAGCGGCGGCACCAGAAGATCATCGAGGAGGCGCCGTCGCCGGTGGTCTCCCCCGCACTGCGCGCCCGCCTGGTCGACGCCGCCATCGCTGCGGCCCGTGCCGTCGGCTACGTCAACGCCGGAACGGTCGAGTTCGTCCTCGAGACCGGAGACCGCGCGGAGCACGGCGGGGACGATGGCGGGGGCGGGGGCGATGGCAGGGGCGAGCCGTACTTCCTCGAGATGAACACCCGGCTCCAGGTCGAGCACCCGGTGACCGAGGCGGTCTGCGGGCTCGACCTCGTCCGCCTCCAGTTGCTGGTCGCGGACGGATCACCCCTCCCGGACGAAGTGCGCGTGGCCGTCGCTCGTGGACCGATCGGTCACGCGATCGAGGCACGCGTCTACGCCGAGGACCCTGCTGCAGGTTGGCTGCCGTCGACCGGCACCCTGCACCGCTTCGAGCTGACCTCCGACACCCCTGGCCTCCGGGTCGACAGCGGAGTCGAGACGGGGTCGGTGGTGAGCCCGCACTACGACCCGATGCTCGCCAAGGTCATCGTGCACGCGCCGACCCGCGTCGAGGCGGCCGGCGCGCTCGCGTCGGCCCTGCGTCGTTCGCGCATCCACGGGGTCACCACCAACCGCGACCTGCTCGTCCGCACGCTCCGCCACCCGGCGTTCCTCGATGGGGCGATCGACACCGGTTTCCTCGAGCGCCACGGACTGTCCGAGCTCGCCGCTCCCCTCGCCGACGACGACGCCCGTCGACGCCACGCGCTTGCGGCGGCGCTCGCGGAGCAGTCGGCACGCCGGAGCGACGCGACGGTCCAGCGCAGTGTCCCGACCGGCTACCGAAACAACCGCTTCTCCCTCCAACAGGTCACCTACGACGTCTCCGGAGCGGCGGTCGCGGTGGGCTACGCGTTCGACCGGACCGGCAACGCGCTCGAGGCACTCGAGCTCGACGGTGAGCCGGTCCGCCTCCGCCTGGTCACTGCCACTGCGGACTCCGTGGTCCTCGCCGAGGACGGACTCGCCCGCCGCTACGAGATCGACCGGGACGGGTCCACGATCTACGTCGACGGTCCGGACGGGTCGAGCGTGCTGCACCGGGTGGACCGCCTGCCGACCGGCGTCGACCAGGTGTCCGCCGGCTCCGCGCTCGCCCCGATGCCGGGCGGTGTGGTGCGCGTCGCGGTGGCCACCGGCGACGCCGTCGAGGCCGGGCAGGTGCTCGTCGTGCTCGAGGCGATGAAGATGGAGCACGCCGTCCACGCCCCTGCCGCCGGCACGGTGACCGAGGTGGTCGTGGCCGAAGGCGACCAGGTCGAGACCGGCCGTCTCCTCGTCGTCGTCGAGCCGCACGGAAACGGCTCGGTCCCGGCGCCCTCCGAGGTCGCGGAGTGACACGGGCCGTGGCCGAGGCACCGCGCACCGGCCGATGAGCGAGCCCGTCCGGATCGCCAACTGCTCGGGATTCTTCGGCGACCGTCTCTCCGCCGCGCGCGAGATGGTCGACGGTGGCCCGATCGATTTCCTGACCGGCGACTGGCTGGCGGAGCTCACCATGTTGATCCTCTGGAAGGGCTACCAGCAGGACCGCTCCAAAGGATGGGCGCGTACCTTCCTCACCCAGATGGAAGAGGTGCTCGGCACCTGCGTCGACCGCGGGATCAAGGTCGTGACCAACGCCGGCGGCCTCAACCCGGCCGGCCTCGCCGACCAGGTCCGGGCACTCGCCGCTCGCCTCGGACTCGACGTCGCGGTCGCCCACGTCGAGGGCGACGACCTCCTCCCCCGGCTCGACGAGCTGCGCGCCGAGGGGCATCCGCTCGACCATCTCGACACCGGGGCGTCGCTCGCCGACGCGACCGGCCAGGTGGTCTCCGCCAACGCCTACCTGGGTGCGTGGCCCATCGTCGAGGCGCTCTCGGGTGGCGCACAGGTCGTCATCTGTCCTCGAATCACCGACGCATCCCTGGTGGTCGGGCCGGCCGCCTGGCACCACGGGTGGGCGCCCACCGACTGGGACCGGTTGGCGGGAGCCGTGGTGGCGGGCCATGTCGTCGAGTGCGGCCCGCAGGCGTCGGGCGGCAACTACGCGTTCTTCACCGAGGTGCCCGGCCTCGACCACCCCGGCTTCCCGATCGCCGAGGTCGCGAACGACGGGTCGTCGGTCATCACCAAGCACCCGGGCACCGGTGGCGAGGTCTCGCTCGGGACGGTCACCGCACAGCTGCTCTACGAGATCGCCGGTCCGGACTACCCGAACACCGACGTCGTCGCACGCTTCGAGACCGTCTCGCTCGACCAGGTCGGCCCCGACCGGGTGCGCATCTCGGGCGTGCGCGGCCGGCCCGCGCCGGCGGACGTGAAGGTCTGCCTCAACCTGCTCGGCGGGTGGCGGAACACGATGACCTTCGTGCTGACCGGACTGGACATCGAGGAGAAGGCCTCGCTCACGCTCGCCTCACTCGAGGTCGCGCTCGGCGGGCTCGCCCGGTACGGCGAGTTCACCAGCCAGCTCGTCCGCAGCGACAAGCCCGACGCGCCCACCAACGCAGAGGCGACCGCTCAGCTCCGCATCACGGTGAAGGATGCCGATGCAGACCTGGTCGGCCGTGCCTTCTCGAGCGCGGCGACGGAGCTCGCGCTCGCGTGCTACCCGGGCCTCTCGCTCACCGCTCCGCCCGCGGCGGCGTCGGCCTATGGCGTCTACTGGCCCGCGCTGGTCCCTGCCGGACTGGTCGTCCCCGAGGTCGTCGACGGGAAGGGCCGGCGCCAGGCGGTCCCCCACGACGCGTTCCGCCACGCCGGCGCGCCGACAGTGGACGGGCAGGCCGGAGTCCCTTCCGACGCGACCACCGGACTCCGCTCCGTCGCACCCGAAAAGGGGGCGAAGACCCGCAGAGAGCCGCTCGGGACCATCGTCGGCGCACGCTCCGGCGACAAGGGGGGCAATGCCAACGTCGGCCTCTGGGCGAGGACCGACGAGGCCTGGGTCTGGCTCTCGGGATACCTCACCGTCGAGCGGTTCCGCACGCTGCTCCCCGAGGCCGACGCACTCGAGGTGCGGCGGTACGACCTCGCAAACCTCCGGGCGCTCAATTTCGTGGTGGTCGGGCTGCTCGGCGAAGGTGTCGCCTCTTCGACCCGCCCCGATCCCCAGGCCAAGGGGCTCGGCGAGTACCTTCGGAGCAGGCTCGTCGACATCCCCGTCGACCTCTTGTAAGGGCCCGCCGACCGAACCGACCGATCAGAAGGGGTCGTCCCATGGACTTCATCGAATCCGACGAGCTGCAGATGCTGCGCGAGGCGGTCGCGTCGATCGCATCGAAGTTCGGGCACGAGTACTACGTGGCGAAGGCGCACGCAGACGAGCGGACCGACGAGCTGTGGAGCGCGGTGGCTGAGGGGGGCTTCCTCGGCGTCAACGTGCCCGAGGAGTACGGCGGAGGTGGCGGCGGGATCACCGAGCTGGCGGCGGTCCAAGAAGAGCTCGCCGCAGCCGGATGCCCGCTGCTGGTCATCGTGGTCTCACCGGCGATCTGCGCCACGATCATCGCGAAGTTCGGCACCGAGGCGCAGAAGCAGCGCTGGCTCCCGCGGTTCGCGACCGGCGAGCTCAAGATGGCCTTTGCGATCACCGAGCCCGACGCAGGCTCGAACTCGCACAATCTCGGGCTGACCGCATCCAAGGACGGCGACGTCTATCGGCTCAATGGCTCGAAGTACTACATCTCGGGGGTCGACGAGTGCGAGGCGATCCTCGTGGTCACGAAGTCGGGAGTCGACCCCGACACCGGGCGTGGCCGCCTCTCGCTCTTCGTCGTCGACGTCGACACACCGGGTCTCGACAAGCAGGTCCTGCCCGTCGAGATCGTCGCTCCCGAGAAGCAGTTCACCCTCTTCTTCGACAACGTGCAGGTCGAGGCCGACCGGCTGATCGGCGACGAGGGCGAAGGGCTCCGGCAGGTCTTCTTCGGGCTCAACCCCGAACGCATCCTCTCCGCGGCGACCGCCAACGGCATCGGCCGGTACGTCCTCGACAAGGCTGCCGACTACGCGAAGGAACGCTCGGTGTGGGGTACGCCGATCGCACGGCACCAGGGGATCTCGCACCCGCTGGCCAAGGCGAAGATCGACGTCGAGCTCGCACGGCTGATGACGGAGAAGGCCGCCTGGCTCTGCGACAATGCCGGCGAGTCCGCGGCCGCCGGCGAGGCGGCGAACATGGCCAAATTCTCGGCGGCCGACGCGGCCCTCGCCGCGCTCGACCAGGCCATCCAGACCCACGGCGGCAACGGGATGTCCTCGGAGTACGGGTTGGCGGACATGTGGGGCATGACCCGGCTCCTCCGGATCGCCCCGGTCAGCCGCGAGATGATCCTCAACTACGTCGCCCAGCATTCGCTCGGGATGCCCCGCTCGTACTGAGGCAGTCTGCAAGGACCGCGGATCCACGCCGCTGGCGTCTCCGGGTGGCTTCCGCACGACCACGCTGCGTGAGCATCAGCTGGTGATCCGCTGAGCGCTGCCCGCACCGGGGCGCTCGATCGTCCCTGGTCCAGGTGGAATCACGTCTAGGAACGCCTCGAGGGCCGTCATACCCTGCCACTTAGGGTCATGAGACGGTTCCACCACGACGACGCCTGCAGACTGACGCCAGCCGGCACCGTGCTGCCCGCTGCCGGTGGACGATCTGTCCCCGAGCGGACTCCAGGAAATCGCCGATTCCGCCGACAGGTAAGAGCAGTGAGATCCACCCGGAGTCATGAGCAGCACCGCGTGCCGCGGCCCCGTGCAGCATTCGCGCGCCTCGAGGACGGGTTCGGACTGATCGAGGTCGTCGTCGCGCTCACCATCCTGATGGGAATCGCCGTCCCGATGTCGTACCTGCTCGGCGCCGTGGTCCAGCAGACCGGTGACGCCCGGGCGAGCGTCGCCGCAGGTCTGATTGCCGAGCAGCAGCTCGAAGAGGCTCACTCGGTTCTCTCAGCCGCCATGACGGCCGGCGTATCAAGCGTCTGCACACCCCCACACGGCAACTCACCCGACCTGCCCTGCACCATTCCGCAGCCCAATCAGACCGTGCAGGGCTTCAGCTATGGCATCGACCTCTACTTCCAGTGGACGTCGATCAGCGGGTCCGCGGACGTGTGCACGAGTGGGCAGGTCCCCCAGGTGGTCCTCGCCACGGTGACGGTCTCGTGGGGACCGAGCCAGCACTCGGTGACACAGTCCTCGGTCGTCAACCTTCCCTACACCGCCACCAATCCGACCTACGGTTTCCTCGCCGTCCAAGTGAACGACTCCGGCGGCGACGGCACCCAGGGCGTCACGGTGACCGCGACGAATCCGTCCAACGGCACGACGAACGTGGCGCTCACTGACAGCCACGGCTGTGCCTTCCTGACCGTGCCGAATCTCTCGCCGGGTTACACGGTCACGCTGAGCCCACCACCGAACAACGGCAGCGTCGTCTACGTCGACACGACGAACAATCCGTCGCCGTCACAGTCCAACGTCGCCGTCGCGAGCCAGGGCGTCGATCCGATCTCGTTCCAGTACGACGAGGCGGCCACCATCGACCTTACCTACCCGTCGACCACCGGCGTGGGTGACGGGGTGACCTGTCCGACGGCCAACTTCTGCATCGCAACCGGCCAGAAGCAGACGACGACCTCGTCCGGCTCGACCTTCGTGAACGGCGTCCCCACCGGGGAGATCCTCGTGACAGATGACGGCAACGACTGGCGGAACGTCAACGTTCCGGGTCTCGCCCACCTGCTCAGCGTCTCGTGCCCGAGCTCCACCTCTTGCGAGGGTGTCGGCACGAGCACAAGTGGTGGAGGCCTCGCGTTCGGCGCGACCATCTCGGGCAATTCGTGGACGATCACCGTCCAATCGCTTCCCGGCGGCGTTGCCGTATCCGCCTTGTCGTCGGTTGCGTGTCCGCTGTCGACGCAGTGCTACGCAGTTGGCTACGGCGTCACCGGGTCCGTCCGCTCGGGAGTCATGCTCGCCTACAACGGCACCACGTGGACGACGGTCACGACGTCCGGCGTCGAGCAGATCACTTCGATTGCATGCCCCTCCTCGACCACGTGCATCCTCGACGCCAACAACACGGCGAGTCCAATGCCTGCGCCCGTCCTCTACTCCTTCGCGACGGCCACGTCGGTCTTCGCCCAGATCACGCTGGTTCCGACCCCAGCCACACTCACGGGCGTCACGTGCGGACCCGGGACCTCGGGTCTCTGCCTGGTCGACGGCGCGACAGTGAGCGGCGCCGAGGTCTACGTGAGCGGCGATTCCGGCACGACCTGGACGGCGGTGACCGGCATGCCTACCGGCACCTCTACGCTCGGATCGCCGGTCTGCACCACGGCTTCCGCGTGCATCGTGGCCGACAATGTCGCCGGATCGAGTGCCGGTGCAGGAGTGCCGCCACTGGGCCAGCTCCTCGATCTCACGGCCGCCCCGGGTCCCCCGATCACGTGGGCGGCGAGTGCCGCCAGCCTTCCGGCGGGCGTCCTCGCCGTCAACGACGTTGCGTGCAGCTCAGCAACGAACTGCGTAGCAGCCGGGCAAGGTGGCTCACCGGCGCAGGGCGTGCTCCTGTCGAGCAGCGACGGCGGGCACACGTGGTCGACAACCTCGCTCCCCGGCTCCGTCACCCCAACCTTCTTGAGCGGCGTCGGGTGCCTCGCTTCGACCTGTGTCGCGTCGGGGGAGTCCACCACCGGGGACGTGACCTACGGCATTCAAGGTGGCAGCTGGCAGACGATCTCCCTCCCCAGCCAAGGCAGCGGTGTGACGGGACTTCTCGGGGCCGGCTGGTCGGCGACCGTCGGCAACACCAATCTGAAGCCGAACCAATTCCTCGAGGTCGTCCCGGCCGCCTCTGCACCGGTGACGGCCGCGTCACCCGACCCGTTCGTCCTCACCCCGCTCTTCCCCTGGACGGCCGGGTACACGGTCTGGCCCGGCGGGTGCGCGGCTGAGACTTTCTCCCCGCCGGTAATCGACGCCACACCCGGCGGCACCTCGACCGTGACGGCGGTACTCGCGGCTACCGCCTTCGAGATCGTCGACGGCACCGGTCAGCCGGTGCCCGGCGCGACACTCACCCTCACCGAAACGAACGCTCCGAGCAGCGCGTGCCCGTCCGAGACCTTTGCCATGCCAACGACCTCGGCCGACGGGCTCAGCCGCGCCGGATTCTCCTACGGGTCGTACACCCTTTCGATCGTCAACCCGCTCGACGGCAAGACGACGACCACGGGAGTCACGGTTGGCGCCTCGAGCGTCAGCGTCGGATCGGCCGTCTACCCGCAAGGTGATCCCGTCGTGGTGAGCGTCCAATGAAGTGGCCCGGCGTCTGGCGTCACGATCGTCTCGCTCAGCGGGGTGAGGAAGGGCTGACCTTGACCGAGCTCGCGGTGGCCATGGCGGTCTTCATGATCGTCATCGTCATCACGATTCCGGTCCTCAACACCTTCTACTCCCTCGACAACAGTGTGAACGCGACCGTCACCTCGGTGAACCAAATCCTCCCGGCAACCACAACCTTCGAGCGGTACCTGCGCTCGGCGGTGCAACCTGCTCCGCCAAAAGTCGTGACCCCGGGCGTCCCGGGCATCCCGGTTCCCCTGTTCGCCCCGGTGACCGGCTCGAACCCACAGACCTTCCAGATGGGCTCGAACTCGATGTCCTTCTACTCCAACGTGGGCAACGCGTACGGGCCCGAGCTCGTCGTGGCCACGGCCACGGGACCGAATGCGAAGGGGCTCTATACCCTCACCATCACCTCGAAGCAGGCGGACAACTCCAGCTGCCCGGGCGCCGCGGCGCCAATGTCGACCTCGGCGACGAGCGTCTGCACCTACAACACCAATCCGGCAAAGCCCATCGCGACGATCGCCGGTGTCACCAATGGCGTGGCGAACAGCGCGACCCCGATCTTCCAATACAGCATCGCGTCCAATACCAACGGCACCCCGCAGTGGGTCAGCCCGTACACCATTCCTCTTGGTTGGCAGTGCACCAGCGCGGCGGTCTGTAATCCGGCGTCGCTGACCGCTGTGCAGCTCACGATCAACACCCAGTCCACGTTCGGCTCACCGACGTCGATCTCCACCGTCGTCTACTTCCAAGCGGCGAACTACACGGCGACGGTGGGCTAGATGGGAACGAGGGAGGGCACGTCAATGGCGAACTTCACCGCACGACGCAGAAGCCATTGGATTCGTCGCGGCGACGAAGGGCAGCAGGCGATCTTGATGGTCATCGCGGTCACCATCATCATGTTCGGACTGTCGTTGGTGCTCGTGTCGCAGACGACCCAAGAGCTGCCGACCATCGACCACACCCTCGTCGACCATGCGGCCTATCGGGCACTGCAGGCAGGCGTCAACGACTACCTCTACGCGATCAACCAGAACCCGAACTCGGTCACGTGCACGGGTTCGACGGCGCCGAGCTGCTCCTTCTTCAACTCCCAGGGCTTCACCTTCGGACAGTTCAACTCGGTGGCCAACGTGCCCCAGAACCAGACCGGAGTGTCGTACACACCATCCGAATGGTTCGCGGTGGGCTATCCCGTCATCAACCAGAGCGCGGGAACGATCGAGGTCGCCGTCGTGGGTGCCGCCGGCTTCGCCAACGCCCTCACGTCCATCGAGTACCAGACCGCGAACATCACATTCCGACCGACGAACAACTTCCTCCTCAACGTGGCGTGGTCGCAGTACAACGCCTTGGACCCGGTGATCCAGCCGACCGTGTTCGCATCGCTCTATCCGCCGGGTAGAGCTCCTCCGACCTGCACTCCCACGGCCGAGCTCTGGCAAGGGGCCGGAAGCTGCGGTGCCACGTATGCCGGCATCGTCACGCCGGCATTTCCCTACTACGGTCCGGTCTTCTCAGACGACGACGTCTACGTCTGCAACACCCCCACCTTCGATCACATCACGACGGCCGCGCCCAGTCTGACCTACGCCTTTCCTGGTGGAGGCTGCACCGCGAATGCCAACTATCTCAATTCCTCGGAGAACCTGAGCATCAACCCGAACCCGCAGAACCCACCGACGAACATTAATTCATTGAAGTCTCCGGCAACGGCCCAGGGCTGCTACTACGTCGGTCCCACGATCATCCAATTCCTCGCAGCCGGCGGCTACTACGTCAACAGCCCCGACACACCGTGGCAGGCCTCGAACGGCACGACCAATACCACCTACGACGGCGCCAGTATTGCCAACAACAAGAGCCAGTGCCTGCCGAGTACGAACAACTCGACCGCGGGGAACGTGAGCGGCCCGGCAAACGGTGTCATCTACGTGGACTCGCTGACTTCGACGGCCTGCAAGAACAACAACCCTCCTTCCAACCCGCTCAAGGCTGCCTACGACTCCAACGGCTTCAGCTACGACGGCGAAGCAACTTCCTCCCAGTGCAACGGTGACGCGATCACCGGCGGGACGGTCAACGGCGCCTACACCCTGGCCGCAGCCAACGACGTCATGATCGACCGGAACATCAACTACGACCACTGCTATCAGCTGACCGCGGCCGACCAGAGTGCGATGAATGGCGCGTCGCCGTTCGCACCCTGGCCGAGCAGTCCTGCGAGCAAGCAGTGCGCGACGATCTCGACAACGACCGTCAACGACACGCTCGGGCTCATCGCCAACAACTTCATCTCGATCAACAATCCGCTGGTGAAGGGGGCCCATGGGACGACCCTCGCCGCGCCATGTGTCGCCGGCGACCTCACGACGACCGACTGCTCGAATCCGAACCCCGTCATCATGGCGTCGATGCTCGCCCTCGGACACACGTTCTCGGTTCCCAATTTCTGCTCGTCGCCAGGAACCCTTGGGAATATCGACATGTGGGGCTCGCTCGCCGAGAAGTACATCGACGTGGAGCAATGCGGTTCCAACGGCTACGGATTCGACTACAACTGGGACAAGCGGCTGTCGATCCTGTCGCCGCCCGAGTTCTTCACGCCGAGTACGCCGGCCTGGGTCACCCAGGCGTTCAGCGTCACCGTCGGCCAGTGCTCGACGGTCTGGCCGATCAATGTCGCGACCTGCCCGACGGCGCCATAGGCCGCAATTCGACGAACTGCGTCGGGCGAGGTCCGACCGACGCGAGCCGGCAGGTAGCCTCGTCCAGTTGTGACCCTTCAGACCCGCGACGACATCCGCAACGTCGCCATCGTCGCCCACGTCGACCACGGCAAGACCACCCTGGTCGACGCCATGCTCTGGCAGACCGGTGCGTTCCGGGCCAACGAGTCGGTCGACGACCGGGTCATGGACTCGGGCGACCTCGAGCGCGAGAAGGGGATCACGATCCTCGCGAAGAACACGGCGGTCACCTTCCGCGGGGTCAAGCTCAACATCGTCGACACCCCCGGGCACGCCGACTTCGGTGGCGAGGTCGAGCGGGGGCTGACCATGGTCGACGGGGTGCTCCTCTTGGTGGACGCCTCGGAGGGGCCGCTCCCCCAGACCCGGTTCGTGCTGCGCAAGTCCTTGGAGGCGCGCCTCCCGGTGGTGCTCGTGGTCAACAAGGTCGACCGTCGCGACGCCCGCATCGACGAGGTCGTCCACGAGGTCGAGGAGCTCTTCTTGGACCTCGATGCAGACGAGGACCAGATCGCGTTCCCGATCCTCTATGCGAACGCCCGGGCGGGGTGGGCGACGACCGAGCGCGACGCGACGGGGACCGACCTCGCTCCCCTCTTCGAGTCGATCATCGAGCACGTCCCGGCCCCGCGCTTCGATCCCGCACTCCCCCTGCAGGCACTCGTCTCCAACCTCGACGCCTCGCCCTATCTCGGCCGACTCGCCCTCTGCCGCGTCCACAACGGCACGCTCCGCAAGGGCGAGCTCGTCGCCTGGTGCCGGCTGGACGGCACCATCGAGCGTGCGAAGGTGACCGAGCTCTACCTCACCGACGCCCTCGACCGGGTCGAGGCGACCGAGGCGGGGCCGGGCGAGATCGCTGCGGTGGCGGGCATGGCGGAGATCACCATCGGCGAGACGCTGGCCGATCCGGACGACCCGCAGCCCCTCCCGCGGATCACCGTCGACGAGCCGAGCCTGTCCGTGACCATCGGGATCAACTCGTCCCCCCTGGCAGGAGCCGACGGGACGAAGCTCACCGCCAGCCAGCTCAAGGGCCGGCTCGACGCGGAGCTCGTGGGCAACGTCTCGATCAGAGTGCTCCCGACCGAGCGGCCAGACACCTGGGAGGTGCTCGGTCGCGGCGAGCTCCAGCTCGCGGTGCTGGTCGAGACCATGCGGCGCGAGGGGTTCGAGCTGACCGTCGGCAAGCCACAAGTGGTGACCCGCGAGATCGACGGGCGTACCCACGAGCCGATGGAGCGGGTCGCGGTCGACGTCCCCGAGGAGTACCTCGGCGTGGTCACGCAGCTGCTCGCGCTGCGCAAGGGCTCGCTCGTCGAGATGGTCAACCACGGCACCGGGTGGGTCCGGATGGACTACCGGGTACCCGCGCGGGGCCTCGTCGGCGTCCGCACCGAGTTCATGACCGAGACCCGGGGCACCGGCGTGCTCCACCACGTCTTCGACGGGTGGGAGCCGTGGCACGGCGAGCTCCGGATGCGACGCAACGGCTCGATGGTGGCCGATCGGCGCGGGGTGACGACCGGGTACTCGCTCATGAACCTCCAAGAGCGCGGCGTGCTCCTCCTCGGCCCGGGCACCGAGGTCTACGAGGGCATGGTCGTCGGCGAGAACGCCCGTGACGACGAGATGGACGTCAACCCGACCAGGGAGAAGAAGCAGACCAACGTCCGAGCGGCCGCCGCCGACGAGGCGATCCGGCTCACTCCCCCGCTGCTGCTCTCACTCGAGCAGGCGCTCGAGTTCATCGGGGACGACGAGTGCGTCGAGGTCACCCCGAGCTCGGTCCGCCTCCGCAAGGTCGTCCTCGACCAGGCCACGAGGGGACGGCTCCGAAGCAGGGCCCGCAAGGCCCGGGGCTGAGCGTCCGCTCCGAGGGGTCGGGTGGCTCTGCGGGCGCTCCGAGGGGAGGGCTCGAACCTCCAACATCTGGCTCCAAAGGCCAGCGTTCTGCCAGTTGAACTACCTCGGAAGAGGGTCGTCGCGGATCATCCGACGACGTGATCAGGCTATCGCCTCGATGTGGCCGTTCCCCGGTTCGTCGAGCGTCGAACGGCGGTCCTCCGGTGCGGACGGTCGACGGGCGCTCGTGGACCCTGACCTGGCCGCGAGCTGGTCGACCGGTAGGCTCGCCCGCCGATGAGGGTGCTCGTCGTCGATGACGATCCAGCAGTGAGCGGAGCCCTCAACCGAGCACTTCGACTCGAAGGGTACGACGTCTCGCTCGCCGCGGACGGGCCGGACGCGCTCGAGGAGGTCGCGGTGCGGCCGCCGGACGCGGTGATCCTCGACGTCGGGCTCCCCACGCTCGACGGGCTCGAGGTCTGTCGTCGTCTCCGGTCGGCCGGTGACGACACGCCCGTGCTCATGCTCACCGCGCGCGACGCGATCAACGACCGCGTCCAGGGCCTCGACGCCGGTGCCGACGACTACCTGGTCAAGCCCTTTGCTCTCGCGGAGCTGCTCGCGCGCCTCCGGGCCCTCCTGCGCCGACGCCCGGAGGACACCGGGGAGGTCCTCCGCTTCGCCGACCTGAGCCTCGATCCGGTCACCCGCGAGGCCCGACGCGGAGATCGGCCCTTCACGCTGACCCGGATCGAGTTCGATCTCCTCGAGCTGCTCCTCCGTCATCCACGCCAGGTGCTCACCCGCGAGATCATCCTCGACCGGGTCTGGGGGTACTCCTTCGACTCCGGGACCAACTCCCTCGCGGTCTACGTCGGCTATCTCCGTCGCAAGACCGAGCTCGAGGGAGAGGCCCGACTCATCCACACGGCCCGGGGCGTCGGGTACGTCCTGCGCGAACCCTGAGATCCGCACCGATGTCGAACGGGCACCGCTGATGGACACGCTGGATCTCCCGCGCCGCCAGGGCTCGCGTTGACCTTCCGGACCCGGCTCGTGATGGCCGCCACCGCTGCCGTGCTGGTGGTGGTGGTGCTCGGCTCGATCGCCACCTACCTCGTCGCCTACAACTCACTCGTCGGCTCGGTCGACGTCACGCTGACCAATCAGTCCCACTTCCTGGTCCAGAACCAGGACATCCCCAACGCGTGCAGCACCACCACCGCGGGGACCTGCACGCAGGTGGTGGGCTCCGACGGCCGGACGATCCAGTTCGACCCCCAGGTGCTCCCGGTGCCGCCGAACGTGAAGGCGGTCGCGACGACCCGGGGCTCGCCGGACAGTCAGTTCTTCTCGACCACGGTCAACGGCATCGCGGTCCGCGAGATCGTCACGCCGATGCCCGAAGGCTTCCAGTACCGCGGCAATACGTACCCCATCCAGCTCAACAACGGCGGCGCCCTCCAGATCACCGCACCCCTCACCGGCGTCAACCAAGAGCTGCGCAACCTCGCGGTCGCGCTCTGGCTGATCGTGCTGGTCGGGATCTCGGTGGCGGTGCTCCTCGGGCTCGCCGTGGGACGCACCGTGCTCCGCCCGCTCAACAGCCTCACCGAGACCATCGAGGGGCTGGCCGAGACGACCGACGTGTCCGGACGGCTCGACGCCGGCGGCTCCGACGAGCTCGGGCGCCTCCGACGTGCCTTCAACCGGCTGCTCACCGCACTCGACACCTCCCGCGAGAGCCAGCGCCAGCTCGTGCTCGACGCGTCCCACGAGCTGCGCACCCCGCTCACCAGCCTCCGGACCAACATGGAGGTCGCCCGCCGCATGGACGAGCTCACCCCCGACGAGCGCGAGGTGCTGATCGGCGACGTCCTCACCCAGCTCGACGAGCTCACCACCCTGGTGGGCGACCTGGCCGAGCTCGCGCGCGGCGGACAGCCCCGTGTGACCTCGGAGCCGGTCCGGCTCGACGCGATCGTGCTCGAGGCCACCGAGGTCGCCACCACCCACGGGCGAAGCAAAGGAGTCCGCTTCGAGGCCCGCGTGGCTCCGAACTGGGTCTCGGGCTCTCCACAGCGCATCGGGCGGGCGATCGACAACCTTCTCGACAACGCGCTCAAGTGGAGCCCGGACGGGGGTGTCGTCGAGGTCACCTGCGTTTCGGGGGAAGTCACCGTCCGCGACCACGGGCCGGGCGTCGACCAGAGCGACGCCGAGCACATCTTCGACCGCTTCTACCGCGCTCCGGGCGCTCGTGGGCGCCCCGGGTCGGGCCTCGGGCTCGCGATCGTGGCCCAGGTCGCCCGTGACGAGGGCGGCACCGTCTCGGTCCACCAGGCGGACGGTGGCGGTGCGCTCTTCCGCCTCACGCTGCCGCTGGTCGAGGAGCCACCGGGCACCTCCGCGGACTGACGGACCGTCCAGCAGCCCACATGGCGCCAAATCACCTGGTCGGCTAGGGTGCCCGGCGACATGGGTTCCCTGATCAAGAAGCGCCGCAAGCGGATGCGCAAGAAGAAGCACAAGAAGATGTTGAAGGCCACCCGCTGGCAGCGGCGGGCCGCCGGCAAGTAGTTCCGAAGGACAGGACCACCTGGTCGTCCACCCGATCGCGGGGGACGTCTCGATGCCGGATCCACACCTCCCGGCCCCGAAGGTCAGTGGTCGGCCGCGCCGGTGCCGCCGGTCACGCCTGGACATCCACCAAGCTCCGTCCGCGCTCCGACGAGCAGCGCCCGCTCGCCGTCCTTGCTGAGCCAGCGCGCCGCTTCGAGGCCGTGGTCGCCCGGCGCACCCTCGACGAACCAGGTCGAACCGCTCCCTGCCAACCGTGGGGCCGCACCGGTCGCCTCGGCGAACCGCTCCCGCCACCCCACGAGCCGCGGTTCGACCTCGATCGCCGCGTCCTCGAGGTCATTGCCGCGGGACGCCCCGTTTGTTGACCGGCCACCGCGCTCGTCCCACCGGCGGAAGACCGCACCGGTGTCGACGCCGAACGGCGGGAGCATCAGCGTGAAGCTCCTCGCCTCGTCGGGCAGCGGTCGCACGAGCTCACCGATGCCGGTCACCGCGGCGCGACCGCCGACCAGGCAGAAGGGGACGTCCGCGCCGAGCCCCGCGGCGACCTCGAGGTCGGCGCAACCGGCCCACCGCAGGATCGCGGCGGCATCCGCGGAGCCACCGCCGAGTCCCGCACCTGGCGGGATCCGCTTGACCAGCCGTGACGTCCGCCCGTCGCCCGACCGCCCGCAGCGCGCGCACGACGAGATTGTCGGGACCGCTCCCGAGCTCGGAGCTGCGCCAGCCCACCCCGTCATGGGCGAGCCCGTCGACGACGGTCAGGCGATCGCCCTCCGATACGAAGAGGGAGTCGGCGAGGTCGAGCGTGACCATCTCCGCCTCGAGCAGGTGGTAGCCGTCAGGACGGACTCCCGTCACCCGGAGCGAGACGGTCAGCTTCGCCGGCGCGGTGAGCTCCTCGGCGCGGGCGCCGGCGAGACCGTCGACGCCCAGGTCATCGTTCGATCCGGCCATCGTGCGGTCCGAGCCGGTCACGGTCGTGGCCCGGGCCGCGGTGGCGACTCCGTCGAGCCGGTCCACCGAGCGAGCCGCTCCCAGGCCTCGAGCCCGAGCTCCTCGGCGTGGGCGGTCGCCGGAATGCCCGTCGCGTCGTACGCCTCCGGATCCACGACGCCGTCGAGGGCCCGCCGCAACATCTTGCGCCGGTGGGCGAAGCCGGCGCGCACGACCGTGAAGAGCCGGTCGTAGGCGGGCGACCCGGGACCCGGACGCGCACCGGCGACAGACGCACCGCCGTCGGTGGCGGCCGCACCGTCGGACGGTGTGTCGGAATCTGGCGGCTTCCCGTACCCGTCGTGACGGTCGAGCCGGACCAGCGCGGAGTCGACGTGGGGTCTCGGGATGAAGACGGAGGGCGACACACGACCCACGACGTTGGCCGTCGCCCAGTAGGCGACCTTGACCGACACGGCACCGTAGGCCTTGTCCCCCACCCCGGCGGCGATCCGCTCGCCCACCTCGCGCTGGACCATCACGAGGAGCGATTCGATCGACGGCGCCTCCTCGAGCACGCGGACGACGAGGGGCACCGCGACGTTGTAGGGAAGGTTGGCGACCAACGACCAAGGACCTGGCTCGGTGCCGAGCAGCCCGTTCCAGTCGACGTCCAGCGCGTCGGCCTCGACGACCCGCACTCCGAGAGGCTCGACCTGCTCGCGCAGGACCGGCAGGACGTGGCGGTCGACCTCGACCGCAGTGACCGAGGCCCCCGCCTCGGCCAGTGCGATGGTGAGCGACCCGAGGCCGGCGCCGACCTCGACGACCGGGGTGCCCTTCTCGACGCCGGCGAGCCGCACGATGCGACGGACGGTGTTCGCGTCCGCGACGAAGTTCTGGCCGAGGGCGCGGCTCGGCCGGAGATCATGGGTGACCAGCAGCTCGTGGATGTCGGCGCGTCCGTGGGTCACCGGACCAGTGTGTCAGGGCCGATGCCCCGCCCCCGGAGCGCTCCTCCCGATTCAGGTTGTGGAGCTCCTGGCGTACCGCCTCACAACCGATTCGAGACCCGCCACCCGATTCGAGCGCTGCAGCGGCTGCCCTTGATCTGATTGTAATACATTTTGTGATACCCTTCGGGCATGTCACGAGCGGTGTCGGTCCGGCTGGATGACCAGGCACAGCGGGCGCTCCGAACATTGGAGGCGTCGGGCATGAGCCGGTCGGAGGCAATTCGAACGTCGATCCTCGACGCTGCCGCGGCTCTTCGTCGGCATCAGACGCTTCGGGCCGAGGTCGCGGCGCTCGAGGCAGACGAGGTGGATCGTCTCGGGTCGCAAGAGGTCGCCGAAATGATGGAAAGCCTCCGTGCGGAGGGGTGACGTCTACGAGCTCCGCCCACCACGACGCGCAGGCCATGAGCAAGAAGGCCTGCGTTACGGGGTCATCGTGCAGGCCGACGCGCTGCTGCCCCGCTCCGTCGTCCTCGTCGCTCCGACCTCCCGGAGCGCACGCCCCGCCTCCTTCCGCCCGGAGCTGGTGATCGATGGCGAAACCACCCGGGTCCTCGTCGAACAGCTTGGAGCCGTCGATGTGCACCGGCTCGGCGACCACATAGGGCTGGCCAGCCCCGAGGAGATGTGGGGGATCGACGAGAGTCTGATCACCGTTCTCGGGTTGAGGTGAGTCGAGGATGCAAGTGAGCGCCTATCGGTGCCTGCATCGCTCCGGGTCCGACCTCACCAGCTCAGCTGTGCGTCGATGACCCCCTGTGAGAGCGGCGCGATCTCGGCGAAGGTCGACGTCGCGAGATCGATCGACCGCTCGGTGTCCGCCTCGCGGTCGTCGACCAGACAGGTCACCGACTCGCCGTTGGCCGGGTTGGTCACCCGGACGACGGTGCCGAAGGACAGCCACGGACTCGCACACGTCCCCGGCGCGTGGTCGTACCAGGTCACGATCCCGCGGGCGACCATCGACCCCGAAGCGGCCGGCGCCGGGATGGTCGTGGTGGTCGGGGGGACGGTGACGGTCGTCAGGCCGAACGGCGGCAGGCCCGCGCCACGCTCGGGCTCCCCACCTGCGGGGTGGACCTCGGAGTCCGCCCCCGCGGCCGGGCCGGCCCCGGTCGCCGTCGAACCGTTCGCCTGCGCCCCACCCGTCCGGGCCGTGGCCGGCCGGACCGGACCCGGGGTCGGGAGGGTGGTGCTCGTCGCGCTCGGAGTCGCGTGCTCGGCAAGCACCACGAGGCGGACGTTGCGACTCCTTCCGCGTGGCGACGCCAGCTGGTCGACAGTGCGAGCCGTCCCGTCGTGGGTCGACGCGCGCGCGGGCACGCCTCCATCGGTGGCGCTGTGCGACGACGACGACGGACCCCCGGGGGCCCTGACTGCCGCCTCCGAGCTGTTCTGGAGCATCACGAGCGGCAGCACCAGCACCGCTCCGCACAGGGCGAGTCCGGCCAACGGCCGACGCCCGCGCTCGTCTCGTGTCCTCAGGACTCCACTCTCCTTGTGGGACTCGCATGGTTGTCCCGCTGGAGCGGCTCCGTCGGAGCGCGCGTCCCGGGGACGGTCCGCTCACGAGGAGCGGACGGGGTCGGCTCCTCCGAACCGACCCGAACACGCAAGACACCTCCGACGTGGTGTCCGTCAAGAACCGCCGCTCGATGAGCTGCGGCGGCCCGAGACTAGGTGCCCGGCACCGCCCGCTTCAAGCCCGACCGCAGCCGGCCGGCGCCGCCCGCCGCGGTCAGAGGGCGAACGCCGAACGGGCGTTCGCCGTGGTCGCCGTGGCCACGGTCGCCACGTCGGTGCCCTTGACCTGGGCGATCACCGCGCCGACCAGTGGGGTCCGCGAGGGCTCGTTGACCGTCCCGCGGTGCGGGGCGGGGGCGAGGAACGGGGAGTCCGTCTCCACCAGCAGCCGGTCGAGCGGGCAGAGCCGGGCGGCCTCCCGGACCTCTTCCGCGTTCTTGAAGGTGACCACCCCGCTGAAGGACAGCACGGCCCCGAGGTCGAGGCACCGGCGGGCCTCGTCGGGTCCGCCGGTGAAGCAGTGCAGCACGGTGCGCTCGGGCGTTCCGGACGACTCGAGGATGTCGAGGGTGTCCTGCCAGGCCTCACGGGTGTGGACGACCAGGGTGAGCCCGAAGAGCTTCGCGAGGGCGATCTGTGCGGCGAACACCTCGCGCTGGACCGGGCGCGGCGAGTGGTCGTAGTGGTAGTCGAGGCCGCACTCCCCGATCCCGACCACGACGGGATCCGCACCGGCGGTGACCACGGACGCCGCCACGTCGGCGAGCGTGGACTCGAGCGAGTCGACGCCCGCGGATGCGTCGTGGGGGTGGAGCCCGACCGTCGCCCACAGCTCGACGCCCTCCGCCCGGGCGACCGACTCGGGCGCGCGGCATGGCCTGCACGAGAGCGATGGCCTCGGCAGAGGTGTCGGCACCGGTGCCCACGCAGACCATCCTCGTCACGCCGGCCTCGGCGGCACGGGCGATGGTCGACGCGATCCGGCTCGCGTGCGGGGTGGGTTCGGTGCCGTCCCCGGACTCGGCGAACTCCCCTTGGAGGTGGCAGTGGGAGTCGAACCACTCGATGACCGCGTCCGGGTGCACGGCGCCGGCTACCCCTTGCGCCGCGGGAAGAGCGGTGCGCCTTTTTGCACGGTGCGCCCCGACGGGTAACCGCCCCAGCGTGCGGCGTCCGGAAGGCGCTCCGCTGCGACCTGGCCCTCGAGCCCGATCCGCTCCCAGATCGCCTGGGCGGTCGCCGGCATCGCGGGAGCGATGAGCACGGCGACCAGTCGGAGCACCTCGAGCGCGCTGCCCAGCACCGCGTCGACCTCGGGGCCCGGCTCGGCCTTCCATGGCTCGCTCGCCTCGAGCTCCGCGTTCGTCTCGCGGATCAGGCGCCAGGTCGCCTCCAGACCGAGGTTCGGCTGGCCGGCACCCCATGCAGCCGACGCGTCGGACACGACCGACCCGGCCACTTCGGCGAGCCGACTCGCCGGGTCGGGGGCCGGGCCGAGCCCGCCGCACTTGCTGGCGACCACCGTCGTCACCCGCGACAGGAGATTGCCGAGGTTGTTGGCGAGATCGGCGTTGTACCGGGCCTCGATGCCCTCGGCCGAGAACTCGCCGTCGCTGCCGAAGGGGATGTCGCGGAGCAGGTGGTAGCGGACCGGATCGACGCCGTACTCCGAGGTGAGGTCGCCCGGCGCGATCTGGTTCACGCTCGAGTTCGACATCTTCTCGCCGCCGAGCAGGAGCCACCCGTGGACCTGGACGTGGGCGGGAGGGTCGATGCCGGCTGCCATGCACATCGCCGGCCACCAGACACAGTGGAAGCGGATGATCTCCTTGCCGATCAGGTGATGGACCGCCGGCCACCACGAGGTGAAGCGCTCCTCGTCCTCGCCGTAGCCGATCGCGGTGAGGTAGTTGATGAGCGCGTCGTACCAGACGTAGAAGACGTGGTCCTCGTCCCAGGGGACCCGGACCCCCCAGTCGATGGAGGTGCGGGTGATCGAGATGTCGCGCAGACCCCCCTTGATGAAGCTGAGGGCCTCGTTGCGCTTCGACTCGGGTGCAACCGCACCCCTGTTGGCCTCGTACCATTCGATCAGCGGCTGCTCGAAGTCGGAGAGCCGGAAGAAGTAGTTCTCCTCCTCGAGGTGCTCGACCGGCCGGCGGTGCACCGGGCACAGGCCGCCGTCGAGCAGCTCGTCGTCCGTGTAGTACTGCTCGCAGGGGACGCAGTAGAGGCCGCGGTAGACGTCCTTGTAGATGTGGCCGCGCTGGTGGATGCGACCGAGGAACTGCTGGACCGCCCGGTGGTGCCTCGGCTCGGTCGTGCGGATGAAGTCGTCGTAGGCGATGTCGAGCGACGCCCAGGCCTCGGCGAAGCGCGGCGCGAGACGGTCGGTCCATGCCGCCGGGGAGAGCCCCTGCTCGTCGGCGGCCCGGGCCACCTTCTGGCCGTGCTCGTCGGTGCCCGTGAGGAAGAAGACGTCGTCACCGACGAGCCGGTGCCACCGCGCCAGGGCGTCCGCGTTGACCGTGGTGTAGGCGTGCCCGACGTGGGGCGCGTCCTTCACGTAGTAGATCGGCGTCGTGACGTAGAAGCGGGGCACTCCCCGGTAGCGTACCGATCGGGCCTGGGAGGACCGCACACCCGTCGCGGTCGCCCGCTGCGACCTTCCGCGCGCGCCCGCTACCAGTTGGCCACGTGGCAGCCGCCGCGACCGGTGCGTTCGGTGTACCGCTGGTGGTACTCCTCCGCCGGCCAGAAGGTGGTCGCCGGGGTCACCTCGGTGACGATGGGCCGAGCGAAGCGGACCTGATACTCCTCGAGGGAGGCCGTCGCGGCCTTCGCCTGAGCCTCGTTGCGCACGAAGACCGCTGAGCGGTACTGCGTGCCGACGTCGGGACCCTGTCGGTTGGGCGTCGTGGGGTCGTGGTGGCGCCAGAACTCCTCGAGCAGGTGCTCGAAGGTGACCCGCTCGGGGTCGAAGGTCACGAGCACCGCCTCCGCGTGGCCCGTCGACCCGGAGCAGACCTGCTCGTAGCTCGGACGGTCGACCCCGCCGCCTTCGTACCCCGAGATCGCGTCGACCACGCCCGGCACCGCACGGAAGAACTCCTCGACCCCCCAGAAGCAGCCGGCCGCGAATGCAGCCCGGTCGAGCCCGTCTGGGACATCGTCGGGCGCGACGCCCGGTGCCTGCGATCGGTCCAGCTCGCCTCGTCGGAACATCACTCCTCCTCGCGTGGGCCCCGCTGCGTCCAACGCCGTGGTCGCCGCCGTCATTCCGGGCATCAGTCAGGGCCGCTCTCGGGCTCCGACGACCCGCCCCGTCCGGCGTCGGTGCGGTGGTCGATCGCGAGCCGGTACACCCGCCGCCTCGGGACACCGAAGGACTCGGTGACCTCGCCGACCGCATCGCGGGTGGACGACCCCGACGCCGCACGGTCGGCCAGGGCCGCGATCAGCACCTCGTCGTCGACCGACTGCTCCTCCGGCTCCGCGCCCGCCAGCACGATGACGACCTCGCCGCGCAGCGCGTTCCCACGGGCCCAGGCCGCGGCACCGTCGAGGGTTCCTCGGAAGCACTCCTCGTGCACCTTGGTGAGCTCGCGGGCGACCGCGACGCGGCGTTCGGGTCCGCACGCCGCCGCCAGCTCGTCCAGGGTCGCGGAGACGCGGGTGGGCGCCTCGAAGAGCACCGACGTGCGCGGCTCGTCGGCGAGGGCAGCGAGTCGTTCCCGGCGGGCCGCGCCCGACCGCGGGAGGAAGCCCTCGAAGCAGAAGCGGTCCGTGGGCAGCCCGCTGACCGCGAGCGCACCGGTCACGGCGGAGGGACCGGGCACCACGGTGACGTCCAGGCCGGCCGCCACCACTGCCGCCACCACCGCCTCGCCGGGATCGGAGATCAGGGGCATTCCCGCGTCGCTCACCAGGACGACGCACTTGCCCTCGCTCACCGCGGCGCACACCTCCTCGATGCGTGCCCGCTCGTTGTGGCCGTGGAGCGACCGGAGCGTCGCACCCGCGATGCCCGCGTGGCTGAGCAGCTTGCGCGACCGCCTGGTGTCCTCGCAGTAGACGAGGTCCGCGTCGCGCAGGGCGTCCGCCGCCCTCGGCGAGAGGTCGCCCAGATTGCCGATCGGGGTGCCGACGACGACCAGCACACCCGGCCCGATTGCAGGAGCGCCGACGGTATGGCTCACCTGCGCAGCTCGAGGGTGTCGCCGACCCGCAGCCCCCATCGGTCGAAGGCGCCGGCACGTGCCTCGACGACCGACCGGCACCTGAGGCGGGGTGCGCTCATCCGCCAGGGTCGCAGCCGGACGATGCCGACCACGACCAGGTCTCGGTCGCAGAAGGCGACGTCGATCGGGAACCGCATGCCGAGGGTGTGCACCGCCTTCGTGCGCGGCAGCACCATCGCGCCGGCGAAGTCCGACCTGCCGAGGAGCCCCCGCGAGCGCGCGGCGAAGGTGTCGGCGACCTCGGCGGACGCCAGCACGTCGCCGTCCCGGAGGAGCCAGCTCATCGCGGCCCGCTCCGGGGTGGCGCTGGGTCCCCGGGGCCCGACCGATCCGGCCCCGTCCGTCCAGCCCCTGTTGGCCCTTCCGCCCCAGCCTTGAGTAGCATCTCCGAACTGTGTCCAAGCGAACCAACAAGCGCAAGCTGCGCACGAAGAAGAAGGCCAATCACGGCAAGAAGCCGAACTGCGGCCGCGGCTGACCCGTCCTCAGGTCACGGCCTCCACGCGCAGCCCAGCCGTTCGAGCACCCCGACGAGTGCGGTGGGTCGATCGGTGATGATCCCGTCGACACCGACCGCGCAGAGCGCCTCCATCTCGGCTTCCTCCTCGATCGTCCAGACGTGGACCGCGAGCCCGCTCCGGTGGGCCGCCTCGACGAACGCCTCGTCGACGAGCGTGATCCCTCCGAAGGTCGCGGGCACCTGCAGCGCGACGTGCCGCATCGGCGGCGGCGACTCACCGGCCCTCACCGCCTGATAGAACGCCGCGACCGTGGCGGTGCCCGCCGAGGTCGGGATCTCGGGGGCGAACTCGGAGAAGGCATCGGTGGCCGAGTCGTCGAAGGAGGCCACGATCACGTCCTCGCGGCGTCCGAAGCGTCGGAGCAGCGCAGCGAGCGGCTCCTCGTACGGTGTCACCGCCGGAGCGGTCTCTTTGATGTCGAGGTTGAGGACCACCCCCGCGAACTCCTCGAGCACCTCCTCGAGGAGGGCGATGCCGAAGCGGTGGTCGGTCGGCGCACGCCCTCGCAGCGGGTACCGGTCGGCCTCGAGCCCGGGCGTGACGTCCGCACCCGGCATCCACCAGTACGCGTTGTCGAGGGCGCACAGCTGCTGGTAGGTGAGCGACGCGATCCGGCCGGCTCCGTCGGTCGTCCGGTCGACCGTCGCATCGTGACAGACCACGAGCCGGCCGTCGGCCGTTGCGTGGACGTCGAGCTCGATGCCGGTGGCCCCGGCGTCGAGGGCGAGAGCGACGGCGTGCAGCGTCGAGGACGGACCCTCCCACGCGCCGCCCTGGTGCGCGTACGCGATCACCCGGCGCTCGGTCCACCGTGCGTCGACCGCGGACGCGGAGCGGTCGGACATGGGAAGAACGGTAGCCTCTGGCCGCCATGCTCGATCACGTCTTCACCCAGCTCGTCGCCTCGCACCGCCACGCGTTCGAAGCCGCGCTGCTGCAGCGCCAGGCGGTCGAGGAGCGGTTCCAGGTCGACGTCTTCCTTGGCGACGTGAGCTTCGAGACCTCCTACAGCCTGCCCGGCGAGGAACGCCCGGCCCGCATCCGGGTCGACAGCAGTCTCGACTGGCCGACCTGGAGCCAGACCGCCTACCGGAGCCGCGCGATCGGTGAGGAGCCCGACGAGCTTCCCGAGGTCATCGTCGAGATCGCCTTCCGCGTGCAGGGTCTCGACGGGATGCCGGACGTCGCTCCTCTCCTCGCCGTCCTCCCCGACCAGCTCGAGGTCCTCGGCGACGAGCCGCTGCTCCGGGGCCAGCCCACGGTCGAGCTCGTCCTCGCCGGCGAGCGCGACCGGACCGAGGGCGCGGTCGAGGTCTCCTACGAGGGCTCGTGCCAACTCGACGAGGCGCTCCTCGACGACCCGACGGGGCTGGACGAGGCGCTCGCACCTCTCGGGCGGGCGGTCGCATCTGCCCTCGTGCGGATCGGCGACCTCCCGTTCACGTTCCTTCCGGCGGGCGAGGACGACCAGGCTGGGACTTGAAGTCCGGCTGCATGGCCGCATCGCTGCATTGCCGTGCGCCCGCGTGACGCATGGAGTTCCATACCCCACCAGCGATCGAAGATTGCAAGGAACTTCACCGGTCGCGGACGGACCAGTAGGGATCAAGCAAGGTGGGCTGCAGCACGGGTTGGATTGGGAGAAACTGTCATGACTGTGAGGCCACTATCTGCCCGGTGCCCCTACAGGCATCGATTGATTAGGGATCACCGAACGGGGATCTACGCCGACGTGGCTGTCATGGATTGCGAAGTCAATGGCTGCAAGTGTCATCACGAGACGCCGAACTCCGAAGTGCTTTCGGATCTTGCTCCTTATGAAGGTCGAAGAGGAGAGCACTTGCACAGGGATGAGCCTTGCAGGATCCGGGACCGGACGAACATCGACCTGGGTGACCATGAGGCTTCCGCTTTGTGCTGAAGCTGATGCCCCACCGACCTGGTCGGGGGCACCCTCGGGTAGGAGCGCCGAACGCCTGCCTATCCAAAACCGCCCCAATGGGTCGCGACAATGAGCAGGATTCCGGCTGCGGCGAGACAGCCTCCTGCGACCAAGATTCGGAACTTATGCCACTTGACGGCACCAAGGGCGGCCGTCTCTGACGCCACAAGCCATACACCGGCGACGAGGATCAGCAGGAACCCAATTTCCGCGAGCGTGATGCCAGTCGCGCGCGTGATCGCTACGACCATTGGTGATGCCCTCCCTCTGTCGGTTCATCGCACTTCCAACCCTTGCACACAGGTCCACCCTCTGACCCCTCACCGGTGCTGAAGCCGTCGAGCGAAACAGCAAAGTTGTGAACACGAACGAGTGACATTCAAGGACTCCTTGAAGACGAGGTGAAGAATTCGGTGATTGGGCACGGGGCTCAAGGCAACGGCAAACGAGGCCTGGGCGGCCGTGCCCACATTTCGTCCACCGGTAGCAGAAGCCGCAAGACGGTGTTCTTCACGATCCGACACTGTTCAAGCTGGCTGCAAGCGAGTCCAGGAGGGAGCGGGTTCCCTCCTCCCGCTGAGCCACCGTGTCGTGGCCATCGAGGAAGACCCCCTGTTCCGTGAGGACCAGCTGCGACGTCGCATCGTGGCCGCTGAACAGTACCGTGGCGACGGATACCGAGATGCAGGAGTCGTCGGCATACATTTCGTACGTGTAGACGATCCGCTGCTCGGGGATGATGTCTCGGAACACTGACTCGTACGTGTAGACGGGACCGCCAGGAGGTCCCCCGCGATTGGTCTCGCGGCCCCCAACCCGGAAGTCGAGTTCGTAGCCAGCTCCAAGGGATTCAGCAGAGCCGGCAAACCATCGGGCCTTGAGCAGGGGATCCGCCCACGCCTGGAAGGTCTGAGCGACCGGAACGTCGTAGTTCCGCTCGATGACGAACGTCTCATGGGCAACGGTGGCCAGACTCATGGTTCCTCCTCTGCAGTAGCTGCATCGTGCAAGAGGTCGCCCAATCGGTCCAGGCGAGCTTCCCAGCCCCGGCGCCGATCGGTGATCCACTGCTCGGCGGCGGTCATTGCCGCAGGCTCGATCCGACACATGCGTGATCTCCCGACCTTCTCGGTCTTCACGACTCCGCACGCTTCGAGGACCTGTACGTGTTGGACGACCGCGGCGAGGGACATCGCCAGGGGCTCCGCCAATTCGCTGACCGAGGCGGGCCCAAACGTGAGCCGTTCCACCATGCTGCGCCTGCTCTTGTCAGCAAGCGCCTGGAAGGTCCGATCCAGGTCGATCGTTTGGTCAAGCATGTACTTGAGTATAGGAATCCGCGCGTACCGTAGTCAAGTACATCCTTTACTCACTGCCGTACCCCACTCGTGGCGGTCGACGGCAGTTCGCGGACGGCAAGCGCACGCCGTTCGAGAGCGCGCCCGGAGCCGGCGATCGGGGACACCCTGCGGAAGGCTGCCCTGCTCCCGACGTTGTGGTCTACACAGCACCCCGCACGGCATCGGCCCTGACCGGAATCGGGCAGAGAGGTTTCAGTCGGTTTGCCGGACGTTGGCGATCATCTCGTTGAACGACGCCTCTCCCATCGTCTCCCACATCTGACGTGCCGGTGGAGGCATGTGCTCCAGCATGATGGCCTTCTGTGCGGGCGTGAAGTTCTCTCGGATCAATCCCATGATCAGCCAGATCTTGTCGCCCTTGAAGTTCGCCATGGCGTGCCCGGGCAGCATCCCCCACTCTTCCGCGGTGACGTATTCCGTGGCGAGAGGAACAAGCCTTGCTTCTTCCTGGTCGAGGTGGGCCGCCAGGGCCTCATTGAGGGACCCGAGGTTGCGTACTAGCTCTGGGCCTTCGCCGTCGCCCTTCGCCTCCCAAGCGGTGACGGAGGTCCTGGCTGCCGCAAGGAGCGTCAGTACGTCCTGATGCTGCTCGATGGCTAGATCGACTTCGCTCTTCTGTTGGGGGGCCCGCTCGATCAACAAGGGGAAGAGGAGTTCTTCCTCCCCGTCATGGTGCGCTTCGAGAAAGGCCAGCACGTTGGCGTAGTAGCTGGCGATGAGGGTGCGACGATCGTCGTCTCCGGCTGCCCTCTCGATCAAGACAGGCGCTGAGGCCAACGATGATCTGAAGACCTGGTGGACCGCCGCCATATCCGACGTATCGGGGCGAATCGAGTCTGGCTCAGCCATGGGGCATCTCCTCGTCAACCTGGCCGCCGAGCGGCATTCCTCGACACCCTAGCCAGGCAGATGCCGTTCACCCAGGGGGCGGAGGACAGCGGGACCTAGCTGCTGTCGGAGGTCCAGCAGGCAGTTATCCACACGCCCGATGTGCCGCAGGGTGGCAGGTAACTTTCGCAAGCAATGGCCAGGGATCGGCCGCCAGACGTCGCTGAGGTTCAGGAGGCGGGAGACCTCACTTACGTGAACCTCCCCACTTCAACGCGTAGAGCCCCTAACGGTGCGTCGCGAATTTGACTTGCCATCAGGGTGCGTCTGTGTTTCCAGCGTCATGATGCGCTGATGCTCATGGCACCATGATGCGCCTACGCGATCAGCCCCGCTCCGGCTGCGAGCTTGCGGAGGTCCTCCAGGGGGCGGGCGCCCACGTGGGAGATGACTTCAGCGGCGCAGAGACCGCCGAGCCGAGCTGCCTCGGTCGGATCGAGGCCGTTGGTGATCCCGTAGAGGAACCCTGCAGCGAAGAGGTCGCCCGCGCCGGTGGTGTCGACGACACGGCCGACCGGGGCGGCGGCAACCTCGACCGGGCCCGAGGTGGTCACGACGACGGAGCCGGCGGCACCCCGAGTGAGCGCGGCCAGCGCCCCGGTCTCCGCCACCGCACCGAGCGCTTCGTCGAAGTCGTCGGTGCCGAAGAGCAGCTTGATCTCTTCCTCGTTGGCGAAGACGAGCTCGAGGTCACCGCCGATCAGATCGAGGAACTCCTCGCGGTGGTGCTCGACGCAGAAGGGGTCCGACAGCGACAGCGCGACCGAGGCGTCGTGGGCATGGGCGAGCTCGATCGCCTCCCGCATGGCCGCCTTGGCGGAGGGCTCCTCCCAGAGGTAGCCCTCGAGGTAGACGATCTGCGCCGATGCCAGGTGGCCGCCGTGCAGGTCGCCCGAGCCGAACTCGGAGGCGACCCCGAGGTGCGTGGCCATCGTGCGCTCCGCATCCTCGGTCACGAGCACCAGGCAGTGCCCGGTCACCCGCTCGGCGGCGGTCGCCGGGTTCGGCTCGAAGGTCACCCCGACCGAACGGATGTCGTGGGTGAAGATCCGGCCGAACCCGTCGTCGGCGACGTGGCCGAGGAACGCTGCCCGCCCGCCGAGCGCGGCGATGCCCGCAGCGGTGTTGGCCGCCGATCCGCCGGACGCCTCGGTGGTCGGGCCGAGCGTCGCGTAGATGGCCTCCGAACGCTCCTGGTCCACGAGGGCCATCGTGCCCTTGATCAGTCCGAGCCGGACCAGATCGTCGTCGGTCGCGCTGGCCAGGACGTCGACCAGCGGATTGCCGATCGCGACCACGTCGAGCGCCGGTCGGTCGCCGTCGTTCGGGCCGTCGGCCGGACCCTTCGGCGAAGGCGACGTCGCAGCGGTGAGGTCGGGTTGCATCGGCGCGACGGTACCCTCTTTCGATGCGCTCACCGACAACCACCTCTGGCGGCGGCACACCGACCGAAGCCCCCGGCGACAGCGGCACGCCCACCTACCGCCTGCCCCCGACCGTCCGACCCTCCGCCTACCGCCTCGAGCTCGTCCCGGACCTCACGGCCGCCACCTTCAGCGGCGACGTCGAGATCGACCTGACCATCGAGGTGCCGACCTCCACGATCGTGCTCAACGCGGCCGAGCTCGAGATCACCTTCGCCGAGCTCAGTGCTGGAGACCCGGACGCCGGCTACGCACTCGCCCCGTCGGCCATCACTCTCGACCCGGACGAGGAGCGGGCCACGTTCACCTTCGCCGAGCCGCTGCAGGCCGGACCCGCGACCTTCCACCTCGCGTTCACGGGTGTCCTCAACGACAAGCTGCACGGCTTCTACCGGTCGACCTTCGTCGACGAGGCGGGCGTCGAGCAGACCATCGCCACGACCCAGATGGAGTCCACCGATGCCCGGCGGGCGTTCCCCTGCTTCGACGAGCCAGAACTCAAGGCGACCTTCGAGGTCAGCCTCGTCGTCGACGAGGAGCTCGCGGCGTACTCCAACGGTGCCGAGGTCGAGGTGACCCCGCTCGACGGAGGCCGCCGGAGGGTGCGCTTCGCACCCACCATGGTGATGTCAACCTACCTGGTGGCCTTCATCGTCGGCCGCCTCGACGCGACCGATCCGGTGGCGGTCAACGGCGTCCCGCTCCGCATCGTGCACCTGCCCGGAAAGGGCGACCTCGCCGGGTACGCGCTCGAGGTCGGACGCCACGCGCTCGAGTTCTTCGCCGACTACTTCTCGATCCCCTACCCCGCCGACAAGCTCGACCTCGTCGCCATCCCGGACTTCGCCTTCGGGGCGATGGAGAACCTCGGGTGCGTGACGTTCCGCGAATCACTCCTGCTGGTCGACCCGGAGAAGGCCGCCCGCACCGAGCTCGAGCGCATCGCGGACGTCGTCTGCCACGAGGTCGCCCACATGTGGTTCGGGGACCTCGTCACCATGAAGTGGTGGGACGGCATCTGGCTCAACGAGGCGTTCGCGACCTTCATGGAGGTGCTGGCGGTCGACGCGTTCCGGCCCGAGTGGGAACGCTGGGTGAGCTTCGGGGTCGAGCGCGAGGCCGCGATGGCGGTCGACGGGCTGCATGCGACGCGGCCGGTCGAGTTCCCGGTCGGACGGCCCGAGGAGGCCCAGGGGATGTTCGACGTCCTGACCTACCAGAAGGGCGGGAGCGTGCTCCGCATGCTCGAGCAGTTCCTCGGACCCGACGTCTTCCGCGAGGGCGTCAGCGACTATCTGGTCCGGCACGCCCACGCCAACACGGTGACGGCAGACCTGTGGGACGCCCTCGAGCGGGCGAGCGGGCGAGACGTCAGGGCGATCATGCACACCTTTATCGACCAGGGTGGTTATCCGCTCGTCGAGGTCGCGGCCGACGGCTCGCTCAGACAGTCCCCGTTCTCGTATCGGGGTGCGCCAGGTGGGGCGATCGGTGAGCGCTGGCAGGTGCCCGTGCTCACCCGGCGCCTCGAAGGATCCCCGGAGCTGGGGCCGGACGCCCGGCTGCTGACCGGTGCGAGCACGTCGAGCCCGATCGGCGACGACGTCGTCGTCAACGCCGGGGGCTCCGGGTACTACCGGGTCGCCTACCCGACCGCGACGCTCGAGCGGCTCGCCGCTCGGCTCGATGCCCTCGCTCCACTCGAGCGCTACAACCTCGTCTCCGACACCTGGGCCGCAGCCCTTGCCGGTCGCAGCGCCGTCGCCGACCTGGTCGCGCTCGCACGGGCGCTCGCCGACGGTGACGAGCGCGACCCGAGTGTCTGGTCGGTGATACTCGGAGCGTTCGGCCTGTTCGACCGCGTCGTGCCCGACGGCGATCGGCCGGTGCTGGCGCAGGCCGCACGCACGCTGCTCGGCCCGCTCGGGAGCGCGCTCGGGTGGGACCCGCGCGTCGACGACGACGAGCGCACACCGGCCCTGCGTGCCGCGGTCCTGAGAATGCTGGGCACCATCGGCGAGGATGCGGCCGTCGTGGCCGAGGCTTCTCGACGGTTCGCCGCGACGGACGGCGCCGGCCTGCATCCGGACATCGAGGCCGCGATCCTCGACATCGTCGCGACAGACGGTGGCGAGGACGTCTTCGAGGCGTTCCTCGCGCACTATCGCGCGCCGGCCACACCGCAGGAGGAGAACCGCTACCTCTACGCGCTCGCCTCGTTCGACGACGCTGCGCTCGCGGCCCGGGCCTTCGACCTCGCGGTCAGTGAGGTCCGCACGCAGAACGCGCCGTTCCTCCTGCAGCTGCTCATCGCCAATCGGGTCACCGGCGTCGCGACCTGGCAGCGGGTGACCGACGAGTGGGACTCCTTGGTCGAGCGGTTCCCCTCGAACATCCTGCCGCGCATGCTCGAGGGCGTCCGCGGGCTCTGCGTCCCGGCGACGCTGGCCGCGGATGTCACCCGGTTCGTCGAGAGCCATCCGCTCCCGGCCGGAGGCCGGACCGTCGAGCAGATCCTCGAGCGCCTGGCGGTCAATGTCGCGTTCGCCGAGCGCGAAGGGGGCGGTCTCGCGGCAACCCTTGCCGAGGCACTCCACCTGTCCGGCCAGTGACCGCATCCGACGCGGCGCCCCACCGCCGGTCGAGCTACGCCCGGTGAGATCGAGCCTGGCGAACCGGCCATAGGCCTACAACCCGCCATCGTGGCCGGCGTCTTCGCGCTGGTGGTCGTCGCCGAGCTGCCCGACAAGACCATGATCGCCACGCTCATCATGGGCAGCCGGTACCGTCCCGTGCTGGTCTGGGTCGGCGCTTCCCTCGCGTTCGCCGTCCATGCCGCACTCGCCGTCGCCGCCGGCTCACTCCTCCACCTCCTTCCCCACCGGTGGGTCGAGGCGATCACCGCGGTCCTCTTCGCGGCGGGAGCGGCCTACCTCTACTTCGTGCCAGAACGCTCTGTCGGCGCGACCGGCGAGCGGCAGGTCGAGCGCGCTCCCCGCAACCGGACCACGATCGCAACGGCGTTCGTCGTCATCCTCGTCGGCGAGTTCGGTGACCTCACCCAAATCCTCACCGCCAATCTCGAGGCGAGGTACCACGCCCCTGCGTCGGTCTTCCTCGGCGCCTTCACCGCGCTGACGGCGGTCGCCGCACTCAGCGCGTTCGCAGGGCGCTCCCTCACGCGGGTCCTCCCGCTCGAGGCGATCCGGAAGATCGGCGCGCTCCTCCTTCTCGGACTCGCAATCGCCACGTTGGTGAGCCTCCTCGGGGGATGAGCCGGCACCGGCCGGCACGTGCGACACTCGCGGGGTGGATGTGACGGCCGCCTCGCCGACGAACCTCTCGACGGTCCCCGACAGCGGAGCGGACGCACTCGCAACGCTCGCCCCCGACGCGGCACCTGCGGTCGGTGCGGTGGTGGAGTCCTTCTGGGCCGAGGCCGCACGCCTGCAGGTCACCGGCCTCTTCTCGCTGATGGCGCGTGTCTGCGCGGAGCCCCACGGGCTCGAACCGCTCTCCCCGCCCGACGAGGTGGGTGACGACGCCTTCGGATCGCTGACGCCGGACACGTGGGAGTCGGTCGACCTCGACGACACCGCCGCCTCGCTCCTCCGGTTCGCCCGGCAGTTCTCACTCGACGTCGCGGCACTGGACGACCCGACCCGCGTCGAGTTCCTCGGCGCCTGGCACGCGGAGGCCGGGACGCTCACCGCGGCCGTCTTCGTCGCCGACTTCTGGCCCCGCCTCACCACCGCGCTCGACACGCTCTTCGGCCCGACCCCCAACGGGCGGCGGCATGGCGACGCGCAAGACCGGACGACGCAGGTCGCGACCGCCGGCGGCCCGTCGATCTGGGTGGCCTTGGACCAGGTGGTGCGTGTCGTCCCTGCGCTCGGTGCGCTCGATCCCGTGACGTCCGAGCTGGTGCGGCTCCGCGGAGCGCGCCAGCACAACTGCCGGCTCTGCCAGTCGCTCCGGAGCCGGTCGGCACTCCGCGCCGGCGCAGACGCCGTCGCATTCGCCGCGGTCGACGACTACGGGACGAGTCATCTCTCACCGCTCGCGAAGGCCTGTCTCGGATTCACCGACGGCATGCTCTGGACCCCGGGAAGGCTCGACCCGGCGGTCGTGGCCGCGTTGCGAGCGGTCGCGGCCCCCGCCCAGCAGGTCGAGCTCGTCCTCGACGTGACGCGCAACGCCCTCAACAAGGTCGCCGTCGCCCTCGCCGCCGATGCACCGCACGTCACCGACGGGGTCGAGATCTACGACATCGGCCCCGACGGCGAGCTGCTCTACGGGCTCGGCCTCGACTGATCCGTGACCGGGCTGCCTCTGTCGTCATGCGAGGTCACGCCTCCGCCAAGATCCGGCGAATCGAGCACGACGAACTCGGTGTCGAGGCCCCGCCCGGGCTGACCTCGACGATCCTCTTGGCACCGACAGGATCCTCGGAATCGCAGGACGCTGGCTGCACCTTGCTCGCGAGGCTCCACGGGTCCGGCGCGATCTGCTCATCGGATCCATTGATGCGCGGCAATGCGCTCAATCTCGTCCACCAGGAGTGCATCGTGTGACACGTCGGTAGTGGGTCAGTTTGAATCGGAAGCACCTTCTCGATCAGGTGTACCGCGACCCGTACACTGGACGTGTGCCCAAGCGGTCAAGCAAGCCCCGTGACCTCAACACGATGGCCGCTGCCATCGTGGCGCAGTCGGTCGACCCGGAGGACCAGGGCGACGATCCCTACGAAGGCAAGAACCCCGCCGCTGTCGAGCTGGGGCGGCTCGGCGGTCAGAAGGGCGGGAAGGCTCGGGCCGCGAAGATGACGGCTGAGGAGCGGTCTGAGGCCGCTAGGAAAGCGTAGCGGCTCGCTCGATGGAATCGTACCGTCACAGTATAGTCGTAAGGATCAAGAAACAAGCGCTCGGTGTGACCATCTGAGAGTCAAGCCCTCGCAGGAGGACGTACGGCCTCCATCAGGGGATCAGAAAAACGGTATCGGTGCTTTCTTTCTGGGCCGATCTGCGTCAGGATCTTCTCCCTCGCTCCACTATGCGACAGGGCAACCAAGTGAGCGTTGAACTTGCCCACTTCAACCTCTCGTTGCGAGCAACTTTGTAGTAGGGCCGACACACGTCGGTAGGGGTCGAAGTAGCCGAACTCATCTTCTGTCGGTCAGGACACAAGCAAGCAACACCTCCTTGAATCGAGACTTCTGAGCGGTGTAAGTGGCCACGTCGTACAGCGATGCACGCGTGATCCATCTTGCTCAACCCGACTCGAAGTCCCGCCACTGCGTGGTTGGTCGTTATCGTCCTCTTGCGATCCATGATCGCCTGCCGAGCACCCTCCTGGGCCAGGATGTGCACGTACTGAGGCAGGCCCTGGGGGATGGCGGTAATGACCGCAGTCCGTCGGGAGTGATGCCAATCTTCAGCCGACTGAAACCGCGAAGTCAATCTCCTGGATTTCGCCCGCAGCCATTCGGGGCATTCGCACTTGGACGAGGTTCGCGCGATTGACTGGTGACCAGATCAGCTCCTCGATGTTCTCTGCGACGCTCAACTGGGATTATCGTACCGGTTCGATCTGGTCAGAGAGCATCTTGATCAGATTGGAAATCAACGAAAGAGCGCCAGGATCAGACACCTGGTCGAACTCGTCCAAGAAGACCACGATCTCTTTGACAGTGAGAATGTGCCGGAGTGCAATCCTGATGTGGGCCGGGCTGAGTGTTGTCGGCGGCGAGCACTTCTGCCGCTCTCTCAACTGCGACCTCCAAGTCTTCCGGTGATTCGGATCGCCGGCCAAGTGGATGGCGCACTCATCAAGGAACTTCTATCCCTAGATGCTTGCGAAAGTCCCCCACGTCACAGGTGATGCGCACAGCGAGTCGACCGTCATCATTGAGGACCGCAGCCAGTGTTGCCGTCGAGACTTGACTTGCCAACGCCACGCTTCTCCATGAATCTACCGTTCGTCGCTGTACCAGGGAGCGAACTGCCTTTCCATTTCGGATGCTTCCACCGCTGTGGACGCTCTCCCGGCAAATAGCTTCGCTCTCGGTCTACCGGTGCGCTCTTCTTGGTCGAAAGACCGAATCGAGCTCCATTTGGAGTGCCCACGTCTTCGGAGTCGTCCATAGGCTCGTCTCATCGGGATCGGGGGCTGGATTGATCAGAGTATCGGCCACATTGGTCATAGTAACCAGTGGATTGCCCATAGTACAGGCTTGATAATCCGTGGCCGCTCACGTATAATCGTCAGTATGAACAGGCTGAGCACCGAGCGCGGGGCCAGGTCATCGCCTGCCTGGTCGAGGGCATGTGCATCCGGCCACTGTCCGGGTGACCGGCGTAGCGAAGAACACCATCGTCAAGCTGCTGGTCGACCTGGGGCAGCCTGCTCCGACTATCAGGACCTGGAGCTGCGCAACCTGGACTGCCCGGTCATCGAGTGCGACGAGATTTGGTCCTTCTGCTACGCCAAGCAGAAGAATGTCCCCGACGAGTTCCAGGGCACCTTCGGCTATGGCGACGTGTGGACGTGGACGGCCATCGACGCCGACACCAAGCTGGTCCCTTCGTGGCTGGTGGGCGAGCGGACCAACCGGGACGCCTACGCCTTCCTGTCGGATCTCAAGTCCCGCCTCCGGAACAACCGGGTCCAGATCACCACGGACGGCCACCAGCCCTACCTGTCGGTCATCGAGCCGCTGTTCGGCGCTGACTCGCGTCGACTTCGCCATGTTCCACAAGATCTACGGCACCGGGAGCAAGCCCGACAGCCCCGAGCACACCTACAGCCCCGCGACGTGCACCGGCATCGACATTCGGGTCATCGCTGGCGACCCCGATCCCGAGCGGATCTCGACCAGCTACGTCGAGCGCCAGAACCTGACCATGCGGATGGGGATGCGCCGGTTCACCCGGCTGACCAATGGCTTCTCAAAGAAGGTCGAGAACCTGGCCCACGCGGTCAGCCTGCACTACATGCACTACAACTTCGCCCGGCCGCACCAGACGCTAACCAAGCAGTTCGGCACGCCGACGACGCCAGCGATGGCCGCAGGCGTTGCTGACCATGTGTGGTCGGTGTGGGAGATCGCGGGTTTGCTGGACTGACGGGACGCTGGGAGGCGAACGACACCCATGTCGTTTCGTCTTGTCCGAAGGGGTAGAATTGGGCGATGGGATCGATCCAGGATCAAGCCGAACGGGATGCTGAGAGCGTCCGGACACGGACGTGGGGCGACTCGGTTCCGGTCGATCCTGTCCGGATTGCAAAGGCGCTCGGTGTCGAAACCTTTGAGTCACAGCTTGACCCCAACGTTTCCGCAGTGCTCTCCAAGAAGGCTGACCGTGATCCCATCATCATTCTGAATCAGAACGATAGTTCTAACCGCCAGCGCTTTTCGTGTGCTCACGAACTTGGTCACTTCGTCAGGCGCTCAAATAGCGGGTCGCGCTGTGACGGACTTCGAATTCATCGAATATCGCGGGCCACTTCCGCGACAAGGGACCGACGATGACGAGAAGTACGCCAATGCGTTTGCGGGCAACCTGCTCATGCCGCGGAAATTCGTAACTGCCTTTCACAAGGAAGGCCTGTCTGTGGTGGACCAGGCGCTCAAGTTTGAGGTCTCAGCCGATGCGCTGGAGCAGCGTCGGCCGCGTTCTCGGCATTAGTGCGTGACCGACGCTGAGCGAGAGGCGCTTCTAGAGAGCGCCGATTCCAGCGCCGGCACGGCGATCGAGAGCGTCCAGGCGGAGGAGCTGGCTCCCCTCGACTCGCTTGACACGCAGCGGAAGAAGCTTGAGCTTGAGGGACTCAGAGATGATGTCGGCAACAAAGACCTGTACGCCAAGGCGCTTCTTGGGGCGATGGGCGCTCAACTTGTGATTGTCGACGTAGTTTTCGGCCAAGTACGCATTCGCCAATCACTGGCACATCTCAACTGCGGCGCTCAATGTTTGGATCGGCGGGACGTTCGTCCAAGTCGTCGGAGTCGTCCTTGTGGTGGCCCACTACTTGTTTCCCAATCGCGACAGCAAGGACGCACCGCCATTCAAACTGACCCACTACCGACACGTCGACACGGGGCTAAATCTTTGGAGGTGCGGGCGCTGCCGCTGAGAATGAGCGTCATCGGTGCCTGCCTTTCGGGCGGATTGGCTGCTGCTTGTGGTGCTTCCGCGTCGAAGCCGATGCCATCGCGCTCTGTAGTCACAGCCTGTGACCAGCTGGGTCGGCAGAGTCCAGAGCAGGTCACTTCATCAGTAGGTGGGTGGACGCACTTCAACGACGTGCCTCTCGGCCTTGTTCGCGCTGGATCAGTCAGGGAACACGACACTGAGCAAGGTGGGCGGCCAGCTGCTGGGAAGTAGCAGTTCGAGCGATGCGGCGTCGTTCAACAAGGCGGTCGAGCAAGGCAAATCTCTTTGTCGCTCCCTCGTCCAGTAAGGGTCCCGACTTCGGCGGCGTGAGTCCTCGTCGAAGCGGTGTCACTTATCGAATCCTCAGGGACGGGCATGCGTACTGGTCACCGAGGTGAGTCGCGACCTCGATCGTTGCTGCGACGCTTGTCACACGGCCATCGAGGTCGGTGCCTGCCGTAAGTCCAAAAAGCGGCCCAATGCTGACTATTCCGTAGTGCACATCTGGTCGAGTCGATCGAGCGTCTTGGTCATGCCATCGAGCCAGGCATTGCCATTATCCACCGCCTCGCGGATTGAGTTGGGGGAATCATTGCAGTCGTAAGTTTCCGTCACCAACGTTGCATCTGGGCCATCTGCCGCGAGGTCGAATCTCCAGCGCGAACCGTTCCTGGCAAGTTCGGCGTTTCCTGGCTCCCAGGCGATGGATCTGTTCACCTCATACACCACAACGCGATTATGCATTTCATAGGGGCCCATTGCCGTGAAGTACATCTTCGTGACGAACACGTCTCCCACGCCAGTAATCACCTTGTTGCTGACTCCCGATCGCAGCATTCCTGAACCGTCGAATTCGGGATGCCGGTCTGGATCAGTCAAGAGTCTGAAGATCACATCGGGCGTGGCCTCGATTCGTCGGTTAACCGACACGGGCGTGCAGTCGTCGCTCATCGTGGCTCTCTCTCGTGAGTCCCTGCCTCAAGGTGCCATCATCAACGTAGCTGCCCCGTCTCTGAGACTTCAGCGGTTCATGATCGGTAATGACCCTGACCGGCTGAGGGCGCCACCCGGGAGTCGGAGCTATCCAGACGACCAAGGGTTGATCAGCTCAACACCTATGCCGGCGAAGTCCTTCTCATTTCTGGTCGCCAAGGATGCGTCATTGGCCCGGCAGATCGCAGCGATCTGCGCGTCGTATCCGCTGATCGGCGTCCCCTGACGATCGCGATGATCGACGATCCCCGGGTAGAGCGTGGCTGCGGCGGCATCGAACGGGAGGATATCTTCAGTGAACCGGCTGAACACCCCCACCGCTGCCTCCCGCAGCGCGTCCTTCCGCTTGCCGCTCGGGAGCCGATCGATGCCGTAGAGGATCTCGGCCACCGTGATTGCCGTGATCCGCAGCTCGTGATGACCTTGTGCCAACACCCACGCTCGAACGGCAGGGGAGGGCTCGACCCTCATCAGCTCCGAGACCACATTGGTATCGGCGACGATCACCCGGTGAAGTCGACAGCTCGAGGTGCTGTGGAGCGTGGCGGCAGGTCGAGGTCGACACCACCGAGTTCACCGAATCGGACCGCGAGTGAGTCGAGGAGGTCTTCGCCGTCGCTCGGCTCCCGTACGGCGTCGACGAGAATCGCGCGCATCTCGGCCTCCATCGACCGACCATGGGCGGCCGCCCGGACCCGCAGGCGCTCTCTCACGGTGTCGTCCAAGTTCCGAATGCTGACTGCTGCCATCACCGCCACCTCCGCTAGCAATGCTAGCACCGCCAATCAGCAACCGGCCATGGGTGTTCAAGTCTCACGTGAAGTCTGGCGCACCACCGTCCGGCGGCTTGCCCTCTTCATCGTCCAGGCCGCTCGAGGTGGCCGAGCGACGACGGGCCCGGTAGGCGGCCTGGCGTTCCGCATCGTCTGCGCAGAGGCGTGGGCGTTCGGCGCCAACCGCGACATGCCGGGCCCGCCGCGACACGCGAGGCTGCGCCCATGGACGCTCCGGCAACCGGACGTACCGTCGGACGCACCGTCGGACCTACCGTCGGAAAGGCCGCCGGGGCGACCAGCCGCTCCGACCGGCGAGAACGGCTCTTCGTGCTCGCGAGGCAGGTCAACGGCTTCATGTGGACGAATGATCGGTGCCCCATCGCTGCCGGTTCGACGGCCACCTCGTCAGTCCGTCAGGGTGCCAGTTGCCTGCTCTCGCGAGCGGTGGACCCCGCTCAGTTCCCAAGAGCCGCCAATCGGCATTTCCTCAGACACGGAGGTGCAGGCGCCGGTACTGATCCACCATGTGGAGCTGATGGCGGATGCACGGAGCTCGCGGGGCGCGAGGCGCCTACCCGGACGTGCCGTAGTAGAGGCTCAGATGCAGCTGTCGTGCTTCACGGAGCTGATGGCGGATATAGGGGTACGGGTAGAAGGCAGCGACGATACCCAAGGAGCTGTCGGGACTGTGGTCGAGCTGGCGGCTCACCTCCGCGGCCGTCAGCTGGCGCTGGTTCGTGGCTCGGATCTTCGGACCTGAGCTGTTGGCGCCTACGACGATCTGCCCGATCACCACCACCGCCACGAGCCAGCGCATGGCACGTAGGGCGAGGTCGGCGCGTCCGTCCGGCGGAGACGCTCCCGCGTCGGATTGCGCCGCCGTCCCGTCAGAGGTGTTCGGCGCGGGCGAGTGCGTCAGCCACAGGGTTGGCCGGCCGAGGACGCAGAGGTAGATCCCGATGACCACCAGCAGGTCGAACGTCGTATACCGTGACACGCTCGCCCCCCAGTACCCGAAGAGGATCCGCCCCTGGCTGATCGAGGCGGCGAAGAGCAGCCCGAAGGCGATCAGCGCAACGCCGACCGGTCCGGCACCGCGATCGTCGCGCCGCACCCCGAAGCAGACCACCACGAGTAGGGCCAGGGCGACGATGACGGTCCCGAAGAGCAGGACGGCGGTATTGCCAGCACCGACCTTGACCGCAATCCCCGCAACGTCCCCGATTGCGAACAGGAACAACTTCACGGATGCCCACAGGTGATGTATCGCGTATCCACTGGATTGTGACCCGGCGTTGGCATCGTTGACGAAGTACAGCGCCGCCGTGGCGCATCCACAGGCGATCCAGGCGACCAACTGCGGCCAGGCCCGTCGACGGTGGTAGAGGAGCACCAGGCCCACCGGCCAGATAAACAGTCCCTGGAACGACGAGTAGCTCCCGACGACACCTGCAGCGATGGCACCGATCAGCGTCCAAGTGGCGAGTGTCACGCGGTCCAGCAACACGATGGCGACCGACAGCGCCAGGAGGATCACGTACCAGGCGACCTGGAACCCCCACAGGGTGTTCTGGTACTGCACCAGCGACATCGACAGGAGTGCCACCGGGCAGTAGTAGAGCCAGGGCGTCCGGGGGGACCGGCGCTTGTGTGCCCAGATCAGGAGCGCAGACGCGGCCACGAGCATGGATGCGCTCAGGTACTCCTCGACCTGGATGTTGAAGTGCACCGTGTCGGCCAGGACGATGTCGAGCAGGTGGGGGAAGAACATTCGGTGTTCGTTGTGCGGCGCCCACAACGCCCCCCACGGAAGGATGTGGCCCTTCGATGCGCTGATCACGCTCACGTCCGTGATCTGGTCGTTGAAGATCACGTTCACGCTGTAATGGGCGATGACCCAGAAGTACACGGCCGCAGGGATCCCGAAGCCGAAGGCGGTCAGCAGGTTGACGATCCAGGGGTGCACGCCGTCCACCATGCGCCGCGGTGAGGTGCTGGACTCGACGGCCTCCCCTGTTTCACTTGTCGTCACAGTCCCCATCGAGCCTCGCCGGTAGTTGTCATCGGGTGGAAGAAGTGACTCGCTAACTCGTGGCGGATCCGGAAAGGCTAGTGAACCGTCAACCCGCCGGTCGGATTCGTGCCCGCGGCGCTGACCGAGGCCCATCGGCATGGGCGGACCCGATGGACGAGTCCAGGAGGTGAGCCCCGACACATCTCGGGACCGTCGGCCTGCGACGGCAACGAACGGACGTGCTCACGAGGGAGTGCAGGCAGGGCTTGTTCGAGTTGGCGCCGGGGCCTCGGTGCGCCACTGCTCCCACAAGCGCGGCGATCCGGGCGGTGCACACCGCGACGTGCCGGGCACGCCGCGACACGCGCGAGGCTGCACCCATGGACGCTCCGGCTGCCGGACCCACTGCCGGACACACCGCCGGAGGTGCCGCCGGGGCGACCAGCCGCTCCGACCGGCGAGAGCGGCTCTTCGCGCTCGCGAGGCAGGTCAACGGCTTCATGCCCGACGACGAAGGTGAAGCCCTGTTCCTCGCGGCCCTCCGTGCCGGCGCGACCTTCGAGCACGCGACCTTCCTCGAAGTCGGGGCCTGGTGTGGCAAGTCGACCGTCTACCTGGGGGCCGCCGCGGAGGAGACCGGAGCCGTGCTCTTCAGCCTCGACCACCACCACGGCTCCGAAGAGAACCAGCCCGGTTGGGAGCACCACGACGCCTCCCTCGTCGAGCCCACCACCGGCCGGATCGACACCCTGCCCTTCTGGCGGCGCTCCATCGTCGAGGCGGACCTCGAGTCGAGCGTGGTCGGCCTGGTCGGTGACTCGCCGACCGTGAGCTCGCACTGGACCACACCGCTCGCGTTCTGCTTCATCGACGGTGGTCACGGCGAAGAGCCCGCCTGGGTCGACTACCGGGGCTGGGTGCCCAAGGTCGCCGAAGACGGCTGGCTCGCGATCCACGACGTGTTCCCCGATCCGGCGGACGGGGGTCGTCCGCCGTACGAGATCTGGCAGGCTGCCCTCGACTCCCGCGAGTTCGTCGAGGACGGCGAGTGCGGCTCGCTGCGGATCCTGCGGCGGCTCTGAGTCGGGATCCGTGGGCGAAGGCGCGGTCAGCGCGGGCTGGTGGAGCCCGGTGCCCGGAGCGCGGGCTCGACCGGAGCGGTCGGCGCCGGCTCGGTCAGGTCGAGATGGCTCGGCAGCCCCTCACCCCGGAAGATGCCCGACGCCGGCGTCGTACGACTGATCGCGTCGGCTGCGAGCACGACCGCCCCCGCGGTGTAGCTCGAACGCTCGAGCGGCGGGTACGTCGCCTCCTCCGGGTAGACCATGCCGGTCCAGTACGAACCGTCCTCGTTGCGCAGCCCCTGGACCCAGGTGAGCATCTCGAGCGCCTCGGCGTCCCTCCCGAGTACGTCGAGGGCGAGCACGCACTCGGCCGTCTCGGCTGCCGTCACCCACTCCCCGGTCGACACGCAGCGGACGCCGCGCCCCTCGAGGACGAAGGTCGACCACGAGGCGTCCATCCGGCGCCGGGCCGCGGCACCGGTCACCGCCCCCGAGAGGACCGGGTAGTACCAGTCCATCGCGAACTCGACCTTGGGCTCGAAGGCGACCGGCTCGTGGGCGACCGCGTGGGCGAGGCGGCCCGCTGCGAGCTCCCAGTCCGGGCGCTCGTGGTCGAGCTGCTCCGCGCAGGCGATCGCACAGCGCAGGCTGTGGTAGATCGACGACGAGCCGGTCAACAACGCGTACTCCTCGAGTACCCCGGACGGGTCGAGCGACCACCGGATCGCCCCGTCGCTCCGCTGCCAGCGCAGTACGAAGTCCACGCCCGCTTCGACCGCGGGCCAGAGCCACTCGAGCCGGTCGAGGTCGCCCGTCGAGACGAATCGGTGCCATGCGCCGGTCGCGAGGTATGCGCAGACGTTCGTGTCGAGCCGGGCGTCCTTCACGCCGGTCGCGAGGTAGTAGTTGAACCAGCTCCCGTCGGGCAGCTGGGTGTCGAGGAGCCACTGATAGGCCCGGTCGGCTTCCGCATCCATGCCGACCACGGTGAGCGCCATCGCGGCTTCGACGTGGTTCCACGGATCGCAGTGGCCTCCGGGGAACCAGGGGATCATCCCGTCGCGGCGCTGCAGGGCGGCGATCGAGTGCGCGGTGCGAAGCACCTGATCGGCACTCATCACACCGGCAACCTCTGGGATCGACCTCATGCCACGGCTCCTTCGGCCTCGACCATTCCCGCCCCGCTCAGATCCGGCCCGGACGCAGACCGTTGGAACGACGCGGTGCGGGTGGCGGGACGCGCGGGCTCCTCCGTCGGGCGGGGCGCCTCCTCGGCGAGCTCGGGCTTGGACAGGTAGAGGACCAGGCTCTTGCCGACGAGCGGATTGAGCACCCGATCGGTCCAACGGGTGAGCGGCGGTGCCTTCTCGATGTCCCACACCAGGATGCGGTGGTACGCGGCGACCGCCGGGTGCCGGTCGTTACGCGGCCCGACCAGGCACCGCAGCCACCAGTACGGCGCGTGGAGCCCGTGGGCGTGGTGGCTCCCCGCCGATCGGAGCCCGGTACCCTCCAGGCGAGAGACGAGCGTGCTCCGCCGGTAGATCCGGACGTGCCCCCCCGGGACGTCGTGGTACTCGTCCGAGAGGGCCCAGTTCACGAGCTCCGGTCCACAGCGCGGCACGGTGACCGCCATCGAGCCGCCCGGCCGGAGCACGCGGGTGAGCTCGGCCATCGCCGTGCGGTCGTCCGGGATGTGCTCGAGGACCTCCGACGCGATCACCCGGTCGAAGGCGCCGTCCGGGAAGGGCAGCGCGAGCGCGTCGCCCTGCACCGCTCCGACCCGCGCTCCTTCCGCGTCGAGCTCGCCGGCCACCGCCATCGCCCCGAAGGTGTCCTGGACGTTGCGGACCTCGTCCGCTCCGGCGTCATAGGCGACGACCTGCGCACCGAGCCGCGCCGCCTGGTAGGCGTGCCGGCCGAAGCCGCAGCCCAGGTCGAGCACGCGCTCGCCCGCCTGCACGCCGAGCCGTCGGTAGTCCACGGTCAACACGTCGCGCTCCCCGCAGCTGCTGTCGGAACCGCTGCCATCGGACCCGGCCGGCCCGCGTCGTCGACCAAGGCCCGGTACTCGGCGGCGGTGCCCTCCGCGGTCACCTGCCAGGTGAACCGCCCGAGCACCCGCTCACGACCGGCCGCACCCAGCTTCCGTCGCAGCTCTGCGTCGTCGAGGACCCTCCCGATCGCCTGAGCGAGCGCGCCCGGATCGTCGGGTGCGACGAGCAGCCCGGTCTCGCCGTCGTCGCCCACGACCTCGGGAAGGGCTCCGCCCGTCGTCGCCACGAGGGCGACCCCGCAGGCCATCGCCTCGATGGCCGGCAGCGAGAACCCTTCGTAGAGGGAGGGCACCACGGCCACCTCGGCCTGCGCGTAGTTGCAGGCCAGCTCGTCGTCGGAGATCCCGGTCACGCAGCGGACGATCGGTCCGAGGTCCAGGCGGTCGATCGCCTTGGCCACCCGACCCTCCGCACGCGGGTTGCCGATCACCACCAGCTCGACGTCACGCTCGGTCCTCAGCTTGGCGACCGCCTCGAGGAGCGGCACGAGCCCCTTCATCGGCACGTCGGAGGACGACGTGACCATGATGCGCCCCGGCACGGGCGTGACCTCGGGCCGCGGCCGGAAGACCGTGTGGTCGACCCCGACCGGCACGACGGTCATGCGATCGAGCTCGACCCCCATCTGCGCGGCGATGTCCGTCCGCGACGACTCGGAGACCGTGACCACGCGCGGCAGCGCCGCGCGCGACCTTCGCCTGCATCCGGAGGAACCCGAACCACCGACGTTGGGAGAACTGCTGCCAGGGATTGGTCGCGTGGCTCAGCGCGAGCTGGCGGTCGACGGTGATCGGGTGGTGCAGGGTGGTGAGCAGCGGCCACCCGTCCTCGATCATCCCGAGGATCCCGTTGCCGAGGCACTGGTTGTCATGCACGAGGTCGAATTCGTCACGCCGCTCGGCGAGCAGGCGGCGTGCCCGGAGGCTGAACGTCCACGGCTCGGGGAAGCCGGCCGTGCACATCACGCCGAACTCCAGCGCCGCGATCGACAGCGGGAAGGAGTTCATGAACTCGGAGGGGCGCGGGACGCGGAACGGGTCGGGCTCGCGGTAGAGATCGAGGCTCGGCACCGGGGTGAACCCGACGCCCTCGTCGAGGTCGGGCCAGGGCTGGCCGGCGAAGACCTCGACCGAGTGCCCGAGGGCGACGAGCTCGCGGCTGAGGTGACGGGTGTAGACGCCCTGGCCCCCGCAGCGCGGGTTGCCCCGGTAGACCAGGTAGGCGATCCGCAGGCCGCCCGGCGCCGGGGCACGGGGTGCGATCCGCTCGGGCACGGGAGGTGGGATCTTCGGGCCCTTGACCTTGTGCCGCTTGAGCCAGAGGCTAGGCATGGACGACCGGGGCGGGCAGGCACATGGAAGTCCGATACTCCCAGGACACCGACGTCCGGCGCAAACGGTCGACCCCCCGGCAGGCCGCAAAACGCAGTCCACGAGCGGACCACGAGCGGTGTCGGACCGGCGGTAAGGTCGGGTCTGTGGACCTCACCTATCCGCCCCAGACCGAGCCGTTCCGGGCCGAGATCCGCCAGTGGCTCACCGACAACCTCCCGGACGGCTGGGGCACCCCGGGATTCTCGATGACCCGCGAGGAGCGAAAGGCCTTCAACGAGGAGTGGACGAAGAAGCTCTTCGACGGGGGGTGGATCTGCGCCTCCTGGCCGACCGAGTACGGCGGGAAGGGCCTCTCCCTCATGGAGTCGGTCGTCGTCAACGAGGAGTTCGCACGAGCGGAGGCCCCCCTCCGCGCCGACTTCTTCGGCGACACCCTCGTCGGACCGACCATCCTGCAGTGGGCGAGCGAGGAGCAAAAGCGCCAGTTCATCCCCGGCATCCTCCAGGGCACCATCGCCTGGTGCCAGGGCTTCTCCGAGCCCGACGCCGGCAGCGACCTCGCCTCGCTCAAGACGCGTGCCGAGCTGGACGGTGACGAGTGGGTCGTCAACGGACAGAAGGTGTGGACGACCCAGGCCCAGTTCGCCGACTACATCTTCCTGCTGGCCCGCACCGATCCGGATGCGCCGAAGCATGCGGGCATCTCCTACCTCCTCGTCCCCATGAAGCAGGCAGGTGTCGAGGTGCGTCCGATCGAACAGGTCGACGGCAGCGCAGACTTCAACGAGGTCTTCTTCACCAACGCGCGCTGCCCCAAGGAGAACGTGGTCGGCGGGGTCAACAACGGCTGGAAGGTGGCGATGACCACGCTCGGCTTCGAGCGCGGGTCCTCTGCCACCACCGGGCACCGCCGCTTCCAACGCGAGCTCGACCAGATCGTCAAGGTGGCCAAGAAGAACGGCCGCGCCGCAGACCCGCTCGTCCGCCAACGCCTCGCGACAGCCTGGTCGAAGGTCAAGATCATGGAGATCAACGGCTTCCGGTCCCTCACCGACTCGTTGAACGGCACGCACCACGCAGCCGCACTCGGCGCCTGCAACAAGATGTACTGGTCGGAGTTCCACAAGGAGACGATGAACCTGGCCATCGACATCATGGGCCTCGACGGCCAGATCCTCACCGGCGATCCCGACGAGGTGGTCGACGAGCGGATCCGCCGTGGCCGTGCCGACTACCCGGTCAGCGACCTGCAGGCCTCGTTCTTCTTCTCACGCTCGGAGACCATCTGGGGCGGCACCGCAGAGATCCAGCGCAACATCGTCGGCGAGCGGGTCCTCGGGCTCCCGAAGGAGCCGAAGCCCGTCGCCGGTTGAGCGGACCGGAGCCCTCAGGCCACGTTCGGCTCGGCATCGACGACCGACACTCCGGCCGGCGCCGGCGCGTCCCCGGCCGGATGGCCCGACACCCGGGCGGCAGCCTCGTGGCGCCACATGAGCAGCCCGGCAGCCGCCACCGTCGCGACCGCGCCGCAGAGCAGGGCGATCCGCGGGTTGGACCACTGTGCGATGGCGCCCACCAGGGGCGCACCGATCGGGGTCGTCCCGAGGAACGCCACCGCGTAGAGCGCCATCACCCGACCCCGCATCTCCGGCCTCGAGCTCAGCTGCAACGTGGCGTTCGCCGTCGCGATGAAGCCGATCGAGGCGGCCCCCATCGCGACGATGACGATCGATGCGACGAGCAGGGTCGGCGAGAGCGCGACGCCGGCGATCAGTGCCCCGAACACGAGGGCGACCACCTGCAAGAGGCGCGGGGTGGGGCACGCGTGGTGGGCGGCGATCAGCCCACCGATCACGGCCCCGAGGCCCATACACGAGGTGAGCAGTGAGTAGGCGCCCGCGCCCCCATGGAAGGTGCCTTTCGCGAGGAGGGCCAACGTGACCGTGAAGTTGTAGGCGAAGATGCCGATCACCGCGATCGCGGCAAGGGTGTTGCGGAGCGCGGGAGTGCGCCAGACGTAGCGGAGCCCTTCGCGGACCTGTCCCTTGGCGCGGGGCACCGGCCGGGTCCGGCGGAGCTCGCGGGTGCGCATCATCGCGAGGCCGATCAACACCGCCATGTAGGACGCGGCGTTGACGAAGAAGCAGTTGCCGATGCCGAAGAGCGTGATGACCACGCCCCCGATGGCCGGGCCGATGACCCTCGACGCGTTCATCACGACCGTGTTGAGGCTCACCGCATTGGGCAGGTCGTCCCGCCCGACCATCTCGATCACGAAGGTCTGGCGCGCAGGGTTGTCGAAGAGGTTGACCACGCCGAGCCCGACCGCAAGTGCGTAGACCTGCCAGAGCTCGACCGCGTCGGTGACCACGAGGACGCCGAGGACGAGTGCGAGCAGCCCGCCCGCACTCTGGGTGACGAAGAGGAGCCGGCGCTTGTCGACCCGGTCGGCCACCAATCCGCCGAAGGGACCGAAGAGCAGCATCGGGAGGAACTGCAGTCCCACCACGATCCCGAGCGCGACGCCGCTCCCCGTGAGGCGGAGGACGAGCCACGCCTGCGCGACCGACTGCATCCAGGTCCCCGAGACGGAGATGAGCTGGGCGGTGAAGTAGAGCCGGTAGTTGCGGATCCCGAGCGAACGGAAGGTCTGGCCGAGCGCGGCGCGTGCACGGATCACGACGGCACGCGACCCGCGAGGTCGACCAGGCGCTCGAGCAGCCGGGTCAGCTCGTCGAGCGCCTCGCGCTCGTCGGCGTCGAGCCGGGTCACCTGCTGGGCGAGGAATGCGTCTTTCATCGAGCGGCCGCGGCGGAGCACCTCACGGCCGGTCGCGGTGACGGTGACCCGGCTCACCCGTCGGTCGGCCGCGTCGGTGACCTTCGAGACGTACCCCAGCGACTCGAGCGCACCCACGATGCGTGTCGTCGAGGGAGGCTGGACGGCCTCGCGGGCCGCGAGCTCCCCGAGGGTCGGCGACCCGAGGTGGTCGATGCTCGAAAGGGCGGAGGCCTGGGACGGGGTGAGCCCGCCCGGGGTCTGCTGGCGGAGCCGTCGGTGGAGACGGGTCACCGCGAGCCGGAGCCTCGACGCCAGCTCACCATCGGGGGTGCCGGCAGGGCGCTCCAACGCGGACGTCGTCATGGACCCAGTTTAGTTAGTTCTGCTAACTAATGCGGCCGGGGTGAAATGAGGGGGTCCAGCGCTTGCGAGAGCAAGCATCGAACTCCATTACGGACGACCAGGTGGCCACCGAGCCGGCGTTCGGGGTCACCCCGGGCGAGGACAGCTCGCCGCGATGATGTGAGCGACGAATGCTTAGGTTCTGGACCCCATCCTTCGGCGGTCACGTCTCATCCGCCACCCAGCGATGCTCGTGTTTAGGCCCATGACAGCCGACAATGCGAGTAGAGACCAGGGGATGGCGTGATGCACCGCATCAGTGGCGATCATCACGGCGGCAAGCGCAACAACCACTGTCCCGATTCCATTCATCACTGCGACGCGCATCCACAGGCCCGGATCCGGTGACCCCTTCCTCTCCTGCTTCGCCAGGATGATCCGCAATCGCTGCACGGCTGCCACGACCAAAGTCTCGCGCAGGCCGTTGCGCTTGCACCCGACGTTCCGATACCGGGCCCGAGCCGGCGATCAGAGATACCCCCAACGTGCCCGAGCCCTGTCGGTAGTGCCGCCTCCCGGCGAGTCAGCGTCGACGAGTCATCGGGTCACTCGCGTGCTTCCTCCCCGCGTCGATTGCGGCGATCGTGGACCGTTCGCCTTGCGAGAACGAGCCAGCACACGATCGCCATTCCGGACAGGATCGCGGGAACCGGGTGACCGAGCAGTACGGAAACTCCTACGGCACATCCGAAGGCCGTGAGATTCGCCGCGACGTCGTAGACGGGGGCGACGAAGCGTCGATTCGCGACATGGGCTACAGCTATCAGGACGCCGCACGCGAAGGTCACGGTTAGGAGGAAGCCCACCACGCGTAGCAGTCTGGCCGAAACCGGGAACACCCCCGCCGACGGCGGTACGGGCGGAAGCCACACATCCGAAAACAAGGGAAGCGCCGACAACCGCTCCGCTACTGGCAGTCTGTGACAGTGCAACGGGCGAGCCGTTCAACGCCGGGCGCTCAAGAGGGGCCCGAAGGCACCTCAGCGTGACTGCCTCCTACTGTGCGGCCCAGCTCACCGGGTGCCCCACTCGAGTGGTTGCACGGGTTGTGCACACGCCCCGACGTGCCGGTCGGCCACGCTCGCGAAAAGCAGGCACGGTTAAGATCATCGTCGCCGATAGTCGCCGTGCAACCGGCGGTACTGGGCAGGCCCGGAACCATGGACTGAACAGCGTTCTGGGACATCGCCACGCGCAGATCTTGCCCACCACGCACTCCGCCTTCCGGGAGCATGCTTCATATGACCTGGCGGTCCGACACGGTCGGCTTAGTATCCGCGAGTGGCCGGAATGCTGGAGTTCGACGGCCTGAGCCGCCGGTTCGGTCTGGTCACGGCACTCGACGATCTGAGCTTCTCAGTTCCTTCGGGCCAGGTTGTGGGCTTCCTCGGTCCGAACGGTGCAGGAAAGACCACCACAATGCGAGCCGTTTTCGGGTTGACCGATCTCGACGCCGGCTCGGTTCGGTGGAACGGCGTACCGATCGGATCAACCCAGCGCCGGCGCTTCGGTTACATGCCGGAAGAACGGGGCCTCTACCCGAACATGCTCGTTGCAGACCAGCTTCAGTATCTCGGACGGTTGCACGGCATGGACACCCATAGCGCTGCGATCGCCACCAAGCAGTGGCTCGAGCGCTTGGAAGTAGCCGACCGCTCCGACAGCAAGGTCGAGACTCTCTCACACGGGAATCAGCAGCGCGTGCAGTTGGCTGCGGCCCTCGTGCACGACCCCGAGTTGCTGGTGCTCGACGAGCCGTTGTCTGGACTCGACCCCACCGGCATCGACGCCATCGGCCAGGTACTGGTCGAGCAGGCGCGCACTGGCCGGTGCGTGCTGTTCTCGAGCCATCAACTCGACCTCGTCGAGGATCTGTGCGAGTCGGTGGCCATCATCGACGGTGGTCGGCTGGTGGCGAGGGGGACCGTCGACGAGCTGGCGACGAGCGCTGGGAGGCGCCTCGCCGTGCGGGTGGAGGGAGACCGACAAGGACGTTGGGCACAGGGACTACCAGGGGTGACGGTGTCAGAGATTGACGGGGGCGAGGTTCGCCTCGTCCTCGGCGAGGCCACGGACAGCGATGTCGTACTGGATGCAGCGCGGGCTTCCGGGCGGGTCACGTCGTTCACCTTTGAGCGCCGTCGTCTGTCTGAGGTCTTCCGCGAGGCCGTGGGACAGTGAAGGCCCTCCCCTTCATTCTCGCCGCCGCTGTGGTGGTCCTCCTTGTCCGCTTCGGCCTGCGCAGCAGACGCAAGGCGCGGACGCAAGTGATCAGGGAGGACACACATGGATGGCGCGACAGAAGGCTTCTCGGGGAGACCGGGATCGTTGCCGAGCGCGAGATTCGGGAGCGGGTCCGGGGCCGCGTGTTTCGAGCGGTCACCGTCATCCTCTTCGCCGTGGTCGCAGCCGCCGTCATAATCCCCACCATCCACACGGGGACGGCCTCCCGCCAACGGGTGGGTGTCATAGCAGGATCGCCGGCTCTCGACAAAGAACTGCAGAGGCTGGCTTCGGCCGTCGGGGTGGCCGTGGAGGTGGTGCGAGAGTCCTCACCGGGGAACGCACGCTCCGCGCTGAACGCCGGCAACCTCGACATGGTGGTGGACGCCAGCGGGACCGTACTCGTCGAGAATCCCATCTCGGACAGCGACACCTCCGCTGGCGCCCGGTATGTCCGGGCCGTGGCGACCGCACTCGGGGCGCAGCAAGCATTCGCCCGAGCTGGCTTGTCCCCGGAGCAGGCGAAGGCGGTGGCCGAGGCGAGACCGTGGCCAGTCGACAGCGTCCATCCGAGCAAAGGAGCTACCACCACCGCAGAGGCGACGGCGCTGCTCGGCATCATTCTCATCTTCATCGTTCTCAACCAGTACCTATCGTGGATCTTGATGGGTGTCATGGAGGAGAAGGCCAGCCGCGTTATCGAGGTCCTCCTCGCAACGGTTCGCCCGGGCCAGCTGCTGGCTGGCAAGGTGATGGGCATCGGCACGGCTGCCCTGTTGCAGGCGGTGTCACTCGTCGTGTTCGCGCTGGTCCTGGCCAAGGTGGTCGGTGCGAATCTCGTGCACGGAACGGCACCGGTCGTGGTGGGGGCAATCCTTGTCTGGCTGGTCCTCGGCTACGCCTTCTACAGTTGGGTGTACGCGGCGGCCGGCTCTCTAGCCGAACGCCAGGACCAGGTGCAGAGCTTGGTGTTGCCGCTGAGCGTGCCGCTCATCTTTGGCTACATCGTCTCGCTCATCGGGGTGAGTTCAGGCAGCGCTTCACTGCTCGTCAAGGTCCTGGCCTACCTGCCTCCCACTGCTCCCTTTGCCATGCCGACTTTGGTCGGATTCGGGGACGTGACCTGGTGGCAGTTCCTGTTCTCCGTCACGGTGACCGTCGTGTGCACGGCGTTGGTGGCGCGGGCGGCGGCTCGCGTCGATCGGACCGCCGTGCTCAGAACCGGTGGCCGAGTCCGACTGCGCGAGCTGCTCCCGAATCTGAGTAAGTGAGGCTCGCCGGGTCGCATTGAACGACCACAGTTTGGAGATGCGATTTCGATGGATGTCCCATCATGCGCCGACCGATGATGCGAAATGCTGTCCCAGCCGTGTAAGTGCCGGTCGAGTGCGCTAGGAGTCGGCAAGCAAACGATGGTCGATAAGGCCCCGAGCCGGTGATATACAGGAAGGCTTCATCGCCGACCATCACGCGCAAGAGGGGCCCTGTAGGACCCCTCCGTGTGAAAGTTGTACCTCGACTGGCTCGCCCGACCCCGTTGCTGCTCTGGGCCCCACTCGGAAGCCGGGTCGCCGGTAGCCGGTCGCTGCAAATAGCGAGAACCCGGCTGACCCTGGTTCTCCATCCCCGTCGATCGCCTTGCCGCCCACAAGGGACACTCTTGGCCCCGCTGTCAGGATCTCGCGGTCAGTCTCCGGTCGATGGGTCGATGACCGTCGAGACACGCGTCACGGTGTTCGCCGGGAAACCGCCACAACGCGGATGTTCGAGGATGATGTCCTCGTCCGGCGCGACGTAGACGCAGTAGATCTTGTCGTCGGTCACGTAGCTCTGGAGCCACCGGATCTCTGGGCCGAGGGTGCCGATGACCTGATTGGACTTCTGGCTGATGGCCTGGAGCTCTGGGGCCGTCAGGTTCCCTGCTCCGGGCAGTTCCCGCTCGATCATGAATTTGGGCATGTCATCTCCTGTACCAGTGGTATCGTACTAAGAGTACTTCTCTCACATACGGTTGGTATGCATTATGGATACTTTGGGTATGGATGTCAACGGCAAGCGTGACAAGCGGGTCGCGCACGGCGAAGTGACACGCACTGCACTGATTGACGCTGCTCGCGAGCTGTTCGGCGAACAGGGCTACGCGGACACCTCGACCGATGAGGTCGTCGCTCGAGCAGGTGTCACGAAGGGGGCCCTGTACCACCACTTCCGCGGTAAGGACGATCTGTTCCGTGCTGTCTTCGAGCAGGTCCAACGGGAGGTATCCGACGAGGCGGTCGCCGAATTCCTCGGCCCCGACTCCTGGGAAGCACTCGTCAGAGGATGTGATCTGTGGGTGCGGGCCCACCTCGATGCGTCGGTTCGGCGCATCGTGATGCAGGACGCCCGTGCTGTGTTGGGCGCGGACGAGGTCCGGGCGATCGAGAATCGCTACGGGGCCGTGGCCCTCCGAGGCGCGCTCCGCAAGGCCATGCACGCCGGCATCCTCGAGCGCCAGCCCCTCCGGCCCCTTGCACTGCTCCTGATGGGAGCGCTGAGCGAAGGATGCTTCTACATCGCAGACGAGTCGGACCCAGTTGCCGCCGAGTTGGAGGTTGCCGCGCTGATCACGCAGATGCTGTCGGCGTTTCGGATCGGTGCGCCCGAGTAGCCCACGCCGGGTGAGTCGAGCCTGCCTGAAGACTGGGTGCCCCATTCATGTTGGTGGCGCATACACCATCGCGACCACCCGGCCACAAATCCCCCGGCCAGGGGTCGATCCGCACAAACCGGATCACCGCCAGTTCGCCAGCTCCTCCCTCGCGCGAGCGACGACCTCCGCGACTTCACATGGACCACGCCGAGAACTACGCGAACGCCGTCCGCGCCCAGCCGGGCATCTGCGGCGCATGGTCGCCCCTGGCCCCCGCTACCAGATGGGCGCTCCGACCGACTGACCCGAGCCGGTCAGGTGGATGGGGCGAGCGATAGTCGGGAAGAGGCGGATGCGACTCTCGTCATGCGACGGGCACGTCGAAGGGCTGGTGGGTTTCGTCGCCTTGCACCGCGCTAGATACCGGGTCCAGAGCGGGGCGGCGGTGCACCGCTCGACGGGCTCGGCTTCAGGGCTCCGGCCAGGTGGGTGGGAGGGGCGTTTGTGAAGACCTAACTAGCGGTCAGCGGGCACCTCCGTTATCCTCAACACGTGCGCTGGCGGGCGGCGGTGGCGGGAGCGTTGATCCTGGCTGGGCTGGCCGCGGCCGCTCCGGCTGGGGCGGTGTCCACGCCCAAGACGGTGCTCGTCTACGGCGACTCGCTGACGTGGGAGTCGTTCCCCGACATGCAGACGTTCGCCGCCCCCCACATCCGCTCGATCACGCTGGAGAACGGCTCGCTCTTCGCCACCGCTCCCTGCGTATGGTCGCAAGAGCTCCCGGCCGCAATCACTCAGTACCACCCGGCCGTCGTGACGATCGAGACTGTCGCCAATCCGTACAACTCGCTCGCGCCGTGCGAGGTCGATAGCAGCGGCAATCCTCTGGTTCCGGGTTCAGCGGGCTTCTACGCGAACTACCAGGCGAACCTCGCGACGATGCTCGCCGATGCGACTGCAGCGGGAGCCAAGGTCGTGCTCTTCGAAGGTCCCCCGATCGAGGACTCCTCGTGGAATGCCGACGTGACCGGCGTCATCGCGATCGAGCAACGTCTTGCGACGCAGTACCCCGGCGTCGTCATCGACGCAACGCCGCGCCTGGAAGTGTCGAAGAACGGTGCCTATGAGGCGTACAAGCACTGCCTCACGTTCGAGACCGCCACGGACGGCTGTGTCGGTCGACAGATCCCGATTCGCACGATCGCGGGCCCTCAGACGGGAATTCACTTCTGCCCCGGCGGCCTCGAAGCAACATGGCCAGGTCTCTGCCCCACCTACTCCAGTGGTGAGTACCGATGGGCCAAAGCGACCGTCGCCGCCTCGCTGGCCGCGCTGCGCTAAGCGCGATCGCCTCATCTGAGGTGAACTAAGCCCCTGCCGTGTGCCCGGCTGAGGTCCTTTCATGCTCGGGCCTCGTCGATGGCCGCATCGAAGGCCCGGATTCGGTCGGGTCTGTCGTGTGCGGTCGGAGTCTGGACGCGCGTTCTAGATAACCGTCGTCGCGGGGTCTGCAACTCTGGCGAGCACTCAGTCGGCCGGGCCGGCGCCGACCGCGTCGAGGGAACGGTCAGTAGTTTGGGACGTACCCGCCGCGACCCATCGACTCGCTGAGGAACGGATCGAGGGAGTCGTCAACCCCGCCCACCACCTCGGTGACCCACGGGAGCCGGTCGCGGAGGATCCGCTCGACCCCGCCCTGCAATGTGGAGGCGCTCACCGCACAGGAGCTGCAGGCGCCCTGGAGCTGGACCTCGACCACTCCCGACGCGACGTCGGCGGACACGAGCACGAGGTCTCCCCCGTCGGCCTGCACGGCCGGACGCATGAGCTCGAGCAGCCCGGTCAGCCCCGCAAGGCGCTCGGCGCGTTCGTCGTCGCCGAGCGGCGCGTCCTCGGGCGCTCCGTCTGGCTGCACTCGGTCCTCCTCCACGCTCGCCACCTTTCCCGACGTTCGGACCGGACCTCCGGCCACCCACAGTCTGCCGCGGCGACGCCCGCCTCCGAACACATGGTCCGGCCACCACGGTCCGGAGCGGGCGCCGGTCACGGTGTCGGGGCTCTCACCACCCTGGCGGGTACCATGCGATGTGCACGCGGAGCGGACACCTGCGACGCCGGGAGGGATCGGATTCATCCTCCCGACCTTCACCCAGGACGGTCCGCTCTCCTCGGATCCTGCCGCCGATCTGGCGTCGGTCGCGTCAGACGCCGAGTCCCTGGGGGCGGACGCCCTCTGGGCCTGTGACCACCTCTTCTGGCACGGACCTTGCCTCGAGGTGATGACCGCGCTCACGGTCGCGGCCACCGCCACCGAGCAGGCCTCGATCGGGACCTGTGTCCTCCAACTCCCGCTGCGAGGCACGGCGGACGTGGCCAAGCAGGCCGCGACCCTCCAGCTGCTCTCACGGGGCCGGTTCGTCCTCGGGGTCGGGGTAGGCAGCCACGAGGGCGAGTACGCGGAGGTCGGCGTCGACTTCCACGCCCGTGGGCGCATCCTCGATGCCGCCATCACCGAGCTCCGCCGGTCGTGGGCGACCGGAAGCGGCCTCGTCCGGAGCCCGGAAGACGCCGACGGCGCCGACCGCTACCGGCAGCTCCCCGAGCCGTCTCCCGTGCCGGTCTGGGTCGGCGGGTCCTCCGAGTCTGCCCTCCGTCGGGCCGCGGCGATCGGTGACGGATGGATGCCACTCTTCCTCACACCTCGCGAGTACGCCTCGGCACTCGACCGGCTGACGAAGGAGGTCGACCGCGCCGAGCGCACCTCGGGGTCGGTGACACCCGCGATGGTTCTGTTCGTCTCGGTCGACGACGACCGCGACCACGCCCTGGCACGCGGGACGGCCTGGATGTCGCGCCTCTACGGCATCCCGGCAAAGGCCTTCGACCGCCATCTGGTGAGCGGGAGTGCCGCCGAGGTGGCGGACGTGATCGGAGCGTTCGACGAGGCCGGCGCTCGCCACGTCGTGGTCTACGTGACCGCCGACCGACCGCTCGAGCAGTTCGAGCGTCTGATGGCGGCCGTAGGTGCCGGATCGGCACCGGAGAGGTAGGGCCGATGGACCGCAGTGCACGCGTCGTGGGCGCCGCCACGACCCCGATGAATCGACGCGATCTCGGTATCGAGGAGATGGCCCACCGTGTCGTCGCCGACGCACTGGCCGACGCGGGCCTCGAGCCCGAGCGCGTCGGCCTGGTCGTCTTCGGGAACGCGACCGCAGGACGCCTGCTCGACCAGGGCTGCCTCCGCGGCCAGACCTTCCTGCGCCGCGCGGGGCTTCGCAACGCGGGGATCGTCAACGTCGACAACTCCTGTGCAGGCGGCTCGTCGGCCCTTCACCTCGCCACCCTGGCAGCACTCGCGGGAACGGGCGTCGTGCTCGCCGTCGGAGTCGAGAAGATGTGGACCGGAGACCGGGCGGCGACACTCGCCGGTATCGAGGACGGCGTGCCGCTGGTCGACAGGGTCCACCTCCACCGTGAGCTGGAGAACCCGTCGGGTTCGGTGCTGATGGCGCTCAACGCCTCGTGGGCCCTCTCGCTGATGGAGGAGCGTGGTGCGACCCTCGAACAGTTCGCAGCCGTCACCGTCAAGGCCCGACGTCACGGCGCGATGAACCCGCACGCCCAGTTCCAGTCGGAGGTCACCGCGGCGGAGGTGCTCGCTTCCCCACCGATCGTGGCGCCACTCACCCGGCTGATGTGCTCCTCGTTCACCGACGGCGCCGCCGCGGTGGTCCTCACGACGACCCCGGCCTCCCGGGCACCGCGCATCCGGGCGACGACCGTGCGGTCGGGCAACGGCGACCTCGACTACCACGACCGGCTCGCGGAGACGGCGGCGGCGGCCTGGGACGACTCCGGGGTGGACCCGAGCGAGGTCGACCTGGTCGAGCTGCACGACGCGACCAGCGCGGAGGAGCTCTACGCCCTCGAGTCCCTCGGCTTCTTCAAACCCGGCGATGCCGGTCCCGCCACGGTGGCGGGCGACACGTCGGTCGGCGGCAGCGGCATGGCGGTCAACACGAGCGGCGGGCTCGTCGGCCGCGGGCACCCCCTGGGGGCGACCGGCATCGCGCAGGTGGTCGAGCTGGTGGCCCAGCTCCGAGGCGAAGCCGGACCGCGGCAGGTCCCAGGCGCGCGATTGGCGGTGGCCGCCAACACCGGTGGCATGATCGGGTCCCATGACGGACCGACCGATGCAGGCTTCATCGGGATCCACGTGCTCGAAGCGGACTGAACTTCGATGAAGACGACCCGCGGTGGAGTGGTCACCGGCTGGGGCATCGGCGTGCCCGACAAAGTGGTGACCAACGACGACCTCTCGGCCACCATGGACACCAACGACGCCTGGATCGTCGAGCGGACCGGCATCCGCGAGCGTCGCATCGGCGGCACGACCTCGCAGCTGGCCATCGAGGCGGGGCTCGCCGCCCTGGAGCGCGCGGGTCGGCGGCCCGACGAGATCGACGCGGTGATCCTCGCGACGACCACTCCGGACCAGATCGTCCCGGGCACCTCGGCGACCGTCCAGGACGGGATCGGCGTGCCCGGTGGCGCCTTCGACGTCAACGCCGCCTGCTCGGGATTCGTCTACGCGCTCGTGGTCGCCCACGGCATGCTCGCGATCGGCGCCGAGCGACTGCTCGTGATCGGGTCGGAGACGCTCAGCCGGATCACCGACTGGGACGACCGGTCGGTGGCGGTGCTGGTCGGCGACGGCGCCGGCGCGGTCGTGCTCGAAGCGGTGGACGGCCCCGGCCAGCTGCTCTCCTACAAGCTCGGCGCGGACGGCTCGCTCCGGCACCTGCTCAAGTGCGACCACGGGGGCTTCCTCTGGATGGACGGGAAGGAGATCTTCCGCAAAGCGGTTCGGGTGATCGTCGACTCGGCAGAACAGGCCATCGCGGAGGCCGGGCTCACCCCCGACGACATCGACGTCATGGTCCCCCACCAGGCCAATCTGCGGATCATCACCGCCGCCTGCCAGCGGCTCGGCATTCCCGACGAGAAGGCGGTGGTCGTGATCGACCACTACGGCAACACCTCGTCGGCCTCCATCCCGCTCGCGCTCGACGACGCCCTGGTGAGCGGACGGCTCCGTCCGGGCCACCATGTCCTGTTGACCGGGTTCGGCGGCGGCATGACCTGGGCGAGCGCGGTCCTGCGCTGGGGAGGTTGACCCGGAGGGTGGGACCAGCGTTGGTCGTGCTGGCGGCCGGGATGGCCCGCCGCTACGGAGGCTGCAAGCCGCTGGCTCCGATCGGTCCGGGCGGGGAGGCGGTCATCGACCTCCTCGTGAGCGACGCGCTTGCGGCCGGGGTCGGCAAGGTGGTGCTCGTCCTCCACCCCGAGACCGGACCGGCCATCCGCTACCACGTCGAACGGTGCTGGCCGGACTCGGTCGACGTCGCATTCGCCACCCAGCGACTCCCCCTGGGCACGGTCCACGCGGTGCTGGCGGCGCGGACGGCCCTCGAGGGTGCGTCGTCCTTCGCCGTGTGCAACGCGGACGACATCTACGGCGAGGTGGCGATGCGCCAGCTCGTCTCGCAACTCGCCGCTGCGGTCGACGAGCACGTGCTCGTCGGGTACCCCCTGCGCTCGACCGTCGCGACCGCCGACCCGGTCACCCGCGGGATCTGCGAAGTGGACGGGGACGGCTACCTCGCTGCCCTCACCGAACGGCGGAAGGTGACCCGTGTCGACGACGATCGGTTCGAGGTCCACGACGGACTCGAGCCCGCATCCCTCTCGGGCGATCTCCCCGCGTCGGTGAATCTCTGGGGCTTCCAGGCCGGCATCTGGGAGGTCCTCACCGCCGCGATGGACGCGTCCGGCCTGGACGAGGATGCCCTCGTGGCAGCCCGGGACTCCGGCGGTGAGGTGCCGAAAGCCGAGGTCCTCCTCCCCGAGGTGGTGGCCTCGATGGTGGCAGACGGAGCCGGCGGAGCAGACCGACGGGTCCGGGTGGTCACCGCCGAGGGCAAGGTCGTCGGCGTCACCCACGCGGCCGACCTGCCCGTGGTGAGCGCCGAGCTCTCACGGCAGGTCGCGTGGGGGATCCGGCCCAGCCGGCTCTGGGAGAACGCATCCTGATGCGTTGATGCGTTGACCGTCAGCCCTCGGCGGGGTCGGCATCGTCCGTACCGGTCCGCTGCAGGCGCCACCGGGTGATCACTTCGACGGCCGCGTCGGCGCCGAGGAACATGACGCCCGCCCAGACCAGCCCACCGGCCGTCCCGAACCCGGTCGGCCACCCGCCGTTGGGCTTCGCCGGCAGGACCCCCTGGTGGATCGTCACGTAGGCCCCGCCGGCGGCGATGCAGACCACCGCGAGGATGCCGAGGGCGAGGCGGAGCCTCGGGAAGCGCACGGCGAGCCCGGTCGCGGCGCCGACGAGGAGGCCGGTGAGGGACGATGCGATCAGCGCGGCGACGAGCCCCGCGGTGAGACCGACGGCGAACGCGGCGAGGACTGGCAGGCCCCCGCTCGTCGAACGATCGACGGTCGTGAGCTCGGGACCCTCCGCCTCGAGTGCGCGGGCCGCGGCGTCCCGGGTTGCGCGCCTCCTGCGGCGGACGGGCACGAATCGCGAGGACGATGCACGCGACCAAGGCGAGCGCCGACAGGATCAACGCGATGTTCACACTGCGCTGGGGCGCGAACCGCAACGAGACGGTCAGCTGACCGTGGTCGAGCGCGCCCGCCAGTGCGGCCGGCGTCACGGTCCATCCGTTGGCGAACCCGTCGAGCAACTCGGGAGCGCCAAGGCTCGTCCCACCGGCGGTCGCCGTCCACCCCGCGTTCACGCTCTGGCCCATCACCAGCTCGAACGGCGCGGTCGATGTCGTGATCCCGGTGACGCTGAGCTGCATCGACGTCGGGCTCTGGCTGACGACGTGGACTGGAGGCGTGCCCGTGGCAGGCGGCCCGGCGAGCTGGCCTCCGGCCGCGATGGGAGCAGCGCCACCACCGGCTGCCGAGGAGAACGCGAGCTGGTCGACGTCGAGACCGGTGGACTGACCGGCGGTCGCGCGGAGGAGATGGGTGCCGGGGCCGAGGGAGAGGCCACCGGCGTCGGGCCCGCAGAGCGTGACCGCCAGCGGGTCACGTACGAGCGCGGCGGCGGACGACCCGCTGACCGACACCCACACCGGCGTCCCGTCGACGGCGAGCAGGTCGGCACGGCAGGTCGACGGGACGTCGACCGGTACCACCGGCGGGTCGAGCCCGGTGATCCCGACATGTGCGATGCCGATCGGCAGCGCGACCGGAAGCACGGTGTGGAAGTCGGTGGTCTGTGCGAGGTCGACCGCGTCGACCGTGATCCGCACGGTCTGTCCGGTCAGCGGAGTCGGGAGGGAGAGGGGCACGGTGACGGTCGAACCGGCGACGCGGCTCCGTGCGACCGCAGGCAGCGCGAGCTTCTCCGATGCGCCGCCGGCGGAGACGGTGATCGCGGTCGGCACCGAATGGAGCCCGTCCGCGACGACGTCGAGGGTCAGGCGGTCGAATGTCAACGGCGCGGCGAGCGCGTACTCGAGCCATGAGCCCACCTGGTCGGTGCTCCCGAATCCGGGTTCCCAGACGGTGCCCTTGCCGGGGTCGAGCGCGGCGAGCGCGCCGGTGCTCACGCTGCCGGTCAGACGGCTGCTCGACGACGGAACGGCGCCGGTCGCACCGAGCGTGGCGGCGAGCGTCGCATCCGAGGCGAGGGGCGAGAGCCGGGCCTGCCCTGCGAGGGAGAAGGTGCGAGCGGTCGGGAGCCAGAAGCTCCGGGCGAGCGCGGGCTCCGGGTCCGAGCGCGGCGGGTAACCGGAGCTCCGCTGCCGGTCCACGAGCACATTCAGCGGGTCGGCGATCGACGAGGCCCCTGCCGCGCGGAGCAGGTCGGTGGGCATCGCCACCACCTCGTCGGCGGTGACGCCCGGGATCCGGACTTCGGAGAAGCCGACCGGGTTCTGCTCGCCCGCCGGCGAAAAGAACTTCGGGTTGCGCTTGACGCTGTTGATGACGATGTGGAGGGTCGTGAACGATCGCGGGGCGAACGTGATGGTCTGGCCCACCGGAGTCCTCGACGCCGGTCCGAGCGTCGCCTTCACCTCGGTCGAGTCGTCGAAGAGGAGCGTGATGTTCGTGATGACCTGACCGGGGTGCGGATCGAGCAGCTGGACGAGGTTGATCCGGTCGGTCGTCCTCGGGTGGGTGAAGGTCACCTGCCACCACTGTCCGAACGGGTACCCGTCCACCGTCCACGCGGTCGACGTCGATCCGTCGAGCGCGGCCGCAGGTCTCCGGTCGACGAAGTACTTGACCTGCGAGCCGTACTCCGAGGCCGTCACCGACGCGATGCCGTTGAAGACCGTCGTCGACTGGGCGTCGCGCGGCGCGCCCGGGAAGATGTCGAGCGGCGAGTCGGTCGGATCGCCCGTGTCGTGTCCCTCCGACGCCGTCTCGGTGTACCCCGCGTTCTGGGTGATCCCGTTCCAGCGGAAGCCTTGCTTCCGGTTGGTGTCGGTCACGACCAGGGTCGGATGCGCGGCGAGCACCCGCCGCTTCAGGGCTGGTCGTGTGTCGAGCGTCCCGGCGTAGAAGATGGTCGGGGCCGAGGAGAGCAGTCCGACCGACGAGGCGTTGACCAGCCCGGAGGCATTGCCCGCGACCACCAGTGGCGAGTGCAGCGATTCGGAACGGACGATCGGGCGCGGGTGGTCGACGGTGTAGGTGACGAGTGGCGCGGTCGGTGTCGGATCGGGCCCCGACGAGAGGGTCCGCTCGTCGAGATGGGCGACCGGCGAGACATTGGGTCGGGGGGAACCGAAGGCGACCGGGTCGCTCAGCCCAGGCGGAGTGACGGCGAACACCTTCGCCAACTGGAGCGGGTTCGGCGTGTCGTAGAACTCGAATCGCTGGTCGTACTGGACGAGGACGTCCCCGGCGCTCATCAGCGAGGCCATCGGGGCGATGGTGGTCGGGTCGAGCGTCCCCTCCTGCAACGGGGTGTCGACGGCCTGCAGCAGGTCGGCGGTCGGCAGCGATCCCATCGTCTGTTGCTCGTGGGTGACGAACGGGCGGTCGAGGAGCGCCGGGTACACGGTGTCGATCGTGTCCCCCCAACGGTACGCGGCGAAGTTGTTGCCCGGGAGGGCGTAGACCCTCGTGCCCGGGTGGGTGGCGTTGAGATGAGCGGCGGCCTGTTGCACGTAGGTCGGCGGCGACGCGGGCTGGCTGAGATTGTTCACCACCGTGGCGCCCGTCCACATCGGCGCCGATGCGCCGACGATCGCCGCGCAGGCGCCCGCGCCGACGGCGAGGGCCGTGCGGCTCGCCCTCCGCCAGAGCGCCGTGATCCCCGCACCGAGCAGGACGGCGAGTCCGAGCAGCACGAGCGGCGACGCCCGATCGGTCGACCGGAGCGCGAGGCCGGCGGTCGTGTCGAGCATGAAGGCCTTGATCACCGCGCTGACCGCTGTCGGATTGTTGTACGGGTACGGGCCCACGGCGAGGACCATCCCGACGACGATCAAGAGCACGAAGTACGCGCGGTGACGCCACTTCACGATCACCGCGCCGAGTACACCGAGCACGGGCACGAGGAAGCTCAGCCCCATCAACCAGAGGTGTTGGGTGTACGCGACGGCTGCCTGCGTCCAGTTGCCGACCTGGTCGGAGGCGCCGTAGAAGAACCAGTAGCCGAGTCCCCGGACGATCTCGGACGGCGACGTCGACGAGCTCGTCGCATTGACCGTCTCGGTGTACTTGAGGATGTTGACGCCGTAGGCCGCCTCGACCTCGAGCGCCACCGCCCACCACAGCGACACGAACGCGGTGAGCAGGCCGACCTTCCACGCCACGCCCCAGGCCTCCCGCCAGGTGGACTCGCGGAGGACCAGCACCGAGTAGAGGAGGTACAGGGCCGGACCGACGCCCACGTAGAGGATCGAGCTCGCGTTGATGCCGCTCACCAGTGCGACGACCAGCGCGAAGAGCGCGGGGTACCTCCACCCCCCGCGCCGGAGCGCCAGGACGACGAAGGCGATCATCCACGGGAGGCCGGCCCACGCCATGAGGATCACCGAGATCCGCCCCGCGTACTGCAGGACGTAGGGCGTGAACATGAATCCGAACGAGGCGACGTACCGGCCCGGCCCGCCGAGCCCGATGGTCCGGCAGAGGTAGAGGGTCCCCGCACCCGCCGCGAAGAGGATCGAACCGAGCCAGATCCGCTGGGCGACCCAGATCGGGACGTGCAGCTCGGCCATCGCCCAGTAGAAGGGACCCATCGGCAGGAGGTAGCCGATGTTCTCGTGGGTGACCGTGCCGAGGGCGACGTTCGGGTTCCACATCGACACCGCCTGGCGGACGTACCGACCCGGGTCGAGGTAGAGGTAGGTCTTGGTGTCGTCCGAGACGGTGCCCGGCTGGGTGGCGAGCATGGGGACGAACGCGAGCAGGGCGAAGATCCCGTATTCGACGACCGATCTGCGACGTCCCGGGTGGGCACCGCCGCCCTCGCTCACCGGGGTGTCTCCGGGGCGGGCCGTCCGCGACTCGGGCGGTGACAGGGAGGTGACATCCACGGGAGGGGCCAGTGTAGACAAGCCCACTCGGCCCGAGACACCGGGCCTGACCTGGACTGCTACCCCACACTGGCAACGCGTCACGGTGGGTTGCGCGGCACCGGTGGGCTAGGATGCTTCGCTACCGGATCAGGGGCCGGAGACAGTCCGAGGATACGGCCGGGGGGTCCAGGTGATGGGAACGGGACGTGGACGTTGAAGGGGCGGCGTCCAGCGACGAGGTCGCAGACGCCGGCCGGGTCGAGGAGCGAAGAGTGACGTCCGGCGTGCCGGCCACCTTCGAACCTTCGGCTGCGCTCGCCCGATTCGCCGACCTCTCGATCGAGGAGATCGCCGCCGTGGCGGGGCTCCGGAGGATCGACGTCGTCGCCTGGCGGGACTTCGACGACGCCGAGGCCGGAGGGTCGGAGCTCCATGCCCACCGGATCCTCTCGGCGTGGGCGGCTGCCGGGCTCGACGTGGTCATGACCACCTCGACCGCGCCGGGTGCGCCGCCGTTCATCACCCGCGAGGACTACCGGGTGACGCGGCGGGTCGGCCGCTACTCGATCTTCCCGCGCACGATGATCTCGGGATTCCTCGGCCACCTCGGGCGCGGCGACGGCCTCGTCGAGATCTGGAACGGAATGCCCTTCCTCTCCCCGCTCTGGTCCCGCTGCCCGAGGATCGTCTTCCTCCACCACGTCCACGCCGAGATGTGGAAGATGGTCCTCCCTCGCGGCATGGCCGAGGTCGGTCATCTGATCGAGCACCGGCTCGCGCCGCCGCTCTACCGGAAGAGCCAGGTCGTGACGCTGTCCTCGTCGTCCAAGGCCGAGATCGTCGAACGGTTGCGGCTGCCCGCCGCCAACGTGACCGTCTGCCCGCCGGGTGTCGAACCGCACTTCTCCCCTGGCACCGTCCGCTCCGACGTCCCGCTGGTGATCGCGGTCGGTCGGCTCGTGCCGGTCAAGCGGTTCGATCTGCTCATCGAGGGCCTGGTGCGACTCAAGCCCCATGTGCCCGACCTGCAGGCGGTCATTGCCGGCGAAGGCTACGACCGTCCGATGCTCGAAGCGCTCATCGAACGGTCGCATGCAGGCTCGTGGATCTCGTTGCCGGGCTATGTCGACGACCAGCAACTGCTCGACCTCTACCGCCGCGCCTGGGTGGTGGCCTCGAGCTCGCTGCGCGAGGGCTGGGGCATGACGGTGACCGAGGCGGGTGCGTGCGGCACGCCTTCGGTCGTCTCGAGGATCAGCGGGCACAAGGACGCTGTCGTCGACGGTCAGTCCGGTGTGCTCTTCGACGACGTGGACGGGATGGTCGAGTCGCTGCACGAGGTCCTCGGCGACGACGTGCTCCGCAAGCGCCTGGCGGTCGGCGCACAGGAGTTCGCGTCGCAGTTCAGCTGGGAGAACACCGCCCGGAGGTGCCTCGCCGTGCTCGCAGCTGAAACGCTCCGGCGGAAGCCGGTTCGCCGCGACGCGTAGTGACGCCGTTGCCACGAGGACGGCTCGACCGCTTGACAACCAGGGCCATTTGTAATCGGATAGCCGGGTCGCAAACGAGCAGGGGGAACTTTCATGAACAAGAAGTGGATCGGGGTGATCATCCTCGGGGTCATCGGGGTGATCGCGGCGTTCATCGCCATCGAATGGCTGACCCAGCCCATTCACTCGCTCCCGTCCTTCCTTGGCGGGCATCCGCACAAGCACGGCCATTACACGCGCCGCGGTGACGCGGTCGCCGTCGTGGCCGTCCTGGCCCTGGGCGGAGCCGCCTACCTCGCCTACAGCATCCGCAAGTCGGAGAAGAGCGAGTCGGCGGCCGGGTCGGAACAGGCGGTTGCTCCACCGCCGCGACCCGCCCAGACCTCCCAGCCGGCATCTTCGGCCAACAGCCTCCTCGGCAGTCAGGCCGCGGCACCTGAGCCCGAGGCGAGCCCGCCGAGCTGAACCGGTAACGGCTCAGCGCTTGGCGGTCGGGAGAAGCGCCCGACAGAGCGACATCGTCGGCACTCCCTGGGGCACTTGGCCGACGGTGATCGGGCCGTTCGCACCGGTCGCGACGTGGGCCGGTCCGGAGCCCGCGAGGTAGCGCTGGATGCCTCCACCGATACCGGCGACGGTGATCGACTGCAGGTTCGGATCGGTCGTCACCGCGACGTGATAGTGGTGCCCGACCACGACCGACGCCGGATCGCTCGTCGAAGTCGGCCAGGTCACCGACGGAGCGCCGGCACGGACGACCGAGATGCGCACCCGGTCGGCTCCCACCGGCACGAGCTCGACCGATGTCGGGCCCCAGGTGAGGATCGGCAGGGGCCCGTCCGTTTGGGTCACCGGTCGGGTGAACTCGACGTCGACCACGTGGTTGATGCCGACGGACTGCTCGACCGGCAGCCAGGTCATGTGCTGGAGCTGCTGGCCGGGGACGGTCGCGTAGCTGAAGCCGGTGGAGAGGTAGAGGCCGGAGCAGTCGCCGGCGATGAACAGCGACTCGGCGGGCGCCCAGTAGGGCAGACGGTCCCCTTTTCTGACCGATGCCGTCCCGCCGAGCGACCGCTGAGCCGAGACGAACCCGGACGCCTGGACGGGCGTCCAAAGTGAGGTCGGGGTCACCGCTGCGCCGATGTTGGCCCAGATGCTGAAGACCCCGAGTGCGACGACGGTCGCGAGCACCCACGTCCGCGCCCGACGGCTCCGCAGCTGGAGCCGTCGCCAGAGGTCGACCGTGCCGATCATCGCGGCGAGCGCGAGGAACGGGAGGAAGTCGGCGAGGTACCGCTCCGTGATGAACCCGAAGAGGAGCACGCCCGCGCAGCCCGCGGCGGTCGCGACGAGCACGAGGCGGACACCGCGGAGCGCTTCGATCGCATGGGGGCGGAACGAGGTGACCACTCCCCAGCACGCGAGGAGGAACACCAACGGCATCGAGGCGGGGACGCTCGCCGTCGGGTACGTCTGATCGAGCACCACGTTGCCCACGGCACCGGCCGGCGCGGTCGGAAGGGTGAGGAACGGGAAGACCGAGCTCACCGACAGCCCGCTCGGACGGAAGTAGGCCCAGAGGGTGGTGGGCAGGTAGCTGAGATTGAACGGGCTTCCCCCATTCGCTGCGAGGTAGGCACGGCGGTGTGCGTTGACGTGCGTCCACACCTGATCGGCCTCGGGCAAGCCGAACGGAGCGCCGAACTTCATCGCGTTCACGAACGCCATGACGGCGAGCGAGCCGATCCCCACGGCCGCCATGGGACCTGCCCACCGACGGCGCTCTTCGCCGGCCCGACCGACGCCGAACCACACGGCGATCAAGAGCGCGCCCACGATGCAGGCGTATCCCGTCGGGCTCCGATCGAGAGCCGTCGCCAACACGAGCAGCCCGCTCGCTACCACCCGGCCCCGCGACGGTCGCTCGAGCACGCCGATCAGTGCGAAGACGCTCCCGATGGTGAGTGCCGCGCTCCACGCGATGTCCTCTTGGTAGACCCTCGGCGACGCGGCGACGAACACGAGTGCGCTGCCACCGGTGATCGCCGCGAGGAGCACGCCATGGCACGCCGCCTCGGCGCGACCGAGCACCGCGTTTCCGCGGATCATCAGCTCGAAGCCGCCAGAGCAGCATCGACGCGAACAGACAGGTCGCAATCCAACTGAGCAGCATCGAAGGTGCGGTGAGCTTGCCGTCGAGGCTGTGAGTGACCGCGAGGACCGGCATCCGGAGAATCGACGGGAAGAGCCCGAAGTAGGTGAACTGGTGCCCACCGTGCACCCACGCCTCGATGCCGATCGCGCCGTTCGGGATGTAGAGATGTCCCCCGAACATGGCGCGGGCCTGCAGGTCGTAGACGTTGGCGGGTGCGAGGGCACGGAAGATGTCCGGCGTGCCGCTCCAAAGGCTCCAGAGCACCCAGACGTACGGGACCGTCACGATGCCCAGCGCGATGCCGGCGGCCTGTTTGAAGAGACGAAGGCTCGACCCGATCGAAGTCTCCCCGACCCCTGTGCCCGGATCCAGGCTCTGCTCGACGTCGGTAGCTACCACGATCCCCTCGTCATCCCGTACCGCCCGCAATGGCCTGCTCGCTGCACCCTCTCGCAATTCACCGCAGAGTCCTCAGGACTATACGAGCGATCCGACGAAGAACCACCTCGACATCGCAGCCGTGGTGCAAGCCACCACGACCAGCACGACCGCGATCACCGGGGTTGGATACTTCCGAAGGCAGAGCACGCACGGCGCCGCGAGCACGACGCTCCGGTTCCACGCTCCTCCGCTGGCCGAGAGGAACAGGACACCTGCGACGACCCCGAGTCCCACGAGGGCCGGAAAGAACACCGTCGGGTCTCGATCCCCCTTCCGAAAGTTCACGATGGCGAGAACCGCCGACCAGACGGAAAGGCCCACCGCGAGCGCGCCTTGGAGCGCCAGGACTGTTCCGCCTGACCGTCCGACTTTCAGCTGCTCGAGGGTCCGACGCGTGAAGAGCAACCTGAGGAAGTCCTGTCCAGGTACCCCCGACGCTTGCAGTCCCCGCTGCGTATTCTCGATGAAATAGGCACCCGTCCGTCCGAATGACAACTGATCGTCGATGAACAGAATGACCATGGAGAGAAAGCACACGGCCGCATATCCGACATGACGAAAGACTGCCAGCTCACCGAGGGGAATCGCGACGATGACCAGTCCGGCCGCCAGTCCCGCGGCGGCAAACCAAGCTGACGGATAGCAAAGGCCGGCCCATGCCATCAAGAGTGCTCCAAGCAGGTAGCGCTGTCGCACCGTCGCCAAGAGAGAACCGAGGATCGATGCCAACGCAAGTGACGTCGGAAAGTAGGCGAAGTTATAGACGGCACCAGGAAACACCCCCACGAGAAGCATGAGCATCAATGCTTTCGCGACCTTGAGTTGGCGAGCCCATCCCCACCAGACGAGGAAGAACGCGATCGCCATCGCGCACCATGAAATGAGCAGGCCGGCCGACTGGAAGGAGAGTCCAAGTGCACTGAGGCTCCGAATCAGCCACGGATACCCTGGCAGCCAGGCGGCAGTACCACAGTAGGTTTGACCCAGCGGATTTGGTAGGTGACGGAATTCCTTTCCACTGCACAATCCGAAGGATCGTCCGTGCAGTGCGATCGCCGCATAATTGAAACTGTCCCAGCGGATCCAATTGTTGAAAGAGAAATCGAACGGGTTGCGTGCGGGCGACCATGACACGGCAATAATGACCCTGCACAGAAACCAACTCGCCACGGTGAGCAGTACGCCGGTCCAGAGACTTGCCGCGCCTCTTTGGTCCGACCGTGCGGCCTCATCGTTCATCACAACGTCCGCCATTCCTCGTCTCCCCCACTCTTTCCTGGCGGCACTCGCCCAACTCCGGCACCGATCGAAGCCGCCACACTACCCCGACGGGACTCGGGGTCCCCACTTGGATGTCCGATTCCGGACCATCGCTTCTGGCTGCAATACACCCATATGGCAGTCAAGTCATATTGGAACAAGTCAATCCACTTGGCCTATGCTGCCAGAGGCGGGTATTTCTCCCGATCGCGATCGCCCGCGAGGAGCAACAGCCTCATGGATAGCCGCACTGATCTCCGATCTGACTTTCACAGGTTGATCATCAAGTCTTTCTCAGCTCCATATCTCTCGCCAGCCGCTCCAGTCTCATCTTCGCTTGCGAACTCCGAGCACGAACGGCTCCCATGAGCAATACTTTCACAGGTCGTCCGTCAGTTCTTGATGAACCGGATGATTCAATCAACCACTTCGGCGCGACCAACTTGGCCACTGCATCGGACGACAGCACGCTGCATCGCAACCCCATTCGACTGCGGGCTCTCCTTGCCGCAGCGATCGGCTACTTCCTGTTTTCGATGATTCTCTGGTCGAATATCTGGAGCGTCCATCCAACTTCGACGACTCTCTGCGGATGTGGAGACAGTTCGCTGGATCTGTGGTTCATCGAATGGCCCGCATATGCTCTTTCTCACGGCTTCAACCCGCTCTATTCATCCGCGATGTTCTTCCCGCACGGATTGAATCTGACGTTCGGCGCGATCTTCGGACTCTTGCTTGCTCCCGTCACCTGGCTCTTCGGACCCATCGCCTCATTCAATCTGCTCCTGATTCTCAGCCCCGTCGCCTCAGCGCTGGCGATGTTCTATCTTCTGCAACGGTTTGTGATTTGGACACCGGCAGCATTCGTCGGCGGCCTTTTCTACGGATTCTCACTGTTCGTTTTCATGCAGCTCACGAATGCCTCCATCGACTTCGGCCTGGTTGCCATCCCACCTCTCATTGTCGCCTGCCTCGACGACCTCTTCTTCGCCGACGCCGTTCGGCCGGTGAGAGCCGGGCTCCTCTTGGGTCTGCTGATTTCCCTGCAATTCTTCATCGGTACCGAGCTTCTGGCGATGCTCGCCATTTCTGGGCTGGTCGGCACGGTACTCATCGCTGCGTACGGACTGCTTCGCGATCGAGCCGCCTTCCGTCGGCACGCTCGTCACGCTTGCGTCGGGCTGTTCGTGGGAGCCGCGACAGCGGTGCTGATTCTCGCGTTTCCTGCGTGGTATGCCCTGTACGGCCCTGCCCACTTGTCCGGTCCCATCTGGCCTGCTTCCACCACTGTGGGGATCGCGCCAGCATCCCTCGTCGTGCCAGCCACACCATCCACGCCCCATTCAGCCTTTGCGTTCGGGAGCTATTCCTGGAACCACGTCTTCGGTGGCTACCAGGGCACCGTGCTTGCCGACCACTATTTCGGCATTGGAGCCATACTCATCGTCCTGATTGGCTGCATCGCTTTTCGTCGAGACCGGCGACTTTGGATTTTTGGCGCACTCGGCCTCTTTGCACTTGGACTCTCATTTGGCACAGTGTCGGGCTATCCTTCCCCATGGCAGTTCCTTGATAAGTTGCCGTTTTTGCAAGACATGATCCCCGGTCGATTCATTGTGATCGCCTATCTCTCGATTGCTGCTCTTCTTGCGATCGTCATCGATGATGCGCGTCATTTCCTCGAGCGAAGACTTCGCGCGAATCAGTCAGGAACGGTCGGCGGACCTCGTACCGCATCCTCGACCAGCCTTCCTCAGTGGTCTCCGACTGCATTTGGGCTGATGCTGGCAGCAATCGCTCTTCTTCCACCGTTCGCCTATCTGGCAGAAACAGCTCCATTCACTGCGCAGCCGGTTGTATTGCCAACTTGGTTTCACTCAGTTGCACCCCGCCTACCAGGACACCAGGTCCTTCTGGTGTTCCCAGCGCCCTTCACCGTGAATGAGAGCTCCCTTACATGGCAGGCGATCGATCAGATGCACTATTCGATTGTCGGCGGCAATGGACCCGGCGCTATTCTGAGTCGCGCCGGGGCGGAAGCACCGGGCCAGTCGGTTCTCTTCAACACGTCGGCATTTGCCATCGCCTCACCATCAGCTTCTGCAAATGCTGAGCCGACCCAAGGCGACCTCATCGCGGTTCGCAATGCGCTCCACGGATGGGGAGTAACGATGGTCGTGATACCGGACCAACATAACCTTCCTCCCTACGACCACACAGCCTCGGTCACACTCGCCGCAGCCTTGATCACCGCAGCGACTGGGGAGTCACCCGTCCTTCAGTCCAATGCCTGGGTCTGGTCGGGCGTCGATCACGCTCGTCGTTCGAAACTCGATACGTCCGCTCAGTTCGCCAGTTGTGTGAAGGGAAGGCCCAACCATGGAACCCTGCCAGTTGAGTCCGTAGTCAATTGCGTCTTGGCAAACTAGCGCTTGGCGACGTGCTTTCCACGATCTCTCAATTTGTGTTGCATGAATTCGGCGACCGGGTTGCATTCATGGCGGCGGGCCGTCCGGCATCAGATGCCGGTCACACCAGCCCGACGGGACCCTGCGCGGTGACGACGACTCAGAGCATTTCAGGGCGGACCTCGACTGGCTGAACTAGGCCGGAAGCTCCACTGACCCGAACACCTCCCGGCAGATGCCACCGATTGGGCGCCACCTTTGGCCGGCACGACGTCTCTGCTTCGTCACGCTCTATGCTGCGCTCCGTGCAGGACTTCGACGGTTACTTGCGCAGGATAGGGCTCAGCGGTGCGTCATCAGCTACATGGCAATCGATCCACCGAGCCCATGCGACGACCATTCCCTTTGAGAACCTTGACCCGCACCGCGGGATCCCGATTTCCTTAGAGCCGGACGCTCTGGAGCGCAAGCTCGTGTCCGCCCGGCGCGGCGGTTACTGCTTCGAGCACAACCTTCTACTGGCTTCAGCCCTGGAACATCTCGGACTCCAGGTTGAGCCGATGCTCGCTCGCGTCCGCGTCGGCGGAGCCCCGCCTGAGACTCGACCGGCCGGGCACCTCGTCCTGCGCGTGACGGATGAGGACGGCCGCCAATGGCACGCAGATGTTGGATTCGGACTCGGGACACTGCTGGATCCAATTCCTTTCGGTCCGTCAGGGGCGCAAGAACAGTCGGGCTGGAAGTTCCAAGTTGTGAGAGAAGGGGACGAGCTTGTTCTCCAATACTTGGCGCGAGAAGGCTGGTCTGACGTGTACGGATTCCCGCCCGAGCCTGTAACTCGGATCGACATCGAGGTCAACAACTGGTTCATGTGCACCTTCCCGGCCTCACCGTTCGTATTCGGGCTCATCGTCTCGAGGAATCACCCAGACGGACGACGCGAAGCCATACATGATTGGTCCGGTACTCTCCAAGCCATTGCGATGGACCCTGACGGGATGATCGAAACTCCAGAGCCTCGCGAGGCGGTCCCATCACTGTTGGCCCAACGATTCAACCTCCCCGGGTTCGAACTTGACTCCAACGGCAGGGTGACGGCTTCCGGTTAGCCAGCGACCTCCTGGCCCCAACCGATCGTGCTACATCGCATCCTGGCCTGACAATCAGTCCACTGGGAGGATCCGGGGCGCCCGACTCGCCCGAAATCCGTTTCGCGGGTCCGCGGGACGGTGACCTCTCCTACGGGCCCGCTGCATTGAGCAGCGCCTGCCCGAACACGTTCCGCAGATACGTCGCGTATGTTGCCGTGATGTGATATTCGTCGAAGTAGACGAGATAATGGCCGACGATCGGCGTGCAGATCGACGAGCAGAGCCAACTCGTCGGGTCGATGTATCCGATATGTTCTTCCGAAGCGACGGTGCGCTCTGTTGAGAAGAGGGGCGGTACGGTGCGCGTTCTCGGAGTCGAGCATACTTGGATGTTGAATTGATAGCGCGATGGACATTCTGGGGAAGGCAGCCTGAGCAATGGAATGTTGCCGAGAAGGACTACCTTGGCGCCCGGAACCTTCACGTTCTGGAGCAGGCGTCGGAGCCCGTCGCTCCATTGTGTCGCACTGAATAGGACTTGATCTGCAGTCCGCGTGTTCGGCAACTTGTAAAGGCTCTCCTGAGAGATGACGACGAGTTGCGGATCGTGCTGTTGGATCCACTGCATTGCCCATTGATGCCACTCAGTGCAGGGTTGATACGGCTGCCCCGGTCGACCATATCCGGGCGGATCGGTGATCGTCACGACGTCGACCGGACAGTACCAATGGGACAGGACGACGAGCCGAAAGTGCTGTTGCGATGCGAAGTAGATGAGGGCTGGGAGCCACATGAGCACATGCGAGTCGCCATAGGCGACCATCAGACGATTGCTCTTGACATCACCGAGCGGGCAGATCGACCCGGTACTCGTGTCGACAGCAGCGATACAATTGAGTTTGAGATCCACGCCTCCGAAGTCGCTTGAAACTTGGGACAATGCCGGTTTCATCCCAGGGGGAATACTGGAAATGAACCGTGCTGCGGCGACGCTTCGTTGCACAGATTGCTCAGTTGGCGCGGGAATGATTGGAGCTTCCGCCCCCGACGCCGCGTTCCACTGGATGAGGACGGTGAGCGCCGCTACCGTCAGTGAGACGAGAACCAATCCGAGTGCGACGCTCTTTTTCGCAGAGAGCCCCGAGTGCCGTATCGGATTCTCCACGACTCGATACGTGGCGAATGACATTCCCAAAGCGACGAGGACGAGGAAGAGGTTCTCTCCGAATGGTAGGTCGACTTGCCTGCGTAATCGGCGGCGATGATC